>NZ_JBBMQN010000002.1:0-833322 GCF_038900065.1 Roseibium sp. AS2
TGGAAAAGCCCGGTCGCTTTCGAACGAAAGGTGGCCTAAACGAGCACTTGGGGCGGCACAAAATAGCGACAGGTCCAGATCGGAGAAGAATCTGTTCTCCTGCGATTGGCACCGGAGAGCCAAGCCAATGCTCCATTGCTATATGTTGTATGTCCCTGAGCGAACGGGATAAGCAATCTTTGATATTGATGATGATCAATTCACTACGGGTACGTCAATCGGTTCGGAGCGTTGTATTGCCCGCGTATGTCTGAGTAAAAATCTTAAACTAAGACACTATCATATATTTTGTGAGATCAATTTTGAATTTCAATTGCGCTGACAACGAATACCTTTATTTTAGCGAATTTCTGTTCGTGAATGAAGTGAACAAAAACACTTGTAAAAAATTTCCATGTTTTGCTTTAGGGTGAAATCTCGCAACCCACTACTTCCAATAGTGAGAGGTTTTATGGCATTCGGTATTGGTCGGGCGATCAGAAGGCAGTTTAAAGCTACAGTCGATGAGAATTTCGACTACATTGGCGATAATATTGGTGTCCGTAAAAAAAATCTCTCATTTATGGCGGATGAAGATTTTGCCAAAGCTTGGGAAAAAGCTGTTGAAGGGAACCGGCCCGCTTGGGGTGGACGTTACAAAGACGTTCGTTGGAGGGCTCATACAGCAGTTTGGGCGGCAAAACATGGTTTGACCCTCGAAGGAGACTTTGTAGAGTGTGGAGTATTCCTTGGTCTACTTTCTCTTACTATTTGTCATACCCTTAAATTCGATCAAATTTCCAAAAGTTTCTTTCTATTCGATACCTTTGATGGCATTCCTGATGACGGTGGCGAATTAGTCAGAAAGCAAAACAAGATCTATTTTGAGTGTTTTGAATTAGCCAAAAGAAATTTCTCGCCATTCCCCAATGCGAAGCTGATTCAGGGAGCGCTCCCGGGGACGCTTGCGCTCGCTCCCCTGGACAAGATTGCGTATCTTTCAGTCGACCTTAATCACGCGAAGTACGAAAAAGAAGTTATTGAAGAGCTTTGGGACAAGCTTTCGAAATCCGCGATTGTTCTTATCGATGATTATGCATTTCAATCAAATGAAGAGCAGTACGAGATGTGGAATGAGTTCGCGTCTAAAAAGGGCTGCTCGATATTGACCATGCCCACCGGGTCTGGAGTGCTGATAAAGCCGTAGGCTTTTTCGGCAGACGATTTTCAATCATTCGGTTCAAAGCGAACCGCACGCGGTGATCCCCAATTCCAGACGGGACGGTGGTTTCCTTGTCGTTCTTCCGGCCAAGCCAAGAGCGATCCGGGTTCAGGGAACCGTGTGCTTATACCATCGCGGGCGTATTTCCGAAGGCCAGTTACTGCCCCGGGGCCGGTGTCTTTTTACGCCGCGTCCCGGATGGCGAATTGAAAACCAGATTGCAAAGCGGAATCGCCCACCAGGCGGTTTCAGATTGCTGACAACCCGCCCGGGTCAATCAGGAAAGTCTGCAGCGCAGCTGCATGCCAGATCAGCAAACCAGATGCATTGCGCGCCAAAGGTGCGCTCTCATTTTCTAGAATCACAATCGATTACCTCGATTCCGTGCTCGCTAACGCTCGCGCTTGCGCGCTGGGTTCCGGATCGGCGTGCAGCCTTGCTGCACTTGTCCGGAATGACGGGCTGAGGGTTTGTCAGCAGTCTGGAACCGCCCACCGGGCGGTTTGTCTCGGGAGCATTTTTCATGAAATTCATTACTGACTGGCGCCAGGTCCTGGGCAGGGCCTGGAGCGTGCGGCTGATGCTGCTTGCGGCGTTCCTGTCCGGTGTGGAGGCCGTTTCTCCGTGGCTCGGAGGTTTTCTGGAACCCGGGCATCTGGCGCTGTTTTCCGCCCTGGCCACCTCAGGCGCCTTCGTGGCCCGTTTTCTCGCTCAAAAGGATTTCGATGATGAAACGTAGGACCTGCCTTGCCGGGGCGGTGGCGGCGGCCGCAATCGCGCTTGTGGGGAGCTGGGAAGGGCTTCGTCTGACAGCGTACCGGGATGTGGTCGGCGTGCCGACCGTCTGCTACGGCGAAACCCTGGGTGTGCAGCTTGGGGACACGCACTCCAGGGCCGAATGCGATCGCATGCTGCTTGCTTCGCTCAAGCGCCACGAAGCCGGCCTGCGTGGCTGTTTGAAGCGGCCCGATCGCATACCGGCAAAGAGCTACGTGGCCTTTGTCAGCCTGACATACAATATCGGGGTTGGCGCCTTCTGCCGGTCAACCGCGCGCAAACGGCTCAATCGCGGGGATCTCAAGGGCGCGTGCGACGCGGCAACCTGGTTCAGGAAGGCCGGCGGGCGGACACTGCGCGGCCTGGTCAACCGGCGCACAGCGGAGCACAGGCTCTGTCTGGAGGGCCTGCGATGATCGGACTGATCCTGCAGAGCCGCACCGCATGTGCGCTCCTTGCCGTCACCGCCGTTCTGGGAAGCTTTTTCCTCTGGCACACGATTGATCGAACAAGCGCGGTGCGCAGGGCGGTGGCGGAATATGTCGCAAAAAACGAACTGATGGCCGCGCGGGCGCAGCTCGTCGAAACCAAGCGCCGGAAATCCGTGTCGGACAGAGCGCGAGAGCACCTGCAAACCGAAATCGACAAGGCCACGGCGCAGGCCGACGCCGCAATTGAGGAATTGGAGCATTATGTTTCTGCTGTCGAGGACACTTGCGTTGTCCACCCTGGCCTTGTTGAGCGCTTGCGCGACCGCTGACGACCGGCTCAGCCGTTCCGCCTTGCAAACGGGCCGGCTGGAAGCTTCCAGACTTCTGCCGGCGTATCCGGGCGACTGCCGGAAGAGAGAAAGGTCAGGTGTCAGGATCGGGGAGCCGCTGGACGTGGCCCTGTTGCGGACCGACCAGGCGCTGGGCCGCGCCAATGCGAAGCTGCATCGGTGCGGTGCGTGGTACGACGATGTCAAAAACGGATATGGAGGGAGGCGAAGTGACTGAACAGGAACTGCACAAACTGGCCCGAAACAGCGGCAGGGAAGGTGGCCGGGAAGTCGCTCAGGAGGTGTTGCGTGCGCTCGGCATCGATCTCGAGCAGCCTCTGGAAGCCCAAAAGGACATGCATTTCCTGCGGGATCTGCGCAAGGGAACTTCCAGCGTCAAGGGAAAGATCATCAACACGGTCGTCGGGGCGTTGGCGCTGGCCGGTCTTTACAAGCTCTTTTCAAGTGTCAAGTGGGGCGGCTGACCAGGGGCCCGTGCCGCCGCCACCGGCAAAGGCCGTGTCGAAGCCTGTTGGCGGCTCTCGAGTGGCTTGACACACTGTTCAGTATTTCATGCCTAGAAGGCTCTCCGACTGCTGATTACCTCTGGATCACGAACAACATGCCGACATTCGGCGGTCAGTGATTGGAGCAAATCATGAGCAATCCAGAGAATACGATCCTTCAGGTCAATGCTTCGGCGCGCAAGTCCGGTTCGGTGACGCGTGACCTGTCGGACGCGCTGGTGACGGGTCTGCTGAGCAAGACGCCGGAAGCCAAGGTCATCAGCAGGGACGTTTCGCAGGGCCTGCCGTTCCTGGATGAAGACTGGGTCGGCGCGACATTCACGGCCCCGGCTGAACGGAGCGCGGACCAACGCTTGAAACTGGCGCTGTCAGACACGCTGGTAAGGGAACTGAAGGCCGCCGACACGATCGTCATCGGCATGCCGATCTACAATTTTTCGGTTCCCGCTGCGTTGAAGGCCTGGATAGATCTGGTCGCACGTGCGAGGGAAACCTTTCAGTATACGGAAAATGGTCCCGTCGGGTTGCTTCAGGGCAAGAAGGCCTACGTGATTGTTGCGTCCGGAGGGACCAAGGTCGGCTCCGAGATTGATTTCGCGACGACCTATCTCGGACATGTGCTCGGTTTCATGGGCATTACAGATGTCAAGATCGTGGCTGCTGACCAGTTGATGCTGGATCCGTCCAAACGGGACGCGGCGCTGGCCGAAACGCTGCAGATTGCGGCCTGATTCCGGATTTCCCGACCAGTTCAATGACCGGGATGGAATACATGCCGGTCATCAGAGTAGCCGTGGTGGTCAGGTCGTTGCTCGTGCCCGTGTTTGTCAGTCTCTGAGCCGCGCGAAAGAGCCCGGAATCAGGAAGCGCATCCAAGGGTTGTATTTCAAAGGTGCGGCGAAGGCATAGTACAAGAGCGATGCGCGACGGTATTCCCACTCAGCCGGATGAGTTTCTGCGGGTCTTCGACGCGCTCTCTGCAAGGCATCGCTGCCGGCCAGCACCTTCTGGTGCGGCTGGCCCGATTTTTTTATGTATTCTCTTTATTGAAATTTTTGCCTGCATTGCCCGTGCAGGGGCCGATTTTATTCCGTTCTGCCTGTTGGCTCAGATGAAACCAACCACGATTGCAGCCAAAAAAGCGAAAGCTGCAAGAAAGGCAATCACATTCAGGTTCCGTACAAGGGTCATATGTCCGCTCCCGATTACCTCTGTCTGACCGAGGAATGTTAGGGCAGCGTCGGCGGGAAAAGAAGCGAAAAATATGCTGCATTGCAATGTCGCAGTGCAGTTTCCGGTTGTGCCGCTTTGAGATTTGTTAATTAAGATATTGATCATAAACGAGACCGTCCGGGTGACGCATGCGACAATTTTTCTCCGGCTAACTTCGCCCCGGCTAATGAAAACCCGAAACAACGATGACCGGGACCGCGTCGAGATGGTCAAACACGCCCTCGAAGCAGGAGCCCGGCTGGCCCGGTAGGCTACTGTTAAGGGGGGGATGGTAGGCTCCGACGTAGCGCGATCAATGCGTTGGAGTAACAATGGTTAATCTTGCGAAACTGACAGACCTAGCCAGAGACAGCAGCGCGACAGGCCGCAAAAGCTTCGTGGGCATGCTGACCGATCTTTTTGTCAGCTCCGGCAAAGAACGGGACGAACAGATAAGCCTTCTTTTCGGTGACATTGTTCTCAAGGTTCTGGGCCAGCTGGAAGAGGAAACCCGCGTCATTCTTTCGAAGAGAGTGTGCCACGTCGAGGAAGCGCCCCGTGAGCTGATGGTGAAACTTGCGCAGGATGAAATTTCCGTCGCGCAGCCCGTCCTTGAAAACTCGCCGGTTCTGACATCCGAAGACCTGGTCAAGATCGCAACGTCCGCGTCAATGGAGCATCTGGGCGCGATCGCCTGCCGCGAATCCGTTTCCGCGGAGGTGACGACGGTCCTTGTGGATCGGGGCGATGCCGCGTTGCTGAGCAAAGTCGCGGAGAACAAGGGCGCTCGATTTGCCGATGCCTCCTTTTTGCAACTGGTTGAAAAGGCACGCTCCGATGAAACCATCCAGGCCGCGCTGGCCAACCGCGCGGACCTGCCCGAAGATGCCGCTCAGGCGCTGCTGCCACTTCTGACCGAAGAACTGAAGGAACGCATCAGTGCGCTGGGCGCGGACAACTCCCTTGTCCACCTGCTGGCGGGGCGCGCTGCGACCGAAGTTGCCGCGAGGACGCACAAGCTTGAAGATGCCCGCGAAAAGTCCAATGCCCTGATCAAGGATGTGGTCGCCAAGAAGATCAAAATCGACGATGTCGTTTCCCAGTTCGCACGGGCCGACCAGACGGCGGAACTGGGCATACTACTCGCCAAGCTGAGCGATCTGCCACCGGCAGCTGTCTCCCAGTTGCTCTTTACCGCCAGCGACAAACCCCTGATCATCCTGTGCAAGGCCAACGGCGTTTCCGCGGAAGCCTACAAGGACATTCTGACCATGCGGGCGCGCCGCCTGGGCATGGGCGGGCTCGAACTCAACGCTGCGATCCAACGTTATGCAGCGCTGAGCGAAGCGGGGGCCAAACGTTCTCTGGAAACCCTCAAGCAGACAACCGGTTCATTCGGCACAAGTTCTGAAAAGGACGGTGCCGGCGAGGCGCCGGTAAAGAAGAACATTCCCTTCGCCTCCAGTCGCTGACCTGTCTTCGAAACCGCCCTAGCCGCTGCTTTTCTGCAGGGTTGCCGTCATGGCGGCAGCGGACACCAGGAAGGCGCCGCCGACCTTGTTGACCAGGCGCAGAAGCGACGGGCTTGTCAGCTTTCTGCCGAGGAAGGCGGCCGCCAAGGCGTACACCGCGGCATTCAAAACACCGAGCACCACAAAGGTCGTCCCCAGCAATGTCAACTGGGGCAGGACCGCGGCTTGCGGCGCGATGAAATGCGGCAGAAAGGCCATGAAGAAGATGATGCCCTTCGGGTTCAACGCGGTGACGATGTAGGCGTGCCAGAAGATCTTTCTGGCCGGGACCCGAGCGACCTGATGAGCGCCGAGTGCCTCGGGGCGACTGCGCCACATCTTGTTGCCGAGCCAGACCAGATAGGCCGCTCCGACCCATTTCAGCAGGCTGAATGCGGCCGCAGATGTGGCCAGAATGGCACCCAGCCCCATGAGGGAGGCGATTGCGGCCGTCGCATCGCCAAGTCCAACGCCCATGACAGTGGCGAAAGCGGATCTGCGGCCCTGGGTGAGGGCATAGCTGACGACAAGCATGATCGTCGGTCCGGGGATGGCGAGCACGACAAGAGTTGCGACGACATAAGCCGCATAGAGTTCAAATGTCACGGGGACCGTCCTTCAAAAGTGATCGTCGACCATAGACCTGCGCTTTCGAATCTTCAATCATGACCAGGCAGTTCAAGAGCCGGGCAGTTCAAGAGGATGAACGGAAGCCGATGCGGAAGACATCATGGAGAATTGTGGGTGCCCTTGCCGGTCTCATCTGGTTGATACCGCAGGCGGGTAGCGCAGCGCCGGTGCCGGAAATGAAGCCGCTCGGCAGCGTCGGTCAGACGCCCTTTGTCGAAGGGATCGATATCCCGCGTACCAAGCCGAGGTCGGAGCCGGAGCCGGAACACCAAGACCGCGCCGGTCCTCAGCCCAAAAATTCACAGGCTCGCGGCTCATGCGTCATTCCAGGCGCTCTTTTCGAAGACAGGGAACCGTTTTCCGGTGACCGTGCTAACAGCCCGGCCCAGGACGAGGACAAGGGATGCGGGATCGCCGAACCCGTCGGGATGATTGGTGTGCGGCAAGGGAGCGTTGAAGTTGTCTTTCCCGGTCCGGTGCTGCTTTCCTGCGACTTTTCGAAAGTGGTCGCGGATTGGCTTCTTCTTGATGTCCTGCCCGCCGCCGACAGCCTTCTGGGGACGCAACCCGTTCGCGTTGGAAGCGGACCGGGTTACCAGTGTCGCAGGCGCAACAATCAGCCAGACGGCAAGTTGTCGGAGCACGCGCTTGGCAAGGCCATCGACATTTCCGGCTTCGAATTCCAGGACGGATCCAGGATTTCAATTGATGAGGACTGGGGTCGTCAAGGTGCGAAAGGACGATTTCTCAAGCGTATTCACACGGCCGCCTGCGAGCGGTTCACTACTGTGCTCGGCCCCGAAGCCGATCCGAACCACAAGTCCCATTTCCATCTGGATATCGGCTGTCATGGCCGCGATTGCACCTACATTATCTGTCAATAGGTCATTCCCGTGTTGCAATACAGCCAGAACATTGTTCCCTTGAGGTGCTGACAACCCACGCCGGAACCGCCCATGGAACGCTATGAAACCGCTGTTGAAGCCGCCCTCGAATTGCGACCCGATCAGCCTGTCTACTGCTTCCGGCCCAAGGTGTTGCAGCAGGATGCACAGCAGTTTCAAAGCCTCTTTCCCGGCAAAACCGCTTACGCGGTAAAAACGAACGGCGAGCCCTTTGTCCTGAAAGCCCTTGCCAAGGCGGGGATCGACTGTTTCGACGTCGCGTCGCCGGCCGAATTCGCCGCTGTGCGCAAGGCCGCGCCCAAGGCGGAAATGCTTTACATGCATCCGATCAAGGCGCAGTCCGATATTCGGCTTGCGCTCGAGGAATACGGCATCCGGACGCTTTCGCTGGACCATGAGGACGAAGTCGCCAAAATTCTGAGGATCGTTCGCGCCCTGGATATCGATCCAGGCAGGATCAGCCTGTTCGTGCGCATTGCCACGAAGGGGCACGCGGCCTATGAACTCTCCAAAAAATTCGGGGCGGCGCCGGGACATGCGGTCGAACTGCTCAAGCGCATCCACCGGATCGGCTTCAAATGCGGATTGTGTTTCCATGTCGGCAGCCAGATCGAGGATCCGGAAACCTACGAACGCGCCCTGGCATCCGCGGACTGGATAAGATCGCGGGCAGGTGTGCCAATCGTCGAACTGGACGTGGGCGGCGGATTTCCCGCGGTTTATGGCCATGATCCGCGGCGCAAGGTTCGGGAAATGCCATCGCTCGAGGATCTCATGGGCCAGGTCAAGACGGATATCGCCGACTGGCAGTTTGATGACATGCCGCTGGTGGCGGAGCCCGGCCGGGTGATTGTGGCGCGATCGATTTCGCTGATCGTGCGTGTCCTGCTGAAAAAGGGCCGCCGGCTCTACATCAACGACGGTATCTGGGCCTCCTTGTCGGACAGCTGGACCGGCAAGATCACCTTGCCGGCGCGGTTCATTCCGGACCCCGCCAGAAGGACCCGTTCCGGGCAGGCCGACAAGATTGTCCCCTTCAAGGTCTGCGGAGCGACCTGCGACAGCGTTGACATCCTGTCCCGTCCGTTCTGGTTGCCGGAGACCGTCGACACCGGTGACTGGATCGAAATAGGACATATCGGTGCCTACAGCCTGTCGCTGCGCACGCGGTTCAACGGTTTCTACCCGGAGAAGGTGATCGAGGTCAGCACACCGTTTGAGGCCGGAGAAGCCCCGGAGGGGTTCGCGTCGATCGAGACGATGGCGGATTGAGCGTGCCGTGAAGGCCGCGAATGAATGTGCGGCCGCAAGCAGGTAACCAGTCGGGCTGGCAGGCTGCTTGCGGCCGCAAGTTCATGGGGGCCATTGGGGCCCGCAGCCGGATTGGTGCCCGGTCTACTGGCAGAAGCGCTGTTCGCCGCCATAGGTCGTGTAAGTGCCGGTGGACGAATTGAACGAACGGAACTTGGACGAACAATACTGATACCAGGCCGGGCTCCACGGCTGGTAACCGACGGTGCCGCTGACACGGCCAGGGTAGGGGGCCTGCGGATAATAGTTTGCCGGCGGCGGGGCAGCGTGGCTCGGCCGGCTGGTCGCGCCAAGAAGGATGGCACCCGCGGCAAGGCCGATGACGCCGGCAGCAACTGCAGCGCCAACATTGCCATTGCCTTTATGATTCCTGTTGGGCCGCTGGGCCTTGTGATGCTTGTGTTTGCGATGGGAGCCATAATTCTTGTTGTGGCCGCCGCGATTATCCTGCCAGCCGTTTCTCGGTCCGGCTTCTGCAGTGGCGACTGTCGGCAGGAGGAGCGCGCCTGTCAATGCGGCGGCAAGAATGCGTTTGCTCATGCTGTTCATCGTCAATCTCTCTTCGAAGGCGCGCCATTCGTGAGTGGCGCCGTTGCTGATGGGGGGAGATTGACACGCACGGTCTGAACCGGTTCTGAGATGTCCGTTCATCTGATGTTCAGATTTGCGGTGCGGGTTCGGGCGCGTATTATGCTGCCGGAAACCGGTTGCCGGACTGCCGGTGATCTCGACCAGGAACAGGGAACAACGTGAATACAGAAAACAAATCCGTTATTCGTTCGACTGATGACGAGGCCCGCCTTCTGGCCAAGGGGCTGATCCGCTCCGCAAGGTTCGGTGCTCTTGCCGCGCTCGAAGCCGGGAGCGGGCATCCGCTGGCCAGCCGGGTCTCCGTCGCAACGGATCTTGACGGAACACCGGTCATTCTCACGAGTACACTTTCCGGTCACACCGCCGCCATTCTCAAGACCCCGGCCTGTTCCCTGCTTGTCGGCGAACCCGGGAAGGGCGACCCTCTGGCTCATCCCCGGACCTCGCTTTTCTGTAACGCCGAGCAGGTGGAACGAGGAAGCCCGGTCCATGACCGGCTGCGCGCGCGATATCTGGCGCGTCACCCGAAGGCAGAGCTCTATGTCGATTTCGGTGACTTTTCATTCTTCCGGCTGGAGCTTCTCCGTGCCAGCCTGAACGGCGGTTTCGGCAAGGCATTCGAGCTGACCCGGGAAGACCTGCTGGCACCCGTGAACGATCCGGAGCATTGGGCGGCGTTCGAGACGGGCGCCGTGGCGCATATGAACGAGGACCACCGGGACGCGATAAAGCTCTATGCCGAAGTGCTGTGCGGGGCGGAGGATGCCAACTGGCGCCTTGCGTGTCTCGATCCCGAAGGGCTGGACCTTGTTGCCGGAGACCGGATTGAACGGCTCTGGTTCACAGAGCCGCTGGACGATCCCAAGGACTTGCGGCCAACGCTTGTTGCTCTGGCTCTGCAAGCTCGAAACGAATGAGCCGGTTCTGCCGCAATAGTCCTCCATGCCTGCCTGTCACGCAGCGCGCAGGTGCCCGAGAAAGTCGTTCAGGCCTGTCCGAATGGTGCCGATATGGCTGGAGACCTCCTGTATTCTGCCTACGACCTCTCTTACCTGTTGGCCGGAGGTCCGGGCTGCACGGTTGACTTCGGAAATGTTCAGGGAAATGTCTTCACTGCCACTGGCCACATGGTTCACATTCATCGCGATTTCCGAGGTGACAGCATTCTGTTCCTCGATTGCCGAGGCGATGCCCGAAATCTGGTCCCTGATATCGGTCATGGATCTGACGACGGTCATGATGGACTGAGAACAGGATGCGGCCCCGGATTGCACGCCGCTCAGCTGCGATCCGATCTGGCCGGTCGCCTGGCCGGTCTGATTGGCGAGAGCCTTGACCTCCGAGGCCACGACGGCAAAGCCCTTGCCCGCTTCGCCGGCCCTGGCTGCCTCGATCGTGGCATTCAGGGCCAGAAGATTGGTCTGTGCGGCGATGTCACTGATGAGATTCAGGACATCGTTGATTTCGTCGGCCGAGGCGGACAGGCTTTCGACGGTGTTGCAGGATGTTTCCGCCTGTTCCGACGTCTGGGTTGTCGAGGTATTGGCCAGGATGATCTGGCGACTTATTTCCTGAATGGAGCTTGCCAGTTCCTCTGAAGCGGCAGCAACGGACTGAACGCTCGTGGTTGCCTCCTGCGCGGCCGCGGCGACCGTGTTGGCGCGTTCTTCGGTATCCTGGCTGTTTCTTGCAAGCTGGTCCGTACTTTCCGACAACTCCTTCAAGGCGTCGGTCACGGTGTCGCAACTCGACATCAGCAAATTTTCCAATTCGTCAGCCAGCCGTAGGCGCGTTTCTCTGCGATCTGTCTCGGCCTGCAACTCTTCCTCACGCGCCTGTTCCTGAAGCCGCTTCATTTCTATCGTATTCACGCGGAACGTCTCAAATGCTTCTGCAACCTTGCCGATTTCATCCCTCGACCGAACGACGACCTCCACCTGCGTGTTGCCCTGGGCGAGTTCGAGCAGGCCGTTGGAGACCTGTCCGAGAGGCCTGGAAATCATGTAGCGGGCAAAAAGCACGGACCCGACGCCACAGACAATGAAGGTCGCTAAAGCGATGAAGATGATTTGCAGGAGTGCCTGTTTCTCGTGGTTTTCGGCAGCCACAGCGGCTTCATGTGTAAAGCGTTCGATCTCCTCCAGAAGCGCGAGGAGTTCTTGATCAAGCCGCTCCTGTTCCTCTTCCATCAGCGCGAGCAGGTTTCCTGCTTCAACGAGTTCGTTTTTTTCTATGAGATGCAATATCTCATCGACATGGGCCTTGTATTGGGCGTACTCGACTTCGATACGTTTGAGTTGCTCGACGGCATGCAGAAACTCCTTGCGCTCCGCTTCTGTGGTTGAATGGTCGAGAGCGAACTGGGCCAATTTCTCGGCTTTCAAGATTTCTTCGCCTACCTGGATCTCCAGTTTCTGCACGGTTGCTTTCAGGGAATGCAGCGCTGTGGTCTCATCTTTCGCGTGAACCCCGGCAATCCGCACAATACGCTCCAGAAGCACTGCCTGTTCCAGCTGATGAGTGGTTACGTGGCTGATGGCTTCAGTGAGCGGGATGTCCTTTTCAGCAATATTCGCGAGTTCTTTCCCGATTGCGTTCATCTGATAGATTGCGACCGCAGCAACAATCACGAGACCGCTGCAAAGCGTCGCAACGAGTACGAGAATTTTGCCAGATACAGAGCTGGCAATCGGGTTTGTTAAATGCATTCGGGCAACCTCGATTGAAATCGGATCCGGGAATGCCAATCTTAAGTTGTGCTTGGTTGAAAAATTGGTAAATATGCTTTCCAATAAGAAGAAAAAAATCCTTTTAGGTAGAATTTTCAGCGGCAGGATTGCGGATTTACGCAAGGGAACAGATGCCGTTGTGGCGACGTTTGGAACGAAATACTGTATATCAAACCGCGCCCGGAGGCGCGGTTTGTCGTTTGATTCTTCAATTGCTGCCTGACGGCAGTCAGGCCTTTCCCCATCCGCCGGGTGTCGGAGTGATGACCGTTACGGCTTCGCCGGTTTCCAGTATGGTCTGGTCGCAACCTTCGAGTTGTTCGACGGTCCCGTCCCGTCGCCGGACTTCCGTACGGCCAAGCTCGCCGTCTTCGCCCCCTTCAAGACCCTTGGGCGGCACGGTGCGGTGCGAGGCAAGGATGGCGCAGTCCATTTTTTCCAGGAACCGCAATGTCCGCCTTGTGCCGTCACCCGCCGACCATTTTCCTTTGCCACCGGACCCTTTGCGGATATGAAAATCCTCCAGAAGCACCGGGAAGCGGAATTCCAGCACTTCCGGGTCGGTCAGGCGGGAATTCGTCATATGGGTGTGAACCCCGTCGGTGCCGTTGAAACCCGGCCCTGCCGGAGATCCCGAACAGATGGTCTCGTAGTACTGATAGGTGTCGTTGCCGAAGGTCAGATTGTTCATCGTTCCCTGTGCGTTTGCCATGGCGCCGAGTGCGGCAAAGACGGCGTTGGTGACGTGCTGCGATGTTTCGACGTTTCCGGCCACCACGGCGGCCGGATAGGTCGGCCGCAGCATGCAGCCGTCGGGAATGATGATGTGAATCGGCTTCAGGCAGCCGGCATTCATAGGAATGTCGCCGTCCACCATCACCCGGAAACAATAGAGGATCGCGGCGCGGGTCACCGGCTCGGGAGCATTGAAGTTGTTGGGCTTCACATCCGAGGTGCCGGTGAAATCGACGGTAGCTTCCCGCTTTTCCTTGTCGACGGTGATCCTGACCTTGATCACGGCGCCCTGGTCCGTCGGATATTCGTATTCGGAATCTTTCAGCGCCTCGATGACCCGGCGCACGCTTTCTTCCGCGTTGTCCTGGACGTGGCCCATATAGGCCTGGACAACTTCCAGGCCGAAATGGGTCACCATCTTCCGGAGTTCCTGAATGCCCTTTTCATTGGCCGCGATCTGGGCCGACAGGTCTGCGACATTCTGGTGCGGATTTCTGGCAGGAAAGGCGTGATCGGTGAGAAGCTCAACAAGATCGGCTTCACGGAAATGGCCCTGGTCGACAATCTTGAAATTATCGAAGAGAACACCTTCCTCGTCGACATTTGTAGCTCTCGGGGTCATGGAACCGGGCGCAGAGCCGCCGACATCGGCATGATGGCCGCGTGACGCCGCCCAGAACAGGATTTTCCCGCCCTCGTCATCGAACACCGGCGACACAACCGTGATGTCTGGCAGATGGGTTCCACCGTTATAGGGAGCGTTCAGGGCAAACACGTCGCCCGGTCTGATCTTTCCCTTGTTGA
Source organism: Roseibium sp. AS2 (assembly GCF_038900065.1). Taxonomy (NCBI): domain Bacteria; kingdom Pseudomonadati; phylum Pseudomonadota; class Alphaproteobacteria; order Hyphomicrobiales; family Stappiaceae; genus Roseibium; species Roseibium sp. AS2. Next base: position 13,694 of record NZ_JBBMQN010000002.1, read on the forward strand.
GCTTGATGACGGTTTCGACCGACCGGTCCATGGAACCAAGATGCACGGGCATATGCGGGGCGTTGGCCACCAGGGCACCGTCGGCGTCGAATACGGCGCAGGAGAAGTCCAGCCTCTCCTTGATGTTGACCGAGTAGGCCGTGTTCTGGAGCGTTACACCCATCTGTTCGGCGATGGACATGAACAGGTTGTTGAACACTTCCAGCATGACCGGATCGGCCTTTGTGCCGATTGCCTCGGACCGTTTCAGCGGGACGACCCGCTTCAGGATGACGTGGTCCTTGGCATTGATTTCCGCGTGCCAGCCGTTTTCCACCGCGATGGTCGCATGGGGTTCGACGATCACGGCCGGTCCGGCCACCTTCATGCCCGGCCTGAGCACATCGCGTTTGAATATGCCGGCTTCGTGCCAGGCGCCCTCGGAATAAACAGGCATCGTTGAGGCTTGCGCTGCGACATCGGAGGAAAGGCTGAAGTCGGGCTCGACAAGGCCGGCACCGCCGCCTGCCGTTTCAACCTCAAGCGCTTCGACAACAACGGGCTTGTTCTCGTAGGCGAAGCCGAACTGATTATGGTGCGCGCGCTCGAAGGCGGCGCGCATTTGCGCAACGCCGCCGAGCGGCACGGGAAGCGGTGTGTCGGTGCCGTCATAGCGCAGATGTGCCGTTGCCGTTGTCTTTCGGGCATCGGCCGGAATGGCCTGCTGATCGAGTTCGGCTTCTGTCTGGCCGGCAAGCTGGGTCCGCAGGGCGTCGAGTTCCGGCAGCAGGTCTTCGTTCAGTGTCCTGACCACGGCCTGCTGACGGTTGGCCCTGATATCGGCAAGGCCCATTCCGTAGGCCGACAGAATGCCGGAGAACGGATGCAGGATCACGGTCTTCATTCCGAGACTGTCCGCGACACGGCAACCGGTCTGGCCACCCGCGCCGCCGAAACAGGTCAGCGCGTATTCGGTGACATCATAACCGCGCTGGACGGAAATCTTCTTGATCGCGTTGGCCATGTTCTCGACGGCGATCTTGAGGAAACCGTCGGCGACCTCGGCCGGCGAGCGGCCGTCGCCGATCCTGTCCGCCAGTTCCGCAAATTTGCTGCCGACAACCTCTTCGTCGAGCGGCTGGTCCCGGTTGGGTCCGAAGATCTTGGGGAAAAAGGCGGGCGACAGTTTGCCTGTCATCAGGTTGGCGTCGGTGACCGTCAACGGCCCGCCGCGCCGGTAACAGGCCGGGCCCGGATTGGCGCCGGCAGAATCAGGGCCGACCTGAAAGCGGCCATCCGCGTAGTGCAGGATCGAACCGCCGCCCGCGGCCACGGTATGGATCATCATCATCGGCGCGCGCATGCGCACACCAGCGACTTCTGTTTCAAAGGCGCGCTCATAGTCGCCGTCATAGTGGCAGACATCGGTGGACGTGCCGCCCATGTCGAAGCCTATGATCTTGTCGTACCCGGCCATTCGGGAGGTCTCGACCGCGCCCACGACGCCGCCGGCAGGGCCTGACAGGATCGCGTCCTTGCCCTGGAACAGGTCGGCAGCGGTCAGGCCACCGGAGGACTGCATGAACATGAGCCGAGGCCCGCTGCCGAGTTCCTCGCGGACCTGGTCCACGTAACGGCGCAGGATCGGGGAGAGATAGGCATCCACTACCGTGGTGTCGCCGCGTCCCACCAGCTTCATCAGCGGTGAAACCTCGTGGGAGACCGACACCTGGGGGAAGCCGATGTCTTCGGCGATTTTCCTGAGGGCCTGCTCATGGGCCGGATAGGCATAGGCGTGCATCAGCACGATAGCGATCGACCGGATGCCATCCTGCCAGGCCGCCTGCATCTCGCGCCGGGCCTGATCTTCATCCAGCGCTGTTTCCATCGTCCCGTCCGCTCTGACACGTTCGGTAATTTCGTGCACGCTTTCGTAGAGCAGTTCCGGTTTGATGATTTCCTTGGCGAAAATGTGCGGCCGTGCCTGGTAGCCGATTTCAAGGGCGTCACGGAAACCTCTGGTGATGAACAATGCCGTCCGTTCGCCCTTGCGTTCCAGCAGCGCGTTGGTGGCGACGGTCGTGCCCATCTTCACGGCTGCGACCTTGCCGGAGGGAATCGGCGCGTTTTTGTCGATGCCCAGAAGATCGCGAATGCCCTGAATGGCGGCATCCCGATAAGCTTCGGGATTTTCGGAAAGGACCTTGTGAGGATGAAGGGTCCCATCTGGTGCGCGTCCCACGATATCCGTGAAGGTGCCGCCGCGATCGATCCAGAAATCCCATCTGCCAGTCATAATCTTCCCCCTGTTTCCGCCGGCTCGCCCTGTGTGCAGGGCTCATCGCCGGTAGTTCGCATTTCCGGTTTGTGATCGCACATTTACATTTTATCGATAAATTGTCGATGAAAAAAATCGCAAACGTCTTTCCCTGACTTTCTTCCGGTTGAAAAAGCCGTGTGGCGAGAGAAATTCCGTTCATGAAAGAGTGGGGAAATCACACTTAGTCGGACACGCTTTTTTCAAAGAGCGACAGGCCGCTGGCTCCCCAGCCAAAACGCCGTGCAACGGGGGCGGGTGGACCGATGCCAAACGCCGCCCTGGCCTCCGCCGTCTCGTGTTCGTTGCTGTGAACGATCAACAGCCAGCGGGCTCCGGCCGTGCCCTGATGTGCGAGCGTGTTCCGGTCGGATGCTGGAGCGAATGCTTCGGGTTCGCGCAGGTAATAGGCAAGGGCCGGTGCGGCAAACCCCCTGTAGAGGACCAGGCGGTCTTCGGGATGGCGGCGCTCCAGATAGTCCTGGACGATCAGGCGCCACTCGGGCCTGACCTTTTCCCGGAGCGTGAACCTGAGTTCCGGAAATGTCAGGATCAGGGCCGCCGCGAGAAGCGCCAATGGCGCGATATGCGGCAGCAGGCGCCGGGCCGCCATGGCGGCCAGCAGAAGCAGGCCGGGCCAGGCCGCAATCAGATACCGGTCGAACAGGATCGGCTGAACCAGCACGGAATAAAGATAGGCCAGCACCGGCGGCCCCGCCGTGTAGGCGGTGCAGACAAGATCTTGCCGGTGGCTCCCGGTGCGAGCAGGCTTGCGGGTCACGACCAGTCCGGCAACAAGCCCGGTCAATGCCAGACCGGCGAGCAGGCTGAAGAAGGAAAGCGATCCGGAGATGTTGAACACCATGGTCTTCAGGAACGGCAGGTCGGGATAGGCAATCCAGAAGCCTTCCTGCGCGACGGACCGCGCCCGGCTTGTCAGGATGAGCAGCCATGGAAGAAAGGCAAGGGTGCTTGCGGTCATCGCGGCACAGGCGAGGATCGCGCCGGAGGTTTTGATCGGTTCCCGCCGGATCAGGTCGCGGAACGCGAAGGCGGTGCAGACGAGACCGACCGATGCGAAGCCCGGCAGGGCGTAGATATGGGTGTAAAGGAAGGCGGTTCCCGAGACGGCGAGCGCCAGCAGCGCGGCCACACCGGGCTTGCGCAGCACTGTCAGGGTCGCCAGCAGAAACGCAAGGCCGGTCGCCGCCAGAAGCGCATACATGCGTGCTTCGGTCGAATACCATATGTGAAAGGGGGAAACGGCGAGCAGCGCCGCTGCCAGCAAACCCGTCCACCTGTCACAGACAAATCTGCCGAGCAGGTACATCAGAACGACCGCGAGAAGCCCGAACAGAGCCGACGGCAGCCGGAGAGCCGTCTCGCTGTCGCCAAGCACCGGCATGGTGAGCCAGAGGACGATGTTGTGAAGGGGCGGGTAGTTGTCGGATGCGACCGATGACAGAAGCTCTGTCAGGGATCCGCGCGATTGGCTCCAACTGACGGCTTCGTCGTACCAGAGGCTGGTTCGGTTGAGCCCGGGAAGCCGGGCAAGCGCCGCCACGCCGACAATGGTCGCCAGAAGCAGAAGGTTCAGGTACCTGTGGGTAAGAAGACGTGCGGCGATTTTCAGCCCCAAGATTGTTCCTCCGATTTGGTGCGCGAACGCTAGCCAATTCGACAGGGAGAGGAAAGCAGGTTCTGGTGACAGGCTTGTTCGCAATTTATCGATAAATTGTTGATGTTTTCAGGATACGAGTCTATTCTTCAGGTGGATGTGCTCCGCCTGGTGTTCACAGAAGACACACGGACCAGCATCCCGATGGGCAACGCCCGTTTCCTAGAGGAGAATATCATGCTGCAATCACGTTTCCTGAACCGGGCCGGACTCCGTCTGGCCGCCGCCACTGCCCTTGGACTGGCAGGTGTGGCTGCCGCTGCCGCCGAAACCAAGTGGGACATGCCGACGCCTTACGGCGACAGCAACTTTCACACCCAGAACATTGCCGCCTTCGCCAAGGATGTGACGGACAAGACCGACGGCTCCCTGACCATTCAGATCCATTCCGCCGGCTCGCTTTTCAAGCATCCGGAAATCAAGAATGCCGTGCGCAAGGGGCTTGCGCCGATCGGTGAAGTGCTGGTTTCGCGCCTGTCCAACGAAGATGCCGTGTTCGGAGTCGATTCCGTGCCGTTCCTGGCGCCGTCCTATGACAAGTCCTGGAAGCTCTACCAGGCCTCCAAACCGGCCCTGGAAGAAAAGCTTGCCGCACAGGGACTGCAACTGCTTTACACGGTTCCGTGGCCACCTCAGGGTGTTTATGCAAAGAAAGAGGTCACCCAGGGTAGCGACCTGAAGGGACTGAAGTTCCGCGCCTACAACGCGGCAACGGAGCGTCTCGCGCAACTTGCCGGAGCCGTTCCGACCCAGGTTGAGGTGCCGGACATTCCGACCGCTTTCTCGACCGGCCGCGTCGAGGCCATGATCACGTCGCCGTCCACCGGCGCCAACTCCAAGGCCTGGGATTTCCTGACCCACTATCATGATACCCAGGCCTGGCTGCCAAAGAACATGGTCATTGTAAACAAGGGCGCCTTCGACAGCCTGAGCGAGGCTGAACAGGCCGCTGTGCTCGAGTCCGCGGAAATCGCCGAAAAGCGCGGCTGGGAAGCTTCCAAGGTTGAAACCACGACCAAGACCAAGATGCTGGTCGACAATGGCATCACCGTTGTCCAGCCGAGCAAGCAGCTGATCGAAGATCTTGCCGTGATCGGAGAGACCATGTCCGCCGAATGGCAGGAACAGGCCGGTGAGACCGGCGCGGCTGTTCTGGAAGCCTACAAGAACTAAAGCGAAGTTGAAAACGCCGGATCTCCTGATCCGGCGTTTCATATTCTCAGTTGCTCATCCGGGGGAAGTCGATGCGGAAGGCTCTGAACGCGCTCTATCAAGCGTCTACGGTACTGGCTGCGTGCTGTCTCGCAGTCATCGCGTCTCTCGTGGTTCTTCAGGTGCTCGGGCGCCTGCTCGACGGTGCGAGGACATTTCTCGGGCTTGATCCCCTGGGGCTCCTTGTCCCCTCACTCGCGGAGATTGCCGGCTTCCTGCTGGTAGGGGCATCCTTTCTTGCCCTGGCGGGCACGTTCCGGAACGGCGACCATATCCGCGTGTCGATGCTGCTGCAGTCCGCTCCGCCCGTGCTGGCGCGCTTGCTGAACATCTGGGCCGTTGCCGCCGCGTTGGGACTTGCTTCGTTTTTCAGCTGGAACGCCGGTTGGCTTGCCTTCGACAGCTACGTCTACAACGAGGTTTCCTTCGGCATCATTCCAGTCCCGCTGGTCTATCCGCAGACAGTGATGACCCTCGGGCTGGCCGTGTTCACGGTCGCCCTTCTGGATGACCTGATCCTGCTGCTGACCGGCCATGCGCCCAGTTTTGAAACGGTCGAAAAATCCGATCCGATCGAGGGGATGGAATAATGGACCTTTCGCTCATTGCCTTCCTGCTCGGCCTCGGCATGCTGGCGGCGCTTCTCACCGGCCTCTGGGTCGGCGTTGCCTTGTTTTCGGTGGCACTTGCCACGATGATGTTCCTCGTCTCCGTTCCGGCCGGCCCGGTCATGGCGACAACCGTATGGGGGGCCGCCAACTCCTGGGATCTGACCGCGCTGCCGATGTTCATCTGGATGGGCGAGATCCTGTTCCGGTCGAAGCTGTCTGAAGACATGTTCGCCGGCCTGTCGCCCTGGATGCGCAATCTGCCGGGCCGGCTGCTGCATGTGAATATTCTCGGATGCGGGGTGTTCGCCGCCGTGTCGGGGTCCTCCGCAGCAACGACTGCCACCATCGGGCGCATGTCCCTGCCGGAACTTGACCAGCGCGGCTACGATGAGCGCATGGCGATCGGTACGCTTGCCGGTTCGGGAACGCTTGGCCTGCTGATCCCTCCCTCAATCATCCTGATTGTCTATGGCGCGGCGACCGAACAGTCGATTGCACGGCTCTTCATGGCCGGGGTCCTGCCGGGCGCGATGCTGTGCCTTCTGTTCATGGGCTATGTCGTGATCTGGGCGCTTTTGAACCGACACAAGATGCCGCCGAAGGAAGCGCCGGTGCCGTTCCTGGAACGGCTCATGGCCACACGACGCCTGTTCCCCGTGATCGGACTGATCGTCGGCGTGATCGGCTCCATCTATGCCGGTCTTGCTTCGCCGACGGAAGCGGCCGCCATCGGTGTGCTGCTGTCGCTGCTTTTGTCCTGGGCAAGCGGGACACTGAACCGGACCAGCTTTTCCGAGGCCCTGATGGGGGCGACGCGCACGTCGTGCATGATCGCCTTCATTCTTGCAGGCGCTGCCTTCCTCACCGTTGCGATGGGGTTTACCGGCATCCCGCGTGAACTGGCGGCCTGGATCGGGGCCATGAACCTGTCGCCATATGCTCTCCTGATCGCGCTGACACTGTTCTTCGTGGTGCTGGGATGTTTTCTGGACGGCATTTCGGTCGTCGTGCTGACCACGTCGGTCATCCTTCCCATGGTGGAACAGGCAGGCATCGACCTTATCTGGTTCGGCATCTACCTGGTGCTTGTCGTGGAAATGAGCCAGATCACACCGCCGGTGGGCTTCAACCTGTTCGTTCTTCAGGGCATGACCGGGCACAATATCTTCAAGGTCGCCGTCATGGCGCTGCCTTTCTTCCTGTTGATGATCCTTGCAGTCGTCCTGATCGTGGTGTTTCCGGACTTGGCACTGTGGCTGCCGCAGACGATGCTGAGCAACTGAATGTGAAACCGCGCTGGAGATCTCGACGATGACGGATGAAACCGACCCCAGATCCGGTCAGAAGGGCGTTACGCCGGTCGGGCCGGTGGTTTCCGCCGCGCACCTGGCTTCCGGTGCGATGCCGGCTCTGTCCGAAGTCGAGTTCGCGGTCACAATGATGGTCAATGCCTATCACCGCTGGATGGTCCGCTGCATGGCGGCCAGTGGCTCGGAAGGTCTGGGGCCGCTGGACGTGCTGGTGCTGCATTCGGTCAATCACCGCGGCCGGGCCAAGACGTTGTCCGACATTTGTCTGGTGCTCAATATCGAAGACACCCATACGGTGACCTATGCCCTCAAGAAGCTGGAGAAGGCGGGCCTGATCGCGTCCGGGCGCAGGGGCAAGGAAAAGACCGCCGGGATCACGGCGGCAGGCGAAACCGCCTGCATGGAGTACCGGCGTCTGCGCGAAGCCCTGCTGGTCGAACCCATGAAGGCGCTGGGCCTCGACGAAGGCGAACTCTCGCGGCTTGCCGCAACGCTTCGGCTGGTTTCGGGAAATTACGACCAGGCGGCCAGGGCTGCCGCCGCGATGTAACCCCATTGTTGCTTCGGGGGGTGATCGCACGGCCTCTTTTTGTTGAATAATCCAAAATTTCTTGTAGTATCGAAATATGGAGCAGCAGGAGGCCATATCCGCGCTTGGCGCATTGGCGCAGGAAGACCGTCTGGCGGCCTTCCGGCTGCTGATGGCCGCGGGATCGAACGGGTTGCCGTCGGGGACGATTGCCGAGCGGCTGGACATTCAGCCGACCCGGATGTCGTTCCACCTGACGACGCTGGACCGCGCCGGTCTGCTGACCACGCGGCGGGAAGGCCGGCATATCCACTATGCCGTGGACCACGACCGGATGCGGCACCTCCTAACTTTCCTCATGGAAGACTGCTGCGGCAACAACCCGGCCATATGCGGCTTTCCTGCCGATGACCAAACAAAGCCTGAAAGTGTGTGACAGGACCAATCCCCATGACCATTACGATCTATCACAACCCGCAATGCGGGACGTCGCGCAATTCGCTGGAAATGATCCGCGAATCCGGCGCCGAACCGCGCATCATCGAATATCTGAAGACGCCGCCCAGCCGGGAAGAGCTTGTCGATCTCATCGCTCGCATGGGCATTCCGGTGCGCGATCTGCTGCGCCAGAAAGGCACGCCTTATGACGAGCTGGGCCTGGGCGACGACAAATGGACGGACGACCAGTTGATCGATTTCATGATGGCGCATCCGATCCTGATCAACAGACCGATCGTTGTTACGGAGAAGGGTGTGGCCCTGTGCCGTCCGTCTGAAAAGGTCATGGCGCTGTTGCCGCAAGATATCGGCTCCTTCACCAAGGAAGACGGCGAAGTGGTGACCTCGGGAAAAACGCATGGCTGAGTCGGGAAGCGGTTCAAACGGCCTCGTGAATGTTTCCGGGGAGGATCTGGCACCGATCAGCGAAACGCGGCTGTTCGCGCCGGACCGTCCCAGCCATCCCCCTCGTATCCTGCTGCTTTACGGGTCCCTGCGGGAACGGTCCTACAGCCGCTTTCTGGCCCTGGAAGCGCAGCGCCTGTTGCATTTCTATGGCGCGGAAACACGGATCTTCGACCCTTCCGGACTGCCCTTGCCGGATGACGCTGGGACGGATCACCCGAAGGTGGCGGAACTGCGCGCGCTGTGCGCCTGGTCGGAAGGCCAGGTCTGGTGCTCGCCGGAGCGCCACGGCGCCATGACCGGTATCATGAAGTCCCAGATCGACTGGATCCCCTTGAGCCTGGGCGCCATCCGGCCGACCCAGGGCAAGACCTTGGCACTCATGCAGGTTTCCGGTGGCTCCCAGTCCTTCAACGCGCTCAACCAGATGCGTGTTCTGGGACGCTGGATGCGCATGATGACCATTCCAAATCAGTCGTCGGTGCCCCGGGCTTATCAGGAATTCGAAGAGGACGGGCGCATGAAGCCGTCGCCGCTCTATGACCGGGTGGTCGATGTCATCGAGGAACTGATGAAATTCACGCTTTTGTTGCGTGGCCAGTCGGACTACCTGGTTGACCGGTATTCGGAACGAAAAGCGGCCCGCTTGAAGGGCGCGGACACTCCGGCCGTCCTGGCTGAGGCATCGGGCGCGGTCACACCGTCGATTTGAGCGGAGCGTCCGGCCCGCCGAGCGGGTCGGCGTCCTTGTTCCTGTCCCGGCCTCCGTCTACAGGGGAGGGATCCGGCTGCTCGCCGACGGCCCTCGCACTTCGTGCAAGCTTTGGCGAATGCCTGATCCTGGGCGATGCGGCGGCCGGTGTTCCTTGTTGCGGAAACCATCTGCCGCCACTGGTGTTCAGCGGGAAAACCGGAAAGGCGGCTTCGTGTTTTTCGACGGCGTCGGGTTTCCCGAACATGAAGCCCTGCACCAGGTCGCAGCCGGTGGCGCTGAGCAGGACCGCCTGGGTCTCGGTCTCGACACCTTCGGCCGTGATTGTCACGTCCAGAGACCGGCCAAGGCCGACGATCGATGTGACGATCGCGTCCGTGCTGGCATCCTTGCCTAGATTCTGAATGAAGGCCTTGTCGATCTTGATCTTGTCGAAGGGGAACAGGCTCAGATAACTCAGCGAAGAATAGCCGGTACCGAAATCGTCCATGGCGATCGAGACGCCCATATCGCGGATCTGCCTGAGCGTGTCGAGCACGGCCTGCGTGTTCGAAATCAGCAGGCTCTCGGTAATCTCGATTTCCAGGCGCCGCGGATCCAGCTGTGACATCTGCAAGGCCTGGGCGACCCGCTTCTGGGTTTCTCCGGCGATGAACTGGGCCGCTGAGACGTTCACCGCGACCTTGCGGCTCTTGTCCTCCCAAAGAGCCGCCTCGATGCAGGCGTTGTTCAGGACCCAGGTGCCGATTTCCTCGATAAGTCCCGTGTCTTCGGCAATCGGAATGAAAACGTCCGGCCTGATCATCCCCTTGCCCGGCTGTTCCCAGCGGAGCAGGGCCTCGTAGCCTTTTAAGGTTCCATCTCTGAGGGCGTATTGCGGTTGATAGAGAAGCTTGAACTGGTTGAACTTCAGGGCCTTCGCAAGGCCTTCCTCGATTTCCTTGCGTTTCTGGGCGTCGGCGTCGAGTTCGGCCGTGTACCAGCAGAAGGTCGAGCGTCCGCTGTGTTTGGCTCGGTAGAGGGCAAGGTCGGCGCAATGCAGCAGACGCGACGAGCGCCAGGATCCGTCGGTTGCGCGTGCAAGTCCGATGGAGAGCGAGATCCCGATGTCCTTGCCGTCGATGGTACAGGGGGCATTGGTGGCGGACATCATGTCGGCGGCGAGCCGGGTCATTCGCGCAGGATCGGAAAGCGAGCTGAGCATTACAGCGAATTCGTCGCCGGACAGGCGGGCGACCAGGTGATTGCCGAAAACCGCCTTCAGGCGTTCGGCGACGATCTGGAGGAAAACGTCTCCGGTGCCATGACCATAGGTGTCGTTGATGTCCTTGAACTTGTCCACGTCGATCAGCATGACGCCGATGTTTGAGGCCTTGGCCTGTGCCAGGCGAAGGGCTTCCGTCAGCCGTGCGTTGAAGACGGCCCGGTTCGGCAGCCCCGTGAGCGTGTCGTGATGTGCCAGAAACTGGATGTCGCGATTGGTGCGGACCTGATCGTAAAACCGCATCCAGAGCAGTATGCCGGCAAAGACGAAGGAGGCCAGGCACAATCCGCCGATGGCCGCACTTATGGACCAGATCAGAGGTGTCAGGCTGGTCAGGAGGTCCTGCTGGGTCACGAGCAGCAACAGGCCCGGCAGACCGGGATCAGCCTCGGCCGGCCGATAGGCAATCAAGGCGTTGGGGCCGAATTTTCCCAGCCAGGTCATGTCGGGGATGACGGCAAGGGGGCTGCTCTCGTCCAGCGCCCCTTTCGCCACGTCCAGCAGCTTGGAGGAACGCAGCAGGTTTTCCGTGTCCCAGGGAACCGCCGCCAGGCTTGCGGCCTGGAAACCGCCGTCAGGCGTTGCGGCGGGCAGGAGGGTCGCGGCGTCCAGCACCAGGGACCGTCCGCTTGCCACCTGAAACAGTTTCTGCAGGGTTTCCAACTTGTCCTCGGGGAAGTCCGTCCGCCCTGGCTGCTTTGCGGACAGGCGCAATCCGGGTACCACGGATGGCGCTGACGACGCGTCGGCGACGGCCCGGAGCATGTTGTTCAAGGCTGGTTCCTGTGGAAGAAATACCTGTTCAAGGCCTCGAACGAGAAGCCAGTGGGTAAGCAGGCGGTTGCTCGCATAAACTCCCAGCGCCAGTGTCAGGACCAGCGACATCGAAATGAAGAAAATAACAGTGTTGCTTCTAACGATGAAATTTGCCATCGGGGGCGGTACCGGTTTGCGATCAATCGACAGCAGAGACTAGGTATAATTCCTTTAACCATCATGAATCGCCCCGGAATTCGGGCCTTCGGGGTGAGGAAAGTGTTTTTTGGCCCCTTGCAACCAGAGAGATTTCGGTGACCGTTTCGTGCGGACCGGAAAACTTTCCGGGAGATAGCCACCTGCCGGAGGGCCGCATCAATTGGATGATCGTGTCCGCAAAATACCGGCGGCCGGTCTGCTCCGATTGGTGATCCATTGATCTGGCCAAATCCCGGCTGGGTCGATAAGAGTGAAGTTGACCGTTTCAAATGGTGGTTCGAGCCAGGCCGAGGCGCCTGAATTCCTCAATGTCCCGCAGGAGCTGATTTGTGAGTGTCTGGAGCAGCCTCGGGGCAATTGTCGCGGCGATTGGAACCGGTGGCGCACAAATCGTTGATCGCCTGGTTCAGCTTGTGCTGGCACGGCCGGAAGGCACCAGCAGCGTTGGCTTCACTGTTGCGATGATCGCTCTGTCGGCCAAGATGGCCAAGGCGGACGGCGTTGTGACCACGGACGAAATCCTGGCCTTCCGTGACCTGTTCGACGTTCCGCCGAATGAAGAGCGCAACGTTGCACGGCTGTTCAATCTGGCTCAGGAGGACATTGCCGGCTTCGAGGTCTATGCCAAAAAGCTCGCCGACCTGTTTCCCTACGACAGGAAGACGCTGCTCGATATTCTTGACGGGCTTTTTTACATTGCGAAAGCCGACGGTGTCGTCCACGAAAGCGAAATAGGCTATCTTTCCAGGGTGGCCGAGGTATTCGGAATCGACGATCGCGAGTTCTCGAAGATCCTCGCCAGGCATGTGCGCAACGAGGGCAACCCCTACGAGGTGCTCGGTCTTGGCTCGGAGGCAAGTGATCTGGACTTGAAAGCGCACTACCGGCGGGAAGTTCAGGAAACCCATCCCGATCGCCTGATCGCGAGGGGCGTTCCGGAAGAATTCGTGCGGATCGCCAACGACCGCCTTGCCGCGCTCAACGATGCCTGGGCACAGATCTGTGCGGAAAGAGGCCTATGAGCGTCGCCACGGACACCGGCATAAAGGCAAGAATTCATCCCTCGCCCAACCATGGCCAGCGGGCTCCGGGGGCGCCGATCGATATGGTGGTGCTGCATTACACCGGTATGCCGAGCGCCGAGGCGGCCCTGCAAAGACTGTGCGATCCGCGCGCCGAGGTCTCCGCCCACTATTTCGTCGACGAAAACGGATCGGTTCTCCAGTGTGTTCCCGAATCGCGGCGCGCATGGCACGCGGGGCGCAGTTTCTGGAAGGGGGAGACCGATATCAATTCACGGTCGATCGGCGTCGAGATCGTCAATCCCGGCCATGAACACGGATACCGGCCCTTTCCCGCAGCCCAGATCGAGGCGGTGATTGCCCTGGTGCGCGACATCTGCGAGCGCCATCGTATCGACCCCTGGATGGTCCTGGGGCATTCCGACATCGCCTCCGACCGGAAGGAAGACCCGGGAGAGCTGTTTCCCTGGGACCGGCTTGCGGCATCCGGTATCGGTCTTTACGTGCCTCCCTTTCCGCTCGGTTCCGGGTTGTTCATGCAACAGGGGGACAGCGGCCAGCCCGTCGAGGCCCTTCAGTCCATGCTGGCGCTTTACGGCTATGAAATGGACATAACCGGGGAGTTCGATCTGAAAACCCGGCAAGCGGTGACCGCTTTCCAGCGGCACTTCCGTCAGGAGAAGGTCGACGGTGTCGTCGACCAGTCCACTATCGAGACCCTGAATGCGCTGCTGCGCAAATTACCGTCGATGTCGGGCACAGCCGGCGCGGGGGCGTGAACGCCTGCGCACCGAACCGGTTCCATCCGCGCGGCAAATTCGAATAAAAATATCCGGATGGATCACAGTCATTCTTGTCGGGGCCGCGCTCCCGCCGAAATGCTTGCCTTATTTTGCCACAAACTGCCGATTTTGCCATGATTTCGCACGGAAACAGCAGGTTTTTCTGCAATAAAACGAAATAATTCGTGATCGGGCAGAGCCCATTTTGGTCCCATAGCGCTGGCATTTCTTCGGCCAGAAATCAACGCAACGAAAACCAAAAAGAGCTGGACTTCATGTTACGGTCAATCAAGAAACTGACTGGGGCGCTATGCCTTTTCGCCTGTGCAACCGCGACCCTCATGCCGACCGCCGTGTCTGCCGGTGCGGGAGACGAGCCCATCCTTCACATCATCGATGCTGACAAGAAATCGAAGGATGCAACATCATCCGCGGCCAAATCGAAAAAGGTCGCCAGTGTGAACAGGAAGGCCGCGGCGCGGCGGTCTGTCTCCGCCCAGCAGAAATACACCAAACTGATCCGCAAGGCTGCGGCCAAGCATGGTGTGCCGGTCAAGATTGCCAAGGCCGTTGTCGAGGTGGAGAGCAACTTCAACGCGCGCGCACGGGGCAGAGCCGGTGAAGTCGGCCTGATGCAGATCAAGCCGGCGACGGCGCGCGGGCTAGGCTATCGCGGCTCGACCAAGGCCCTTTACAAGCCTGAAACCAATCTCGAATGGGGCATGAAGTATCTCGCGGGCGCTCACAAGCGCGCCAACGGGGACCTGTGCGGTACCATTCTGCGCTACAATGCAGGCCATTATGCAAGAAGCATGAACCCGGTAAGCCGGCGGTATTGCACCAAGGTCAAGCGGATCCTGGCTTCAAGCTGACCGGTCTTCAAGACTGGCGCCAATGGGTGCAAAAGAGACCCCGCCGGATGTCCGGCGGGGTTTTTTCGTTCCGGGACCGCTTCCCCGTCAGATGAACTTTTTGCGCGCGGCCGGAACCGATGGCGGAACCGGTGAGCGGTCCGGCACGTCCGAGGCTGAAAAGGGCTGCCCCAGCGCGGTAACCACCGGCACGACACCGGCCCAGATGTCCGACCCGAGATCGTCCTTGTCATCGACCGGTCCGCCCGTGCGCACCTTGGTGCTGGCGTGGTCGATGTCCATCACGAGAACACCGGTGGCCTTCAGCTCTTTTGGCGTCATGTCACGGCATTCCGACCAGCGTCCGGGCAGCAGGTGATCGGTAATGGCTGCGAGCGCGTCGGTCTGTTCGGCGGGGTCATCGACCAGATGTGCCGTACCGTGAAGAACCACGCAGCGGTAATTCATCGAATGATGAAACGCGGAGCGCGCGACAACGATGCCGTCGACCAGGGTCACGGTGAGACTGGCGGGAACGCCGGCGCTGTTGGCCTTGATGATGCGTGTGGTGCTGGCGCCATGGATATAGATCCTGTCGCCAATCCGGGCATAGGCCATGGGAATGACCATCGGCCTGTTGTCCTGGATGAAGCCGACATGGGCGACCAGGCCGGCATCCAGGATTCCATAGGCGAGGTCACGGTCGTAGCCACCCCGGTTCATCTGCCGGATCTTTGCATGGCGCGGAAGATCATTGGCTGTCCGGGGTTTTGCAAGGCGGGTGTCCGGGTGCGTCATGGCGTTGGTCCAATTCAAAATCTTGTCTTGTTTCCTGAGGTTTCTTCGATAAATTGGACCTAATAAAGGGCCGGTTTTTTAAAAATGGCAGAACCAGTTTTTTCCGAAGGCATCGTGACCCTGGATCGGGCAGGTGACATCCCCTTGCCGGAGCAGATCTACCGGGAAGTCCGGCAGGCCGTGCGCACCGGTCTGCTGACGTCGGGAACGAGGTTGCCGTCGACCCGGCGCCTCGCCTTGTCCCTCGATGTTGCCCGAAACACGGTGAACACCGCATACGAGTTGCTCCAGGCTGAAGGGATCATTTCGGTCCGGCCGGGGGCTGCCCCGAGGATCGCTGAAAACCTGCTGCCGGAAGGGGCGCCACCCGGCAGCCCCGGCCGGGTGGCCGACCCTGTCCTGTCCGGGCGTGGCGAAAGGCTGGCGGTCAACCTTCGCGGGGAGGGCTGGCTGTCCGATGACGGCGCACTGCGGCCGGGCGCGCCGGCACTCGACTGCTTTCCATATGAGGAATGGGCGCGCTGCCTGCGACGCGCGGCCCGGCACGAGCGCAGCGCCGATTTGCAGTATCGAAACTACACCGGCGTGCCCGCGCTCAAGCGGCAGCTTGCACGTCATTTAGCCGCCGAACGCGGTGTCAGGGCCGCGCCGGACCAGATCCTGGTCACCGGATCCATGCAGGCAAGCCTGGCGCTGCTGAGCCAGGCGCTTGCGGACACCGGCGACGAGGTCTGGCTGGAAAATCCGGGGTATCTGGGAGCACGAACGGCGTTTCATGCAGCCGGGCTCCGGATACGGCCGTTGCCTGTCGATGCGCAAGGTGCGGACGCGGCGCAAATGAGTGCCGTGGGCGGGGCTCCCAAACTCATCTACGTCACGCCGTCGCATCACTATCCGCTCGGAGCACGCATGCCGCTGGCCCGGCGTCTCGCGCTTCTGGAAGCGGCGCGCTCCGCCGGAGCGGTCATCCTGGAAGATGACTATGACAGCGAATTTCTGTTTTCCGGGCGGCCGGTCGCAGCTCTCTACGGTCTGGCCGCGGAAGGGCAGGTGATCTATCTCGGCACCTTTTCGAAAAGCCTCATGCCCGGACTGCATGTTGCCTTTTGCGTCGTCCCGTCGCCGCTGGTCGAACCGATGTCACAGCTCATGCGCAACATGGGCTGCGCCGCGAACGTTCAGGCGCAGGCTGCATTGGCCCGCTTCATGGATGGCGGTGCCTACCAGAAACATCTCAAGCTGATCCGTCATGTCTATGAGGAACGGGGAACCCATCTGTTTGAGACGCTGAACAGGCGCCTCGGCAACCGGCTGGAGGTAGCGCCGCCCACAGGAAACGTGCAGGTCGCCGTCAAATTCCGCGACCCGGTCGATGATGCCGGGGTCGCGCGGGCCATGCAGAAAAAGGGCTTCTCGGTGTCTCCGCTCAGCAGCTGCTATCTTGACCGGGACCACAGAAACGGTCTCATCATCGGCTTTGCGGGCGCCACTGCGGAGCAGATCGAGCGGGGCGCCGAAGCCCTTGCCGGTCTTCTGGAAGCGTGAGATGCGGATGAACCGTCCCATGGGCGTCTTCCGGAACCGTCGCCGGGCCGAAAGCGTCTCTTCGGCGTGGCTGCTCCCGCGGCAGAGAACCGCCGCGGGAGACAATGTTGCATTGCCTGAAGGATACCTGCCGTGGCGGCGGTCCGTCCTTCCTCAGGCCGCGCGCACTTTGGTCAGGAAGTCTTCCATTGCCTGACGCAGGCTGTTGGACTGGTCATGGAGTTCGCCGACCGTCGCGTTCATGTCGGTGCCGAGCTTGGCGGTTTCGCCGGCGGCATCGCTGACTTCCGCGATCGAGCGGGACACGCCTTCGGTACCCTGCGCGGCCTCGGCAACGCTGCTGGCGATTTCCGTTGTTGCCAGGTTCTGCTCTTCCGCGGCTCCGGACATGGCGGTCGTGTTTTCCGTGATCTTGCGAACCATGTCGGCGACCGAACCGGTGGCTTCCGTGGAAGCGTCCGCTGCCTGGCGCATTTCGGTGATCTGACGGTCGATCTCTTCCGTTGCCTTGGAAGTCTGCGAGGCCAGTGCCTTGACTTCGGAGGCAACCACGGCAAATCCCTTGCCGGCCTCTCCGGCCCGGGCCGCCTCGATCGTGGCGTTCAAGGCGAGAAGGTTGGTCTGTTCGGCAATGTCGGTGATGAGCTTGGTCACGTCACCGATACGCGCAACCACCTGCTGCAGGCTCGAGACAGCCTGGTTGGACCGTTCGACTTCCGTTTCCGCGTTCTGGGCGATGTCCGACGAGGAACGAACCTGTTCGGTGATGGCGCGGATCGAGGCGGACAGTTCTTCCGTCGCGCTTGCCACCGTGTTGACGTTGGTGGTGGCCTGTTCGGCCGCTGCGGACACTGCCAGAGCCTCGTGGGTGGTGTTGTTGGCGATGTTCGACAGGGACCCGGCCGAGGACGTCAGTTCCTCAAGCTTGGTTATCATGCCGTTGTAGATGCTCAAAACCGTGGTCTCGAACCCGCTGGCGACATTTTCCATTTCCTGCCGCTTTTGCAGTTCCGCGTTTTCCCTGTCCGCGGCTGCGGCGACTTCCAGTTCACGCGTGCGGATCACATTTTCCCTGAAGACGCCAAGAGCACGGCCAAGCAGACCGATTTCATCGCCCCTTTCGGCGACATCGACAGTCTGGGAGGTGTCTCCCGTCGCCAGCTTCTGGGTGATGCCGGACAGACGCGCAAGAGGGACGGAAACCAGAATGTGATTCACGAAGCCAAGAACCATGGCCAGTACCGTGAGCACAACGGCGCTGGCGATCGCGACGAACACCACTGTCTGCAGTTGGGCGTCCTGCCGTACGCCGGAGGCGTGGCGTTTCTCACCGACCGCGTCCGTGAAATTTCTGCTGACCTGCTGGACAGCCGCAAGAAGAGCTGTGCTTTCGGGTGTCAGCTCGATCGCGCGGGCAAGGTCGACGGTGTCGGGGGACCGCATGAGGTCAACCTGCCGGGCCGCGATTTGAGAGTACCAGGCCTTCCAGTTCGCTTCGAACTCGTCGAGGTTTCCCTTGAATTCGGGCGACGTGTCCGCAATCAGCTGCCCGACTTCCGTGAACTGGCCGGAGATCTCACCGTCCAGCTCCTGCGATCTGGTCAGCCAGTCGCGGTTGCCCGTGAGAAGGAAGGATTTGACCGCAAGTGCCTGCCCGACAATTTTTTCGCTCAGTTGAGCGGTCTGGGTATTCAGGGTGGACAATGCGTTCGCCGAATTGACTTCTTCGCGCGCCGACATTGCCTCGATTGCGCTTGTACCGCCCGCGACGGCGCCGATGAGCGCCAGCGTCAGAAAGCCTGCTGCGATTTTCTTGCTGACAGATAAGTTCTTGAGCATGGGGTCTATCCGTTCACGAATTCGGGGACTGGCGGCGCTGAAGTTCGGTCAGGTTGAATTCAACCGTTGCGGCTCCGATCACCTTTTTTGTGTCAGGGTCGGTGACCGGCAGGTTCAACTGGGCGCGCCAGATCTTGCGGTCTTCATCCCACTCCGCCGCGTCGATGAAAATCGCGTCCGGTCCGTGGGGGTAGGTTTTCTGGAACTTGTCCTCGTCGCCTTGCCAGTAGTCGCCGGTAATCGCGCTCTGGCCAACATTCAGGCCATTGGCATCCATGACGAAGATTTCCGGGTAGAGCCCGAGCGACCCCGCCTGAACCCTGAGCAGGTAGATGGACAGCGGCGCGGACAGGGTCGCGGAGATCAGGGGCTTGTCGCTTGCCTCCCTTTCCGCGCGCCACTGTTTGTCGAGCGCGTCGATATCGGCCTGGGAAAGCGCGCCCCGAAGGTTGTTCTGGGCATTGATCGACAGTGAGACGATCGGGTTGGCCAACCAGTCACCGACACTTTCGATCACGGCGGGAGTGATCAGTTCATTGGGATCAAGAGCCGTTTCAGCTGCGGCTTGCGAAGAAAGCAGCAAAGCAAACGGCAAACAGATTTTCCATCCGCGCATGGCAGGTCTCCTAGATAAGTTTGACTGTAGATTGAGGTAAAAAATTTAATCTGACCTAAACAACTTACATTTTTTCAAGGATTTATTATTGTAATAAATATCGATATGTAAAAGTGTGAAGTATTTACTCAAGGTTGTTTTTTTGTTCGTTACTTCATGGTGGAAATTCGCAACTCTCCGCAGGTCACGCTCTATCGTATTGCCTGTAGCCGACTGGAAGTACCAGTCCTCAAGGTGTCTCATGGGAGATGGCGAAGAGGACGTGGACCGGCAATGGTCACGCGACGAGGGCTGTGGAAACCGACCCGGTCCGCACATTGCTTGACCTTGAGCGCAAAGCCACTTAAGTCCGCAGGCGCCAGTCGGCCGGACAGCCGCTGCCGCAAGTGCCGAAAGGCCGCGGGGGAGGAAAGTCCGGGCTCCATGGGAACACGGTGCCGGGTAACGCCCGGCGAGGGTGACCTTAGGGAAAGTGCCACAGAAAGCAAACCGCTCCGCACAAACCGCAAGGCCAGTGCCGGAGTAAGGGTGAAAGGGTGGGGTAAGAGCCCACCGCGCAGCTGGCAACAGAGGCGGCATGGTAAACCCCACCGGGAGCAAGACCGAATAGGGACAGCGCGGGCAGGAGCAATCCTGGCCAGGCCGGTTTCCAGGCCAGCTGTCCGGGTTGGTTGCGTGAGGCGTCTGGCAACAGGCGTCCCAGATGAATGGCTGTCACGTCCGCTCCGGATCTTGCATTCGGAGGGGGCCATACAGAACCCGGCTTACAGGCCGGCTGGCACACTTAAGTCCTGCATCAACTCGCCGCATAGTGTGGCGCGCTGTCCAGGAAACTGCCGTAGGCGTCCGCATTCGGATAGGAGAACTGCTCCGCCAGCGGATTGGCCCGCTTGCGTTTCGTCGCCCCCATATCCTTCAGCAATTCGTCGAAATGACGGAAATGGAACGGGGCCGAGCAGAGCCCGCCATAGACCTGCGCCGCCGGGCGTTCCTGGCGCCGCCAGTGCAACATCTCGTCGATGTTGGTTCGCATCTCCCCGTCGCTTGGCTGATTGTCGAGCTGGCCGTCGGCAAAGCGTACCAGCCAGTTGGCGATCATTTCCGCCGACAGAATCGTACAGAAGCTGGAATTGAAGCCGACAAAGCCCATGTCCGGAAGGTCCGGGTTTACCGACAGCCGGTAGACCCGGTATTGCCCGTCCGGTTCGATCAGCTTGTCCCGGAATTCCCTGGCCAGGTAAGGAATGCCAAGTTTCCAGCCAACGGCCAGAACAGACAGGTCGCAGGGGATCTTCTCTCCCGTCGACAGGACAACATGTCCAGGTTCATAGGCCATGAACGTGCCGCGCACTGGACGGATGGAGCCGTTCTCGAACCCTTCGAACAGGCCGGGTGTAACGATGGGCAGCGAGCAGGACGCATCCTTCTCGATGGGCACGTCCGGCACCATGTCCCACTTTTTCAGCTTGAGCTGAAATTTCAGGAGTGTTTCAAGGCCACGGAAATTGGCCCAGATCAGTGGCTTGCAGGCGGTTCGGACAGCCTTGCCGAGCGCGCTTCCGCCCCAGCCGTTGAACTGCTGCTCCTGGGCGCGCATGTACAGGAGCCGCTTGAAGTTGATGCCGCCGACAAAGTAAGGGATCCGCCAGACCGGCTCCCGATAGACCATCGTTACGGACCCGGCGCCGTTCCTTGCGGCGTTGACGGCGAGGTCCGTTGCCGATTTCGATCCCCCCAGTACAACCACATGCTTGCCGCGCGCCATGGCCGGGTCGGTGTATTCGGAACTGTGCATCACCTGACCACCGGCCTCCTGAAAATCCTGCTGGCCCGGGTGTGTGATGATGTTCTTGTCGGAAAACTGGCCAGTACAGATGGCGACGAAATCGACGTCTTCGGTCCAGGTCCTGCCGGCGGCGTCCAGGGTAAGGGTCCAGCCGGGCCTGCCGTCCTGGCGCCGATCCATCGAGACCACGTTGGTGTTCAGCCGGTACAGCCTCTCCAGTTTGTGCTTGTTCGCATAAGCATGGAGATAGGCATGGACCTGTGGACCCCTGGGCCATTCCGGATAGTCCCGCGGCATGGGCAGATCGGTAAAGCGGTACAGATCCTTTGGCGACTGGGTCTGCACGTCCGGATAGGACCGCGATGGCTCCCAGACGCCGCCAAAATCATGGCTTCGCTCCAGTCCGAGCACGCGGTGGCCCCGCTCGTCGAAGGCTTTTGCAGCCGCAAGCCCGCTCACGCCACCGCCGATAACGGCGACAGTTTTGCGTTTTGTCATTGCTGAAGTCCTCTTGTCTCTGGCGTCGCTGGATCAGGCCTGGTCGGGCGGCGGCAGGAAGTCGACCTCGTGGAGCGCGGACAGCCGGACCAGTTCCGCCGGATCGGTGACGCCGTCGAGAGCCCCGAACAGGTCGAACAGCTTGCGCGCCGGAGCCACGCCGAAGACGCAGGTTGCCGTCTTGCCGGAGCGATTGAAGATGCCGTGTGCCTCGCCCATTGGCATGCGCACCGTGTCGCCGGCCCCGGCCTTGTGGACCGCGCCGCCTATTTCCACCTCCAGCTCGCCATCCAGCACGACGATCCATTCGTCCTGCGTGGGGTGAATATGCGGTGGTACAAAGGTTTCGGCTGGAATCACGGCATGCCAGATGAATGCGTTGCCGCTGAGGACCTTCGGTGTGTAGGTGTGACCGACCACATTCCAGCTGATGTTGTCGAGACCCGCGTTTGCTGCGGTGATGCCTGCTCCGTGTTGCATTTTGTTCCCCTCATGCTTGTCGGATGACATCGGAAGGCTAAGCGCGTGAGTGAGGATTGTTTTATCCGGAAAGCGAAATTTCCTGCTCCGCTGCTGTCAGATGCCGCAGTGTTCCGCAGTGTGCCGCGGCTGGCGGCTTGCATCGCGGCGCGGTCGGCGGCATGCTTTACCCATGGTAATTCAGGCAGACCGCAGACCGCCGCTCGACCGGTTCCGCTGCTTCGAAACGACGGATGTCGACGAGGCCCGCCAGATCGTGGGCCGGCATTTCTGCAGCCACCGTCTCGATCGGAGTTCCTCGCTGGACCGGTTCGACGCCTGCCAGAACAGGGCGCCGGGGTTTCGGACGTCGCTCAATTACATCCGCTATGGCGCCGATGTGACAATCGAACCGGGCGAGCTGACGAAATTCTACCTGATCCAGGTGCCGATCAGGGGCGCCGCCGAAATTGCCAATGGCTGCCGCACGGTGGTGTCAAACCCGATGACGGCGAGCATTCTCAATCCGGACCGGCACACGAAAATGCGCTGGCATGCCGGCTGCGAGCAGATCCTTCTCCAGATCGAACAGGGTTTCCTGCAGGACGTGGCGGAAAAAATGGCGGGAATGCCGCTGGGACGGGTTCGCTTTGCAGTCGGGCTTGACACGCGCAAGCCGGAAAGTGCTGCCTGGATCCGCCGGCTGCTTGGTCTGTTCGGAGCCACGGAGGACGGCCTTGCCTTCCGTGGTGTGCAGGACGGCCGTCAGCGGGCCTTGGAAGAGGCATTGGTCGCTTCCCTCCTTGAGTGTCAGCCCAATACGGTTTCAGCGTTGCTGGAACGGGTGGAAACTGCTTCGGCGCCTGCCATTCTCAAACGCGCGCTCAAGCTGATCAGTGAACGTTTCCTGGAAGACATCAATCTTCTGGACATCTGTGCTCATGCGCGAACCACACCGCGCAATCTGCAAATTCTGTTCAAGCGGGAATTCGGTACCGGCCCCGTTCACTATTTGCACGACATGCGGCTGGCCTACGCGCGACATCTGCTGCTGGCCAATGGCGACAATCATTCGGTCGCCGACGTCGCGGAAGCGTCCGGCCACAATCATTTCGGCAGGTTTTCAGTCGGCTACAAACAGCGTTTCGGGGAATCTCCGCGAGAAACACAGCGCGCGCGGGTCTTCGGCTAAGCAGCGGCGCGTGCTTCTGCAACGCTGTTGTGCCGGCGGCCTGTTCGTTGCAGCTGTCGATAAATGCCGGACCCGAAGCGGTGCTGCCGTTGCCGAGTAACTGCACGCAGCCAGCGAGGTGCCGGGACGGGCATCGGTTGAAACCCTCTTCTCCACAAGTCTTTCCCGCTAGGCACATTTTGCCGTCGTGCCGGGGGAGAAAATCCCAAACCTCCGTAATCCTGCGAATTCGATTCTTCTTTTGTGTCAAGGCTTCATTAAGCATGTTCGCCTTAAGGTCGTCCGACGGGGTCGTGTGCGATCAAATCGAGCTGGAATCCATGAGATTCCATTGACCGCCCATTAAATCCCATGGTATCCCATAAGAACCCAGAATGGGGAGTGCGGGCCCAATTCAGTAGGGCACAGGGCAGCGGTTTAACGGCTCGGCAACGGTCGTCTTCGCAAATTGCATGTCCTGGCGGATAGCCGGCCTTTCTTTCATTCCAGGGTAACGAGACCAGCGGACGGCCTGTCGTGATCGGCGGAGGTCGGGACGCCGGTCGATTCAAACGGGTTGGAGCGTTCTGGGCGCGTTCGATGGAACGCGGCAAGCTTCAGGGGATCTGAACGGGCGGAACCCGCTTCGAGGGAATTTATGGCCGGCTTTGTTTCTCACTTTACCAACCGGCTGGATGCCAAGGGTCGTGTTTCGATCCCTGCATCCTTCCGTGCGGTGCTGGCGAGAGACGGGTTCGAGGGCCTCTATTGCATTGCTTCTTCCCATTGCGACGCGGTCGACGCGGGCGGCAATGATCTGCTTGACGAGATCAACAAACGGTCCGAAGCCTTCGCGAAACTGTCTCCGGATCACGATGCGCTGGCCGTGGCGTTGTTCGGCGCCAGTGAAAATCCTCGCATCGACGGGGATGGCCGCATCACCATTTCCGACATGATCCGGGACCATGCCGGCATCACCGACCAGGTCACATTTGTCGGCATGAACTACAAATTCCAGATCTGGGAGCCGCAGAAGTTTCGCGAGTATCGCGCAGAGGCCCAAAAGCGCGCGCTTGCGATGTTGTCGGGGTCTGGCCCCGCTTCCTCCGGAGGAGAGCCGGCATGATGGCGCCAGGCGACAGAGACGCAGATCCTGCCGCAGGCGGACCTGGGCGTCATGTGCCGGTTCTCCTGTCGGAGGTTCTGGACTGGCTCGATCCGCAACCGGGAGAGGTCGTTGTCGACGGCACGTTCGGCGCGGGCGGATATGCAAGGGCGATCCTGGCGCGCGGCGCCAGGGTTGTCGGTATCGACCGGGACCCAGATGCCATCGCAGGTGGGCAGGGCCTGGTCGACAAGGCGAACGGCGACCTGATTCTGGTGCCTGGTCAGTTCGCTGCCCTGGACGCGCATGTCAAGGCAAGCGGGTTCGATGGCGCGGACGGCGTTGTTCTCGATCTCGGTGTCTCTTCCATGCAGTTGGACGAGGCCGATCGCGGTTTTTCTTTCATGCGTGACGGACCGCTCGACATGCGCATGGAGCAGGCCGGTCCGTCCGCCGCCGATGTCGTGAACGAACTGCCCGTGAAGGACCTGATCCGGGTGATCGGCCTTCTGGGCGAGGAAAAGCGGGCCACGACCGTGGCCCATGCCATCGACAGGGCGCGCCAGGAAAAGCCGTTCTCGCGCACGCTGGAACTGGCAAACCTGATCGAGAAGGTGCTCGGCCGGTCGCCGAAGAAAGCCCAGATTCATCCCGCCACCCGGACTTTTCAGGCGCTCCGCATCTACGTCAACGGCGAGCTGCATCAGGCAGCCGAGGCGCTGGGCGCCGCGGAACGCATTCTGAAGCCCGGCGGGCGCCTGGTGCTGGTGAGCTTCCATTCCCTGGAGGACCGGATCGTCAAGCGGTTCTTTCAGGACCGGACGAAGACCCGTGGCGGCGGGTCGCGTCACATGCCGGAGGCGGAGGTGCCGCCGGCGACTTTCGAATTGTTGACACGCAAGGCGGTCGAGGCGGCTTCGGACGAGACCGAAAGCAACCCACGGGCGCGCTCGGCGAAACTTCGGGCCGGGCGGCGGACCGGGGCGCCTGCGCGGGTGCTGGACATTCATGCCGCGGGTGTGCCGCGTCTTGCGGATTTTCACGGACTAGGGGGCTGAAATGGTTCGGACGCTGAACATCCTGTTCATACTGGCGGTCGTGATCGGAGCGGCAACCGTCTACGACATGAAGCTTGCGGCGACGAAGTCTGCCGAGAAAGTGGCCGACCTCCAGCGCAGGATCGACGAGGAGCGCGATGCGATCCGGCATTTGAAAGCGGAATGGAGCCTGCTGAACAAGCCCGACCGCCTGCAGTCTCTGGTCGAACGTTACAACGATTATCTGCAGCTCGATGCGCTCGATGTGAAGCAGATCGTGACGCCGGAAGACTTGCCGGCCCGTCCGGTCATGCTTGAGCCGATCGGCGGCAATCAGATGGGTGGCTACGCCGGCTCGTCCACGGTGATCCGGTGAGGAGCTGACAATGACGATGGTAAGTGAACCGGCAAGTTTTCTTCAGGTGCGGCGCGTGCAGCCGAAAGCAGTGCGCGGTTCGGTCTCCTCCAGTGCGGTGAAATCGCGCGTCTATGTCGCCATGCTGGCTTTCGCCTGTGTCTATTTGGCGATCGGGGGGCGGCTGGTGATGCTCGCGCAGATGGAGGAGGCTCCTTCGCGTGCCTGGATCTCCGCGCAGGATTCCGTTTCGGCATCGCGTCCGGACCTGATTGACCGCAATGGCGAGATCCTTGCGACCGACATCAAGACAGCGTCGCTTTTTGCGGAGCCGCGGCGCATCCTGGATGTTGACGAGGCGGTCGAGGGGCTGATTCGGGTTCTGCCCGAACTCGATGAACCGCTCGTGCGCCGCCGGCTGGAAAGCGGGGCCGGATTTGTCTGGCTGAAGCGGGAATTGACGCAGCAGCAGGCCAAGGACGTGCATAATCTTGGCGTGCCGGGCATCGGCTTCCTTTCTGAAAACCAGCGGTTTTATCCGGGCGGTCCGACGGCCGGTCACATCGTCGGCTCGGTGAATGTCGACAATCAGGGACTGGCGGGTATCGAGAAGTATATCGACGATGCGTGGCTGGCCGATCTCCAGTCCCTCGGCTTCACGTCGGACCGGGGCATGGAATCCGTGCGGTTGTCGGTCGACCTGCGTGTGCAGCATGTGGTGCGCGACGAACTGGTCAAGGCAATGGAGCGCTACCAGGCAATCGCCGCTGCAGGCATCGTGCTGGATGCCAAGACCGGCGAGGTGGTGGCGATGTCCTCGTTGCCCGATTACGATCCGAACGACAGGTCGCAGGCGCTTGAGAAAGACCGTCTGAACCGGGCGACCGGAGGCGTCTTTGAAATGGGCTCTGTGTTCAAGTCGTTTACCACCGCAATGGCGCTGGATTCGGGCGCGGTTTCCATCAATGACAGTTTCGACGCGACGCGCCCGATCCGGGCCGCAGGAAAGACCATTACCGATTTCCACGGGAAAAACCGGATCCTCTCGGTGCCCGAGATCTTTATCTATTCCTCGAACATCGGTACCGCGAAAATGATGCTGGCGACCGGGGTTGCGCGGCAGAAGGAATTCCTCGGGCGTCTTCATCTGACCAAGCGCCTCGACACAGAGCTGCCGGAAAACGCTGCCCCGCTGCTGCCGCCGAAATGGAACGAACTGGCCGCGATGACGATTTCCTTCGGCCATGGCCTGTCCGTCACACCGATGCAGACCGCCGTTGCGGCGGCTGCGGTGGTCAATGGCGGGATCCTGCTGCCGCCGACCTTCCTGCCGCGTGGGCAGGACGACGTTCAAAAGCTTGGCAAACAAGTCCTTTCTCCGGAAGTCAGCCGGATAATGCGCTACCTTTTCCGCCTGAACGTCCTGTCCGGATCCGGCCGCAGGGCCGACGTTCCGGGCTATACGGTCGGGGGGAAAACAGGCACCGCTGAAAAGATCGAGAATGGCCGCTATGTCAACAACAAGCGCCGCAACTCGTTTCTGTCCGCCTTTCCGATGGACGATCCGCGCTACGTGGTTCTTGTCGTGATCGACGAGCCGAAATCCGAGCGCGAAGGCATCGGCGCCACCGCCGGTCTCAACGCGGCGCCGGTCACCGGGGCGATCATTCGCAGGTCCGCGCCGATGCTCGGTGTGATGCCACGTTTCGGCAAGGGGGATGAACCAATCGAGATTTCCTATTAAGGAGACATGACGGGCTTTGAATGCCGGCGGGGTCGCAGCCGATTTCCGGTCTTTTTCAAAAGCTCAATGCCAGGACGACGCACAGCAGATGATCGGTACACATGGATCTTGAATATCTGGCCGCCGGCCTCTTCGTGCCTGAAGCGGCGAACGGTCTGAAAATCTCCGGATTGACGGCGGACAGCCGCAAGGTGCGACCCGGCTTTCTGTTCGCCGCCTTCAAGGGGGCGTCGGTCGATGGAGCGCGGTTTGTCCCGGACGCAGTCGCGGCCGGGGCTGTTGCTGTTTTATGCTCCGGCGACGACGTTGACACGGTAAGGGCTTCCTGTGGCGCAAAGGCCGCCGTCATCGAAGCCGATGAACCGCGTCAGGCGTTTGCCTGGATGGCGGCGCGGTTTTACGGAAACCAGCCGGATACGATCGTTGCCGTGACCGGCACCGCGGGCAAGACGTCGGTTGCGCATTTCGTTCGCCAGATATTCCAGTCCGCTGGCCACCCGGCCGCGAGCCTCGGTACGCTCGGTGTCGTCAAGCCAGGTGGCGAAACCTATGGCGGGCTGACCACGCCCGACCCCGTCTCCTTGCACCGGCTCCTTGCGGAGCTGAAGAGCGAAGGCGTCAATCACGTGGCTCTGGAAGCCTCCTCGCACGGGCTGGACCAGCACCGGCTTGACGGGGTGCGCCTGACTGCTGCGGCGTTCACCAATCTTGGCCGCGACCACATGGACTATCATCCGACCATGGAGGACTACCTGCGCGCCAAGCTGCGGCTTTTTTCAGAGTTGTTGCCTTCGGGTGCGAGCGTTGTGGTCGATCCAGGTGAAAAATACGCCGACCGGGTGCTGGCCGAGGCCGCGAAGCGCGGCCTTCCGGTCTTCTCCGTGGGGGAATCCGGCAAGGATCTCAAGCTGGCCGGATTGAAGCCTGTCGGGGCGGGCCAGGAACTGACGCTGCTTTCGGCCCGTGGCGAATACAAGGTAACCTTGCCGTTGATCGGGCGGTTCCAGGTTGCCAATGCGCTGGTCGCGGCGGGGCTTGCCATCTCCGCCGGGCTCGATACGGGGGCGGTTCTGCGCGCGCTGGAAAACCTGAAAGGCGCGCCGGGACGGCTTGAACTTGCCGGAGAAACCGGGCAGGGCGGACTTGTCTTCGTCGACTACGCGCACAAGCCGGACGCGCTGGACAACGCGCTTGCGGCGTTGAAACCCTTCGCCAGGGGCAAGCTTTCCGTGGTCGTCGGGGCCGGCGGCGACCGCGATTCCGGCAAACGGGCGTTGATGGGTGCTGCGGCTTCGCGGCATGCGGATCTTGTGATCGTCACGGACGACAATCCGCGTTCGGAAAATCCGGAAGACATTCGCAAGGCGGTTCTGGAGGGCGCGCCCGGAGCGCTCGATATCGGCGACCGTTTCGAAGCGATCGCGGAAGGCGTCCGGCGCCTCCGGTCCGGCGATATCCTGTGTGTTGCGGGAAAAGGTCACGAAACGGGCCAGATTGTTGGCGACACAGTGAGTCCCTTTTCCGATCACGAAGCCGTCAGGCGCGCCATCAGTCTTGAAGGAAACACATGAGCGACCCGCTTTGGACCCTGGATGCCTTTGTCGAAGCTGCCGGTGGCAGCACCAGGGGCGATGCCGGTGCGGACATTACCGGAATATCCATCGACAGCCGGACGCTTGAACCGGGCGAAGCCTTCGTTGCGATCCGGGGTGACCGGCTGGATGGCCATGATTACGTCGCAGCGGCTCTGGAGGCGGGCGCTTCGGTTGCCCTGGTCGCCGAGGATCGCCTGGCGGAGCTGCCCGAAGACGGTCGGTATGTCGTGGTCGCCGATCCGATGGAGGCCCTGCGCGGCCTGGCTGTCGCCGCGCGTGCCAGAACCGGCGCCCGTATTGTCGCGGTCACCGGATCCGTCGGCAAGACCGGTACCAAGGAAGCTCTCAGGCTGGCGTTGGCACCTTCCGGCAAGGTTCACGCTTCGGTCGCCTCCTTCAACAATCACTGGGGTGTTCCGTTGACACTGGCGCGCATGCCCGCGGACACCGAATACGGGGTCTTCGAAGTCGGCATGAACCATGCGGGTGAAATCACGCCGCTGGTCAGGATGGTGCGTCCTCATGCGGCGGTCATCACGACCGTGCAGCCGGTTCATCTGGAATTCTTCGACAGCGTGGAAAAGATCGCTCAGGCCAAGGCGGAGATCTTCGAAGGGCTCGAGCCCGGCGGCGTTGCCATCCTCAACAGGGACAATCGCCAGTACGATCTGCTGAAGTTCCTGGCGGCCACCGCCGGAGTATCGACAATCCGTACTTTCGGTGAGGATCAGGCTGCGGACAGCCACGTGCAGAAGCTGGCCAGCTATCCGGCCGGCTCCAGCGTCGATGCGTCCATTCTGGGCAACGAGATCACTTTCAAGATCGGCGCGCCGGGCAGGCATCTGGTCAAGAACAGTCTGGCGGTGCTGACCGCGGTGGTGGAACTGGGAGCCGATCTGGCAAGAGCCGGTCTGGCCCTCGATACCATGCGCGCCCCCAAAGGGCGGGGCGAGGTCACCCGGTTGCCGCTGCCCGACGGAGACGTCGTCCTGATCGACGAAAGCTACAACGCCAACCCGGCCTCGATGCGCGCGGCGCTCGCCGTCCTCGGCGAAGCGCCGGTGACACGGCCCGGTCGGCAGATTGCGGTTCTCGGCGACATGCGCGAACTGGGATCCGATGCCGATCGGCTGCACGCCGAACTGCTGCTGCCGATCGCCGAAGCCGGAATCGACACTGTCTATTGCGCCGGGCCGCACATGCACGCGCTCTGGCAGGACCTGCCGCACGATCTGCGCGCGCATTACTGCGAGGACGCGAAGGATCTGCAAGAGGTGCTGCTGAACGACGTCAGGGCCGGCGATGTGGTGATGATCAAGGGATCGCTCGGAACCCGCATGGGTCCGCTTGTCGAGGCCTTGAAAAAAGAATACCCGCCTGCGGACGATATCGCAGCGGAATAAGGGGCAACTTATGTTTTATTTCTTGGGGCAATTCGCGGATCAGGTTTCGGCACTGAATGTGTTCCGCTACATCACCTTCCGGACCGGCGGCGCGATCATGACCGCCCTTTTCTTCGTGTTTCTGTTCGGACCGCGCATTATTGCCAGTCTCAGGATTCGGCAGGGTCACGGCCAGCCGATCCGCTCCGACGGGCCGGAGAGCCACCTTCTGACCAAGAAGGGAACGCCGACGATGGGCGGGCTGATGATCCTGTCCGGGGCGCTGATGGCCGCGCTGTTGTGGGCGGATCTGTCCAATCCCTACGTCTGGGTGGTGATCGGTGTCACGCTCGGGTTCGGCGGCATCGGTTTTTATGACGATTACCTCAAGGTGACCAAGTCCTCCCACAAGGGGTTCGGTGGAAAGGCGCGGCTGGGGCTGGAGTTTCTGATCGCGGCCATTGCCGCCTATGCGGTCACGCTGCTGGACACGTCGGAATACTCGGAGGCCATCACCTTTCCCTTCCTGAAGGAATTCACCCTCAACCTCGGGCTGATCTTCATTCCGTTTGCGGCCTTCGTGATGGTCGGAGCCGGCAATGCGGTCAATCTGACCGACGGGCTCGACGGTCTGGCCATCGTGCCCGTCATGATCGCCTGTGCCTCCTTCGGCCTGATCGCGTATCTCTCGGGCAATGCGGTCTTCGCCAGTTATCTGCAGATCCATCATGTGTCCGGCACGGGTGAGCTTGCGGTGATCTGTGGTGCCGTGATCGGCGCCGGACTGGGCTTCCTGTGGTTCAATGCGCCACCGGCGGCGATCTTCATGGGCGATACCGGATCGCTCGCGCTCGGGGGCATGATCGGGGCCATTGCCGTGGCCACCAAACACGAGATCGTTCTGGCAATCATCGGCGGTCTGTTCGTTCTGGAAGCGGTCTCCGTGATCGTGCAGGTGATTTCATTCCGGCTGACCGGCAAGCGGGTGTTCCGGATGGCGCCGATCCACCACCATTTCGAGATACTGGGGTGGACCGAGAGCCAGGTCGTGATCCGCTTCTGGATCATCTCCGTCGTTCTGGCCCTGATCGGCCTCGCCACGCTGAAGCTGAGGTAGGGCCATGATCCCGGTCACCACATTTCAAAACCAGAAGGTCGCCCTGTTCGGACTGGGCGGATCCGGACTGGCCACGGCGCGTGCGCTGAGGGCGGGCGGTGCCGATGTGGTGTGCTTCGACGACAATCAGGCCCGCGTCGAGCAGGCGGCGTCCGAAGGGATCGAGACCCTTGACCTGCGCGCTCTCGACTGGTCCGGGGTTGCCGCGCTGGTGCTTGCCCCCGGCGTGCCGCTGACCCATCCGGCGCCGCACTGGTCCGTGGAACTTGCCCGCGATGCCGGGGTGGAGATCATCGGCGACGTGGAGCTGTTCTGCCGGGAACGGCGCAAATTCTGTCCGGCGGCGCCGCTGATCGCGATCACGGGGACGAACGGCAAGTCGACCACCACCGCGCTTGTGGCTCATCTTCTGAAGGAACTGGGGCTTGACGGGCAGATGGGCGGCAATATCGGCACGCCGATCCTGGAGCTGGAGCCGCCGCAGCCCGGCCGGCATTACGTGATCGAATGCTCGTCCTACCAGATCGACCTGACGCCGTCCCTGGACCCGTCCGTCGGCATTCACCTGAACCTGTCGCCGGACCATCTCGACCGGCATGGCTCCATGGAGCATTATGCCGTGATCAAGGAGCGTCTGGTCGCCGGATCGAAGGTTGCCGTGGTCGGCGTCGATGACGGGCTGTCATCGGCGATAGCCGACCGGCTGGAACTGGCGCGCAAACCGGTCTGCCGCATTGCCGGGGAACGCGAACTCGCCGACGGGATCTACGCCCGGCACGGCCGTCTGATCGAGGCGCATGGCGCGTCGCAGACGGAAGTCGCGCACTTCGGCGGGATCGACAGCCTGCGCGGGGATCACAACGGCCAGAATGCGGCCGCCGCCTTTGCAGCGCTACGCGCCCTGGAACGTCCGGCCGCCGATATTGCGGCCGCGATGAAAACCTTTCCGGGGCTCCATCACCGGATGGAGGTCGTCGCCAAACAGGGACGGGTGCTGTTCATCAACGACAGCAAGGCGACGAACGCGGATGCGGCGGCCCGGGCCCTGGCAAGCTTCGAACGGATCTACTGGATCGCCGGCGGCCGGGCCAAGGCAGGCGGCATTTCCTCACTCGAGGAATATTTTTCGAAGATCGCCAAGGCCTTTCTGATCGGCGAGGCCGCCGGAGACTTCGCCAAGACGCTTGAGGGCCGCGTGCCTTGCGCGGTCAGCGGCACCCTGGCTCAGGCGGTCCGTGATGCTGCCGCCGAAGCCGCCGAAGACGGCGCCGAGGAGATTGCAATTCTGCTGTCGCCCGCCTGTGCGAGCTTCGACCAGTTCCCGAATTTCGAATTGCGGGGCGCTGCTTTTGTAGATGCGGTGCGTGCCTTGCCTGACGCCGGCAACACTCAGGAGGTCGCTTGACATGGTTTCGCGCGCTGACCGCAGCCGCTTCGCCGAATGGCTCTGGACCGTGGATCATTACATGCTGGCCGCCTTCGGTCTGCTGATGGTCGGCGGAGTGGTGCTGTCCTTCGCAGCGAGCCCGCCTGTGGCCGAACGGCTGGGCGTCGACACGTTTTTCTTCGTCAAGCGTCAGGCCATGTACCTGATCCCGGGCATCATGATCATGCTGGCCGGGTCGCTGATGGCACCGCGCGTGATCCGCCGGGCCGCGCTGATCGTGTTTGTCGGGTCGCTGGTCCTGCTGATCGCGACCCTGTTCGTCGGGTTCGAGGCCAAGGGCGCACGCCGCTGGATCTATCTGGCCGGGTTTTCCCTGCAGCCGTCGGAATTTCTGAAACCCGCCTTCGTGATCCTGATTGCCTTTCTGCTGTCGGAAAGCGGTCGCCGGCGCGAGGTTCCAGGGGTCCTGTTCGCTTTCGTGCTTTTCGCCATTTGCGCCGCGCTTCTGATCGCCCAACCGGATTTCGGCCAGACCATGCTGCTTGGCATGGTCTGGGCCGGGCTGTTCTTCCTGAACGGCATCTCCTGGATGATCATCATGGCGCTTGGGGCCATTGGCGTGGCCGGGCTGTTCGCCGCCTATGCCTTCCTGCCGCATGTGACCAACCGTGTCGACCGGTTCCTCGATCCGGCTTCGGGCGACACCTATCAGGTGGACACGGCCAGGGATTCCTTTCTTGCCGGAGGCTGGTTCGGTCGCGGCCCGGGAGAGGGCACCGTGAAGCGCATTCTGCCGGACAGCCACACCGACTTCATCTTCGCCGTCGTCGGTGAGGAATTCGGCGTGATCGTCTGCCTGCTGCTGGTTGCGATCTTTGCCTTCATCGTGCTGCGCGGCCTGAAACATGCAAGCCGCGACCAGGATGCGTTCAGCCGTCTGGCGACGGCGGGACTGGTGGTTCTCTTCGGCTTGCAGGCGACCATCAATCTGGCGGTGAACCTCCATCTGATGCCGTCGAAGGGCATGACATTGCCGTTCATTTCCTATGGGGGGTCGTCGATGCTGTCGTCCGCAATGACCGCCGGCGCCATCCTGGCGCTCACCCGCAGACGACCGCAGCCGTCGCGGGGTGACGTCGTCACCGTGAGCCGGCTTTCACCCTCGTCCCTGATGTAAGTTTTCTGATCGGTTTCCATGAGCAAGACAGTTTTATTGACGGCCGGCGGATCAGGCGGCCACCTCTTTCCCGCACAGGCGCTCGCCGACGAGCTGATCCGGCGCGGCTGGATCGTGGAACTTGCGACCGACGAACGGGCGGACAAATACGGCAGCGCCTTTCCCGCGCGCAAGGTTCACATCATTGCTTCCGAAACCCTGCGGGAGCGCAATCCCGTGGCACTGGCCAGGACCGCGGTGCGCCTGCTGCTGGGAACGGTGCAGGCCCGCAAGGTGATCCGTTCGCTGAAACCGGATGTGGTTGCGGGGTTCGGCGGCTATCCGACCTTTCCGCCGATGTTCGCCGCGCGGTTGACCGGCACCCCGTCGATCCTGCACGAGGCCAACGGTGTCATGGGGCGGGCCAACAAGCTGCTGGCGAAAGGCGTGACCGCGATTGCGACCAGCCTGCCCATGGACAACCTGCCGGAAGACTTCACGGACAAGCTCGTGGAGACCGGCAACCCGGTGCGGGACGCGGTGCTGAACGCTTCGGAAATATTCTATACGCCCCCGGACACCCACGGGCCGTTCAGGCTGCTTGTGTTCGGCGGGTCCCAGGGGGCGCGGTTCTTTTCGGACCTGCTGCCGCCGGCGCTGGAAAAGCTTGCGCCGGAGGTCCGGGCACGGCTGCGGGTGGTGCAGCAGTGCCGGCCGGAAGACATGGACCGGGTGCAGGCAGCCTATGACGGGCTCGGTGTTCAGGCCGAATGCGCGCCGTTCTTCCAGGACATGCCCCAGCGCATCGCTCAGGCCCAACTGGTGATCTGCCGTTCCGGCGCTTCTTCCGTCAGCGAACTCAGCGTTCTCGGCCGGCCAGCGATCCTGGTGCCGCTGCCCGGTGCGCTTGATCAGGACCAGGCGGCGAATGCGAAAGTGCTGGAGAAAGTGGGCGGCGGATGGCCGATCCCGCAGGCCGACCTTTTCCCGGCCCGCATGGCCAGCGAACTCGAGCGTTTCATGAACGCTCCGGACCTGCTCATCGAGGCCGCCAGACAGGCGCGCAGCGTTGCCCGGCCGGACGCGGTGAAGCGGCTGGCCGATCTGGTCGAGAAAGTTTCGAATTCACAAGGAGACCGGCCATGAAGATGCCGCAGGATATCGGACCGGTCCATTTCGTCGGCATCGGCGGAATCGGCATGAGCGGCATTGCCGAGGTGCTGAAGACGCTGGGCTATGAGGTACAGGGGTCGGACATGGCGGAAAACGCCAATGTCCAGCGCCTGCGCCAGAACGGCATCTCCGTAACAGTCGGTCATTCGGCGGACAACCTCGGCGATGCGGAAGTGCTGGTGGTGTCCTCCGCGATCCGCAAGGACAATCCGGAACTGGTTGCCGCCCGGGAAAAGCTGATCCCGGTGGTGCGGCGCGCGGAGATGCTGGCCGAACTGATGCGCTTCAAGCAGGCGATCGCGGTCGGCGGCACCCACGGCAAGACCACGACCACATCCATGGTCGCCGCGCTGCTGGACGCCGGCGGGCTTGATCCGACCGTCATCAACGGCGGCATCATCAACGCCTACGGCACCAACGCCCGTATGGGCAAGGGCGACTGGATGGTGGTCGAGGCCGATGAAAGCGACGGTACCTTCGTCAAGCTCCCGGCCGATATCGCCATCGTCACCAACATCGATCCGGAGCACCTGGACCACTACGGCGATTTTGCCGGCGTGCGGGCGGCATTCCGCCAATTTGTCGAGAACGTGCCCTTCTACGGCTTCGCCATCATGTGCCTGGACCATCCGGAGGTCCAGACCATGATCGGGACCATCGAGGACCGCAGGGTCGTCACCTATGGCACAAACCCGCAATCGGACGTGCGGTTCACGGATGTCTCCATGGATGGAGGCAAGTCGATCTTTTCCGTCACCATCCGGGACCGGCGCAGTCAGGAAGTCACCGAGCTGAGAGACCTTGTCCTGCCGATGCCGGGCCTGCACAACGTCGCCAACGCCACCGCAGCGATTGCGGTGGCGTCCCAACTCGGCGTCGGGGCGGACAATCTCAGAAAGGGCATTTCCGCCTTTGGTGGCGTGAAACGCCGCTTCACCCATACCGGCACGGTGAAGGGTGTCGAGATCTTCGACGACTATGCGCATCATC
Source organism: Roseibium sp. AS2 (assembly GCF_038900065.1). Taxonomy (NCBI): domain Bacteria; kingdom Pseudomonadati; phylum Pseudomonadota; class Alphaproteobacteria; order Hyphomicrobiales; family Stappiaceae; genus Roseibium; species Roseibium sp. AS2. The sequence goes on from NZ_JBBMQN010000002.1 coordinate 49,592, forward strand.
CGGTGGAAATCAGGGCCGTGCTGCATGCCGCCCGCGAGTCCGCCAAGGGCAAGGTCATCGCGGTCATGCAGCCGCATCGCTATTCCCGCCTGCACAGCTTGTTCGACGACTTCTCCAACTGCTTCAACGATGCGGATGCGGTGATCATCGCGCCTGTGTATGCCGCCGGAGAGCAGCCGATCGAGGGGGCCGGTCATGCCGATCTGGTTTCGGGCATGAAAACACGCGGACACCGGCAGGTCCGGGCCATCGAGGGGCCGGAAGAGCTGGCGGGAGCCGTCAATGACATCGCGGAGCCGGGCGACTATGTGGTCTGTCTCGGGGCGGGCAACATCACGCAATGGGCCTATGCGTTGCCGAAACAGCTCGAAGATCTTTAAGGGAGGCCCGTTGATGAGTTTCCCGGACCTGCTTGAGCGGCTCCCCCAATTGTCCGAAGGCATTCGTGGCAGGCTGACGGCGAACCAGCCGCTTGCCGCCGTGACCTGGCTCCGCACGGGCGGGCCCGCGCAGTTGATGTTTCAGCCGGCGGACGAGGACGATCTGGCCGCGTTCCTGAAGAAGCTGCCCCGCGAGATTCCGGTTCTGCCGGTCGGGCTGGGGTCGAACCTCCTGGTGCGCGACGGCGGTCTCGAGGGCGTTGTCGTCCGGCTGAGCGCGAAGGGATTCGGCGCGGTCACGGATATCGGCGGCAACCGGCTTCGTGCCGGTGCGGCGGTTCCCGACAAACGGCTGGCGGAAGCCGCCGCTGCCGCAGGGCTCGGGGGTTTTGCGTTTTACACAGGAATTCCGGGGGGGCTGGGCGGCGCGCTCAGGATGAATGCGGGCGCCCATGGCACCGAAACCCGGGAGCGCATGGTGCAACTCACGGCCATCGATCGGGACGGCGCTCGTGTCGTCCTTGAAAACGCCGACATGGGCTATGCCTATCGCCATTCGGCTGCGCCTGCGGACCTCGTTTTTACCGCCGCCGTGTTTGAAGGCGTGCCGCGGGACGAGGCCGCAATCCGCCAGGAGATGGCGGATGTGGTTGCCCACAGGGAAAAGGCCCAGCCGATCCGGGAGAAAACCGGTGGCTCCACGTTCAAGAATCCACCCGGCACGTCCGCCTGGAAAGAGGTGGACGCCGCCGGATGCCGGGGGCTCACGATCGGCGGGGCGCAGATGTCTCAGATGCACTGCAATTTCATGATCAACACCGGCAATGCGAGCGGCCATGACCTGGAGCTGCTGGGAGAGACCGTGCGGGCGCGGGTGCTGAAGCGCAGCGGTATCCGGCTGGAATGGGAAATCAAGCGTCTGGGCGCGTTCGGGCCCGAGGGTGAGATCGAACCGTTTTTGGGTGAACAGGGGGAGCCAGCGTAATGGCCGCGAAACATGTTGCCGTCCTGATGGGTGGCTGGGTCGCCGAGCGCCCGGTCAGTCTGTCCACCGGTGCCGAATGCGCCAAGGCGCTGGAGGAGGCCGGCTACAGGGTCACCCGCATCGACGTGGACCGGGATGTCTCGGCTGTGTTGAAGGACTTGAAGCCCGACGTGGTCTTCAATGCGTTGCACGGTCCATTCGGCGAGGACGGCTGCGTTCAGGGAATTTTAGAGTTTCTTAACATTCCCTACACCCATTCCGGCGTGATGGCCTCGAGCCTGGCCATGAACAAGGTGAAGGCCAAGGCGGTGATGGCGGCGGCCGGTGTTCCGATAACGGATCACGTGGTTGTGAGCCGCAGCGAGATCCTGCGCGACCACCCCATGGCTCCCCCCTACGTGCTCAAGCCAATCAATGAAGGATCGAGCTTCGGTGTCCTGATTGTCAAGCAAGATCAAGAGTTTCCACCACAGGAGCTGAGCCGCGGGGACTGGCCGTTTCCCGAGGTTCTGATGTGCGAGAAATTCATCAGGGGGCGGGAGCTGACCTGTGCGGTGATGGATGAAAGGCCCCTGGGCGTCATCGATATCATTACCCAGGGGCAGGCCTTCTACGATTATGACGCAAAGTATGCACAGGGCGGTTCAAAACACATTCTTCCTGCGAAAATTTCACCGATTGTTTACCAAACCATTGAGACACTAGCAGTCAAGGCGCATCAGTCTCTCGGATGCCGTGGCGTTTCCAGAGCCGATTTCCGGTTCGATGAACGCGAGGACGGGACCGGAGACCTGATCTGTCTTGAAGTGAACACGCAGCCAGGCATGACGCCGACTTCCCTTGTGCCCGAAATGGCGGCCCACAAGGGAATGAGTTTCAAGGACCTGGTAAGCTGGATGGTTGAGGACGCGAGTTGCTGTCGCTAGCACGCAAAAGGACCCGGGACTTACTGACCCCGCTGGAGGCCGAACTGGCTCCGCGCGGGCGCGGTGTCGCGCGTTTGCACCGTCAGCCGGTCTGGCGGTCGGCCGGTCGGCTGGCCCATCTGCCACGGTGGACGGGATCGGCTGCTGCTCTTGGTTTCTTAACCTTAACAATTGGTTATGGAATAGTCATAGGCGGTCACGGCCGCCTGGTCTCCGATGCGCTGCTGTCCGCGGCAGGTTTCGGGATCGAGGCGGTCAAGCTGTCCGGCCAACGTGAAATCAACGAATTCCAGATCCTGGAAGCCCTCGAGATCCATGAAGGCACGTCGCTCGCCCTGTTCGATGCCGCCGGCGCGCGCGCACGCCTCGACCAGATGGCCTGGGTGAAGAACGCCTCCGTGATGAAGCTCTATCCCAGCACGCTGCAGATCAATATCGAGGAACGGGTTCCCTATGCTCTGTGGCAGCGCGGAGACCTGGTCTCGATCGTGAACGAATCAGGCGACGTGATCACCGACGAAGTCGACGGCCGCTATGCCAACCTTCTGCTGGTGGTCAATCACGGGGCGCAGCGGCGCGCGACGGAAATCAACACCGCGCTGGAAAACGTGCCGGCCCTGCGGCCGCGGGTTCGTGCCGCGTTCCTGGTGTCCGACCGGCGCTGGGACCTGCAACTGGAGAACGGCATTTCAATCCGGCTGCCCGAGGGCAATATCGATGCGGCATTGGCCGATCTGGTGGAAATGGATGAGGAGAGCGGGCTTCTGTCACGCGATATCGTTGCGATCGACATGCGTCTTGCGGACCGTGTCACGGTCCGCCTGTCTGACGAAGCCGCCGAAGAACGCAAGATCATGACCGGCGGCGAGGGCCGGTCCGGCAGGAAGGAGCGGGACACATGAGCCGTTCCGGAAGCCACCTGTACCTGCCCAGAATGCGGCCGCTGCCGAGCCGGCGTTCGGTCATCATGTCCGTGCTGGATGTGGGATCGACCAAGGTCTGCTGCCTGATCGCCAAACTGGTGCCTCGGGACGACATGTCGATCCTGTCCAGCCGCTCGCACAAGGTCGAGGTTCTCGGCTACGGCTATCAGCGCTCGCGCGGCATCAAGTCGGGTGTCGTCGTCGACATGGATGCGGCCGAACAGGCCATTCGGCAGGCGGTCGACAGCGCCGAGCGCATGGCGGGTGTGACGGTTGAATCGCTCATCGCCAACGTGAGCTGCGGCCGGCTTCAGAGCGAGATCTACAGTGCCAGCGTGCCCCTGGCCGGCGACAGCGTCTCGGAAGCCGATATCCAGCGGGTCCTGTCGGCCGGCTCGAGCCATTCGATCACGGACGGGCGGGCGGTGACCCACGCCCTGCCGATTTCCTATTCTCTCGACGGCAGCCGGGGCATTCGCGATCCGCGCGGCATGATGGGCAACAAGCTCGGCGTCGAGATGCAGGTGGTGACCGCGGAAATTCCGCCGGTGCGCAATCTCGAACTGTGCATCAACCGTGGCCACCTGCATGTGGAAACCATGGTGGCGGCCCCCTTCGCCAGTGGCCTGTCGACCATTGTCGACGATGAGGCCGAGCTCGGCGTGGCCTGTATCGACATGGGCGGCGGCACCACGACGCTGTCGGTCTTCGTCGACGGGCACATGGTTCATCTTGATGCGATCGCCGTCGGCGGCAATCACGTCACGACCGATATCGCCCGCGCCTTCGCGACCCGTCTCCAGGACGCGGAACGCCTGAAAACACTTTATGGTTCGCCGCTGAGCTCCAGCTCGGATGACCGTGACCTGCTCACGGTGCCGCCGCTGGAAAGCGACAGCGACCTGCCGAACCAGATCCCGCGCTCGGCGCTGACCCGGGTCATCCGGCCGCGTGTGGAAGAAATCCTAGAACTCGTGAGAGATCGGCTGACGGCGTCCGGATTTGCCGGACGTGTCGGCAAGCAGATCGTCCTGACCGGAGGCGCAAGCCAGCTCACGGGTCTTGGAGAAGTTGCGCGTCACATCCTGGGGCGCAACGTCCGTCTTGGCCGGCCTCTAGGCGTCGCCGGTCTTCCCGAGGCTGCCAAAGGACCGGCATTCGCCGCCGCGGTCGGCCTCCTGATTTATCCGCAGGTCGCCCAGATCGAACAGTTCGAACACAAGAACCGTCGATCCGGGTGGAGCGGTCAATCTGGTTATCTGTCCCGTGTAGGGCAGTGGATCAGGGAAAGCTTCTGACGAGATGAGCCAAGAAGACGACAGCCAGGAATCGGATCTGCCGGCAGCGGCAGTAGAAATTAGGGAAGAAGAGGCCTCTCCCGTATCGGGGGCGCCAGTGGGTCGCGAGGATAATATGACCATCAACCTGAAGATGCCCGACATTCAGGAGCTGAAGCCGCGGATTACGGTCTTCGGCGTCGGCGGTGCGGGCGGAAATGCCGTCAACAACATGATCACTGCGGGTCTCCAGGGGTGCGACTTCGTTTGCGCCAACACGGATGCCCAGGCGCTGGCCATGAACCAGTCCGAACGCCTCGTCCAGATGGGTGTGGCCGTCACGGAGGGTCTTGGAGCCGGATCGCAGCCGGAAGTCGGCTCCGCCGCTGCCGAGGAAGTGATCGACGAGATCAACGATCACCTGTCCGGGTCGCACATGGTGTTCATCACCGCCGGCATGGGCGGTGGCACCGGTACCGGGGCCGCTCCGGTGATTGCCCGCGCGGCGCGCGAACAGGGCATCCTGACCGTCGGCGTGGTGACCAAGCCGTTCCAGTTCGAAGGCGCCCGCCGCATGCGGATCGCCGACAGCGGCATCGATGAATTGCAGCGCAATGTCGACACGCTGATCGTCATTCCGAACCAGAACCTGTTCCGGATCGCCAACGCGCAGACCACCTTCGCCGACGCCTTCGCGATGGCCGACCAGGTGCTTTATTCGGGCGTTGCCTGCATCACCGACCTGATGGTGAAGGAAGGCCTTATCAACCTCGACTTCGCCGATGTGCGTTCCGTGATGCGGTCCATGGGCAAGGCGATGATGGGAACGGGTGAGGCCAGCGGCGAGAAACGCGCGCAGCAGGCCGCCGAAGCCGCCATCGCGAACCCGCTTCTCGACGAGTCCTCGATGAAGGGCGCTCGGGGCCTGCTCATCTCCATCACCGGCGGCAATGACCTGACGCTGTTCGAGGTGGACGAGGCGGCGACCCGCATTCGCGAAGAAGTCGATGCCGACGCCAACATCATTCTGGGCGCGACCTTCGACGAAACGCTGGACGGCATCATCCGTGTCTCCGTCGTGGCAACCGGCATCGACCGGGAGGAGGGCGCACTGGCCGTTCCGTTTCAGTCCGCCGCCGCAACACAGTTCGTGAAAACCGACGCTCCGGCTGCAGGCCGCACTCCGGAAATCGCAACCGCACGGCCGGCTCCGGCTGCGACAAAGCCCCGCACCGAGGATGCCGCCGCCAAAGCCGTCGCATCCCTGGAAAAGGAACTGGCCCTGCCGGATCAGCAGACGGTTTCCGTGGCCAGCGATCCCGATGTCGAGATCAAGAGGGTGCAGCCTGCCAGCGCCTCGATGACAGGCAAGGCCTCCATGATGGATATCGAGGAGGAAAGGCCGGCTACCGTCGTTGACGACGCGCCGGTCAGCCAGCCGTATATCCCGCCGGTCGCCGCGGAACACAATCCGGCACCGCGCATGCCTCGGGTCGAGGACTTTCCGCCGATTGCCCAGCGGGAAATCCTGGCCCAGCAGACGGCGCCGGCCGATTCGCAGGCGGCCGCGCCTGCACGGGCTGCCGCGCAGCCTCAACCGGCTCCGGTCTATGAGGATCATGCGGAACTCGGTGATCACGAGGACGACGAACGCCGGCCGATGGGGCTTTTGCGGCGCCTTGCCAGCGGTCTCGGCCGCCGTGAGGAAGACGAGGAAATGGAGGCGTCCACAGCGCCTGTTACTCCCCGTCCGGCACCTCAGATGCAACCGGCAACACGGGCACCGCAGCAGCGTGCCGCTTCGCAGGGAGCAGCCGGACAGCTCGACGGCACGGGCCGTGCAGCGCCCAAGCCTGCCAGTGCCAGTGAAGACGAGCAGTTGGAAATCCCGGCGTTCCTGCGCCGTCAGGCCAACTGAATCAAAACGCGATCTGTTTCCCTGATTGCCCAGCCCGGAGTTCACGCTCCGGGCTGTTTTGTTACAGGAATGATTTTTCTGTTTGTAATCAATACCTTGCGTTTGTGTGGATCGTTACAAACCGTAATAAAGCTTTATTTCGTTCTGCCCTAGAACGGGACTATCTTCCCCTTCATCGCGGGATCGTTAAGGAACCGTAACTTCGCTTGGGCGAATTCGGACCTTTTTGACCGCAAACCGGAAGGGCAGGGTTTATGACCACATATGTTGACCGACAGACCACGCTTGCCGATCAGGTGACCCTGAGCGGGATCGGTGTTCATTCGGGCAAGCCCGCGTCGATCAGCCTAGTACCCGCCGAAGCTGGTGTGGGGATTGTGTTCACCCGCACGGATCAGGATTCCACGATTGAAGTTCCGGCTCTCTGGAGCAAGGTTTCCGCGACCGCCCTTTGCACTGTCCTCGGAGATCCCTCGAACGAAGGGGTCGCAACCGTCGAGCATCTGATGGCGGCGCTGTTTGGCATGGGTGTCGACAATCTGGTCGTCGAGATCGACGGGCCGGAGATGCCGGTCATGGACGGCAGCAGTTCCGCGTTTGTCGACGCGATCGAACAGATCGGCCTGAAAAAGCTGGATCGTGGCCGCCGCTACCTCAAGGTCCGGAAGCCCGTCCGGGTCGATAACGGCACTGCATGGTGCGAGCTGCATCCCTACAACGGGACGCGGTTCGACATCACTATCGATTTCGACACGCCGCTGATCGGCCGTCAGCAGTACGCCGCGGACATCACGCCGGACGTGTTCCGCGAGGACCTGTCGCGTGCCCGGACCTTCGGTTACGTGAAGGACGTCGAGCAGCTCTGGAAGATGGGCTTCGCGCTCGGGTCGTCCCTGGAAAACTCCGTTGCCATTGCCGAAGACAAGGTGCTCAACCCGGAAGGCACCCGCTGGCCGGACGAATTCGCGCGCCACAAGGCGCTCGACGCCATCGGCGATCTTGCTCTCGCCGGACTGCCGATCCTGGGCCTCTACCGCTCCTACAAGGGCGGGCACAAGATGAATCATGCCATTCTGGTGAAGCTTTTCGAGGATCCCAGCGCGTTCGAGCTGGTTGAATCTCCGGGTTTCCGCAAGGTTGGACAGGTGGACAAGGGCGGTCTGGCTGCCGCGGCGGCCTTCGGTCCGGACGTTTCCTGACGGCCGTTTTCCGGCCGGGCGTCGGAGTTGGCCCATTTCAATTCAGCGGAATTCGGCCTTCTTGCCATAAAATTGCTTAAAAAAACCGTCACATGGCCGATCAGGACGTGGCGGGGGCAGGCAAACTCCGGTAAACACTCCTGTCGATGAAATTGGAAGGCTGCGGTATTCGCGGTCGATGGGCTGCTACTGCCCGGGAGCATAGGCGTGAACGGAATGGAAACCGGTTCTGAAGTCAGCAGAACCCGACGCATCAGGATTTTCCTGAAAATGGCCGTTCTGGCCGTGCCGATCGCGCTTGTGGGCTGTGGTGGCAAGGATGATCTGGATGAGCTTGCGCTCAACGACACGCCTCCTGAAGTCCTTTTCAATGAGGGACTGGCATTGCGTGCCCAGGGCAAGCTGCGCGACTCGACCCAGAAGTTCGAAGAGCTCGACAAGCTCTATCCCTATTCCGAGTATTCCAAGAAGTCGCTGGTGAACCTGGCGTATCTCAACTACACGCGCGGCAAGTACACGGAGACCGTGACTGCGGCGAAGCGTTTCGTCACGCTTTACCCGGGTGACGAGGATTCCGCCTACATGCTGTATCTGGCCGGCCAGGCCTATTTCCGCCAGATGCCGGACATCACGCGCGATCAGGGCGTGACGCGCAAATCAGCTGCTGCTTTCAACGAGCTGATCCAGCGATTTCCGGAGTCCGAATATGTGCCGGACGCGGAACAGAAACTGCGGGTCGTCAAGGACCAGCTCGGCGGCAAGGAAATGCAGGTCGGGCGGTACTACCTGGAAAAACGCAACTACATCGCCGGGATCAACCGGTTCAAGACGGTTGTGGTCGACTACCAGACCACACGGCATGTGGAAGAGGCCCTGTTCCGCCTGACGGAAGCCTATTACGCGCTGGGAGTGGTCAACGAGGCGCAAACGGCAGCTGCCGTGCTGGGGCACAACTATCCCGACAGCCAGTGGTACAAGGATGCCTACGCTCTTTTGAACAAGGGTGGCCTTCAGCCGACAGAGGACAGCGGCAGCTGGATCAGCCGTGCCTTTAAAAGTATTTAGCCCCTCGGATCACGATAGACGTTGAAATGCCCTGACGGTCTCTGGCAAGACTGCTCGGACCTCCTATATGGTGGGCCGCGCAGAACTTAAGGGAGCTTCCTTTCATGCTGGTCACGCTGTCTATTCGTGACATCGTCCTGATTGACCGCCTTGATCTTGATTTTGCCGCGGGCATGTCGGTTCTGACAGGCGAAACCGGCGCCGGAAAATCCATCCTTCTGGATTCGCTTTCGCTGGCGCTCGGTGCGCGCGGCGATGCGGACCTTGTCCGGCACGGCGAGGCCCAGGGACAGGTGACGGCGGTGTTCGACGTGGCAGCGAACCATGCGGTGCGGGCCTTCCTCAAGGAAAACGACGTCGACGATGACGGCGACATCATTCTGCGCCGGATACAGACCGCCGATGGCCGCACCCGTGCCTTCATCAACGACCAGCCGGTCAGTGCCGGCCTGTTGCGCCAGGCAGGTGGTCTGCTCGTCGAAATCCACGGTCAGCACGACGACAGGGCCCTGGTCGATCCGGAGAGCCACCGGGCGCTGATCGATGTGTTCGGGGGGCTGAGCGGCGATGTGGAGGCGGTCTCGCGTGCGTTCGCCGCATACAAGGCCGCCGAAAAAGCCGTGACGGACCATGAGCGCCGGATCGCGGCGGCACGCAATGAAGCCGATTATCTCAAGTCGTCCGTCGAGGAACTGTCCGGACTGAAGCCGGAGGCCGGAGAAGAAGACCAGCTCGCCGCCCGCCGGACGGACATGATGCAGGTTGAAAAGATCGCAGGCGATCTGAACGAGGCGTTCGAGACCCTCAATGGCTCGGCGTCCCCGATACCCGAGCTTGCCAGCCTGTTGCGCCGTCTGGAGCGCAAGTCCGACCAGGTGCCGCACCTGCTGGCGCAGCCTGTCCGCACGCTCGCGGAGGGGCTGGACCTGTTGGAGGAAACCCGGGGCGGTCTGGAAAATGCGCTGCGGCAGACGGAATTCGATCCCAGGGAACTCGAGAGTGTCGAGGAGCGGCTGTTCGCGCTGCGCGCCGCCTCGCGGAAATACTCCGTTCCGGTAGATGGTCTGGCCGCGCTGTGCGCGGGCATGGCCACCGATCTGGCCGATCTCGACGCGGGGGAGGACCGGCTGGCGGCGCTGGTGGACGCGGCGGCCAAGGCCTGCGCGGACTACGACAAGAAGGCGGCCGCACTGTCTTCCAGACGCGCGCGTGCTGCCAGGGCGCTGGAGAAATCCGTCGAGGCCGAACTCCCGGACCTGAAGCTGGAGCGCGCGAAATTCATCGTGGAATTCACCAGCGACCCGGGCAACCGGGGCCGCAGCGGCATCGACCAGCTGGAATTTCACGTCCAGACCAACCCGGGCACCCGGCCCGGTGCGATGATGAAGGTTGCTTCCGGAGGTGAACTCTCCAGGTTCCTGCTGGCTCTCAAGGTTTCACTGGCGGACAAGGGATCAGCGCCGACGCTGGTGTTCGACGAAATCGATACCGGGGTCGGCGGGGCGGTGGCGGAAGCCATCGGCCTGAGGCTGGCGCGCCTGGCACGCAGTGTTCAGGTGCTGACGGTGACGCATGCGCCGCAGGTTGCAGCCCGGGCGGAGGGCCATTTCCTGATCGCCAAGGAAGCTCTGAAGCCGGATCGCGTGGCGACACGGGTCCAGCGTATCGACGCCGATCACCGCAGCGAGGAAATCGCGAGGATGCTGGCGGGAAGCGTCATAACGGAAGAAGCGCGGGCGGCGGCGCGCAGGCTGCTGACGGTCGGTGAGTGACAGCGACGCGCCTGATTGCCCCGGCCTGGAGGTTGCGGAATACGGCTTAACCGGAGCATCGCCAAGCGCGATAGGGGCGTTTGACACGCCGCGCAACACTGCCGGTTGGGTGTTCAAGCCAACCGGCACATGTTTCAAGTCCGATGCGGATGATTTCAGTTCGTGTCCAGCTTCGGCAGGCTCAGCTCGATGCTGAGGTCGTCGTCTTCAGTGAAATAGCCGTTGAAGTAGAACAGGCCGCCGGCGATGAGCGCCACGACAAGGGCTCCCGCTAAGAACCAGCCTGCGCTGCTGCCGGTAGATGTCGCTGCACCACGCGTGTCACGGTCCTGGAAAGCCATTTCAGTCTCCTGTCGTTCGAACTCTGTCCGGCGGCAGAATTGCCGCGGGGTTGTGACAAGAACGCTTGAGCATGCCTTATGGTTCCGGTATCCGGATGATACATGAAACCATCCGTTCCCATGCGCCGGCAGAATCCGTGAAGACATCATGATTGACACCCCAGTTGCCCAAACCGATGTTGACAGCCTCACCGAAGAGGAAGCCCGGGGGGAGCTGAAGCGGCTGGCGGCGGAAATCGCCGAACACGACAGGCGCTATCATCAGGAAGATGACCCCGTCATTTCCGATGCGGACTACGATGCCCTGCGGCAGCGCAACGCGCGGATCGAGGCCCGGTTTCCTGCGCTGGTGCTTGGAGAGAGCCCGTCCAGCCAGGTCGGGGCGGCGCCAGCTTCCGGATTCGGCAAGATCACCCACCGGGTGCCGATGCTGTCGCTGGACAATGCCTTCAGCGATGACGACGTCCGGGAATTTGTCGGCCGCGTCCGCCGGTTCCTGAAATTCGATCCCTTGCAGGGTGTTCTGGCGGTGACGGCGGAACCGAAGATCGACGGGCTGTCCCTGTCGCTGCGCTATGAGGGGGGCGTGCTGGTCTATGCCGCCACCCGCGGTGACGGCACCACCGGTGAGAACGTCACCGTCAATGCCCGGACCATCGGCGATATTCCTGCCCGGCTCAGCGGCGATGTGCCGGATGTGGTCGAAGTGCGCGGCGAAGTCTATATGGCCCACAAGGACTTTCAGGCGCTCAATGAGCGTATGGAGGCCAATGGCGGCAAGGTCTTCGCCAACCCGCGCAACGCGGCCGCCGGGTCGCTGCGCCAGCTCAAGTCCGAAATCACGGCCTCGCGGCCGCTGCGGTTCTTTGCCTATGCCTGGGGCGAGATGAGCGCGCTGCCGGAAGACACCCAGTTCGCCATGGCTGAATGTCTCGGCAGGTGGGGTTTCCAGATCAACCCGTTGATGAAGCGCTGTGAAAGCGTCGAGGAGCTTCTGGCCGTCTATCACCGCATCGAGGAAAGCCGGGCGCAGCTCGACTATGACATCGACGGTGTTGTCTACAAGGTCGACAGGCTGGACCTGCAGGAACGGCTCGGCTTCGTTTCGCGCTCGCCCCGCTGGGCGATCGCGCACAAGTTTCCCGCCGAACAGGCCTACACGATCCTGAACGACATCGAGATCCAGGTCGGCCGCACCGGCGCGCTGACGCCCGTCGCGAAGCTGGAGCCGATTACCGTCGGCGGTGTCGTGGTCTCCAATGCGACGCTTCACAACGAGGACTATATCAAGGGCATCGGCCAGGACGGCGAACCTTTGCGGGAAGGCAAGGACCTGCGCGTCGGCGATACGGTCAGGATCCAGCGGGCAGGGGATGTCATCCCGCAGATCGTCGATATCGACCTTGAAAAGCGCCCTGCGGACGCGAAGCCCTACGAGTTCCCGACGGTGTGTCCCGCCTGCGGCAGCCATGCCGTGCGTGAGGAAAACGAGAAGACCGGCCGGGTGGACGCGATACGTCGCTGCACCGGCGGTCTGATCTGCCCGGCGCAGGCCACGGAAAAGCTGAAGCACTTCGTTTCGCGCAATGCCTTCGACATCGAAGGCCTCGGCGACAAGCAGGTCGATGCGTTTTACCAGGAAAAACTTGTGACGACGCCGGCAGAGATCTTCACTCTGGAAGAGCGCGACAAGCAGTCCCTGACCAAGTTGCGCAATCGTGAAGGCTGGGGGGCCGTCTCGGCAAAGAACCTGTTCGGAGCCATCAATGCACGCCGGTCCATCGATCTCAACCGGTTCATCTTCGCGCTGGGTATCCGTCATGTCGGCGAGGGCAATGCCAAGCTGCTCGCGCGGGCTTATGGATCCTGGGATGCCTTTTATCAGGCCATGCAGGCGGCGCGTGATCCGAACGGGGAGGCCTGGGCGGAGCTGAACGACATCGACGGGGTCGGCCATATCGTTGCCGAGGCGCTGGTGGAATTTTTCGCTGAAGCCCATAACCGCGAGCAGTTGGACAAGCTGCTGGCGCAGGTGAGCCCGAAGGATGCGGAAAAGATCGAGGCGTCCGGATCTCCCGTCGCCGGCAAGACCGTCGTTTTCACCGGGTCACTGGAACAGATGACCCGGGACGAGGCCAAGGCCATGGCCGAGCGTTTCGGCGCCAAGGTGTCCGGCTCCGTGTCGAAGAAAACCGATCTCGTCGTGGCAGGGCCCGGCGCGGGCTCAAAGCTGAAAAAGGCCGCGGAGCTGGAGGTCGACGTGATTTCCGAGGATGACTGGTTCGATCTGGTCGGCGCATGAGGCTGCCGCTTGCTGTTGAGCCTGTATTTTGTCCCGGAAGCAGGTCGATATTTTGAACGTTTGGCGTCACGATAATCTCAGTAAATTGAAACTAGTAAAAACTACAATGTTTTTATTGCGTATATCTTCAATCGTGCATTGATTTAACTTGATGTGCGCCCCAAAAAATTCGATTTTTAATTATTTCACACGGTGATTTAAAGATTGAGTAATGGGTTCCGTACAGTTTCGGGAGAGTTATTTATTCCCGGAGGGCGATGTCCATGAAACGTATCAGGCTACAAGTCACGGTTCTTGCGTGTGTACCGATGATTGCCCTAATGGGTTTCGCAGCGTTCAGTGTCTATGAAAAAGCTGTCGAGCTGTCGCATCATTCGTTTATGCGGCCGATGACGAGAATTGCCGAAGATTCCGGCAATCTGGTGCACGAGCTGCAAAAAGAACGCGGCATGACTGTCAGCTTGATCAAGAGCGACTACGACACCGGCCTCGGTGGCAAGCTGAAAGCGCAACGCTCCAGCACGGATGCCGCGCTCAAGATATTCGACGACCATCTGGCATCACTGGAACTCAGCGACGACGACCTCATGAAGGATCTGCATCATGTCGCCGAGGAAGTGCACAAGATCACGACAGTTCGCAAGGAAGTGGATGGGAAGAAACTTCAGGTGAAGGATGTTCTCAAGCATTATTCGCACGAAGTGGAAGAGCTGATCCATGTCGTGGGGATTACAACGGAGGTGAGCCCTTCCAAAGAAATAACCGCTGAACTTCTGCCTTACCTGACGATTGTCGAAGCGATGGAGTCCGGCGGGCTGGAACGGGCGACGGGTGCGGCCCTGCTGAACGAGTTCAACGCCACCGGCAAGATCGATTCAACGATCTACAGATCGGTCATCACCAACTACGGCGGGGAAAGTGCCTTTTTGAAGGAGTTCAAATCGGTTGCCATTCCCGAACAGAAAGAACTCTGGAAGAAGATGGTTACGGGAGCCGATCTCGATCAGGCACTGGCCTGGCGCGATCTGATCCACACTCTGCCTCAGACGCAGGATGCCGAAGGTCTTGAGGGGGCGGTATGGTTTGCCATGGCAACCAAACGGCTGAACCTCATGAAGAAGTTCTCCGATGAACTCATTCACAGGGCGGAAGCGGCCGCCGATGCGGATGTCGCCAGGCTTTCACAGCAGGTTTTCTGGCTTTCGGTCCTTGCAGTTGTCTTTGTTGTTGCCACGCTTGCCCTGGTTATCTGGCAGGTCCGTTCGATCACAAATACCCTGGTCCGGCAGCGGGACAGTGTCACCAGCCTTGTCGACGGCGATCTGGATGTCGTGATCATGGACACGGACAGGCCTGACGAAATTGGCGATATCGCCCGTGCGTCTGCTGTTTTCCGAGACAATCTGCGCCATCAGCGCGAGATGGAGGAAGAGACAGCGGCAAGGCGGGAAGCGCGCCAGAAGCGCGCCGAGCAGTTGGAAAACGCCATTCACCATTTCGAGACTTCGGTGTCGACGATCCAGGAACAGCTTTCCACGGAGACCGAAGGCATGAGGTCCAGTGTCGGCGAGATGATCAAGATCGCCATGCATGCCGACGAAAGCGCCAAGGCTGCCGACGCGGCCACCGGTCAGGCGACCGCAAACGTTCAGACCGTTGCGTCAGCCGCCGCCGAGCTGTCCGCCTCCATCGGCGAAATTTCGCGGCAGGCGAACTCAGCCACGGAAATCTCTGCAGATGCGTCCGAAACCGCAATCTCGGCGGACCGGGATATTTCGCTTCTCGCGGAAACTGCGGACAAGATCGGCGAAGTTGTCGAAATCATCCGGGCAATCGCGGAACAGACCAACCTCCTGGCCCTGAACGCGACGATCGAGGCCGCGCGTGCGGGTGAAGCCGGCAAGGGCTTCGCGGTGGTTGCCGCGGAAGTCAAGGAACTGTCCACGCAGACGGCGAAGGCAACCGACGAGATCGCGAGCCAGATCACCGGGGTTCAGAATTCGACACAGAAGTCGGTTGCTGCCATCCGGTCGATTGTCGAGCGGATCCAGGAAGTCCAGTCGGTGTCGGAAACCATTTCGACGTCCGTCGACGAGCAGAGCGCGGCAACGAGCGAGATCACCCAGAGCATCACCTTCGCGTCGGACGGTGCCACCTCGGCGGCCTCGAATGTTGCCGAAGTGTCCAGTTCGATCGATCAGACCCGGGACCAGTCGCAAGTGATGAGCCAGTCCGCCGAACAACTGGGCCTGGTGGCTGCGGATCTTTCCCAGGCCGTCAATCAGTTCCTTGGAGAGGTGCGCGAACAGGTGGCCTGAACCAGGCCGTGCCTGCCATAGCATTGCAGACAAACCAGAGGCCGGCGTCATCAGGACGCCGGCCTTTGCCGTGGCCGCATAAATTACGGTATGCATCAAAGGCGGTGCTGAATGTGTTGGTCCTGGACTGGCCGCCCGTTGACACCCGCCTCGACAAGGCGGAACTCGACCGGGAGGGACAAGCGGCGTCACGGCCTTTCCGAAACCTGCTCAAACGACGGCACCCAGTTCAGTCCCCCAAAGACTTTTCTTGCCGATCTGTGCGGCGAGCAAGTATCGCCGGTCAATGGCTTCAGGTTTCCGGTACGGCCACCACGTCTTGTCCCCATCAATTCCCTGATCTGCGCCTCGCCAGCGCCGCTTTGTTGCTATAATGTTCTCGCAAAGACCTCTTGGCAACCGGACCAGTAAACCATGGCAGACCCGGACGGGTATGACGATCCATTTGACGATCCTTTTCAGCCCGTCGGAACCAGGGCGGAGCCGGCTCCCGCACCTGTGCGCCCGCAAGGGGGGATCGCCGCCCGGGCGATGGCAGCCCGGCGGGCGCCTGATTATCTGACCGGACTGAACCCGGAGCAGCGGCTTGCCGTGGAAACAACGGAGGGTCCGCTGCTTGTGCTGGCCGGCGCGGGAACGGGCAAGACCCGCGTTCTGACCACCCGGATTGCGCATATTCTGGCGTCAGGTCTGGCGCGCCCTTTCGAGATCCTTGCCGTCACCTTCACCAACAAGGCCGCGCGGGAGATGAAGGAACGCATCGCGGGCTTTGTCGGCGGCAATGTCGAGGGCATGGCCTGGCTCGGCACCTTCCATTCCATCTGTGTGAAGATCCTGCGCAAGCATGCCGAACTGGTGGGCCTGCAATCCAGTTTCTCCATTCTCGACACGGACGACCAGATCCGCCTGATCAAGCAGATCATCCAGGCCGAGGGGCTGGACGACAAGCGCTGGACCGCCAAGGCCTTCGCCGGGATGCTCGACGGCTGGAAGAACCGTGCCCTGACCCCGGATCAAGTGCCCGAGGGAGAGGCGCGCGCGTTCGCCAACGGCAAGGGCCGCAAGCTTTACGAGCAATACCAGGAACGTCTTTCGATCTTGAACGCGGCCGATTTCGGGGATCTGCTTCTGCACGTGATCACCCTGTTCAAGAGCCGTCCGGACGTCCTTGCGGAGTATCAGCGGCGCTTCCGCTACATGCTGGTCGACGAATACCAGGACACCAACATTGCCCAGTATCTGTGGCTGCGCCTGTTGGCCCAGGGCAACCCGAATGTCTGCTGCGTCGGCGATGACGATCAGTCGATCTACGGTTGGCGCGGGGCCGAGGTCGACAACATCCTGCGCTTCGAGCACGACTTCAAGGGCGCGGAAGTGATCCGTCTGGAACGCAATTACCGCTCGACCAGCCATATTCTGGCAACCGCATCTCATCTGATCTCCTTCAACGAAGGCCGTCTCGGCAAGACGCTGTTCACCGATTTCGACGAACCTGACCACGACCTGGTGGCCGTTGCCTCGGTCTGGGATTCCGAGGAAGAGGCGCGCAGCATCGGCGACGAAATCGAGGCCCTGCAGGCAAAAGGGCATGCATTGAACGAAATGGCGGTGCTGGTGCGGGCCTCGTTCCAGATGCGCGAGTTCGAGGACCGTTTCGTCACACTCGGGCTGAACTACAGGGTCATCGGTGGGCCGCGTTTCTATGAGCGCATGGAAATCCGGGACGCCATGGCCTATCTCCGCTGTGTTGCGCAGCCGGCGGACGATCTGGCGTTCGAGAGGATCGTCAACACGCCGAAGCGCGGCCTCGGCGACGCGACGCTGAAACTGGTGCATGGCCTCGCCCGTGCCGAGCGTATTCCGCTGATGCAGGCCGCCAGTCAATTGATCGATACGGAAGAGCTGAAGCCCAAGCCGCGCAATGCCCTGAAGACCGTGCTCGACAACTTCGAGCGCTGGCGGCGTCAGCTCGATCAGATCAGGCATACCGAGCTTGCCGAAATCATTCTCGATGAAAGCGGCTATACCCAGATGTGGCGGCAGGACCGGTCTGCGGAGGCTCCCGGGCGGCTGGACAACCTCAAGGAGCTGATCCGCTCCATGGAGGAGTTCGAGTCCCTGGCGGGGTTCCTGGAACACATTTCCCTCGTGATGGACCGGGACAGTGCCGATGCGTCCGATGCGGTTTCCATCATGACGCTGCATTCCGCCAAGGGTCTTGAGTTCGACACGGTGTTTCTGCCCGGATGGGAAGAGGGGCTGTTTCCGCATCAGCGCGCGCTGGACGAAAGCGGGCGCGCCGGGCTGGAAGAAGAGCGCCGGCTGGCCTATGTCGGCATCACGCGCGCGAAAAAACGGGCGAAACTCTATTTTGCCTCCAACCGGCGCATTCACGGCCTTTGGCAATCGACCGTGCCGTCGCGCTTTCTGGATGAATTGCCACCGGACCATGTCGAGATCGGCGAACCGTCCTCGAACTATGGCGGGTATGCCGGCGGTGGCTATGGTCCGTCCCGTTTCGACAGTCACGATCCTTTCGAGAAGGGCAGCTATTCGACGCCGGGCTGGAAACGGGCACAGCGCGCCCGGCAGGCCTCCGACGGGTTCTCCGACAGCGGGGGGCGCGGTCAGCAATCCGCGCGCACGAAACGTCAGGGGCCGCTGACCATCGAGGGCGAACTGGTCGCCAAATCCGTCAGCGACACGCCGTCGGAGTATTCTGTCGGCGAGCGGGTGTTCCACATCAAGTTCGGCTACGGCGCCATCAGACTGATCGAAGGCAACAAGCTGACCATCGATTTCGAAAAGGCGGGCGTGAAGAAGGTCATCGACAGTTTTGTCGAGCGGCACTGAGCCGGAAACCGGCGTCGTTTCGGGTGCCCGTTCCCCGAAGCAAAAGTCCCCGAAATAAAACAGAATCGGCCGCCAGATGGCGGCCGGCTTCCCGAAAACGGCAGTCGGGTGACAGTGGAAGTGCTGCTGTCACCGGATGGCGGGACCCTTGTCTCCTGCCGGCCCGACTTGAGCCGGGGCCGGGGCGTTCCGCAGCATGTCAGGCTGTGTAATCAGCCAACAGGGACGCGACGCTGGAGACGGACTGTTCGCCTGAGCCGTCATAGGCCGATCCGCTCTGAAGCTGGGACAGGATCGCGCTCATCAGGTCTTCTGTCTCGCCGCCGGGAGGCGGTCTCTGTCCGCCGGGAGGAGGTCCGCCGAGCTCACCTTCCTCGAACAGGTCCGCCAGTTTGTCGGCCTGTTCCTGATCGAGGGTTCCGGCCTCGACCTGTTCTGACAGCATGGAGTCGAAATTCGCCTGCATCTCTTCCTGGGTCGGTGGCGTGCTGCCTTGCTCCGGCGGGCCGGATTCCATCCGTTCGGCATGGATCGCGTCCAGCGCTTCCAGCATCGCATCCTGATCGTCTGCGGAAATCTCGCCCGCTTCGACCTGCGCACTCAGGCTGTTGACCGCCTGATCCCGGGGCGAGCCACCCGGCGGCATCATTGGCATTGAACCGATTTGCATGTTCGTTCACTCCGTGAAAGGGTTGATACGCCTATACTTCGGGAACGGTGGCGCCGGAAAGGTTAATGGCATCTTAACTCTCGCGGGCCGCAGTTTTCGGTTTGTTTCCGTTGATTTTACGAGAAACAAACAGAAACACTTTTCCGGAATACAGGCCGCGCGAAGCGGCTGAAATTCCGGCCTGAAAAGGGATATGGTCCCGCCATGCACAGACCGTCACACATCCTTGTCGTCGAGGACGACTCCGAAATCGGATTGCTGATCAAGCGGCATCTGGTGTCAAGTGATTTCAAGGTCACGCTGGCGCGTGACGGAGCCGAGATGGACCGTTTGCTGGCCAGCAACCGGGTCGATCTCGTTCTGCTTGACCTGATGCTTCCCGGCGAGGACGGCATCAGCATCTGCCGGCGCCTGCGCGCGACCAGCTCGGTGCCGATCATCATCGTCTCGGCCAAGAACGAGGATATCGACCGTGTGGTCGGGCTGGAGGTGGGGGCGGACGACTATGTGCCCAAGCCGTTCAGTCCGAGGGAACTGATCGCCCGGGTGCGCGCGCTGTTTCGCCGTGTCGAACTCGGGTCCGTCGCGGCTCCGGCCGCTGTGGGGATGCTGCATTTCGAGTCGTGGCAGATGGATTGCCGGCTGAGGACCCTGCACAATTGCGGGGGAGCACTCGTGTCCGTGACCCCTGCGGAATTCAACCTGCTTCAGGTTCTGGTGGAACGCGGAGGTAGGGTTCTGAGCCGGGAACAGCTCGTCGAGCTGACATACGGCCAGTTCGGCGCGACCAACGGGCGCAATATCGACATCCTGATCAGCAGGTTGCGTTCAAAGCTCGAGGCGGGCGGAGCGCCCTACCAGTTCATTCGTACGGTGCGTGCCGGAGGGTACGAATTCGTTGCTCCGGTGGCGCGGGATGAAGCGGTTGCTTAACCGGCTCTGGCCGGACAGCATGCTGCACCAGATACTGGTGCTGCTGGGCGTTTCCGGGCTGTTCATGATCATCGTCGGCGCCGCGGTCAGTTACATCCTGCAGCAGAGCCGCGACCAAAATCACTCGATCATGAACAGCCATTTCATCAGCGTCGTTATCGGGAAGCTGAACGAAACCGCGGCGGAGGACCGGCCGGCGGTTCTCGAGGGGCTCCGGACCGATCTTCCCGACATTTCGATCGAACTGGTTGGCGAAGAAGTACTCGCCGGTCCCGACGTTAGAGGCGAAGGCACCCGGTTCGGTCCATTCCGGACCGGAGAAACGCTGCTCGGCATGCGCCTTGAACACGTCGTCGCTCCCGGCTTGCGCGGTAAGAATTCCGGACCGCTGATTTATGTCAGGCTCAGGGATGGCGCGCTTATCGCCGCCGAATGGGGCGGACGGGGACCGCCACCTTCAATTCTGGGCATGCCTTTCTTCCTGTTTTTCGGGTTCATGGCACTGACATTTTGCGGCCTGATGATCTGGGCTGTCCGGGGACTGGTCGGCCCGCTGTCGGACCTTGCGTCTGCCGCCAGGAATTTCGGGGAAAGCTCCACCGCGCCGGTGCCGATCCGCGAAGCCGGCCCGCGCGAGGTGCGTGCGGCTGCTCACGCGTTCAACCGGATGCAGCTCCGGATCGACGAATTTCTGAACAAGCGGACACGCATGCTCGCCGCCATCAGCCACGACCTGAGGACACCACTGACCCGGCTGGGGCTGCGCCTGGATCTTCTGGAAGAGGGCGAGATTCGCGACCGCAGCCTCCAGGATCTCCAGCAGATGGAGCAACAGCTCGATTCCGCGCTGACATTCCTGCGCGACGGCGCCACCTCGGAACCTGTCCAGCGGATCGATCTGCCCAGCTTTCTTCAGTCCCTGGCCGACCAGTATGCCGATATCGGCCATGCGGTCACGCTCGCCTTCGAGGCCGGTCTGGCCGTTGACGCGCGCACCACCGAGCTGACGCGAGCCTTGTGCAATCTGATCGACAATGCCACGCATTACGCCCGCGATGTCGAGATCCGTGCTTCTCGCAAGGACGACACCGTGCGGATCGACGTCATCGATCATGGACCGGGGATTGCCGAGGCCGACCGGGTGCGCCTGCTTGAGCCTTTCGAACGCGGTGACGCGGCACGCCAGCTTCGCGACGGCACGGGCTTCGGTCTGGGGCTGCCGACGGCAAGGGCGGTCGCGGAAGCGGCTTCGGGCCGTCTCGACCTGCTGGACACCGCCGGTGGCGGTCTTACGGTGCGCCTCACCCTGCCCGTCGCCGAAGGTCCCAGGCAGGACAAAGCCGGGCCAAAACCCGCTCCGGAAGATGGCTGAGGCTAAAGATCCACGCCACCGGGCTGGACCAGCAGGGTGCGTTCCTTGAGGTAGGGATGGATCTCGACGGCTTCACGCAAGGCCTGTTGGCCGAGTTTAACACGTCCAAGGGTCATGAAGATCATGGCTTTTCCCGAAAGGGCACCGAAGTGGCGTGGTTCCAGCGCGAGCGCGCGTGCGATATCCTCCAGGCTGGCTTCGTAATTTCCCTGTAAAAACAGGACGAAGGCGCGCTGGTTCCAGCCCTCGGCATAGTCCGGTGCTTCGGTGATGATCTTGTCCAGCAGCGCGCGTGCACCGGCCAGGTCATAGGCGTGACGGCGGCTCATGGCCTCTTCGAGCCTGGCCTGTATCTCGGGATTCGGCGCCGCCTCGAACCAGGATTTCCAGATTTCGTTTTCGATCTTCTCGGCTTCGATCTCGCTCGGCGCGTTTTTCAACGCTTCGAACAGGGCCTCCTTTCGGGAAGCTGCCGACGCGGCCGGCGTCATCAAGGCGGCGCTCAGGAGCATCATTGCCAAAACGCGCAAGAGTGTGACCAGGCGGATAATCTCGGTGGCGCCCTGCATGGCTCAATTCCTCTCCATTCAAGCGAAAAATGGGGCATTGCACCGGATTGACCAGTGTTTCGGACCTGATTCGCTGGTTTAGGGCGCGGCTTGCCGGTATACCGCTCGCCTTGAAGCCAATCACCGAAGGCAATTGCGGACATGAAAACCATCCGGGTACGGATCACTGCCGAAGAACTCGAAGCCAAGCGGATTTCGGAGATCCTGGAACGCGCATTTGAAGACGACGGCAATCCTGTGACCATTTACGAGGTCACTGCGGATGGGCGGACATGGGCCGCGGAAATCCTTCTTTTCGGAATGGAGCCGGATGAAGCTGCCGCGACGGTGCGCGACCGGGTCGGCGCCGATGCCTTCGCCGCGCCGCTTGAAGCGGAGCAACTGCCGGATATCAACTGGGTGGAAAAAAGCCTCGAGGGATTGAAGCCGGTCCGGGCCGGCCGGTTCGTCGTGCATGGCGGGCATGACCGGGACAAGGTGCCGCCGGGTGCCATCGGCCTAGAAATCGAGGCAGCGCTTGCCTTCGGGACCGGCCATCACGGCACGACTGCGGGGTGCCTGGAGGAAATCGACAGGCTGCTGTCCTTACGCGAATACGACCGGATTCTCGATCTGGGGACGGGAACGGGCGTGCTGGCCATCGCGGCCGCGCTCAAGGGCCGTCAGGGTGTTCTGGCGACGGATATCGACCCGGTGGCCACACGTACGGCGCTTCAGAACGCCCGTCTCAACGGGGCGTCGCATCTGATCAGCGGCTTCACGGCCAATGGCATGGAAGACCGGCGATTTCGCCTCCATGGGCCCTTCGACCTCGTGATCGCCAACATTCTGGCGCGGCCGCTGATGAAGATGTCCAGATCCATCGGCGAACGCATGACCCGCACCGCGACGCTGGTCCTGTCGGGCCTGCGCATCGAGGACGGTCCCAGGATCCTGTTCGCCTACCGGTGTCAGGGATTTGTCCTGGACAGGCGCCGCCAGAAGGACGGTTGGCTGACCCTGACACTGGTGCGCGGCCGCAAAACGGCCTGAATCAGGCGCGAGCAGAATCGCAAGGAAAAAGGCCCGCCGGAAAATCCGGCGGGCCTTTACGGGTGCACAGTGGTGTTTGCGGAGACCGAAGGCCTCAGAATGCGCTGGTCGAAGCGCCTTCACGCTCGAGCCTGTCACGGTCGTAACCGTGGGCTGCCAGAGTTGCGTCGTCCAGAGACAGCAGGTAGCCGTTGACATAGCGGCGGGCCTGAACCGAACGGGCTTCGATCATGCGATCGAAAGCGCGGCGCATGAAGCTGCCGCCGGCGCGGGTCGAAGTGGTTGTCTTGATGGTCATCGTGATCATTCCCTTTATGGAGGTACAAGAGCTTCCCTAGGGAGAAACGTCTTTTTATTTTCTGATCCTTATATGCTCCTTCCTGGCTGATTCAGGTAGGCCTGAAGACGCATGACTGCCCTGCGCTCTTCGCATATGCGAAATGATTTGTTGCGTTGCGATAAAGGGGGTGGAACTTTCTTCGGATTGGCCAGACCGGAATGAATTATCCCGCTTGATCCGTTGCAACGGCCAAATTACCGTGTCCCGCATGTACCAGACATTTGACGATCTCAGCGATCCCTCCTGCGGAGCGCCGCATGCAGCGCTTCTCAGAGCCGAACTCGCCCGCCGTGGCCTTGACGGGTTTCTGATTCCGCGTGCCGACGCCCACCAGGGTGAATATGTGCCGCCGCACGACTGCCGCCTGCAGTGGCTTACCGGGTTCACCGGTTCTGCCGGGGTTGCAGCGATCCTCGGCGAGGAAGCGGCGATTTTCGTCGATGGCCGATACACCATTCAGGTGCGCGAGCAGGTCGACATGGAGGTCTTCCCCGCCCGTCATCTGGTCACCGAGCCGGTAACGGACTGGCTGGCACAGCGCCTGAAACCGGGTCAGAAACTGGGCATAGACGCGCTGTTGCACACGGTGCAGGAAGTGCGCCGCCTGAGTGCAGTCTGCGAGCAGGCCGGAGCGGAACTGGTGCGGCTCGAAGACAATCCGGTCGACACTGTCTGGGACGATCGTCCGGAGCCGCCGGTTGGAAACGTGTCGCTCTTTCCGGCCGTACTGGCCGGACGGGAGGCGACAGACAAGCTCGCCGAGATCCAGGCAGCACTTCTTGAGAAGAAAGCCGATGCCTGCGTGCTGACGCAACCTGATTCCATTGCCTGGCTGTTCAATATCCGTGGCTCGGATGTAACGCACTCGCCGATTCCGCTGTCCTTCGCGACGGTCCCGTCCGAGGGGCGGCCGGCGCTCTATATCGATGGCCGCAAACTGTCCAATTCGGTTCGAGATGCCCTGTCAGGCCTGACGGACCTCGCCGAACCGGGGGCGTTTCTGCCGGGACTGGAAGCTCTTGGCGGCAAGGGAGCACGGGTCCTGATCGATCCGGCCCTGGCCGGGATCGGTATCGCGGATGCGATCACCGGGGCCGGCGGCACGCTGGTGGAAGCCCAGGATCCGGTGCTGCTGCCCAAGGCAATCAAGAATGAAGCCGAACTGAACGGGGCGCGGACCGCCCATGTGCGCGATGCGGCCGCCTATGTGAATTTTCTCGCGTGGTTCGACGAGGTTGCGCCCAAAGGCGCGCTCGACGAAATCGGCGCTGCGGAGAAACTGGAGGAATTCCGCCGGGAGACCGGCGTTCTGAAAGACATTTCCTTCGATACCATATCAGGTGCGGGCCCCAACGGAGCGATCTGCCACTATCGTGTCGGCCGGTCCAGTAATCTCAAGATCCCGCTCGGCAAGCCGTTTCTGATCGATTCGGGTGCCCAGTACGAGGACGGCACCACCGACATCACCCGCACGATCGCGGTTGGCGACGTGAGCGCGGAAATGAAGCGCCACTACACGCTGGTGCTGAAAGGGCATATCGCCATCTCGACGGCGAAGTTTCCCGAAGGCACGACAGGGGCACAGCTCGACACGCTCGCCCGGATCGACCTGTGGAAGGCAGGCCTCGATTTCGACCACGGCACCGGCCATGGCGTGGGCGCCTATCTCAGTGTCCACGAGGGCCCGCAACGCATATCCAAGACAGGAACGGTGCCGTTGAAGCCGGGGATGATCCTGTCCAATGAACCGGGATACTACCCGGCGGGAGAATACGGAATCCGCCTGGAGAATCTCGAGATCGTCACGGGTCCTGTCGACATTGCAGGCGGCGAGCGGGCGATGCTCGGTTTCGAAACGATCACCCTGGTGCCGATGGATCTCCGGCTGGTGGAAACGGCGCTGCTGACCCATGACGAACGGGCCTGGCTGAACCGGTATCACGAGCGGGTCCGGTCCGAAATCGGGCCGCTGGTCGGCGCCAGGGAACGGATCTGGCTGGAACAGGCGACCAAAGCGATCTAGAACAGCGCGTGGGGCTGGCCATTCCGGTCAGGCGACCCCGGCCATGGTCCATGTTGCAGCTGAAAATTGATATCCGAGGTTCCGAATGCGCGCGGCAGACGTTCTCAAGATGCCCCTTTACGCAGCCGAGCTGGCCACGGGGGCCAAGTCCTTTCGTGACAATCCCCTCATTGGCAGCCGCCGGCTCAACGAGGCCGGGTTGCATGTGAAACGCGTCAGACTGGCCGAGCAGATGGCGGATGCCAGGCGGGCAAGGCTGGCGTCCCTGGTGAGCGAGGAAGAGCGCGCAGCTTACCAGCGCGACGGTTTCATCGTGACACACGATCTTCTGCCGGATGCGGATATTGCCGGGCTGCGCCGGGAAATCGAGACAACGCCGTTCGATGCCTGGGACATGCGCCAGGGCAACGCCGTCACGCGCTTCATTCCGCTGCCGCCGAAGGTACTCGAGGATTTGCCGTATCTGAAGTCGGCGGTGTGGAGCCATCCTTTCCAGAACGGCTTGCGCTATGTGGGGGCCACCAACAGTGACCCGCTGGTCTATCTGCACATCGTGATGACGAACCCGGACGGAAAACGCAAGGCGGATCCGCAGACGGCATTCCATTCAGACACGTTCCATCCGACCGCGAAAGCCTGGTTCTTTCTTTACGACATAGACGATCGCGAAGGGCCCTTCTGCTACGTCCCGGGATCGCACCGCATGACGCCCGAACGGCTGGAATGGGAGCGCGAACAGAGCCTGGCGGCCGCTTCGGCGAAAAACGGGAACCACGCGGGCGGTTCCTTCCGCCTGACTTCCCAAGAATTCGGCCGGCTGAAGTATGGCGAGCCCGTGCGGTTCGCGGTGCCGGGAAACTCGCTGGTGGTTGCCGATACGCATGGCTTCCACGCCCGCGCCGCAAGCGACAGGCCTTCGGTCAGGATCGGGCTTTACGGATCTCTGCGCCGCAATCCCTTCGTGCCGTGGACCGGGCCGGACCTGTTCAGCCTGCCGGGTCTGAAAGGGCGCCAGGCCCAGATCCACATGGCGCAGAAAGATCTGCAAATGCGCCTGAAGGGGCGCACCTCCCATCGTTACGCGGGCAAGGTGCTGGCGACCGATCCGTCCAGGTTCTGAAACACCTCGAAACGTCCGGAGCGGATCAACTGTGCTCTTCGCGGGTCGCATTGATCAGGGCCGCATTGAAATAGCGCAGTCCCCGCACATGTCTGGCGATGCCTATGATGCGGGTCGCATCGCCTTTGCGGACCACGGGCAGGGCGGACAAGCCACAGGAATCGAAGCTCTTCAGGGCGCTTTCCAAAGTGTCCGTCTCGTGCAGGTAAGGTCCGTCCTCGCCCGGATTGAAAGTGCGCTCCTCCTCGGTCTCCGGCGGCGGATCCATGAAATCGCGGACCTTGACCTTTTCGCTCAGGAACTGGTGGACACCTTCGTTCACGAAGCAGCCGCGCATACCGAGCTGCCAATGGAAATAGGACTTGCCGTGAACCGCCTGCGTCAGTCCGGTGGCGATCGACACCGACAGGAGCAGGGCGATCGACAGGGCGTAGCCGCCGGTCAGTTCGAACACGATCACCGTGGTCGAGAAGGGGGCCCCGAGCACGGCTGCGGCAACGGCGCCCATTCCGAGAATGGCGTAGAGACCGTGGCTTGACGCCATCTCCGGGAAAACCGCAGCGGCAATCAGGCCGAAGGCGCCCCCGGTCATGGCCCCAAGGTAGAGGGAAGGCGAGAATATGCCGCCGCCGAATCGCGATGCCAGCGTGATGGCCGTCGCCGCCGTCTTCACAACAAGCAGTGCCAGCAGGGTGGTGATGGACAGGGAATGCTTCAGGGCGAGATCGGTCGCCTCGTAGCCGACGCCCAGGATGCCTGGAAAGAATACGCCGAGGGTTCCGACCATCAGGCCGCCGATGGCCGGGCGCAGCCACAGCGGCATGGTGATGTTGCGGGCGATCCAGTCTGTCCCGATGAGCGCAAACTGGAAAATGATTGCAACGGCCGCGCAAGCAAGGCCGAGCAGGGCGAAGGCGGGGATTTCCAGATAGGATGTGATTTCGTAGGCCGGGATCTCGAAGGCGGCGATATCGCCGAACCAGAGCCGGGACAGCAGGGTGCCCATGACCGATGCCAGAACGATCGGCACGAAAGCGGACACCGCATAATGACCGAGCACAACTTCATGGGCAAAGAGCACACCTGCGATAGGTGCGTTGAACGAGGCGGAGACCGCGCTTGCGACCGCGCAGCCCAGAATAACGCGCCTTGCGGAATCCGGCAGGCTGAAATAGCTGCAGACGGCGGTGCCCAGGGTCGCTCCGAGATGGACGACGGGGCCTTCACGCCCGGCGCTGGCCCCGCTTCCGAGCGAAATCGTGGTCACAAGTGCCGACCAGAGGCCTGATTTCAGCGGCAGACCCCGTCCGCCATTGGCGCGCGCCTCGATGACATCGGCGACGGCACCGGCTCGTTTTTGCGGATGAAATCTCTGCAGGATCCAGCCAACCACCAGTCCGCCCGCTGCGGGTGCCAGCACGATGACCCACCAGGGCTGGCCGGCGGCGGCCTGCCAGGTCAATTCGGTCGTTGTGCCCAGCCACGGCCACTGGAACAGCCCGATCGCCGTTCGGAAGGCAATCGCCGCGAGCGCAACCAACGCGCCGACGAAGACAGCCAGGATCCAGACGACGTGCATCCGGCTTGCCCGGTACTGACGCAGGTTCGGCGTTATCCAGCCGGTGAGGATTTCGGGAAGCTGACCGGCTGTTTCCAGTATCTTGCGCATCAGACTCGATCGATGGGGCGTCGCGTTCTTTCGAGCCTGCATTGTGACAGAGCCAGCCCGAAAGAACAGGTCTGCAATCGAATGCGCTGCCCTGTTTACGTAGTTTGTGGGGTTTTGACCCTGGGAATGTGGACAATCAGGGCTTTTTCCGGATTTCGATATGCCGTCCGGCGCGTTCCGGACGGGGCAAGCCGGCATGGGCTTCGGCGAGCGCGGTCAGGCCCGCATGAATGTCTTCGGGCCAGGGGCTGACCTTGCGGGCGTTCATGTCGACGTGCAGGCTCATCTGCTCGGAGGTCGCCGACAGCCAGCCGTCTTCGGCGTGACGCAGTTCCTGATAGAAATGGGCGCGCTTTTCGTCAAAATCGATCAACTGCAACGTCACCACCACCGGCGCGCCCGCCTCCAGTTCGCGCACGTAGCACACATGAACTTCCGCCGTGAAAAACGATGCACCACGGGTTTTGACATAATCGGGACCCAGACCGATGCGCTGAAAGACATTGTCGACAGCAGTATCGAAGAGCACGTTGTAATAGGCCATGTTCAGATGACCGTTGTAGTCGATCCAGTCCTCCCGGACCGTCATGATTTCACTTTCGACCGGTTCCGTCTTCCAACGTACTGTCATCGATCTTCTCCCGGTGGTATCAGGTTTCAGGACACAAAGGCCGTTACGGCTTTGACCAATCGGATTTGGGCTAACATATTCAGGTTGTTACCGCACGGCCAATGCCGTGCATGGGAGGAGTGAACATGCCGGATTTGGCAAAGGCGCCGGACGAAGCGCTGGCGGTGGACACACATGGGGCGACCGCAGCGGTCATTTCGAAACTCAAGGACCGGTTTCAGGACCGCTGTGCCACGTCGCCTGCGCTGAGGCAGCAGCACGGACACACCACCACCTGGCTTGAGAACCAGCCGCCCGACGCTGTGGTTTTCGCCGAATCCACGCAGGAAGTGGCGGACGTGGTGCGGCTTTGCGCGGAGCACAAGGTTCCGGTTATTCCGTTTGGTGCCGGGTCTTCCCTTGAAGGACATCTCAACGCGCCTTTCGGTGGCATCTCGATCGATCTGTCGCGCATGAACGCGGTTCTGGAAGTGAACGATCAGGATCTCGACTGCCGGGTACAGGCCGGAGTGACGCGCAAGCAGTTGAACAGCTACATCAGGGACACGGGGCTGTTTTTCCCGATCGATCCGGGCGCCGATGCGACGGTCGGCGGCATGGCCGCGACCCGTGCCTCCGGGACCAACGCCGTGCGTTACGGGACGATGAAGGACGCCGTGCTCGGGCTGACCGTGGTGACCGCCGACGGACGCATTATCAAGACCGGCGGCCGGGCCAGGAAATCGTCGGCCGGGTATGATCTCACGCGGCTTTATGTGGGCTCGGAAGGCACACTCGGCGTGATAACCGAACTGACCCTGCGCCTGCATGGCCAGCCGGAAGCCATTTCAGGAGGCATCTGCACGTTTCCGGACATCGCCGCTGCCTGCAACGCGGTCATCACGACCATCCAGATGGGGCTTCCGGTCGCCCGTATCGAACTCCTGGATGCGATGCAGATCCGGGCCTGCAACACCTATTCCAAGCTGGATCTGGCCGAGACGCCGACCTTGTTTCTTGAATTTCACGGTTCGGAAGCCGGTGTCCGCGAACAGTCGGAAACATTTTCGGAAATTGCCGGGGAATTCGGCGGCGGCCCGTTCAAATGGGCGACCGCCGCCGAGGACCGGACCAGACTCTGGGCGGCCCGGCACGACGCCTACTGGGCCGGCAAGACCTTGAACCCGGAGGCCGATATCATGGTGACGGATGTCTGCGTGCCGATCTCGCGGCTTGCCGATTGTGTCGCGGAAACGGCCGAGGATATTCGCACCGAAGGGTTTCTGGCGCCGATCGTGGGGCATGTCGGTGACGGCAATTTTCATGTCCAGATACTGGTCAACCTCGACGATGCCGAGGAACGGCGCAGAACCGAGGCCTTCGTCGGGCGGCTGGCGTTCAGGGCGATCGATATGGGGGGCACCTGCACGGGCGAACATGGTGTCGGTCAGGGCAAGCAGAAATACATGGCCCACGAGCACGGCGAAGCCCTGGATGTGATGCGGTCCCTGAAGCGGGCGCTGGACCCGGACAATATCATGAATCCGGGCAAGATCCTGCCGCAGTCATGATATTGTATCGAATCAGCTCACGATGCTCGAACCGGAGTGCCGCCCGCCGGAATGGCCGTTGCGGGCCGGTGATGGTGAAACCGTGTTTGCAGTGCAGCGGCGATGGGGTAAACCTGTCCGGTATGGTTTCCGGTGACATCGCAGAACAAGGAGACATGGCCTGAACTCCTTCTACATCACTTTGGGAATTACCGTGATCCTGGTGCTGGTTGCAGCACTGGTGGGGCCGTTCTTTGTCGACTGGACCAATTACCGGTCCACGTTCGAAACCTATGCGGAGCGCGCGCTCGGGCACCGGGTGACGGTGCTGGGCGAGGCGGACCTCAGGCTTCTGCCCGCGCCTTCTATCAGCTTTTCCGACGTCCGGGTCGGCGAAGCGGAGGACCCGCTTCTGGTGGTGTCGAAATTCGACATGCGCGTCGAACTGCCGCCTTTGCTCAAGGGGGAAATCCGCGTCGTCGACATGGAGCTGGACCGCCCGCACCTGTCCCTTGCCCTGGACGAGGACGGCCGTCTGGACTGGCTCACCGCGATGACCTCCGACGGGGCCCTCGCCAAATTCGCACCGCAGGACCTGGCCTTCGACAAGGTCACGATCCGCGACGGTGCCCTGTCGATCGTCGATGCTCGTTCGGGGGAAACCCATCGCATCGACAACGGCAATCTGTCCGTATCGGCCCGCACGCTGGCCGGTCCGTTCAAGGCATCTGGAAGCCTGACCCTGAATGGTGCGCCCTATACCGTCAGTCTGGCGACGGGCAAGGCCCAGGACGATGCCGGCATACGGATCAAGGGGGAGGTGACCCCCACCGACAGGCCGGTCAATTTCGCCTTTGACGGCATGCTGCAGGAAGCTGATGCCGCGCCCGCCTTCGACGGGCGGTTCACCATCGCCTCCGTGGACCTGGACGAGGACGACCGCAACGAATGGCGTGCCGAAGGGCAGTTCACGGCCGATATTGCCGAGGTTGCGGTGCCGGACTTCGAATTCCGCTATGGACCGGAAGACCGCCGGCTCAGCATGACGGGAAACGCGGATCTGGTTTATGCCGGCGACAAGCGGTTTGAAATTCGTGCCAAGTCCAAGCAGATCGACCTCGACCGGCTGCTCGGCGGCGGGCCACAGGCACCGGTACAGATCGACGCGGCCGGAAATCAGTTGATCGCCGCGTTGCGGGCCGTGCCGCTGCCGCCTGTCGATGGCGTGATTTCCATGGATGTGCCGGCCCTGGTCGCCGGGGGCGGTATCATCCAGAATGTGCGGCTCGATCTTGAGACCATGCTGGGCGGCTGGCGGATTGCCCGCCTCGCCGGGCGTCTGCCGGGACGCACCATGGTCGCGACCCAGGGGGATCTCGGCCTCGAGCCCGCGCTGACCTATCGCGGCGCCGTGTCGGTCAGTTCCGACCAGCCCGGGTCCCTGCTGAGCTGGTGGCGCCAGGAGGACCTTGGTGTCAGTGCCATAGATCCGGTATCCCTGGAAGGGCGTCTGAACCTCGTTCCGGAAGGCGCGGCACTTGACAATCTGCGGCTGACGCTCGCCGGAGCGGAGGCGCGCGGCGGGCTTGCCTATCGCAAGCAGCGCAGCGTCAATTCGGTGTTTTCGCTCAGCCTCGATGCCGACCGTCTCGATCTCGACCAGATCGAAGGCCTCGCAGCCCTGGTCCGGCCCCGGCAGGCAGAGGCAGGCGGCTCCGGCGATACCACGGGCCTGGACGTGTCGGTGCGGCTGCGTGCCCGGCAAGTGGTTGCCCGCGGCGTGGAAGGGGAGGGCCTTTCACTCGAGGCGGAATATTCCGACGGCGGCCTGCGCATCGACCGCCTGTTCGCAGAGGACCTGGCGGGAGCACGCATCGATGTCGATGGCGAAATCCGCAACCTGCTGTCCGCGCCGGAGGGCGCCGTTGCCGGAACGCTCGATGCCCGGGACCTTTCTGGGCTGGTGGCCCTTGCGGCCAGCGTCTTTCCAGGAACGGTTTTTGTGGAGCGTCTCGAACGGGCCGCGGCAAGTCTTGTCCCGGCCAGGTTCGATGCCAGCCTGACGGCCGCCGCCGTCAACGATGCGACCGATATGACGCTCAGCCTTGATGGCACGGCCGGTGACGCCGAGGCGTCGCTGCAAGCGGCACTCAAGGGCCGTGTCGATGACTGGCACGCCGCAGAGATAGACCTTTCGCTTGGATTGAGCGGACCGGATGGCGGCAGGATGCTGCAACAGCTCGGTTTCGACATCATCCCCGTGGAGGCTGCGGGCACCGGCCGGCTTGCCATCACCGCGAGCGGTGTTCCGGAACAGGGTCTGTCGGTGGATCTGACGGCGGCCGTGGGGGCCTCGCAGTTCGATGCGAACGGCAGCCTCACGCTTGAAGAGGATGCCAGGCCGGAATACCGGCTGTCGCTGGCGGCCGAAACGGACGACCTTGCTCCCTTGGCACTGATGGCCGGACGTGTTCTGCCGGTGATGACGGGGACGATCCCGGCAAGACTTGCCGTGGATCTGGACGGCATCGGCAGCGCCCTGACCATCGGCAAAGCCGAGGGAGCGTTCGGCGAGACCCAATTCAAGGCGAGGCTGGAAGGCGATCTGGAACCGGCTCCGGGTGAACGCAACCGACGCTTCACCGGCGAGCTTGAAGTAAGCCAGGCCGACTTGCGCGGCTTGTCGGAACTCGTTCTGGGCCCGGACCAGTGGTTTGCCGCTGGCGACGGATCGAGTGTATGGCCGTCAGCACCGTTCGGGGCGCCGCTTCTGGATGGCTTCGACGTGACGCTCGATTTCCAGGCGGAGCGGCTGCTCTTGGACGGGGAGAGCGCGGTGACCGCGCCGCGCGGCGAGCTGCGCCTGTCGCCCTCGCGCATGCGTCTGGACGGTCTGACCGGTGCGTTTGCGGGCGGGGAACTCAATGGCAGTCTTTCTATCCGCAGGACGGAGGCGGAGGCCGCCATGTCCGGAAGGGTCAAGCTGGATGCCGCCGACATGCGGCAGTTGTTCTGGAGGCGCGAGGGCAGGGCCGTCGCTTCGGGAACGCTCGACCTCTTCCTTGAATTCGAGGGGGCCGGCCGGTCGATCTCCGCCATTGCCACCGGGCTCAGCGGCGGTGGCACCTTCGCGCTGGAAAACGGCGAGGTCCGGGGCCTCAATCCCAATGCTTTCCCGCTGGTGACGCGGGCAGTGGATTCAGGTCTTGATCTTGAAGACGAACGGATCCGCGAGGTCTTTGTCAGTCACATGGCTGCGGGCAGCCTGCCGTTCCAGCGTGTCGACGGCACGCTGACACTGGTGGGCGGCCGGTTGAGCGCCCGCAACGTGGTGGTGGACGCGCAGCGGGCCGAGATTTTCGGTTCGGCAGAACTGGATCTCGGGACCCATGAGCTCGATGCCGATTTCTCGCTGACCGTCGATCCGGGGGATGATGCCGTCACCGGAGCCGAACCTCAGGTCGGTCTCCTGTTCTCCGGGCCGGTCGAGCAGCCGGTCCGCCGCATCGATATCGCGCCGTTCACCGCCTATCTCACCCTGCGCGCCTTCGAACAGGAGGTCGAGCGGGTGGAAAAGCTTCAGGCCGAAATCCTGGAAAGGGATCGTCTGGTGCGCGAACTGAAGCGGCAAAGGCAGTCAGAGGCGCGCCGTGCGCGCATTGCAGCGGACGAGGCGGAAAAGGACCGCCTGCGGCTTGAACAAGGCTCCTCCGGGGACGCCCGGCAGGAGCCGGCGGAACAGGACAACACCAGTCTGCTGCCCCAGAATACTCCCCAGAATACTCCCCAGGATATTCCCCAGGGCACGCCCCGGGCGAAGGCACCGCAGCGGCAGAGCGGCGTTGTGTTGCCGGCGGTGCCGTTCGCGGATCGTATCCGTGACTTGCTGGATACATCGAGCACCGCATCGATCCCCTCGTCGCCATCCGCCAAGCCGGCGAGCGGCCTGCCTCCGCTCGAGCCGCCCGTTTCGATTGAAGATCTGATCACCCGGGATGTCGGCGGGCCTCTGCTGTTGCCCGGCACGCCGCAGTAGTCGGTGGGCCCGGAGAGCGCGGCCGGTCTTGCTTCGGAGTCAGTTCATGTGGATTTTACAAGAGTGAGCGCCCACACCCTGACGGCGGAGGACAGCGGATCCTGCGGATCGCGGCTGTCGTCGATTTCAGCAATCACGGTTGCAAGAGAGCGGTGCCGGGCGTCGGCATAACCGTCCACCACATCCCAGAATTCAGGTTCCAGCGCCAGACTCGTGCGGTGACCGTGGAGGGATAGCGAGCGTTTGACCAACGCCATGCCGGTTCACTCCCTGTCCTTGTCCCCGGAGGGACCGGGGCTTTCGAGACGGTGACTGTCGATATGGGTTTCAAGGTCTTCGCGGCGGCGGCGCGCGGCCTCGCGATCGGCCTTAGAGCGGCCATACAGGCGCCTGTTGTCTTCGGCCGCCTTGTCGCCGGCCTCACGCTTCTTGTGTTTGCGCGCCATGCGCAGATTGATGATATCCGCGCTCATTCATGAGCCCATGACGTTAGGGTTTCTTGCGGAACGCGTCCAGAGAGACGACTTCGCCGCCGCCCTCGCTGTCGGACGTCTGCAGGGCCACGGCATCCTTGTCGTTGGATTGCTCGCCCGCGGCTTCCTTGCCGGCATTCGCCGCGTCCGGCTTGGACTGGCCGTCGGCATGCTCCTGCTCGGCCTTGGCAAGTTCCTCGACGGCCTCCAGCAGTTCTTCGGGAAGCTCTTCGGCCGTCTTGCCCGGATCGAATTCGAGGGCGAACTGCACGGACGGGTCGAAGAAACCCTTGATAGCCGAGTACGGCACCAGCAGTTTTTCCGGAACGCCACCGAAGGAAAGACCGACTTCGAAGGCATGCTCACCGATGGCGAGGTCCCAGAACTGGTGCTGAAGCACGATGGTCATTTCCTGCGGATAGCGTTCTTTCAGACGCTGCGAGATGCGCACGCCGGGCGCATTGGTGTCGAAGGCGATGTAGAAGTGATGGTCTCCGGGCAGTCCGGTGCGTCCGACTTCGGCAAGTATTTTCTTGACGGCGCCACGCAGCGCGTCCTGGATCAGTATGTCGTATCGCAGAAGGTCTTCAGACATCAGGTTTCGTCGAATCTCGCTGGGAATGTCGTTTATCCCGAACACTTTGACGGTCCGGGGTCAAAAAGAAAAGGCTCTTTTCCAGGTGAACCCAGATTATTGTGGCGTTCGCGCACAGGATTGCCGCTGCCTGCACTGGCGGACCGGCCGCGGGAATTTTGGAGAAGAGAAAGTGGAGGCTTCTGTTGCCAGGTGCCTCCGGACCCCGCCTGAAGGTGCTACCCTACGGGACTTGGTGGACTACCGGCACTGCGTTACGCAGCGACAGCGTTGTCCATAGCATAGTTGTCATTTGCAACTACTAGAATAGCCCGATAACGGTGGTACAATGCCGAGCAAAAGACCAGTCTTTACGCCCTCGTCGATCCTATTTCGCCCCCGCCGAAACCCATAACATTTCCGTATGTTGGCCGCATGGGCTTGGGTGGAGGCGCCGGGTACCGCCCCCGGGTCCGATAGGTTTATTGCACTGACAGTTTATTGCCGTAGCTGGCGAACCAGCATCCCTGATATAGGGGCTTTGGAGCTGAAATGAAAGGGGGATGTCGCATGCCGGACAGTTCGCCGGCTCAATCGGTCAGGAACCGCAGCGTCGCAAGGCAACCTGGGGAAAGTCCGTGTGAAGGGCTGTGTTTTCGCGAAAATCTGCGACATTACCAGCAGTCTCAAGAGCAAATGATCAAAGGCCGGACCCGTGCAGCAGTATCTCGACCTCATGCAGAAAATCCTGGACGAGGGCATCGACCGGGGAGACCGGACGGGAACCGGAACGCGGTCGCTCTTCGGTCACCAGATGCGGTTCGACCTGTCCGCGGGCTTTCCGCTGGTCACCTCCAAGAAGCTGCACCTGAAATCGATCATCCACGAGTTGCTCTGGTTTCTCGCCGGCGACACGAATATCGGCTACCTCAAGGAAAACGGGGTGAAGATCTGGGACGACTGGGCCGACGAAAACGGTGAACTCGGACCTGTCTACGGCTACCAGTGGCGCTCCTGGCCGGCGCCGGACGGCCGTTCCATCGACCAGATTGCCAACCTGCTGGAAATGATCCGCACCAATCCGGAAAGCCGCCGGCTGATCGTGTCGGCCTGGAACCCGGCGCTGGTCGACGAAATGGCGCTGCCGCCCTGCCACGCCCTGTTCCAGTTCTACGTGGCCGACGGCAAGCTTTCCTGCCAGCTTTATCAGCGCTCCGCGGACGTGTTTCTGGGCGTTCCCTTCAACATCGCCTCCTATGCGCTGCTGACCATGATGGTCGCCCAAGTGACGGGCCTGAAACCGGGCGACTTCGTGCACACGCTCGGCGATGCGCATCTGTATTCCAACCACTTCGATCAGGCGCGCGAACAGCTCACGCGGTCGCCGAGGCCGCTGCCGCAGATGAAGATCAATCCGGCGGTCACAGACCTGTTCGCGTTCAAATTCGAGGACTTCGAACTGACCGGCTACGATCCGCATCCGCATATCTCGGCGCCGATTGCGGTGTAACGCTCACGGGTTCAGCCCACCTCAAACCACGACATCATGCCGGAGGCCGCGTGACCGAGCATGTGGCAGTGGATCAGCCACTTGCCGGGATTGTCGGCGACGAAGGCGATCTTCACGGTCTCGTCCGGTTCGGTCGTGAAAGTGTCGCGCCAGTCCGGATTTTCCAGCTTTTCACCGTTGCGTTCCAGCACCCGGAAATGATGGCCGTGCAGATGGATCGCGTGGGCAAAAGCTGTGTCGTTGCGGCTTTCCAGAACGATGGTTTCGCCGCGCGCGGCGGTGAACATGGGCGTTTCATCCATGCCGGCCTTGCCGTTGAAGGCCCAGAACAGCCCGTCCTGCATCATTTTCCGCAGATCGTCTTCCGTTCTGCCCGTCATCATGCCGCGCATGCCGCCCATGGCGCCGCCCGCCATGTCCAGAGGCAGGATCCGGGCGGTTTCGAGGTCCGGTTCCGGCAGGGTATTTGCCGGCGGCACGCTCAAGGGACGGTCAGTCGCCGTTGCAGCGCCCACCTTGAAGGTCGCGAAGGTGAACGGCTTGCCGGTCATGGTTTCGAAGGCAATGTCTCCGGTCTCTTCCGGCCGCATCACCAGGTCCATGCGCTGCGCCGGCGACAGCCGGACCGTACCGGCGATGTCGCGGGGGGCGTCGAAGCTCTGGCCGTCCATGGCCATCACCCTGGCACCGAAGCGGGACGGGGCGATATCCAGTACGCGTGAGGCGGAACTGTTGATCAGGCGCAACCGGTGCCAGCGTCCCTGTTGCAGCGGGATCTGCGGCATGGAAGCCCCGTTGATCGTCAGCCAGTTGCCGAGCCGGCCGGCGTGGGATAAATCGTGCCTGGCACCAAAACTTCCGGTTTCCAGAACACCGTTGTCGTCGAGCCGCCAATCGTTCAGCATCATGGTGATGTCGAGCGCGGGATCGAACGTCGGTTCGTTCTCCTCGACAATCAGGGGGCCCGCAAGTCCGCGCGGCACCTGGTTCCAGCTCATGGTGTGGGCGTGGTACCAGTAGGTGCCGGCATCGGGCACCACGAAGTCGTAATCGAAACTCTCGCCGGGTTTGACCGCTGGTTGCGTCAGTCCGGCGACGCCGTCCATCGCATTGTCGATGCGGATGCCGTGCCAGTGCACGGAGGTCGGCTCGTCCAGTTTGTTGATGAAGCGGACCCGGACACGCTGCCCGCGCGTTACCCGGATGTCCGGGCCGGGCAACCGGCCGTTATAGAGCCACAGGTCCGAAAGGCCGCCGTGCTTGCCATACAGCCGGGCCCGGCCTTTTTCCGCCGTGAGCTCAAAAAAGCCGTCATCCGACTGTGCCATGGAAAACGCGGGTGTCAGCATGCTCGTGCACCCGGCCATGGAGGCCTTCAGAAACGATCTGCGATTCACCTTGTCGAACCTCCCGGACTGCACGTTGATGCCACCCCGCTGCAACAATGGTGGTTCCAGCGGCTGGAAGGTCAAGGCCAAGGCCGGAAACGGCGCCGCCGGCGGCCAGAATATACTCGCGTTTCGTGTCTGGGAGCCTCATTGTGGACCGCATTTGACGAAAGGAATTGCACACAATGGTTTCCGCGAACGGTGTTTCCCTGTCTCCCCACGCACTTGCTGCTGAAAACCGCGGCTTCGACACGGGAATTGGCCGCAAGCTCTGCGCGGGGGTCGATTCCGGGCTTCTGCCGCATCTTCATGCGGTGCTGGCGGAACGGGGCGGCGAGACCGTGCTGGAAAGCTACGGGACCGGCCCGGACGAGAATTGGGGCGTGCCCCTGGGCGAGGTGCGTTTCGGCGCGCAGACGCTGCATGACCTGCGCTCCGTTTCAAAGAGCATCGTCAGCCTGCTCTACGGCATTGCGCTCGAACGCGGCGACGTCCCCCGGCTCGATACGCCGCTGCTCGAGCTGTTTCCGGGTTATGAGGACCTGGCCGAAGACCCGCAGCGCAACCGTCTCACTGTCGAGCATGCGCTGACCATGACACTTGGCATGGACTGGGACGAAACCCGGCCCTATACCGATCCGGAAAACAGCGAAATCGCAATGGAACGCGCCCCGGACCGGCTCCGCTATATCCTG
Source organism: Roseibium sp. AS2 (assembly GCF_038900065.1). Taxonomy (NCBI): domain Bacteria; kingdom Pseudomonadati; phylum Pseudomonadota; class Alphaproteobacteria; order Hyphomicrobiales; family Stappiaceae; genus Roseibium; species Roseibium sp. AS2. The sequence goes on from NZ_JBBMQN010000002.1 coordinate 88,415, forward strand.
GAACGCCCGTTTGTCGCGGATCCCGGAACGCGCTGGATCTACAGCGGCGGCGCGACGGCTCTGATCGGCGCGATCCTTGAATCGGGAACGGGCCGCAAGCTGCCCGACCTTGCGCGCGAAGTGCTGTTCGGTCCGCTGGACATAACGCGGTTCGAATGGAGCGCTGGTCCGGACGGAACCCATTCACCCGCCTCGGGTCTGCGGTTGAATGCGCCCGATCTGTTGAAGATCGGCCGGCTGGTTCTGGACAATGGCTTGCACGCGGGCCGCCGTCTCGTTCCGGAAGCCTGGATTGCAGCCTCGCTGACGCCGGTTATCGCGACCGGAGAGGGGCCCGACTACGGCTACTTCTGGTTCTGCGGCCAGGCACCGGTTCCTGCTCTCGGCGGGCCGACACCATGGTTCGCGGGCTTCGGCAATGGCGGTCAGCGGCTCTGGCTCTGTCCAAAGGCGGATGTGGCGGCGGTGATCTTTTCGGGCAATTACAACGCCTGGAACGCCTGGGTTGCGCCGACCCGGGTGTGGAGCGAGATCATCCTGGCGAACCTGCGGGAAGCCTGAGCCTGAGCCTGTCTCACCGACATGGTTTTCGCGCATTGATGCCTGGGCAACAGCCGAACAAGCCTCATTCCGGGGAGGGCCGGCGGCCCGTCATGACGGACGGGCCCTTGCTCCGGCGTGCGAACACCGGATCTATCGTGGTGCCTTGTGCGCCACGACCAGATCCCGGTACCAGTGCGCGCTGGCCTTCGGCGTGCGGACCTGGCTGTCGTAATCGACATGAACGATCCCGAAGCGCATGCTGTAGCCCTCGGCCCATTCGAAATTGTCCATGAGGCTCCAGAGGAAATAGCCCTTGACCGGAACACCTGCGTCACGGGCGTCAAGCACCGCGCCGAAATGCTGTTCCAGATAGTCGATGCGGCGCTGGTCGCTGACGATGCCGTCCACCAGAGCGTCATTGTAGCAGGCGCCATTTTCGGTGATGTAACATTCCGGCAGCCGGTAGCGCGCATAAAGCTCTTTCAGCAGGTCCGACAGACCCTTTTCATGGACTTCCCAACCGATATCCGTGAGCTCCGGGCCCGGTTCCGGCGGATTGGCGCGGGCCTGCGGATAGTCCACCGCTTCAGGGACGTGGGAAACGCGCATCGGCGTGTAATAGTTCAGGCCCCACCAGTCGAGCGGTTGGCCGATGGTCTCCAGGTCGCCATCGCGGATGTCCATCCTGTCGCCATAGGCTGACAGGATCTCCGGGTGATAGGTTCCCTGAAAGACCGGCGAGAAGAAGATGTCGTTGTGGAACAGGAAGGCACGGTCCGCGGCCGCCTTGTCTTCCGGCTTCTGCGTTGCCGGATAGATCGAGTGGGCATTGATCACGATGCCCATGGGCAGGTCCGGGCGGACGGCGCGGGCGGCCCGGGTGGCGAGGCCATGGGCAAGGTTCAGCGTGTGCACGGCCTTGGCGAAGGCTTCTGCGTTCTTCTCGCCCGGGGCGTGAATGCCGTAGAGATGGCTCAAATGGCAGATGCACCAGGGTTCGTTGACGGTCGCCAACGCGTCCATCCGGTCGCCGAGGCGCCTGACGACGACATCCGTGTAATCGGCGAAAGCTTCGGCCGTGCTGCGGGCGGTCCAGCCGCCGTCACCGGCCAGAAGCAGCGGCAGGTCCCAGTGGTAGAGCGTCGGATAGACCTTGAGGCCGCGTTCGATCATGCCGTCGATCAGGCGATCGTAGAAGTCCAGTCCCTTTTCGTTCACCGGACCGCGTCCTTCCGGCAGGATCCGCGGCCAGGCGATGGAGAACCGGTAACCGTCGACGCCAAGGGATTTGATCAGGTCCAGATCGCTTTCCCAAAGGTGATAGTGATCGCAGGCGACGTCGCCGGAATGGCGCTGGAAGACCCGGCCGGGCATTTTCGAAAACGCGTCCCAGATACTCGGCTTGCGGCCGTCCTCGGCGGCAGCGCCCTCGATCTGATATGCGGCGGTCGCCACGCCAAACAGGAAATCCTCGGGAAAGCGCTGGGCCAGATCTTTGGGAGAAGCCATCTCATCTCGTTTCATGGTCAAATGAACATGGTGAGTTGATAGTTTCCAAAGCGCTTTGGATCAAGCTTTTTCCTGCAAGTTATACAAGTATCTCCAGACCGGCAGGGCCGGCGTCCATACCTTGACGAGTGTGGCGATGGCGGTTTCGTCCTGAACCGTGCCCGTGTCCGGAAGATCCCGCCAGACGGCGAGCCCCTTGTGCCTGGCAAGATCCGCGTGCGGATGATCCTTCGGGAAACCGCGCGGCACCTTGACCAGATCGGGATCGGAAACCTTGAACCCGCAGCTTCCGGCCGCATTCAGCACCTTGGTGACTTCGCCGCCCCGGCCGGCCTCCAGAGCAGCTAGATAGGCGCCAAGGACCGGTTTGGAAAATGTCATGCAGCCGGTACCCAGCCGGATGTGGTCCGGTTCGATCGACAGGAAAAATCCCGGCGGCTGCGCGTCCTTGCCTTCAAATGCGGCGCTTGCCGGCCAGAAAGCCATGCGGATATGGGTGTTGTAGGGTGTCTTGTCCCTGGAGAACCTCAGGTCCCGGTTGATGCGGAATTGTTTTGAGGCGATTGTGCAGCCGGTCAGGTCGGCGAGCGCATCGGCAAGGCCGGCGCGGAAGGCGTCCGCGGGTATCTTGACCAACCGCTGATAGTCAGCCTTGTTCCTGTCGAACCAGTCCCTGGAATTGTTGGTGGCGAGATCCTTCAGGAACCGGAAGGTACCCGGTTGAAATGCAGGGGCGGTCATCGGTCCCCCTTTCCGGATTTCATGCTTTTCGGCTTCGGTGCCTTGGGCGGCAGAGCACAGACATAGGCCCTGGCCATCTCGACCCAGTGCCGCAGGTCGTCGTCGGTCTCGATCCCCTCCGGTTCGATCCGGATGAAGCCCGGCATCGGCCGGCCGGTCGGCCTGCATTGTGCGGCATGGGGCCGCGCAAGTGCCTCGGCCTCCTGTTCCTTACCGACCCGTGCCATCAGGCCGCGTCTGGAGACGCATACAAGCATGTTGCCGTTGACCATGAAGCAGGTGCCGCCGAACATGCGCTTCTGCTCGACGGATGTATCGGGTATCAGCGCGCGGGTGCGCTCGATGAGCACGGTTTCCATCAACTCGGACATGGTCGGTTTTCTCCCTTTTCGACCCTGGTTACCGGCAAGGACGGCTGGCCGGGGCCAAAACCGACACCGGCCCGAAAAGAGGGGCGATTTGCCAAGACCGTTCTGAATCATGCTAGGAGGCGCATTGGGAAAAGAAAACCGGATTCGGAGGGGCTGTTGCCCGAGCTTGTCCTTATCGCCGTTGTGGCACGGAACGGAATTATCGGTGCGGACAATGACATGCCCTGGAAGCTGTCGTCCGACCTGAAGCATTTCAAGAAGCTGACGCTCGGCAAACCGGTGATCGTTGGCCGCAAGACCTTTCTTTCGTTCGGCGGCAAACCGCTGCCGGGGCGGCCGCATGTGGTCATCTCGCGCGACCCGGATTATGCGCCTCCAGGCGTGGAAACCGCAACGTCGCTGGAGGCCGCGATCGCACGGGCTGCCGCTCTGGCAGTGGACCTCGGCGTTGACGAGATCATGTGCATCGGCGGCGGACAGATCTACGCGCAGGCGATGGCATCAGCCGACCGGCTGGAGATCACTGAGGTGGAGGCGGCTCCCGAAGGCGATACCTGTTTTCCCGCAATCGACCCGGCGCTGTGGCAAGAGACCGCCCGTGTGAAGGGCGAGCGCACCGACCGGGACAGCGCGGATTTCACCTTCGTGACCTACCGCCGCCAGGATTGCCAAGGCCGGGTAGAGACCAGATGACCCCAGACGACACTCTCCAGTTCAGGTGGGCGGCCTTCGACGAGTTGGAACGCCTTGATCTTCATGACCTGCTCAAGCTTCGGCAGGACGTGTTCATTGTGGAACAGGCCTCTCTTTACGCGGATATCGACGGCAAGGATCCCGAAGCGCTGCATTGTCTGGTCCGGTCCGGGCAAACAGGCGCGTTCCTTGGGGCGATCCGGCTGTTTGTCGACCCTGAGCGCACCTCCGCGCGGATCGGCCGTGTGGTGATCGCGCAGGAGGCAAGGGGCGACGGCCTGGGCAGGTCGATGATGCAGGCGGGAATCCTCAAGGCGGAGGAACTGGCGCCGGACTGCGAAATCCACGTGACGGCGCAAGCTCACCTGGAAAAATTCTACGGGTCGCTGGGCTTCAGGCGCGCCTCTGAGACCTATCTCCAGGACGGGATTCCGCATATCGACATGATCCGGCCCTGATATTCGGGTAGATTCCGACTGCTTGGGGCGGCTAATTGTGCCGGACTGCTTGACACGGCCTGTTTCAGGTCCCACCTCCGGCGCGGGGAAATTTAAGGCTTTTGTCGAGGTTCGGGAGATGGGCTTGCCGTTGAAAGCTGACGGCAACCTCCCTATAACCAACGGTGAGTCAGAAGGGGTGAACCCCCATGCCCGGCAGCGCCTGCCGGGCATCACAGAAGGAAATATTGATGCCTTGGAGCAATCAGTCAGGTGGCGGTGGTCCCTGGAAAGGTGGCGGAAACGGCGGCGGCCCCTGGGGCGGCGGTGGAAACAACAACGGCCCCTGGGGAGGAGGATCGAACCGGGGAGGCGGCGGTAATCCCCCCGATCTGGAAGAGCTCCTGAAACGCACGCAGGACCGCATGAAGAATGTGCTGCCGGGCGGCGGTGGCGGCGGACTCGGTGTCATCGGTGTCCTGATTGTCATCGGCGTGGTCGTGATCGGCTGGCTGGCGACCGGTTTCTATGTCGTCGACGAAGGCGAAGTGGGCGTGGAACTGGTGCTCGGTGAAGTGACCGACCAGACCCCTCCGGGCCTCAACTACAACTGGCCTTATCCGGTCGGGGAAGTTTACCGGCCCAAGGTCGAGCTTCAGCGGGAAACCACCGTTGGCGTGGATGAAATCGTCAGCAGCGCCGGCGTGGTCCGGTCCCGGGACGTTCCGGAAGAAAGCCTGATGCTGACCGGCGATGAGAACATCATCGATGTCGGCTTCAAGGCGCTCTGGCGCATCAAGAACACCCGTGAGGGGATCAGCGACTACCTGTTCAACATCCAGGACCCGGCCTTGACCGTGAAAGCGGTCGCCGAGAGCGCAATGCGCGAGGCGGTTGGCGGCTCGAACATCGATTCGATCCTGACCGAAAACCGTGTCGCCATCCAGAATGACGTCGTTACCCTGATGCAGACCACGCTGGATTCGTACCGCGCGGGCATCGAGATCGCCGAGGTGCAGATGCAGCGCGTGGATCCGCCTGCACAGGTCATCGACTCCTTCCGCGACGTTCAGGCGGCGCGCGCCGATGAAGAGCGGATCAGAAACGAAGCCACGGCCTACGCCAATCGGATCGTACCGGAAGCGCGCGGTGAAGCGGCCCGGGTCGAGGAAGCGGCCAACGCCTACAAGGATCAGACCATCGCCGAGGCGACCGGTCAGTCCCAGCGTTTCACCAAGATCTACGAACAATACGTGAAGGCGCCGGGTGTCACCCGCCAGCGTATGTATCTCGAAACCCTGGAGAAGGTTCTGGGGTCCAACAACAAGATCATCATTGATAGCGACTCCTCCGGATCTGGCGTGTTGCCTTTCCTGCCGCTCAATGACCTGAACGGACGGGGCAACTCCGCCACGTCGGCACGGACCGGAGGAAACTGATCATGCGCAGTGGAATTCTCGCAATCATCCTGATCGCCGTCGCCGTTCTCGGCTACATGTCGATCTTCATCGTCAACCCGACCCAACAGGCCCTGGTCCTGCAGCTCGGGCGGATCGTGGAAGAGCCGAAAACCACACCGGGCTTCTACTTCAAGTATCCGTTCATCCAGAACGTGGTCTACATGGACAAGCGCGTCCTGAACCTGAACATGCCGCCGCTCGAGCCGATTTCCTCGGACAAGAAGCGCCTCATCGTGGATGCGTTCGCTCGCTACACGATCTCGGATCCGGTCCTGTTCTACCAGCGTGTCGCCAACGTCCAGACCGCCAACCGGCGTCTGTCCACCCTGCTTCAGTCTTCCCTGCGTTCCGAGATCGGCCGTACCAGTTTCGCCGCCCTCGTGCGGGACGACCGTTCCGGTGTGATGGAAAACATTCGCCGGGACATCAATGCCAATGCCGAGGAACTCGGCATCGAGGTGATCGACGTGAAGATCCGCCGTGCGGATCTGCCGGATGCCAACTCCCAGGCCATCTACGCCCGGATGCAGACGGAACGTCAGCAGGAAGCCACGGAAATCCGCGCACAGGGCGAAGAAGCCGCCCGCCGGATCCGGTCCCGCGCGGACCGCGATGCAACCGTCCTGGTGGCCGAAGCCAAGCGGGATTCGGAAATCAAGCGCGGTGAGGGTGACGCGGAGCGGAACCAGATCTTCGCCGAGGCCTTTGGTGCCGATCCCGAGTTCTTCGCCTTCTACCGGTCCATGCAGGCGTATGAAGCCGGATTGCGGTCGGGCGACACCAGCCTGGTGCTGTCTCCGGACTCCAGTTTCTTCCGCTTCTTCAAGGATCCGATGGGCGTGTTGCCTTCGGCCAAGAATGATAATGACAGTCAGGGGGTCTCCGACCGGTCGCCGTCACTTGCCGCTCAATGAGCGAGCTGGTGACCGCGCTGGGCCTGGTCCTGGTGCTTGAAGGTGTTCTCTACGCGCTCGTGCCCGGTGGCATGAAGTCCATCATGCGCAGCGCGCTCGAGACACCTGACCAGACCTTGCGCCTGACGGGCCTTGTCGCGGCGGTGATCGGCGTATTTCTTGTGTGGATCATTCGCGGATAACGAAAAGTTTTCGGGCGGGAGGCGCAAAAACGTCCCGCCCGTTCTATATTCTGGTTCAAGAACCAGTAGAAACCCATCGGCTGACTGCTCGGTGCACACAAATCGAGCAGCACGTCCAAGGCTGGGATGAGGAGAAAGCCCTATGGCTCCAGAATTTATTCGCCGCCGGATGATCCGGGGCGCGATGGCGGCAGCAGTCATCCTGCTTGGCGGAATGGCTGCCTTTCAGCCTGCCGATACAGCCCGGGCCCAGGGGCCGGTTTCCGTAGCGGACCTTGCCGAAGACCTGGGGGATGCGGTTGTGAATATTTCCACAGCCCAGACCGTGCAGGGCCGGCGCTCGGTGCCGATGCCGGAAGTGCCGGACGGCTCGCCGTTCCAGGAATTCTTCGAGGAATTCTTCAACCGGCAGAACCCCGGAGAAGACCAGGCGCGCCGTGTGCAATCCCTGGGATCCGGCTTTGTCGTCGACGGGACCGAAGGCATCATCATCACCAACAACCATGTCATTGAAGGGGCGGATGAAATCACCGCGAATTTCAATGACGGCACCAAACTCAAGGCGGAAATCATCGGTACCGATGAAAAGACCGACCTTGCGGTTCTGAAAGTCGAGCCGGAAGCCCCCTTGAAGGCCGTCTCGCTCGGAGATTCGGACTCCATCCGCGTGGGTGACTGGGTGATGGCCATCGGCAATCCGTTCGGCCTCGGCGGAACGGTTACGGTCGGTATCGTGTCCGCACGTAACCGCGACATCAATTCCGGACCCTACGACAACTTCATCCAGACCGACGCCTCCATCAACCGGGGCAATTCCGGCGGACCGCTGTTCGACATGGACGGCAACGTGATCGGCATCAACACGGCGATCATCTCGCCTTCCGGCGGCTCCATCGGCATCGGTTTCGCAATTCCGGCCAAGACCGCCACCCGGGTGATCGAGCAACTGCGCGAATTCGGCGAAACCCGCCGCGGCTGGCTTGGCGTGCGCATTCAGGAAGTCACTGACGAAATCGCGGAAAGCCTCGGCATGGACGAGGCCATGGGCGCGCTTGTCGCCGGCGTGACCGACGATGGACCTGCCGCCAAGGCGAAGGTCGAGCCGGGTGATGTCATCGTCAGGTTCGACGGCAACGAAGTCGAGACGATGCGTGAACTGCCGCGCATGGTTGCCGAGACGGCCATCGGCAAGGACGTCGAAGTGATCGTCCTGCGCAAGGGCGAAGAGGTTACCATCAGCGTGACGCTCGAACGCCTGGAAGAGAACGAGATTGAGGAAGCAAGCGCGACCACCGATGACCAGCCGGAGGACAAGCCCGCCGAAAAGAGCAAGGTGCTGGGCATGATGCTGGCCGAGCTCGACGATGCGCTGCGCAAGCAGTTCTCCATCGAAGAGGGGGTCACCGGCGTTGTTGTTACCGAAGTCGAGCCGGGCACATCCGCCGAGGAAAAGCGGGTCATTGCGGGCGACGTCATCAAGGAAGTCGCGCAGGAACCTGTCGAGACACCGGCCGATGTCGAAGCCCAGGTCGAGAAGCTGAAGGAAGACGGCCGGCGTTCGGCGCTGCTGCTGCTGGCCAATCCGTCCGGCGATGTCCGCTTCGTACCTGTCAGGATCGAGGACGAATAGGCCGCAGCCTGACCTCGACGAAATTGAAAAGGGCGCCCGGTGTGGCGCCCTTTTTGTCTCCGGAGTTTGCTCGCAATCGCAATTACCGACAGGTGTCAGCTCAGGACGAAATCGTGTTCCGCGTAACCCTGCAGGTAGAGCAGGGCGGTCAGGTCGCCGTGATCGATGCGGAAATCGGCGGCTTCGGCAACGGCCGGCTTGGCGCGGTAGGCGACGCCGGCGCCCGCGCGCTCGATCATGGCAAGATCGTTGGCGCCGTCACCCACTGCGAGGGTTTCCTCCAGGGACAGGCCCCGGTCCGCGACCAGGTATTCGAGACGGGCGCGCTTGGCCTCCTTGCCCAGGATCGGTTCCCGGACCTCTCCGGTCAGCAGGCCGGTGTCTTCCAGCAGCGTGTTGGCCTGGTTCTCGTCGAAGCCGATCATGTTGGCGACAACCTTGGTGAAATGGGTGAAGCCGCCGGAGACCAGCGCGCAATAGGCACCGTTCGCCTTCATGGTCTGTACCAGGGTGCGGCCGCCCGGCATAAGCTGGATGCGCTCGCTGAGAACCGTGTCTATGGCCGAGACCGGGAGGCCTTTCAGGAGGGCAACGCGTTCGCGCAGGGCTGGCTCGAATTCGATCTCGCCGCGCATGGCCCGCTCCGTGATTGCCGAAATCCGGTCTTTCAGACCAAGTTCGGCGGCCAGCTCGTCAATGCATTCCTGGCGAATCATGGTGGAATCCATGTCCGCGATCAGCAAGCGCTTGCGGCGGCCGCTCTCAGGCTGCACAAAGACGTCAACGGGGGCCTGGCCGACGACGGAGCGCAGTTCCGCTGCCGCGGAGCTTGTATCTTGTCCTGAAAACCGGATATCGGCTGCAAGTCCGGGGCTCAGAACGGTGGTTGTCCCCGATACGCCAAGAGCGTCGGACGCCCTGCGGACAAGGTCCGTATCGACGGCGGGCGCTGTTGGTGTGGACACCAAGGTGGCGACGAGTGACATGGACGATTCCTTGAAAGGCAGCGGGACAAAGGCTTTGGGCAAACGCGCCATTCTGATAGCCGGGCCGACGGCCAGCGGCAAGTCCGCATTGGCGCTGTCGCTGGCCAAATCGTTGAATGGCGTCATCATCAATGCCGACTCCATGCAGCTCTATCGGGATCTGCGCGTGGTCAGCGCGCGGCCTTCTGCCGAAGAAGAGGCCGAGGTTCCGCACCGGCTCTACGGGGTGCTGCCGGCGTCGACCGCGTTTTCCACGGGCGCCTGGCTGCGTCTTGCCGCCGGGGAGCTTCAGGCGGCCGGTGACGCGGGCCGCCTGCCGATCCTGATCGGCGGCACGGGGCTCTATTTCAAGGGTCTGACGGAAGGCTTCGCCGACATGCCCGAAGTGCCTGACGCCATTCGGGCGGAGGCCAGGGACCTTGCCGACAGGGAGGGAATCGAGGGGCTTCGCCGGGAGCTTGCCGCCCGGGGCGATGAGGAGACGGCCGCACGCCTTGGCGATCCACAGCGTCTTGCGCGGGCGCTGGAAGTGCTGATGGCAACCGGCACGCCGCTGGCCCGCTGGCAGAGCGCGCATCAGTCGGAGCCGCTGCTTGCGGCAGAGATGTGCCAGCGTGTCGTGCTGGCTCCGCCGCGGCCGTGGCTGCATGAGCGGATTGCACGGCGCGCGGAGCTGATGCTTTCCGAAGAGGGGATTGCGGAAGTGCGGGCCTTGCTGGAACGACACTTGCCGGCCACGCTGCCGGCCATGCGCGCCATCGGCGTTCCGGAAATCGGCGCCTTTCTGGCCGGCAAGGCCGATCGCGCGGAAACGATCCACAGGCTCACTGTTGCAACGCGGCAATACGCGAAACGTCAGGAGACGTGGTTCCGGAATCAGATGGGTGACTGGCAACGGGTTGATCCTTCGGACGAAATCAATCTGGACCGATTTCAGCGCCTTTCATGAGATGACAATGGCAACTTCGACGATGTGCGGTGCAGCGGGAGTATCACCTTAACCTGTTGGTACTGCGGATATATTTTTGCCTCTTTTGACAGTATGCTGGCGACTGCCATGGGGATGGCACAATTCAGGGTTACATAAATCCGGTACGCAGCCGGAGCCGCTTTTGCGGAGGCAGTGCCCGCTGCGTGGATTTCAATTCTGGGAGAACACTGTGCAGACGATCTTTCTCGAATGCGGTTCGGTGCGGCTTGTCCCATTCGCTCCGGCCGATATCAATCTGCTCAAGGACCTTCATTCCGATCCTTTTGGAAACCGGTGTACGGAGTTTTCGACCAACTGCTCCGTCGTGGATGCCGCCGAACTGGTGCGGTCCGCACAGCAGACACAGGACGATCTGGGCTTCGCGAAATGGAAGGCGATTTCGGCCGATGAGGCGTTCCAGGGCTGGGCCGGGTTCACACCGGTCAGCGAGACTTCTGAAATCAGCCTGAACTATTGCCTGCGCCACGATCTGCTTGAGCGCGATCAGGACCTGCCCAAACGCCTGTGCCGGTCGCTGTCCGAATGGTTTTTCGAGAACACCTATTTCTCTCACCTGGTCGCCGTGGTGCGCACCGACAACCGGTCGATGCGCGAAGTGGTTCAGGACAGCGGATTCCGTCACCGGGAAAGCAAGGTGATCGAAGGCATGCAGGCCGATGTCTTCCAGCTTTTCAGTCCCTCGATGCAGTCCTACCTTCTGAGCGCCTGAGACGGACTGCCCACCCATACCCACACATACTGAAAAGGGCCGCTCGCGCGGCCCTCGGCATGTGGACAGGTTCTCAGTCGGACAACGCGGACAAGCGCAACGACGCTGCGCGCTGATCCGGGATCCAGCGTGTCAGCGCGAGCGAAAGCGAGCACCTGAGCAAGTCAAACATCTGAAACAAGAAGCAATAACGCGCCTGCAGCGCGAAGTATGGGCTGGATTCCGGCTCTGGCCATGCAGTTGCGCTGCAGACCGGCCGGAATGACGCCAGGGGTTTGTCAGCCGTTTGAGGGCCGCTTGCGCGGCCCTTTCAGATGACGGTCTGCGGTTCGGCTGTTACACCGCCTGCAAGGCGCCCGGGTTCCCGGTCTGCTGGCGCAGGGCCAGCTTGTTCATGGCCGAGACATAGGCGCGGGCCGAGGCGACCAGCGTGTCGGTGTCAGCGCCCTTGCCGGTGGCGATCCGGCCGCCGGCTTCCAGGCGCACGGAGACTTCCGCCTGCGCGTCCGTGCCTTCGGTCACCGCATGAACCTGATAGAGCGACAGGGTCGCCTCATGCGGCACGATCGACTTGATCGCGTTGAAGGTGGCGTCGACCGGGCCGTCGCCGGTGGCTTCCTTGGTGATGTGCTGGCCATTGACATCCATGGTCAGGATTGCCTTCTGCGGCCCGCCGGTGCCCGCAATGACCGTCAGCGCGATCACCTTGGTGCTTTCGCCCAGGACGCTGATTTCATCCTCGACCAGGGCCTCGATGTCCTCGTCATAGACATGCTTCTTGCGGTCGGCGAGGTCCTTGAAGCGGCGGAAGGCATCCTGCAGGGCATTGTCGCCCAGATCGAAGCCCAGCTCCTTCAGCTTGTCGCGGAAGGCATGACGTCCGGAATGCTTGCCCATGACCAGCGATGTGGCTTTCACGCCGACATCTTCCGGGCGCATGATTTCGTAGGTCTCCGCATTCTTCAACATGCCGTCCTGGTGAATGCCGCTCTCGTGGGCGAAGGCATTCTTGCCGACGATGGCCTTGTTGTACTGGACCGCGAAGCCCGACGCGCCGGCGACCATCTTGGATGCGCGCACCAGGAATTTCGGATCGATCCGGGTCTCGAAGGGCAGTGCGTCGCCGCGGGTCCGCACTGCCATGACGATCTCTTCCAGCGCCGCATTGCCCGCGCGCTCGCCGAGGCCGTTGATGGTGCACTCGATCTGGCGGGCGCCGCCGGCCACACCGGCCAGGGAATTGGCCACAGCGAGCCCCAGGTCGTCATGGCAATGGACGGAGAAGATCGCCTTGTCGCTGTCCGGCACCCGTTCGCGGATCTGCTCGAACATGGCCTTGTATTCGTCCGGCGTGGCATAGCCGACCGTGTCCGGCAGGTTGATGGTGGTTGCGCCGCACTTGATGGCGGCCTCCACGCAGCGGCACAGATAGTCGATCGGGGTGCGCGTTGCGTCCATCGCCGACCATTCGACGTCGTCGATCAGGTTGCGCGAGCGGGTCACCGTGTCGGTGATGATGTCCAGAACCTGTTCTTCCGTCTTGTTCATCTGGAACTTCAGATGGATCGGCGAGGTCGAGACAAAGGTGTGGATGCGGCCCTTGCCGGCATGTTTGACGGCGTCGCCGCAGCGATCGATGTCGGCGTGGATGGCGCGCGCCAGCCCGGCGATCACGGAATTTCTGGAGCGTTTGGAGATCTCGCTGACGGCTTCAAAGTCGCCATTGGACGCGATCGGGAAGCCGGCCTCGATGATGTCGACGCCCATGTCGTCGAGGATTTCGGCGATCTGCAGCTTTTCTTCCAGTGTCATCGACGCGCCGGGCGACTGTTCGCCGTCGCGCAAGGTGGTGTCGAAGATCCGTATCTGATCCTTCTGGGATGTGGCGGTCATGGTGTTTTGTCCTGGCTTGGATCTGTCCCGTAAACGGTGTTGGCGCGGGCGGTGCGATCCGGTGTTCGTGATGCGGTTTTTTTGAAAAACTCTCCCCCAAGTGCCCGTTCCGCAACAAAAACGCGGATCAGCCGACGCTCAGGGGCATCTAAGAAGGAGGAGATCGCCAAGTAGGATGAGGCCGCCGCGCTCGGTTCGCGCGTCGTAAGAAAAACCGGAGATGTCGCGGGGCGCGATCATGGGTCTGTCTTGGGCCTTCGGTCGTCTTCAGATCGGTTGTCTGTATTTCGGCAGTCCGTCGAGCGTGACGCAAAAGCGTGACCCGGCGGTTAACGGTTCTTGTTTTTAAGTCAGGATGGAAAACGATGCAACCGGCTTTTGTCTGGCCAGGCAGATCCCGGAGACAGAGCGTGCCGCCTGTGATTTCCGGTGCTGCGACATGCGCTCCGGCTGTTGGCCGGAGCGCGCTGTGGAAGCGGCGGTCGCGAGTTTCAGCAAGCCGAGGCCTTCGGCCGGGGTCTTACCCTTCCGCCCCGTACACGTCCCGCCGGCGCACCCAGGCCATCGGTTGAGGCAGATCGCCCTCGTGACGGCCCATTGCGGTGAGATCGAGGAAGTTGTAGGCCATGTTCAGGCCGTCGACGCCACGGCCATAGGTGGAATAGGTATGGGCGATACGGCCGTCAGGCAGCTTCAGGAAGGCGCTGACGCCCGGCATTTCCTCACCGAAGACACGGCCGGTGTAATTGTAGCCGAGCCCTGTAGGATCCTTCCTGTCCGGAAACGTCACGCCGAAATCGGCGCCAAAGCCGTTGCCATGACCGTTCTGGGCGGTCGAAACCCAGTTGAAGCTCCAGTTCAGGCGTTTCTTGTAGTTTTCGAGCTTCTCAAGTGAAGCATTTGAGACCGCGACGAAAGCCGTGTCGCGTGCGGCCAGATGCACGTCGAGCCGGTCGAAGTTATCCGCCCAGAAGGAACAGCTCGGACAGCCTTCCTGCCAGGTTTCGCCGAACATGAAATGATAGATCAGCAGTTGCGGGTGCGGGCCGAACAGATCCGCAAGCGTTTTGCTGCCTTCCGGCGTGTCGAAGACATAGTCCTTCTCGACGATCACCATGGGCAGATCCCGGCGCGCGGCGGAAAGTGCGTCGCGCTCCTTGGTAAAGGCCTTTTCCTTTTTCAGAAATGCCTTGCGTGCTTCCAGCCAGTCCTCGTGGCTGACGATTTTCGGGGTGGTCATGGCTTTCTCCCTGCCTGGTTTGAACCCGGGTGTCACCCCGGACCAGCGCAGCGCAGATCCGGAGCCCACTCGCATTTCAGCGTGTTGAACCAAAGTTTTGTCGATTGCGAAGCCCACCGGTTGTGCGTTTCGCTCAGCGCCTCACGCCGCGACGAAGTCCGCCAGGCGGCCGAAGCAGCCGTTCCAGCCGCCGCCGACACCGCGGCGCGCATCCTCGGACTTGATGGCTTCGTGGCGCAGCTTCACTTCCGTTGCCTTGCCGGCCTCCAGGAATGTGACGATGACCTTCGAGCTGTCGGTCGCGTCCCTTTCGCCGTTGGCGAATTCCTGGACGTGCCGCCAGCTGAATTCCAGCCGGTTGGGGGCATCGATCGCCAGGTACTCGCCCTCGAAATGGATCTGCTTTTCCCCGGTCCTTTCGATGACGAAGCGCCAGCGGCCGCCAACCTTCAGGTCGATTTCCGCCGAAACGAGGTTGCCGCCCTTGGGCACGAACCAGCAGCGGACCTCTTCCGGCTCGGTGAAGGCCCGGAATACCCGGGCAGGCGCAGCGCGGAACAGGCCCTCCACGATGATCGGCTCCAGTCCGGGGGACGATTTCAGAAATTCACGGGCAGGTTGTTGAACGGTCATTTTTCACGATCCTCATTGGCGAGATGTCGGGCGAGGGCGTCGAAGCGATCGATCCAGAACGCTTCGTATTTTCCGAGCCAGTCGACGGCCTCCTTGATCGGAGCGCCGCGCAGGCGGCAATGGCGGGTGCGGCCGCGTTTTTCGATGTCGACCAGACCCGCATCGGACAGGACCCGAAGGTGCTTGGACACCGCGGTCAGGGACATGTCGAACGGTTCCGCCAGATCGGACAGGGATGTTTCTCCGTCGGCCAGCCGGGCAACGATGGCGCGGCGGGTGCCGTCGCTGAGGGCGGAAAAGGTCTGGTCGAGTTGGGGCATGTCCGTCGCTGTCATAAAGTGAACCTTTTGGTTGACTAACATCTGCTTTCATTATAGTCAACCATAAGGTTGAGTAAATGACCGACTTTCGATCATTGACCGACCGGCCCGCGGCAATGCCGCGCAAGTGCCAAGCAGGAGAGGGAATGATGATGCAGCTTTATGTGACCGACGTGTCCCCCAACAGCCGCCGTGTTCTGGCGGCCATTGGTCATCTGGGACTTGAAGGGGAAACCCGGATCCGCAAATTCGACCTGATGAAGGGAGAACACCGGACCGAGGAGTTTCGCGCTCTCAACCCCAACCAGAAAGTTCCGGTCCTGGTCGATGGCGATCTGAAACTCTGGGAATCCAATCCCATCATGATCTATCTGTGTGAGCGACAGGGGGCCGGGGAGTTCTGTCCGACGGACCGGATCGGGCGGATCGAGGTTCTGCGCTGGATGTCCTGGGAGGTCCTTCACTACAACAAGGCGCTGGGTGAAATCGTCTGGGAAACGGTGGCCAAGGCGGGTTTCGGCCTGGGCGCGCCCGACCAGGAAAAGATCGATGCCGCCCTGGAAAACTACCACCGGTTTGCGGCCGTCCTGGAAAGCCACCTGGAGAGCCGCGACTTCGTTCTCGGGGACAGGCTGACGGTGGCGGATTTCGCCGTCGGCTCGCACTCGGCACTGGCGATGCATCCGGGATCGCAGGTTCCCCTGGACGATTATCCGAACATCAAGGCTTGGTATCAGCGTCTGGAAGACGTGCCGTCGTGGAGTGCCACGGCACCACGGGCCCTCGCCGAAGCGGCGGAATAGTCGGGCGGAACGCGACCTTGCCGGCGGCCCGCATCCGGGCCGCCGGCAACAGGGTCAGAGGAACAGTTCTCCACGCGCGACAAGGGTGGCCTGGCCACCGATGCGGACGGCATGCATCGCACCGCCCTCGATATCGATTTCCAGATCGATCAGGGAAGGCCGGCCCATTTCAAAGCCCTGTTCGATCCGGATGTGATGCGTGCCGTTGGGCAGGTCGTCGTAATAGTCGACCACGCCCGCAAACGCTGCGGCAGCCGACCCGGTGGCCGGATCCTCCGGAATGCCCATGTCCGGAGCAAACAGGCGTGCATGGAACGCGCTGTCGTGGGAACGGGTCTCGCGGCAATAGACATAGGCGTCGTTGTGATCGCCGGTGTTGTCGTTGTTGCCATTCTTGCCGAACCCGGCCTTCCACATGGACGGCACTGGCTTGGCCCGGGCCAGCGCATCGAGATCGCGCACCGGCACAAATGTGAAGGGCGGGCCGACCCGGAAGCGCGACGGGGCATGGTTCTCGAAGCCGATATCGGTGGGCTCCAGGTTGAGGGCGGCTGCGATCAACTCGGTATTGTGCGTGGGGCCGGCCGGCTCCGGCAGGCTCGGAACATCGAATTCGGCGAAGGCAGCCGCGTTTTCACGCAGGATCACCGCGCAGCGAACGGGACCGATTGCCTGCTTCAGAACAACCACGGAGTCCTGTTCGCCGGACACATCGCCGAAGCGTTCCATGGCAATCAGTATGGCTGTTCCCACTGTCGGATGCCCTGCAAAGGGCAATTCCAGTTTCGGCGTGAAAATGCGCATGCTGGCGGACTGGCCGGGTTTGTCGGGAGGAAAGACAAAGACCGTTTCGGAAAGATTGAACTCGCCGGCGATCTTCAGCATCTGCTCGTCGCTCAGGCCTTCGGAGTCCAGAACCACGGCCAGGGGATTCCCGGCGAGGCTGGTGTTGGTGAAGACATCCAGTATCGCGTAGCGACGGCCCATATTTACGTTCTCCCTGGCGATTGATCCGGCAACGGTTCCTGAGGTGAGCGGACTTTTGCATGTCTGGGCAAGTCCTGCCAGTGCCTATCGGTCTATCATGGTGAACAAAAGCTTGCCGCAGGGACCACGCATTCCGAAGCGGATCACGCCGCCTGCGTCCCCAGGACCGGTTCACCGGGGGAAGTTTGGGTGCGGAAGCAGATAATCGCCGATGGCGCGGGCAAAAGGCACCATCGAGGGGTCTTCGAGGTCTTTCCGGTGGCGGATGATACGGATATCGGCCAGTTCCTGCTCTTCGCTCGCTTCGGAAAAGCGCAGGATACGCTCCCGCAGGTTCTCCGCTTTTCCGTCAATGTCGAACAGTTGTGCAATTGAAATGCGCGGGCCGTCGAAAGCAATCAGGAGTTCGCGCGGTCGAACGTCCTTGTCGGTGAGACCGGTTTCTTCTTCCAGTTCACGATAGATTGCCCCAACCGCATCGACCTTGCCATCCGGGGTGAGATCGGAGAGATCCAGATTTCCGCCCGGCGGATAGATCAGACCGCCGGTGGCTGTACGCGCGGACATGACACCATAGAGAAGTGCTCCGTCACCGGATCTCAGGATCGCGGACCCAAAGAGATTGAAGGCAGACGTGTCCGGAGCTCCCCAGTCGCGCCAGGCAAGATGGGCGGCGAATGAACTTTCACAACAGCTCCCGCTGAAGACACCGTCCTCGAAGCGGAACCCTGTCAGCTTCAAGGTGCGTCCGTTCCACAGGAGGGCGATGCGTTTTTTGGCATCCTCGAAATGGCTCAGGATTTCCTGTTCATTGTCCATCTCGAAAGCCCATGGAGTAGACGACACACCGATATCCAGGGCCCGGACCTTGTGCACACCTTGCGATAACCGCTTTTCCATTAGCGAAATGTCGGTGTCCGGTGACAATTCGCTTCGCCTTGTGGCAATGGTTCGAAACCCCCGGGTCTCATAAAATGGATCCGCCTGCGGGCCGGTCTCCAGAAAGAGGCGTAGCAGACCCCGGTTTCTGGCATCATCCTCTGCGCGCGTCAGGAGCAGGTTTCCTATGCCAAGGCGCCGGGTCTCGGGTGCGACGACCAGAAAGTCGATGCGCAGGGTGTCCGCGCCTTGCTGGCTCAGGCCGGAAAAGGCAACCGGTTTACCGTCCTGCTCGGCCACAGTCACATGAAGAGACCGGATCGTCGCTTCGGTTATGTTCCGGGAATTCCGGCATTCCGCCATCTGGTCTTCCGCAAAGCCCCGGGTGGTCTTTGCGGAACGGAGAATGTCGGTGAGTGCGGGGGCATCGGCGATTGTGGCAGGGCGGAGTTTCAGGGGCATGGGCAGTCCGGCTTGGTGGGCGATGCGCAGGCGTAACCGGTCATTGTGAAGGTTCAAAGGCAAGCGGAAACACATGCGCCTGCCCGGAGCTTCCGCCAACCGGTCGTCCCGCCCGAAAGCACCGGGAATGTCCAATGTCGACGTCGGCCTATTTGATGAACGTGCCGTTCTGAAGTTCGCTGACGGCCTGCATCAGCTCCTGGCGGGTGTTCATCACGATCGGGCCGTGCCAGGCAACCGGCTCACGGATCGGGGCGCCGGAGACCAGCAGGAAACGGATGCCCTGCGCGCCTGCCTGGACCACGATCTCGTCGCCGGAGCCGAAGATGACCAGGGAGCGGTTGCCTGTTCGGTCGCGGAATTTCAGCTCCTCGCCGCCGAATTCTTTCTCCGTCAGCACGCCGAACGGGTCGGAAGCGCCCTCGAAGGTGCCTGAGCCTTCGAAGATATAGGCAAAGGTCTGCTTGTAGGTGTCCACCTTGAAGCGCTTTTTTGTTCCCGCCGGGACATGGATGTCGAGATATTGCGGGTCGGCGGCGATGCCGTCGACGGGGCCGCGTTTGCCCCAGAATTCGCCGCAGATGACCCTGGCCGAGCTGCCGTCGTCGTCGATGACCACGGGAATGTCCGGGGCCGTGACGTCCTGGTAGCGCGGTTCGCTCATCTTGAGGGAGGACGGCAGGTTGGCCCAGAGCTGGAAACCGTGCATGCGGCCGGTTGCGTCGCCCTTGGGCATTTCCTGATGCATGATACCGCGGCCCGCGGTCATCCATTGCACGTCGCCCGCGCTCAGGTTTCCGGTGTTGCCCAGGCTGTCGCCGTGTTCGACCGTGCCGGCAAGCACATAGGTGATCGTCTCGATGCCCCGGTGCGGATGCCAGGGAAAGCCCTTCAGATAGTCTTCGGGACGCTCGTTGCGGAAGTCGTCGAGCAGGAGAAACGGGTCCAGCATCTCCGGGTCCCGGAAACCGAACACGCGTTCCAACTTGACGCCCGCGCCTTCCATGGTCGGTTGCGTGGTGCCGATATGCGTGACGGGGCGGATGGACATGACGGGTTCCTGCTCTGGGCGTTGTTACACAGAACACTATAGCGGCGGGGGCCGTGAAACCCAGACCGGTTCGGCCAAACGCAGTGTTTCATGAGCCGAAACAATGGCTGAGCGGTGCAGCCGGCCGGCGACCGTTCCAGGCCGATCCGCGCGGCCTTGCATCTTGCGGCGGCCCTGCCCACATGCAAGTGTGCTCGCCTGTTGGCCATCTGGTCAAATCCCACATTCAAACCGGTTGAAACTGATGGCTCCGATACTGTCCGTACGCGATCTGGAAAAGACCTATGACGGTGGTTTCCAGGCGCTCAAATCGGTGTCCCTGGACATCGCCGAAGGCGAGGTGTTCGCGTTGCTCGGACCGAATGGTGCCGGCAAGACGACCCTGATCAGCACGATTTGCGGGCTGGTGCAGCCGACCTCGGGCACCATTCATGTCGGTGGCCATGACGCCCTGAAGGACTACCGGAAGGCGCGTCAGCTGATCGGCCTGGTGCCCCAGGAAATGCCGACGGCCCCGTTCGAACTGGTCGGCGACACGGTGGCCTTCAGTCGCGGCCTGTTCGGCCTGCGGCCCGACCGCGATCTGGTCGACAGGATTCTGAAGGACCTGACCCTCTGGGACAAGCGCGACAACGCGATCATGGCGCTGTCCGGCGGCATGAAGCGGCGGCTTCTGGTCGCCAAGGCGCTGGCGCATGAGCCGAAGATCCTGTTCCTGGACGAGCCGACGGCCGGGGTCGATGTTGAACTCAGGCACGACATGTGGCGCATCGTCGGAGACCTTCGCGACAAGGGTGTCACGATTATCCTGACGACGCATTATATCGAAGAAGCAGAGGAAATGGCCGACCGGGTCGGCGTGATCAACAATGGCGAGATCGTCCTTGTCGAGAACAAGGCCGAACTGATGCGCAAGCTCGGCCGCAAGCTTCTGACCCTCAGCTTGAACGAACCTCTGGAAGCCGTCCCGGACAATCTGGCGAGCTACGGTCTGAGGCTCGAGGACAGCGGTTCCAGTCTGGTCTACACCTATGACAGTCAGGCCGAACGGACAGGTATCACGGCGCTGCTCACCGACCTTGCTGCTTCCGGGGTGCGCTTTCAGGATCTGCAGACGGACCAGTCCACGCTCGAGGACATTTTCGTCGACCTTGTCAAGCAGGGATGAGGGGCCGATGACCAGGCAATTCACCATCCGCAAGGCGGAACCGGCGGACAGGGACGCGCTCAGCGACCTGTGCATGCGGTCCAAGCAGTCCAATGGCTATGACGATGCCTTCATGGCCCTATGCGCCGACGAATTGCGGGTACGCGACAGCTGGATCGAGGACGACGACTTCTGGCTGGCGGAAGGGCCGGACGGGAAACCGGTCGGATGCATCCGCCTGTCGACCGGCGCGGACCGCGTCTCGGGTGAACTCGAGACCTGTTTTGTCGATCCGCAGTGGCAGGGCAAGCGTGTGGGGCAGGGCCTGTTCGACGTGTTGCTGAAGCGGGCACGAGAGCTTCAACTGACCCGGATCGGCCTGGATGCGGATCCCTTCGCCGAACCGTTTTATGCCCGCATGGGCTTTCAAACCACAGGCCGGACTCCGTCCGGCTCGATCCCGGGACGCACTTTGCCCCGGATGGAACTGATCCTGGATGCGGGGTACGCGGGCACATGAATTTCGAAGCGGTCAAATCAATCTACGTGGCGGAGATGGCGCGCACGCAGCGCACCATCATGCAGAGCATCATTTCGCCGGTGATCTCCACCGTGCTCTATTTCGTGGTGTTCGGCGCTGCGATCGGCTCACGCATATCGGAAGTTGACGGCGTCAGTTACGGTGCATTCATCGTGCCCGGCCTGATCATGCTGTCGCTGATGACCCAGAGCCTCTCGAATGCTGCCTTCGGAATTTATTTTCCGCGCTTCACCGGCACCATCTTCGAGATCCTGTCCGCTCCGGTGTCGTTCCTCGAAATCACCGTCGCCTATGTCGGCGCGGCGGCGACCAAATCGATCCTCGTCGGCCTGATCATCCTGATCACGGCGAATTTCTTCGTGCCGCTCGAAATCCAGCACCCGTTCTGGATGGCGGCGTTTTTCCTGCTGACCGCGGTCACCTTCGCCTTGCTCGGCTTTATCATCGGTATCTGGGCGGACAATTTCGAGAAACTTCAATTTGTGCCGCTTCTGATCGTCACGCCGCTGGCTTTCCTGGGCGGCAGCTTCTATTCCATCAACATGCTGCCGGAAATCTGGCAGAAGATCACCCTGGTCAATCCGGTCGTCTACCTGATCTCCGGTTTCCGCTGGAGTTTCTATGGTCAGGCGGATGTCAGCCTGTGGCTGTCGCTGCTGGCGACCTTGATCTTTCTTGCAGGGTCGCTGGCCATTGTGCACTGGATATTCAGGACCGGTTACCGCCTGAAGCCTTGAGCACCGGCCTCTGATGGATGGGTTTGGAATGCGCTGGACTTTCTTGCTGAAACGCACCGCTGTCTTTGTTGTTGCCGGACTGCTGGCCGCCTGCCAGACGGTGCCGTCCACGGCTCCATCCGGTCCCGGTGCCGCCGGGGCGATCGAGAGCACGCCGCTTCCGGTCGTCAGTCATGCACCGGCAACCGCCGTTGAGCGCGGGTTCTCTGCCCTTGTTGTCAATGCGGCGAGCGGCGAGGAGCTTTACGCGGTCGATGCGGATGGTGCGCGCTTTCCGGCGTCGCTCAGCAAGATGATGACGCTGTATCTCCTGTTTGAGGCCGTGTCGGACGGACGTTATTCCCTGTCCTCGCCGCTGACGGTGTCGGCTCGGGCCGCGTCCCGGCCGCCGGCCAAGATCGGGCTCAAGGCGGGGTCGACCATCACGGTGGAGCAGGCCGCGCGGGCGCTTGCGGTCAAGTCGGCCAACGATGTTGCCGTTGCGATCGCAGAAAACCTGGCCGGAAGCGAAACGGCCTTCGCCCGGCAGATGACGCAGCAGGCACGGGCGCTTGGCCTGACCCGGACACGCTTCGTCAACGCCACGGGTCTGCCGGATCCGGGCCAGGTGACGACGGCCCGGGACATGGCCAGGGTCGGCCTGGCGCTGAAACGGCGTTTTCCGCAATATGGCAGCTACTACAGGGCCAAGTCGTTTTCCTACAACGGTCGTTCGTTCCGGGCCACCAACAACCTCATCGGCACGGTCGCGGGCGTCGACGGCCTGAAGACGGGCTACATTCGCATGTCCGGCTACAATCTGGTCGCGACCGCCAACCGCGGCGGCCGGCAGTTGATCGTCGTCGTGATGGGCGGGAAAAGCGAAGCGGCCCGGGACCGGGAAGTCACGCGGCTGATCGAAAGCTATTCGTAAGACGATTGCGTCTCCGTCAGCCCCTGCTTCTGCCCTCGGTATTTTTCATTATGCGAAAAATTGATAGGCTATTCCGATCAGGCTTTATCTCTGGTTGTATATGACAAAATTCTTTTCCTCGGAATGGCGCAAATAAAAACCAAGCGTCATTCCTGTTCAACAGGTAGGGGCGATGAGATTTTTAAAGATGTTTCTGGGCGTTTGGCTGATTCTTGCGGTCGGCGCTTGTGGAAGTATTCAGGAGAGTTATGAGCTTCTTTCATTCCAGCCCGATCCGAACAGCGGGCTGAAGAAGCAAAAGACCGAGGTTCTTTTCATCTCGAAAAACAAGGATGGCGGGAAAGGTACCGGCAGGCGTTTCGAGGGTGCGGATGTGCGCGACGTTTACGACGCCTTCCCGCAGGTCCGCAGCGAGATCCAGTATTGCAACAATACCGCCGGCAGCCCTCCGGAACTTTTCCAGCCTCCTTCCCAAAAGTTCATTGCCGAAATCGCCGTTGCAGGCCCCCTGATTTCAGCTGCGGTGAGTGCGGCCTACCTTTACGTGCAGGACAGTATCTCAACCCGGGCCAAGCGCATTGCGAAAGCCTCGGTTGCCACGACAACTCTGCGTTTTGCGTTCAAGGAGGAACTGGCCGACAGGTGGCGGAACGTGAGATGCGTGATCGTGCGACGCTATGAAGAAGGATCGGAAAAGACCGGGTTGCTCCTGATGTTCCGGAAAGAGGAGTATGGCGAGGCATCGGTTCTTGTTCCCAGGATCGCAATCGCAAACAACTCTGTCGCCCTGACCCGAAAAGGCACATCTGAAAAACCGGCCTTTATCAAGGTCGGGGTCGGCCTTGCCATTCAGGCTGTCCGCTATAATGCGCGCACCCGTAGACACGGTATTGTCGATGTCGGCGCGATTGCAATGGACAGTGGCGCTCTTGAGCTCGGCAAGCTCATCACGAATGGCTGTGTGGTTGTCAAGGGTAAGCCCCTTTGCGCCAATTCGTCGGCGCTGATTGCCAATCCGCCCTCGAATGCCACAGCTCTTGCGATCGCCGTCAATGTCGTGGAAACCGGAAGTTCGGCGAATGCGGGGAAACTCGCCAAAACCGCAAATGACGCCTTGAAGGGTATCGCCAAACCGCTGCTGGACGACATTGTCGACGCAGTTACATCGGAACTCGAAGGCTGAAGGTCTCGCCTCGAACAAATAAGCCCCGCTGTCGCCAGCGGGGCTCTTTTTTCGTTCAGATCTGATCGATCAGTTCTTGGTCTTGTCGACCAGTGCGTTGGACTTGATCCACGGCATCATGCCGCGCAGCTTCTCGCCGACTTCCTCGATCTGGTGGGCGTCGTTGAGACGGCGGGTTGCCTTGAACTTGGCGGCGCCGGCCCGGTATTCCTGCATCCAGTCGGACGTGAACTTGCCGGTCTGGATGTCGGTCAGGACGCGCTTCATTTCCGCCTTGGTCTCGGAGGTCACGATGCGCGGACCGGTGACATATTCGCCCCATTCCGCGGTATTGGAGATGGAGTAGTTCATGTTGGCGATGCCGCCTTCGTAGATCAGGTCCACGATCAGCTTGACTTCGTGCAGGCACTCGAAATAGGCCATTTCCGGTGCGTAACCGGCTTCGACCAGGGTTTCGAAACCGGCGCGGATCAGTTCGACCAGACCGCCGCACAGAACCGCCTGTTCGCCGAAGAGGTCGGTTTCGCACTCTTCCTTGAAGGTGGTTTCGATGATGCCGGAGCGTCCGCCGCCGACGCCGCAGGCGTAGGACAGGCCGAGATCCTGGGCATTGCCCGATGCGTCCTGGTGAACGGCGATCAGGCACGGCACGCCGCCGCCCTTTTCGTATTCGCTGCGCACCGTATGGCCCGGGCCTTTCGGCGCGACCATCAGGACGTCGACGGAGGCTTTCGCCTCGATCAGGCCGAAATGGATGTTCAGGCCATGGGCGAAGGCGATCGCCGCGCCGTCGCGGATGTTGTCGGCGATATGGTCCTTGTAGATGTCGGCCTGGAGCTCGTCCGGGGTTGCCATCATCATCAGGTCGGCCCAGGCCGCGGCGTCCGCCACGGTCATGACCTTGAAGCCGTCGGCTTCGGCCTTCAGCGCGGTGGTGGAGCCCGCACGCAGCGCGACAACAATGTCGCGTGCGCCGGAGTCCTTGAGGTTCATGGCATGGGCACGGCCCTGGGAGCCGTAGCCGATGATGGCGACTTTCTTGGATTTGATCAGGTTGAGATCAGCATCACGATCGTAATAAACGCGCATGGGTTCCTTTCTCCCGTCTGCAGTCTGTCTTTGTTTCAAGAGCCGGATTTCTGTCCGGTCGTTGTTTTTCGAAGTGTTCCCCGGTGAGCCGGTCCGAGCGGTTGCCCGGTCAGGCCCCGAACAGCCGGTAAAAGCGGTCGACCGCCGTCCTGGCCTGGGAATTCAGGTCCTTCTCGGCGGTGCCGGCGGCCTCACCGAGAAGAAGTCGGATGTGAACGTCGCGGATCGCCAGGCCGTAGAGGACCTGGTAGGCGTCGTACGAGTCGTCGAACTTCAGCAGTCCGTGCCGGCGGCCGCTGTCGAGCATGGCGCGGGCACGCGTTGAAATCATGTGTTTGCCGCGCACCAGCAGAAGCTGGCCCAGCCGGTTGGAATTGGTGTTGGACTGGCCGATGGAGAGCCGGTTCAGCGCCAGCGACGTTTCGGAAAAGAGAACCTCGAGCAGCGCCTCGACGAAGGCCGTCACATGCGCCCGGAATGTCGCCGCATCGGCGGTCGCACCGGCTTCGGAGGGAAACTGGACCTGGCTCGCCTGATAGGCGACCACGGCGGCGAGCAATCCGTCCCGGTCACCGAACCACTTGTACAGGCTCTCCTTGGAGCAGCTTGCGGTCCGCGCCAGCCCTGCCGTCGTCAATGCCTTTTCGCCGCCATCGACCAGAAGCGTCAGTGCGTGCTGCAAGACCACTTGTTGCCGCGGCGAAAATTCGGGCGCGGCGTCCGGGTGGGAAGTGGCGATGTCGAAGGCGGCTGCTGTCATGGTCGGTCAGGTCGGTTGATGGCTGGAGTGCGTGAATTTGGTGAACCGTACGGTACGGTTCGGAGTGGTTATGGCACCGGCGATCAAAGAGGTCAAGAGGCAGGATGTGAAATTTGCACGCGGGGGCGAAGACAGCCGGAAGGCACGCGGCAACGGCGCTACAATGCCTGCGGGGACCGCCGGGGTCCAGGTACGGTGATTGAATGCGACCTGGAGGGTCTGACTATTTTTTCGGAATTTATTGTAAATAATGACAGTGAAGAGATCTTCAATCAATTTTAGCGAGTAAATTCAAGGTCATCAACGATGAGATAGTTATAATATTATTAGTCAATCTCTGTATTGTATGGACCTGGAGAAGAAGCGGGAACCAGGCATGTTTGATAAAACCGGCGGTGTTCGCAGCTTGCTGAATTTTGCAATGTTGATCGTCTTCATTGTGGTCATGCTTGCTGTCGGAAAACTGGCCATCGGCCGGACGGTTGATGCCGTGATCGAGGCCAATGCGGAACGCAAGGCCATCAACTGGGCCATGTATCTGTCGGAGAGCATGCCCGGTCTGCCGGCACTGATCGCCACCGGAGAGACAACCGCGGATCAACAGGCTGTCATCAGAACGGCGGTCCAGGTCGCGGACGTGTTCCGTTTCAAGCTGTTCAATGCCGATGCGCAAATGGTTCTGATCTCCGACGAACTCGGCGCGCCGCTGGAAGTGGGGGCCGAAACCGATCACAACGGCCATGCGCGGATCGTGCTGGACACCGGAAAACCATTGATCGACGTTCAGGATGGCAGGGAAAAACAGAACCGCCCTGATCTTTATGTCGAGGCCTATGTGCCGGTCTTCACCAAATCCGGCGAGTGTATCGGTGTTGTCGAGGTCTATCTCGACCAGACGCCTGTCGCCGCGCTCTTCCAGACGAACTTTGTCAGTCTCGCAGCCGCGCTCGGCTTTGTCGTTCTTCTGAGTTTCGGTGTGCCGTTCCTCGCCTATATCATCAAGATGCGGCAACAGGTCAAAACCGGCGAAAAAGTCCGCCTGCTGTCCTCGCGCGACCAGCTCACCGGTCTGCACAATCGTGCGACGTTCTTCCAGAAGGTGGACGAAGCGTGCCAGTCCGGGCGCCTGGACCTGCAGAAGGCGGCGATCATCTTCATCGATCTGGACAACTTCAAGACGATCAACGACACCTTCGGACACAAGGCTGGCGATGCGTTCCTGTGCCACGTGGGCAATGCGATTTCCTCCCATCTGGGGGAGGGCGACCTGAGCGCCCGGTTCGGGGGAGACGAGTTCGTCTTCATTTCACACAACCGGACGATGGCCGAAATCGAATCCCTTGTGGGAAGTCTCAGGGAGACCGTCAGCGTGCCGGTGCGGACGGACGGCATCGCGCTGACCGGTCATTTGAGCCTCGGGGTCCATTTCGACCTGGAGCACGAGCTGAGTCTCAAGGAGCAGATGCACAAGGCGGATATCGCCCTTTACCAGGCGAAACTCTCCGGTCGCAACACCTGGGTGCTGTTCACGCCGGACCTGGAGGAGAAAATCGCCAGGCGCCGTTTCGTGGAGGAATGCATCCTTTCGGGTTTCCCGCAGAACCGGTTCGAAGTGCATTACCAGCCGCTGATCCAGCAATCCTCTCTGGAAGTCGTCGGCTTCGAGGCACTGCTTCGGCTGAAGGATGCGGACGGCAATTTCATTGCCCCGGGCGAATTCATTTCCATCGCCGAAGATGCCGGCGAAATCAACAAGATCGGCGTCTGGGTTCTTCAGGAAGCAGCCAGAACCGCGGCGAGCTGGCCGGAGCCGCTGTTTGTCTCGGTGAACCTGTCCGCGAAGCAGTTTGGCGATGGCAAACTTGTCGGGACCGTCAACGAGGCTCTTGAGGCGGCGGGATTGCCGGCGCATCGGCTGGAACTGGAAGTGACGGAGAATATCCTGATCGAACAGGAGGAAAATGTCACCGGACAGCTGGAAGCCCTGAGCGCGATGGGTGTCTCCCTGGCGATGGACGATTTCGGTACCGGCTATTCAAGTCTGGGCTATCTGTGGAAGTACCATTTCGACAAGATCAAGGTCGACCGGTCCTTCATCGGCTCCGTGACGGACAAGGACGAGAAATCACGCCATGTGCTGAACACGATCATCGAACTCGGCCACAGGCTGGACATGACCGTGACCGTCGAGGGGATCGAGACCGAGGCCCAGGTTCAAGCCCTCAACGACTTGTCCTGCGATCATTTCCAGGGCTTCTATTACGGGCTGCCGATGCCCGCCCAGGATCTGGCGCCGTTCGTCGCCGAGCATCTTGCACTGCGCAGGATCGCTGACGGCCGGTTGAACTCCGGTGCGGAAAGGAAGGCATTCCGTTGAATGCAGATCCCGGGTCCGAACAGCCAAGACATTCCGTTGTCGAAATATGTTGAACCCGTAAATTGCCCGTGATTATTCTGGTTGGATGAGTGTTTTCACGTGTTCGTTGTTACCGGGCGGGATTGTAATGTTGATGTTGCGGAAACATGTTGTTGCCCCTCTGGTCCGGGTCTTCCTGGTTCCGGCCTTCCTGGCCCTGACGCTTGCCGGTGCGAGCGCGGCCCAGAAGGTGACCGCCACCATCGATATCTCCGAACAGAAACTCTATCTTTATGTCGACGGCCGGTTGCGCAACAAATGGCCGGTGTCGACCGCGCGCAAGGGCTACCGCACGCCCATCGGCAGCTACCGGCCGACCCGGCTGGAAGCCGACTGGCATTCGCGCAAGTACAACTGGGCGCCGATGCCCCATTCGATCTTCTTTCTCGGCGGCTACGCCATCCACGGCACCACCGACCTGAAGAACCTGGGCCGGCCCGCCTCCCACGGCTGCATCCGCCTCGCCCCCAAACATGCCGCGCGCCTGTTCAATCTGGTCCGGCAGACCGGGCACGGCGACACGCGCATTGTCATCAGGCGCTGAGGGGGGCTGCCAGCCGCACCGCAGTTGAACCTCAGCACCTGAACCCCACACGCCGCCCCGGCCTTGAGCCGGGGCCTTTCACATGTCCCCCGCCCCGAAAGGTCCCGGATCAGGTCCGGGACGGCGCGGAAGGTGAGGGCGCGTACATATCCGCCTCCGCCGCCGCCCTGAACCAGTTGACAACCACCTCCGCCGTTTCCGTCTTCCGGCTCCTGTGCGACAGCACCGCGTGGTAGGCGTTTTCGGGTTGCAGGGGCGGCAGGCCGGTGGGGACGAGCAGGCCTTTGGACACCTGGTCGCCGGTGATCGAGCGCCAGCCGAGCATGACGCCGTGGCCTGACAGGGCCGACTGGGTGGCCTGGACGTAGTTGGAAAAGCGCAGGCCCTTGGCCGATCCCGCAGCGCGCTGGTCGGTGCGGGCAAGATAGTCGGCCCAGGAGATCCAGCGCCGGTCGTCGGTTGCCACATGGATCAGGAACGACGCGGCCAGGCTGCCGGCTGCGGCCTCGATGCGGCTGAGGTAGGCGGGCGCGCAGACCGGCTCCACACGCTCCCGGAACAGCAGGGTCACATCGCCGTCGTCCCAATGGCCGCCGCCATAGCGCAGGGCGATGTCCGTGCCCGGACCGAGGCGGGGGACTTCCCGGGACGTCGTCTGGACGTGGATCGCCAGATCCGGATGATCGAGATAAAAGGCCTCCAGCCGCGGCATCAGCCAGTAGGTGGCAAAACCGATGGTGCAGGCGAGGGTGATGGTGGTGCCCATCGGGTCGTCAAGGGCGTGGATGTCGTCGAGAGCGCCGGTCAGCCGTTCGCGGTTTTCGGTGACGGCCATCAGAAGGATCCTGCCGGCTTCGGTCAGGCTTGCGGGCCGCGTGCCGCGATCGATCAGCGCCACCCCGACATGGTCTTCCAACTGCTTGAGCGCCTGGCTGATCGCCGACATCGACACGTTGAGTTCGCCTGCGGCCGCCTTGGCGCTGCCGGCCAGTTGCACGGTTTCGAAAACACTGAGGAGCCGGAGTGGGGGCAGGCGGTGCATGGCTGTTCCAGGTTAAGCAATTGCTTAAGTCAAGTTGCGTTTTTATCGCCTTTTCAAATCCGCTCCGCAAGTGCAATTTGTGATCAAAGTGATTGTAATTAAGCCGCTATAGCCACTTCTTCGAGAAAGCTGGGCGAAGTGCGCGCGGTTAAGTTAAGGACGAGAAACATGCTTGGAACCGGTGACGCAGGCGTGCTGTTGCAGGAAGAGGGGCTCGACGTGCCGTTGACCGACGGCCGGACCGCCTATTTCAATTATTACTGGCTGCGGGACAATTGTCCGAGTTCCTTCGATCCTGAAACCCGCGAACGCGTGTTCGACATCTTCGCGGAGGACACGGCGCCGAAGGCCGTCTCCGCGTCGATTTCAGGTGGAGAGCTGGAAATCGCCTGGGCCGGATCGGCGCATGTCACCCGGATGCCGCTCGACCGGCTTGCCGCCTATGCGAACGGTGAAAAGCGGGCGGATGTCGCCAATCTGCCGCGCGCGCCCTGGCTTGCGGATCACTATCCGAAAATGGCGCGTTTTGCCCATCAGGATCTCATCGCCGATCAGGCCTGCGTGCGCGACTGGAGCCGGGCCATGCTCGTCGACGGGATCGCCCTGCTCACCGGACTGCCCGACACGGACGATGCGCTGAAAGACACAGCCGGTCTGATCGGTCATGTGCGGCCGAGCTATTTCGGACAGGATTTCGAGGTCAAGACCCACATCAAGCCGACCAATCTGGCGTTCACGTCCAAGGCGCTGCCGCTGCATACGGACCTGCCGGACGAGGACCTTGCGCCCGGTGTCCAGTTTCTCCATTGCCGGGCGAATTCGGTCGAAGGCGGCAACTCGCTGTTTGTCGACGGGCTGGCGGTGGCCGCGGATTTCCGTGAACGGCACCCGGAAGACTTCGAACTGCTGGTCTCGGTCGATGTGCCTTACTACTGCGAGCATGACACGTTCGACATGCGGGCGCGCCAGCATGTCATCGAACTGGATGAATACGGCAACATCTCCGGCGTCACGATCAGCCAGCATCATGCGGATATCTTCGACATGCCGCAGCAGGACCTGAACCGGTTTTACCCGGCCTTCTGCCGTTTCGGACGCATGATGCGCGATGAAAAATACATGATGCGCTTCCGTCTGAATGCGGGTGAGTGTATCGTTTTCGACAATCACCGCATCGTGCACGGCAGGGCGGCCTATTCGGCCACCAGCGGCGACCGGCATCTGCGGGGCTGTTACATCGACCGGGGCGAGATGCGCTCCACCTACCGGGTGCTGGCCGGAGAAGGACGGTTCAAATGAGTATTGTCACCGATGTCGCGTTCGGCGCCCCGGAGCGGCAGTCCGAGCAGGCCCTCAGGCAGGATCTCGCGGCGGCGTTCCGGATCGCGGTCCGGATGGGCTGGCACGAATCCGTCGGCAATCATTTCAGCGCGGCGGTTTCCGACGACGGTGCGACGTTCCTGATGAACCCGAAATGGCGGCATTTTTCGGATGTGAAGGCCAGCGACCTGTTGCTGCTCGACGCCCATGACGATCAGGTGATGGCAGGCGCGGATGCGCCGGACCCCTCCGCCTGGTGCATCCACGGCACGGTTCACCGCATGAACCCGGCCGCAAAGGTCCTGTTTCATTGCCATCCCCCCAACGCGACCGTGCTGGCGACCCTCCAGGACCCATCGATGAAGCCGATCGATCTCAACACGGCGCGGTTCTTCGGCAAGGTCGCGGTCGATCCCGGTTTCGGCGGCATGGCCGACGAGGCGGAGGAAGGCCACCGCATCGCCGTGACGCTCGGCGACAAGCCGGTGCTGATCATGGGCAATCACGGTGTCTCTGTCGCCGCGCAGACCATCCCGGAGGCCTTCGAGCATCTCTATTTCTTCGAACGCGCCGCCGAAACCCTGCTGAAAGCCTATGCCTCGGGCCAGCCCCTGGCCGTCATGTCCGACAATCTGGCCGCCAAGACGGCTGCCGAATGGGAGCCCTATGCCGGGATGGGCTATGCCCATTTCGAGTACTGGAAGCGGGAGCTGGACCGCACGGAGCCGGACTACAAGACCTGATCGTGATCGCCGGCTGTGCCGGTCCCTGCCGATGATCAGGCCCAACGCCCTCGTCCTGTTGCCTTTGCTCAGTTTCATCTGGCTTGCCTGCGGCGTGCTCGTGGCCGGGAGCCTCTATCCGGACTACAGCCATCTTTCCCGGTTCATGAGCGCCCTCGGCGCGACGGGCACGGTCCACGGCGCCACCGTGAACCTGGCCGTATTTGCGGTGGCCGAACTCTGGATCCTGGTGTTCGTGGCACTGGCCCTGCGCGCGGTCGGCAGAGATGGCCCGGCGATCGCGGGACTGGCCCTCGTCGGGCTCTACGCGGTCCTGCTTTTGACGGCGGCCTATTTTCCGTGTGATTTCGAGTGCCGTCCCGAGCTGCCCTCAAGGTCGCATCTCATTCATGTCAGCGCCGGTTTTCTCGCCTATGTTGCCGCCCTGGCCGGTCTGTTCCTGGTCACGCTCCGCCTCAACAGGCGGGGCATCGCAAACCTGCCCCGAAGCGCCGGTGCCGGGCTGGTTCTGAGCGGAGCGGTGCTGCTGGCCGGAACCGTTCAGAGCCAGGAGTTCGCCGGATTGTTTCAGCGATTGCTGGAAACGCTGATCTATCTCTGGCTGACGATGGTGGGCGTCGCCCTGGCGCGCATGCAGGCAAGGGCCGGCATTTCGTGAGGCCCGGCCCCGCCGGACCATATGTGGCGCAACCCTGGCACGGGCCGGCAAAGCCGGTGTGAAGCGTGGCAAACGCATGCAAACCACGTATTCTTCACGGTAGTAGTCTGCTAATACCCGCTTGTTCCCTTCGCCTGCTAGCCTTTGTGCCATCGCTGTTTTGCTGTGGGAGGAAAAAGCATGAGTGCGAAGAAGATCCTAATGATCACCGGGGATTTCACCGAAGATTACGAGACCATGGTGCCGTTCCAGACGCTGCTTGCAATGGGCCATTCGGTCGACGCGGTGTGCCCGGGCAAGAAGGCCGGCGAGAGCGTCGCCACCTGCATCCACGATTTCGAGGGCGACCAGACCTACAGTGAAAAACGGGGTCACAACTTCACCTTGAACGCGACCTTCGCGGACATCGATGCCACGTCCTACGACGCCCTGGTGATCCCGGGCGGCCGGGCGCCGGAGTATCTGAGGCTCGATGCCGATGTTCTGGCCGCCGTCAAACATTTCATGGAGGCGGGCAAGCCGGTTGCCGCCGTCTGTCATGGCGCGCAGATCCTGACCGCCGCAAGGGTGATCGAGGGCAGGACCGTCTCGGCCTATCCCGCCTGCCGCCCGGAAGTGGAAATGGCCGGCGCGACCTACGCCGACATCGCCATCGACAGCGCCGTCACGGACGGCAACCTGGTCACCGCGCCTGCCTGGCCGGCCCATCCCGCATGGCTGTCCCAGTTCAACTCGGTCTTGTCCGCGGATGCGACGAGAGCCGCAGCCTGAGCAGAACCTGCTTCCGAACCTTCCGGGCCGCCTTCCCACTAAAGGCGCCGGATGGCTACGGCTCCCGCCCCAGGCTGTTCGCAGTCCTTGGGCGGGCCTTTTCAGGGGCCGGGAAAGGCAATAAGCTTCAGTGCCCCCAGACCGGATAAAGCCATGTGCAAACTCTTCATCGACGCCGACCCGAACCTTTGGGAAAGCAGCACCAGATCCCTGCGCATCGACGGCATGGTGACGTCCGTGCGGCTGGAGGCCTTCTTCTGGAAAGTGCTGGAAGAGATCGGCGCGCGCGATGGCATGAACGTCGCGCAACTGATCACCCGACTGCATCACGAAAGCATCGATGCCGGCCACGATCTCGGCAATTTCACCAGTTTCCTGCGGGTATGCTGCGGCCGTTATCTCGCGCTGCAACTGTCCGGCGACGTGCCGACGGACACGAGGCTGCCGATTTCCGGACTGGATGCGGACGGCATTCTGGAAGCGGAGACCGGCCGGGTCCACTGACGGAGAAGCCCGCGGCGGACACCTGACGGGCGGCTGCCGGCCGTCAGGCGGCGATTTCGCCGATGATGTCCGTTTCCTGCTGGCGGAGCGCCCGCCGCATTCCCTGGGCAATCGCGACCGGCGCCGTGTCGGCGGGGATGGCGAACAGCCCCAGCCTGCCGGCTGCCTTGCCCAGCTTCACCGAAGAGGTCAGCCAGACCAGCAGGGGAGCGGCCACGAGCGGCAGGGACACGGGCATCAGCCAGTAGAACAGCTCCGGCACGTGGACGCTGGAAAACAGCGCTGCTGCGGCCCCCGTGACACTCATCCACCATGTGGCCGAGAGCGCCGCGCCAAAGGGCAGGGAGCCGTCGTCCCGGTCGGCGGCGGGCCAGCCGCTGTCGGCACCGGTCAGCACCTGGGCCACCGACCGGCAGTGAAACATCATCAGGATCGGCGCGAGGATCGAGGTCAGCAGGATTTCCAGGAAGAAACTGACGACGAGCCTCGGCGCGCCGCCGAAATCGCCGGCCTTGCCGCCGGCAAGCGCGCGGGCGACCAGCAGCAGTTTCGGCAGGATCAGCAGGGCGACCAGGCCGAACAGCAGCGCCAGCGCCGTCACCGTCTGCGGATATGGAAACACCGGGAAAAGCGAGCGGCCGTCGAAGTAGACCGGTTGCGCGGCGACAAGCGGGGCCGCAAGGCTGGCGGCCAGGAACAGGAACCAGATCGGCGAGGCGAGATAGGCGAAAATGCCCTGGAGGATCGAGATCCGGCTCCAGAAACGGAACCGCGGCGCGGCCAGGATACGGCTGTGCTGCAGGTTGCCCTGGCACCAGCGCCGGTCGCGCTTGGCGTAATCGACCATGTTGGCGGGCGCCTCCTCATAGGACCCGGTCAGGTCCGGATCGAGACGCACCTTCCAGCCGTCGCGCGCCAGTAGAGCTGCCTCGACCGTGTCGTGGCTGAGGATGTGGCCGCCGAAAGGTGGCGCGCCGGTGAGGGGCGCCATGCCGCAGGCCGATGCGAAGGCCTGTGTGCGGATGAGGGCGTTGTGACCCCAGAACGTCCCCTCGTCGCCCTGGAGCGTGGCAAGCCCCCGCGCGAAATAGGGGCCGTAGAGTCCGGTGGCGAATTGAAGCAGCCTGCCGAACAGGGTGTCGAGGCCGATGATCCGAGGCAGGGATTGCAACAGCCCGAGGCGCGGATCCGCCTCCATGCGCTGCACCATTTCAAGGATGGTGTCGCCATCCATCAGGCTGTCGGCGTCAAGAACGAGCATGTAGTCATAGGCGCCTCCCGACGTTTGCAGGAAGTCCGCGATGTTGCCGGCCTTGCGTCCGGTGTTCTGTTGTCGCCGCCGGTAAAACAGATGCCCGCCCGCGCGCAGCCTGGCCACAAGCCTTTCATGGGCGCGCAGCTCGTCTTGCGCGACGTCGGACCGTGTCGTGTCTGAAAGGACGAAGAAGTCGAAGCGGTCGCGGGCAGCCAGGGCGCCGACCGAGCGCATGATCGCTTCCAGCCGGGCGAAGACCGGAGCCGTCGCCTCGTTGTAGATCGGCATCAGGATCGCCGTGCGCCCGTCGGGGCAGGCGGCGGCGCGCGGCGGCGGATCCAACCGGAACAGGATGCCGAACAGGGCGATGCATCCGCCCCAGGCGAGCCAGAAGGCGGCAACTGCCATCAGGGCGATCCGGATGACGTCGAGCCAGTCGAACCCGTCGGCCTGGACGACCGTGGCGAACATGTAGGACGCCGCGGCGGTGAAAGCGCTCGCCACCACAAGCATGGCCAGCCGCCGGCCAATGGCCATTGAGGCGGCGGGCGCGCCCGGTTCCATATCAGCGGCTCCTTGCGATAACGGCGGCCCGTTTCAACCGGGGGCGGGCGCTCGGCAGGAGGCGCCGCCACCTGCGCAGAAGCGGTGCCAGCCGGATGCTCATCGGCGGG
Source organism: Roseibium sp. AS2 (assembly GCF_038900065.1). Taxonomy (NCBI): domain Bacteria; kingdom Pseudomonadati; phylum Pseudomonadota; class Alphaproteobacteria; order Hyphomicrobiales; family Stappiaceae; genus Roseibium; species Roseibium sp. AS2. Next base: position 124,146 of record NZ_JBBMQN010000002.1, read on the forward strand.
TTCAGGTCGTGCAGAGGCATGTCGAGACCGTGCGCCGGGGGCGGCACCAGCAGGGTGCGGATCAGGCTGGCCCGCTGCTGCGCATCGCCGAGACCGGCGACCAGGTCCCGCGCGCTCAAGTCTCCGCCCTGATCGGTTCGTGCTTCGGCCAGGGTTTCCAGAAGGACCGCGTCGGACAGGTCGGGCCTGTTCAGGACCGAGCGGATTTCCTCGAAAACGCAATCCGCCCGGTGAGGGCCGGGCAGTCGGGCATTGCCGGACGAGTTCATGTGCATCGTCATGAGTTGCCACTCCATTGATACAGCCAGGTTTCCGTGATGTCGGAGCCGTCCAGTTGCAGCGCGAGAATCAGCTCGACGGAGCGATCCGGGGCTTCGCGCTCAATGTCGAGTATCGCCCGCCAGGTGCCGCCTTCGAGGCGCTGAATGTGCTTGTGCCTGACGGAGCCGTTGCGGACGGACAGCCGGGGTTCGACGGGATCATCCGCTCCGAGCCCGGACATCGTGTCCCCTGCGAATTCGACCACGAATTTCCTGAGGTCGGGGTCGGGATCTGACGCCGCCGCGCCGCCGTGACCGGTGCCGGTGGCAATCACCCGCGCCAGTTCGGTGCCCGGTTCCGGGTCCTGGCCCCAGATCATGCGGTAGGCGAAACGGTGTTCCGAACCGGCCACCGCACCGGCTTCGGGAACCCAGAAGGCGACGATGTTGTCGTGAATTTCCTTGTCGGCCGGAATTTCGGCAAGCATCACTTGGCCGCTGCCCCAGTCGTTGACGGGCTCGATCCAGAGCGAGGGACGGCGCTGGTACTTGGCTTCGGTGTCCTGATAGTGGTCAAAGCCGCGGTCCCGCTGCAAAAGGCCGAACCCGGCGGGACTCTCCTCCCTGAAGAAGGACAGCGCGAGGCTGCCGGGATTGCGCAGCGGACGCCAGAGGCGCTGGCCGTCACCGCGCAGGATCATCAGGCCGTCATTGTCGTGGACTTCCGGCCGGTAGTCGTCGAACCCGAGCCGGTCGTTTTCTCCGAACAGGAACATGGAGGTCAGGGGCGCGATGCCCAGACGCTCCACATCACTGCGCAGGAAAATGCGCGCGTCCACTTCCACCACGGTGTTGACGCCGGGCTTTATGGTGAACTGATAGGCTCCGGTGACGCTCTCGCTGTCGAGCTCCGCGTAAAGGCGCATTTCACGCGCGCCTTTGGCGGGCCGTTCCAGGTAAAATCGCGTGAAGCGCGGAAACTCCTCCGGTCCCCCGACAGCGGTGTCGACGGCAAGGCCACGCGCGGACAGGCCGTAGACATTGCCCTTTCCGAGCGCGCGAAAATAACTTGCGCCGAGGAACACGATCAGCTCGTCGAAGAACTCCGGTGTGTTGAGCGGATGATGAAGCCGGAAACCGGCAATGCCCGGCAGTGCGAAATCCCGGAACCTGTCCGCATCGAGGGGGGCGCCATAGTCGAAATCCGCGCCGGTGAACGCCAATGGCCGGGCTTTGCCATCGACGATTTCGTAAAGGTCCACCGTCTCATTGTAGAGCCAGCCCGGATGGAAGGCGTGGAGCCGGTAGCTGCCTTCGCTGTCCTTCCAGACTGCGCGGTCGGGCGAGAACCGGATCGCCCGGTGCTGATCGTAGTCAAGCCCGGACAGCAGTTCCGGCAGGTCGGGTGTCACCTGGGCATGAGCCGTGCCGGCCTTTTCCTTCATCCGGAGGACAAGGGTTTCGAAGTCGAAATCCGAGCTTTCAGTGGAAGGAAGGGCTGATGGTGCGGGCGCGGCGTCGTCGCCGGCGGCATAGCCTGGAATCGCCCTGCTGGAGAGCACACCGGCCCACAGGGCCGTTGCTGACAAGAACATACGCCGATTGATCAAGACGATTAGCCACCTTGTTGAATTTAAAGTGATCTTTTTGGGTCACTCCTTGAATGAGCACGCGCAGTGCAGCAATTTTAAGGAGAAATGCGGACCAAATGACGGCATTTCTGTGCATTGCAGCACGACACGCGTGATCGCTTGTCAATCAAACGCGGGAATGTGCGATTGGTTGCGTTGCTCAGGTCAATTGCGGGTGTTGGGGAGCGGCGCCGTCAGAGCAGCCCGGCGACGTGATCGCCAATGGCAAGGGCCGAGGTCAAACCGGGGGATTCCATGCCGTAGAGCGCAACCAGCCCGGTGTGGCCGTGTGCCCGGGGACCGTCGATCCTGAAATCGGCCGCCGGTTCACCGGGTCCGGTGATCTTGGGGCGGAAACCGCAATAATCCGCGATCAGGGACTTGTCCGGCAGACCGGGCCAGTAGCTGCGGATGGCGGCATAGAACCTGTCGCCGCGCGCCGGATCGACTTCGTAGTCGATCTCTTCGACCCACTCCACATCCGGGCCGAAACGGGCCTGGTGCTGAAGATCCAGGGTGATGTGAACACCCGATCCGCCGGGTTCCGGCACCGGATAGACCAGTGTGGAAAACGGTGCCTTGCCCTGAAGCTTGAAATAATTGCCCTTGGCCAGATAGGCTTTCGGCGCTTGCGCGCCTGCAACATCCTGCATCAGGCCGGGTGCTCCGTGCCCGGCGGAAACGATCAGCTCCCGGCAGGTCAGGGAATAGGTCCCGGCGTCGCCGGTGTCGACCTCAAGACGGTAGCCGCCCTCACACGGTTTGATCCGGCTGACGCGGGTGTTGAGCACGACCTGACCGCCCTTGTCCTCCAGGCCGCCCTGCAAGGCAAGCATGAAGCCGTGACTGTCGATAATGCCGGTCGACGGGGACCAGAGCGCGCCGCAACAGTCGAGTTCCGGCTCGATCTCCCGCAGCTTGTTGCGATCGTAGAAGACCAGATCGTCCAGACCGGTGTCGGTGGCCTGCCTGTGGAGGCGCTCCAGCTCCGGCAACTGGGCTTCGTCGGCGGCCACGATCAGCTTGCCGATCCGCTCATGGGCGATGCCGTTGTCGGCGCAGAACCGATAGAGCTGGTTCTTGCCCGGGAGGCACAGCGCTGCCTTCAGGCTGCCGGGCGGATAATAGATGCCGGCATGGATGACTTCCGAATTGCGGGCGCTGGTTTCCGATCCGATCAGGCCGTGCCGCTCGAGCACCATGACCTCGCGCCCCGATAGCGCCAGGGCGCGGGCACAGGCCAGGCCGACGACACCGGCGCCGATTACGATGGTTTCGATGTCAGGCATGCGTCAGCTCTTTCCGGAAATTCTGCTGAAGTGGCGGGTGTTGAACAGACTTTCGGCCTGGAGAGATCATCGGTTCAGCCAAGTTACGGCTTCGCCGTTTACCCCCATCCCTAACCCTTCCCCACAAGGGGGAAGGGGACAAGGCCGCGGACATGGTTTGGCACAAGTGACCGCCAGATGCTCTTGAGCCTGCAATTTCGGCCTGGGCGATGAAGCGCATGGTCCCCCTCCCCCTTGTGGGGAGGGGGTAGGGGTGGGGGATCCCATGTCCCGAACCGGACTGGCGCCGCTTCAGCCCCACCACTTTTCCGGATCGAACGACCCGGCGGCGTCCTCGATCACCTGGCCGACCTGGAACAGGGTGCTTTCGTCGAAAGGCTTGCCGATCAGCTGCAGGCCGAGCGGCAGTCCGTCCTTGTCGAGGCCGGCGGGCACGGAAATGCCCGGCAGGCCGGCCATGTTCACGGTGACGGTGAAAATGTCGTTGAGATACATTTTCACCGGATCGGAATGCAGGTCCTGGTCGGCAACGCCGAAGGCGGCCGAGGGCGTTGCCGGTGTCAGGATCGCGTCGACGCCGTTCTGCCAGGCCAGATCGAAATCGCGCTTGATCAGGGTGCGCACCTTCTGGGCCTTCAGGTAATAGGCGTCGTAATAGCCGGCGGACAGCACGTAGGTGCCGATCAGGATGCGGCGCTTGACCTCCTCGCCGAAGCCGGCGGCGCGGGTGTTCTCGTACATCTCGGCGATGTCCTTGCCCGGCACGCGCAGGCCGTAGCGGACACCGTCATAGCGGGCAAGATTCGAGGAGGCTTCCGCCGGGGCGACGATGTAATAGGCGGGCAGGGCGTATTTCGTGTGCGGCATGGCGATGTCGACGATCTCCGCGCCCGCATCCTTCAGCCATTGAATGCCCTTCTGCCACAGGTCCTCGATTTCACCGGACATGCCGTCCATGCGGTATTCCGCCGGAATGCCGATCTTCAGGCCCTTCACGGATTTGCCGATGGCGGCCTCGTAATCCGGGACCTCGATGTCCACCGAGGTGGTGTCCTTGGGATCGACAGAGGCCATGGATTTCAGGAGGATGGCACTGTCACGCACGGTGTGCGCGATCGGTCCGGCCTGGTCGAGGGAGGAAGCGAAGGCAACAACGCCCCAGCGCGAGCAGCGGCCATAGGTCGGCTTGATGCCGACGGTGCCGGTGAAGGCGGCCGGCTGGCGGATGGAACCGCCGGTGTCGGTCGCTGTGGCCCCCATGCACATGCGGGCCGCAACCGCAGTAGCGGATCCTCCGGAAGATCCGCCGGGAACGAGATCCTGGTTGGAGCCCTGCTTGCGCCAGGGGTTGATCACCGGGCCGTAATAGGAGGTTTCGTTGGAGGAGCCCATGGCGAACTCGTCCATGTTCAGCTTGCCGAGCATGACGGCGCCGTCCGCCCACAGGTTGGATGTCACGGTGGATTCGTAAGGCGGTTTGAAGCCGTCGAGAATATGGCTGCAGGCCTGGGTATGCACGTCTTTGGTGGCGAACAGGTCCTTGATGCCCAGCGGAATGCCTTCCAGCGCCCCGCCATCGCCCTTTGCGAGCTTCACGTCGGAGGCTTTCGCCATGTCGCGGGCCTTGTCGGCGGTCACGGTCACATAGGCATTGAGAGAAGCGTTGGCCGCTTCGATGTTGCCGATGAAGGCGTCGGTGAGTTCCAGGGACGTGTAGTCCTTGTTCTTCAGGCCGTCGCGGGCCTCGGCAATGGCGAGTTTGGTGAGATCGGTCATGATTTTGGTCTCTCAGACGGCCGTGAGCGGCCGTGTGTAAAAAACGGAATAGGGATTTTCGGGATAGTCGAGCACCGGGCCGCATTCCTTGAAACCGGCCTGCTCATAGAGCCGCCGAGCGGCGTCGTAGTTGTGACCGGTTTCCAGCACCAGGCGTGCAAGGCCTTCGCTGGCGGCCAGTTCGCTTACGTGCTCAAGGATTCGGCGGGCCAGCCCAAGGCCTCTGAATTGCGGGCGGGAATAGAAGCGCTTGAGTTCGCCGATGCCATCCGCGTGCCGATGCAGCGCGCCGCACGCCGCAGCCCGCCCGTCCACACGGGCGACGAAAACCGTCGTCTCCGGCCCGTCCATGTCTTCAGCGCTCATGCTGTAGTTGGCCTCGTCCGGCGTCAAAGAGCCAAGCGTGACGTTCAGCTCGCCGATCATGGCGCGCATGTCCTCCGACAGGGGCGTTTCAACGGTTATGCTTGTTGAACTGGAAGCGGTCATCCCGGCGGCGTCCGATTATTCGACGACCTTCGGAACCATGAAGAAATGGTCTTCGGAAACGGGCGCGTTCTGGACGATGTCGTCGGCCTTGCCGCCGTCGGTGACGCCGTCGGCGCGTTTCTTCATGGTCTGCTCGACCACCGAAGTCAGCGGCTCGACACCTGTGATGTCGACTTCATCGAGTTGCTCGACAAAACCGAGAATGGTGTTCAGCTCGCCGGTCATGCGAATGGCGTCGTCGTCGCTCACCTTGATCCGTGCGAGGTGGGCAACACGTTTTACCGTTTCGGTATCAACAGACATGAGGTCCTCACTTTTTGGGGCGTGCGGCCGGCTGCCGCGCGGAATTTGTCCCTGTGTGCAGCGGTGCGCGCCGAAAGGCAAGTTTCCGGAGTTGTGCCGGACCGGAATCAGGATTATTACGGTACCAACTGTAACCGAAACGGGACTTGCTTCGATGTCACAGGCAGCAGCCGGGCCTGCCGGCCGTCCGCTGGATTTGCGGGTGAGCGACGCCCTGAGGGAGGCGACACTCGCTGTCCTGTCCCAAAACGGCTACGAGAGAACCACCGTTGCAGCGATCGCGGCGCACGCACGGACCAGCAAGCAGGCGGTCTACAGGCGCTTCCAGAACAAGGAAGAGCTGGTCGCGGCGTCCGTCGCACATGCCCTCCTTGATGCCCCCCCCGGCCCGCCGCAGCGGGGCAGTGTGGCGGAAGACCTGAGACAGTGCCTTGCCGGCATGGTCGGCGCCCTTCAGGAGACCTCGCTGGGTGGGGCGCTGCGTGCCCTGATGCCCCAAAGGGAAAAGACGGCAATTGCCGCCGTGCTGGATGAGGCGGAGGAAGGCCGCCGTCTCCTCATGCGGCAGATCTTCATTGCGACACCTTTCGAGGCGGACATGGAGACCCGGATCGACCTCCTGCTCGGCCTGGTCACATTCCGGCTGATCGTCCGCGGTGTCCGGATCACGGACGAGGACATCGCAACGGCCATCTACCTGGTGCTTGGTCTCGTCGCGCCGCGCGATCCGGAGGGGCATCAAGGCCTTCCGGGCATGTAATCCCGAGTCCGATCACGTTTCGCTCTCCCGCCGTTATCGGCGACGTGATCAAGGGTGATTGGCCATCCGGGGCGTCAGGCGACATTTTTCATTGCAAGCGGTGCGCCCCTGCACCGGCCTTGATTGCCAGCTCGTAACTCCGGGAGAGAAAAAGTCATGCCGCTCTACACGTCCAGGTCCGTTCTTTTGGGGCTTGCCGCCCTGTTTTCCGCCACCGCGTTCACGGCGTCCGCAGATGAAATCACCACATTCACCAAAGGCGGTGCCGCGATTGGCGGAACCGATCCGGTAGCCTATTTCACCGAAGGCAAACCGGTCGCCGGCTCCGACGCCTACACGTTCGATTACGACGAGGTGACCTGGAAATTCTCTTCGGCGGAAAACCGGGATACGTTCGCGGCCGACCCGGCCAAATATGCGCCGCAATATGGCGGGTTCTGTGCCTTTGGCGCCGCCATGGGCTTCAAGGTTCCGGTTGTTCCGGAGGCCTGGTCCATTGTCGACGGCAAGCTCTACCTGAACAATTCCCTCAAGGTTCAGGACCGGTTCGAGCAGGACGTGCCCGGCCACATCGAAAACGCAACCCTGAACTGGGAAATCATCCGGGAGAAAAAGCCGGAAGACCTGAAAGAGCCGATCATCCGAGATTGAGATCTCGCACCCTACCGATTGCCGCCAAAGACAAGAGCCCGCCCGCAAGGCGGGCTCCAGCTTGTTGACAAGCCCGCCGCCGGGCATCTTCAAGGTGCGCGCCGGCTCCTGGTTGCACCCCGCCGGAGCCCCGTCACGGGGACGGCGGCAGGCGGTTAAATCTTTTCGCCTGGAGGGCTCTTCAAATTCCGGGACGTCGATGCTAAATCATGAGTGTTATAGTCATCATTTGTGAGGTGCCCATTGGCCAACCGACCGAAACGCCGTCCCCGCTTTCTGACCGTCTCGTCGACGCGCTATCTCAGCCCGAACCTGATCCGGGTCACTTTCGCCGGTCCTGAACTGGAAGGTTTCCCGACCGGTCATGAAGGTGCCAACTGCAAGCTGGTGTTGCCGCGCGACGGCGAAGCCCGACAGGATTTCGAGGCCTGTTTCGAGCCGGACGGGCCTGCGGAAAAGATCCATCCGGTGCGGACCTACACCGTGCGCACCTTCCGCTCCGACAGCCTCGAGCTTGACATCGATTTTGTCGCCCACGGGGACAACGGTCCGGCGACCCGCTGGGCGCAGCGCGCTGGTCCCGGATCCTTTCTGGGTTTTCTCGGCCCGAGCCAGCCGAAGATCACCGAATTCCACGCCGACTGGTACCTGTTCGCCGCAGACCTGTCCGCCATGCCGGTGGTCGAAGCAACCCTCGAGGCCCTGCCCGGGGAAGCACGCGGTGTCGCTGTGTTCGAGGTTCCCTCAGCCGACGACATTCGCGAGATTGCCGCGCCCGAGGGGATCGATCTGCACTGGCTTGTGCAGGAGGACGTCCACAGGCCGTCGACGGCTCAAGTCGATTTCGTGAGGGCGCTGGACTGGCAGGACGGGACCGTCCAGACCTGCATCGCGGGAGAGAGTTCCGTGATCCGGGCGCTTCGGGACTATCTCCACAATGAGCGCAAGCTTCCGAAGGCCGACACGTATATTTCAGGCTACTGGAAGATCGGCCTGGTCGAGGACGAACACCAGCAGATGAAACGCGCGGAAGCCGCCTGACACATCCGGCAAGTCGCGCTCCGGTGCGGCCTGCCTCAGAGTTCGCCCATGGCCTTGCGGAACCGGTTGACGCTTTCCGCGAAACCGTGGACCAGCGCGTCGGCGGTAAAGCCGTGGCCGATGGACATTTCCCGGATGAAGGGCGCCCTGGCAAGCAGTGCCGGGATGTTGTCGACGGTCAGGTCGTGGCCGGCATTGACGCCAAGACCGCAGGCCCGGGCTGCTTCCGCCGTGGCGACGACCCTGTCGAGTTCCCGGGTGGCCCTGTCGGGATCGTCGTAACAGGCACCATAGGGACCTGTGTAGATCTCGATCCGTTCGGCGCCCAGCCGGGCGGCATGTTCCGGCGCTGCCGGATCCGGGTCGCAGAAGAGGGACACCGTCACCGCCCATTCCTTTGCGGCCGCGATGGCGGTCTCGAGCGCGCCGGTGTCTTTCGCGAAATCCCAGCCGTGATCGGAGGTGGTCTGTTCCGGATCGTCAGGCACGAACAGGACCTGTTCGGGCCGGGCCTCCTCGACCAGTTGCAGAAAGTCGGCTGCGGGGTAGCCCTCCAGGCACAGTTCCTTGTTCGGGAAGCGATCCTCGATCAGTTCGGACAGCTCGAAAACATCCGTTCTGCGGATGTGGCGCTGGTCCGGGCGCGGATGCACGGTGATGCCCTTGGCGCCCGCTTCCATGGCGATCGCGGCCAGGCCGGTGACGCTCGGCCAGGGCAGGTCGCGGCGGTTGCGCAGCATGGCGACGGCATTGACGTTGACGGACAGGCGCGAAACGGCAGGCATTGTTGTATTTCCGGATGAAGAGGTTGAGAACCTGATTCAAGTCGTTGGGCTATCGTGGCAGGATTGTTTTGAAAGTCCTTGAAGTCAAACAGGGAATTGTCACTAGAGACAATGTTTCCGGTGCCGTTTCTATCCGGCCCTTTGTCTGGCCAACCATTGTGTCGGGGTCATGCCCAGTTCGCCGCGAAAGGCTTTGCGGAGCGACGGGGCATCGGGAAAACCGCTGCGCACCGCAATGCGCTCAAGTCCCTTTTCGCCGCGCAGGAGGATGTCCTGGGCACGGGCGATCCTGGCGCGGCGGAGCCAGCCACCCAGGCTGCCCCCGGTGCGCGCGCGAACATGCCTGCTCAGGCTGCGGCGGCTGACCCCGGCGCGTGCTGCCAGTTCATCCAGAGAGGGGTTTTGTTCAGGGGTGGCCCAAAGGCGTTCGAGAATATCCGCGACGCGGCGCTCCGCCGACGTGGCGGGGGCGGGCCGGTCGATCAGTTGCGGTTGCTCGCCGCCCCGTTGCGGCGCCACGACAAGCTGGCGGGCGACCCGGTTGGCCTCCGCGATGCCTGACACCCGGGCAAGCAGATGCAGGCAGCAGTCGAGCCCGGCCGCGATACCCGCCGAGGTAACCACCTGGCCGTCGTCAACATATATCGCCGCCGGATCGATCCGGACGGCCGGGTATCGTGCGCGGAGTTCGGCGGCGCGTGCCCAGTGGGTGGTTGCGCGACGTCCGTCAAGAAGTCCTGCCTCCGCCAGCCCGAAGGCGCCGAGGCACAGGCCGACGACGATCGCATCGCGTTCATGGGCCGTGCGAAGTTGCCGCAAGATGCCGGGCGAGACCGTCTCGCCGGCATCCCGCCACCCGGGAAGGATGACGACATCGGCCTGGGCGGCGGCCGCCAGCGGATGAGCGGTTTCGATGATGAGACCGCCCGAAGCGGATATACGGCTGCTTTCACCGCACACCATCACTTCGTGTCCGCTGGCCAGGAACGGCTCGCCGAACACGGCAAGCGGTGTCGAGAGCATGAAGGGGCTGACGCCCTGATAGGCGATGATCGCGATGCGCATTGGCCCAAACTACCCTGAACATGTCTTGCGGGCCACTGCAAAACAGTGCTTCGAACCGATAGCCTGGAGGCTGTGACAAGGAGAAACACTGATGAACCGCGCCCTTCTCGTGATCGACATCCAGAACGACTACTTCGCAGGCGGCGCCCTGCCGCTGCATCAGGCCGAGGAGGTGGAGGCGCGTGTCGTCGCCGCGATCGGCCGCGCCATAAAGGCCGGCGACCGCATTGTCCTGGTGCGCCATGTTTCCGGAGCAGAGACGGGGCTGTTCGCCAACGGCGGTAGCGGCAATGCCGTCCGGCCATCAATTCTGGCTGCGGCGGGCAACGCACCGGTGGTGGTCAAACAGGTGGCCGATGCCTTTCAGAATACGGATTTGTCCCGGCATCTCGAAGGTGTCGAAGGCTTGCTGATCTGTGGCATGATGACCCAGAATTGCGTGGTGTTTACAGCCATGTCAAAGGCGGCCGAACCGTTCGACGTCACCGTCATCGGTGATCTTTGCGCCGCGCCGACCGAGGCCGTGCACAAAATTGCGCTCAATGCGCTGGGATCTAAATTGCGGGTCGCGGGTTCGAGCGATATCTGGCACTAGAGCCGTAATTTTGTGGTCACGCGCCGGCAACCCGAAAATTTCGGGCCGCCTGTCCGCTTTGCCGCGCGGGAGCTGCTCCGGGTGCTCCGGTGATATAGTCTGTGGTTGTATTCCCGTTGGCAATTGCAATCCGGCCGCAATTGCTTTGCACGGGGCCGACGGCCGGAAAGCCCCCGCAGCGCAGTTGCCTGTGAAAAGAATCACGGCATACTATTGTCAGTTTTCCTTACAAAGTCTGAAAAGGAGCTTCATCCGGCGGGGAAGCAGAGGGGCACGAAGCATGGCTATATGTCCGAAAAGCCTGTTCGACGCTGCTGTGAGCGACGGGGCGGGCGGCCATCGGAGATGGTGCTGCTTTGCCGGATTGATCCCCTCACATCCGGGCGAAAATGGCGTCCCCCTCGCGAGCTGCTTCCTTTTGCCCTCTCCCCACTCGCTCACGCGTGACCATATGCTGGTCCCACGACAGAAACCGACCTGAACATGGCAACTTTCAACGTACTTCTTCTTCTGGCTCAGGCGGCCGTCTATTTCACCGTGATGATGTGCCTTTTGCGGGCGCGCAGGGTGCTTGGAATCGGCGTGTTCATGTGCGCGCTGGGCGTGATGCATTTCCTGGAAACCTATCTCGCCAGCGTGTTCTACATCCAGTTGCCCTTCGGGATCGTATCGCCGGGTTCCACGGTGTTGTTTTCCGGCAAGCTGCTGATGATCCTGCTGCTCTATATCCGAGAGGACGCACTGGTCGTCCGCCAGGCGATCTACGGGCTGCTGGTCGGCAATTTCCTGATCGTCGCACTGGTCATGATCCTCAGGAACCACGACACCGTCATCGTCACCGGCGGGCGCGTTCCGGACATCGGCTTCATCGACGAAATCGGGCTTCTGATGATCTGGGGCTCGATACTGCTCTTCATCGATTCAATTCTGATCATCGTTCTGTACGAGCGCATCGGCAACTGGTTCGGCCGGCATCTGGGGTGGCGTTTCCTGATCTGCGGCGCGCTCGCGCTCACTTTCGACCAGGCCGGTTTCTTTCTGGCGCTTCATTATGTGACCGATGCGCCGGGGTACGTCTTCCTCGGTGGCTGGACCGCCAAGATGGCGGCGGTGCTTGTCTATACGGTCCTGTTCGTCGTTTATCTGAAATACTTCGACAACGAAAAGGTCTGGCTGTCGAACCGGCCGCTCAGGGATGTCTTCCACGTGCTGACCTATCGGGAGCGCTACCATCAACTGCTTGAGTCTTCGGTTCGCGACCATTTGACGGGGACGCTGGACCGCAGCCAGTACGAGGTGCGATCGCCGCAGATCCTCGCCCGGAACCTGAAGGAGGGGCGAGAGGTGTCCCTGCTGGTGATCGATATCGACCACTTCAAGCGGGTGAACGACCGTCACGGCCATCAGGTTGGCGATCAGGCGCTGAAGATTGTGGGGCGTCTGCTGAAGGAAAACCTGCGCTCCGACGACCACCTTTTCCGGGTCGGCGGCGAGGAATTCGTTATTCTGAGCGAACGCCTGCCCGCAGAGGCGGCGGTTTCCATGGCCGAGCGCCTGCGGAGGAGCATCGCGCGTTTCAGCAAGGTCTACCTGCCGGAAACGGTCACCGTCAGCATCGGCGTTTCCAGTGCGCCTGCCGACGGGACGAGCATCGACGACCTGTTCCGGGTCGCCGACCGGCGGCTCTACGATGCCAAGGGGGCCGGGCGCGACCGGGTCATCGGGCCAGCCGCGGCCGCTTGAGCGGATCGCCGCCCGGGGCATCCGTGCCGGTTTCCCAGACGGTATGGCAACACGCGAAATTCTCGCAAAATCAGACGGATGGCTGCGCTCTCGAGAAGACCTTTCCTGAGTGCGCGATGTCTGCCGTCTCCAAGTGCGGGCAATAGCTCTTGTCATGGCCGGGGCTTCTGCGTTAGTTATGTAATAACATAACGTATTCAGCGCAGGTAAAATTCATGTCCGATCCACGCCTTCCCGTAACCGTGCTTTCCGGCTTTCTGGGAGCCGGAAAGACAACGCTCCTGAACCGTGTTCTCAGCAACCGCGCCGGTCTCAAGGTCGCCGTCATCGTCAATGACATGTCCGAGGTGAACATCGACGCGGATCTGGTGCGGGCAGGCGGGGCGGAGCTCAGCCACACCGATGAGACTCTGGTGGAAATGTCGAACGGCTGCATTTGCTGCACGCTGCGCGACGATCTTCTCAACGAGGTGCGGCGCCTGTCGGAAGAGGGACGCTTCGACCACCTGCTGATTGAGTCGACGGGCATCTCCGAACCGCTGCCGGTTGCGGCAACGTTCGAGTTTCGCGACGAGGACGGCAACAGCCTGTCGGATGTCGCCCGGCTCGACACGATGGTCAGTGTTGTCGACGCGGCAAATCTGCTGCGGGACTTTTCGAGCCACGACTTTCTGCGCGACCGCGGCGAGACCCTGGGCGAGGACGATGAACGCACGCTGGTGCATCTGCTGACCGACCAGATCGAATTCGCCGATGTGGTCGTGTTGAACAAGTTGACGGCAGCCGGACCTGAACGGGTCGACGCCGCCCGAAAGATCATTCGCAGCCTGAATGCGGATGCCAGGATTATCGAAACCGATTTTTCCGATGTGGCCCCGAACGACATTCTCAATACGGGACTGTTCGACTTTGCCAGGGCGCACGAGCACCCGATGTGGGCCAAGGAACTTTACGGATTTGCCGATCACGTTCCCGAAACGGAAGAATATGGTGTGGTTTCATATGTCTATCGGGCACGGCGACCCTTTCATCCGCAAAAGATCCACGAAGTCCTGAACTCGGCGCTCGCGGGGGTCATCCGGGCAAAGGGACATTTCTGGATCGGCAGCCGGCCGGACTGGGTGATCGAATACTCCCTTGCCGGCGCCCTGTCCGGCACGGGACCGATCGGGACCTGGTGGGCCTCGGTCCCGGCAAGCCGGTGGCCGCAGGACGAGCGCGCCCGCACCTATGCCGAGGCGAATTGGGTCGAGCCGTTCGGCGACCGCCGTCAGGAAATCGTCTTTATCGGCACGGGCATCGACTGGCCGGAGCTGACGGCCCGGCTCGATGCCTGTCTGATCGGGCCGGAGGCCGGGGACGACCTGTCAGCGTTCCGGCATCTGCCCGATCCGTTCCCGCAGTTCCGGCGCGCAGGTGAAGCGGCATGACCCTCGCAGAGACGGAGACAACGGTTCGCGAAGGCTTTGCGCGGGACGTGATCATGGGCCGGACCGCCGATATTCTTGCCGATATCCATGCGCCCGGGATCAGTGCGGCGATCTGGACACGGTCGCCCGACGCGGACTTTCAGCGGTGGGTCGATGGCCTGCCGATCCGCAGCCTGCCGAAAATGAAGGCCGTGATCCCGGTCGGGCGGGTCGAGGCGGCGGTCTCGGCCACTTGCGAGATGGCCGGCCTGCCGGAGAGCCGGGAGCGGATCATGCTGGCCGGAGATGCCGGCGCACTCGCCCTGATCCTGGGACGTCTTCTGAACGTCTCCAGGGTGCAGATCAGGCTCGATGTCGCCAGCGGCGTCATGTGTCCGAAATTTCACACAGACGCCGTTCCGGCCCGGCTGCTGTGCAGCTATCGCGGGCCGGGATCGGAATATGTGCCGGCGGGACAGGAGAGTGATCTGCGGCGGGTTCGCCGTTTGCGGACCGGCGCTGCGGCAATCTTCCGGGGAACCCGCTGGCCCGGCGCGGAGCGCACGGAGCTTCTTCACAGGTCGCCCCCGCCGGATCAGGCCGACAGCACCAGACTGTTGCTGGTCATTGACCCGGTGGACTGAAACCCGCCTTGTCCGACAGGGTCCTGTCCGGCTCGGACGCCTGTCGCAAACCTCCTCGGGCAGTGTGGAAGGCCCGGGGAGAACCTTCACAGAACAACCTGATCGCCAAGAAACAACCCCGGACAATCCCGGGCAATGCCGCGGGCCAACCCGGATTACGGAGGAGATGTCTCCGGTCAGACCCGGTTGAGCAACCGGGCCCGGATGGTGTTCGGCAGGGCGCGGATCTCTTCCAGGATCCTGACCGGATCCTCGACCACGCTGTCGACATCCAGCACCACGTAGCCGATGTCCTGATGGGACTGCATGTACTGGGCGCAGATGTTGAGATTGTGCCGGGTGAACAGGTCGTTCAGCGTGCGCATGGCACCCGGGGCATTGTGATGCACCTGGATGAAACGGGTCGCGTCCGTGCCCTTGGGCAATTGCACCTGGGGAAAGGAGACCGCGCCGATGGTCGAGCCGACGTCGGAATATTCCACCAGCCGCTTGGAAACTTCCTCGCCGATCCGGTCCTGTGCCTCTTCCGTGGAACCGCCGACATGGGGCGTCAGGATGACATTGTCGAGGCCGCGCAGGGGCGAGACGAACTCGTCCTTGTTGGACTTCGGCTCGACCGGGAAGACGTCGATGGCGGCGCCGGCGAGATGACCGGACTTCAGCGCCCCGGCCAGGGCGTCGATGTCGATGACCTTGCCGCGGGCGTTGTTGATCAGGAAAGCGCCCTTTTTCATCTTGGCGATTTCACCGGCGCCGAACATGTTGCGGGTGCCAGGCGTGTCCGGGACATGCAGGGAGACGACATCGGACTGCGCCAGCAGGTTGTCCAGACTGTCAGCAGGGGAAACATTGCCATGCTGCAGCTTGTCGACGAGATCGAAATAGATCACCCGAAGGCCCATGGCCTCCGCAAGATTGGACAATTGCGTGCCGATATTGCCGTAGCCGATGATGCCGAGGGTCTTGCCGCGTACTTCGTGCGAGCCCACGGCGCTCTTCAACCAGCGGCCCTCGTGGGCGGCCGTGGATTTCGGGAAGATGCCGCGCATCAGCATGACGATCTCGGCGATGGTCAGTTCCGCGACAGAGCGTGTGTTGGAAAACGGCGCGTTGAACACGGCAACACCGCGGGTCAGCGCGCCGGTCAGGTCCACCTGATTGGTGCCGACGGAAAAACAACCCACGGCAACCAGGGACTTGGCGGCTTCCAGCACCTCTTCGGTGACCTGGGTGCGGGAGCGGATGCCGAGTATCTGGACACCCTGAAGTTTCTCGTTCAGCGCGTCTTTCTCGAGCGCGCCCGGGAGCACTTCCACATTGGTGTAGCCGTTCTTGTTCAGGATCGCGCGCGCGGTCGGCGAAATGCCTTCCAGCAGCAGCCAGCGGATCTGGTTTTTCGGCCGGGAAAGACCGTGTATCATGGCGGAAAGCCTTCAAGTCTGATGAGTTTGAAATGCGCCGGGGAGGCGCTGAAGCGCGGGTGTCGTATACGCGCTCAACCGTGTCGCGTCCAGAGCATCGTGCCGGCGTTCAACGGAATGCGTGTTGCCCGGGAAGGAAACACGACACTGTCTGCGGAGCCGAATTGCATCAATTGTGGGGTGTTTCAAGATCAGTCTTGAGCCGGTCCAGCAAAGTGACCGCGTTTTGCGCGTAGTGGCCGATCCAGCGATCGTGAATTTTCCGGATCGGGAGCGCGTTGAGATGGTTCCAGCGCTCCCGGCCCTTGCGCTGCACGATGATCAGGTCTGCTGCTTCCAGCACGCGCATGTGCTGCATCACCGTGCAACGGTCGAGTTCGGGAAACGCCGCGCACAGGGCGCCGGTGGTCTGGGGGGCATCCTTCAAGAGGTCAAGCAGGCGTCGCCGGCGGCCGTCCGCCAATGCCTTGAAAATCAGGTCCGAATCATCCTCACTTGACATGTTATAAAATTATAACATTAAATTGCCTCGGACAAGGAGAAAGCCATGAGGGATCCGGAGATCCGGCTGGACCGGGATTGCGCCGTTTCCACGGAACGTCTGTGGGAAGTGCTGGTGACGCCATCGCTTTGGTGGGGCAAGGAAGTTCGCCTTGAGCCTTGCGCCGGCGGGGTCTTTCATGAACCCTGGCGGGACTCGGCCGGGGAGCACAACACGCGCGGCAAGGTGGTCGCATACGAGCCTTCCAGCCGCCTTGCTCTGAGCTGGCGCGACGACGACTGGACCTTTGATACGCACGTCACCTTCGTACTGGCGGAGAAGGGGGAGGGCAGCAGCCTCCTGCTTTGCCATGGCGGCTGGAAGGGCGCGCCGCAACATCTGCAGGACCGGCTCTTGAGCAGCCACCGGCAAGGCTGGACGTATCATCTGGACAATCTGGTGGCCTGTGCGGAGCGGGCTCCCTGAAACGCATGTGGAACTCGCGGAGAAATCCATGAACCTGTCATTCAAAATCGCCGGACGGATCGCAAAACCGGTTGCGGAGGTGTTCGAGGCGGTGGTCAATCCGGACCGGCTTTCGGCCTATTTCACAACCGGAGGCGCCGATGGGCGGCTGGAGACCGGAACAATTGTCTACTGGGACTTTGCCGACTTTCCGGGCCGGTTCCCGGTGACGGTAGAGCGGGTGGAAAAGGACAGGGAGATCGTCCTCAAATGGGCGGCGTATGACTGCGGGGAGGTCAGTTCAACGGGCGAAACGCCGGTTCCCTCAGACTACGACACCACGATCACGATGACGTTCGAGGCGCTCGACGACGGCCGCACGCTGGTGACGATCAGCGAGCAGGGATGGCGCGAGACACCCGGTGCCCTGAAGGCATCCTACGGCAATTGCGAGGGCTGGACCCAGATGCTCTGCGCGCTCAAGGCCTGGCTCGAGCACGGCATCAATCTGCGCGAGGGTTTTTACAGGTAGCGAGGTCTCTCGTATTACCTCTTCTGACGCGATCGAGGCCGGCGACAGAGAGGGTTCTGTCGGCGAACACCCACAGGACCTCATCCCCAGGAAGCGCGAAGCACTGTGCGAAGGCCGGGCAATTTTCTCTTGTACCCGTCGCCCGTCCTTCGAGACGAACCTGACGGGCCTCCTCAGGATGTGGTCGTCTGGATGGGCGCTTTCTTCAAGTCTTCCAGCCGCTTGGCGATGGCCCGGATGGTGTCGTCGCCATAGCCGAGACCGAGGTCCCGGCGCATGAAATCTTCAAGGTCCTCGGTATCCCGGATCAACCATACGCGCTTGTCGCCATTGCCGGCCAGCCGGGCGCGTCCGTCCAGAAAACTGAGGAAGCCCGTGTCCGTCAGCCGGTAGAATTTCATGCTTCCGGCAAAGGACTGTTTCGGCGACGCCGCGCACAGAAAATTGGCTGCCTCGATGTCTGCCGGGCGCACATCCACCCGGTCAAAACCGTAAAGCGGAAACCAGCCTTCGCCGGTGGCGCGTTCCAGGACATGTTCGCCGGAGGCTTCCTCGAAACGGATGCGGTAGCTCTGGTCGCGGATCGGCTGCGGGGCGTCCGAGATCCGGACCGGTTCGGCCGGCGCCTGACCGCCGAAGCCGGCATCGACCAGCCATTCGTCGCCTTCCAGCGTGACTACGAATGCCAGGTGGGTTCGCGCGCCGCCTTCGCCAGCGCCCATGCGCACACGGGCGAGCACTTTTCGAGTGGAATACCCGAGCGAGGCCAGGGCGTCGCCCAGCAGCGCATTCAACTCGAAACAGTAGCCGCCGCAGCGCTCCATGACGAGTTTTTGCCAGAGACTTTCCGGATCGAGACCCGGCACCTGCCCGAGAAACGGCAGCACGTTTTCAAACGGTATGGCACTTATCTGTGCCGCCTGCAGCTTCTTCAGGCCGTCCAGATCGGGAGTGCAGGTTTGAAGTCCGATGCGGTGGAGATAGGCGGCAAGGTCAAAGGGCATGGGGGGGATCCGCAAGCTGAAGGGACCTGACGCATGTAGGCCGACATCGAGGAGATTAAAAGACTGAGGCCTTTCGATCAGCTCCGGCCGTCGGGAAATCGGGTGATTGCCGCGAAACTTACCAGGCTCATCCTGAGGCGGCGCGGAGCGCTGTCTCGAAGGATCGGCACCCTGCGCTCTCCTCAGGATGAGGCCGAATGAGGGGCGGCGAAAAATTGAAAACCCGCCGCGGGGTCGCGGCGGGTCCTGATTGTCCAGGGTCAAAGGGCGTTCAAAGCCCTTCCGGACCTCGCTGGACGGCGGCGACACCGGTGCGGGAGACTTCCACCAGACCGAGCGGTTTCATGATGGCGATGAACTGCTCGATCTTGGAGGTCCGGCCGGTGATCTCGAAGACGAAATGCTCGGTGGTGGCATCGATGACGGTGGCGCGGAAGGCATCGCCCAGGCGCAGGGCCTCCAGGCGCTTCTCGCCGGTGCCGGTGACTTTCACCAGGGCCAGTTCCCGTTCCAGGGGTTTGTCCTGATTGATGCGTTTGGCGCGCACCGTCAGATCGGTCACCCGGTGCACCGGCACCAGCCGGTCGAGCTGGTGGCGGATCTGTTCGATGATCATCGGCGTGCCGGTGGTCACGATGGTGATCCGCGACAGATGCTTCTCGTGTTCGGTCTCGGATACGGTCAGGCTGTCGATGTTGTAGCCGCGTCCGGAGAACAGGCCGATCACGCGCGCGAGCACGCCCGGTTCGTTGTCCACGAGGAGCGACAGGGTGTGGGTCTCGATCTCGTTGCTGACTTCCGCCAGGAAATAGGCGGACGGCGCATCGACGTTTTGTTGGGCATTCATGGTCTTCAGTTCCTCTTGCCTTGTGCGCCTCAAACGAGGGACTTGCCTTCGGCGCTGATCGCGGTGGCGAGCGCTTCGTCGTTGGCTTCGTCCGGCAGCAGCATTTCATTGTGGGCCTTGCCCGACGGGATCATCGGGAAACAATTGGCAAGGTTGGCGACACGGCAGTCGAACAGGACCGGCCGGTCGATCGCGATCATCTCCTCGATGGCGCCGTCCAGATCGGCGGGCTTTTCCACCCGGAAGCCGACCCCGCCATAGGCCTCGGCAAGCTTGACGAAATCCGGCAGGCTTTCGGTGTAGGAGTGGGACAGGCGGTTGCCGTGCAGCAACTGCTGCCACTGGCGCACCATGCCCATGTACTGGTTGTTCAGGATGAACACTTTCACCGGCAGGCCGAACTGGACCGCGGTCGACATTTCCTGGATGTTCATCAGGATCGAGGCGTCGCCGGCTATGTCGACGCAGAGCGCGTCCCGGTGAGCGACCTGCGCACCGATCGCCGCCGGCAGGCCGTAGCCCATGGTGCCGAGGCCGCCGGAGGTCAGCCAGCGGTTCGGTTCCTCGAAGCCGTAGAACTGGGCCGCCCACATCTGGTGCTGACCGACTTCAGTGGAGATGAAGGTCTTGCGGTGCTTGGTCAGTTCATAGAGCCGCTGAATCGCGTGTTGCGGCATGATGACATCGCTGTTCGGCTTGTAGGCCAGCGAGTTACGGGCCCGCCAGGCGTCGATCTGCGTCCACCAGTCCGTCATGGCGGCCGGTTCGGACTTCATCGACGACGCGCGCCAGATCCGGACGAGGTCTTCCAGAATATGAGCGACATCGCCGATGATCGGCAGATCGACGTTGATGGTCTTGTTGATCGAGGACGGGTCGATATCGATGTGGATCTTGCGGGATCCGGGCGAAAAGGCATCGGTACGGCCGGTGATGCGGTCGTCGAAGCGGGCGCCGATGCAGATCATCAGGTCGCAGTCATGCATGGCCATGTTGGCTTCATAGGTTCCGTGCATGCCGAGCATGCCGAGCCAGTTGTCGCCGGAGGCCGGATAGGCACCAAGGCCCATCAGCGTGGAGGTGATCGGAAAGCCGGTCAGGGACACCAGTTCGCGCAGAAGCTGGCAAGCCTGCGGACCCGAATTGATCACGCCGCCGCCGGTATAAAGCACCGGTTTCTTTGCGGCGGCCATGAGTTCGGCGGCCATGCGGATGCTTGCCGCGTCGCCTTTCAGTTGCGGCCGGTAGCTCTTGTGCGCGGCGGCCGGGTTCGGCGTCGGGCCCTGATAGGTGCCCATGGAAAACTGGACATCCTTGGGAATGTCGACGACGACCGGACCCGGGCGGCCGGAAGTGGCGACATAAAACGCCTCGTGCAGGACGCGCGCCAGGTCGTCGACATCGCGCACCAGCCAGTTGTGCTTGGTGCAGGGGCGGGTGATGCCGACCGTGTCGCACTCCTGGAAGGCGTCGTTGCCGATCAGGTGTGTCGGCACCTGGCCGGTGATGCAGACCAGCGGGATCGAATCCAGCATGGCGTCGGTCAGGGCGGTCACCATGTTGGTGGCGCCGGGACCGGAGGTCACCAGAGCAACGCCGGGCTTGCCGGTGGACCGGGCATAGCCCTCGGCCGCGTGGCCGGCGCCCTGTTCGTGACGCACGAGAATATGTTCAAGACCTTCCTGCTGGATGATCTCGTCATAGATGGGAAGCACTGCGCCGCCCGGATAGCCGAAGATGGTGTCGACACCCTGGTCCTTCAGCGCCTGGATGACCATTTCAGCGCCGGTCATTTCCCGTGTCATTCGTTTCGTCCTTGCATCAGCCGCCCGAGGATCCGGGCCCGGCTCTCATCATCTTGTGTTTCGGTCCAGCCGCTTGCAGCATCAAAGGTCCGGTCTGTGGCGGGAAGGCGGTGTCAGGAGGCGGGTACAAAAAAAGGCCCCTCGGGGAGCCTTGTTCGCGCGCCATCCTGTCCGTACGGGATCATCCCGCGGCGGAGGCGCGCTTTCCTACTACAACTAGAATGAGCGACATCGACATGTCGTCCCGGTCCTTTGAAACTACAGGCCGTCAGGGCCTCTTTCGGACTGTGTGATGGGTTTCCCCGCCCGTTCCGCCGTCCTTTGCCGCCGCTTTTCACGCGCCCGGCTGCATCCGGCCTGAAAGACACAAGCCCGGCACGTCCGCCCGGTCTTGATGCGCTGCACCCTAGTGAGGCGGATGAATCCGGTCAAGCCCAAATTTCATTTATTGCGCCGCGAAGGCACATTCTTTTTGAAAGTTTCGGCAGACGCTTGGCCCGCGACAGTCCGCGGACGGGGAGGGTCAGGATTGGTTGTCGCATCCGGTGCCGGAAAAATCCTTCTTCACGAACAGGTCCGTGTAGTTCAGCGTTGCGCTGCTGTGTTCGCGCATGATCGCTTCGGCGCGCTGGGCGTCGCCCTGCCGGAGTGCGTCGAAGATGATGACGTGCTGGGAGTGGCCGACGGTCAGGCGCATGCGTTCACGCTTGAAATCGGCCCGTTCGAAAGCCAGTGTGCCGAGCGCCGCGTAGGGGAGCATGGCGATGCGCTCGTAGGTATGCGCGATCAGTTCATTGCCGCAGTTCCGCATGATCGTTTCGTGAAACAGGATGTTCGCGTCCGTGTAACCGCCGATGAAGTCGATGCCGCGGGCCTCGTCGGTGTCGCGTTCCAGGAGGTCCTGGGTGGTTTCGATGGATCTGAGCAGTGTCTGCTCCACTTCCGTGCTCATGCCGTGGCCGGCGAGGGTTCGGGCCGCCAGGGCTTCCAGCATCGCCCGCACCTCGACGGTCTTGGTAATATCGGAAATCGAAATCGAGCGCACCGTGTAGCCGCGGCCCTGGCGTTTGCCGATGAGGCCTTCCGCTTCCAGTGCGGCGAGCGCGGTGCGCGCGGGGGTGCGCGAAAGGCCCATTTCGCCGGCGATGCTCGCTTCGCTGATCCGCTCACCGGGCTGTCTTTCCCCGCGCAGGATCTGTCCGCGCACGAAAGCGAGCACTTGCTCGGTGTTGGAGGTCATGGATCATCCCTTTATGAATACGAAATTTGGGCTTTTCTTCCCGAAATTACGATTATAGATCATTTTTTGCTTAACTTCGAATACGTTTTGTGGGACGTTTTCGCTTCGGGCACATTGGCTGCCGGGAGCGGGCAACACAAGTATCCGGAACGGATATGCGCGTGTGCGCCGGGGAAATCAGCCCGAACGCCCTGAACACTTTGGGAGGAGTGGGATGAAATCCGTATTTGCCACGGCGGCCCTGGCCGCGACGATTGTCTTTTCCGGCGGGGCGCAGGCGCGCGACCTGGCTTTAAGTTATTTCATGGGGCCGGCGCACCCCCTCAACAAGGCCGTCTTCACCCCGTTCGCCGACCGGCTTGCCGAGGTTTCCGGGGGCGCGCTGACGGTGACGCAATTTGCCGGCGGGGCGTTGAATTCGTCGCCGCCGAAGCAGTATTCGATCCTTCTGGACGGCGTTGCCGACATCGCTTTCCACCTGCCCGGTTACACAGCGCAGCTGTTTCCGATCACGACCGCGGTGACCACGCCCGGAATGTGTTCCGACGCGGTCGACTGCACCGAGGCCATGTGGCGCGCCCATGATGTGATCGAGAAGGAATTCGACGCCAAGATCCTGGCTCTCTGGGCCAACGATCCGCAGGCGCTGTTCACCAGGAACAAGGCTGTGCGCACGCTCGAGGACATCGACGGCATGGTTGTGCGCGTCACCTCCGCGCAGGACATTCCGTTCACGGAGGCGCTCGGTGCGTCGGCGGTGTCGCAGCCGGTCAGCGTCATCAACCAGAACCTGTCGAACGGGGTCGTCGACGCCATCTCCATCGATCCCTCGGCGGCGCTGTCCTTCAAGCTCCACGAGCCCGCGAACTACCTGACGACGAATATTCCAGGTGCTGGATCGGCCTTTGTCCTGCTCATGAACAAGGGTGTCTGGGAGAGCCTGAGCGACCAGGAGAAGGCCTGGGTCGACGAGGTTTCCGGCAAGAGCCTGTCGATGGACGCGGCGAAGATGTACAAGGCGATCGCTGCCAAGGGCATCAAGGTGTCCGAACAGAACGGTGTCGAGGTGATCGAACTGTCCGCTGAAGAGCGGGCGCGCTGGGACGCGGCCATTCAGCCTGCAATGGACATGTGGCTTGAGAGTGAACTCGGCCAGGGAATGACCGGCGCCGAGATCATGCGTCTGATGACCGGAAAAGACGGGTGAAGGCAATGTCTTCTCCGTTCAGCCGTCTGGAGCAGGGGGCCGGCCGGATCGCCGGCCTCTTCGCGGCCGTTGGCGGCGCAGCCCTGTTCGTGCTGGCGCTGGTCACCATCGTCTCGGTGTTCTGGCGGTATGTGCTCAGGGATCCGATCTTCGGGATCGAGGACATTAGCACCATGGCACTTTCGGTGGCCGTGGCCGGTGCGGTCGCCTATGGCGCACACAAGGGCGCCCATGTCAGCGTGAACGTGATTGCGATGATCGCCGGGCGGCGTGTGACCCGGGTGACCGATGCGGCGGCGCGGGTCCTGAATACCGGCATTCTCGGTCTTGCCGCCTATGCGCTTTTCAAGAAAGGGTCCTGCGGCATCGCCTGCGGTGCCATGACCTCCAATCTCGGGCTCCTGCATCAGCCCTTTTATTACGGACTTGTCGCGGCGATGGCGTTTTACGCCCTGGTCCAGGTCCTTCACCTTTGTATTGGCCTTGCCCACTGGGCAGGCGATGACCCGAACGAGATTGCGGACTGATGACCGGAACGACCTTGGCGCTCGCGGGCTTCGCGCTGCTGTTCATACTCCTGTTCATCCGCATGCCTGTCGGCACGTCGATGATGCTTGTGGGCGCGGCGGGCATCTGGATGATCCGCCCGCAGGCAAGCCTGCCGGTGATGGCGACGGAAATCTTCGGCGAGGCGTCCAGCTATCCGCTGACGATCCTGCCGCTGTTCATCCTGATGGGAAACCTGGCGGGCATTTCCGGCATGAGCCGGGATCTTTATTCCGCCGCCCACGCCTGGTTCGGGCACATGAAGGGCGGGCTGGCTTCGGCGACCATTGTCGGCTGCGCCGGTTTTTCCGCGCTGTCCGGTTCGTCGCTGGCGGCAGCCCTGACCATGGGCCGGGTCAGCCTGCCCGAGATGCAACGCTATTCCTACGACAATTCCCTTGCCACCGGCGCCATCGCGGCGGGCGGGACGCTCGGTATCCTGATCCCGCCCTCTGCGGGCTTCGTCGTCTATGCCATCCTGACCGAGGAATCCATCGGGCGGCTGTTCATGGCCGGGGTTCTGCCCGGCCTGCTTCTGACCCTGTCCTTCATCCTGGCTATCTGGCTGGTGGTGTTCCGCGATCCGATGAAGGCGCCGCAGGCAGCGCAGGCCGTTCCGCTCGGAGAGCGCTTCTCCGCGCTGTTGCGGGCGTCCTGGATTGTCGGGATCATTGTTCTGACCATCGGCGGCATTTATGCCGGCGTCTTTTCCGCGGTCGAGGCTGCCGGTATCGGGGCGTTCCTCGCGTTCCTCGTCACCGTGATCCGGGGGGCGCTCACCTGGGAGAACATCAAGGGCGTGACCACGGGCACGCTCAAGGCAACCGGGACCGTGTTCCTGATCCTGTTCGGCGCCTTCGTGTTCAAGACCTTCATCGGCTTCACCGGTGTGACCGTCGCCCTGACGGCGTGGATCGGGACGCTGGGCCTGTCACCGGTCGAGGTCGTGCTCGCCATCCTGGCCGTGTTCATCGTTCTGGGCATGTTTCTGGACGGATTTGCGATCCTGGTGCTGACGGTGCCACTGGTCCAGCCGATCCTGCAGTCCATGGGCGTCGACCTGATCTGGTTCGGGGTTCTCATGGTGATCGCCCTGGAGATGGGCCTGATTTCGCCACCGGTCGGCATCAACGTGTTCGTCGTCAAGGGCATCGCGGAAGGCGTTTCGCTCAACACGATCTTCAAGGGCATCTGGCCGTTCTGGTTCGCGATGCTGGCGGTCATCCTCCTGATCGTCCTGTTCCCCCAGATCGCCCTCGTTCTGCCAACAACAATGTTCGGGTGACGCTGTGACCATTCGCTTCTTTTCCGACAAGAACAGGCCGGTGCACCTCGGGCCGTTTCCGCTCGAACGGCTGGCCCGCGGGGGCACGCCCGACTATGCCCTTGTGCCGGCGTTCCGGCCGCTGGAGTTCCGCCGCCCGGAGACACCGGCCTCCATCGTCAACGCGATGGGCGACTACCAGGCGATGATGGACGCGATCCGCGACGGCCTCGTCAACAAGGCCCGGGCCGGCTGCCCGGACGATCCGGGAGAGCGGGCCGAGCACCTGAAAGGCTTCGGCTATTTTTCGGATGCGGCGATGGTCGGCATCGGGCCCCTGCCGGAGGAAGCGCTGCTGAACCATCCGGTCCGCAATCCCGACATCGACCGCCTGGCGCACGACCTGAAGACCCGGCAGACAAAGACGCTGGCAAGCGGCATCGACATGATCATGGCCGACCTCAAGGAGTCCATGGAGGCGCCGCCGTCGACCATCACCGGCCATACCCGCACGATCGTCTTTCTCTACGACCATACCCGCGATCCGAGGCCGGACGAGCCCGGGACCGACTGGCTCGGCGATGCCCAGGCGCATCGCGCCTGCCTCAGGGCGAGCGAGACGGCGGTCGTGCTGGCCAACTACATCCGCCTGCTCGGCTGGGACGCCAAGGCGCATACGGCGACCAGCTCGGACATCGATCTGAACATCGCAACCGTGGCGGCGGGACTGGCAAGCGTCGAGGACGGCCGGCTGGTCAACCCTTACGTCGGCGACCGGTTTGGCGTGG
Organism: Roseibium sp. AS2; assembly: GCF_038900065.1. Taxonomy (NCBI): domain Bacteria; kingdom Pseudomonadati; phylum Pseudomonadota; class Alphaproteobacteria; order Hyphomicrobiales; family Stappiaceae; genus Roseibium; species Roseibium sp. AS2. Next base: position 150,187 of record NZ_JBBMQN010000002.1, read on the forward strand.
CTGCGATCACGACGACGTTCGATCTTGCGGTGGACGGCCCGCTGAAGGCCATGAAGGACCAGCCCTGGTTCAGGACCAAGGGCCCCGCCTGGTGGGTGGGGGCGGGCTTCCGGCGCTCGGCGCTCAACGGCGATCCTTTTGACAAGCGCGATTTCGTCATGGGACCGCATCCGTTCGAGACACTGAAACGGGTCGACACGCCGACGACCTATATCGATGAGGCGCATGTGGCGCGGGTGCCCAAACGCACGGACATGTTCGCACGGGCGCAGTTCGGTGACATGGGCAAGGCCCTCCAGAACGGCGCGAAAGGCGGCTATTACGCCCGCAAGGCGGCGCCGTCCATGGCGCAGCGCCGGATGCTGGGTGCCTTCGTGCTGTTGCAGGATGGCGCGCCCGCCACCGGACACCCTGTGTCCGATCCGCAGCGCGACGCGTTGAACGTCAAGGCGGCGGCTTATTTCCTCGGCGTCGACGCGGTCGGCATCAGCCGCTGTCCGGACTGGACCTGGTATTCCCACGACGCAACGGGCGCCGCCATCGATCCGCCCCACGATCAGGCGATCAGCATGATCATCGATCAGGGGTATGAAACGATGGAGGGCGCGTCGGGAGACGACTGGATCTCCGTCGCCCAGTCGATGCGCGCTTATTTAAGGTTTTCGCTGCTCGGCGGTGTGATCGCCGCACAGATCCGCCGCCTCGGCTACAAGGCCAAGGCGCATTCGGTGCTCGACGGCGAGGTGCTGCAGCCACCGCTTCTGCTGCTGTCCGGGCTCGGCGAGGTCAGCCGTATCGGCGAAGTCATCCTCAATCCGTTCCTCGGGCCGCGTCTGAAATCCGGTGTGGTGACCACGGACATGCCGCTGGCCCATGACAAGCCGATCGATTTCGGCCTGCAGGCTTTCTGCGGCGCCTGCAACAAATGCGCGCGCGAGTGCCCCAGCGGGGCGATCACCGCAGGGCCGAAACTGATGTTCAACGGCTACGAGATCTGGAAGAGCGACAGCCAGAAATGCGCGACCTACCGGATCACCACCGAAGGCGGCGCCATGTGCGGGCGTTGCATGAAGACCTGTCCGTGGAACCTGGAGGGACTGTTTGCCGATAAGCCGTTCCGCTGGGCCGCCATGACGCTTCCGGGCGCCGCGCCGTATCTTGCGAAGCTGGACGACATGGCCGGGCGGGGCGGACTCAACCCGGTGAAGAAATGGTGGTGGGACCTGGAGCTCCATGAGGATGGCGGCTACAAGCCTGCGCGCCTTCCGGTCAATGCGCGCGACCTGCAAAAGGATCTCGACCTGAAATACGAGGACCAGACGCTGGCCGTCTATCCGGCGCCGCTGGCACCGCATCCCTTTCCCTATCCGTTTCCGATGGACCGGGAGGCCGGCATCGAGGCCTATCAGGCGATGGTCACGGCAGAGGAATACAAGCGCCGGCTGGAGGCGGGCGACGACAGCGTCATTCACCGTTACACGGCGGCCGGCGAAAGCCCGGTCGTGCGGGTGGTCGTCTCCAAGGTCGCGCACATGACCGGGGATGTCACCAAATACGAATTCCGGGCCATCGATGGCGGCGACCTGCCGGCCTGGGAGGCGGGCGCGCATCTCGATATCGTCGTCGCCCCCGAGTTCCTGAGGCAATACTCCATGTCGGGCAATCCCGCCGACCGGTCCGTCTACCAGATCGGCGTTTTACGCGAGGACATGGGCCGGGGCGGCTCGAAGCTGCTGCACCGGATCTTCTCCGAAGGACGCAAGATCTTCGTCTCCCGGCCGATCAACCATTTTCCGCTGGAGGAGGGGGCGGCGAAGTCGCTGCTGATGGGCGGCGGCATCGGCGTGACCCCGATGATCGCAATGGCCCATCGCCTGCATGCCCTGGGCCGCGATTTCGAACTGCATTATTCGATCAAGTCACGCGACGGCGGCGGCTATCTTGCGGATCTCGCCGCCGTGCCCTGGGCGGACCGGGTGCATCTGCACGTTTCCGCCGAGGGCAGCCGGGCCGAACTCGACACGGTGCTCGCCGGCTATCGCGACGGCTGGCATGTCTATACCTGCGGGCCGGACCGGTTCATGGCCTCGGTCGTGGAAGCCGCGCAGCGGCAGGGGTACCCGGACGAGGCCAGGCACCTGGAATATTTCTCCGTTCCGGAAGTGCCGGATTACGAGAATCACGACTTCACCCTGAAACTGGTGAAATCCGGCAAGTCGTTGCTGGTGCCCGCCGACAGGTCTGCGACGGATGTCCTGGCCGAAAACGGCATCGCGATTGACGTCAAATGCGCCGACGGCATCTGCGGCGTGTGCAAATGCGGTCTCGTTTCGGGCGAGGTGGAGCACCGCGACTTCGTGCTCTCGAAAGCACAGCGGGCCCATGCCATCATCCTGTGCCAGTCGCGCGCGGCGGAACCGGGCGGGGAAATCGCGGTCGATCTCTGAAACGCGGCAGTCATTCCGCCGGGGGGCATCTCCGGCCCCGGCGACAAAAAAGTGTCATATCCCCATTGCGCGGGTGAAACAGGTCCGTTATACAGCGCACCTTCGCTGCGGCATATGATATGCTTTCGCTGCAGCTTGATGGGTGTGTAGCTCAGTTGGTAGAGCAGCTGACTCTTAATCAGCGGGTCTGGGGTTCGAGCCCCCACTCACCCACCATTCTCTTCTCTTTGAAATTGCTGTATTTTTTCCGGAAAAGCGCATTTCTTGCGCCGTGAACAGGCCGGGAACGTAGGACCAGCGGATCCGCGAAGCCCGGGACGTGGCTGACATGCGCGCGGACATGCGCTGGATCCGTGAAGCGCTGCAGCGCCTGGAGCGGGACCTGAAAAGCCGGGACTAGGGGTGCTTCTAGAAACAAGCAACCAGGGGCGGATAGGACAAAGCGAGCCCGTTAGTGACCTGCGCGCCAGTTCTCTCAAATCGAATTTTGGGCGGAAAGTGTGAATTCGCGGCGCCAGGAACTAATGGCGGCAACGCGGACAGAGCAGCTAAAACATTGGTCTAGGTCGACGGCAAAGTTGGGCGGGAAGCGGACTTTCGCTGCGGATTGGACGAACGACAGGAAGCGGGGCCATGAGGAGAGTGGCGGCTTCTGAATGCTATTTCATCGAAGCGGACATTCACACAGACCAAGCTCAATGTGGCTTTCGGTCCTGAGCGGACAATGGTCCCGATTACGGCAAAGGTCCACTACGTGCCACTTTTATCGAATGCCACAATTTGCATGGTGCGTGGCAACGCGCTTTAATGCCGAAATTGTCAGACAGAAAGTGACCGAAGTCGGTCGGTGGCACATTCTTTAATTGCCTTGGTTCAGGCGTGAGAAACACCGATTGCTTCCCATAACATCCCGACACTTTAAACCGGCTGAGCCGTCTTGGAGATCAAGTACGGCATCTGCTGAGGGTCGCAGAATACTCATGATCTCTGTCGTCGACGATAGTCGTATCTATCATTCATCGAGTGTGGTATCTGTAGGGTTCTGGTTAGAGTTGAATTCAAATTCAACGTTGCCAATTCGAATCTTCTAAACGAACTGATCACCACAAGCTGGCCTCGGAGCTCTTTGCGGCTCCTGGGCTGCAGTGCTTATGGGCGCATGAAGGAGCGGCAGTGAGAAATTCGATTGTGGACGTAACTGATACGCTGAACGATGCGCATTCGCGGACCGAGCACGCGTGGTACCGCCTGGGTGGCTTGCCTCTTGCTCCCGACGAAAGGTGCGCGTTCGCAAGCAAACGCGACGAGACGATCGAAATCGTCGTCGCACCCCAGCCCGCCGGCATAGCAGCGCATCGAAAGAATGTCGGGATCGAGATCGACGAAGCGCTGGTTCAAAAGATCCTTTCCGACCGTTATCAACTCGTCACAATCACCCAGATCCGGACACGCCGCGATCTCGAACGGCTGGCGATCCGGCGGCCCGACCTCGTATTCTCGGGGGTGAAATACTTCACTTTTGATGGTGAAGACCTCTGGCTGAACGACTTTCTCGAAGTGCACGGGATCGCCTATATCGCATCGGGCAGGTCTGCACTGGACAACGAACACGACAAGGCTCGTGCCAAGAGTTTGGTTCGCGCTGCCAATGTCGCCACGGCTGAGTTTTTCCTCACTGCACCGGGCGAACACCCGACCGCCGGCACCCTCCCTCTTCCCTTTCCACTCTTTGTAAAGCCCGTAACGGGTGGAGACAGCCGAGGCGTTGACGCCAAGTCTGTTGTCCACGACTTTGACGGTTTCCGGCGCAAAGTGTCTGATATCCATGAAAACCAAATGTCCCAGGCTTTGGTCGAGACCTATCTGTCTGGCCGGGAATACAGTGTCGGCATACTCGAGGACGCCTCCAACGGTGAACTGCGCGCGATGCCCGTAGAAATCATCGCCGCGCCGAACAGCAACGGGGACCGTATTCTCGACTATGATGTCAAGAAGCAAGATTCCGAAGCCGTCGCGCCAGTGACAGACGCGGCGACGCGCCTGCAGCTTGGCATCATCGCCAAGGCGGCATTCCGGGCCCTGGGCGGCAAGTCGTTGGGACGTATCGACATCAAGATGAGCCACGCAAATGTGCCGAATTTCATAGAAGCGAACCTGATGCCCGGCCTGCGCAGAGGTTATTTCTATCGCTGCTGTCTGCTTAACCTCGACATGACTTACGAGGCAATGATTTTGGCAATTGCTGACAATGGCCTGGCAACAAGAAGCGAAACTCCTGACCACACTGAGCGCGGTTTGGTTGGACAAACACTGATCGTGTGAACGTCAATGCCGTCAACGGCCCGCTCTTGCCGGCGAATTTCAGATAAACAACCGAAGTGGGCTGCACAATCCTGCTGCCCGACGGCCGACGAGCGAACTGGTTCACCAGAGAGGAAATTGGATGTCCAAAGGCGATAAGACACGCGGAAACCGCGAGGCCAAAAAACCCAAGAAAGTCAAGGCAAAGGTGCTGGCAACCGCAGACTTCAACAAAGGCAAGAGGCTGCCGGTTCTCGGCGAAAAGAAGGCCAAGTAAATCAACGAGACCTAGCTTTTCAGGATTGGCGCTTTGTAGCACCAAACGCGCTGATCTTGGAGGTAATTGATGTCGTCATCAGCCGGTGTGAATGCCCTGGTAGAGACGCTTTGCCGAGCGGGCAATGAGGGGAGCTATCGCTTGATGACGCCCAGTAAACGCTACATATGTCAGACATACCGACATGTCGAACGTGGCAAGGGGGGGGCGAAGCAGCTGGTGCTTGTCCAAGCATCTGCGATTGAGTGCAAGTCTTCGGCCGAAGCGGAGAGGCGCGCGCAAAGGATGTTTGACGGTGGCTCATATGCTGGTGCCGATGCATTCATGATCGAAGTTGATGTCGAACTCGGCGACTACAGTGACCCAACCTTCATTGTCCGTCTCGGGGACGTGCCGCCTTTGGATCTATGAGTTGTGCTTTCAACAGACCCCCGGATAGAGCAGGCATCGATTTGGATCTACACAACGACCGGTTGGTTGGCTAAGTGGACCCTGCAAACAAACCGCAACGAACGACCGCTCTCCGCCCTCTATAGACCTTTGCAGTTCCCGCAATGAACGGCAGCTTTACGGATCTAGTCGAAATCCAAAGAACGACAGATATGGGGACGCTAAGCCGTCATTCACTAAGACGGTACCGAATGACAGCTTCTGGCCGAAACTATCATTTGATGCAACGTCCGAAATGTCCGCAAGTATGCCATTTCGTATCGTGCAACCCTTGCCATCCCAAAACCGTACGACTTGATTGTTTTCTTCCCTTAAGTTATTGAAAATTAATAACCTAATCATAACGCTTAATCAGCGGGTCTGGGGTTCGAGCCCCCACTCACCCACCATTCTCTTCAATAATTTACGCCCAATAGCGATCGTTCTTGGCCACGTATTCGTCGCCGGAATGGTCTGGTTTTGCAACCTTGCGGAGCGTCTCCCTTTTGACCCCTGTTTAACGGGTAACACGGACCTTGCGCAGTCTGTGCCATAGGGCGGGCACAAGCCCGAAGAAAAAAAGACCAGTCCACATGAGCACGCCAAGTCCGATCAAAAAAACGGCAGTCAAAGCCAAGGCTTCGGCGGTATCGTCTGCAATCCAGCCGCAGCTCCGATAGCCGAAGATCAGGCCGCCGGAACAGTTGCCGTCGACATTGGCATAAACCAACACCGCGCCCCACCAGGCAGCCGAGGTCATCCAGGCCGCCCGCCGAAATCGCCTGCCGCGTGTCAGCCGGCCCAGCCACATGAAGCCTATGGGCCAAATCAACGCGGCAATTACAATCAGTTCTTCAGCTTCCGTCATCGGCGATGACCATAGCACAGCCGTTTTGGCGCCGGGAGCGTCCTTGAACCACGTGGCGTGCTCCCCGTCGAAGGTTTCTCATTGAAATGGCTTGCGTCCACACGGCTGGTCTCTTTGATCGCAGCAAGTCTCTTGCACGCCACCGGATTGTGACCAATAAGCTCCCGGCCTCCCTGAAACAGGCCATCCTGTGCCCCGGGACATTTTTCTTTGTTGAGATGGTCGGTACATTTACCGTAATGCCTGTGTCGGTATTCTCGAACGTCCATTCCTCAACCTTGGTGATAATACGAGATGTGCGCCACACCGCGGCGGCGTTGTTCGATTGCGGACAAGGTAATACAAAAACAGATAAAGGCGGACACATGAGCATGCTGCGAACTGCGGTCGATCCAATCCTGTTGAAGCGCGCCTGGGGCGCAATCGACAAGGTGTTTGGCGACTACGGGCTCACGCTGCAGCGGGGACACGATTTCGAGCGGATCGACGCCATGGCTGCAAACAGCGGCCTGAAGCTGCTGGAGGCGCATTTCTCACCGGGCACACAGACATTTTCCAGCGGTCAGGCATTCTGGCTGGGGCTGACGGAACCAAACGGGCGCCTGGTCGGCCGCGTGTGCGCGCGCCTGGACCGGATCCGGCCGCCGCAGTCGCTGGCCGACTACTGGCGCAAGCACTTCTACCGCTGTTTTCCCGCCGAGACCGGTGGCCAGGTTGTTCTGGCGCCGGAGCAGCCGCGCTTCGCCCAGGCCATCACGGGAGACACGGTCTATCTGGGCGGAACGCAGGTTCAGCCCGAATGGCAGAACGCGCATCTCGGCGGCCTGCTCAACCGCATTGTCCAGATCGAGGCGCTGGACGAATGGGACGCGGATTTCTACTACGGCTGGATGGAAAAACGGGTGTTCAAGGACGGTTTCCTGCGCTCATGCGGGTTCACCCGGTTGCATGAAAACGCGGTGCGGTGGGCGTCCGGTGGTCCCATCCCGATTGACAACGATCTGTTTCTGGCCGGAAACGCACGGGACGACGTTCTGGATCTGATCGACCGTATCGTGAGTGTTCCTCCAAGAGCGTCAGCAGACAGAAAATCCGCACAAACCCTCCAGGTGTCCGAAACGGCAGAATCAGGCGTTCAAGAGTGAGGTCCGGGGTGCCTTCGCCCATCATGGAGCCGGTGCGCTGGATGTCGAACCAGGGCTCGCCGTCTATCGAGGCGTGATAGCCGGGGGCAACCAGCTCGCGGTAGGCCGGGGGCAGTGAGGTTGGCTTGTCCGTGGGGGGCAGGAATTTCCGGAACGTCGTGTCCTGGCCGATCATTGTCGACGGCGGCACGTCGCCGGGAATGAACAGCGGCTTGAACAGCAGCAGTTTTCTGGACAGGTGGATCATGCCGGGGTCGGGCCGCATGATGCCTTCGTTGCGCCGCCAGAAGCTGAACAGGAACCGCGCCTCCTCGCCGGCGGCGCCGTGTTCGACGTGTTTCAGAGGCAGTTGCTCAAGAAACGAAATCACGGTCCCCGTCTCCCTTGAATGGCCGTGGCGGCTGGTATCCGGACTCGATCGCGTGTTCGAAGATCTCTTTTTCGGCCAGAACGGCAAGGTGATAGCGGCCCTGGTCGGTCAGGTCCGACACCTTGTCGTGGTTGAATTCGTTCATGCAGTGGAAATCGAGAATATAAAGGCAATCGAACAGGGCCGCGATGTGAAACAGCTCAAGGAATTTCATTTGTTCCTTTGTGAATTCGTCCTTGTTGCTCATTGAATGTCCTTCAGTTCCAGCGCATCGGGTGTGTCGCGAATCGTCTCCAGGATGTGGAAGACACGTTTGAGTTTCTCGAATTCATTGGCCCGCTGGTCGGCAGGTTTCCCGGCCTCCAGGTCGGAGACCCGCGAATAGGCGAAATCGAAGAGGGCCTTGTCGTCGACGGATCTGGCCGGCCCGGCAGGGGCCGCAAGGTTATCTGCCGGTGCGCCGTCAATGGCAACCAGGCGGGGAAGCGGTGCGTTCAGGCCCTGGTGCAGGATCACCAGTTCGGCGGCCTGCAGGCGCTGGTGGCCCTTCTTGAGCTTCCAGAGTTTCGAACTGGTGATTCCCAGCAGGTCGGAAATCTCCTTGTCCGGGCGCGTGCCGAGCAGATCCAGAAACCAGGCATGAATGACCTGATCGGTGTCCCGGGATCCGGCGGGCGGCGTCTCGGGGTCGGCATGAAATGACACGGTATTCGTCCCTGTCCTGTTGGGGTGCTTTCCTGATTAGCACGCAGCATGTCCAAAATCGACACCGAATACGGCTTATGGTTTCCCGGTCGTTCAGGAACGATGCCTCACTGCGGGTGACGGTGTTCATCCGCCCGCCGGACAGCGGTGCGCCGGGGCGCCGCGAAGATCGGCTGCCCGGTCAGATCGGTCGGCAGGTAAGACGAGCCGGCGGGACAGGAAAGCCGGCAGAACAGGCGGGCCGGACTGGCGCATTGCTCCGGCGCATTACGCCGCTGGCTGCTCGCTCACCGGTCTCCTCAGGTCCTGTTTTCTGACGGCCGCATCCAGTCCGCGGATGTCCGAAGACGCGGCGATTTCCTTCTGGGCTGCGTAGCGTTCGTGGTTCTGGGTGACCTTGCCGAGGTCGTAAAGGTAGTTGACCATCACGCCGGCCGACTGGACACGGCCTTTTTCCGACGTGTCGGCCTCCGTGTGGACCGCGTGGACCTGGGCGCCGTTGCCCAGGTGAAAACGGGCGACCGGATCGACCGGCAGACCGTCCGGACGTTTTGCCGACAGCAGATAATGGGCGGCGAGCTGGCGCAGCCGTTTGGGATCCGCGTCCGCGAACGGAATGTCCTCGGCGACGAGCCATCTGGTCAGGCCCGGGATCGGCGACAGGGTAACGAACGTCCGGATGTTCGGCAATTCGCTCGCCAGATCTGCGGCGACCTGCTTGATCAGCGAATTGCCGAAGGAGATTCCGGCAAGTCCCGACTGGCAGTTGGAAATCGAATAGAAGACGGCTGTCCTGGCCTTTTCCGCGCTGAGCGGTTCCCGGTCCTCCGCGAGCAGGTCCTGGATGGAGCCTGGAATGTCCGCGGTCAGGGCGATTTCGACGAAGATCAGCGGTTCGTCAGGCATCGCCGGGTGGAAGAAGGCGAAGCACCGCCGGTCGCCGGGCACCAGGCGCCTGCGCAGGTCCTCCCAACTCTCGATTTCATGCACCGCTTCATAGGCGATGATCTTTTCCAGAATATGGGCCGGACTTTCCCAGCTGATCGGCCTGAGCACCAGGAAGCCCCTGTTGAACCAGGACACGAACAGATGCCGAAAATCCTGGTCGAGTGCCTGGATCTCGGGATCCTTGCCGCCAAGACGCAGCAGATCGGCCCGCATGCGCACCAGCATCTCCGTCGCGCCCGGGATCTGGTTCAGCCGGCGCAGGAGTTCCTGGCGATCCGGCTCCACGGCGGACATGAAGGCGCGGTAGGTCTGCTTGCCGGGCTCTGCCTGGTAGGCGTCGAGGGTCGCGCGCACCCGGTCCGGATCGATGTTCATGTTGCCGGCAAGATGGTGGAAAAACGCCAGTTTGGCATCGTCGTCCAGTTCCTGGTAGCGCTGCAGGATGCTGGCGGCCACCGCAAGGCCGGAGACTTCTCCGGTGGCGCCGACAAGGGCGCCGACAAGTTCTTCGAGCGGGCGCGGATCGCGCCTGCCCGGTGAGAATGTCAGTGCGCGGCGTTCGAATATGGTCGACAGCAGATCGCCGAATAGGGACATGATCTTCTCCAGGAATGTCGGGTTCCAAGTGCCGGCATGAACATAAGCATCCTCTCCTTAAGACCCAACCGGTCAAGGGAGGCAAAATCCGGTTTTCCGGCCGGAGCGGCGCCTATGCCAGATCGACCTTTCGGGTCGACAGTCCGACCGACAGGGTGAGGCTGCCTTCGTTGACGAGCCAGCGGCGCAGTGTGAATGTCCTGACGCCCCTCTTGTGCATGGGGTCTTCCTCGGCGAGCGCCCGTGCCTCGGCAAGGCTGGCCGCCCTGTAGACGATCATACCGTCTCCCTGGATTTCCTCCCCCGTGGCATCCGAGAGCGGTCCGGCAAAGGCCAGCTTTCCCGCAGCTTCCAGATCCGCCTGATAGGCAAGATGGTCGGGCAGCGTGCCGGGTATATCCGCGTCGGGGCCGGCGGTGACCGAGGTCACGACGAAAAGTTCAAGTGCGAGAGCGCCGCGTTCGCGTGCGGCGCGCTTGTAGTCCGTCCATTTCGGCATGATGCATCTCCCGTTTCCCCTGTTTTATAAAAAAATCGATATTAACTGGCAATATGAAAAATAGTCGCTAAAGCCTGCCTGAGGCTGGCGGCGCTGAAGTGACCGCGCGATGGGCAGTGTGCCGTCGCTTCGCTGCGTCCGGTCTACGACGCGGATGTTCGCAAGCTCCTGTGTGGTGTCATTCTCATGGAACGAACCGCCGGCTACTTGAACGAGAACGCCACCGGAACCCAGATGGGAAATTTCAGGGGCGAATTGCGCAGGGGCGGTTTTGGAAAACAAGCCGATCCTGCTTGCGGTCCGTGCCGCCGGGAACCGTTCCCCCTTCTTGATGCTGTCCTTGCGAAGCGGGCAGGTCCCCAACTGGCAAGGACTGGAGCGGTATTTCGGCATGGCCGAGTGATGTGAAGCCGGGTTTCTTTAAAAAAGGCACGCGCCTATTTCCCTGAGTGGTTTGACGTTTTGCCACTGGCGCGGACCAGTCCGGCGGTGGGCAGGTTTATCGCTTTCAAAAAAATCGATATTATTTGACAAAATTAAAAATAGTCGCCAAAGTCATAAAAAATTGGGAAACACCGAGGCGATTATGCGATTTATGACTGGGACGGGTGTGTCGGGGCAGGGTGTCTATCTCGTGGAGGGTGACAAGGCCTGGAGCCTGACCGCGCTCGACGGACGGGTCGGCACCGACCTGCGGGCAATCATCGAGGGAGGCGTCGAGCTGGACGGTCTCCTTGCGAGACGGGGCGAGGTCGACGCCGAGCCGATCGCATCGATCAAACCCGGTCTTCCGGTCGCGCAGCCCGGCAAGATCATATGCCTCGGGCTCAATTACGTCGATCACATCAAGGAAGGCGGCTACGACATCCCCGTCTATCCGGCGCTGTTCATGCGTTGCAACACATCGATGATCCCGGCGGGTGCGCCGATGGTCCGGCCATCCTGCTCCGAGCAGCTTGACTACGAAGCGGAGCTGATGGTCATCATCGGCAAGGGCGGCAAGCATATCCGCGAGGAAGACGCCCTCGCGCATGTGTTCGGCTATACCATCTTCAATGACGGCTCCGTGCGCGAATACCAGCGCAAGACACACCAGTGGACGCCCGGAAAGAATTTCGACGCCACTGGCCCGGTGGGGCCGGTCGTGGTCACTCCGGACGAATTGCCGGCCGGGATGGAAGGCCTGAAGATCGAGTCCCGTGTCGGCTCCGAGATCCTGCAGAGCGCATCGACCTCGGACATGCTGTGGAGCGTGGCGCGGACGATCTCGACCGTTTCCGAATTCACCACGCTCGAGCCGGGCGACTACATTGCCATGGGCACGCCTCCGGGCGTTGGACATGCCAAGAAACCGCCGCGCTGGCTGAGGCCGGGTGAAACGGTCGAGATCGAAATCGAGGGCCTCGGCATCTGCGCCAATCCGATTGTCGCGGAGGAGGAAATCCGCGCGACGGAGGCCGCCGAATGACCACCATCGCTTCGAAAGCCCCGGCCGGAGAAGCCCTGGCCAGGCTGCGCGCCGAGGCTCAGGAGAGCGTTCGCGCATTGCGCGAGCGTGCCGGCAGGCTCGACGACGACAGCATCGATCTGATCCTGAGAACCGCCAGGTCCCACTATGCGTGGCAGGACAAGCCGGTTCCGCGTGACCTGCTTGAACAGATCTACGAGATCACGGCCGCCGGTCCGACCAGCATGAATACCTGTCCGGCTCGGTTTTTCTTCATCGAGACGCCGGAGGCCAAGAAGCGGTTGGCCAAGTCCCTGAAGGACAAGAACATCGACAAGATGATGTCCGCGCCGGTGAGCGTGATCATCGCCCATGACCTGGATTTCTGGAAAGAGCTGCCGTACCTGTTTCCGCACGAGGACCGGCGGCCGCATTTCGAGGGCAAGCCCGAACATTGCGAAGCGACTGCATTCAGAAACGGGACCCTGCAGGGCGCCTATTTCATGATCGCCGCGCGTGCGCTCGGGCTGGATGTCGGCGCTATGTCCGGCTTCTCCAACAAGATTGTCGATGAGGAGTTCTTCTCCGGAACGACGCTGAAATCCAATTTTCTGTGCAATCTTGGTTATGCCGACGAGACGGCGCTGTTTCACAAACTGCCGCGCCTGCCGTTCGACATGGCTTGCCGGTTTCTGTGAGATGCCATGGCTGCCTTGAGGGATAAAACTGTGGTGAAGCTGCGGGCGGCAGGTGAAGGCCTGTCGCATTCGCGGGCCGACATCACCGTTCGCGACCTGAGCTTTTCGATCGACGAGCCGGTCGCACGAGGCGGTACCAATCTCGGCCCCGCTCCGACGGAGGTCGCGCTGGCGGCTCTCGCGGGCTGCACCAACGTCATCGGCCACAAGTGCGCCGGCAAGCTGGGTGTCGATCTCGGGCATCTGAAAATCGAAATTTCCTGCGCTTTCGACCGCAGGGGCGTCACGCTCAGGGAAGAGATTGACGTCCCGTTCGTTGAATTGCGGCAGGTGGTGACCTGTGACGGCCCGCTTACGGAAGCGGATCTTCGAAACGTCGCAACAGACGTCGCCAAATACTGCCCTCTGTCCAAGCTGTTTGAGCAGGCGGGTACCTTGATCCGGACGGACTGGCAGAAAGCCTGAGCCGTCTTGTATTCTTTGGGAGGAGAATAGCATGATTGGTAAAATGACACGGCGCAGCGCTCTGGCACTGGCGCTCCTGAGCGCGGCGTCCCTGCCGTCCCAGGCAACGGAAACCATCAAGGCGGTCGTTATCGACGGCTATCCGGCCCGGGCACTGTGGGTGCAGGAGTTCACGAACTTCTTCATCCCCGAGGTCGACAAGCGCCTTGCCGCGACCGGCAACTACAAGATGGACTGGCAGGAAAGCTACGGCGGCTCCATCGTCAAGCCGAAGGGTGTTCTTGAAGGCGTCAAGCTCGGCCTCGGTGACATCGGCATCGTCACCACGATCTTCCATTCCTCGAAGCTGCCGAGCCAGGCGATTGCCGCGGTGACGCCGTTTGTTTCGGCCGATTCGCGGGCTGTCGCCAAGGCAGTGGACGAGATCGCCAAGGAATTCCCGACCATGCAGAAGGAGTTCGAGGCCCAGAACCAGGTCTATCTGGCGACCGGCGTCGTGCTCGACACCTATCAGGTGTTTTCCAAGGAACCGGTCAATGTGGTCTCCGATCTTGAAGGTCAGAAAGTAGCCGGAGCGGGCATGAACCTGCGGTACCTGGAAGGCATCGAAGGCGCTGCCGGTGTGCGCGGCGGTCTGACCGACTTCTACAACATGCTGCAGACCGGGCTCGTCGACAACGCGCTGCTGTGGCCGGAAGCCGCCAAGACCTTCAAGATCGCCGAAGTCGCGCCCTACATGCTGAAAGCAGATCTCGGAGCGGTGAACTCGAAGACCATTACCGTCAACAAGGACTATTGGGACAAGTTGCCGGATGAAGTGAAAGGCGCGCTTGAGGAAGTTGCCGTTGCCTATCGTGACCATGTTGCCACGATTGCCATGGACCGGGCGGAGGAAAGCCGGAACGCCTACGTCGAATCCGGCGGGACCGTGGTCGAAATGGACCCTGACCAGCGTGCCGCATGGGCGTCGGCCATGCCGAACATCGCGGTGGAATGGGCGACCGACCTGGATGGCAAGGGCGAGCCGGGCAGCGACATGCTGAAAGCCTATCTGGCGAAGCTGGCAGCGGCCGGTTTCACACCCGTGCGCGACTGGTCGGCTGATCTGCCCCAGTAACGCCTGTCAGACGAACCATGCCGCGACCCTGGACAAGCGGCATGGTTCCGGCATCGGTGGTCCGGCTCTGTCGGAAGACCGATGATCTCTCGTCCTTTCAATCGCACCGACGGGGTCTCCGGAATGCTGCGTCCCCTTGCAGATGGCGTGCGCGCCCTATCCAAACTGGCCAACGCCGTGGCCATGGCGGCCAATGCCGTCGGCACGCTGATCGTGCTCGCCCTGATCATGGTCGTGAACTACGACGTGGTTGCGCGCGGTTTCTTCAATGCACCGTTCCGGGGCGCGGTCGAGGTGGTGCAGTTCACCATGGTCCTGATTGTCTTCCTGCAGCTGCCGGACGTGGTGCGCACGGACCGATTGACCCGCTCCGACGGATTCCTGACCATCCTCCAGATGACCCGGCCGAAACTGGCCGGAACGCTCCGGAGGCTGATCAATCTCGCGTCGGCGCTGTTCATGGTGCTGGTCGCCTATGCCATCTGGCCCGAATTCGTCGAAATGTACGAGACCCGGGACTATTTCGGTGTGCCCGGCGTGTTTACCGCACCCTGGTGGCCGCTCAAGCTCGCCATCTATCTGAGTGCCGTTCTGTGCACGGTTCTGTTTTTGCTCAAGGTCCTCTCGCCCGCCCGCCCGGTCGCTCCGGTCCGGCTGGGTGAAGAAAACGACAAGTCTGGAGATACCGCGTGAGCCCCATCGAAATCGGTATCCTTTCGGTCGTCGCGATCGTCGTTCTGGTCTATCTCGGCGTTTACATTCCCATCGCCCTCGGACTGGTGTCGTTCGTCTCGATCCTGTTGATGCGCGACAATTTCGACCTCGCGGTCAACCTGTTGAAGATCGCCATCGGCGACAGCGTCATGGAATACACGTTCGCCACCGTACCGCTGTTCACCTTCATGGGACTGATCGTCGCCAAGGCGGGCCTTGGGGCGGATATCTATCAGGTCATGAACACCGGCTTTCGCCGCGTGAAGGGCGGGATCGGCATGGCGACAGTCGGCGCCAACGCTGTCTTTGCCGCCGTGACGGGCTCGTCGATCGCCTCGGCCTCGGTGTTCTCGAAGGTCTCCGTGCCGCAGATGCTGGCATTCGACTACAATCCGCGCTTCGCGGTCGGCGTGGTTGCGGGATCGTCGGTGCTGGGCATGATCATCCCGCCTTCGGCCATGCTGATCATCTATTCCTTCGTGGCCGAGCAGAGCGTCGGCGACATGTTCCTGGCCGGCGTCGTTCCGGGGATCCTGCTGGCGATCGCGTATGTGGTCGCGATTTTCCTGATGGGGCGCTTCACGCCTGCCTTCGTCGGCGGACGGAAGGTCGAGGAAAGCGAGTGGATGTCGCTGCGGGAGATCGCGGACAAGACGGTGCCGACGCTGCTCCTGATCGTTGCCGTTCTGGGCGGTATCTATACCGGCTGGCTGACGCCGGTCGAGGCCGGGGCGGCAGGCTCCCTGTTCGGGTTGCTGATCGCGCTTCAGCGCAAGCAGCTTTCCTGGCAAAGCCTCTGGAATGCACTTCTGGAAACCGGTCACATCACGGCTTCCATCCTGTTCCTGATCACGGCGGCATCGATCTACAGCCGCATGCTCGGTCTGGCTGGGCTGCCGAACGAACTCGGCGACCTGCTGACCGAGACGGAGATGAGTTTCTTCTGGATCATGCTGATCTATGTGGCAATGATGATCTTCCTGGGAACGCTTCTCGACACGGCCTCGATCATCCTGATCGTCGTGCCGCTGTTCCTGCCGCTGGTCGAACCGATGGGCCTGTCTCTGGTCTGGTTCGGGATCGTCACCGTCGTCGGCGCCGAAATCGGTCTTCTGACCCCGCCGCTCGGCATTTCGTGTTTTGTCATCAAGGCCACCTTGAACGATCCGAGGATCTCGCTAAAGGACGTCTTCATCGGCGCATTCCCCTTTGCGCTGGTGATGCTGGTCGTCCTGATCGCGCTGATCCGCTGGCCGTCGCTCAGCCTTGCCATCTTGAACTAAGAGGGTTCCATGCGTCACGTCACCAAGGACAACATCACCGACGTCTTCATGAACTATCTGGGGCCGGAGACCGACCCGAGACTGAAGCAGATCCTGAAGAGCCTGGTCACACACCTGCATGCGTTCGCTCGCGAAACCAACCTCACCCATGACGAATGGCGCAAGGGGGTCGAGTTTCTCGAACGGGCCGGCACGATCTCGGATGCCGAACGGCATGAATTCGTGCTGCTCTCGGATGTACTGGGTCTGTCTTCTCTCGTCGACATGCTGCATTCGCACCCGCAAGGTACATCGTCGAGCGTGCTCGGGCCGTTCCACATCACCGGGTCGCCGCCGCTGCCTTTGGGCGGGGATCTGCGCAAGGACTTTCCGGATCAGGTGCTGCTGGCCGTGGGAACCGTCCGCGATACGGACGGAAATCCCATTGCGGGCGCGGAACTCGACATCTGGCAGACAGCGCCGAACGGGCTCTATTCCAGCCAGGACCCCGACCAGGATACCTATTCCTTTCACGGGCTCCAGGTCACCGGGGAGGACGGGCGCTATGGCTTCACCACCGTCAAGCCGGTCAGCTACACCGTGCCGAGCGACGGTCCGGTGGGCGATATCCTGCGCGCCAGCGGGCGCCATCCCTGGCGACCGTCCCATCTCCATTACATTGTGAAGGCGCCGGGTTTCCAGACGCTGGTCACGGAAATCTTCCCCGATGACGATCCGTATCTCGACCAGGACACGGTTTTCGGTGTGCGCGACGATCTTGTCATGACCTATGTGGAACAGCCGACCGAGTCCTTCCCGGCGGAAGGCTTCGCTCTCTCCGGCAAGGTCGACGGGCCCTATCTGGAGGCCGCGTTCGACCTGGTTCTGGTTCGCGAGGAGGGGGAGCGCTAACAGCTCTCCCCGCCTTGCGCAACAGGGCCTTGCGCAACAGGGCGCCGCAGTCGGCTGGCTCGAGCTCGCGTTCGATCGAATGCGACCGTCACTATCTTCCGCGACGACCTTCCGCCACGACCTTCGGAAGAGGCAGCGGTCGTTCGCCGCCGGGCCTACTCCGCGGCTTCCGCCCGGAAGTGTTTTTCCAGAAAGGCGCCTGTGGTGCGGTAATGGTCGAGCAGCAGCCGGCATGCGGTATCGGTGTCGCGGTCAACCGCGGCATTCATGATGTCCGTGTGTTCCCTGCCGATGTCCCGTTTGGAATAATTCAAAGCCCTGCCGGCAAGGTACCGGTAGCGGATGTTGAGGTCATAGAGCTGATTGCAGAACTTCAGCAGCACCGGCGAGTGGCAGGCACCGATCAGGTTCATGTGAAAGGCCTTGTGCAATTCCTCGAACCGCTCAATGTTCTCGCGCGGTTCGCGCACCATCCGGTGATGGCTGAGGACGAGCGTGTCCTCCCAGTCGGTGCTCGCATGTTTCAGGCTCTCGCGCAGCGCCATTTCCTCAAGCTGGCAGCGCAGCTTCAGGATTTCCGCGAAATTGTGGGGGCTGATTTCCGCAGCCCGGAACCCCCTTTGGTCGAGCCGTTCCACCAGCAGGTCCGACACCAGCAGGGTCAGCGCCTCCCGGATCGGGGAGCCACCCATGTCCAGGAACTTGCGCAGGTTCTCGATTTTGAGTTTTTCGCCGGGCGACAGTTCTCCGATCAGGATCATCCGCCTGATGGCAAGATATGCGCGCTGGGTGGCGGAGGGCTCCTGAGCGGGATCAGTGTGCGGTTTTATGGCCATTTTTCTATAATATCGATTTTTTGATGCGTGTACCAGTTTCATTTACGCTGATCCACCGGTCGCCACAAAGAGAAATTTGCGCGCGAGCGGACCTGGCGCCGGTCGGGCCCAGCCGGAAGGCAGGAGCCCGGCATGGTCCCGGCTAGGTCCGGGGAAATGCGGACTTTGCAGTCGAGGCTCCGGGGCTGTATAGAGGGCGCCAGAAAACCGGATCGCGACGCAGGCCGCCAGGCGCGCCCGCCCGATCCGGCTCCATGTCCCGGACACAAGATCAAGCCTGATGAACGACATTCTCGTTGCAGCCCTCTACCAGTTCACCACACTCGACGACTTCGAGGCGATGCGTGACCCGCTCAAGGTCTTTTGCGAAGCCCGGGATGTGCGCGGCAGCCTGCTGCTGGCGGCGGAGGGCATCAACGGCACCCTGTGCGGTCCGGAAGCGGGCGTGCGCGCGGTTCTGGCCCATTTGCGCAGTGACCCGCGGTTGAAGGACCTGAGCCACAAGGAGGCCTGGACAGATCGCCATGTCTTCAAGCGGATGAAGGTGCGTCTCAAGCAGGAGATCGTGAGACTGGCGGTCGACGGCGTCGACCCGACCGAAATCGTCGGACACTATGTCAAGCCGGAGGACTGGAACGATCTCATTTCAGATCCGGATGTGGTCGTGATCGACACCCGCAACGATTATGAATTCGCCTTCGGAACGTTCGATCGGGCGCTCAATCCGCAAACCCAGGCCTTCCGCGAATTTCCGGACTGGGTGGAGGGCGCGGCCCCGTTGAAGGCCAAACCGAAGGTGGCCATGTTCTGTACCGGCGGCATCCGCTGCGAGAAGGCCACCGCATGGATGCTGCAGAACGGCTTTGAGGACGTCTACCACCTGGAAGGCGGTATCCTGAACTACCTGGAAAAGGTGCCGCAGGACCAGAGCCTCTGGAAAGGCGAATGTTTCGTGTTCGATGACCGGGTGTCCGTCGACCACCAGCTTCAGCCGTGCTGGGGCGCCTGGGTTCCCGAGGAGGCACGCCATATTCTCAATGAGGATACGGATTACGAAAAGGGCCTGAGCGTGGATGCAAGTGCCCAGGCGGAAACCAAATCTTAACGTTTGTTAACTTTTTCGCTTTAACGCCCTGTGAATCTTTCCTAAAGTCATCCGTGCACAGAAAGTGCCTGCACCAGACTGGGGGAAGTTCATGCGTCACAGGTTCTGGAGCGCCGCCGCAGTTGCGCTGGCCGTCATTCCGTTTCTTGGTTCTTCCGTTCATGCCGGCGGGCGGGCATTGTCCTGCTACGAGCAGGCCACGGTGCCGGCCGTCTACCGGACGGTGCATCAGAAGGTTCTGGTTCAACCGGCGTCAAGCCATCTGGTTCGCAAACCCGCCGTCTACGGCTATCAGACACGGCGCGTGCTGGTGCAGCCGGAGCGGGTCAGCTACCGCACCTCACCGGCGGTCTACCAGACGCAGCGGAGCCGGGCACTGGTGCAACCGGCCAGCGTCGGCTGGGAGTACCGGGTGATCAAGGGGCACAAGATCCTGTGCAAGGTTCAGCATCCGGCGGTTTACAAGACAATCAATCAGCGGGTCCTGGTTCAGCGGGCCTCGAAGGTCGCCGTCCGGCAGCCCGCCATCTACAGCACCGTCAGGGAAAAGGTTGTGGTCCAGCCCGCCTCAAGTTATCGGGTGCAAAAACCGGCCGTCTACAGGACCGTGGCCCGGCAGGTCCTGGTTCAGCCCGCGCAGACGGTCTGGAAGCCGGTCCGGGTGCGTGGTTGCCGGTACTGACGCCGGATCTGTCCGGTACAGGATCGGGATACTCCATCAGCGGGGCTGAAACATGATTTGCACATTGGTCGCGTCGTCGATCCTGCTCTCCGTGCAAGGCGGTTCGATGGCGGTGCTCATTGCCGAAAACCAGTCGGTGCGCATCTACAACGAGCAGACCGCCAGCGGCGATCAGGCCATCGTGCATCTCTTCGGCGAGACCAAGATCCAGGTGCCCGGTGTTACTGCCGAACAGGTGATTGCAGCGCTGAAGAGCTGCGGGCGTCAGCAAGACTGACAGATGGTCGGGGCAAGGCCTCAGGAGGTCTTGCGTCGCTCGCTGCTCAGGCCGCCGCGGTTCTGAACCGGTATGTTTTCAAGCCCTTCCGGCCATGGCCTTCCACCAGAAACAGCCCGCCCGACATCGTGTCCGGTTCGGTTGCGGTCGGGTCGGCCGGCTGTCTGATGCTGGTGACGATCAGGTGATCGAGATCCGGGCCGCAGAAGCACGGCATGGTCGGTTTTGCGACCGGAAGACCGATCGCCTCCAGCGGATTGCCGTCGGGGGCAAAGCAGTTCAGCACGCCGGCGGAGACACCCGCGCTCCAGTAATTGCCGTTTGCGTCCACTGTGGCCCCGTCCGGACGGCCGGTGGCATTGGTCTGCTGGGAAAAGAGCATCTTCGAGCCGAGGGCACCGGTCTCAGGGTCGAAGCCGTAGCGCTCGATCCAACCGGGCGACGTGTCGGAATGGAACATGTAGGTGCCGTCCGGCGTCCAGGCGAGGCCGTTGGAGCACTGCAATTCGTCCCGGATCTCGGCGACCTCGCCGGCCGCGTCGATCCGGTAGAGGCCGGCAATCGGCGCGCGCGGGGAACTGGTGTCCATCGTGCCCACCCAGAAAGCCCCGTCAGGGCCGACCTTGCCGTCGTTGAGGCGGGTGCGCGGCTCGTGCGCCTGCACGTCCGCCAGAACCTCCCTGGAGCCGGTGTCCGGATCGAACAGGATGACCTTGTCCCAGACGCCGACGATCAGCCTGTCATCGTCGGTCAGGCCGAAGGAGCCGACTTCATTGTCGAAGTGCCACGTGGTGATGCTGCGGCTTTCCCAGTCCATCGACTGGATGGTGCGGCCCTGGATGTCGGCCCAGAGCAGGCGGTTTTTACGATCATCCCAGGTCGGGCATTCGGCAAGTTGATACGTCGTGTCGATAAAACGGGTAATCGTGTGGGACACCGTGGCGGGTTCCTTGAAAAGCCGGGCATTTGAACGGATGCGGACTATAGCGGGCAGCGCCTTCTGCGTCGAGGCTGCTGGCGGCTATTGGGCCGCCTCCAGCGGGATAGCCGTCCTGCGGACAATCGGCCGGATGGCGAAGGACGACTTCATCCTGAGCACACCCGGCAGCCGGGAGAGATGGTCACGGTGGATGCGCTCGAAATCGATCGGATCCGCGGCCGTGAGACGCAGGATGTAATCGGCGTCACCCGCCATCAGGAAACACTCCATGATTTCCTCCGAGCGGGCGACGGCGCGTTCGAAATTCTCCAGTGTTTCCCTGGATTGTCCGGTCAGGGAGATTTCCACGAAGATGTCCATGTGCCGGCCGAGTTTCTTCTGGCTCAGCAGCGCCACGTAGTTCTCGATGATGCCCGCATCTTCCAGGGCGCGCATGCGCCTGAGGCAGGCGGAAGCGGACAGGCCGACCTTTTCTGCAAGGTCCGCGTTGGCAATCCGGCCGTCGCTTTGCAGGACGGTGAGAATTTTCCGGTCGAGACGATCGAGCTTCATGTATGCTGCACCGCAATTATTGCTGACATCGGGATGGTATCCAGCATTAAATTTGATGAATGGTCAATCTGTTGCAATAAAATTGCGCAAAATCGCTCTTTCCTCCCTCCGAACGCAAGCACATGCGATCCAGCCGGGCGTAAACTTGGAGGCAATCAAACCGGCTTCCAGAGGAGACTAGGTCATGCGCATCGGTGTTCCCAAAGAGATCAAGAATCATGAATACCGGGTCGGCCTGACCCCGGACAGCGTCCACGAGATGGTGGCGCACGGCCACGAAGTCGTGGTCGAAACCAATGCGGGGGCCGGTATCGGTGCCGCCGACACCGACTATGAGGCCGCCGGTGCGCGGATCCTGTCGAGTGCCGGGGAAGTGTTCGAAAGCGCGCAGATGATCGTCAAGGTCAAGGAACCGCAGGCGGTCGAGCGCGCAATGTTGCGCCCGGACCACATTCTGTTCACCTACCTGCATCTGGCGCCGGACGCGGAGCAGACAGCCGATCTGGTGAAGTCCGGCGCGACCTGCATTGCCTATGAAACCGTGACCGATGCCCGCGGAGGCCTGCCGTTGCTGGTGCCCATGTCCCAGGTGGCGGGGCGCCTGGCGGTGATTGCCGGCGCGAAGGCACTGGAAAAGGCCCATGGCGGCTCGGGGACCCTGATCGGCGGTGTTCCCGGTGTCGCACCGGCAAAGGTCGTTGTGATCGGCGGCGGTGTCGTTGGCTCCCATGCGATCACCATGGCGGTCGGACTGGGCGCTGATGTGACGGTGCTTGATCGCAACACGGCGGTTCTGGGAGAGCTTGCCCAGACCTTCGGACCGGCCCTGACGACGATCTATTCCACGAAAGCGGCCCTGGAAAAGCATGTGCTGGACGCCGACCTCGTGATCGGCGCCGTTCTGGTGGCCGGTGCGGCGGCCCCCAAGCTGGTCTCCAGGGACCTGGTCAGCCGGATGAAGCCGGGGTCTGTTCTGGTGGATGTTGCCATCGATCAGGGCGGATGCTTTGCCACCTCGAAGGCGACAACGCATTCCGACCCGACCTATATCATCGACGATGTCGTGCACTATTGCGTCGCCAACATGCCGGGAGCCGTGCCGAAGACGTCGACCCACGCGCTCAACAACGCCACGCTGCCGTTTGCCCTGGCACTGGCCGACAAGGGCGCCAAAAAGGCGCTGCTTGACGATCCGCACTTTCTGCCGGGGCTCAACGTGATCGGCGGGAAGGTGACCTGCGAAGCGGTCGCCACCGCTCTGGGGTACGACTATGTCGATCCGAAGGTGGCGCTGGAGCAGGCACGGGCAAGCGCCGCGGCCTGACCAGGGTTGATTTCGAAACACGACAAGGGCCGGCATTCAGGAGCCGGCCTTTTGTTCGGGCTGGCGCGCTCTGCCACCGCGTTCGGGATGGTTTGAGCGAAAATCAGATGGAGATCTTTTTGGGCCTCAAGGACACCGCACCTTGTAGGGGGTGCCGTCCTGGTCGCGGGCGATGCAGTTGCGGGGGGTGGTGACCACGCCGACGATACCGCCGCCGATGGCGCCGAGCGCCACGCCGGCGAGGGTGGCGTTCACGGTCGATCCGGCGATGGCGCCGATTGTGGCACCCGTGGCGGCACCGAGACCGGCGCCGATCAGCATTCTGTCCCGCTGGCTTTCAGTATTGGCGCAGCCGGCAAGAAAGAGCGCGAGTGCGGATGCGACAAGGATGGGTTTCATCCTGATTCCCCTGGCGAAAACAGTCATCCGCCAAGGGTGTCGTCAGATGGTTAACAGATCGTTACCATCAGTCCGGTTATCCCGGTTTACGATGCCGGTATCAGGGACAGGCGACCCTGTAGGGATTGCCGTAGCGGTCATAGGCAACGCAGTTTTTCGGAGTGGTCGCCGATCCGACGATGGCACCACCGGCCCCGCCGATGGCCGCGCCGACTAGAGCCGGACCCACGCCACCGCCGGCGGCAGCGCCGATCACGGCACCGGTCGCGGCGCCAAGGCCGCCGCCCACCAGCGCTCTGTCCCGCTGACTGTCGGACTGGCAGCCCGCAACGAACATGGCTGCCGCGGCAACCAGAACAAGTCTTTTCATCAATTCTACCTGTAAGTTAGCATCTCAGTCTGAAATGTGCCTGCTGGGATCAGGGGCAGGCGACCCTGTAGGGGTTGCCGTAGCGGTCATAGGCGACGCAGTTCTTCGGCGTGGTTGCGGATCCGACGATCGCACCGCCTGCCGCACCGATCGCACCGCCGACCAGGGCTCCGCCGACATCACCTGTTGCAGCTGCGCCGATAGCAGCGCCCGTGGCAGCACCCAGACCGCCGCCTACCAGGGCGCGGTCACGCTGGCTGTCGGACTGGCATCCAGCCAGAGCAAGGCCAACTGCTGCGAGCAGAACAAGTTTTTTCATCGATACCATCTCCCTTGGGGTCCGCCGATGGCGGCGCGACCGACAAAATAAAAGCCTCGCCGAGACTAAGCCGCTTTCCCGGCACGGGCAATCTCTCATTGCCTTACAGGTCAGCGTCCTGCCGGACAGTCGATTCAGGCTCCCGGCATGGTGGACCAGACCGCTCTGGTCGGGCGAAATTATGGCGAGAGCGCCCAAGGTGTAAACGCCATTGAGTAAAGAAAGTTCCTTCGATCAGCCTCGAAGTATCATCAAAAGCCCTTTTGTCGAGGAATCCTTGGATGCCGCCGGTGCCTCGCCCTTGACCATGGGAAGCAGGGCGGTTGCCAGTTCCTTGCCCAGTTCGACGCCCCACTGGTCGAATGAATTGATCCCCCAGATCACGCCCTCGACAAAGACCCGGTGTTCATAAAGCGCGATCAGGCGGCCAAGTGCGAATGGCGTCAGCTGGTCGTAAACCAGCGTCATCGAGGGCCGGTCGCCGGGAAATACCTTGTGCGGAGCGAGACGGTCGACGTCCTCGCCGGACAGGCCCGAAGCGCTCAGGTTGTCCCGGGCCTCGTCAAGGGTCCTGCCGAGCATCAGCGCCTCGGACTGCGCCAGGCAGTTGGCGATCAGAAGGTCATGGTGATGCTTGAGATCGTCCTCGTGCCCGTTTGCGGCGATCAGGAACTCGCAGGGAATAACCGTCGTTCCCTGATGCAGCAACTGGTAGAAGGCATGCTGGCCGTTGGTACCCGGTTCGCCCCATACGAGCGGACCGGTGTCCTGCGCCGCCGGGCTTCCGTCCAGGCGCACGCTCTTGCCGTTGGATTCCATGTCGAGTTGCTGCAGATAGGCCGGCAGTCGCGACAGGCGCTGGTCGTAAGGCAGCACCGCCCTTGCGCCGTATCCAAGCAGATCCCGGTTCCAGACCCCGATCAGTGCCATCAGGACCGGCAGGTTGCTGTCGAGCGGCGCTTCGGCGAAATGGGTATCAAGCGCGTGTGCGCCTTCCAGGAAATCGGTGAAGGCATCCGGGCCGATGGCGATCATCAGCGGCAGGCCGATGGCCGACCAGATGGAATACCGGCCACCGACCCAGTCCCAGAAACCGAACACGCGGGTTTCGTCGATGCCAAAGGCGGCAACCTTGTCGAGGGCGGTCGACACGGCCGCGAAATGGTCGCCGACGGCGTCCTCGCCCAGGGCGTCCGCGATCCAGGTGCGCGCGGTCTGCGCATTGGTCATGGTTTCGATGGTGGTGAAAGTCTTCGACGCCACGATGATCAGGGTCGTGGCCGGATCGAGACTTTCCAGCGTGTCGGCGATATGGGCGCCGTCCACGTTCGATACATAGTGGAGTTCCGGGCCGTCATGATAAGGCCTGAGCGCCAGGGTGGTCATGGCCGGGCCGAGGTCGGAGCCGCCGATGCCGATATTGACCACATCGGTGAAGGCATCGCCGGTGAAGGAGGTCAGCTCACCGGAGCGGACGGCTTCGGAAAAGTCGGCCATGGCGTCCAGGACCGCATGCACGTCGGGCATCACGTCCTTGCCGTCGACCAGCACCGGACGGTCGGAGCGGTTCCTGAGAGCCGTATGCAGGACCGCGCGGTTCTCTGTCGTGTTGATTTTTTCTCCGGAAAACATGGCCGCGCGCCGGCCTTCCACATCGGCGGCCCTGGCCAGGTCGAGCAGCAGGGCGAAGGCCCTGGCGTCGATCTTCGACTTTGAATAATCGAGCAGGAGATCTTCGAAACTGGCGGAGAAGCTGTCGAAGCGGTCCGGGTCGCTTGCGAAAAGCGCGCGCAGGTTGGTCTTGCGCAGCTGTCCGGCCTGCCGCGCGAGGGCCTCAAATGCTTCGTCGAGAGCCATGAACAATCCCCTTCAACCGATTTAACAGGCCGGTCTTCTGCCGATGCCGACGGCGCCCCGAATACCACAGAGGTCCTGCGAGGTGGAGCGAAAATTGCGGCACCGCCGCCGGACCGGTGCGAGGCTCAGTTGATCGGGGCCAGAAGTTCCGGTGCGGTCACGAGCTGGCGCACGCCGTGAGAATGATCTTCCTTAAAGACGTTGCCGTTCCGGGCCCAGGCGTTCAACGAGTTGATATCCAGTTTCGCGCATTGGGGGCGGACGCTCCAGGTCACCTGAAGCGGCGAGCAGACTTCCTCGGTGTAGCTCGGTCCGGTGGTGGAGCCGATAAAGGTGACCGGGGCTCCGGTTCCCGAGGGCAGGGCCTTGGGCTGATGCAGACCCTCGCGCATCGTGCCGTCATAGGAAAATCCGCCAAAATCCAGCGCGGCAGGGTCGTTCACGACGAGAAAGGCCTGGGCCTCCACACGCAGCTGCGGATTGGTGCAGGTCTCCGACATGCAGGAGCCAAGGCCCTTGCCCGGCTCGATGTCGCAGGAGGAATAAACCCAGTGGACCTCGATCGTGTCGCCCGGCCTGACGCCGTGAAAGGCGGTGCTGTCAGGTTCGGCGAGCTCTGCCGCGGTCAGGTCGTCGGTGCCATTGCACCTGAAGCCGCCCGACTCGCCATCGCCGGCGAAGATCGCAAAGCCAGGACCCTTGTGTTCGGCATTGGTGTGCGTGTGGATATTGCAGAGGTTCAGCTGATCGGCCGCGGGGGCGATGGACACCGCGTGCGTATTCAAGCCGTTCTTGTCGGCAATGTCCCGGGGCGTCTGAGGGCCGAAGCCCTGGCACAGGGCGGCGGCATGAGCCGACGTGGCCAGAAACGAGACCGCGCAGAACAGCGTGGAAATTCTAAGAATACCGGTCATTTTCTTCTCTCTTGCCTTGCCATCTGCTGGCATCGTCCGTCAGATTTTCGGGCTCCGCGCCGAATGGAAAATTTGCGGAGACACCAAATGTGTAAATGAGAAACGTGACGGTTTGCATAGCCACCTTAAAGGAACTTAAACTTCCATCGTGTGGTACTTTTCAATAGATTTTTATCGATTGGAAATCCGCATGTCCCAGCCTCGGATGATTTGGAAATGAAGCCGGAAGACAAATTAGGCGATCTCTCTCATCTTCTGGATCAGCCGGACGCGGAAGAAGACGTGCTGATTGTTGATTTCGATACGATGTCGGTCATCGATGCAGTCATCTCCAACGTCAACGAATGGGGATGCCGTATTGCCTCGGCCGAGATCAAGGAGCTCTACAAGAACATCGGTATCCGCGCCCAAGGGTCGAACAAGCTCGTAAAGGCTCTCGTGACATCTGCCAAGAAGGACTTCGCCGTGGTCGTGTTTGCCAAGTCCGAACAGACAGTCAGCGACAAGCGCCGGGAGAAACGCAACAACGTCAACATCGCCGCCAAGTTGTCGGATCTCGAGGGGATCACCGAGATCACGGGAACAATCGTGGACGCGGGCAACAACGGATGCCGCATCATGGCGGACGGCATGACCGCGTTGCCCGAGGAAGTGGTCCTCACCATGAAGAAGTTCGACCGCCCGGTCATCGCGGAATTCGCATGGCGCAATGAAGCGTCCGCAGGTCTGCGGCTGCTGTGGGACCGCACGCTCGAGGAAAACGAGAAGGCCTGAGGCCGGTGCCCTGCCCGGACGAGATGCCCGGACGAGACGCCCGGGCATGACATGAGAGTGCGCTGCCGTTGTCAGCCTTTCAGACCCGCGGCAGCCCGCGCGCGGTCCTCGATGCCTTGCCAGTCCTCGGCGGCGATGGCCTTGGCATCGGCGATCCAGGATCCCCCCACGCACAGCACATTCGGAAGCTTCAGGTAGTCCGGGGCCTTGTCGAGGCTGACGCCGCCCGTCGGGCAGAACTTCGCAGCCGCCAGCGGCGAGGAGAGGGACTTCAGATAGGACGCGCCGCCTGCCTGCTCCGCGGGGAAGAACTTCAGCCGCTGATAGCCGCGCTCCAGCAGGAACATGACTTCCGATGCGGTGGCCGCACCCGGCAGCAGGGGGACGCTGTGCTGGTCAGCGGCATCGAGAAGG
This sequence comes from Roseibium sp. AS2, assembly GCF_038900065.1. Classification (NCBI taxonomy): domain Bacteria; kingdom Pseudomonadati; phylum Pseudomonadota; class Alphaproteobacteria; order Hyphomicrobiales; family Stappiaceae; genus Roseibium; species Roseibium sp. AS2. The sequence continues at coordinate 178,151 of NZ_JBBMQN010000002.1, forward strand.
GCCTCCGTCGCGCCCGGAGACACGATAAAGCGCGCACCTGCGGAAATGGCGGCATCATATTGCCTGTCGTCGAGCACGGTGCCCGCACCGACGATCGCGCCTTCGACATGCTCGTTGACCGCTTTGATCGCTTCCAGGGCAAGGGGCGTGCGCAAGGTGATTTCAATCGACGGTAGCCCGCCGCGCACCAGGGCCTCGGCCATGGGCACAGCCTTTTTCGGGTCTTCCACCACCAGCACCGGGATCACCGGCGCGGCGCACATCACCTGTTCGATCTTTTCTATGTCCTGGGCCATATCGCCTCCCTGTATTCTTTTGTGTGTGTGTTGACCGCGCCGATAGATCTGAATTCCAGTTGGAAGGATCGGTGCGGCCCGTAACCTTCCGAGCGCAATCCCGTGCTCCGCAGTGTCCTTCCGTCAAACAGGACGTCCCTTCGCGAGACCGGTTTCGACCCTAACCGATCGATCGTCTCGGCCGACAAGGGCGCAGAAGATCGCCGCCGAACAAAAAGCGAGACCGTGAAATGCGGCAACGCGCGGTCAAACGACGGTCGACTGATGGCACAACGTCAGTTTCCACGTGCTGGCTCCTGACCCCCGAAGACATGCGCGCCGGTGTCCGCCGTTCCGACATTGCTGCGGAAGGCGGCGAAGAGATCGCGGCCGACGCCAAAATGATGGTGGCTCAGATCAGCCGTGGCGAGCGGGCGGGCGTTGAACTCGGCTTCATCGACGAGAACCGTCAAATCGCCGCTGATCGCGTCCACCCGGATCATGTCGCCGTCCCGGATCCGCGCAATCGGACCGCCGTCGGCGGCTTCCGGCGTCACATGGATCGCCGCCGGCACCTTGCCGGAGGCCCCGGACATGCGTCCGTCGGTGATCAGGGCGACCTTGTGGCCGCGGTCCTGGAGGATGCCGAGGCAAGGTGTCAGCTTGTGCAACTCGGGCATGCCGCAGGCTTTCGGGCCCTGGAACCGCACAACGGCGGCGACATCGCCGGTCAGTTCCTTGTTGTTGAAGGCTGTCAGGAAGTCGTTCTGGTCATGGAACACGCGCGCGGGCGCCTCGATGATGTGGCGATCCGGGGCGACCGCCGAGATCTTGATGACGGCCTTGCCCATGTTGCCGGTCAGCATCTTCAGGCCGCCCGTCGGCTGGAAGGCCTTGGAGACAGGGGCGAGAACCGTTTCGTCGCCGGAAACCGCCGGGACCTGTTCGCGGACCACGTTGCCGTTGGCGTCGAGCCTGGCTTCGACCGTATAGCCCGACAGATCGGTGCCGTGAACGGTCTTGACGTCCTGGTGCAGGTAGCCGTCGCCGAGCAGTTCGCGGATCAGGAAGGCAAGCCCGCCGGCGGCCTGGAAGTGGTTCACGTCCGCCTTGCCGTTGGGGTAGACACGGGCAAGCAGCGGGACCGTGTCGGAGAGATCGGAAATGTCGTCCCACGTCAGCCGGATGCCCGCGGCGGCGGCGATCGCCACCAGGTGCATGGTGTGATTGGTGGAGCCGCCGGTGGCGTGCAGGCCGACCACACCGTTGACGATGGCCTTCTCGTCGATGATCTCGCCGGCCGGGGTGAATTCGTTGCCGAGTGCGGAGATCGCAAGCGCCCGTTTGGCGGCCTCGCGGGTCAGCGCGTCGCGCAGCGGCGTGCCCGGATTGACGAAGGATGCGCCCGGCATGTGCAGGCCCATGATCTCCATCAGCATCTGGTTGGAGTTGGCCGTGCCGTAGAAGGTGCAGGTTCCCGGGGAGTGATAGGCCTTGGATTCGCTTTCCAGAAGGGCGTCACGGCCGACCTTGCCTTCGGCATAGAGCTGGCGGACCTTGGCCTTGTCGTCGTTGGAAATGCCGGTGGTCATCGGGCCGGCGGGCACGAACACGGCCGGCATGTGGCCGAAGGACAGCGCCGCGATGGCCAGGCCCGGGACGATCTTGTCGCAAATGCCGAGGAACACGGCGGCGTCGAACATCTGGTGCGACAGGCCGACGGCGGCCGCCATGGCGATCACGTCGCGGGAAAACAGCGACAGTTCCATGCCGTCCTGGCCCTGGGTGACGCCGTCGCACATGGCCGGGACGCCGCCGGCGACCTGGGCAACCGCGCCGACTTCATGAGCCGCCTGACGGATCAGGGCCGGATAGGTTTCATAGGGCTGATGGGCCGACAGCATGTCGTTGTAGGAGGTGATGATGCCCAGGTTGGGCACCACGTCGCCGGACAGGGCCTGCTTGTCGGAAACACCGCAGGCGGCGAAGCCGTGGGCCAGGTTGCCGCAGGACAGGCGCGAGCGCTGCGGTCCCTTGTCGGCGGCCCGGCCGATCCGGTCCAGATAGAGGGAGCGGCTGTCGTGGCTGCGTTTGACGATCCGTTCGGTAACGTCGCCAATGCGATCCTGGATGGTCATACCTGTGTTTCCTTTGCTAGCCGTCGGGCGGCCTGGCTCTTGCGTAATCCGGCAGACAGGGCGCTCCTCGCGCGCCCGTACCCCGTTCAATCGATTTGACCGACGAAGGCGCTGCTGGGTGGTCCGGACCGCGGGGTCAGGCCCCGTCGTCCTCCGCCCAGGTCCGGCCGTCGCGTTCCACCAGGGCGATTGAGGCGGAAGGTCCCCAGGTGCCCGCGGTGTATCCCTTCGGCGTGTCCTTGGACGCGGTCCACGCGGCCTGGATGGGGTCGATCCACGCCCAGGCGGCATCGACTTCGTCCCGGCGCATGAACAGGGTCTGGTTGCCGCGGATCACGTCCATGATCAGCCGCTCATAGGCATCCGGGTTGCGCACCTTGAAGGCTTCCGCGAAGCTCATGTCGAGCGGCACCTGACGCAGGCGCATGCCGCCCGGGCCGGGGTCCTTGATCATGATCTGCATCTGGACACCTTCATCGGGCTGCAGGCGGATGATCAGGCGGTTGGCCGTGATCGCGCCGGCTTCGGCATCGAAGATGGAATGGGGGATCGGCTGGAACTGGACGACGATTTCCGACACGCGCTGGGCAAGCCGCTTGCCGGTGCGCAGATAGAACGGCACACCCGCCCACCGCCAGTTGGCGATTTCGGCCTTCAGGGCGACAAATGTTTCCGTGCGGCTCTCGTCATTGCCGAGCTCCTCCAGATATCCGGGAACGGCTCCGCCGGCCGAGGCTCCGGCCCGATACTGACCGCGCACCGTCAGCCTGTCGATATTCTGTTCGCTGATCGGGGCGAGTGCCTTCAGCACTTTCAGCTTTTCGTCCCGGACGCTGTCGGCGTTCATGGATTCCGGCGGCTCCATCGCCACCAGGCACAGCAACTGCAAGATGTGGTTCTGGACCATGTCGCGCAGGGCCCCGGCGGTGTCGTAGTAGCCGGCGCGGCCGCCTGTCCCCAGGGACTCGGCCACGGTGATCTGCACATGATCGATATGCGCCGCGTTCCAGAGCGGCTCGAACAGCGCGTTGGCAAACCGCAGAGCCATCAGGTTCTGCACCGTTTCCTTGCCGAGATAGTGATCGATACGGAAGATCTGGTCTTCCTCGAACACGGCGCCGACCGTGTCGTTGAGCGCTTTCGCGGAGGCGCCGTCCTTGCCGATCGGTTTTTCCATGACGACGCGGGAATGTTCGTTGACGGCGCCGATCCGGCCAAGATTTTCACAGATCGTGCCAAACAGATCCGGTCCGACCGCAAGGTAGAAGGCCCGGATAACGTCCGGACGGTCATCGAGGATGGTCTTCAGGTCTTCGAAACCCACGCCTGTGGCGATGTCGATCTTGACGTAGCGCAGGCGCTTCAGGAACTGTTCCAGGTGTGCGTCATCGAGATCGGCGACATGCTCTTCCAGGGCTTTTCTGGCATAGTCCCGGTAGTCGTCGTCGGAATAATCACGGCGCGCGCTGCAGATGATGCGGGCCTCTTCCGGCATCTGGCCGTCGGCATCGCGATGGTAAAGGGCCGGCAGAAGCTTGCGGTGGGCAAGATCGCCGGAGGCCCCGAACACGATGAGATCGAATTCATCCACTTCAATGACGCGTACCGCCATGCTTCTTTCCTTCTCTACAGCTTTGCCGTCCTGCGGAGCACTGGTGGCGCGGTCAATGTTGCACTGCACCTGTGCGTCAGGTTTTTAAATCGGTTTAATTCTCTTGTCAGCCCCTCAATTCAAGGCGGACCATTCTTTTTCCAGTTCGCTTTTGCGCGGCAGGTCGGCGCCGCGCCTGGAACAGGTGATCGCGGCTGCCTTGACGGCGAACTCCAAAAGGCGTTTCAGGCGCGCCTCGTCCAGGGTCGAGAGTGTCTCCCGGTTCAGGACGCCCAGATGTCCGAGGCCGGCCAAGAGTGCCGCCTGGAAAGTGTCTCCGGCCCCCACCGTATCCTCGACCTCTACCCTGACGCCAGGACAGTCGACGGTGACACCGGACGCGTAGGCCGTAGCGCCGTCTCCGCCCCTGGTGACGATCACCAGGCCGGCGCCGGCGGAGAGCCACTTGCGCGCGATCTCGGCGACAGGTTCGCCGGGCGCGATCAGCTCCAGATCCTCGTCGCTTACCTTGACGAGGTCTGTCAACGGGATCAATGCCTCCGTGTTGCGGCGCCACCGGTCCATGTCGCCGACAACCGTCGGGCGGATGTTCGGATCGAAGGAGATCAGCGCATGGGGTCTCTCCCGTTCTATCAGTGCTCTCAGGGCTTTGGAAACCGGTTCTACCAGTGCGGTGTAGGAGCCGACATGCACGAACGAGGGCGGCGCTTCGAAATCCGGCAAATCGGCTTCCGTGATCATGCGGTCGGCGGCGTTTTCGCCATAGAACGTATAGGCAGGCGATCCGCGATCGTCTTTCTGCACCACGCTCAGCGTCGTCAGGTGATCGGTGCGCAGGATGTACCGCTCCGAGACCCCCTCCTTGCGGAATTTTCCGACCAGTTTCTCACCCAGCGCATCGTTCGAGATGCCGCCGAAGAAGGCGGCGTCCTGGTCCAGCCGTGCAAGTCCCATGGCCACGTTGAAAGGCGAACCGCCGATACGCCCGTCAAAGGAGACGCTGTCGCCGGTCGTGTTTTCGCCAAAGAGATCGAACAGCGCTTCACCGCAAATCAGATACATATGTCTTCCAGAACTCTCGATTTCTTTTCAGGGATATGCGCAGGCAATGTGCCGATTCCGACGGCATCCAGCCGATTTTTTCAGGCCACCTATTCAGACATGGCCTCACGCCGCAAGGCTCCCGGGCGGGTCCATGGCCCCTGTCATGATCGCGACCGCGTCGGACATGGAAAAGTCCGACGGTCTGATCACGCAGGCGCGCTTGCCGAGCCGGTGAATGTGAATGCGATCGGCGACCTCGAAGACATGGGGCATGTTGTGGCTGATCAGGACGATCGGCATTCCTCTTGCCTTCACATCCTTGATCAGCTCCAGGACACGCCGGCTTTCCTTGACACCGAGGGCCGCCGTCGGCTCGTCCATGATGACTACTTTGGAGCCGAAGGCCGCGGCCCTGGCGACGGCCACGCCCTGGCGCTGGCCACCGGACAGGGTTTCCACCGCCTGGTTGATGTTCTGGATCGTCAGCAGGCCCAGTTCGTTCAGCTTGTCGCGGGCAATCTCCTCCATCTTCCTGCGGTCGAGCTGGCGCAGCCACGTGCCGCGAAAGCCCTGTTTCCTCAGCTCGCGGCCCATGAACATGTTGTCCGTGATCGACAGGGCCGGGGACATGGCAAGGGTCTGGTAGACCGTCTCGATGCCGGCATCGCGCGCGTCGATCGGCGACCCGAAATGCACCGGCCTGCCATCGAGGAGGATCTCGCCGCCGTCGGGCAGCACCGCGCCGCTGAGGGCCTTTATCAGGGTGGACTTGCCAGCCCCGTTGTCGCCGATCACCGCCAGGATCTCGTCCGGATAGAGTTCGAAGTCGGCTTGGTCCATGGCCACCACACGGCCATAGCGCTTGACCAGTTTGCGCGCCTGCAAAACAGGTTCCATCAGACTGACACCTTTCTGATCCACTGGTCGATCGCGACCGCACCGATGATGAGAATGCCGATCAGGAGGTATGTCCACTGGGCGTCCGCGCCGAGCAGGCGCAGGCTGAGCGTGAACACGCCCACGATCAGGGCGCCGAACAGCGTGCCCAGCACCGATCCGCGCCCGCCGAACAGCGATATGCCACCGATCACGACGGCGGTGATGGATTCAATGTTCGCAAGCTGACCGGTGGTCGGCGAGACCGAGCCGATGCGGCCGATCATCGCCCAGCCGGCGAAAGCACAGATCAGGCCGGACACCATGTAGACGGAGATCAGCACCTTTTTGACCTGCACGCCCGACAGTTTGGCCGCCTCCGGATCGTCTCCGACCGCATAGACGTGGCGGCCCCAGGCGGTTTGCCGCAAGGCATAGGCCAAGACGAGGATCAGAACCACCATGAAGATCACACCATAGGTGAAGATCGCACCGCCGACATTGACCTTGGTGCCGAAGAACTGCAGCAGCGGAGCGTTCGCGGCGATGTCCTGGGAGCGGATTGTCTCATTGGCGGAATAGAGGAAATTCGTTGCCAGCACGATCTGCCACATGCCGAGCGTCACGATGAAGGGCGGCAATTTCACAACGGCGACGAGGAAGCCGTTGAGATAGCCGCATAGGGTGCCGCAGACGAGGCCGCAGGCGATGGACACCTCGACCGGAAGACCATATCGGAATGTGAACTGCCCCATCACCACCGAGGACAGTACCATGATCGCGCCGACCGACAGGTCGATGCCCGCGGTCAGGATGACGATGCTCTGCGCTGCGGCGACAATGCCGACGATCTGCACCTGCTGGAGGATCAGGGTCAGCGCGAACGGCGAGAACAGTTTCGAGCCCAGCAGCAGCCCGAAGACGACGAGAGACAGGACCAGGACAATCAGTGGCACCAGCGACGGTGTCTGGTGCAGCCTGTGCTGGATTTTCTGTCCGATGCCGTGGCCGTGGTCATCGAATGAGGCGACGGCCTGCGGAGCGGCCGCCGCGGCGGCTTCGAAGCCGGCCTGGTCATCGGCCGGTTTTGTGTCTGAGGTCATGCCTGTTTTCCCTCTCTGCGCCATTCCTGAAGGGGGCAACGTCGCCCATGCCCCCTTCGTGTCTTGCTATCGGGGAGATCTAGCCCCAGCAGAGATCGGTGCCCTTGGCGGTGTCGATGGAGTCAACGCCGTCGACCGGCTTGTCGGTAACCAGAGCAACGCCGGTGTCAAAGAAATCCTTGCCGGGTGTCGGCTCGGGCTTCGTGCCATTGTCGGCCCAGGACTTGATCGCCTCAATGCCAAGTGAGGCCATCAGCAGCGGATACTGCTGCGACGTGGCGCCGATGACGCCGTCCTTGACGTTCTGCACACCCGGGCAGCCGCCGTCGACGGACACGATCAGAACGTCATTCTCGCGGCCGATGGACTTCAGGGCTTCATATGCGCCGGCAGCCGCCGGTTCGTTGATGGTGTAGACGACGTTGATCATGGGGTCCTTGGCAAGAAGGTTCTCCATGGCCCGGCGGCCGCCTTCCTCGTTGCCCTGGGTGACGTCGTTGCCGACGATGCGGGCGTCGGTCTCGTCACCCCATTTGTTCGGATCGCCCAGGTCGATGCCGAAGCCTTTCAGGAAACCCTGATCGCGCAGCACGCCGACACTCGGCTGGCTGATGGCCAGGTCCAGCATGGCGATCTTTGCATCCGAGGCCTTGTCGCCGAGGCTGGCCGCAGCCCAACTGCCGATCAGTTCACCGGCCAGGAAATTGTCGGTTGCGAAGGTCGCATCCGCCGCGTCGATCGGCTCAAGTGGCGTATCGAGAGCGATCACCACCAGACCGGCGTCGCGGGCCTGCTGAACAGCAGGGACGATGGACGAGGTGTCGGAGGCGGTCAGCAAGATGCCCTTGGCGCCGTCGGCGATGCAGGTTTCGATGGCCGCGACCTGGGTTTCATGATCGCCGTCGATCTTGCCGGCGAAGGATTTCAGCTCGATGCCGAGTTCTTCCGCCTTGGCGGTCGCGCCTTCCTTCATCTTGACGAAGAACGGGTTGGTGTCCGTCTTTGTGATCAGGCAGGCGGAGATGTCCGCCGCGGCTGCCGGGGCCGCCGCCATGGCAACGAGCACGGATGCTGTCGCGATTAGTTTGCGGGTCATATGCGTTTCCTCCCTGGCCTTTGGTTACGTAGAACGGTCGGGTTTGGCCAGATGTGTTCCCAACCGAGCTGCCCTTGCCGGAAAGCTGGCTCTATCCTCCGAGCCGCCAGCTCCGGCAGGTCCGCTGTCTCGACCACCGGTCAGGATCGCTGCCCTGGGCGAGAAATTGAAGAATTGTGGCAGGCTGGCCGCGCCGATGGCACCGGCGTCCTGGCCAAAACTGCCGAATGCGATTTCCGGAGACTGGCGTTGCTCGGGTGCGGCGTGCTCGACGGCTTGCTTCAGGAGAGATTTGAAAGTGTCTGGAAAGGTGCCGCCGAGATCGCTGTCGACAATGACCAGCGGCATGTCCAACAGGGCATAGGCCGAGCGCAAGGCAAGCGCGAGCGCCTCGGCGCAATCCTCCATCCATTCTCGATAGGGGAGGGCATCGTCATCGACCGCTTGCTGCAGGTCCGTCCTTTGCAGCCCGCCGAAATCCTCCGGCGCCAGATTGCGTGCCAGCGCCACCAGGGAGGCGCGCGTGATCAGCAGGTCCCAGGAATGGCGTGCCTTGGGGGCGGTTGGCAATCGGCTCGGCGGAACGGGGATCATGGCGACATCCCCGGCATTTCCGGTCACACCGCGCAGGACGTCGCCCTTCACGATCAGGCCGCCGCCAATGGCCGGTCCCAGAAAGATATAGAGAAAGTCGTCGTTCTGGCGGCCGAGACCGTAAAAGTGCTCCGCAACGGCCGCCGCCGTGCCGTCATTCTCGCTGAAAACGGGTAGACCCGTCGCGCCCTGCAGCGCCTCCGCCAGGTCATAGTCGTCCCATTCCCTGAAGTGGGCAGCCGGCAGGCCAAGCTCGTGCAGCCAGGCGCCGAGGTTGAACGGCTGTGCCAGGCCGATCCCGGTGATGCGCGTTTGCTGCTCTTGGCTCAGGTGGCCGCGCAGGATCGCAAGGTCCTCGGTCAGGATTTCCAGGGCACGTTCGGGCGCGGGCAGGATCAGGTCGTGAAGGCGGCGGGCGACGAGCCGGCCGGAAAAGTCCATCAGCACCGTTTCCATGTTGGTCCGGTCCAGCCGGACGCCAAAGGAATAGGCGCCCCCGGAGGCAAGCCGGAGCATGGTGGCGGGTTGGCCGCGGCCGCCGTCATGGCGTTTTCCCGCCTCGACGATCAGGCCTTCCTCGATCAGGTTCTGGATAATCGCGCCGATGGCGGCATTGGTCAGTTGCACGGCTCTGGAAAGTTCGGCCTTGGACGCTTCTCCGGCGCGTCTGAGAATTTGCAGAACAATGCGTTCGTTGTAGCGCCGCAATTGCGCGGAATTCGATCCGCGCCCGCTCTTGCGGGGTCCCTCCAAAATTCTCGCTCCCGGGTTTCGCGCCTGTCCGTAATCTCGACAGGGTCAGGCGCTTCAGAATAAATTATTTTGATGAAATTATTTGTCCGTTCGATCGCGCTGTCAATTCCGAAATGCTGTTGCAGCGCAAGGTTTCTGCATTGTGGTGCGGCAAGTTTCTGGAATTAAGGTTGAAAACCCAGATCCGCGCCGGGACCCGAAGGGCCGTGAAAGGACCTTTATAGACCGGAACGGGAGAGAGCGCGCTGTTTATCGTCCCATTTTGCTGCCCGGTCGGCCTGAACGGTTGCAATGGTGGGTATCGCCGGTCCGCCTGAGTGACCCCGTTGCCGATGCGCGCAAGTGCCGTATTGTCTCTGGACTTGGAGAATCGGAGAAAGAGCGCATGCCGGTCAATCACGACGAAGGGTTTCTGGCGCGGGCAATCGCCGCGGGTATGGGCGCGGAGCCTGCCGACCTGGTGATCAGGAACGTCCATCTGTTCAGCGTGGTCAACGGAACGACGGTGGAAACAGACATTGCCATCGCCGGCGACAGGATCGTGGGCACCCATGGCCGCTATTCGGGCAAGGTCGAACTCGACGGAACCGGCCTGACGGCCGTCCCCGGGTTCATCGACACGCATCTGCACGTGGAATCCTCCCTGGTCACGCCGTTCGAATTCGATCGCTGCGTGCTGCCGCACGGGGTGACCACGGCCATCTGCGATCCCCACGAGATCGCCAACGTCCTGGGGGCGGAAGGTATCCGCTACTTTCTGGAATCCTCTCTAGAAACGGTCATGGACCTCAAGGTCAACCTGTCTTCCTGCGTTCCGGCGACCGCCTTCGAGACCTCCGGAGCCTGTCTGGAAATCGACGACCTGCTGCCGTTCCGGGATCACCCCAGTGTGATCGGCCTTGCCGAATTCATGAATTTTCCGGGTGTCCTGGCGCGCGATCCCAAGGTGCTTGCCAAGCTGGCGGCGTTTCAGGGCGGTCATATCGACGGCCACGCGCCGCTGTTGAGAGGGGACGGCCTGAACGGTTATCTGGCGGCGGGTATCAGCACCGATCATGAGGCGACCACGGCCGAAGAGGCCCTGGAGAAACTCGCCAAGGGCATGGCCATACTGATACGGGAGGGCTCGGTGTCGAAGGATCTGGAGGCGCTGGCGCCGATCCTGACACCGGACGTGTCGGCCTTCGTGGCGCTGTGCACGGACGACCGCAATCCGCTGGACATTGCCGAGGAAGGCCATCTGGACAGCATGATCCGCCGCCTGATCGCCAAGGGCATCAGGCCGCTTGACGTCTACCGGGCAGCGAGCTGGTCGGCCGCCAATGCGTTCGGCCTGAAGGACCGGGGCGTGATCGCGCCGGGCAAGCGGGCGGACATCGCGCTCCTGAGCGATTTCGAGGATTGCCGGGTTGTCCAGGTCGTCAGCGGCGGTGTTGTTGTTCGTGACGAAGTTTTTCAGAGGCGCAAGATCGTTCCGCCCGTCGGCCTGGACAGCGTCAGGGTGGGGCCGGTCACCGCCATGAAATTCGAAATTCCCGCCCGCAACAGCGAAGCGGACGTCATTGGTGTCGTACCGGGAAAAATCATCACCGAACACCTGAAGCGGACCCTGCCGGTGACGGGCGGCAAGACGCTCGCCGATCTCGATCAGGACGTCTTGAAGGTGGCCGTGGTCGAAAGGCACAAGGGCACCGGCAATATAGGCCTCGGGTTCGTCAACGGCTTCGGCATGAAGCGGGGCGCGATCGCCTCGTCCGTCGGGCACGACAGCCACAACATCTGCGTGGTCGGCGCCAATGAGGAGGCCATGGCCCATGCGGTCAACCGGGTGATCGCCATGAAGGGCGGTTTTGCGGTTGCCGACAAGGACGGGGTCAAGGCCGAACTCTCCTTGCCGCTGGCCGGTCTGATGAGCCTGGAATCGTTCGAGACCGTGAAGACGGAGCTGGAACACCTGCGCGCCGCCGCCAAGGAGCTCGGCTGTACGCTTGCGGAACCCTTCCTCCAGGTCGCCTTCCTGCCACTGCCGGTGATTCCGCATCTGAAGATCACCGATTTCGGCATGTTCGACGTGAACAGGTTCGAGCTCATCGATCAGGGATCCTGACAAAGGTCATTCGCCATGATCCTGACCCTTGCCGTCTCCGGCTACCGTTCGTTGCGCGATCTTGTGCTGCCGCTGGACCGGATCACGCTGGTGACCGGGGCGAACGGCAGCGGCAAGTCGAGCCTCTACCGGTCCATCCGCCTGCTGGCCGAGGTGGCGCAGGGCCAGGCGATCGCCTCGCTGGCTGCGGAAGGAGGCCTGAATTCGACCCTTTGGGCTGGCCCCGAGGCGTTCTCCCGGGCCATGAAGACAGGCGAACAGCCGGTGCAGGGCGTTCTGCGCAAGGGCGTTGTCAGCCTGAAGCTGGGATTTGCCGATGAAGACTATGGCTATGCCATAGATCTCGGGCTTCCGGCGGATGCGGGCCATTCGATGTTTTCCATGGATCCCGAAATCAAGGCCGAAGCCCTTTGGGCCGGGGAGGCCTTGTCGCGGTCGAATGAAATCGCGGGCCGCAACGGTCCGGCCGTGCGCGTGCTGAACGAGCGGGGGCAGAGACTGCCGGTCCTGCAGAACCTTGCCCGCTTCGACAGCATGATGACCCATGCGGCGGATCCGAAAGACGGGCTTGAGCTGCTGGTCATGCGCGAACGCATGCGTGCCTGGCGGTTTTACGATCATCTCAGGACCGACCGGGACGCGCCGTCCAGATTTCCGAAGGTGGGAACAAGGACACCGGTCCTCAGCGGCGACGGCGGCGATCTGGCGGCGGCGCTTCAGACCATTCTGGAGATCGGCGACGAGCGCGGGCTCGCGGATGCCATCGACGACGCCTTTCCCGGTGGCGGTATCGAAATCTCCGTCAATGACGGCTATTTCGAATTGCTGATGCGGCAGAAGGGACTGTTGAGACCGCTCAGGGCGAGCGAGCTTTCGGACGGTACGTTGCGCTATCTGCTGCTCACGGCGGCGCTTCTGTCGCCCAGGCCCGCGCCCCTGGTCGTGCTGAACGAGCCGGAAACCAGCCTGCACCCGGCGCTTCTGGAACCCCTTGCACGCCTGATCGGCCGGGCCGCGCAAAAGACACAGGTTATCGTCGTTTCGCATGCGCTGCCGCTGGTCAGCGAACTGGCCGCCGAGAAAGACTGCGTCCGGTATGAATTGCGCAAGGAACTGGGGGAGACGGTTGTGGACGGTGTCGATGCACCCAGGTGGGCGTGGCCGAAACGGTGATCGTCAAGAAATCAAACCGTGTTCAATAAGTTTCTGATATTCCGAAACTATTGCCAACCGCCCAGGAGATCTTATCTAGCTGTCATGAAGGGGCGGTTGCAAAAAAGTACCGGGGTGTCGTTACGTCGCGAGTTGACGTGAACGGAAGGTTGCGTCATGTCAGAAGAGACCCAGAGAGGTGACACTTTGCTGACGCCCGGGTGCAATGGAGGAAGGAAGTTCCAGGGAGGTCTTTGAATTTCCGGGAATTTCTGGTTTGCAGCCGATCCGCGCAGTGAAGCGATAACGATGCGTTGGAGAACGTTATGACGACTGCGGAGGAGTGGAACGCGGCGTTTGAGCCCCGTCCAGTACAAGACTATCTCGATGCCACCGTGTCCCGGTTCGGCGCACGGCCGGCCGCCGATTTCATGGGCAAGGTCTGGAGCTATGCGGAGCTGGGAAACCTGGTCGACACGACAGCCGCCGGCCTGCAGGCCATGGGTGTCGGGCCGGGGGACCATGTGGGCCTGTGTCTGCCGAACACGCCCTTTTACACGATCTTCTATTTTGCGATCCTGAAGACCGGCGCCACCGTCGTCAATTTCAATCCGCTCTATGTGGAGCGCGAACTCGCATTCCAGGCGCGCGATGCCGATGTGCGCATCATGGTGACCATGGATCTGAAGATCATCTACGACAAGGTGGAGCAGGTCCGGCGCGAAAAGATCCTCGACACGATCATCGTCTGTCCGATGAGCTTTTGCCTGCCGACGCTGAAGAAGATCCTGTTCGGCCTGTTCAAGCGCAAGGAACTGGCCGACATTCCAGGGGACGCGGCCCACATCCGGTTTCACGAGCTCCAGACCAGAGGCAACACGCCCGCGCCGGTCGAGATCGACGTCAACGAGACGGTTGCGGTGCTTCAATATACCGGCGGTACCACGGGTGTGCCCAAGGGCGCGATGCTGACGCACAGGAACCTGTCCGCCAATATCGAGCAGATGCGCTGCATCTTCGAAAAGGCGCGCGAGGGCGAAGAGCGCATGCTGTGCGTGCTGCCGTTCTTTCACGTCTTCGCCATGACGGTTGCGCAGAATCTGTCGATCATTCTGGGCGCGGAAATGGTGTTGCAGCCGCGCTTTGAACTGAAGGCGCTGCTCGAGGCGATCGTGCGCAAGAAAGTGACGCTCTTTCCGGGCGTTCCCACAATCTACACGGCAATCAACAACGCGCCGATCACCGAGAAATACGATCTTTCCAGCATCAATCTGTGCCTGTCCGGCGGGGCGCCCCTGCCGGTCGAGGTGAAGGAAAGTTTCGAGAAGATCACCGGCTGCGTCCTTGTGGAAGGCTACGGCCTGACCGAATCCTCGCCGGTGGCCGCGGTCAATCCGCTGAACGACAGCCGAAGGGCCGGCTCCATCGGCCGGCTCGCGCCGGGAACAAGCGCGCGCTTCGTTAGTATCGAGGACAGGGTCAGCGAGGTTCCGGCCGGCGAAAAGGGCGAGCTGATGCTTCATGGTCCGCAGATCATGAAAGGCTACTGGAAACGCCCGGATGCCACAGCCGACAGCATCACCGGGGACGGCTACCTGCATACCGGCGACGTCGGCTATATCGACGGGGACGGTTTCATCTATCTGGTCGACCGGATCAAGGACCTGATCCTGTGCTCCGGCTACAACGTCTATCCGCGCGTGATCGAGGAAGCGATCTACCAGCATGAGGCGGTCGACGAGACGATCGTGATCGCGATTCCGGATGAATACCGCGGCCAGTCGCCCAAGGCGTTCATAAAGCTGAAGGACGGCTGTTCCCTCACAGGCGAGGATCTGAAGACCTTCCTCAGGGAGCACCTGTCGACCATCGAGCTGCCGCGGGAATTCGAATTCCGGGACGAGCTGCCGAAGACCATGGTCGGCAAATTGTCGAAAAAGGAACTGGTCGAGGAAGAGGCGGAAAAGCGGGCCCAGGCCGAGGCACAACGCGGCTGAGGCTTTCACGATGCCGATGCGGGGAAACGCACACCCCCGGATCGGCGTCCGTCATCTGCCGGACCTGCCCGGAATGATGCCAGGCGTTCAGGTCTGCGGGTCTTCGCGATCACGCGCAAACCTCAGTTGTTATACCCGCGCCCCTCGGCGGCGCGGGCGAGTTCGCGGCCGCGTTTGGCCTCGCGCCGGACCGTGTAGATCGAGGCGGCGATGATGACTGCCGCACCGATCAGGGTTTCCAGCCGGGGCCACTGGCTGAAGACCAGGGCACCGAATATGGTGGCGTAAAGCAGCCTGGTATAGTCGAGAGAGGCAATGGCGGTGGCTTCGCCGGCCTTGAACGCCTGGATGTTTGCCATCTGGGCCGCCCAGGACACGATGCCGATCAGGATCAGTACTCCCCATTGCGTCAGTGTCGGCGCCTGCCAGGTGAGCACCGCGGGGATCAGCATGATCAGGCCGACGCCGAAGGCCTGATAGGTCAGGATGGTGACCGGTGCGTCGGTTCGCGTGAGCATGCGCACCACGATCATCACCATGCCGGCGCAGGCCGCTCCGGCGAGGGCCATCAGGGCGAAGGGATCGAACAGGCCATCGCCATCGGGGCGCAGCATCAACACGACGCCGAGGAAGCCGACGATGGTCGCCCCCCAACGGTGCACGCCGACTTTTTCATCGAGCAGCCAGATGGCGAAAATCGTCAGGAAGAATGTCTTGGAGAAACTGATCGCGGTCGCGTCCGCCAGAGGCAACTCGATGACCGCGGTGAAGCCGAAAAGCATGGCTGTCGCGGCGACGACGATGCGGGTGATCTGGAGGCCGGGCCGCCTGGTTGCCAGGGACGTCGGCAGGCCGCTGAGGATCTTCGGGGCGACGATGATCAGCATGACACCCTGGCGGACGACCAGGATCTGAAAGACGCCCAGATCCTGGCCGACAAACTTGATCAGCGTGACCATGATGGAAAACAGGAAGGCCGCCAGCAGGATCCAGAGCGCGCCGATGGTGTTGGACGGCAGGTGCGCCGTCCTTCTGGCGAGACTGCGATGGAAACGATTGCCGGCGGCCCTGGGAGGCGCCGGCGGCTTGCTTTGCATGTCCATAATGGTTTCCGGGCGGACGGCATGCGGATGCGGCGGGCCGTGGGGGCCGGAGCAAGAGCACGTGCCGGATTGGGCTTTTCGTTGCAGTTGCGGCAAGCTTAGCGCGTTTCGTCCAGAAAGATAGGCCCTGCGGTTGGCCCATTCGCTCCGGAACGGCATAATCCTCCAAACAGGGGCGGCAAACCATGCAGAAGATCCAGACACAGGGCATTCATCACATCACGCTGGTCGGGGCCGACAGGCAGACCTCCATCGATTTCTGGGAGGGTCTACTGGGCATGCCTTTCGTGTTCGAACAGCCCAATCTGGACGATGCGGACCAGAGCCATCTTTATTTCGACCCGGGCGATGGCCGGCTGATCACGATTTTCACCAGCGAGGAGCGCACACCGGACCGGGAGCCGGCACCGCAGACCATCGGCTGCGTCCATCATCTGGCGCTGGACGTGTCCCAGGCGACGTTTCGCCAGATCGCCGGACGGCTGGATGCGCGCGGCATCGAGCACAGCGGCCCGAAAGACCGGGGGTTCATGGATTCGATCTATTTCCGTGACCCACTCGGTCTGCTGATCGAGCTGGCAAGCTACCGCTTCGTGCCACCGCAGGGGGTGCCGATGGGCGAGGTCATGCTGGAAGCTCACCGCATCCGGGTCGCCCGCGGCGACTACAATATCCAGGAAGCGCATCTGGCGGACGCGATCGAACTTCTGACCCGGGACAGGCGGCGCAGCCTGTCGGAGGACAGGACGCCGAAAGATCCCTATTGAAGGCACATCGGCAAGCTCAACACACAATAGCCTGTTCGATGGCTTGTTCCGGTCTGCCGGCCAGGAGCGGCGCGGGCACGGGGCTGTCCCATATTGCGCCGCAATGCAGGCCATGCCATCCTCGCCCGGCAAGTGAACCAATCGGTGATCCCGTGACGGGGCGCCAGGACTTCAATGAATGAAAACCGCGAAAAAGAAGCGTCCCGCCGCCGCTGACGACGTGATCGGCTGGCGTGAAATCGTCAGTCTGCCTGAACTGGGCGTGTTCGACATGCGTGCCAAGATCGATACCGGAGCGCGGACATCCGCGCTTCACGCAGAGAATCAGGAAGTCTTCGACCGGGACGGCCGGAACTGGGTGCGGTTTCGCGTTCCCGCGTCCCGCTATCACAGCGATTTCCGGGTTGAAGTACCGGTTCTCGACGAGCGCAGCATCAAGAATACGAGCGGCGTGCCGGAGCGCCGGATTGTCATACGCACCTTGCTGCATCTGGGCAGCCATCGCTGGCAGGTCGACGTGTCGCTGGCGGACCGGACCAACATGGGCTTTGACATGATCCTCGGGCGCACGGCCATCCGGCGGCACAAGGTTCTGGTGCATGCGGGCCGGTCGTTTCTGGCCGGCAAGCCGGACGTGGCCGGTGCCACGCGACAGGTGACCAACCACCGCTCAGCTACCCGCCAAGACTCAGCCACCCTACCGAGACCAGGGGACGAGGACCGATGAAGATTGCAATGATGGCGCGGAACGCGGAGCTCTATTCGCATCGACGCCTCAAGGAAGCCGCCGAGCAGCGCGGGCACGAACTCGAGATCATCAACACCTTGCGGTGTTACATGAACATCGCCTCGCGGCGGCCGGAGATCTATTACAACGGTGACAAGCTGACCGGGTTCGATGCGGTGATCCCGAGAATCGGGGCCTCGATCACCTTTTACGGTCTTGCCGTGCTGCGCCAGTTCGAGATGATGGGGGTGTTCCCGCTCAATGAATCCGTTGCGATCGGCCGGTCCCGCGACAAGCTGCGTTCGATGCAGTTGCTGGCGCGCGACGGGATCGGTCTGCCGGTCACGACCTTCGCCCATGATCCGAAAATGACCGAGGAAGTTCTGGCGACCGCCGGCGGCGCCCCCGTGGTGATCAAGCTCCTGGAAGGCACACAGGGAATCGGGGTCGTTCTGGCGGACACGGAACGGTCGGCCAAGTCGGTCATCGAGGCCTTTCGCGGCGCCAATGTGAATATTCTGGTGCAGGAGTTCATCAAGGAGGCGGGCGGTTCGGACATCCGCGCGCTGGTTGTCGGCGGCAAGGTCATCGCGGCCATGAAACGCACGGGGGCGGAGGGCGAGTTCCGGTCCAATCTGCACCGGGGCGGCACCGCGAATTCCATCAAGATCACGCCGGAAGAACGTTCCACGGCGCTGAGGGCGGCCAAGACCATGGGGCTCAACGTCTGCGGGGTCGACATGCTGCGGTCCAACCACGGCGCGGTGGTCATGGAAGTGAATTCCTCACCCGGGCTCGAAGGGGTCGAAAAAGCCACGGGGATCGACGTCGCCGGCAAGATCATCGACTTTCTCAGCAAGACCGCGCAAGCCGGCAAGACCAAGACAAAGGGACGCGGTTGAGCCCGCGCGTCAAGGCCTTCGAGATCGGCGATCACAAGATCGCTCCGGGGACCCGGCGCACGATCGATCTGCCGGTCAGCGTGCTGTCGGACCACACCCCGGTCACCATGTCGGTGCATGTGCTGCACGGGCGCAAGCCGGGGCCCGTTCTATTTGTCAGTGCGGCGGTCCATGGCGACGAGATCATCGGCGTTGAAATCGCGCGGCGGATCCTCAAGGCACCGCAACTGGACGCGCCTGAACTTGAGAAACTGAAAGGTACGGTGCTGGTCGTGCCGATCGTCAATGCCTTCGGATTTCTCAACCATTCCCGCTATCTGCCGGACCGCCGCGATCTCAACCGGTGCTTTCCCGGCAGCCAGCGCGGTTCCCTGGCGGGACGGCTGGCGCATCTTTTCATGCGCGAGATCGTCGACCGGGCGGATTACGGCATCGACCTGCACTCGGCGGCGATCCACCGCATCAACCTGCCGCAGATCCGGTTTTCGCCGACGCGGCCGGACACCCTGTCCCTGGCGCGGGCCTTTGGCGCTCCGGTGATGATGACGTCGAAACTGCGCGAGGGGTCCATGCGCGCGGCCGCCCAGGCCAAGGGGACCGACGTGCTGGTATTCGAGGCGGGGGAGGGCCTGCGTTTCGACGAGATGGCCATTCGTGCCGGCGTCTCCGGCATCCTGAGGGTGATGCGGGCGCTGAAGATGGTCGGCTCCAGGGGCATCACACGGCCGAAGGCCCGCTCCATGCTGACGAAGTCCAGTTACTGGGTGCGCGCTCCGGCGGGCGGGCTGTTGCGACCGTTCAAGTCGACCGGTGACATGATCGAGCCGGGCATGCTGCTGGGGATCGTCTCCGATCCCTTCGGCGAGAACGAACGGGACGTGATTGCGGACTATGGCGGCCTGATCGTGGGGCGGACCCATCTGCCAGTGGTCAACGAAGGCGACGGACTGTTTCACATTGCCGCCATCAGCGAGAAAGACGACGCGGAACTGACCCTCGACAGTCTCGCGTCCCAACTTGAAGCCGATCCCCTGTTCGACGAGGATGAAATCATATAACTTCGTCGGAACAGACAAAGCGTTCTCGCCGGTGCATCGGACATCAAGCCCCTCTGGCCCAGGTGCCCTCAGGGCGCTATGTTCAACCCGGTCGTCGCGAACAAAGCTCAATCGTTCTCGGGATTGCCTTCCCAAATTAGCAGGTCCAGTTTCATGAACCAGATGGTCACTCCGAAATTCGGCGTTGGCGCCGCGCTGCGCCGCAAGGAAGATGAACCGCTCCTGACCGGGCGCGGTGTCTATACGGCGGACTACAAGCCGGACGGATGCCTGCACGGGTACGTCCTGCGTTCAGCCATGGCCCACGCGCGGATCCGGCTCGACAATGTCGAGGACGTGCGCGCGATGGATGGGGTCCGCCAGGTTCTGACCGGGGCAGAGCTGGCCGGCAGAACCATGCCGTGCAAGGCCCTGCTGAAGCAGATCGACGGATCCCGGTTTCGGGTTCCGGAGCAGCCGGTGCTGTGCGCGGACGAGGTGCGCTATGTGGGCGATGCGATCGCGTTTGTCGTTGCCGATGACCTTCAGACAGCCCGCAGCGCCGCCGAAGCGCTGGAGGTCGATTACGATGCTCTGGACGTGGTCGTCGGGATCGAAAACGCGCTTGCGCCGGATGCGGTGAAGGTCTGGCCGGACTTCGGAACCAACGTCGCCTTTACCTACGGTCAGGGCGATCAGGCCCGGACGGAAGAGGCCTTTTCCGGCGCGGACAAGATCGTCTCCGTCGATCTCGTCAACAACCGCGTCGTCGCCAATTACATGGAGCTGCGCGGCTGCGTGGCCGAATTCGACCCTGAAAGCGGGCGTTTCAAGCTGACCCTGGGCACCCAGGGCGGCCATGGCATGCGCAACGTCATCTGCGAAATACTGGACCTTCCGGAGGAAGACCTGCAGGTGATCACGCCGGAAGTCGGTGGCGGGTTCGGCACGAAAGGGTTCTGCTACCGGGAGTATCCGCTGGCCATGATCGCGGCGAAGCAACTCGGCCGGCCGGTGCGCTGGGCGGGCGAGCGGATGGATCATTTCGTCACCGATGCCCATGGCCGGGACAATCTCAGCCATGCGGAGCTGGCGCTAGACAGCGACGGCAGGATCCTCGGGCTCAGGGTGGACGTCAAGGCCGCCATGGGCGCCTATCTGCACCAGTTCGGACCGTTCATTCCCTATGTGGGCACGTCCATGACTTCCGGTCTCTATGACATCCCCGCCGTGTTCGCCAAAGTGGAGGGGGTCTACATGAACACGGTGCCGACGGATGCCTTTCGCGGGGCGGGGCGGCCGGAAGCCGCCTATCTGATCGAGCGGCTGATTGAAAAGGCCGGCGAGGAGACCGGGCTTGGTCCGGTGGAAATCCGCAGGAGGAATTTCATCCGGCCGGAGCAGTTGCCCTACACCACCGGCACCGGGCGCATGTACGACACGGGAGATTTCGCGGGCCATCTGGACCGGGCCCTCGAGGTCGCCGGCTGGGCGGACTTCAAGGCGCGTCAGCAGGCCAGTGCGGCAAACGGCAAATACCGCGGCATCGGCATCTGCAGCTACGTGGAGGCCTGCGCCTTTCCCGGCAGTGAGGAAGCGACACTCGAACTTGATGCCTCTGGCGGCCTGACCCTGCTGATCGGCACACAGACCAACGGCCAGGGGCACGCAACGGCCTACAGCCAGGTCGTCGCCGAGCAGTTCGGCGTGACCATCGAGGACATCGAATTCATCCAGGGCGATACCGATCGGGTGCGCAAGGGCGGCGGCACCGGGGGCTCACGATCGATCCCCATCGGCCTGCCGTCGGTGCGCGATGCCAGCATCGCGCTGGTCAAGAAGGTCAAGGAACTGGCGGCCGACAAACTGGAAGCCGGGATCGAGGATCTTGAACTGGACAGCGGTGTCGTACGGGTGGTGGGAACCGACCAGCAGGTCACACTGGCCGAGATCGCCGCTTCGGCGGGGGAAACGCTGAAGGCAAGCGAAGAGGTCTCGCAGAGCGAAGCCACCTATCCGAACGGAACCCATATCGGCGAAGTGGAAGTCGATCCGGAGACCGGTGACGTCAAGGTGGTGAACTATGTCATCGTCGATGATTTCGGTGTCACGGTGAACCCGATGCTGCTGGTCGGCCAGGTCCATGGCGGCACGGTGTCCGCGATCAGCCAGGCGCTTTGCGAACACACGGTCTACGATGACGACGGTCAGCTCCTGACGGCGTCCCTGCTGGACTATCAGATGATCCGGGCGGGCGATCTTCCCGAAATCCGTTTCGAGACCCGCAATATTCCCTCCACGACCAATGCCATGGGCATCAAGGGGGCCGGGGAGGCCGGATCCATCGGCGGCTGTGCCTCCGTGATGAATGCGCTGCAGATGGCCCTCAGGGAAGGCGCTGGCGTCACCGACCTGATCGACATGCCGGCAACGCCGCTTCGGGTCTGGGAAGCGATCCAGGCGGCAAGATAGGCGCCGGCGTTTCACCGCTTCGGCACGGTCCTGCAGCACTCCAAAAGCCGCCCGCCTGGGCGGCTCCTAGAGTGTGACCCTTATTCCACGGGCATCGGCTGGGGTGTGCCGCCGTTGCGCTCGTACTCCCAGATATGAGTCTCGAACGCCCTCAGACGCTTGTAGACCGAAATCAGTTCCACGATCGTCGTCCAGGCATTGACCAGGTACTGGAACGAGCTTTCGACCCGGCTGAAGGCCCGAACGATCTGCTGCATCACGCCCAGGGTGATCGCTCCCGCGATGATGGTCGGCGCCAGGGCGAGATAAGGCACCAGAACGGTTGCCTGCAGGTAGGACCACTTGGCCACATCGAAATAAAGATAGTGGAAGAACAGCCGGAAGTAGTTCCTGCGGACGCCGGCATAAAGCTCGGCCACGGTTTCCGGCCTGGCACGATCCTCGTGATCCTCGCCGTAGACGAGTTCCTTGCGATAGGCGGCTTCCACTTTTTGGTTGTTGAATTCCAGGCCCGGCAGCTTGAAACCGACCGCGGCCAGCAGAACCGTGCCGGACGCTGCGGACAGCAGGGCGACATAGACAAGCGCGTGGTCCACCGGCCCGATCCAGGGCAGTTCCGTGACGTTCTTGGACAATTCCCACAGAAGCGGAAGGAAGGCGATCAGTGTCATCACCGAGCGCATGAAGGCGACCCCGAGCCCCTCCATGATCCGGGCAAAGCGCATGGTGTCTTCCTGAACGCGCTGGGCGGCGCCCTCGATGTCGCGCACCACATGCCAATAGGCCATGTAGTAGTCGTTCATGGCGGTGCGCCAGCGGAAGATGAAATGCTTGATGAAAAAATCCAGAACGACGGCGATGGCAACGTAAAGCGCGGCGATCCAGAAGAACGTCGACAGTTCCGCCATATAGGCCTCGAAGGTGGTGCTGCCCGGTTCTGAAAGTGCCTTCTGGATCATGTCGTAGAAACTGCCGAACCACTCGTTGATCCTGACATCGAGCTGAACCTTGTACCAGGTCACCCACAGAATGAGCACCGACCCGACCCAGGCCCACAGGAACCATGTGCGGTTTTGGAAAAAGGAACGGAACATGTGGTCGAGCCTCTCGAATCGGGGTTTCGCTGATTATAGATAACCGCTCCGGCAAAGGGAGAGC
Organism: Roseibium sp. AS2; assembly: GCF_038900065.1. Lineage (NCBI taxonomy): Bacteria > Pseudomonadati > Pseudomonadota > Alphaproteobacteria > Hyphomicrobiales > Stappiaceae > Roseibium > Roseibium sp. AS2. Next base: position 201,064 of record NZ_JBBMQN010000002.1, read on the forward strand.
GGTGGCGCCCGATGAAGCGGTTTTGAAGAGGTTTTGACCGCGACCGGGCACAAATACCGAGTGGACATGGGGTCGGGTGCGCCGAAATGTTGCTTCGGCAGATTGCAAAGGGGCCGCTGTCACGAGATACTGGCTGTCCTGTCCCAACTGAACCCGTCCCTCACGTCGTCCGCCGGCAGGCGGGCACCCGAAAACCGCCGCAGAAATTCGTCCGGATGCAGCGTTGGACTTTCTCAGGTCTGCGTGCGCCCGACCCTCCTTTCGGGGGGCGTTTCTGCCGGCATCTGGATATCCCCGACATGGCGTCTTCGACCCTGAAATCCGGGCCTGCGGGTCCGCCGGCCCCGACCGGCATGACCCGGCAGGCCCCCTTGCTCGGCATCAGCCTGAAACTGGCCTCCACGCTGGTCTTTTTCGTGATGGCGACGGCATTGAAGATTGCCGCGGAGACGGTTCCCATCGGCCAGCTGGTGTTCGCGCGCAATTTTTTCGGCCTGTTTCCGGTTCTGATGATGGTGGCGATGCGGGGCGAACTCAGTCTCGCGTTCCGGACAGCCAACCCGAGAAGGCACCTGACGCGTGCAACGGTCGGCCTGTCGGCGATGGTCTGCTCGTTCACCGCGCTTTACCTTCTGCCTCTGCCCGATGCCACCGCCATCGGGTTTGCCACACCGCTGTTTGTGGTCGTGCTGGCCTTCTTCCTGCTCGGTGAAACCGTTCGCATCTATCGCTGGAGCGCGGTCGGCGTCGGCTTCATCGGTATTCTGGTCGTGCTGTCGCCGCATCTCGGCGAAGGAGATCTCGACGGGCCGTCCAAGTTCGGCGCAATGCTGGGGGTTGTGGGGGCCGGCTTCGCCGCGCTCGCCATGATCACCGTGCGCAAACTCTGCGAGACGGAGCGCACGTCGACCATCGTCACCTGGTTTGCCGGATCCTCGACCGTGCTGGCGCTGCTGACGTTGCCGCTCGGGCTGGTTCTGCCCGGGCAGGCGTGGATCGTCCCGGATCTTCCGACCGCCGGCCTTCTGGTCCTGATCGGCCTTGCCGGCGGGGTCGGGCAGATCCTGCTGACCCAGAGCTACCGTTTCGCGGATGCATCCACCATCGCCCCGTTCGACTATGTCAACATGCTGTGGGCGATCATCGTCGGCTGGGTGGTCTTTTCCGAGGTGCCCGTGCCGGAAGTCGTGACCGGGGCGCTGATCGTGATCGCCGCCGGGATCTTCGTCATCTACCGCGAGCACAAGCTGGGCCTCGACCGGACCAAGGCCCGCCGGGCCTCGTCGCCGTCGAGATCGTGAGATTGCCTTTACGGGCAGGGGCAGGGTTCAGTCCCGATCCGCCCGCCCAGTCAGCAGCTCCCGAATCCCGTGACCGTTACCGCTTGTATTCAAAACGCTCGACCGGGCTTTTCGTGCCGTCCGGGTAGATCAACTGAACGCTGACGGACTGCACCGAGCCGCCGGGCCGGGCGATGTAGGGCTTGTCCTTCAATACCGCGTTGGGATTGTCCGGATTGCAATCGTCCAGCGCCCACTCCTGGTCGATCGGGCCGTCGTTGACACCGTAGAACACATATTCGATGCCGCACTTCCAGGCTTCCAGATGCGTGAAATAGACCAGATCCTGGCCCTGCCAGTCGCGGAAGGACACCCAGTTTGCCTTGGTCACGTCGAGGATCTGCTTGATCTGCTCCGGCGGCATGCCCTGGGCGGTCGCCGGAAGCGGCAGGAGGCTGAGACCGAAAACGAGGGCGGCGGATTTCAAAATACGCATGGGACTTCTCCTGACAATCGGAGCGGTGGAAAACACGTTCGGGCAGCCTGCGTCCATAGGGTGGCAGGATGGTTAGAAGGCCTTGAAGGTGATGATCGTCTTGGTGTCCTGGATGCCATCGATCGGATGCACCTTTTCATTGACGAAATGGCCGATATCCGCGCCGTTTTCGATGTAGACCTTGACCAGAAGATCGTAGTCGCCGCTGGTGGAATAGACCTCGGAGGCAATCTCCGCGTCCGCGATCGCATTGGCGACCTGGTAGGTCTTGCCGAGCTGGCATTTGATCATCACGAAAAACGGGGTCATGCGGCGCTCCGGATGCTGGGACAGTGCAAAATGATGACCTAGGACATCGCGCATCTCGCCAATCCAGTCAATCGCTTCTGCTGTCCGTTGGCAATGTCCCGCAGCGATCAGGGACTTGCAATGCAGGTCGAGCCTTGTTAGCTGTTCGATATCTCATGGGGGTGCCCGGCGATCGTGGATCGGGCTGAGAGGCGGCTGGCCAACTCCTTGAACCTGATCCGGCTTGTACCGGCGGAGGGATTTGAGATGATGACCTTCTGGGCCACCGGCCCGTTTCAGTTTCATTGCGATGCCGGAACTGGCGCTACTGGCGCTGGCGATACCGGAATGTGCGATCTCGGCACAGACGTAACCGGCATGTGGTCAGCCGTTGCCGGAGGTGTCTCATGAGCCTCAGTGTCGCCGCATCCACCGCGCCTCTTGCCGCTGTGACGGTTCACGATCTGTTGCAGCGGGTGCGTCAGAAGTCGCCACGCGTTCATGCGATCACCAACGCAGTCGCCCAGAATTTCACCGCCAATGTGTTGCTGGCGCTCGGTGCCGTGCCCTCCATGACCGTCGCCGAAGACGAAGTCGCCGGCTTTGCCGCGAGCGCGGACGCGCTGCTGGTCAATCTGGGAACACTCGATGCGAGCCGCCGTGTGGCGATCCCGCTTGCCGTTCAGGCGGCGCGGGCGGCCGGGCATCCGGTCTGCCTCGATCCCGTCTTCGTCAACCGGTCGCCCGTCCGCTGCGCCTTCGCCGGGAAGCTGCTGGCGGACGGGGCGGATCTTGTGCGTCTGAACGCGCCGGAAATGGAGGCGCTGTTCCCGGATCGCGACAGCGTGGAAAAGCTGATCGCGGGCGGCACAGTGTTTGCGGTGACCGGCGCGGAAGACAAGATCGAGAGCAGGGGCGGGGATTTCCGGCTCATGAACGGACATGCGCTGATGGCGCGTGTCACCGCCACGGGCTGCGCGGGCGGCGCGGTTCTGGCCGCCTTTGCCAGCGTCGAGCCCGACCGGGCGCTGGCTGCCGCCTGTGGCTTGTCGGTGTTCAACATCGCCGGCGAAATGGCGGCCGCCAGGGCCGGCGGGCCGGGAACCTTGGTTCCCGAACTGCTCGACGCGCTTTACGCGATGAGCCTGGGCGATATCGAGGCCCGGCTCAAGGCCGCCTGAAACATGTATTCAGAACACACGAAGGAGACGCCATGACCGCGATCGCGGTGACCATAGCAGGCTCGGATTCCGGCGGTGGGGCCGGCATCCAGGCCGACCTGAAGACATTTTCCGCACTGGGTGTCTATGGCGCCAGCGTGCTGACGGCCCTGACCGCGCAGAACACGCTGGGCGTGAGCGCGCTTCACGAGGTGCCGCCCGATTTCGTTCTGGCGCAGATGGATGCGGTCTATTCGGATCTGAAGGTGAACGTGACCAAGATCGGCATGCTGGCACGTGTCGACGTGATCGAGGCGGTTGCCGAGGGGCTGACGCGGCATGACACGGGACCGGTGGTGCTGGATCCGGTCATGGTGGCCGCGTCCGGAGACCCGCTGCTGGCCGACAGCGCCGTCGACTGCCTGATGTCGGTGCTCGTGCCGCGCGCGGATGTCGTCACGCCGAACCTTCATGAAGCCGCCCGGATGCTGGAGACAGCGATGGCGGACAGTGAAACGGCCATGCGCGCGCAGGCCGACAGCCTGTTGAAGCGCGGTGCACGGTCGGTGCTGCTGAAAGGCGGACACGGCACCACCGACGAAAGCGCGGATCTTTTCGCGGATTCGCTGGGAAACGTGACCTGGCTGCGGGCGAAACGGGTCGCCACGGACAACACCCATGGCACCGGCTGTACCCTGTCCTCGGCGATCGCGGCCGGACTGGCCCTCGGCAAGGACCTGGACAGCGCGATCCGGGATGCCAAGTCCTATGTCCACGCGGCCATTGCCGCCGCCGACAGGCTCGCGATCGGCGCAGGGCACGGACCGGTCCACCATTTTCATGAAATCTGGAGCAAATGACATGTCCGAAGGACGTTCGCACAAGACCAGGCTGATCGACCGGAGAGCTCTTCTGGGGGCGTCCGCGGCTGCCGGCACGGCGGCACTGGCCGCGCCGGCGCTTGCACAGGACGGGGCGACCATCGAATGGAAGATGGTGACGTCCTGGCCGAAGAACCTGCCCGGACCCGGCGTGACCGCGCGGCGGATCGCCGACAGCATCGGCAGGATGTCCGGGGGGCGGCTGCGCGTGCGGCTGTTTGCGGCCGGAGAGCTGGTGCCGGCGCTCGGCGTCTTCGACGCGGTTTCCGCCGGTACGGCGCAGATGGCGCACACGGCCTCGTTTTTCTGGCAGGGCAAGATCCCGGCCGCCGTCTATTTCACCGCAATCCCCTTCGGCCTGCTGCCGCATGAGCACATCAGCTGGATCGAACAGGGTGGCGGGCAGGCGCTCTGGGACGAACTCTACGCTCCTTTCGGACTGAAACCGGTGATGGCGGGAAACACCGGGGTGCAGATGGGGGGCTGGTACAAGCGCGAAATCACTGGCCTCGACGACCTGAGGGGATTGAAGATCCGCATGCCGGGTCTTGGCGGCGAAGTGATGCGCCGGCTCGGCGCGACACCGGTCAGCCTGCCGCCGGGCGAATTGTTCCAGGCCCTTCAGAGCGGCGTTCTGGATGCAACGGAATTTCTGGGTCCCTGGTCCGACCGGGCAATGGGCTTTCACAAGGTCGCCAGCTCGTATTACTCACCCGGCTTCCACGAGCCGAACGGAACCGGCGAAGCGCTGTTCAATCAGGTGGCGCTCGAAGGTTTGCCGGAGGATCTCCGGGCCATCGTGCTGGAAGCCTGCCGGGCGGAAAACGGCCGCTCGCTTGCTGAAAGCGACTGGGAAAATGCCGGGGCCCTGCGTCTGCTTCAGGAAAGGGACGGGGTCACCGTGCTGCCCTATCCGGACGACGTGATGACGGCCCTGCGAGAGACCTCCGCAAAGGTCCTTGCGGACTTCGCGGACAAGGACGCCCTCGGCAGGCGGATCCACGACAGTCAGCAGGCTGCGCTGTCCCGCCTTTCGCCCTGGAGCGATGTCGCCATGCGCCGGTTCATGGCGGCACGGGACGGCGAGCGCCCTGCGCGTCGGGATTGACCCGGTCCGCCGGAGCGGATTCGGGAGATCGCCCCGGAGACCACCCCCGGAGACCACCCCCGGAGACCACCCCCGGAGACCACCCCAGGAGACCCCGGCAGGGCAGGCCGGTGTCCTGGGGTCGAGCCGGATCTGGCCGGGAGGGAAGACTTGCCATCGATGTTTTTACCAAGATGTTGCAAGGCACTTATGGCAAGAAGTGAACATATTCCCTTAGGAAACCTGTGACAAAGTCGCAACGTTGCGATGCTAATTGACGTTATCGGAAGGTCATGGAGTTGTTGCCTGTTTTTTGGGCAAGTGATCGAAAGTGTGTCGATACCATGAAGAACAGTCTCCGGAAGTGTTGTTTGGGAAGTTTCTGAAGCCCTCCGGTAGAAATTGCTCGTCTTCTTGCATCGTATTTTGCGTTGCAACATGTGTTGTCGCATACGCAATCGCCTTTATTATTGTGTTGTATCCCGGCTCTTTCTCCGAAAAATCAGTCACTGGATGTCGTGACCCGTCCCGGTGGGGCGGACAAGGGAGGAAACGCTATGAAGAGCGCAAACAAAAATTCGGTTCTATTTGCATCGACTGCGATAGCACTATCCATGATTGCGGGAACTGCGCATGCAGGTGGCTTCGCGCTGCGTGAGCAGAGTGCCTATTTTCAGGGGATGTCCTTTGCGGGATACGGAACGACGGGTGGGGGCATTTCGTCGATGTACTGGAACCCGGCGTCCCTGATGGGCGCACAGCAGGGGCTGACCGTGGAGGCGCACAGCTCGGGCCTGTTCCCGGTGTCGGATATCGATGGCACCCTGTCCGGGGGGCTGCTGGGAACGTCGTCCGTCGGCAGCGGCGATATCGCCTCCGACGCTTTCATTCCCGCGTCCTACGCCGCCTACCGGCTCAACGAAAAGCTGATCTTCGGTGTCGGCATCAATGCGCCCTTCGGTCTGTCCACCAAACCCGATCTGAACTGGGCCGGCCAGTTTTATTCAAGGTCGTCCTCGGTCTTTTCCCTGAACGTGAACCCGGCCATCGCCTATCAGATCAACGACATGGTCACGGTCGCGGTCGGCGTCCAGGTTCAGTATCTTGACGTCTCCCTGAAGTCCGCCGATGCGACCTCGGGCGCAGGCTTTCCGCGGTCGAACGAGATCAAGGGCGACAGCATCGGTTTCGGTGTCACGGCCGGTCTGACCGTGCGTCCCTTCGAAGGCACCGAAATCGGCATCGGCTACCGCTCTGGTGTCGGTCACGATCTGGAAGGCGACCTGTTCGCCAGCGGGACCAGAAGTGCGATCGGCCTTGGCGTGGTGACGCCGGATATGGTCAACATCTCCGCCAAACAGCGGCTGACCGACAAGTTCCGGGTTCTGGGAACCGTCGAATGGACCAACTGGAGCCGGCTGAAATCGCCGCGGGCGATCTCCGACGCAACCGGCGCCACGCTGACCACCCTGCATTTCAACTATGATGACGGCTGGTTCTTCTCGCTTGGAGGCGAGTACGACTTCAACGAGAAGCTCACCTTGCGCGCCGGTCTGGGGTATGAAATTTCCCCGATCGACGAGGAAATCCGCTCGACCCGTCTGCCGGACAACAATCGCTGGTGGCTGTCCGCCGGTGCCAGCTACAACTTCAACCAGCACCTGTCCGTTGATCTGGGCTACACCCACATCATCCCGGAATCGACCAGCATCAACATCGATGCGGACCATCAGGACTACAACTCGACCTTCGGCACCTACGCCGCGGATGTCGACAGCCACGTGAACATTGTCTCAGCATCGCTGCGCTACAAGTTCTGAACCGAATCCTCAGGGTCACGAAAACAAGGAAGGCCGGGGTGTTCCCCGGCCTTTCGCGTTTCGATGGACGGCTTTCGGTCTCAGAAGGCCGACGGAAACAGCCCGCCGTCCAGCAGGATGTTCTGGCCGGTGATGTAGCCGGCCTGGCGGGAGCACAGGAAGGCGCAGGTCTGTCCGAACTCCTCCGCCGTTCCGAAACGCTGCGCGGGGATCTCGGCAGCCTGTTCGGCCCGAACCGCGTCGATGCTGCGGCCGCTTTGCTCGGCGGCGCGGGCAAAACCGCCCTTGAGGCGGTCCGTGTCCATCTTGCCGGGCAGCAGATTGTTGACGGTAATACCGTGCGGGGCGAGCTGGCGGCAGACGCCGGCCAGAAACGCGGTCAGTCCGGCCCGGGCCCCGCTGGACAGGTCAAGGCCCTCGATCGGCATCCTGACCGACAGGGAGGTGATGTTGACGATGCGCCCGAAACCGCGTTGCTTCATCCCCGGCGTGACGGCCTGGATCAGTTCGACCGGGGTCACGAAATTCTGGAGGACCCCTTCAAGAAGCGCTTCGCGATCAAGTTCCGAATAGTCCTTGCGGGGCGGTCCACCATTGTTGTTGATCAGGATATCGGGCTCGGGGCAGGCGGACAGCAGAGCCTCTTGTCCCGCACGGGTGGAAACATCAGCCGCCACGACGCGCACCTCAACACCGAATCGATCCTCGATGGTGCTGCGTGTCGCCGCCAGAGCGGCCTCGTCACGTCCGTTCAGAACGATCGAGCAGCCCGCTTCCGCCAGTGCTTCGGCGCAGCCTCTGCCCAGTCCGCGGCTGGATGCGCACACGATTGCCTTCTTGCCTTCCAGGCCAAGCTCCATGACCGATCTCCTTTGTGATGGTTGTGGGTCCCTATGTGACCCCCGAAGCGGGAGCTGTCAAACCCGCAGCGCGGCAGCAAGGCGGCAGATGAGGGACCCGGTTCAGGGGCAGCGGGCGAGGGGAGGCAAGGTCATGCCGCAAGCCCGATACGGACCCGACAAGATTTCACACGCGCGGGCAGCCGATAGACCTGCGCCATTCCCCAGGGGCATGAGGTTCTAATCATCCCGGTGGAAGACAAACGCGGCCCTGGCCGTTCCCGGCGTTGTCATAATAGTGATACCTGAATCGCGTCTATAGCGCCCCAACAGGATTTTGGAGATGCGCCATGTCGACCGCTGAGGCTTCGCGACATTATCGGGCCTTGTTTCTTTCAGATGTTCATCTTGGTACGCGCGGCTGCCAGGCGGAGCTGTTGCTCGACTTTCTGAAGGACTACGATGCAGAAACCCTCTATCTGGTCGGAGACATCGCGGACGGCTGGCGCCTGAAACGCGCCTGGTACTGGCCTCAGGCACACAATGACGTCGTCCAGAAGATCCTCCGCAAGGGCCGCAAGGGCGCGCGGATCGTCTATATTCCGGGCAATCACGACGAGTTCCTGCGCAGTTTTCTCGGGACCCATTTTGGCGGGGTCGAGGTCGCAGACAGCATCGTGCACGAATCCGCCAACGGCAAACGCTACTTGGTGATCCACGGTGACCAGTTCGACGTGGTCATCCGCCATGCCAAGTGGCTGGCCTTTTTCGGTGACAAGGCCTATGTGACCGCCCTTGGCATTAACACCTGGGTGAATTTCGTACGCCGCCGGCTCGGTCTGACCTACTGGTCGCTGTCGGCCTGGGCAAAGCTGAAAGTGAAAAACGCCGTGAGTTTCATCGGGCGTTTCGAAGAGGCCCTGTCCGACGAAGCGCGCCGGCAGGGCGTGGACGGCGTGATCTGCGGTCATATTCATCATGCCGCCGACCGCGACATGAACGGAATCCACTATATCAATACAGGCGATTGGGTCGAAAGCTGCACGGCCGTTGCCGAACACCACGATGGTACGTTTGAGGTGATCCGATGGGTGGACAATACCCAGGCGACAGCCGCGCCGGTGAAATCCAAGGAAGCACCGGTCGCCGCATGAGTTCGATCCTGATTGTAACGGATGCCTGGCATCCGCAGATAAACGGTGTGGTCCGGTCGCTGGAACGTACGGCGGAAGAACTCGAGGCGATCGGCGTGCGCGTCGAATTTCTGTCGCCGCTGGAGTTCAAGACACTTCCCTGTCCGACATATCCGGAAATCCGGCTCTCCCTGACCCATCGCGGCATCGTGCGGCGCAAGATCGAGGACTACGGCTGCGAGCATCTGCATATCGCGACCGAGGGACCGCTCGGAATGCTCGCGGCGAGTGTCGCCAAGAAGACCGGCCGGCCGTTTACCACCAGCTACCACACGCGCTTTCCCGAATATGTGTCGGCCCGGCTGCCGGTCCCGCTGACCTGGTCCTACAAATGGTTGCGCTGGTTCCACAATTCCGCCAGCGGCTGCATGGTGGCGACGCGGTCTCTCGAACAGGATCTGCGCGAGCGGGGATTTGAAAACCTGATGCGCTGGTCGCGGGGTGTGGACGAGCAGTTGTTCAAACCCTATGAAGGCTCTGTCCTGCCCGCCGACCTGCCGCGTCCGGTGTTCATGTATGTCGGCCGGGTCGCCATCGAAAAGAACATCAAGGCGTTTCTGGATCTCGATCTGCCGGGCTCCAAGGTGGTGGTCGGCGGCGGCCCGCAGCTCGACAGCCTGCGCCGCGAATACACCGGCGTGCATTTTACCGGATCGAAGGTGGGCGAGGATCTCGCACGGCATTATTCCGATGCGGATGTGTTCGTGTTTCCCTCGATGACCGACACGTTCGGCAACGTGATGCTGGAAGCTCTTGCCTGCGGTGTTCCGGTGGCGGCCTTTCCGGTGATGGGGCCATTGGACGTCATCGGCGACACGGGCTCGGGCGTTCTTTCCAAGGACCTTCGGGAAGCATGCGAAGCGGCCCTGGACATTCCCCGGGATCATTGCCGGAAAATCGCCATGAACTACACCTGGGCGGCCAGTGCGCGCCAGTTCCTGGAGAACTGCATCGAGGCGCGGGATCTCTACAATGCCCGCTCCGCCCCCGCGAAGGCTGCGGAATAATCGGGCCGGGGCCTTAGCCCCACGCTCCCGGCTTTGATGCCGATCCGGCAAATTGACACCGGGACAATTTCTCGCTGGCACCTGGTGCCGTGCTGTGAAATCACTGTCGGCCGGTAACTCTTTCCTGGAACTGGAGCCTGTCGATGGCAAACCCGAAGACTTCCGAACTGGCGGTTTCCTTTGAGGATATTCTGGCGGCGGCCGAACGGATCGGCGATGAGGCGCTGGTAACGCCGGTGTTGCGGCACCCGCTTCTGGACGAGCGCGCTTCGGCCCGGGTGCTGATCAAGCCGGAGAACTTGCAGCGCAGCGGGTCGTTCAAGTTTCGTGGTGCGTTCAACCGGCTCTGCCAGATCCCGGCCGAAGACCGGCCGAAGGGCGTGGTGGCCTGTTCCTCCGGAAATCACGCCCAGGGCGTGGCGTCAGGCGCGCGGCTGCTCGGCATGCCGGCGACCATCGTCATGCCTGCGGATGCCCCCGCGATCAAGCTGGAGCGCACCCGCGGCCTGGGAGCCAGGGTCGTGACCTATGACAGGGAAACGGAGGACCGGGAAGTCATTGCCGCAGCGCTTTGCCGGGAGACCGATGCCACCTTCGTTCATCCATACAACGATCCGGCGGTCATTGCCGGGCAGGGGACCGTCGGGCTGGAACTGACCGATCAGGCGGCTGCGCTCGGTCTTCAACTGGATGATGTTCTGGCCTGTACGGGCGGCGGCGGCCTGTCCAGCGGCATCGCACTTGCGCTGGCCGCCAGATCGCCGGCGACACGCTTTCATACGGTCGAGCCGGCCCTGTTCGACGACTACAAGCGGTCGCTGGAAGCCGGCGAAATCCTCTCCAACCCGGCAAAGACCGGGTCGATCTGCGACGCGCTTCTGTCAGACAGCCCCGGCGAAATCGGGTTTTCGATTCTGCGTCGGCTGGCCGGGGAAGGCGTGACCGTGACGGACAGGGAGGTGCTTGCCGCGGTCGCATTTGCCTTCACTGAGCTGAAGCTCGTGGTGGAGCCCGGCGGTGCCGTGGCGCTCGCCGCCGTTCTGTCGGGAAAACTGCCCCTGGCCGGCAAGACCGTGGGGGTTGTTCTGACCGGCGGCAACATTGATCCGCAGATGCTGATGACAGCGCTTGCCGCCTGATACCAACCTCAATAAATAGAAACCCATTCGACCATGACATGAGAGTGTTCCGTGAGGAGCGTGTCGCAGGGCGATGTGGGACATCAGCCAAGACGCGCGACGCAGCGGAACACGCTCATGTCAGGGCCTCCGGTGGCTTGTTCAGACCCACCGGACTGCGTTGCGCCCCTTGACCGGCCAACCAGGCCGATCTGCGCACGGCAGCCCTGAACAAGCCATCCAATGGGTTCCTATTTGTTGAGGTTGGTATGAGGCGTCCGGTGTAGAGCTGCCGAAATGCGAAAAGGCGCCACCGGACCGGTAGCGCCTTTCGTGATTCCGTCGCCTGCCTGCCTAGTTGAAGAGCGCCTGGCGTTCCGCCTCGGTCAGGCTTTTCAGGGCATCTTCACCGTCTTCTTCGGCAGCTTCCGCGGTCAGTTCCCAGTCTGCGTCGGCTTCCGCCTCTGCCTCTGCCTCTGCCTCTGCTTCAGCTTCTGTTTCCGCTTTCGCTTCTTCTGCTTCGGCGTTCACCTCGGCGTCGAACAGCATTTCAATCGCGTCTTCATCAAGCGTGGCGTCCGCATCGTCAGTGCCGGTTTCTTCGGCTTCGGCCGCAGCCACTTCGGCCACGTCCTCTTCCGGGGCGGCGTCCGCGGCGGCCGGTGCGGCGAACATATCGTCAATCGCGGAGGCGTCCATCGGTTCGCCGTCGCCTGACGTGTCGTCGCCGGCATCGCTTGCGCCAGCGCTGGCCATGATGGCATCCACGTCCGCATCGCTCGCATGGACAGGCGTGTCCGAGGCGGCATCGGTTGCCTTGATCGCCGCGTCGAAGACGTCGTCGCTCACCGACATCAGTTCGTCGACGTTGTTCTGGGAGACGCCGTCGCCCTCACGCTGAGGACCGTTCAAAAGGTGCGAGTCCGGGCGGCTGTCGACAGGTCCGGCCGACTCGTCGGCTTCCCGCTCCTCGATGCCCCAGATGCCGATCATCGCGTTGATCCGGCTTTCCAGATACCGCAGAACCTGCACCACCTTGTTGGTGCGCTGTCCGGTCAGGTCCTGGAAGCTGCAGGCCATGAAGATTTCGGTCGCGCTGGCGTCGATTTCGTCGCAGGTGGCGTTGTCGGCACCGTTCTCGCGCAGCACCCAAGCCTTTTCCTGAATCTGCTCGGCAGCTTCAAGAATGTTCTGGGTGGCGCCTTCGGTCTGCGTGACGATCAGGTCGAGTTCGTGCGAGGCATCGACGAACCGGTTGCTTTCCTCGCCTTCGGCCTTGATATTCGAGATCTCGGCCTTGGTCCGCTCGATCGCCTCGTGCATTTCGCCGATATCGAGGCGGATCTTGTCGAGATCCGGAACCTTCCGCTCGCGAGTCACGACCTTCTCGAGCCGGTGTATGGCTCCCAGGATTTCAGTGGTCTCGGGCGTCTTGTGCCGATTGAGGAATTCTTTCAGAAACCGACGTCCGCGATCGGATTCCATCAGCGTCTGTTCAAGAGTATGATATTCGGCTTCGCCGATCAGCTCCGGCTGTTCCTGTGTTGCTTCCGCTTTCATGTGGCCGCGATTCTCAACTTGCCTGAGGGTCGATTATTGCCGTGACACGGGCAACTCCTCCTGCAAGGTACGGCGAAAATCGTTAACATCCTTTTTAGGCGATTCCTCGTCAGGAATGACATGTCAATTTCTCTCCCCTCCATCGGCGCCAGGGTTTCGGGCCTGTTTGCCGGCCATTTTTTCGGCTTTGGTCTGTTCCTGCCGTTTTTTCCCGTGGTGCTCGGTTTTCGCGGCCTGAGCGCTGCGGAGATCGGATTCATTCTCGGCGCGGGCACGATCTTGCGCATCGCGGCAAGCCCGGCCTTGTCGAACCTGTCCGACAGGACCGGCCAGCGGCGCCTGTCCGTGCTGGTGTATTCGCTGACCGGTGCGCTCTTCCTGACGCTGTTGTTCGTTCCCGGCAGCTCCTCCCTGCTGGCCGTGGCGGTCATCGGCTACATGGTGATGAATGCCCCGATCGTGCCGTTGAGCGATGCCTATGCGCTCGACGTGCAGCGCAATACCGGCGCGGATTATGCCCGGATGCGGCTGTGGGGCTCCGCGGGCTTCGTCCTTGCCAACCTGGTCGGCGGTGCGCTTGCCGCGGCAGGGACCTCGTGGATCATCGTTCTGGCAATCGTGGCCGCGTCCCTGGCAACCGGGGCCGTGGCGATGTCCCTGCCGCGCCAGGAGAGAGCCGGTCACGGCCAGACTTCCGGCGCCGCGCCGGTCGCAACACCTTTCCGCAGCGTGTGGTTCTGGCCCGTGATCGCCGTGCTCGGGCTGTTTCAGGCCAGTCACGCGGCCTTTTACGGCTTCGGCACGCTGTACTGGCAGGCCATGGCGGTGCCGGATTTTGTCATCGGGGGCTTGTGGGCGGTTGGGGTCCTGGCCGAAATCGCGCTGTTCACGGTGGCGGGCAAGCTCGCGCAGCGCTTCGATCCGCCGGTGTTTCTGATTGCCGCCGGGGTTGCCGCGGTGCTGCGCTGGGGTCTTTTCCCGCTTGCCGACACCCTGGCCACCATGGCGGCGCTGCAGCTCCTGCACGGCTTGTCCTTCGGCGCGGCCCATCTGGGGGCCGTCGCCATCCTCGCGAAAGTCGTGCCGAGCCGCTGGGGCGGCACCGGTCAGGGCCTCCTGGCAACTTCCATCGGCATCCAGATGGCCGTCGGCCTCAGCCTGTGCGGCGCGCTCTACGACATCAACCCGGACTGGCCCTTCCATCTGATGGCCGTGGTGTCCCTTGCCGGAACCCTCATCATGCTGGCCCTGACACCGTTGGTGCGCCGGCGGATGGCGTGAGGGGGGGAGGGTCTGCTTTGTGTTCCCGTTTTGGACGTTCTGCGGGGACAGACTTCGTCCAGAAAGTCGTCTTTCGTGCGCCCCGCAGAGAAGGTCCTGGAAGGGTGGAAAGGGGCCGTTCGCTGCGGTTTAACCGAACAGCTGCAATGCGGGATCAAGCCGCCGTTCACTGTTCTCCGTCATCGCGTATTGGACAAAAGAGGCTGATTGCTTAAGGGAGAGATTTTGGCACCTCGTCACCATTCAGGCTAGAATTGGTGGGCGAAAGAAGAAGTCGTGACGCGCCTATCAGACCCTCCCAGACAACATCCAACGCAGCACCAAGAGACAAGTCTTCTTCGTGCTCCCAAAGGTAAATAGCCTTTCCTATCGTGTCGGTAACAAAGGTTGCGAGCGCGGTGGCGGTTTGACGATTACCCGTGCGCTTGCAAAGAGCCTGTGTGAGTTCGTCGCGTTCGGCAGTTAAAAACCCGTCAAGGATGCCGCGCGCTTTCTCATTCGACCGGAGGACTTTTCCCACCATCCGAAGAATGTCTTCATCTCCCGCCAGAGCTTCCATTTGCCTGTCCAAAAGCTGTTTGATATCTGCCGCAATCGATCCTGATCCTTGGCGCAAGACTTCTTTGTCTTCCTCACTAAAGCCCGGGGGATGCCCGATCGCGGCGGCTTCCTTGTTGGCATAATAGTTGAAGAACGTTCTCGTGCTGACGCCGGAGGCGGCGGCGATGTCTTCTGTTGTTATGTTTTCAAGGCCGTTTTGCATGGCTATTTCCAGAGTGGCTCTCTGGATTTCAAGCGCAGTTTCCTGTCGCCGCTTCTGTCGTAACGAAAGTGTCATTGATCAAAACCTTGCATAGTCTGCAAAAAATGCATACCAAGCAACTTGTCTATACGCAAGTTAAGGGCTGGAAAGAAAATGAAACAAGCGGGAAAGATCGCTCTTATGGTCGCCATCATAGGTGCTATGTGCGTAGCCCTTATGCTGTCTGGAGCGCGATTGGGTCTCTGGGAACCGACTACTGGCCTGGGGCTCTACCGAAATTTCCTCAATCCACTGGGCGCAGTGATTACCGGTGTCGGCTTGCTCGCAACGATTATTCACGTTCTTCGAAAAGAAAAAGGCAGAGCCATTTCAGGCGGCGTTGCAACTTTCATTGGTGTGCTCTGCCTGGTGCCGATGATCACTTCGACAATCAATCCTCCTGTGCGTTCTGCGCCGATCAATGACATCACCACCGACACGGCCAATCCACCAGCATTCTTAGTATTGGATGATACGCGCGAGGGTGCCCGCACTTCACTCGAATATGCCGGAGCAAAAGTCGCTGAAATCCAGGCTGCTGCTTATCCTGATATCGCACCGCTAGAAACCGACCTCGCGGCTGATGCTGCCTATGCCCGCGCTCTGGAGGTTGCTCAGGATATGGGTTGGGAAATCATCGCGTCTGACGCAGAAAACTATCGATTCGAGGCGACGGCACGGACATCCGTCTTTTACTTTGCAGATGATGTTGTGGTTGTCGTGACTGAGCTAGGAAGTGGTAGCCGCGTTGACATGCGCAGTGTTTCCCGCGTCGGTCGCAGTGATCGAGGCGTTAACGCCGCCCGTATTCGCGACTTTCAACAGCAATTCGAAAAATGACCCATTCGGAAAGGATTGACCCATGAAAAACGCGACTCCGATTTACACCACCATGATCGCTGCTTTAATTGGCCTGACCGTCCCTCAAGCGTCGTTTGCCGATGCTCCTGAAATTAAGACAGTAGGGCCCGTGATTTATCTCGCCGACAACCTGGAGGAAGAAGCCATGCTTGGCTGGTGTATCGACACCGATGGCCGCGAATTCACTGATCAGCTTCATGCGCACTCCTGCAAACCCGCAGGCGACGACGTATTTTTTTCCTATTCTCCAGACAGCGGTATGATTGCTTCCGCGACCTACGAGAACAAGTGCATGGCGTACAACGCGCCAGAAAACGCCGTAAATCCGTTCGGTTTGATCGATTGCGACAACTCGGCTTCAAACCAGAAATTCACCTATGATGAGGCCAGCATGGAATTGCGCCTGGGCATGGATGCGACGCAATGCCTGACCGTCTCCCCAATCATCGACGACGCGGGCCCATTCCAGTCACGTGACCTCATTCTCGCATCCTGTGACGAATTGGCCCCGGGCTTCAAGCAATGGGTCATTCGAGACTAATCCGTGATAACGTTTCGCTGGAGCCACGTACCATCTCGTCGGCATGGTTCCAACGTGAAAGTCCCCCAAGCCCCGAGTGGCGCGCCCTCAGCTGTGGCTATGAACTCTCGCGAGCGGCGCCTATTTGGTCAAAAGCAGCCTTTCTCCGCTTCTCTCCCCAACGACGGCTTCGGGCCGGTAGCGTCAACGTAACCAGTACAGAGGAATGTCCGCTTCCACCGGTTGACGACCGTAAGCCGACTGCCTCCGCCCGCTCCCGAACCAGACCTTCATTCAGTGTGAGACGAAGCAAAAAGCCCAAAGGTCCGGCGCTCTCGCGATACGCCTACACCGCACCTCCGGCTACCCCCAGAGCTCCGGCTCGGGCGGAAACAGCGTGCTGCCCTCGAAGCGCAGGCCGGGTGTGCGGTCCTCGGCCAGTAGCAACGGCCCGTCGAGGTCGACATAATCCGCTGCCTGGGCGATCAGCACGGCGGGTGCCATGGCGAGCGACGTGCCGAGCATGCAGCCGACCATGATCTTGAGGTCCGCGGCCCTGGCCGCCTTGACCAGTTCCAGCGCCGCTGTCAGCCCTCCGGCCTTGTCGAGCTTGATGTTGACCGCGTCGTATCTTGCCTTCAGGCCGTCGATGCCGCTGCCCGGGTGAAGGCTTTCATCGGCGCAGATCGTGACCCGGCGCTCAAGCCCGGCCAGCAGGCCGTCGTCGGCAGACGGCAGCGGCTGTTCGATCAGGGCGACTCCGGCGGCTTCGCAGGCAGTCATGTTGGTCTCAAAGCAGCTTTCATCCCAGGCTTCGTTGGCGTCGACAATCAGCGTGCTGTCCGGTGCGGCCGCACGAACGGCAGCGATACGGGCGTCGTCTCCCGGTCCGGCCAGCTTGATCTTGAGAAGCGGCCGGTGCGCGGCCGCGCGCGTTTTTTCAGCCATCGCCTCCGGGGTGTCGACGCTGATGGTGAAGGCGGTCGTGACCGGGTGCAGGGCGGCGGCCCCGGCGAGCTCATGCGCCCGTTTGCCGGCACGCTTGGCGTCAAGGTCCCAAAGGGCGCAATCCACGGCATTGCGGGCCGCGCCGGCGGGCATGGCACCCAGCAGCCGGTCTCGGGTCAGGCCGTTTTTCAGATCCGGCACGACGGCCTCGATCTGCGCCTGCACGCTGTCCAGGGATTCGCCGTAGCGGGGATAGGGAACACACTCCCCGTGTCCGGCATGGGCGCCGTCCCGCAGGGTGACGACCACGACCTGGGCATGGGTTCGGGTCTCGCGGGAAATCCTGAAACCGCCCGCGATTTCGAAACGCTCCGCCCGGATGCTTACCTCGAGGCTCATGGCGCACCGAATTCCGCGGACACCTTGTCGACGACCGCTTCCATGCCGTAGCGCACCGGGTCGGTTGCCGGCAGGCCGTGTTTCTCGCCGACCTTGGCCAGATAGGCCAGTGCCTCGTCGTCATCGAGCGCGGCGGTGTTGACCGCGATACCGACGCAGCGGATATCCGGGTTGGTCAGTTTTCCGCAGGCGATGGTCATGTCGATGACCTGCTGGATGCTCGGCAGCGGTGTGTCGACCCCGCGCATTTTTGTCCTGGTCGGCTCGTGGCAGACGATGAAGCCGTCGGGCTGGGAGCCGTGCAGCAGACCGAGCGTGACGCCGGCGAACGAGGGATGGAACAGGGATCCCTGGCCCTCGATGATCTGCCAGTGATCCTCCGGGGTTTCCGGCGACAGCCATTCCGCGGCGCCGGAAATGAAATCGGCGATCACCGCATCGAGCGAAATGCCCCGCCCCGAAATAAACACCCCGGTCTGGCCGGTCGCGCAGAAGGCGCTGGTGTATCCGCGCGCCGTCATGGCCCTGTCCATGGCAAGCGCGGTGTATTTCTTGCCGACCGAGCAATCCGTGCCGACGGCCAGGATGCGCTTGCCGGGGCGTTTGGTGCCTTTTCCGGTGGCGAAGGCCTCGGTGTTGTGGCGCACGTCGTGAAGCTGGCGGCCGTTCTTCTCGGCAGCCTCGCGGATGGCGGTGACGCTGGCGAGGCGCACATGCAGCCCGGACGCGACATCCATGCCGGATTCGAGCGCGGCAACCACGGAATCCACCCAATGGTCCGGCAGGCGTCCACCGGCATTGACGGCTCCGATGATGAAGGTCTTCGCGCCGGCGGCGGCGCCGTCCGCGACGGACATGTCGGGCAGGCCCGTGTCCGCGCCGCAGCCGGGCAAACGCACCTGGCCGAGACACCAGTCCTTGCGCCAATCCACAATGCCGATGGCGGTCTTGGCCGCGAGCGCATCGGGAACATCACCGAGGAACAACAGGTAGGGGCGGGCTATTTCCATTGGGAGAGCTTTCAGGTGGCGTCTGGACGGTCGACCGGATCCGTTCACATTGACGGTTGGTATTGATCTTGTCCTTCAGGTATACGGGTGTTGATCAACCAGCGGCAAGAGGGCAGCCAGCCGGAATGGCATTCTTGGAGAAAAACACGGCACCTTCCATTGCTCTGGAAGCGGACGGTCCCGACCGGCACCGACTGGTTTTCGTCGGTGACTGGGCCGTAAGCACCATCGGCGATGCCGAAAAGATGCTGGCGGATCTGACTGTCCCCTGGGACCACCTGACCTGTATCGACGTTTCGCGAATCGATCATCTGGACACCAGCGGGGCCTGGCTGATCCACCGCACCCGCGGCCGTCTGGAGTTCAAGGGCCGCAAGGTCGGCCTGACCGGGGTGTCCGAGGTGCGCCAGTCCCTGTTCGATGAAATCGAACGCCACCATCCGCCGAACTGGAAACCGGACCGGCAGGCATTTTCCATCGCGGGCTTTCTGGAGACCACCGGACGGCATATGGTCGATATTTACCAGGACACCCTGGCGATGCTGCACATTCTGGGCTCGCTCGGTCTGGTGCTGTCGACGGTCCTGCTGCAGCCCAAGCGCCTGCGCAGTATTTCCATCGCCGTCCAGTTCGACCGCAGCTGCATCGGCGCGGTGCCCATCGTTGCCTTGATGAGTTTCCTGATCGGCGCGATCATCTCGCAGCAGGGCGGGTTCTATCTCCGGCAATTCGGCGCGGATATCTTCGTCGTCGACCTGGCCGGCATTCTGGTCCTGAGAGAGATCGGCGTCATTCTGACCGCGATCATGGTGGCCGGCCGGTCCGGATCGGCCTTCACGGCGGAACTGGGCTCGATGCGCATGCAGGAAGAGGTCGACGCCCTGCATGTGATCGGACTGAGCGTAACCGAAGTGCTGGTGCTGCCCCGCATCCTGGCGCTGATGATCGCGCTGCCGATCCTGACCTTCATTTCCGACATGTCGGCCCTGTTGGGGTCCGGCCTGGTCACCTGGGCCTATCTGGACATTCCGCCGGCGGCCTTTCTGACCCAGCTGCAGGCCGCGATCACCACCAAAACCGTCGCAGTCGGATTGGTGAAGGCGCCGTTCATGGCGCTGATCATCGGCCTGATCGCCTGTGTCGAAGGGCTGAAAGTCGAGGGCTCGTCCGAGTCGCTCGGACGCCATACGACCATGTCGGTGGTCAAGGCGATTTTCCTCGTCATCGTCGTGGACGGGTTCTTCGCCATATTCTTTGCCGCCATAGGAGTTTGATCGGCCGATGACGTTGACTGACGCAGATACCTCCTCCCATGCGCCGGCCGAGACGGGCGACAGTTCGGAAAACGTGCTGTCCGTCCGCGATATCACCGTCGGTTTCGGAAGCAAGATCATTCTGCAGGACCTCGATCTGGACGTCCGCAGGGGCGAGGTGCTCGGGTTTGTCGGCGGGTCGGGAACCGGCAAGTCCGTTCTCATGCGCACCATACTCGGGCTGACCCCGAAGCGCTCCGGCAGCATCTCGGTGTTCGGTCATGACCTGTCGACGGCCAGCGGGCAGGAGCGCAAGGCGATCGAGCGCCGCTGGGGCGTGCTGTTTCAGCAAGGCGCGCTGTTTTCGTCGCTTTCCGTCAAGCAGAACATCCAGTTGCCCATGCGCGAGCACCTGAAATTGTCGCCGCGGCTGATGGACGAACTGGCGACACTGAAGCTCGAGCTGGTCGGGTTGCCGCAGGACGCAGCCGACAAGCTGCCATCGGAACTTTCCGGTGGCATGATCAAGCGGGCGAGCCTTGCGCGCGCCCTTGCGCTTGATCCGGATTTGGTGTTTCTGGACGAACCGACGTCCGGTCTCGACCCGATCGGGGCGGCGGCCTTTGATTCGCTCATAGCAAATCTCAGTTCGACTCTCGGATTGACTGTTTACATGGTCACCCACGATCTCGATAGTCTGCATTCTATCTGTGATCGAATCGCTGTTCTTGGGAATAAGCGTGTTCTGGCCATCGGAACACTGGACGACATGATGATTAATGACGATCCCTGGATTACTTCCTACTTCCGGGGAGAACGGGCGTTGCGTCGAATATAGGTTGGACTGAATGGATACCAGGGCGAACTACATTCTGATCGGCGCTTTTATGGTGGCCATCCTGATCGGTGCGTTCGGCTTTGTATACTGGCTTGCCGTGACGGCGGAATCCAGGCAGAACGTGGAGATGAAGATCATCTTTCCCGGCCCCGTCACCGGTCTTCCGGTGGGCGGTCAGGTGCTGTTCAACGGCATCAAGGTCGGGGACGTCAAGTCGCTCGATTTCGCGCCGGATGACCCGACCAAGGTGGTGGCCACCGTCGGCATCAAGCCGACGACGCCCTTGCGCAAGGATTCCAAGGCAACCCTGAATTTTACCGGGCTTACCGGCGTCGCCTATGTCGATCTGAGCGGCGGCACGCAGCAATCGGATTTCATGCTCGACGGCAACGAACACACTGTTCCGGTGATCTACGCCGACCGGTCCTTCTTCGATGACATTGTCGACGGTGCGCGGGACGTTCTGAAGCGCGCGGACACGACGATGAAGACCGTCGATGACCTTTTGCACGACAACGCTCCGGCCATTACCAAGATCGTCAACAACGCGGAGACGTTCTCCGCGGCGCTGGCGGCCAATTCCGATGGCGTGAAGGACTTCATGGCCAGCATCGGCAAGGCCTCGGACGCATTCGGCAGCCTGTCCGGCCGGCTGGAAAAGCTGGTCGACCAGGGCGAACGCCTGCTTGCCGCCGTGCCCTCCGACAAGGTTACCGCCATCGTCGACGATTTCAGCAAGTTTTCCGAAAGCCTCGGCAAGGCCAGCAAGGACATCGATCTGCTGATGGCGGACGCCCAGGGCGCCGCCAAGGAACTGGAAACATTCACCAAGAACCTGAATGGCGGTCTCGACAGCGTTCACAAGATTGTCGCGGCGATCAAACCGGAAGAAGTCGAAAAGGTGATGAAGGGCGCAGCGGCCCTGGGCGCGGTGCTTGAAGAGCGCACCGACGATATCAACAAGCTGATCGTCTCGACCAGCGAGACCATGAACAATGTCAGCGAGATCGTCGGTACGATACAGCAGCGTGAAGGCGCGATCGCGGATATACTCGAAGGCGGCCGCGACGTCGTTGCGAAAGTCGACGATATCGTGAGCCGCGGTGTCGAAATCGCAACGGCCATCGATCCGCTCGAAATCGAACAGGTGGTTGCTTCGGTCAGCACCTTCACGGATGGCCTCAACGGCTCTCTCGCGCGGGTCGACGAGATCCTGGTGAATGTCGATCCGCAGAAGGTCGGCAAGGCCGTGGATGACGTCACCGGCATCATCGACAACTTCAAGGGCCAGCAAGGTCAGATCAACGAGATCATCGCCTCCACCAAGTCGACGGTCCAGAATTTCGAGGCCGTGTCGGCAACCGTGCGCGGCCAGGACGACCGGATCGCGGCCCTGATCACGGATGTGCAGACCGCGGCGGAACGTTTCGCCGGGACGCTGGAAACGGCCAACGAGCTGCTTGAAGCCGTGGATCCGGAAAAGGTCGCCAGCATCGTCGGCTCCGTGGAGTCCGCGACCTCCGGCCTCTCTGATCCGCAGGACGGTATTCCCGCGATCCTGGAAACCGCCCGCAAGGCGGCGGACAATGTCGAGCAGATGACGGCGAACCTTTCGAAACGCACGCCGGATGTCGATCAGATCATCACCGATGCCAAACAGATGACCTCGACGCTGAACGCCACCTCGGTGCGCGTGGAAGGCCTGGTCGAGAAAGTCTCGACCATGGTGGACGGCGACGGCGAAGGCCTGATCAAGGAGGCAACACTGGCCGCCGAGGCGATCCGCAAGGTTGCGGTGGCATTCGAAAGCCGGGCGGATTCAATCGCCGGTGGCCTGTCCAAGTTCGCGACACAGGGCTCCGCCGATTTCGCGGCCGCGCTGGCGCAGGTCAACCGCACGCTGATATCGATCCAGCGGGCGGCGGAAAGCTTCGAACGCAGTCCTAACCGGGTGATTTTCGGCGGTGAGGACGTTCCGACCTATTCCGGCGGACGGCGCAGGTGACAGTGACAATGTGCGAGGGCAGGGGTTTATGACGAAGGCAACCACAGAGATAAGCCGCCGCGGCGTTCTGGGAGCGCTCGGGGTCGGCATGCTGGTCTCCGGTTGCGCCAGTACCACGCCGTCTGCCTACTACAGCATCGGCGCCGCCGACGTCGGCAGCCTTGCCGGGCGGTCCAGCCGTGTCCAGATGCTTGTGGCCTCACCGCGCGCGCTCAAGGCGCTCGACACCAGTTACATCGCCGTTGTCGACAGGGGGCCGGTCTACAGCT
This sequence comes from Roseibium sp. AS2, assembly GCF_038900065.1. Taxonomy (NCBI): domain Bacteria; kingdom Pseudomonadati; phylum Pseudomonadota; class Alphaproteobacteria; order Hyphomicrobiales; family Stappiaceae; genus Roseibium; species Roseibium sp. AS2. Next base: position 223,979 of record NZ_JBBMQN010000002.1, read on the forward strand.
ATTTCCCGGGCTCCGCCTGGGCGGATACCCTTCCCAACGTGGTGCAGCTGAAGCTGGTCGAAACGCTGCAGAACACCGGCCGCCTGCGCGGCGTCGGCCTTCCCGGCGACGGTCTCCTGATCGACTACCAGCTGCAGACCGAGATCCGCGCGTTCGAACTTCAGATCGAAGGCGCCAATCGCGGTGTCGTCGAAATCTCCGCACGGGTGGTCAACGACCGCAACGGCCGCACGGTCGCGACGAAAGTCTTCCGTGCCGAGACGCCCAGCGGCAGCACCTCGGTGGACAAGGCGGTCGAGGCAATGAATGCCTCCGCCGACCGGGTCTTCGCCGAGATGGCAGGCTGGGCGCTCCGGAACGTCTGAGCGAACCGGTCGTATCCACGACACCACACGCCCGGTACTACAAGGCTGGTCCCATAAGACTGGCTCCGCAAGACTGGCTGCGGAGATGCCGGGCAATTGGTCTCCTGAGTTCGAGCTGGTGACGGACCTTTCTTGAAGGTTCGTCCGGTTGGTGCCGAGATCAGGCGCCCTTGTCGGTGAACCGTCTTCAGTCAGTCCGCTCATGGCTTCCTGCAATCTCGAAAGCGCTCCCTGAGAGCCTTGCCGCCCCACTGGAACGGGTGAGCGGACGAGGTGCGGGGAACCTCGGCGGTTACCGCACCTTTGCCTTGCGATCCAGGATGCCCGTGCAGCGAGGCTGCGCTGCAGATCGTTCGGAATGACCGCGTGACTTCGTCCGCAGACAAAAAAAGCCGGCCCCGAAGGCCGGCTTTTTCATGGTCCGGTTTCGCCGGATCTGTCAGTCGAGGCGGCCGCTGGCATGGGCCAGCATGGTGTAGACCTTGCCGGTGTCCGATGTCAGGTAGGTCTGACCAAGCATGTTGTCCCGGTCATTGCGCGATACCTGGGCCAGCAGTTGCTCGAAGTCGGCGACATAGCGTTCGACGGCGGTGCGGAACTCCGGGTCGCGTGCATACTTCTGACGGATTTCGTCAAAGGTCTGCTGACCCTGCAGGGTGTAGAGACGTCGCGTGAACACATGCCGCTCCCCGTTCCGGTACCGGTTCCACAGATCGATGAAGGTCTCGTGGTCGATTGCCCGGGCAATGTCGACGGACAGGGAGTTCAGGCTTTCGACCGTCTGAAGCGGTGTGCGGCTCATGTCCGTGTCCGAGCCGGCATCGTCCTCGTCGCGGGAGGCGCGGCGCAGGAGATCGGCCACCCAGCCCTTGCCGCCGGATCCGCCGGACCCGCCGGCGTTGGCCGGAGCCGGTTGCTGGCGGCGCGGTTCGGCCGGCCGGCTTTGTGGTTGCCGGGCCTCGGTGGCCGGTGCCGCCGGGGTATAGCTGGTGGGCGCGGGCTGCGGGGCCGGCTGCCGGGCAGGGGCGGTGCCGGTGGACGCCTGGGCCTGAGGCCGGGAGATGTCCAGCACGTTGGACTGTTTGGCGACAATCTCGGAAAGCTCGGTCAGCGCGCGGATCTGCTCGTTGACCACCTTGCGCAACGCCGCCGAGGATTCCTCGGCCTCGTCCGGAAGGTTGAGAACGCCCTGCTTCAACTCGGAGCGGGTTGCCTCCAGTTCATGGTGAACCTCGCGGGCGACATCGCGCATCCGGGTGGCGGCATCATTGAAGCGCTCGGAGGCATCGGTGACCGTCCGCGACATTTCGGAGATGATGTCGTCCTGGGCGGAGCGAATGGCGTCGCGGGCCTTCTGACCCTCCATCCCGGCGGTCAGGCGCATGGATTCGAACTGCTCCGACACCTGCTTGGATGCCGCTTCTGCCGCGGCGCTGAGCATGTTGGCGGCGTCCCGGGCCTTGTCGTCGGCTGTTTCCAGGGTTGAAGACAATGTCTGGGTGAAGGACCGCATGAGCGTGTCGACAGCCTCGGTCTTGGACAGGAGCGTGTCGGCGACTTCCTCGATCGCTGTGCGGCGGTCGGCCACGCGGGACTCGACGGAGCGGTTGGTGTCCTCCAGATGCCGCGCGGCCTTGGTCAGTTCCTCGGACTGGCCGCTGAAGCGGCTGGTGAGGTTCTGGATATCGGCGAGCGTCGTCTCGGTGACATCGCGCAGGTTGGAAACCTGTTCCGTGATGAGGTTCGTGGTCGAATTGGTCTCCCCGACGGCCCGGTCGACCGCGGAGCGGAATTCACCGGCGCGGCGGGCAAGATTGCCTTCCACCTCGTTGAGGTTTTCACCGGCAACGGAGACGATGTTCTGGAGGTTGGTGTTGGATTCCTCGATCTTGTTGAGGATGTTGGTCACGTCGGCTTCCAGGCGGAGCTTGGTGTCGCTGAGCAGGGTGGTTGCCTGTTCGCTGCGTTCGCTGATGCTGGAGACGATCCGGTCGCCGGCTTCGACGAGGGAGCGTGTCGCATCCAGACCGGTGTGGGCGAACGTGTCGGTCACATCGCGGCCCTTGACGGTGATGGCTTCCAGGATCGCGCTGTGGACCTCGGAAAGACGTCCGGTGAGGTCACTGGCGCGGGTTTCGATCGCGTTGATGAGCTCGTTGCCGTCCGTGCCGACAATCCTTGCCAGTTCACCGGAGCGGGCACCGAAGGCCTCGTTGAGGCTGGTGGCCTTCTCAAGCAGCTCGTTGGCGACTTCATTGCCGCGTCCGACCAGAAGATCGGCGGCTTCCGCAACCGCGCTGTTGACGCGGGCACGCACGATGCCGGCCTCGCTGGACATCTGACCGCGGATTTCCTCCAGGGTCTTCGCCAGCGTCATGCGGGCCTGTTCGCTCTCCGCGGACAGGTTACCGGAGATCTCCGCGATCAGACCGGACAGGTCATTGCGGACCTTCTCGCTTTCACCGGTCAGCGAGCCGGTGAATTCGGCCAGGGTGCCGGCATAAAGCGTTCTGGCATTGTCGCTCTCGGCGGCCATGGCGCGGGCTGCCTCGCCAACGGCCGACAGGACAAGCTCGCGGACCTTGCTGCTTTCGCCGGACATGGCGCCGGTTGCCTGCTGCATTGCCGAGGTGACGGCGTCGGCCGCTTTCTGGCTCTCGCCGACCAGGACGCCGCGGGCTTCGCCGACGGTTCCCAGAACGATCTGGCGCATGCGGTCGCCTTCACCGGAGAGTTTCTCGGTCGCCTGGCTGAGGGCGCCGTCGACGATCTCGACGGTTCTGGTGCGCTCGTCGGCAAGGGTCTGAACCGCCGCGGTGACGGCTTCCTGAACAACATCGCGCAGGCGTGTGCTCTCCGTGGAAAGCGTTGCACCTGCCTCCGAAATCACGGCCGTGAGAATGTCGCGGGCACGCTCGCTTTCACCCGTGAGAGTGCCGGAAATGCTTTCCAGCCGCTCGTTCAGAAGGCTTTCCAGCTGGGTTGCGCGGCTGTCGAGGGTTTCTGCGACCTCGAACACCTTTGCGCCCAGCGAAACGTTGATCTCGGCAATCCGCTCGGACAGGGATTCCGTCAGCTGCTCGCTCTGCTTGCCAAGCACACTGCCGGCCTCCGCGAGGCGGTTGTCGAGGGCGGAGGTCATTTCCTCCTGGCCTTCGACAAAGGCGCTCGCGATTTCCTTGGTGCGGGAAATCAGCGTTTCGGAAATCTGGCGGGCACGGGCATCGAGTGTCTCGTCGATCCGGTCGGTGCCGCTGCTCATGGAGGCGGAAATCAGTTCCGCCTTTTCGGCCATGGAAGTCGCGGCGCCGTCCACACGCTCGGACAGGGACTGGCCGATGTTCTCGGCGCGTTCCGCCAATGTATTGCCGGCCGCTTCGATGCGCTGGCCGAGCTGGAGCGTGATCGCGTCGGAGCGGTCGCCCAGTACGTCGGAGATGTTGCGGGTCTTTTCCTCGAGCGCTTCGCTGATGCCGGAGGTTCTGTTCTCGATCGCATCCGAAAGGATCTGGGTGCGGGCCTCCAGCGTGGCCTCGAAGGCGGCCGTGCGCTGGTCAAGCGTGAGATCCAGCGTATTGATGTGGCTGCCCAGGGATGCATCCATGGTGGAGATGCGTTCGCCCAGCGAAGCGTCCATCGTGTCGATCCGGGCCGCGAAGGTGGTGTCGAGGGTGAACAGGCGGGTGTCGAGCGCTTCGGACAGGAGCGTTGTCTTGGCGTCGAAAGCCTCGACAAGCTGTCCACCGCGTTCGCCGACAATGGTCTCCATCTCGGTGAGGCGGCTTGAAAGGCCGTCCTGCAGCGCCTGGCCGCGCACTTCCAGCGTTTCGGCGATCTTTCCGCTGATTTCATTGATGTCGCCCGTGACCCGGTCGCCGCGGCTGCCGATCAGTTCGGCGAGCTGGGTACCGGTCTCGGCCAGTCTCAGCGTCAATGCGCCGGTCTGCTCGCCGAGGCCGGCGGCAAACTGGCCCGAGACGCTTTCCAGTGTCTGGCGGAAATCGTAGGTCTGCTGCTCGAGAATGGTCGCCATTTCACTGCTGCGGGCAGCCAGGCGTTCGTCCAGTTCGCTGCCGTTGATGGAAATGGCGGTGTAGATGCGTTCGGAGATGGTGTCGAACTTCTCGGCCAGCTCGCCGCCGCGCACGGTGATCGTTTCCGTGAGCGAGCCGGCTGTCTCGTCCAGCTTGGCCGCGATTTCGCCGCCGCGCAGGGACAGGTCGACCACGATGCTTTCGCCGGTTCCCCGCAGAATTTCGGCAACTTCTGTGGAGCGGCTCGACAAGGTGTCGACGATTTCCGCACCCCGAATGGAAATGGTGTTGGTGACTTCCTGGCCCTTTTCGGAGATGCTATCGACAACGCGGTTGCCGGTTTCGGCAAGGGATTCATCCAGTGTCGTGACGCGGGTATCGACGGTGGCGACCAGTTCCTCGGTGCGGGAGGTGATTGTGTCGATCAGGCGTCCGGATGTCAGCGACAGGTTGGCGTTGATCTCCTCGCCCCGGACGGTGATGATGTCGCCGACCTTTGTGCCGGTGGTCTCCAGGGTGGCGCGGAATTCGTCTGCCTTGTCGCTCAGGGACGTGATCACCGAATTGCTGGACGATGCCAGTGTCTGATTGATCTCGGCGCTGCGCGCGGACAGCGTCTCGACAAATGTGCCGGCTGTCGTTGCAAACTGTTCGTTGACGTCGTTGCCGCGGGCCGTGAGCGTTTCCCACATGGTCGCGCCGGTCTCGGCCAGGCTGTCGACCAGTTCGCTGCCGGTGCTCGACAGGCGGGCGACATAGTCGTCGGCTCGGACCGTGAGGGAATCGACCAGTTCATTGCCCGATGCGTTCAGGGTGGCCCCCAGCGACTCGATGCGGCTGTCGACGGTCGCCGTCAGTTCCTCGACCCGGCTGTTGACGGCGTCGATCATGCGCTGAGCGGATTTGTCGACGGTGCTGCCAAGTTCACCCGAGGTGCTGGAAAGCTGGGAGGCGAAGTTCTCGTGCGCACCGGCGATGGTCTCGCGCACGCGCTCGGCATTCATGACGATGGATTCACGCTGACTGACCAGTTCGTCGATCAGCGAACGGATCTTGAGTTCGTTGTCGTTGTAGGAGCGTTCGAGGGAAGACACCTCGTTGTGGACCAGGACCTCGAGTTCACTGGCGCGGGCGATTGCGCGCTCGATGCCGTCGCCCATGGCGGCGACTTCCCGGCGGATGGCCTGTCCGACGCTCAGGATGGATTCCTTGGCCATGTCTTCCGGTTCGGCCAGCCGCAAGGCGACTTCAGTCATGCCGCGGGCGACAATGCGCATTTCCTGCGCGCGCCAGATCATCATGGCCATGACGAAAAAGAAGATGATGGGGACACCGATTCCGACGGCGGCCAGGATCATCTCGGGCGAGGACAACAGCGCCTGAGGGTCGCTGAACGAGGCGACCTTGTCGGAAAATGCGCTCATGAAAAGGCTGCTGCCGAGTGCGGCCCAGACCGCGCTCAGGGCAAGGGCGCCCCAGAAGGGGGCGGAAGAGGGACGGCGCTGCAAGGCATAGATGAGGTTGCCGATGTTGCGGCGGTCGTCATTGGCTGCCGGCGGACGTCCGCCGCGGCCGCGGCGGCGCGACTGGCGCTCCTCGCGTTGCGTCGGGCCTCGTGGTTCCGCCTGGGGCCGGTTCGCCGGGTCGGCTGCCACCGTGTTTGCTTCGGCTGCTGACTCTGACGCAGCGGCCTCAGGGCCGCCGAAATCGAGTTTCAGGGCCTCTTCCACCGCAGACAGAGCTGCTTCCGCAGGATCTTTCGCCTTTGTCGGATTTGCCATTTAGGGTCGCCTCACATCCGTACTCATTACACACCGGTATTCAAGCCAGGCTGCTGGCGCAGCCTGTTACAGTTAATTACCGGATGCGTCCTCGTTGCGCGCCGTCGCAGGGGACCGGCGCCGCAAAACCTGTTCGTGTGGGAGGGCCGCCGCTGACCGACCGTGAACTTTTCGTTCGACGGTTCACTCCCCACCTTGCCGCATCAGTAACTGTAATGGCACAATCTCTCCTAACGAACAAGAAACGGCAATAGCGTGAGTCACTTAGAGGGCGGTCCGAATGCCAGAATCGAAGAAAAAAAACGCTGCGGAAACCGGTGGCGGCGGTCCGGCGCACGATGCACCAAAGCCAGGCAAATTGACCGCGCCGCAAAAGCGGTGGTTACAGAAGGGGCTCGAACAGCCGGGTGGAAAACTGCCCCTGTTCGATGAAAACGGCCGCGAAGTTCCTGCGCGCACAATCCGTGCCTGTATCGACGCGGGCTGGGCAGAACCTTGGTTTTCCAACCCAATCAAGCCCGATTGGCTCGTTTGCAAACTGACGCCTGCCGCGATCGAGGCCTTGTCCGCAAGTCAAAAACATAAAAAAAGTTAACGGCGAATCAGATGTCTAAAATTTTAGCGATTCAAAAAAAGACCGGAAATGCAAGGATTTTTTAAGCCGCTTTTGCCGGGCACGTTAAAACACGTTAACCAAGAAATCAGTTTTTTGGGGACTTTGCCGTGATCGGCCCGATCGGAGGCCCCGCTTAACCCGCTGTTTGGGGATCCGCGCGCACACTGTTCGACATCACGAGCCTGCGGCAGGGTGCCGTCAGGCAGGCAGCGCGTAGCGTGGAGCACAGCATGGCCTCTTCTTCCCTGGCCCGTATTGCCGGTCAGACCGGCTCTGTGGCACCGATCGATCTGGTGCAACTGGCCACCAACACGCTGGGCAACCGTGATCTCGAGGTCCAGGTGCTGCATCTGTTCAAATCCCAGTCGACCAACACGCTCGAGCGGCTCTCAGGTGAAGCGGACACGGCCATCCGGCTCGACCTCGTGCACACGCTGAAAGGCTCCGCGCGGGCAATCGGCGCCGAACGGGTCGCCCTGGCTTGCGAGACCCTGGAAAACCGGATGCATTCCGGCATGGACGGGTCGACGACGGATCTCGCCGCTGTGGTCGACGAGGTCAATGCCTACATCCGGGATCTTCTGGAAGGCTGAAATTCCGTCCTGGCGGGTGTCAGATTGACGCGCAGACAAGGCAGGGTCCTTGACCTTTCGTGTGGAATCTTTATGTCGGTCAACTGGGATCCTCATTTCCAGGGCTTGGACGCGACATATGCCGAAAATCACATTTGTAACCGCTGACGGAAACCAGACCGACGTGGACGCCTCTGAAGGCTCCACGGTGATGGAGAACGCCATCAAGAACATGGTTCCGGGAATCGAAGCGGAATGCGGCGGCGCCTGTGCCTGCGCCACCTGTCATGTTTATGTCGACGATGCCTGGAAAGACAGGACCGGGTCTCCGGAGCCGATGGAAGAGGACATGCTCGACTTTGCCTATGACGTGAAGCCGAACTCGCGTCTGTCCTGCCAGATCAAGGTCACCGGTGACCTGGACGGTCTCGTGATCCATGTGCCCGAGCGGCAGGCCTGACACCGGCAATTCCGGGTATCCGGCTCACTCAGCCGGCTGAGCCAGCGGTTTCCGGTACCAGAAGTCGACCTCCCGGCCCTTGTCCGGATTGCCGGGTATCAGGCTTGCGAGGAAAAGGCTGACCGCAGCCATGGCCGCGCCGGCCAGGAATACGGCCGCCGGCGATACCAGCCAGATCAATCCGAACAGAACCGGTATGAACACGGCCGCGATGTGGTTGATCGTGAAAGCGACACCCGCTGTCGGGGCGATGTCCGCCGGGTCAGCGATTTTCTGGAAGTAGGTCTTGATCGCGATCGCGATGGCGAAAAACGCGTGATCGATCACGTAGAGGCTCGCCGCCAGGGTCGCATTGGTGACGAACGCATAGGTCGCGAAGACCAGGATCAGGCCGGCATATTCCAGGATCAGGGCCTTGCGCTCGCCGAAGCGTACGATCAGCGCGCCGATCTTGGGGGCCAGAACCATATTGAAGGCACCATTCAGCAAAAACAGTCCGGCGACCTCGTGGACGTCGTAGCCGAAACGCTCGACCATCAGAAATCCGGCGAAGACGGTGAAGATCTGACGCCGGGCACCGGCCATGAAAGTGAGGGCGTAATAGAGCCAGTAGCGCTTGCGCAGGATCAGTTTCTTGTGCTGCGGCACGCCCTCGCGGAAGTGCGGATAGGCCATTATCAGGAAAGCCAGAACGACCAGTGTCAGCCCGCCCGCGATTGCGAAGACCGCGGTGAAGGACAGGTCGAATGTCTTCCAGGCGACGAAGATCAGACCATAGGCGATCAACTGGGCGAAGGCACCCACGGAGATGATCTTGCCCATGCTGGCAGCCGCCGTCGCCTTGGGCAGCCACTGCAGGGACAGGGACTGGGCCATGGTCTCGTAGTAGTGGAAGCCGACCGACATGAGCAGCGTCGTCAGATAAAAGCCGATCGCCGTGGGAAAATAGCCGGTGAGCGCGACGCCGACGCCGAGCAGCAGCAGGGACAGATAGGCCAGCGTCTGCTCGCGCATGACAAGTAGCAGATAGACGGCGAGAAAGCTGAGGAACCCCGGGATCTCGCGGATGGATTGCTGGATCCCGATTTCACGTCCGGTGAAATCCAGTTCCTGAACCGCGAAATTGTTCATCAGGTTCCACCAGGCCGCGAATGACAATTGCATGGCGCCGGCCATGATCATCAACAGAACGGTCGGCGAGCGCCAGCCTTTGAGGTCGTCGGGGTGCGCATTCTGCGTGAAGTAGGTCATTCCGTGGCCGTGCAATCTGGAAAATGTTCAACAATATCGAGACACGCTTCTAAACCGATCCCCGCCTTGCGTGTTAGCGCCCTTTTGTCATGAAATATCGCTGACTTGCCAAAATCCCTCGCTTTGCGCACTATCATGGAACGGCTTGAAAGCATGGCCCCGGGAGGACCCGGCGCCAGGTCATACCAAAGCAGGTTGATCACCCCTTTTTGGCACAAGGATCGCGATCGGTATCATGAGCATACATCCGGAACTGTCCGAATTTCCCCGGGAGGCGATCGCCGCGCCGATCATTGGCTACGCGCGCACGCAACGGCAGGGCAAGAACAACGACTGGCATGCGCATGACGCGGCCCAGCTGTTTCATGTGGTGCGCGGATCCATTGCCATCGACACCGACATGGGCACCTATTTCGTGCCCCCCGAGCGGGCCGTCTGGCTGCCGCCCAGGCTCGGGCACCAGACACGCTATCTGACGGACACCGAATTGCGCTACATCTACGTGCAGTTCGAGCATGCCAGGGACCTGCCGCAGACACCGCAAGTGATGCAGGTGACGACGCTCCTGAGGGCCCTGATCCTCGAATTCATGTCCTATCCGCGCGCCCAGACCGCGGACGGTCCGGCGGCAAGGATCGCCGGGGTGATCCTGGATCAGCTCAAGATGCTGCCCGCAGCGCCGTTGCAGTTGCCCATGCCGCAGGAACAGCGGTTGCGGGACTTGTGCGAAGGGGTGGTCCGCTGCCCGGCCCATGTGCCGTCGCTGTCCGAGGCGGCAGAGCGATGCGCCACGTCCGTGCGTTCCTTCGAACGACGGATCAAGGCGGAAACGGGTCTGAGCTACCGGACATGGTGCCGGCAGGTGAAGCTGTTCCGAGCCCTGGAACTGCTGGCGTCCGGGCGCAGCGTTTCCGATGTCTCCCACAAGCTTGGCTATGAGGGCCCCAGCGCCTTCGTGTCGAGCTTCAGGAAAGCCTTCGGTGTCACGCCGGGCCGCTATTTCGGCGGTGGCGAAGCCGATTGATCTGGCTCATGGCGGCCCCGCGTGCCGCGTTCCAAAAAGAGGGATAATCTTTTTGGGGAGACATGCCATGTTCAAGAAAATCCTCGTGCCCGTCGATCCCGCCGAAACGGGCTTTGCCGAGGACGCGCTCGCGAAAGCATCGCAGATGGCGCGCGATTACGGCGCAAAGATCCATTTGCTGGCGGTCTGTCCGGAAGTCCAGAGTTTCGTGGCCAGCCAGTTGCCGGAAGGGTGGCAGGAACGTGAATTCGATGAGACCGGCACCATTCTCGACAAGATCGCAGCCGGTCTCGACGTGCCGGCCGGGGCGGTCGACGTGACGGTGCGCATGGGGTCCGTCTATCACGAGGTGATCGAGGAGGCTGAAAAGGCTGCCTGCGATCTTGTCCTGATGACATCGCACAAACCGGGTCTGTCGACGTATTTCGTCGGCTCGAACGCGGCCCATATCGTCCGCCATGCACCGTGTTCGGTGCTGGTGCTGCGCGGCGATTGAGAGGGGCTTATCCGGTGCGTGTCAGCAGCATCGCGATGGCGATGTAACGGAAGGGATAGAGCTCCGGCGTCGCCCGGATAAGGTCCTTCGCGCAGTTGTAGATCCGATCGACGAGGCTGCTTCGGCCAGGGCCCTCCGGAAGGGCGGTCTCGAGAATCGACTGCGTGAAGGCGCGGAAAAAATTGACATAGTCGGTCGCATAGCGTTCCAGGTCGCCGTCGGCGTCGAAGCGGGTGTTGAACGGAACCGGGATCTCGTAGGATCTTGTACCGTCTATCCGGAACAGACCGGCGGCACCGTAAGCCTCCTGTGAAACCGGGGCGGTCAGCTCTTCGAGCGCGCGCATGTAGACCGGCTGATAATACCGGTCATAAGTTTCCCTTGAGATCTCGCCGGTGGCCACAAAAGCCAGCACGGCATCATTCAGCAGGTCATAGATCCCGTCACAGGTTCGAGCCACCTCGTTCGCACCGAAGACCTGGACCAGAAGTTTGCCGCCCGGTACCAGTTCGCGCGCGCGCATCTTCAGGAAGTCCGCGACGTCGCGTTTGGCCTGTTCCGCAAAGATGTGCCGGTCTTCGGACGAGACGAAGCCGTTGGCCCGCGCCGCACTCGGTCCGTTCAGGCAAATGTACCCCGGCAAGACCTCCACCGGACGCCGCGACAGAAAGCCGATGGCGTTGAAAGTTGTTGCCAGATGCAACGAGCGATCGGGCAGCAACTGATCATACATTGACCCGGCCACCGCTGCGGAATAGACCCGCGCGCCGTCAAATACCGGCCGCCCGCCCGGACGCAAGTTCACAAACAATCTGGAAAAATCGTTGGTCGGCAGATCGGAATGAATGGTCTGGACCGGCCGGTCCGTGCGCGGGAGCAAGCCCGCCAGTGCCCGCTGCATTACCGCGATCGAATTGAGGCCTTCCGAACAACCGAAGTCGGCAAGGCAGACCGTTCCGTTGCCATTCGTGAACGAAGTGGTCGGCAGTGTGTTGGCCGCCTCGTCCACAAAGGGCAAAACGGCCTCGATCGCCTTCCATTGCGTCGCGGAATTTGCATTGTAGAAGCCGCCGCCGACCATTCCGGAGGTGGTGCTGTGGGCCGAGATGGCAGGATCGTCCGCTGGATCGGTCATCGCGCAAGTTCCTTCATGGCCTCGCTCAGGCCCTCGACTGTCATCGGGAACATCCGGCCGTCCATCAGTTCGTTCAGCATCTGGATGGAATGGGTGTAGTGCCAGTGTTCGCGGCGCACGGGATTGAGCCAGACCGCGCTCCTGTAGAGCCCGGTCAGCCGTTCCATCCAGGCGGCACCGGATTCTTCGTTCCAGTGTTCCACCGAGCCGCCCGCATAGGCGATTTCGTAAGGGCTCATGGAGGCGTCGCCGACAAAGATGATCTTGTAGTCCGCCGGGTACTTGTGCAGCACGTCCATTGTATCGATGCGTTCGGTGTGGCGGCGCCGGTTTTCCTTCCAGACATATTCGTACGGGCAGTTGTGGAAGTAGAAATGCTCCATGACCTTGAATTCGGACCGGGCCGCTGAAAACAGTTCCTCGCAGACCCGGATATGGTCGTCCATGGAGCCGCCGATGTCGAAGAAAAGAAGCACCTTGACCGCGTTGTGCCGTTCCGGGCGCATCTTGATGTCGAGCAGGCCCTTGTGCGCGGTCGCGCGGATCGTGTTGTCCAGGTCCAGCTCGTCGGCCGCTCCCGTGCGGGCAAAGTTCCGAAGGCGTTTCAGGGCGACCTGGATATTGCGGCTGCCGAGCAGCTGGGTATCGTCGAGATCCTTGAATTCGCGCTTGTCCCAGACCTTGACCGCGCGCCGGTGCCGGCTTTCATGCTGGCCGATGCGTACGCCTTCCGGGTTGTAGCCATAGGCGCCGAATGGGGACGTGCCGGCGGTGCCGATCCACTTGTTGCCGCCCTGGTGGCGTTTTTCCTGTTCCTTCAGCCGCTCGCGTAATGTCTCCATCAGCTTCTCGAAGCCGCCAAGCGCCTCGATCTGAGCCTTTTCCTCATCGCTCAGGTGTTTTTCGGCAAGCTTGCGCAGCCAGTCTTCCGGAATTCCGGTCGCCGGGACGTCACTGAGAAGATCCAGCCCCTTGAAGACATGGCCGAAGACCCGGTCGAACTTGTCCAGGTTGCTCTCGTCCTTCACCAGTGTCAGGCGGGCGAGAAAATAGAAATCCTCGACGCTCTTTTCCGCCAGGTCCCGGTCGAGCGCCTCCATAAGCGTCAGGTATTCCCTGAGCGAGACCGGTATGCCAGCCGATTTGAGCTCGGTGAAGAAGGTGATGAACATGGCGCGGAGCCTACCGCTTCCACCTGATCCTGTCGAGCAGCCGAAAGGTGTTCGCGAGGCCGGACACCGGGGGCGGGCGGACGGGGATTGCCTGTCCACCCGAGCAGTTTCTTGCCCTGATCAGCTGTCGCCGGAGCGGCCGCCTTTCAGGTCCGGGTGCAGCGTCTTGCCCAGGATGTGACTGTCGCGGCCGATGACATGCTGGCTCGAGCCGACGATGAGCGGGTCGGGGTTGCCGACAATCCTTGTGTCCTTGTCCGGGTAGGGCAGGGAGTTGAGAAAATGTTCCAGACAGTTCAGACGGGCGCGTTTCTTGTCGTCGGACTTGATGACAGTCCAGGGCGCGTCGGCCGTGTCCGTGTAGAAGAACATGGCCTCCTTGGCTTCGGTGTAATCATCCCATTTGTCGAGAGATGCCTTGTCGATCGGGGACAGCTTCCACTGTTTCAGCGGGTCCTTCTCACGTTGCTGGAAGCGACGGAGCTGCTCCTGGCGGGTGACGGAGAACCAGTACTTGAAAAGAAGAATCCCGTCGCGCACGAGCATGCGTTCGAGCTCGGGAGCCTGGCGCATGAATTCAAGGTACTGGTTCGGGGTGCAGAAATTCATCACCCGTTCCACGCCGGCACGGTTGTACCAGGACCGGTCAAAGAGGACGAGTTCACCGGAAGAAGGCAGGTTTTCCACGTAGCGCTGGAAATACCACTGGTATTTTTCGCGCTCGGTCGGTTTCTGAAGAGCTACGACACTGGCTCCTCGCGGGTTCAGATGCTCCATGAAACGCTTGATGGTGCCGCCCTTGCCGGCCGCGTCGCGCCCCTCGAACAGCAACACCACGCGCTTGCCGGATTCCTGGATCCAGCGCTGGGCCTTCAAGAGTTCAGCCTGCAGCCTGGCCTTGCGTTTTTCGTATACAGGGCGGCGCAGCTTGGTCGTGTAGGGGTATTCGCCGGTCTCGAACACATGATGGATGGCCGAAGGATCATGACGCATCTGGGCCAGCGTGTGCAGGGCGGTTCCGCCAGGCGGCCTGGATTCGGCAGCAGGTGAGATGTCACTGGTCGTTGCCTCAGCCTCGCGGCGCTCGGGCTCGTCGCCTGAGGCTTTGGGACTGCGAGACCTGGATGCCTTTTTTTCGGCGGTCTTCGGGAGTTCTTCTGACTTTGTCGTCCCGGTCGCCATCGCCGCCGCGGGAGCGGCTGCTGGCGTTACTGTCTCATCGGCTTTTTTTGCCGCGGATTTGGCATCAGTGACGGAATTGGTTTTTCTCGTGAGCACAGGCATGTTTACCCCCTTGTTCTGAATACGGGGTCGGTAACACCTGGTTTGATCTGGCGCATTGATGCCGCTCAAATCTTGTGATCCGCGACGGAAAATTGCTTTGCCGGATCATTTTTCCGGAGCGTCTTTTTCTGCCGTGCGCACCAGCTCTTTCATGAAATCCGACGCCCGGGGACCGGGGCTGTCGATGAACGGGGCGGGCCGGCACACGGTAATGGCGGCGATCCCGATCCGTGCCGTCAGGAGGCCGTTGACGACCCCTTCGCCCAGACGGGTGGACAGACGTGCGGCGAGGCCATGGCCGAGCAGATCCGATGTGAGGCTGTCGCCGGCAGCCATGCCGCCGGTGATCGCCAGGTGGGAAACAACCTGTCTTGCCAGGCGCAGGAACCCAAGCGTTCCGGGCCGGCCGCCGTAGAGTGTGGACACCCGCCGGATGACCCGCAGGTTCTCGAACAGGACCATCAGGAGATCGACAAGAGCCCTGGGGCTCACGGCGGTGACGATGGACACCCGCTTGGCGCTGTTGAGCACGATCCGGCGCGCTTCCAGATCCAGCGGCCGGAGCAGATCGCGTTCGGCGAGTTTGACAAGATCCGTGCCGTCGATGATCTCGCGCATGTGCCCGTTCAGGGCCGTCCGGCCCTGTGCGGTCTCCGGACGGTCGCGGTAGAGCGCGAGCAGCTCCCGCAGCCCTTCCGTGGCGGCCCTTGTGTCGTCTGTTTCGGCGGCGTCCAGAAGCCTGTCCCTGAGATGATCGATCTTGCCCAGACGGACAAGTCCCGCAATTTCCCGCACGATCAGTCCGAGCAGACCGAGGGCCGCGACACCGGCCAGGGCCACTCCCAGCCAGCCGAGCCAATCGGTGCGCGAGAACAGGTCGCGGATCAGGCTGTCCACGGCCAGGCCGACGGCAAGCGAGACAAGGCCCGACAGGCCGATCATCAGCCACTTGCCGAATCCGAAGGCCGTCTTCGGTGTGCTCACCTCGCGGGGCAGGCGGGGCTCTTCGTCGTCGGCAACGGTCGGGGTGACCAGGGCCTCGTCCGCGGACGCGCGCGTTGTTTCGCCATCGCTCATCCGGACCTTGCTGTCATCGAGGCGGAAGGCGGCCGGCTTGCGTCCGGAGGGGGGCGTTGATCCGGTCATGCCAGTCGGTCTCCTATCAGGAACTCAAGCGCCCGGTCCAGGCGGATATGGGGCAGGGACAAGGTCAGACCTTCCGCAGTGGTGTCCAGGACCGGCGGACGGAACCGCAGAAACTGAAGCTCGGCCTGGGCGGTTTGAAACTCTGGTCGAACTCCTTCAGAAACCGAGTCACCCTTTCCAAAAAGTGATTCAGGGTCCTTCGGCAAGTCCCCGGGAAACATGGCTATTTCCGAGTTGCCGTCATAGATGTCGCCGTGCAGGCGCTCTCCCGGCAAGGGGGTGCCCAGAATGGCGGGCAATTCGTCGCCCCGGTGCTTGACGGTTGCCTCGCGCGTTGCGCGCACCGCGGCTATCGCCAGCACATCGACCTCCGCGCCCTTGAACCGGGCGCGTTCCTCGGCGCGTGCGACCAGCCGTCTCAGGATGGCCTCCAGCCGGTCGTGATCCGTGCGGTGCAGATGGTCGGCCTTTGTCGCGGCGAACAGGATCCTGTCAATCCGGCGCGACACGATCGAGGACAGCCAGCTGCGTTTGCCCGGCCGGAATGCACCGAGCACTTCGCTCAGAGCCACTTCCAGATCCGCAACCGCATGAGGCCCGGCGTTGAGTGCGTGGAGCACATCGACGAGCACGATCTGACGGTCGAGCCGGGCGAAATGGTCCCGAAAGAACGGGCGCACTACGTGGGACTTGTAGGCCTCATAGCGCCGCTCCATCATGGCACGCAGGGTGCCGGACCGGGCGGCATGGGCACCCTCGGGAATATCGAGAGGTGCGAAGGTCAGGGCAGGGGATCCGTCCAGGTCACCGGGCATCAGGAAGCGGCCCGGCGGCAACATCGACAGGGCATGGGCGTCTGCACGGCAGGCCGCCAGATAGGTCTTGAAGTCCTCGGACAGCTGGCGCGCCGCAGGCTCGCTCTCGGGCGCGTCGGGATCGGTCCGCGCGAGTGTCTCGAAGAACGGCGCGGCGATTTTCGCGCGGCTGCCCGCGCGGGCCCGCTGCAGGGCCTCGGCGGAAAAGGACGCATAGTCCTTGTCCAGCAAGGGCAGATCGAGCAGCCACTCGCCGGGATAGTCGACCAGGTCCAGATGCAGGCGGCCGGGTCCGAGCTTGCGGTAGAAATAGGAGCTGCTTTCGTAGTCGATGGTCAGACGCAATTCCGACACCTGGCGTGTGGACTCGGGCCAGATCCGCTCGCCCACGAGTGCGCGCACATGAGCTTCATAGTCGAAGCGCGGCACGGCGTCGTCCGGCTGCGGCTGAAGGCCGGCACCCGTCATCCGCTGCCCGGCTGCCGCTGAAAACAGCGGCAGTCTGCCCCCGTGAACGAGGTTGTGGACGAGAGCGGTCAGGAAAACGGTCTTGCCGGCTCTTGCAAGCCCGGTCACCCCGAGCCTGAGGCTCGGCACCGTCAGATCCGTGGCCGCATCGGCCAGGTTCGCCAGCGCCAGCCTGGTTTCCTCGGTAAGTGTCGTCAGTGGGTTCACATGCGCCTCCAGCGGCTTCATGTAGGCGCGGGCCGGCCCAAGTGCAAATGGAAGACCGAAGTGCTGTCTCCGGAACCATGCGTGATTTTCCCCAACGCGGCCTAAGCGGGATCGTCTTTCAGGTCGCGGGGCTTGATGAACCTGTCGAGATGGCCGGTCCCGGGCTGCAGCTCGGACCAGTCGGCGATGTCGAAATCGATCACCGCGAGACCGGCGGTGGGATATTTCTCCCTGAGATCAGCAACAGCTGCCGCATCTGCGGTTCCCGTCAGCGTGAGGGCTGTGTTCTCCATTGCCGGGTTGTGGCCGATCACCATCAGGCTTTGCGCCCGTCCTCCCTGTTTGCGGATGAAGCCAAGGTAATCGCCCTCGCTATCGCTGTAGAGATCGGAAAGAAGATGGATCTGCGCTTCCTGCGGAAAGCCGGGCAGGAGCCGGGCAAGCGTTTCGCGGGTCCGCAGGGACGTGGAGCACAGGATCTGACTGGGCAGCAGGCCGTTGTCCTTTAGGTAACGCGCCATCTTGAACGCGGCGGCCTTGCCGCGGTTGTTCAGGGGGCGGTCGAAATCTGCCAGATCAGGTTCTCCCCAGTCGGATTTGGCGTGTCTGAGCAGTAGGAGCCGCATGTTGGTATCCAGTTCTCGTGTTGCGCGGGCTGGACGCGAAGCCCGGCCCTTTTCCGGCCGGGGTCAGTTCTGGCTGGCAAGGGCCCCAGTGAAGGCGGCCACGGCCGGACCGACCTCGATTTCCTGGGTCGGCAGCGTATAGGACAGCCAAAGGGTAAAGTCCGCCTTCGCGCCCGAAAAGTACCACAGGGTCTCGCACAGACTGGTCGGCGTCCAGCTGCGCGTACGAAAGGAAATGCCGGAAGCGGCCGCGCCCGACAGCTTGATCGGCTCGAAGCCCGCCGCCTTGTAACTTCTGGAAAAGGCGAGGGCTTCGCGCCGGCCGCTGCTCTCGATATGCTTGCGCAGCACGGCGGTGACACCGTCGCGGCCGGTATAGATGCAGCCGGCGAGGCTGACCTCGTTGCCTTCCATCACCTTGATCCGGTAGTAGGAGCCGATCATGTCGGGACAGCGCAGACCCGTGAAATGGCGCAGGCCGCCGACATCGCTCTGCCAGCCGGCATCCTTTTCGGGTGGAACCTGGGCACGGGCGGGCGCGAAGCCGCCCGGACCGGTCAACAGGCCGACGGCGGCGAAAACAGATATCAATGCGGCCAGTCGCATCAAGACGGTCTCCCGTGTCGCCGGAACGGCGGATGCCCGCTCAGGCCGGCGGATCAGCCGACGGTTGAGCGGACGCTCGATTTCAGAGCAGTTTGGCCGCCTCCAGGCGGACAAGGACCGTTCTAGCTTCTTTCCCTGCGTGCCATGAACGCGAGCCGTTCGAACAGGTGAACATCCTGTTCGTTTTTCAGCAGCGCGCCATGCAGCGGCGGAATCAGCTTGGCACTATCTTGTTGACGAAGCGTTTCAGGGTCAACGTCCTCGTTCAGAAGCAGCTTGATCCAGTCGATCAGTTCCGATGTCGAGGGCTTTTTCTTCAGACCCGGGACATCGCGGACATCGTAGAACAGCCGCAGGGCTTCAGACAGGAGCCTTTGCTTGATCCCGGGAAAATGAACTTCCACGATTTCCGTCATGGTGTCGGCGTCCGGGAACTTGATGAAATGGAAGAAGCAGCGGCGCAGGAACGCGTCCGGCAGGTCCTTTTCATTGTTCGACGTGATGATCACGACCGGACGCTGTTTCGCGCGCACGGTCTCGCCGGTCTCGTAGACGTGAAACTCCATCCGGTCGAGTTCCAGCAGCAGATCGTTGGGAAACTCGATATCCGCCTTGTCGATCTCGTCGATCAGCAGGACCGGCTTCGCGGGCGCGTCGAAGGCTTCCCAGAGCTTGCCCTTGCGAATGTAGTTGTTGATGTCCCGAACACGCTCATCACCCAGCTGGCTGTCCCGCAGGCGCGACACCGCATCGTATTCATAAAGGCCCTGCTGGGCCTTGGTGGTCGATTTGACATGCCATTCGATCAGAGGCGCCTCCAGGGCACCTGCCACCTGTTCGGCAAGGACCGTCTTGCCGGTGCCCGGCTCGCCCTTGATCAGGAGGGGGCGCTCGAGCGCGACGGCCGCATTGACTGCAATCCGCAGGTCCTCCGTCGCTATGTAGTCTGCAGTTCCTTCAAAACGCATGTGGCCGTCCATTCCTCGTCATTCCGGCGCAAGGTGGCAGGCCGGGCGCGGGGACGCAAGCCATTAAAAGGCAGGGGTCCCGGTGCAATCCGAAAGGGACAGACTTGCCGATCCGGCGGGGAAGAAATTGCCCGGCAGGGCGGTGCTTGCCGGGGAGATGGGGCATTCTCGTTAGCGGGAATATTCTTTTAACTTATTGAAATAGTTTAATTAACTTCCTTTCTCTTGAGGTTGGCACAGGCTTTGCGTGAACAGGCCGATTGTGGGCGCATGCCCGGGTCAGCAGTGCCCAATCTACAAAGAGGACCGAAAATGGGTATTTATGGGGCTATTAATTCGGCCGTCTCCGGACTGGCGGCGCAGGCCACGGCTCTGGAGAACATTTCAGGTAACGTCGCCAACTCGCAGACGAGTGGCTACAAGCGGCTTGATACGACATTCTCCGACATGGTGTCCGGAGGCGGGGCGATCCAGGCCCAGCAGGTCTCCGGAACCACCTTCGCCACCTCCCGCGCGACGAACACGGTGCAGGGCGACATCACGTCCGTTGATGTCGATACCTACATGGCCATCAACGGCGAAGGCTATTTCGTCGTCACCAAGGCTTCGGACGTGGTCGACGGGTCGACCACATTCGCTGAGGAAACCTACTATACGCGTGGCGGTGATTTCGAGCGGAGCAAGGAAGGCTACCTGATCAACGCGGCAGGGTATTACCTGCAGGGTTTCGAACTTGATCCGGATACGGGCAATGCGATCGGTGATGCTCCGACGGTTGTTCAGATCGAAAACCAGCCTCTGGCGGCCTCTGCGACAACGACGGTCGATTACCAGGCCAACCTGCCGCGTGTCCCTGATACCGAGGATTACGACGGCACGGACGAAGATACGGCCCTGCTGGCCGCCGCTGTCGGTGCGGGCAACGTCGCGGTTGCCGACGAGCAGGACTTCCTCGACAGTTCCATTTCCGGCGGGTCGATCACGATCTACAATGAAAACGGAACCGCAATGAACGTCGAGGTCCGCTATGCCAAGACGCTGAACTATGATTCCGTCGGCCCCGTGGCCGACACATGGTCCATGTACATCGGGTCCGGCGGCGATGTGACCAACGCCTGGTATGATGTCGGCGAGGTCGAATTCGATACAACCGGTGCGCTGAGCGGAATGACCGCGGGCGTGATCGGCGCCGTGAACGGCACCAGCGACGGGTTCACCGTCGCCTCGCTGACGATCGGCAGCACCACGGCCGCCAATGTCGAGTTCTCGTTCGCCAACGGATCCCTGACCCAGTATTCGGACCCGGACGGCACGGCCAGTTCCGTTTCGCTCGATCAGGACGGCTATGCGGCCGGTGAACTGACCAGCGTTGCGGTGGATGAATCGGGCCGGGTGATCGCGAATTATTCCAACAGCCAGCAACGTGCGGTCTATGAAATCCCGCTGGCGACGTTCGAGGCCGAACAGAACCTCCAGCGCGTCGATGGCGCAGCGTTCTCGGCAACGACCTCTTCCGGCGAAGCCGACCTGAGCGGGGGCGGACAGATCCTGTCCAACAACCTGGAACTGTCGAACGCCGATATCGCGGATGAATTCTCCAAGCTGATCATCACCCAGCAGGCCTATTCCGCGAATTCGAGGATCGTCACGTCCGCGGACGAGATGCTCGACGATGCCCTGAACATGGTCAGGTAACAAAACGGACCGGCGGGCCTGACCCGCCGGTCTCTCCGGCCTAGTCGCGTTTCACGAAGGAGAAGCCGCCATGGGATTGACCAGCGCCATGAATACGGCGGTTTTCGGAATCACCTACAATCAGCGCCAGTTGGACGTGACCGCGACCAACATCGCCAACGCTGACACTGTCGGGTATTCCAAGAAAACCATCTCCGCCAACGTCTTTTTCGACGGGTCGGGCAATGTCGCGGGCATGAACGCCGCGGAAGTCCGCCGGATTGTCGACGAGCAGATCCAGACCGACTATTTCAACTCCCTGGCGGATACCAACTACTCAAGGCAGATCTCGAACTTCACCGACCGGCTCGACGACATCTTCGGGACGCTTGACGACAAGAGCAACCTGACGTCGCTGGCGGGCGAACTGGCTTCCTCCTTGTCTATTCTGGTCAATGATCCGGGCAATTACGCCGCCCAGAGCGACGTGATCGCGGTGGCCGACGCCTTCGCGCGTGAATTGAATGCATCCTACCAGCAGATTACCGACCTGCGTCAGGAAGCCGATCACGCGCTGGCCAGCCAGACGGACAGCGTCAACGGTCTGCTCGGCAGCATCGAGGATATCGATGCCGCCATCCGGGATGCGGCGCAGTCCGGCATTTCGACGGTGGACATGGAAGACGAGCGCGACAGGCTCGTGGAACAGCTTTCCGGATATCTGGATGTCGACATCTCCAAGGGCGCGAACGAAACGCTCTTCATCCAGACAGCCGACGGCCAGCAGCTTTACGCGGACAACAAGGCCTCGACCCTGAGCTTCTCGCAAACGCATTCGCTGCAACCCGGCGAAAGCGGAAACTCGGTGTATGTGACCACGCCGGGGGGGACGACCTTCGACCTGATTTCAGGTTCGCGCTCCGGTGTCATAGTTGCGACCGCCGAACTCAGGGACGACATTCTCCTTGAAGCCCAGGCGCAGCTGGATACGATCGCGGCCGAGGTCTCCCTGGCCTTTTCCAATGTCACGGTGGAAAGCACGGCGGTGACCGTCGGTCTCGACGACGGTTTCGATCTGGATGTTTCGGCGCTTCAGTCCGGCAACACCATCACAGTCGAATATACCGATACCAGCGGTGCGGCGCAGACCGTGACGCTGGTCGGTGTTGACGATCCGGCATTGCTGCCGCTCGACAATTCCGCGACGCCCAATCCGGACGACACCGTCTTCGGGATCGATATCTCGAGCGGGACGCCGGCAACCTATATCGCCGATATCATCACCGCGCTTGGCGCAACAGGGCTTCAGGTCAGCAACAACGGCTCGGACGAACTGCGTGTCCTTGGCGACACCGGCGGGCCGACAACCGTCGAGAGCCTGACCGCGGATGTCACGGTGACGGCGAACAGCGATCAGGGCCTCGGTCTGGCGATCTTTGTCGACAGCCGGGACGCGCCGGAACTCTTCACCGACGCGCTGGAAGACGGTGGCCAGCGGATCGGTTACGCCAATGCGATCAGTGTCAATCCGGACCTTCTCGCAGACAGCGCACTGCTGGTGAACTACCAGACGACACCGTCTGCGAACACCGCCAACGATCCTGCAAGGGTCAAGTATCTGTCAGAAGCGATGACCACGGCAACGACCTATTACGACCCCGGTTCGGGGATCGGCACGTCCTCGTCTCCGTTCCAGGGCACTGTCCTCGACTTCGTCAACCAGACCGTCGCCTTTCAGGGAAACCAGGCCGAGGATGCGGCGACCTATGCGGACTCCAAGGAAGCTCTGACGATGAACCTGGCGATCCGCTACGAGGAGAGCTACGCGGTTGATCTGGATGCGGAACTTGCCTTCATGGTCCAGCTTGAGAACGCCTACGCAGCCAATGCGCGCGTCATGCAGACCATCAACGAGCTCTTCGACGAGCTCCTGAACATCGTTTAAGGGTTAGGTGCGTCATGGCCATTTCCAATATCACCACGTCCCGGAGTTATCTGACCCAGCAGCTTGGCGAGCTGAACGACAAGCTGACGGAAAAGACCACGCAGCTTGCCCGCGGCAAGGTCGGGACGACCTTCGGGGAAGTCGGCGACCGCCGCCTCCTCGACATCCAGCTGACCCAGAAGGTCAGCATGATCGAGACCTACGAGCACACCATCACGGTCGCCAACCTGCATCTTGAAACGGCAAACATGGCGCTCGACCGGCTGGAGGATCTCCGGCAGGACGCAAAATCCGCCCTGGATACCAATGACTTCGTGATGCAGTCCGACGGTCAGACCCAGACCCAGTCGCGGGCGGAGCTGCTGCTCACCGAAACGCTCAACATTCTGAATTCGGAAGTGGCCGGCTACTACGTGTTCGGCGGCACGGACGCGGTGAATGACCCGGTCGCCACCATGGACACGATCCTGGACGGGGCAGGGGGGCTGGACGGTCTGCGCAGCTATATCAGCGAGTTTGCATCGGCCAATCTCGGCGCGGGAAACAATGGCCGGACAGACACGTCGGCCCTTGTGACCAACTATGCCGGCATTGTGCCGACGGACTCCACGTTCACCATTTCCGAGGATGGTGCCCACGACTTCGGCTTCGACATTGCCGCCGTCACCTCGACACTGTCCAACGTGACGGTCACCGGGCCGCTGGCGGCGGATCCCGACAGTGTCGATATCCAGTTCACGGGACAGCCGGAACTCGGGGAAACGATTTCTCTGGAGCTGACCCTGCCGCCCGATCATGCGGAATCGATCATGATCGAGTTCACGGCGGCGACCACGAACGAAGCCGACGGAACCTTCGCGATCGGCGCGGATCTGGAAGAAACCGCGCAAAACCTGCGCGACCTGCTGGAGGCCGAGATCGAGAACCAGGCCCAGACCACGCTGCGGGCCGTTTCCGACGAATGGGCGGCGGAGGAGTTCTTCAGTACCTACAACGGCGAAGAGCCGCAACGTATCGACGGGCCTCCCTATGATACGGCGACGGCCCTGATGGCCGGCGGCGCGACCACGGTGGAATGGTATACCGGCCGGAACACCACGACCACGGACCCGCGTGACGACAAGAGTGCGGTGGTCGACAGCAATCTGACCGTGGACTACGGCGTTCGCGCGAACGAGACCCCGCTCAGGGAGCTGGTTCAGTCACTGGCGGCGTTCGTCGCCGCGGATTTCTCCGGCGGAACACAGGTCGACGAGGAATATTACAACGCCTTGTCGACCAACCTGAGAACCACATTGCACCCGCCGGGCGTTGACCAGTCAGGGATCGTCGATATCGCGACGGACATCGCGATCACCCACCGGACCGTGTCGCTGACCGGCGACCGGCATGTGCAGATGAAAAACACCTATGAAGGCACCATTGCGGAAATCGAGGGGATAGATCAGGACCTTATTGCTGCGGAGATCCTTCAATTGAAGACAAATATCGAAGTCTCCTACCAGGCCTCGTCGATCGTCTTCAACCTGACCCTGTCCGATTATCTCTGACAGTCCGTGTGACTGACGAAATCCCGGCCCGGGCCGGAGGCAACAAAAAAGGCCGGTCGCGGATGCGCCGGCCTTTTGTTCATCGGATTGCGTGTGTTCAAATTATTCCGGCCGGGACCTCAGTCCCTCGGCAATCGCCCGGTTGATGTTGATGAGAACACCGATCTTGGTGACGTCGTCGGACGTGATGATCGCCATGGTCTGCTTGAACACGAACACGCCCAGAGAGGCTATGTTGTTCTTGATGTCCTGAGGCAATTCACTCTCGACGCTGGTGGCCGAAGTCACCAGGATCGTCCAGAGCTTGCGGTTGTAGACCAGTACGTCGTCTTTTTCCGCCAGGGAAGAGTCGTCCCATTCATCCTTGATCAACTGAAGCCGGGCTGCGGCTTTCATCAGCAGATTTGCTTCCAGCTCCCTCGGTGACACTGCCACCTGGCTCGCTTTCTGGTAAGCCTGCGCTGCCTGTTTGTACATGGCTTATCAGCGTCCCTTCATACTCAATGAGCTTACGTGCTTCTTTCAGTGCTTTATAGAAGGCGCCGGTTAGAATGGCGTTACTAATCCTGGTAACATAGGGGATCGTGCTCGGCGCGGCCTTTACAATGTCATTGACAAGAGTGAAGTAGTTCTCCTGAATTCTCTCTATGTCCGTTGACAGATACATCAGCTGAACGGCCAGATAGACACGTTTGGCCGGTGTATCGGCGGTGGCCGGCGTAAGAATATCCTTCTCACGCAGAATGGGAGCCTGGCCTTCGATAAAAAGGCGGGTTCGCTGATTGTCATTGGTGATCACACTGTCGCCAATGATAATCCGTTCGCCCGGTTTCAGCTCGACCTTGAGCGCCATTCCGTGACCTCCACGCATGAGTATCGCTGTAAAACGTTAACGAAACAGTTAACGAGTGTCCTCGATACCTTAATGATACAAGCCCTCGATGTTAACCGAACAGGCTGAGAACACTCTGGTCCGCCTGGTTCGCAAGCGACAGAGCGGTTGACGAGAGCTGCTGACGTGTCTGCAGGGCCAGCATGTTGGCCCCTTCCTCGTTCATGTCGGCAATGGTGAGTTCACCGGCGCCGACTTCAAGCGTATTGATCAGGTTCTCGGTGAAATCCGTTCGGATCTCCACCGTGGAGAGCGCCGTGCCCATTTGCCGGGCTGCTGACCGGAGCTCGTCCAGGGCCGCGTTGATCGCCTGAAGGGTCCGGTTGATATCCGTGTCGGTCTTGAACTCGGAAGCCGCCGCCGCCAGGTCCACCGTACTCGTGGCGCTGCCCAGCGTCATCCGGTTGAAGTCGACGTTGTCGCTTGAGATGCTGAAGGAGACCTCGCCGATCAGGCTGATGCCGCCGCCGGAGAAGGTGGCGTCCAGACCCTTCACGTTATCCATGAAGGTGACCAGATCGCTGACGGTCGTTTCGTCATCCAGTTCAAGCGAGGCCGGCTCGAAGCCGTTGCCGTCGGTAATGGTGATCGTGTCGCCTGCCTGAAAGCCACCGGAGGAGATCAGGGTGGCGGTCGAACTCAGCGGGGTGACCGCCAGCGTCGATGTCGTGCCGCCGGTTGCACCACCGTCGGTGGCCGTGCCGCCACCGGCCGCGTCCTTGGAAACGTAAAGCGGATTGTCGAGGCCGGACACGATGGTGATCGAATCGGTATCTTCGTCGAAGCTCGCATGAACTCCACTCATTTCGTTCAGGGCGTCGACATAATCCTGCACGGTGGTGATCGTCGTGCCGATCGAGAGGTTGGTGGTCCCGGAGGAGTCGGTCACCGTGACCACGTCGCCGACAGACCAGTCGCCCAGATCGCTCAGGTTCGACGACGCCTGCAAGCCGGTGAGAGTCAACTGCGTGGTGCCGCCGTAAAGATTGAAGGAGGACGTGCCGGTGCCACCGGGATCGAGATCGTCCAGGTTCAGCCCGTCATCCAGCGAGGTGTCCGTGAAATCGACCGGATCGACCGTCAGGTTGGATGTGCTGTCTTCATTGAAGATGACTTCCAGTTCGTTGCCGGCACCGGCCAGAAGGTTCTTGCCCTTGTAGCTGGAATCCCGCGCCATGTCCTCGATCTGCTCGAGCAGATCGTTGTACTGGGCCGTGAACTGCTTGCGCTCGTATTCGCTCGAGGTCTGCAGCGCCTGATTGGCCATTGCCTTGGCTGTTTCGACCAGCTTCGTGATCGACGTGATGCCCTTGTCCGCGGCCCGGATGGTCTGGACGCCCTGTCCCATGTTGTCGAGCAGCTTGGTCAGGTCACTGGCCCGGTCATTCAGGGACTGTGCGGTGAAAAAGGAGTTGGGATTGTCGAGCGCGGTGTTGACCTTGAGGCCGGTCGCCAGCCGCGTCTGCGTGATCGACTGCAGGTCAGCCGTCTGTTTAAGTGACAGGAGATTGTCCCGGACGGCACTTGAAAGAACAATATCAGGCATCAGACTTCACCGTTTCCTATTCAGTACACCACGAGTGGCTTGCAAGACCGCAAGGTCGAGCCATGTGCCCTCGTCGCAAATCTGAATAGAAAGTTAATCACTGATGCACGGGTTAACTTACTGTAAATAAAAGTTACCAAAAGGTTTCTTGCAAGGCATTGAAAATATGCAGAAAATCGATGTTTCCAAAGTACGCTTGCGTTTGAAAACGAAAACGGCGGACCAATGATCCGCCGTTTCCAAGTGCCGTTTTGGTGAATCAGCCGCGCGGCTGATTCTTGCTTTCCTAGAAGAGGGATAGCACTGTCTGATCGGCCTGAGAGGCGAAGGACAGGGACGTCGAGGCAAGCTGCTGACGGGTCTGCAGGGCCAGGAGGTTCGCGCCTTCCTCGTTGGTATCGGCCAGGGTCAGAAGTCCTGCACCTTCCTGCAAAGTATTGATCATCGTCTTTGTGTAGTCTTGACGGATCTCTACAGTGGACAGGTTGGTACCGAATTCGGACGCCTGGGAGCGCAGGTTGCCGAGAGCGGTGTTCAGGCGGTCGACAACCCGGCTGATGTCGGAGTCGGTCGCGAACCCGCTGTCGGATATTGCCGACAAACTGACGCCGCTCGTGTTGACTGCGAAGCCGTCGGAAGCGAAATCAGTGTTGTCACTGGTCAGGGACAGGTCGACTTCGGAGGTGATGTCCAGGCGGCCCGAGGATGTGTTGAAGGCCGCGTCAACACCATTGAAGTCACTGATGAAATTCTCGAGATCATCGACCGTCGTGTCGTCCTCGATTTCCAGTGAGCCGAGTTCGAACCCGTTGCCGTCCGTCAGTGCCAGCGTGTCACCAACTGCAAACGAACCGGTATCACTCAGAAGCTGAGTTGTTGCGGTGAGGGCGTTTGCCGCGACTTCGAAGGTCGACAGAGCAGCGGAGTGCGTATCGACAGTGTCGGAGATGTGGAAGTCCTGATCACTGTAGATGGTCAGTTCACCGGACGTGTCGTCGAACTCGGCGCGAACACCGGCAATTCCGTTCAGGCTGTCAACCATGTCCTGAACCGTTGCACCGGCGGTAACCGTGCCGGCACCGGAAATGATGGCGTTCGGGGAGGCGATCGCGTTCACGAATTCCAGAGTGCTCGTGGTGGAGATCACGTTGGAATCAGACAGAGTGGAGCTGGAGTTCAGCGTCGTGGTGCCGTCCGTCAGGGTGATGGTGGTCTTGCCGCCCTGCAGGGTGAACGAGGTCGTCGCGCCCTGGCCTTCTTCCAGATCCGAAAGGTTCAGACCGGTGGACAGAGAGGAGTCGGTGTAGTCGACCGCGTCGATCTTCAGCTTGGACGTGGAGTCCTCGTTGAAGATTGTGGTGAGGTCGTTGCCTTCGCCGGCGAGAAGGTTCTTGCCCTTGTAGGAGCTGTCCTTCGCGATATCTTCGATCTGCTCGAGCAGGCCGTTGTACTGCTCGGCAAACTGCTTGCGCTCATACTGGCTCTGGGTCTGCTGGGCCTGGTTGGCCTTTGCCTTGGCGGTCTCGACCAGATCCGTGATGGTCTGAATGCCCTTGTCGGCTGCCTTCAGGGTCTGCAGGGACTGGCCCATGTCTTCCAGGAGGGTGGACAGGTCGCTGGCGCGGGAGTTCAGGCCTGAAGCCGTGAAGAAGCTGTTCGGATTGTCCAGCGCGGAATTGACCTTCAAACCGGTGGCCAGTTTGTTCTGGACACCTGCCATGAAATCAGCGGTGGATTGAAGAGTGAGGAGGTTCTGCCTTACGGCAGCAGACAGAGTAATGTCCGCCATCTGAATATCCCTTTCCTGGGTCACAATGTACGACTGCTCTTCCTGAGCAGGTTGAGGACGATCATTCTCCGTTAACCTTAATCAATGGTTAAGCGCTTGAAATTTGGGATCGGCAGAGCGTTGTCGTGCTGCCGATACCTGCCAGGAATCGCGAAGGACGCTGCGTTTATCGAGGCTGCGCGGATCGTGGAAATCGCATTGTGATAAATGCCGAAAAGCCGCGATGGCCGGCAGATGTCCCTGCTGCGGGCGCGGATTTCCGCTGAATCTGACGGGCAGGCCGAAGCGAGACGGCTCCGGACAGAGGAATCGGAAAATTTTTTTGACGGGCGCTCGTTCTTCTGCCGGATCCGCCTTTTGCGGACTGGAGGCACAAGGCGTTTATGCGCCGAGATCTGCGTCTGCGTCTGCGGCTGTCGCGATGTCGCGCGGTTCCCGGGCGGGGCAGGGGGCGGGCTGATCGGCGCGATTGTGCACGGGTTCGCAGCGCCGGACCCCAAAAAAGAAAAAGCGGGCCGAAGCCCGCTTTCCCGTGTTTTTTGTCGTCTTCGTTCTTAGAAGAGACGCAGAACGTTCTGATCCGCCTGTGCCGCGAAGGACAGCGAGGTGGATGCCAGGCTCTGACGTGTCTGCAGAGCAAGAAGGTTCGCACCTTCCTCGTTGGTGTCTGCCAGGGTCAGGAGGCCGGAACCTTCTTCCAGAGTGTTGATCAGGTTCTTGGTGAAGTCCTGACGGTTTTCCACGATGGAGAGATTGGTACCGAATTCAGACGCCTGTGTCCGCAGGGAGCTGAGCGCCGTGTTCAGACGGTCAACCGTGCGGTTGATGTCGGAATCCGTTGCAAAACCACTGTCGGAGATCGCTGAAAGCGAAACACCGGAGGTGTTGGCCGTGAAGCCGTCACTTGCAAAGTCATCGTTGTCACTGGTCAGGGACAGGTCGACCTCGGAGGTGATGTCCAGACGCCCCGAAGAGGAGTTGAACGATGCCGATACACCCTGGAAGTCATTGACGAAGTTTTCCAGGTCGTCAACGGAGGTATCGTCTTCGATTTCCAGAGCACCAAGTTCAAAGCCGTTGCCGTCGGTCAGCGTCAGCGTGTCACCAACTGCGAACGAACCGGTATCGGCCAGAAGCGACGTGGAGGTGGCCAGTGCCGTTGCTGCGACTTCGAAGGTCGACAGGGCAGCGGAGTGTGTGTCAACCGTATCCGAGATGTGGAAGTCCTGATCACTGTAGATGGTCAGTTCACCGGACGTGTCGTCAAACTCGGCACGAACACCTGCAATGTCGTTCAGTCCGTCAACCAGGTCCTGAACCGTTGCGCCGGCGGTCACCGTTCCGGCACCGGCAATGACAGCGTTCGGGGATTCGATCGCGTTCACGAATTCCAGAGTGCTCGTGGTGGAGATCACGTTGGAATCAGACAGCGTGGAGCTGGAGTTCAGCGTCGTGGTGCCGTCCGT
Organism: Roseibium sp. AS2; assembly: GCF_038900065.1. NCBI lineage: Bacteria > Pseudomonadati > Pseudomonadota > Alphaproteobacteria > Hyphomicrobiales > Stappiaceae > Roseibium > Roseibium sp. AS2. The sequence goes on from NZ_JBBMQN010000002.1 coordinate 253,867, forward strand.
CAGGGTGATGGTGGACTTGCCGCCCTGCAGGGTGAACGAAGTCGTCGCGCCCTGGCCTTCTTCCAGATCCGAAAGGTTCAGACCGGTGGACAGGGAACTGTCGGTGTAGTCGACCGCATCGATCTTCAGCTTGGACGTGGAGTCTTCGTTGAAGATGGTTGTGAGTTCGTTGCCGTCGCCTGCAAGCAGGTTCTTGCCCTTGTAGCCGGAATCCTTGGCCAGGTCTTCGATCTGGGTGAGGAGGTCGTTGTACTGACCCGCAAACTGCTTGCGCTCGTACTGGCTCTGGGACTGAAGCGCCTGGTTGGCTTTCGCCTTGGCGGATTCAACCAGCTTGGTGATGCTGGAGATACCTTCATCCGCAGCCTTCAGGGTCTGAACCGACTGACCCATGTCGTCCAGCAGAGTGGACAGGTCGTTTGCACGGGACGTCAGGCCGGAAGCCGTGAAGAAGCTGTTCGGATTGTCCAGTGCGGAGTTCACTTTCTTACCGGTGGCCAGTTTGTTCTGGACATCGGACATGAAATCGGCGGTGGACTGAAGGGTGTTCAGGTTTGCGCGAACTGCGCTGGAGAGAGTGATATCGCTCACAATGTTTCCTTTCTAGGAGTACAAGATACAAGGATCCTTCCTGGATCCGGCGCTCATCTATCCGTGGTTTGCTGAAACAATTTATAAAGAAACGTGGTTAGCACGTGTTAACCTTAACAGCCCGTAAAACTGCCTAAGTAAAGCTGAAGGTTGATTCCATAAAAGCTTTTGATTTCAGATGCCTGGAAGATTCGATCTGTTTGCCTGCCAGCGTGCCCCAAGCCCGTCGATCGGGCGGGGAAATGCCCCGCGTGCGGTCGCAATCCGGTCAGAACCGGCGCCTTTGCGCCAAAGGTCTTAACGCGTCTCGGCGGCTCGCGGTCCCACTCACCAGAACAGCGGTCTTTAGGACAGCCGGATCGAAACCGGCCGGCCGGACGAATTGGTGCGGGCAGGCTTGCGCGGGCGCTTTGCAAGGCTGGAAAAAACGGGGCCGGCAAAACTGGGGAGACAAACGAGGCTGGCGAAACGGGGCTGGCAAATCGGGCAGGGGGGCGTCGAACAGGCGAAAGGAACTGGAACGCCGGATGTCGATTTTCAGGATTGCCTGTGGCGGGGGGAGCGAAGCAGCCTGGCGCGAACCGGTCTGGTGCGACATGGCCTGGCGGACAGATCATGTCGCCGTTCGAGCAGCCGGGAGCTGTCAGGCGGGCCGGGGCGGGCCTTGAGACACTGTCAGGCGGGGTCTTGTTTGTCGCGGCTGGTGTTGTGCGGTGTCAGACGACGCGCTGGAACGGCTGAGCCGGTTCCTGCGTCTGTTGCGTTTCGACGGTTTTCGCATAGGCGCGCATGCGCAACAGTGTTTCGCTCGGAATTTGTCGAACGACCTGACCCGTTTCCGTATTGGTCGCGACGTAGACGAGGCTTTCACTGTCCGGATCGATCACGTTCTGGCGTTCGACGGTCGGCGCAAGTTGCTCGGCAAGCGAACGTTGATCGCGTTCGTTGTTCGCGGATCTCTGGCTGTTGTCCGTTTCCGTCGACGGCGTTACCGTTTCTTCGACCGGCAATTCCGTCTTGGAGGACGGCTCATTCTGTTCCGAAGCCCGTGTTGCCGGCGTGATCGCCGTGTAGGTCGGCGATGGCGGCCGGGCCAATCCCGTGTCCAGCATCATTCCCTCCGGGCGGTTGATACGATTACCCGTTCAAGGCCCAACTTAACGCAAGGGAATGAATGTTCCGTTCACGGAATGCTTAGAATTTTAGCGAACCCGGCTTATCCGTCTGGAGCCGCTCCAAAACGTCGTCTTGTACCCTCCGGCGCCATTTCAAAGGGTATCAGCAGCTTTCACATGGCCGGGCCAAACCAGGAGACGCCACCCATCAGCGGCCTGTCCGGCCGCCTCCCGCGCTCGACCTGCGTTGGGGGGGCACCGTCTTCGACGCGCTGATCGTGAGCGCTGCCTAAAGCGACTGGTTGATCGCGATTCCGCGAGCCGATTGCGGGCCTGTGGGAGCCGAGCCGTTGCTGCCATAGGTGGTCGGCGCGGTTGCGTTCCTGGCCCCGGCCACCTTGGCAACCGTGGACACGATGGAACCGGCGACATCGCGCGCGGTGGAAAGAACCGCCAGATTGATGCGCAGGACCGGCTGAAATTCGCCGTGCTGGCGGCGCAGGTTCTGCGTCGCGGCCGGGGCCAGGTTGCCGAGTGCAACCGCATGGTCCTTGGCGGTCATCATGCCGCGCGTGTATTCGTGGATCAGGCGCGCCTTGTCCGGCTGCAATTCGCCGGCTTCCTTGAGCTTGCCCGCCCGCACCAGATCCGTTTCCATCTCAATGACCGAAAGCAGCGCTTCCATGGTGCCGGACAGGGCGGAACAGAAACTCTCCGCATCCGGCTGGCTGTTGGGCCGCTCGAGTGAAAAGGGAAAGGTAGTGGCGTTCGGTTGTGCGGTCATCGTGACCCCTCCTGCAATGCAAGCAGTTCGCGTTCCACACTGTCGGCGAGGCCGATGCCGCCGGTTTCGGCGATGGAACGTGCGTATTCGTCGATCAACAGGCTCTGCCAGGCATCCGCTCCGTGGCCGGAGCCCCAGGTGCCGCCCTCGTCAAGGCCGGTGAACATGCTCTGGAGCATGGTGTTGAGAAACACGGCCTCAAATTCCACGGCCGCGTCCCGGACAGCGGACTTGTTGCTGCGGTCGACCCCGCGCAGGGCGTCCTGCGGGTTTGACTGAAGCGCAGCGGTTGTCATCTGGGGCGAGACCTGTTGCATCATCACAGCACCTCGATATCGGCTTGCAGGGCGCCGGAAGCCTTGATCGCCTGCAGGATGGAAATCATGTCGCGCGGTCCGATCCCGAGGGCGTTCAGGCCGTCGACAAGCTGTTTCAGGGTGACTGTCTCCGGAACGATCGCGAGTTTGGTGCCGTCCTCGTTGACCGTGACTTCCGAACGCGGCACCTCGGCGGTCTCGCCGTTCGCAAACGGCAGAGGCTGCACGACCTGAGGGGTTTCCGCGATCGTCACCGTCAGGTTGCCCTGGGCAACGGCCACCATGGACACTTTTACGTCCTGGCCCATCACGATGATGCCGGAGTTCTCGTCAATCACGATGCGGGCGGCGAGATCCGGCTCGACAATGAGCTGCTCGATATCGGTCAGAAGATCGACGATGTTGCCGTCATACTGCTGCGGCAGATCCAGGCGAACGGTTGCCGGATCAAGCGGCTCGGCGGTCGGCAGGCCGATCAGTTCGTTGATGGACAGCGCGACGCGCCGTGCGGTGGTCAGGTCGGGATTGCGCAGGGCCAGTCTCAGCGTGGTCAGGGAGGCGAGCTTGAAGTCCAGCTCCCGCTCGACGAGGCCGCCATTGGCGATGCGGCCGGCCGTGGGCACACCGCGAACGACCGAGGCCGCATCCGCCTGGGCCGAGAACCCGCCGATGGCAACAGAGCCCTGCGCGATGGCGTAGACTTCACCGTCCGCACCGACCAGGGGGGTCACAAGCAGCGTGCCGCCTTGCAGGGATTCTGAATCTCCGAGGGAACTGACATTCACGTCGATCCGCGTGCCCTGGGTGGAAAAGGGCGGCAGGTTGGCCGTTACCATCACGGCGGCAACGGTATCGGTGTTGAGATCGACGTTGCGGGTGTTGACGCCCAGTCGCTCCAGCATGGCCTGCAGGCTCTGCTGGGTGAAGGGCGAGTTGTTCAGGGAGTCGCCGGTGCCGTTCAGACCGACGACCAGGCCGTAACCGATCAGCTGGTTTTCACGAATGCCCTCGAAATCGGCAATGTCCTTGATCCGTGACGCGGCGTGCGCCGGAACCAGCACCGCGACCAGTCCAAATGCCAGGGCTGCGGCGGCGAGCACGCGCCGACCGACTTTTCCGGAAATCTTTTCACCGAGATATCGCATTAGCTAATTCTGGTCCGCCATTTTGAAGTCCGGCCAGCTGTGCCGGAGGTCCTGTCTGGGCTTTTGCAATGCGAGAGCCGTGCCACTTTTCCGGTGAATACGGTTCTTTCACACAATCTGACCGGATTCTGCGCCAAATGCTGCTATCATTGCCAGCCTATCCACGCAAAACTGTTGAGACGGGTTAAAGAGTTGTGTGTGTGGCCCGGCAAATATTGCCTCCGTCACAAGGACTCATTTACCCTTCCCGGCAGAAACTGACAGGCGTTGCCGTGATCAGGTCACGATTGCCGTCATTCCTACTGAAAGGTCGATGATGCGTATCACCAGCAACAAACCCATTACCGGTGTGCAGGGGAAAGGCGCAAAGAAGAAGGCTTCCGCGGGAGCGGACCAGTTCGCGCCGGACATGGGTGCAGAAGTTGCACACTCGTCACAGACCGCGGGCGGGGCGGCGATCCAGGGCATGGATGCGCTGCTGGCCCTGCAGGAAGTGGATGAACGCGCCGAACGCCGTTCCCGGGCCACGCGGCATGGCCACTCGCTGCTCGACACGCTGGAGTCGGTGAAGACCGATCTGCTGGCAGGCCAGGTCTCCGAGGACCGGCTGGAACTGCTCGCCAGTCAGGTTGCGAGCCGTCCGCCGAGCGGTGACCAACAGATCGATTCGGTGCTGGAAGAGATCGAATTGCGGGTCAAAGTCGAATTGGCCAAGCTCGGCCGATTCACGGACTGACAGGTGTGCGAAACGGCTCAATTTTGCCGTGAAATCGTTTGAAATTTACGCAAGGCTCTGAAAGATATGGGTTTTCCAATCTGCCTTTTTTAATAAATGAACCGTTGTAGGCTGACGGAACCGGCTATATATTGCGCCCGGCATAACGGGAATCCGGAGCTATCGATGTCGGTTGAAATTGAGTCTGAATATCGACCCTCAGAAGACGAGCCGTTCATGAATGACGGGCAGCGCGAATATTTTCGAAACAAGCTGCTTGCCTGGAAAGACGAGATCCTGAAAGAGAGCAAGGAAACGCTCACAAATCTTCAGGAAGAAAACACCAATCATCCCGACTTCGCGGACCGCGCGTCGTCAGAAACGGACCGCTCCATCGAGTTGCGGGCCAGGGATCGTCAGCGCAAGCTGATCTCCAAGATCGATGACGCCCTGGAGCGTATTGCGGACGGAAGTTACGGGTACTGCGAAGAGACCGGTGAGCCGATCTCTCTCAGACGCCTCGAGGCCCGTCCGATCGCGACCTTGTCGATCGAAGCCCAGGAGGCGCATGAGCGCCGGGAAAAAGTGTACCGGGACGACTGACTTCCAGAAAACGGCCTGTTTGCCGCTTGCTCGGCGAACCTGAACTCCTTTCAAAACCTTCCCTGTCAGGGAAGGTTTCAGACTGCTGACAAACTCAATTTCGTCATTCCGGCCGGTCTGCAGCGCAGCTGCATGGCCAGAGCCGGAACCCAGCGAGTACTTCGCGCCGCAGGCGCGTCTTTGATAATGACTTCAAATGTTTGGATTGCTCCGGTGCTCGCCTTCGCTCGCGCTGATGCGCTAGGTTCCGGATCAGCGCGCAGCTTCGCTGCACTTGTCCGGAATGACCAATTGGGAGTTTGTCAGCAGTCTGAAACCCCCGGCTAACGCCAGGGGTATGTCAGCAGTCTGGCCTTCCCTGTCAGGGAAGGTTTTTTGTTTTCTGCAGCTCTGACCTTTGCCGGGACCGTGTGGTCAAAGGGTGATCCGGTATTGCGCGAAGCCGTCCGCGCCGTCGCCGGCCGGTTCGATCCGCACGCCCTTCACGGATGCGGCATGCTCCGCGCCGCCCGGGCCGGTTTCGAACAGCACTGTGGCGCCGGTGACAGGACGGAAGGTCCAGTTGGCATCTGCGGACGGGTTGATCGTGCCCTGGTCCACGATGTAGCGGACCAGAACGTCCCGGTTGGTGTCGGGCCCGACAAAAACCACGACATCGTCGGTGATGCCAGGGAAATTTCCACCGCCCCCGGCCCGGTAGTTGTTGGTGGCCACCACGAAGGTCTGGTCGGGATCGAGCGGCGCGCCGTTGAACGCCAGATTGACGATGCGGCTGGCCTCGGGATTGACCAGGTCGCCCTTCGGGTCGAACTTGGACGGCTGGGTGAGGTCGATCTCATAGGTGATGCCGTCGATGACGTCGAAATTGTAACTGGGGAAGTCCGGACTGATCAGCGGCTGGTCGGCCTTGCCCGGTTCCACCTGCAAAAAGATGCCTGCGGAGCGTTCGAGCCAGTCCTTGACGGTGCTGCCCTTGATGGCGACCGCGCGCACCGTGTTGGGGTAGAGATAAAGATCCGCGACGTTCCGGATGGCAACATCTCCGACTGGCACGTCGGTGTAATAGTCCGGACCGCCGCGTCCACCTGCCTTGAAAGGCGCGGCAGCGGACAGCACCGGCAGGCCTTCCCATTCGGTGCCCTTGAGCATCTGTTCGATGTACCAGATCTGTGCCCTGGAGACGATCTGGACGCTGGGATCATCGGCGACCAGCGCGAAATAGGAATGCAGCGGTGCCGAGGTCTTGCCGACCGGACGGCGCACATAGGCAAGCGTTGCCTCGTGATCTTCCCGCACGGCGTCGAGCACATCCTGCTGGCTGTCCACGAGCGGCGTGACCGTGCGGCCTTCCTTTTCATAGATTGGCCTGGCTTCGGTCATGAAGTTGGCGACGCGCCAGCCGTTGCCGTCGCGCTCGACCATGAGGTCGATCACCCCGAGATGGGAGCCCCAGAAACCGCCCATGGCGGCGGGTTTGCCGAACAAGGTTCCCTTCTGGCTGTCGACGCCCGGCAGGCCTTCATAGGCCGGACCGGGGAACACCAGATGCTGGTGGCCGGTGAAGACCGCGTCGATGCCCTCGACCGCCGCCAGGTGCAGGGACGCATTCTCCATGCCGTCGGTGGCGCTGCCGGCGTCGATACCCGAATGGGACAGCGCGACCACCAGATCACAGCCCTGTTCGCGCATTTCAGGCACGAATGCCTTTGCCGCATCGACAATGTCGCGGGTGTTGGCGCTGCCTTCCAGGTGGCGGCGGTCCCAGCTCATGATCTGCGGCGGAACGAAGCCGATGAAGCCGATCCGGAGGGGATGGCTGTTGCCGGCGCCGTCGGTGACCTGCCTGTCGAGGATCACGTAGGGCTTCAGGAACAGGGAATCCTGGCGGGCGTTGCCGGCGAGCGTGGTGCCCTTGACCAGATTTGCGCAGACAACCGGGAATTTGGCGCCGGACAGGACCTTCATCATGAAGTCCAGACCGTAGTTGAATTCGTGGTTGCCAAGGGTGGCGGCGTCGAAATTCAGGACATTCATGCCCTTGATGACCGGGTGGACGTCGCCTTCGCGCAGGCCGCGCTCATAGGCGACAAAGTCGCCCATCGGATTGCCTTGCAGAAAATCGCCGTTGTCAACGAGAACCGAATTGGTGGCCTCGTCGCGGATCTGCCGTATCAGCGTGGCCGTGCGGGCAAGACCCGCCGTGTCGACCGGGCGGTCGCCGTAGTAGTCGTAGGGAAACACATGAACGTGGAGGTCGGTCGTTTCCATCAACCGGATGTGTGCGGTGCCGTCGCTCGCAAGCACGGAATAAGGATGAAGGGCCGCGGCAAGGCCGGTCGCGGCGGCTCCCGTCAGCAGGCCGCGGCGCGAGAGGGATACGTCTTTCAAGATGGACATGACAGTGCTCCTGTTCGGCTGCGGCCGCGTGTTCTCGCGGGGCGGCGTCCCCGTAGGGCGCATGCCTTGCTGACGCATGCCATACTGACGCAGGGATTTTGCGCCGCCGCGATTGCAACCGTATGACGGATCAGGCTGCCTGAGCGGCAGATATTGTCAAGTCTGAACGTCCACCTCAGCCGCCGATCTTGGCCGCCATGACCGAGATCGCCTTCACGTAGACGCCTGCCTTGTTCCACTTCTGCAGGACCTTGTAGTTCGCGGTGCCCGGTGCCCAGCCCTGACCCCGGCGCCAGCCGTGTTTGGCAAGGTAGTTTGCGGTTGAGGCGAGCACATCCGGGATGGAGCGGATCAGGTCACGGCGGCCGTTGCGGTCGTAGTCGACAGCGTATTTGACGTAGGACGAGGCCAGAAACTGGGTCTGGCCGATTTCGCCGGCCCAGGCTCCCTTCATCTCGGCGGGCGTCATGTCCCGGCGCTGCACGATGATCAGGGCGTTGACCAGCTCGTTGGTGAAAAACCTGGCGCGGCGGCAGTCATAGGCCAGCGTGGCCAGCGACTGAAGCACCGGCATGTTGCCGGAAAAGCTGCCGTAATTGGTCTCCAGGCCCCAGATCGACAGGATTACCGGAGCAGGAACGCCGTATTTGCGCTCGATGCTCTTGAAGATCCGGCCATAGGTCTTGCCGAGCTTCTGCCCGCGCCGGATCATGGCGTTGTTGACGCGTTTTGCGTAGAACTGCTCGAAACTCAGCTTGAAGGATTTCTGGTTGCGGTCCAGCCGGACCACCTTCGGATTGTAGCGGACATCCTTCAGGGCCCGCTGCACCACCCGTTGCTTCAGGCCGTGCTGCGCGGATCCGGCAATGAATGCCTGTTTCCATGCCTCGAACCCGGCCGGGCCGTTGCCGCAGCTCGCGCTCCATGCCGGCGTTGCGGCCAGGAGGAAGACACCGAAGATGAGAAAGATGGAACCGCGCATGAAATCCTCGCTGAATCGGAATTAACCCTTGGGCATTCTAGCTCAAAACAGCCCGTCGTCATCCCGACAGGAAAAAGAAGGTTCCGGACCGGATGCACGCCGGATACTGGCGGGGGACACCGGGTCGGCAGGTTGCAACCGGAAACCGACGATGGCACCTGGCTGGTTAAGGCTCACGGCTCGTGCCGTATGAAGCGCGAATGGCTCGGAGCATCGGAGCGCAGGCGGCCCCGGTCGAAATCGTCATCGGCGTTGAAATTCAGGCGCGGCAGGGCGTCGTAACGGGCGATGGTGTCGTGATGGCCGGCAAGTTCCGCCCTCAGCCGGGTTTCCAGATCGTGCCTGGCGGTACCCTTGTGGTAGCCATGCACGCCGTGGATGAGCCTCGGCGTCAAGACGTCAAATCCGAGGTAGCGAAAGGTGTAGGCGAGGGGCCAGAGCAGCATCTGGATATCGCCTTCCTTGCCGTTGTGGGCACTTTCCGCCTGTCTCGATCCCGTGGTCGCGCAGAACAGGACGGATTTGCTGCGGAAGCGGCCGGTGTCGAACCGGTTGTCGGTGTCGTGCAGCCCGCCGTTGACGAGAACCCGTTCGCACCAGCCCTTGAGCATGGCCGGCGGCGCGAACCACCAGACCGGGAAATGGACAATGATCCGGTCGGCGGCGCGGACCTTGTCGATTTCGTCTTGCACGGCCTCCGGCAGGCAGCCCGCTTCTGACGCCGCCTGCTGGGTCCTGAGCACGTCATATGGCGTGCTCACGCTGTCTGCCGGGTAATGAGACGACCGTTCGGCGGGGTCAAAGCCCTGGCCATAGAGATCGGACCAGAGCACTGCGTCACCCAGGGAACTGCAGCTCGTGTCCGTCTGTTTCGCCCAGGAGGCATTGAAGGAGTCCGGGGCAGGGTGCACGAGCACGATCAGGGTTGTGGTCACGGTTTTCCGCCTTCTGCGTCCCTGGCATCCACCAGGCCCGGGGATACTCCCGACTGCGACCGAGAGCCAAACAAGAGAACGGGCACGACGCTCGGGGAGCGAGACGTCGTGCCCGTCATCAGCCGGAACCGGTGAGACTTCTAGAACATGCCACCGGTTCCGGCCGGGGGACTTTAAACCTGCATTGCTCTGTCCTTTTAGAACGGCAGCAGGATATCGAGTACCTGGTTGCCGACACGCGGCTGCTGAACATCCGTGATCTGGCCGCGCCCGCCATAGCCGATCCTGGCTTCGGCGATCTGTTCGCTGGCGATGCGGTTGTTCGCGGTGATGTCTTCCGGCCGGACGATGCCGGCGACGATCAGTTCGCGGACTTCGAAGTTCACACGGACTTCCTGGCGGCCCTCGATCACCATGTTGCCGTTGGGCAGGACCTGGGTGACGACCGCGGCCACGGTGGTCTGCAGGCTTTCTGTTCGGTCGACGCTGCCGGATCCCTGGAAGTTGGAGTTGCTGTTGGTGTTGGCGATATCGCTGGCGGCCGCGCTTGCGGGCATGAAGATCGTGTCGATGGCGGTGCCGAGAGCTCCGCCGACACCCGCGCCGCTGCTTTCGGACCGGCTGCGTTCGGTGTCGTTCTCGAATTCGGCCTGGTCGTCGATGGTGACGACGACCGTCAGGATGTCACCGACCTGGCTGGCGCGCTGGTCCTTGAAGAAGGCCCGACTGCCCGACTGCCACAGGGAATTGGGGTTGTAGTGCGCCTGCTGGGGTTCGGGCATGGGCATCTGGACCGGACGGTATCCCGGTGTCGTGGTCGGGTCCTGGATGGCGTTCAGGGCCGGCTGCTGGCCGACATTGGCGAGTTTGTCGGCGGTGCCGCAACCGGCGACGAGGGCGGAAAGCGCGATGCTTGCCAGCAGATTTCTGGAAACGGATCTCAGCATTAGTTTGTCTCGCTGTTCAAGCTTGCAACAACTGGATTGGCGGCATGAACGCGTACCCGGCCGCGGGAGGTGACAATCGCCGGGACGATGCGCCGGGACTGCAGGTTCATGACATCGATGACGTCGCCCTTGGCACCGTCATCCATGGCCTGGGCACGGGAAGTCAGTTTCATTCCCGACATCAGGTATGTGACCGTGACCTTTTCACTGCGCTGGATCAGGATGGGGCGCTGGAAGTCCTTGCGCGCCAGGGGGGCATTGGCCCGAATGTTCGTCCGCGCCTGTTTGCCGACCACGTCGTCCGGATCCGTCAACGCGCCTGCCGGCACCTTGCTGCGGGCCATGCGGATGACGTCCAGATTCTCTTCCTTCAGAATGTCGCCGCGTCGCAAGGGCTGCGTTACGGCAACCACGTCGATCATTTCCGTGGCGACACCCGACAGGATCAGCGGCTGGGTTCCGATTTCCACCGCGACCGTGGCGTGGAGCGTGAAATGGCCACTGTTCCGGGACCATTCGATCCGGTCGATCCGGATAGGGTCGTGCACCTTGGGGTCCGCAAGCACCTGGTCGGGGGCCTGCAGCAACCGGATGTCGAGCCTGTCGGGATCCAGTCCGGCGTTGCGGTCCGCAAGCGATGTGCGCACCAGGCCTGCGAGCTGGTCGCGGTTGAGCCGGGTGGCGCCCCGGAAGACAACGACGGTCCGCAGGCCGTCGGTGCCTGCCGCTGTCAGACCCGCGGCCCTGGCCCGTTCGGCGACCAGATTGGCGGGGACATTGCCGGAGGTGCCCATGTCCGGGGACCTGAACAGCGCTTTGGAGGCGAGCAGGCCCGTGTTGGAGTAGAAATCGCCGATGGTCACGATATCGGACAGTGTCATGACCTGAGAGCGCAGCACAGGGCGCTCTTCCGCCAGAGCCAGGGAGGCGGAGATGCCCACCAGCAGCAGGCCGGTCACGGCTTTCAGCAGGTGTTTCATCATGGTGTCAGCCTTCCCGTCTTAGCGGAGGTTGGTGGTTGTCGAGTACATCTCGTCAGCGGCCTGGATGATCTGGGAATTCATCTCGTAGGCGCGCTGGGCCGAGATCAGGTCGGCGATCTCGGTCACGGCATCGACATTGGCCATTTCGAGGAAATACTGCTGCAGGGAGCCGAAACCGTCATCCCCCGGGTTGCTGCTTTCAGGCGCGCCGCTGGCGTCGGTTTCAAGGAAAAGATTGTCGCCGATCGCTTCAAGGCCTGCCTTGTTCACAAACCGGGCCAGCTGGATCTGTCCGAGCTGGACGGTGTTGCCGCCCACGTCGACACCCTGAACGACGCCCGTATTGGAGATCGTGATATCCTGCGCGGTTTCCGGGATCGTGATGCCGGGAACGACGGCATATCCGTCAACGGTCACGAGCTGGCCGTCGGCATCCCGCTCGAACGATCCGTCGCGGGTGTAACCGGTGTTGCCGTCCGGCAGGTCGATCTGGAAAAAACCCTCGCCGCGGACGGCAAGGTCGAGATTCTTGCCGGTCTGTTCGAGAGACCCCTGGGACATGATGCGGGTCGTCGAGGCAATCTTGACGCCGGAGCCGATCTGGATGCCGGTCGGAACGATCGTGCCCGCGTCGGATGTCTCCGTGCCCATGCGCCTCAGGTTCTGGTAGAGCAGGTCCTGAAAATCGGCGCGCTGCTTCTTGAAACCCGTCGTGCGCATGTTGGCGACGTTGTTCGAAATGACTTCGACGTTCAGTTCCTGGGCTTTCATGCCCGTGGCGGCAATGTGGAGTGCTTTCATCGTATTCTTCCCTGATGCCGGTTAGGCCTGAAACTTGCCGAGTGTGGAGATGGCTTGCTGGCGAAGCTCGTCCAGATCCTTGACCACCTTGGAGGTCGCGTCATAGGCGCGGGTGACCTCGATCAGGCGGGTGACCTCGGTGACCCCGTAGACGTTGGAGCCTTCAATGGCGCCCTGCACAAGTCGCACCTGTGCGGCCGGTTGGGGGTTCTCTCCGCGAAACATTGTATCGCCGATTTTTTCCAGGGTGCGGACGTCCTCGAAGTCGACGACCTTGATCTTTCCGCGAATGCCCTGCTCCGTGGCGATGGTGCCGTCGCCGGCGATCTCGACACGACCGTCCTCGACGGTGAAGGAGATCGGCCCCCCCTCGGTCATGACTGGGCGGCCATCGGCGGAAATGAGCTGTCCGGTTGAGTCAAGCTGGAAGGCGCCGCTGCGCGTATAAGCTTCCGTGCCGTCTTCCAGCTGAACCGCGAAAAACCCTTCGCTGTTGAGCGAGAGATCGAATTCATTGTTGGTGAGTTTCACGGGACCATGCGTGAAGTCGGTCCTGGTCGTGAACATGTCCACATAGGAAATCTTGCGATCTGGCTGCTCGAAAGCAGTGCCGTCGGCGACCGGCATCACGTATTCCGCGAAATGCATATTCTGCGACTTGAAGCCGGATGTGTTGATGTTCGCCATGTTGTTGGCGATGACATCCAGATGATTCCGCAAAATCGATTGCCTCGATAAGGCGACTAGTTGTGCGTTCTCCATGGCGAACGGTTCCCTTCATGCTCCCCGACGAGCCGGTCGATCTCCCCAGATCCACGGGCTCGGTATGGTTAATGCACGAGGCGTGCCAGTTTATAAATCCTTGGGAAATGTGGGTAAAACGCGAAAGGGGAGGGTGCGTGCGGCAAGAGATTCCGGCAGAAGTTAACCGGTTGGCAATTTTTGCCCGGTGACTCGCGTTAATGGCCTGGTAACCTTTCGTTAACCATTAACACTTTAGTAACAAATGGCGCGCGCGAGCGCCTGGCTGGATGCGGAGTGCCGAATGACAGACGAAAATGCCGCAGCCGACGATGACGGCGACGACGCGGAAAAAGCTGCCGGTGGCGGCAAGAAGAAGATGATCCTGTTCGGCGGTATCGGGCTGGTTCTTCTGCTCGTTGTCGGCGGGGCGGTCTATTACTTCTTCCTGATGGGCGGCGGTGATCCAGCACCGGTTCCCGGGGACCCGCAGGCGGCCCAGGAAGTCCAGAAACCGGTGATGTTCTACGATCTGCCGGAAATGACGGTCAATCTGGCGACGGACGGGCGCACCACCTACCTCAAGGTCAGGATTGCGCTGGAAGTCGAAAATCGCGCGATGATCGATCAGATCCAGCCGTATCTGCCGAGAATTCTGGATGCGTTCCAGATCTATCTGCGCGAGTTGCGCCCCGCGGACCTGGAAGGGTCTGCCGGTCTGTTCCGTCTGAAGGAAGAATTGCTCAGGCGGATCAATCTGTCGGTTTATCCGGCGAAGGTTGAAGGGGTGCTGTTCAAGGAAATCCTTGTTCAGTGAATAGATAAATGGCTGATACCGAAGAAGACGATCTGTCCGAAGAGGACATGGCCGACGCCTGGGGTGCCGCCCTTGCGGAGCAGGGTGCCGCCGGCGAAGAAGACGACGATCTCGCGGCCGCCTGGGGCGCTGCTCTGGAGGAGCAAGGCGCCGGCGGTTCCGACGATATGGCGGCTCAATGGGCCGCGATGATCGACGACAGCGAGCCGGATCTGGAAAACGCGACACGTGGCGCCGATCGCGTCCTCAACCAGGAGGAAATCGATAACCTCCTGGGGTTCAATATCGAGGACACGATCGCAGGCGACCAGAGCGGTATCCGCGCGCTGATCAACTCGGCGATGGTTTCCTATGAACGTCTGCCGATGCTGGAAATCGTCTTCGACCGGCTTGTCCGGCTGACGACGACCTCCCTGCGCAATTTCACGTCGGACAACGTGGAAGTCTCGCTGGATTCCATCAGTTCGGTCCGTTTCGGCGACTATCTGAATTCCATCCCCCTGCCGGCCATTCTCGGTGTCTTCAAGGCCGAGGAATGGGACGGATTCGGACTGATCACGGTTGAATCGAGTCTGATCTATTCGATCATCGACGTTCTGCTGGGCGGGGGGCGCGGCACCTCTGCCGTGCGCGTGGAAGGCCGCCCCTACACGACCATCGAGACCGGTCTGGTGCAGCAGATGGTTGCGCTGATCCTTCAGGACGCCGAGCAGGCCTTCGCGCCGCTGTCGCCGGTGCATTTCAATCTGGAACGTCTCGAGACCAATCCGCGTTTCGCGGCGATTTCCCGTCCGGCCAACGCGGCCATTCTCGTTGAACTGCGCATCGATATGGAAGATCGCGGCGGTTCAGTCGAGATCATGATGCCCTATGCGACGCTGGAGCCGATCCGCGATCTGCTGCTGCAGATGTTCATGGGCGAGAAGTTCGGCCGCGACCCGATCTGGGAAGGGCACCTGGCGTCCGAGATCCATGCCGCGGAAATCGAGATAGATGCCGTGCTGCACGAAACCTATCTGCCGCTCGGCCGGGTCCTCAGCCTGGATGTCGGCCAGACCCTCGTCTTCGACGTGGCTCCGAGCGATCCCGTGCTGATCAAGTGCGGCAATGTCCCCCTGAGTGAGGGCACGCTCGGAAAGGTGGAGGATTCCATCGCCATTCGTGTCGCAAAGAACCTGCGCAAGCCCAAAATGACCCTGGCCGCCTTCGAGCGCGCCATGCAGAATGAGATGGACTCATCATGAGCACACTGCCACTCGGAATGATCATTGAAGGCCTGGTCGCAGTGCTGCTGCTGATCACCATTTGCTACTGCTGGATTCTGAACCGCAGGCTGCAGCGGTTGCGCGCGGACGAGCAGGTGCTCAGGGCAACCATTTCCGAACTGATGACGGCAACGGAAATCGCGGAGCGGGCCATCCTCGGCCTGAAGACGACGGCCGCGGACGTGGACAAGACCCTCGGCAGCCGTCTTAAGCAAGCGGAAACCATGTCCCACAAACTTGCTGAACACGTCGGCGAAGGTGAGAAAGTCTTTACCAGAATAACGCAGATTGCGGAGGCAGCCCGCTCGGCAGGGCCGCTTCGCGAGCCCGCGCCGCGGAGCGACGCCTATGCGGTTCAGCCTGCTGCGGACCCGAATCACTACGCGCCGCAGCCGCCTGCCGTGGAGCCGGAACGCCGGCGGGCCACGCGTGCGTCCGACATTCGCAGCGCTGCCGCTGAAGCGACCGCGCGTCTGGAACAATTCCGCAAACGCAATGGTGCTGCTGCATGAACTTGAGACTTTTGCCATTGCTGGGAATTTCGGCGAGCGCGCTGCTCGCCCTGAAGCTGCTGGGCCTGACACTCGGGCCCGATGGCAGCCAGATTTCCATCAATGGCGCGGTCGCGCAGGAAACAGCCGCCGGCGATGCCGCGGAAGCCGCGGACCCGGCCATGGAGCCCGGGGGACCGCCTCCGCCGCCACCGCCGGGAGGAGGTGATCTGCCGGACCAGCCGGTCTTGCCGGACAGCCTGGAAATAGGCGGGTCTGCCGCGGAGCGGGCGGTGCTGCAGAGCCTCGGCAAGCGCCGCGAGTCCTTGCAGCAACAGGAAGGTCAGCTCGACCTGCGAGAAAAGCTTCTTCAGGCGACCGAAGAGCGCATCAAGCAGCAGGTCGAGGAACTGAAGAAGCTCGAAGGACGGATCGAGGCGGCGGTCGAAGCGAAGAAGAAGCAGGAAGAAGACGAAATCGCCGGCCTGGTGACCATGTACGAAAACATGAAACCGAAGGACGCCGCGCGGATCTTCGACAGGTTGAGCCTGCCGATCCTGCTGAAAGTCGTCCGCCAGATGAAGCCGCGCAAGATGGCGGATGTTCTGGCCAGAATGTCTCCCGAGGCCGCGGAGAGGCTGACCGTCGCGATCGCCACCAACGCGTCCGCGCCGATCGCACCGGCTCAGCCCGTGCAGGCGCGGGCGCCGGGCCAGGACACGCTGCCGAAAATCCCGTCAAACTGAGCGGTTCCGGCGGATTTACGAAGTTGGCGTAAGGGCACGTTAACAAGACCTGACTAACAATATCGCGTTGGCGTCATCCGAGGACTGAACACCTTGCCAGGACCGTTCCTGACATATCAGAAGATCTGCTCAACCGGTCTCGCGGCCGGGAGGTGGCGGGCCCTGTGCGTGGCGGCTTTTCTCCGGTTCGCGCTGCTGGCTCTGGCAGTCGTGTCCGGGATCGAGGTTCAGGCCCAGCAACTGGAGCCGGTCGAGGTCGACGTCTCGCAGGAAAACGGCCATGGCCGCATCGTGCTGACCTTCAAGGACCGCACCCTGTTGCCGATCTACGACGCGGTCATCACCGGCGGTGTGCTGAGAATATCCTTCGAAGAACCCATCGATATCAACGTGGACAACGTGCCGCTCGATCTCGGCGACTATGTGACGATCGCCCGGCGGGATCCCGACGGCAGCGCCATCCGTTTTGCGCTCAAGGCGCAGTACCAGATCAACACGCTGGAAGCTGGTGAAAAGCTGTTTGTCGACATCCTGCCGATGACCTGGCAGGGGTTGCCGCCCGGCCTGCCGGACGATGTCGTGCGCAAACTGGCAAAGCGGGCCGAGGAGGCCATGCGCAAGGTTCGCGCACTGGAGCAGGCGCGGCTGAAAGCACAAGAGGGTCCCGAAGTGACCCTCCATGTGGGGGAACATCCGACGTTCACCCGCCTTGTGTTCGACTGGTCCATCAAGTTCGATACGGCATTCGTTCGCGAAAACGACATTATCAAGGTGACGTTCAACCATCCGGCGCAGCTCGATATCGCCCATCTGAGGGCGCATCTGCCACAAGGCGTGATCGATGCGACCTCGTTTCTGGACCAGGGCAAGCTGAAGTTCCTGATGCGGGTCGAGCCGTCGGTGGACATCAGGGCGTTCCGCGAGGAACAGACCTATGTGATCGACGTCACGCCGGAGAACATGGAAGTCAACGATCCGGCCAATGCGCTCATCAACAAGGAACTGTCCGTCGCGGACAATGAAAACCGCAAGAACATGATTACCGCGCCCGGCCTCAGGGACACGCGCGAGGTCACGGATCCGCGCGGACTTCCACGCGCTGACACGGGCGCATCCAGTGGCGGTGGCGCGCTCAAGGAATCTAAGGCGGACGAGTCTCCGGCCTATACCGTCGTTCCGCTCGGCGGCGGCGGCAGTGACGGTGCCCGGGCCCCGGATACAGACCGGACACCGGAGGGCTCCCCGGATCTGTCCGCTGTGATACCGCACCCGACCGGGCAGGATGCAGAACCGGCGAGCGACGCGGCGACGCCGCGGATCGCGATGGCGCCGCGGCCCAAGCCGGTCCTTGTCGCGGCCGCTCCGCAAGCTCCGATGCAGGCGGCGGGTCCGCAGCCGGAGATACTGGCAGGGCTCATGACGAGCGATGTCGCGGTTTCGGAAACGGACGGCGAGACGGATCCGGAAACCGATCTGGCGACCGATCTGGCCACCGATTTGGCAATGGCGGCAGCGGCGGTCGAAACGGTTCCCGCTCCTGAGCTGGCGGCTGCAACACCCGCAGCGGCAGACGCCGGTGCGGAGATGGCAGATGAAGTCCTCACAACCGCGGCCATTTCCGGTGGCCCAACGGGTCCGGCGGATCGTTCGGTGAGCGGGATCGGCGACGGCGCGCAAGATCTGGACATTGCCGCGCAGGCCGCACAGGATCCGGTTGTTGTCGCTCAGGCAGCTCCGGGCGCGCTGCCCCTGGGCGAGACCCTGCCGGAAGAAGACATCGTGCGACAGGCGCCGATGCTTGATCTTTCGACCCAGCAGATCGGTCAGCCTCAGGAACAGGAAGAAGCCGGCAACAACGGCATTCCGACCATCCAGCCGGCCGAAGTGCCCGGCAGCGGCGACCAGCCGGAGGCGCCCTTCGACACGGCGCCGGTCCAGATTCAGACCACACCGTCCCTGGGAAGCGGCGTGCCCGCGGGCATTCAGTTGCCCGATCGGCCCCAGGGCGCGGCGCCGGAGGCCTGGCGTGCTTCCTCCGGAAGTGATCCAGACGGCATACCGCCGTCACCGGAGCGGCCGCCCGACAGTTTTGCCAAGGAAGTCCGCAATTTCGTCTCCGCGGAAGCCAGGCGCATCGGCAACACCGTGCGGGTTGTGTTTCCGTTTTCCGAACCCGTCTCGAGTGCCGTATTCCGCCGCAACGATAGCATCTGGCTTGTCTTCGATACCGATGCGACCATCGACACGCGCGGCATGGCCTCCGCGCTGGCGGAAACGGCGGAAACCATCGATGTCCAGCAGTTTGATGACTATCAGATCCTGCGCATGGACATGAACGATCCTGTCCTGGCGACGGTGGGGGTCGACGGGAATGCCTGGTCCCTCGTGATCGGAGACATGATTCTGGAGCCTTCGCGGCCCCTGCAGCTTGAGCGAACCGTCCGGGGAGACGGCGGCTCCGTCCTCAGGGTCTATTATCAGGACCCGCAGAACATCCGTCAGGTCACAGACCCGTTCGTCGGGGATTCAATCTCCCTGGTCACAGGGTTCGGTCCGCCGCGCGGACTTCTGAAGCCGCAAACCTTTGTCGACCTGAAGGCCCTGAGCTCCGCGCAGGGTATTGCGATCGTGACGAAATCCGACAACGTCAAGATGCAGATCCTCGGGGACGATGTGCTTATCGAAAAGGAAGGCGGACTGGCGCTGTCGAGCCGCCATCTGCGGGGCGGGACCGGTTCCTTGAACACGATCGTCGATCCTGATGACGGCAATTATCTGGAATTCGTTTCCCTGAGCACCGAAGGCCCCGGCGCCTACCGGACCCGACTTCTGGAGCTGCAGGCCAATCTGTCCGCCTCGCCTGAAAGCCAGCGGCGGAAACCGCTCATGGCGCTTGCGCGATTCTACCTGGCGCATCAGTTTCCCCAGGAAGCGCTCGGTCTGATGAAGCTGGCGCTCGAGGAAGAACCGGCTCTGGCCGAGGACAGCTCGTTCAACCTGATGATGGGCGCGGCCCAGACCATGGCCGGGCGGCCCGACGAGGCCTATGCCTATCTGAACCGGCCGGACCTGAAAAACAGCCCGGACGCCGCCGTCTGGCAGACCATCGTCGATGTCAAGCTCGGCAACTGGACACCGGCGCGCATTGCCATGCCACGCGGACGTGCCGTGGTCGGAAACTATCCGTCGGCCATTCAGACCGAGTTCAAACTCGCGGCCGCACAATCCATGGTCGAGGTCAATGATTTCGGCGTCGCCAACAGTATTCTGGCTGAAATCGAGCCGTCGGAGGTCACGCAGGCCCAGGCGGCCCGTTACGACATCCTGAGAGGCCGGGTCGCGGATGCTTCCGGACGGTCTCAGGAAGCCCTGACAGTGTTCGATCTGGTGACCCGGTCCGATGACAGGCCGCGCGCGGCCGAAGCCGAATACCGGGCCCTCAGGATCCGTTACCGGGACGGCGAACAGAATGTCGACGAGACCATCGACCGGCTGGCCGGACTGTCAACCTCCTGGCGTGGCGACGAAATCGAGCTGAAGACGCTGCGCTTCCTGGCGCAACTGTTCGCGGAACGTGGCCAGTACCGGGAAGCGTTCGAAGCCATGAAATCGGCGGTGCAGGCGGAACCGGACAGCGACACGACACGCCTGCTGCAGGAAGAGATGAACGGGTTGTTCAATTCTCTCTTCCTTGACGGCAAGGCCAGCGAGATGCCGCCGGTCAAGGCCCTGGCGCTTTATTACGACTTCCGGGAAATGACGCCGATCGGCCGTCAGGGCGACGAGATGGTGCGACTTCTCGCCAAACGGCTGGTGGAGGTCGATCTGCTCGACCAGGCGACCGATCTGCTGCGCCACCAGGTGGACAACCGGCTGAAAGGCGCGGCGCGGGCGCAGATCGCGGCCGACCTGGCGGCGATCTATCTCATGGACCGCAAGGCCGACCAGGCGCTGCGTGTACTGAACCGGACACGGCAGGCCAGCCTGCCGTCCACTCTCGAACGCCAGCGCAACATCGTCGAGGCCCGGGCACTGACGGAAAGCGGACGTCCCGACCTCGCTCTGGAACTTGTCCGCAACATGCGCGGCTCGGATGTCGATCGGCTGAGAGCCGACACCTTCTGGGCCGCGGAAAGCTGGCGCGAGACCGGGGAGCAGCTCGAGGCCATGCACGGGTCGCGCTGGTCGGACAACATTCCGCTGGACGATCTAGAGCGGCGCGACATCCTCAGGGCGGCCATCGCCTACTCGCTCGCCGGCGACCAGCTGAGCCTGGAGCGGTTGCAGACCAAATACATGGAGAAGATGTCCGACAGCTCGGAGGCACTGGCTTTCGATGTCGTGACCCGGCCGATCGAAGCGCAGGGGGTCGAGTTCCTCGAAGTGGCGAACCGGCTCGCGGATATTGATTCCCTGGAAACATTCCTGAAGGAATACCGCCGGCAATACATGTCGCCGGATCGCAGTCCCGATCAGGCTGCCGCCGTTCCCGAGCCGGAAGATGCGGCAGGCTGACCGGCCACGGGCAAGCGCGATGGATCCTTACCTGATGCCATGTCTGCCGGCAGGCGGACGGCGCTTGGCGTTCAATGTGCGGGCAGGGCGCCCGCCAGGCGCGGCTTTTTCATTTCGGCCTTGTAGCGCATGACCAGATCCGGAATGGATCTGGTGCTGCGATCCAGCCAGTCGCAACGGGCCTTCAGAAAATCCCGGTATGTCTTGTCGTGAATGCCTGTCTGAAGCATGAGGCGCATGATTGCGCCATCCGCGTCCGACTTCAGCGTGTCGGCGACGACTTCGTCGGCGAGATTGATCTTGCGGCTGATGAGCCAGATCGCGGCGTCAAGACGTTCCTGTTCGAACAGGGTTCTCAGGATCGCATCGAAGGACAATTCGCCGTTGGCGATCTGGATGCTTGCCTCGTGCCGCGAAAAAAGAACGCCGTCCAGTTCGATGTCGCCGTCTCTCCTGTTTTCTTCAATCGAGGCGGCGAGCCGTTCCAGGTCGCCCGTCTCCAGAGCTTTCCTGAGCGGTGGCGGGATCAGGGGACAGTTGGTTTCCAGAACATGCATCTGCGTGTTCAGAAAGTCCTCGTCCTTGATCGCGCGGCGGGCGATCGCGGCAAGCACCGTTGCTTCCGTGTTGGCGAAGATCAGAATGGCCAGCGTTCCCTTGACGGAAAACGGGACGTCCAGATTGTCAAGAAGGGCATGCACCACGTCCCGGCTGCTGCGCGCGATCAGCGTGTCGGTGATTTCCTCGCTCAGATCCGGACGCCGCGAAACGGACAGCCGCTTGTCGTTGCCCCCGGACTTGGCCAGGCTCATCAGAGCGGACTGGCTGATCATCGGCGAGCTTTCGATGACCGGCTCCGAAAGATCGTAGTCTTCCTGGGCCAGGCGGTCCGCGAGATCCGGGATGATGCGATCGGTTTTCGCAAGACGCACGACCAGTTCGTATCGCGCTTCCCGGTCCAGCTGGTCAAAAACGGACAGGACGATCCTGGAGAACAGCTCCCGTTCGGTTTCGTTCGGATCGTGGTCTTCCGAGCGCGCATATTCGCCGACAAGGGTACGGATGAGCCTGGATCTCGCCTCCGGATCCTTGAGCCTTGCAAGTTGTTCTAGCTGTTCTGGTAACACTGACCCGCCACTATTAAGATCCGGACATGACCACCCGACGCCGGTCCGCCATATTTACAAGTTTGTCTTAAATTTTCTCTACCGGCTGGCCGAAGCCTCAGCCGCCGCCGAAACTTTTCACCAGCGATCCTGCGACCAGGTTCCAGCCATCCACCAGAACGAAGAAAATCAGCTTGAAAGGCAGCGAGATCACGACAGGCGGCAGCATCATCATGCCCATGGACATCAGCACCGAAGCAATCACCAGATCGATGATCAGAAACGGCAGATACAGCAGAAAGCCGATCTCGAAGGCGCGCCGCAGCTCGGAAATCATGAAAGCCGGAACGAGGGTGGCCATCGACAGGTCCTCGGGCCCTTCAGGGGCGTCCTGGCCCGAAAGTTCCTGGAACAGGGCAAGGTCCTTTTCACGGACCTGGGAAAGCATGAAAGAGCGGAACGGGTCGGACGCGCGCTCATAGGCCTGCTCGATCTCGATATCGCCGTCGACGAGCGGCTGGACCCCCGCGTCATAGGCTTCCTGAAGCGTCGGCATCATGATGAAGGCGGACAGGAACAGTGCAAGACTGACCATCACCATGTTGGGGGGCGCCGTCTGCAGTCCGATGGCCGAACGCAGCAGTGACAGCACCACGACGATGCGGGTGAAACTGGTGACCATGATCAGGATCGAAGGCGCCAGCGAGAGAACCGTCAGCAGTATGACGAGCTGGACGGCCCGTTCGGTCAGGGTGGCATCCTCGCCGAAGCCGACCGAGATTTCCTGTGCCGCCGCCGGACCGGCAAGGATGACAAGAAACGCGGTCAGGAGAGCCGCAAGACAGGTCCAACCGACCTTGCGCGAATTTCGGGAGGGTCCTTGCATCAGTTCGGATGCCCACCCAGTTCGTCGAGGATCTTCGCCATCTCTTCTTCAATCGGGTTCTTGTCGCCCAGACCCGGTTTTGCACCCGCTGCCGGCCCTGCCGCCGGTTGAGAGACTGCCTTCACCGGTGGGGTGCTTCCTTTTTGATCGGTCCCGCCGTTTGAAGGACTTTCGTCGCCGACGGGTCCATCCGGCGCCTTCACGCTGGAAGACTGGTGCTGGTCCTGTTCCGGCGCGGTCGCTTTGACCTCGGTCCCGGTTTCGGTGGCCCCGGTTTCGGGGGCTCTGGTTTCGGCGGCCCCGGTTTCAGCGGCCTCGGCAACAGCAGCCGGCAGGTCTTCAAGCAGGTCGTCCGGATCGAGTCTGATGTCCTTTGGCACTGCAACGACGGGGGCGGGTTCGTGAGCGAGATCCTGTTTCCGTTCCGGATTCGGGGAGGCCGTTCCAGCGGTGGCCAGAAGTGTCGGGGAAAGCTCTTCCCCGTCCGTGCCGCCGTTCGCGCTCTCGTCGCTCCCTTTGGGCGCATCCTTGGGCATCATGGCCGGTTCCGCCGTCACGACCGGAGCAGGGTCCGGCTTCGGAACATCGGACGCGGTGCCTGCCGTGACAGGCTGGGCCTGTTCCGGTGAAGTCTCTCCGGGCGCGGCGCCGGCCAGTCGCACGGCATCTTTCGCCTGAACGGCGCCGGCCTGGGCCTGGCTCATGTGGGGCGGCGGCGAAGCGGCGAGGTTCGACCCTCCGGCATCGGCCGGCTGCTCGGGCTCGGTGGGCTTCATCAGGGCCGTCTTCGCGCGGGCTGCAGGACCCGAGGCCGGCGGCGTGATCGAGTGCGTGCCATAGGAAGGCCGGTCACGCGGGCTGAAAGGTCGTGCCAGGGACTTGAGGGCTGCGCCTGCCCTGGTTTCCGGCTGTGCGGGTGGAACCGCCGGTGACTTTGATATCGGGGCCTGGGAAGCCGGCCGCACGACAGGGGCCGCCGCGGCAGGTGAAGCCGGCGGGGTGGGGGGCGGATTGTCGGGTGCGTTGTCCGTGGCCGGCCCCTTGGTCACGGACTTGTTGAAGCCGTTCCGGGTCGCCGCCTTAAGGAGGTCCGACGCCTGGCCGGACTCCCGACCGGCTTCGGTCTTTGCCCGGATGGGCAACGGCGCACGCGCGGCCTGTGTCCTGCCCTGGGTTTCGGGTCCGGAGCCGGTGGCCGATGCGGTCTGAGGTCTGGTGTCCGCTGCCCGGGCGGTCGCTTCCGGAGTGGAAGCGGCAACAGAAGCGGCAACGGGCGCGGCGAGGGCGGTGGGGACAGGTGTGGGAGTTGGCGCGGGGGCGGGTGCGGGTGCGGGAGCTCTGGCGAGCATGGCCGGAGAAGGAGGCGCGGTTTCGCCGTTTGCGACCGTGTCATCCGGACGTGCCGGAATGTCCGGGCCGGGCGCCATCGGTGACCTCATTGCAGAAGTCCCGCCGATGCCGGAGCCCGGATGCTGCCCGGACCGGGCCTGTGGCATGGCCTGTTTCAGGGGCGTGTTGCGGACGATATTCTGTTCCACGACGACGTCGCTCGGGCCACCGACCAGGATCAGGTGCTCGATGTTGTCCCTGCGGATGAGCACAAGCCGGCGGCGGGTGTCTATCGTCGCGCTGTCCATCACCGCGATACGCGGCTGACGGTTGCGGCTCTGTGTCGACTGATTGCCCGTCAGCCGCTTGAGGATGAATATGAACAGCGCGAACAGCAGCAGCACCACTGCGAGCGCCAGAATGACCGCGATTATCTGGGTGACGCTCCCGCTCACGTTCAAAGTCGTTTCAATCCAGTTGTACATCTTACCCTCGTGCCGCCCCGCCTGCGCCTTGAATGCAATTGCCGGTTACGTCGATTTTTAGCCCCCAATGAGGAGGCGTGTTCTTATCCCCAGTAAATCCGTGCGACGCTTCGCGCTGACATGCTGTCTCAAATCTTTCGGTTATCTGGTCTTTCCCGTCGGCGGGTGCCGCCCGGGACCGTCCAGACCGGCATCGCCCGCTTGCCGATCCACCTCGAATCTCCCTAGTGATGAAAGTTAACAGAAGCAGGCAAAATTTGCCTGCCGGCGACAGGGTTCTTTTTGCGAAATGCAAAGGAATGTTGTCTCTTCCACCGGTTATTGAAGGGGTTGCGCCGCGTGTGCGGGGCTGGCGTTAACCATTCGTTAACCATTTGACCGGCAATCATTGCCGATGTGGTTAACGAATGGTGAATCGGATGGCCGTGACGGATGTGCCGCTCTTCCAGGCACTCAAATCGAAGATGCTCTGGCACCAGACCCGGCAGGGGGTTCTTGCCGAAAACATCGCCAACGCGGACACGCCGGGCTACGGCGCACGCGACGTGAAGGAATACACCTTCGCGGAACATATCGGGAGGGAGACCTTCGGGCTGTCGACGCTCACGACCAATGCCGGGCATCTGACCGGAACACTGGCGGGGCAGACGGACGCGAAGGTCGAGGGGCGTGACACGTTTGAAGTCACGCCAAACGGCAACAGCGTCAATCTGGAGGAGCAGATGATGAAGATCACCGAGAACCAGATGGACTACCAGGCCGCGACGACCCTTTACACCAAGGGCCTCGGCCTGATCCGCAAAGCCCTGTCGAAGAGCGCCTGAGGCGCAGCCGGAAGACATAAAGGACCGAAAAAATGGACCTGATCAAATCCCTGTTCATTTCCGCGAGCGGCTTGCGGGCCCAGAATGGGCGCATGCGCATCATCGCGGAGAACATCGCCAACGCGAATTCGACCGCCAAGACCCCGGAAGAAGAGCCTTATCGACGCAAGGTGCCCACCTTCAAGGCACATTTCGACAGGGAACTGGAAGCCAACACCGTAGAACTCGGCAAGATCGCGGAAGACCAGAGCGCGTTCCGGTCGGTGCACATACCCGGGCACCCGGCAGCCGACGAGAACGGCTACGTGCTGCATCCCAATGTCAACTCCCTGATCGAGACCACCGACATGCGCGAAGCGCAGCGGACCTACGAAGCCAACCTGAATGTCATCGATTCGACCCGGAAGATGCTGCAGCGGACCATCGACATCCTGCGCACCTGATCCACGGGATCGCCGGCGCCGTGCGCGGTCCGGTCGATGTGCGAAAGTTGATCGAAACCGGAAACTCGCAGCGCGCGCGCCGACTGCACGCGTGATGCTCAAAACCTGACACGGGAAGGGAGCCGGAGCCATGTCCAGCCCATCGATTGCAAACAACGCCTACCAGATGGCCGCCAAGCTGCAACAGCAGGCGCGCGCCATGGAAGTCGGCGATACGCAGGCAGAGACTGTCGATTTCGGCAAGATGGTGCAGGAAGCCGTCGGCGCGGTTGTCGAAAACGGGCGCGTCTCCGACCAGAAGGCCGTCAACATGATCGAGGGCAAGGCCGACGTCGTCGATGTGGTCACGGCGATCGCGGAAACTGAAGTTGCCCTGGAAACCATGGTGGCCGTGCGCGACCGGGTGATTTCCGCCTATGAGGAAATCATGAGGATGCCGATCTGATCGGTACCGTTTAGGGGCCTTGCCCCGGGGAGTATGACATGACCGGCGGTGAAGTTCTCGACCTTGCCCGTGAAGCCGTCTGGACCATGATCCTGGTGTCCGCACCGATCATGGTCGTCGGTCTGCTGGTCGGCGTTGTCATCGCCTTGTTCCAGGCCCTGACCCAGATCCAGGAAATGACACTGGTGTTCGTGCCGAAGATCCTGGCGATCTTCGTGACCATCCTGATCACGCTGCCGTTCATGAGCCAGTTGCTGCAAGCGTTCATGGCGCGGGTGACCGAGCTGATCCTGACCACCGGTTAGGATCGAAGATGACCATCCAGCTTGATTATCTGCCCCAGGTCGCTGCCGTATTCATGCTCATGTTCGCGCGGCTGGGCACAATGGTCATGCTGCTGCCCGCGCTTGGGGAAAGCACGATTCCGACGCGTTTCCGCCTGACAATCGCGCTGGCGCTGACCCTGGTGCTCTACCCGATCGGCGCACCGCAATATCCCGAGGGGCTGACGGAGAACGCACCGAGACTGGCTTTCTTTCTCTTCAGCGAACTCGCCATCGGCTTCGGCATCGGCCTGTGTGCCAAGATGATCACGTCCGTCCTGCAGATCGCGGGCGTCATTATGGCGAACCAGTCCGGGCTTGCCTTCGCCCTCGGAACCGATATCGCCAATGAAGGCCAGCAGGGCGCGCTCTACGGCAACTTCCTGTCGATACTGGGCATGACCCTGGTCTTCGTCAGCGACAGCCATTATCTGGTGATCGCGGCGCTTCACGACAGCTTCACGATCTTTCCGCCCGGACTGGCGCCGCCGGTGGGGGATTTCTCCCAGAACGCGGTGGAAACCGTCGCCCATGTCTTTTCGATCGCGATACGCATGAGCGCGCCGTTTCTCGTTGTCGGACTGGTGTTCTATTTCGGCCTCGGCCTGCTCAACAAGCTGATGCCGCAGATGCAGATCTTCTTTATCGCCATGCCCGTGAATATCGCGATCGGGTTCTTTCTCCTCCTGGCGCTGGTTGCGACCCTGATGATGTTCTATCTGGATCATTTTCAGGAAGCGCTCGGCAAGTTTATCGTGGGGTAGCGGTGACAAATGGCTGACGAAACCGACCAGTCGGAGAAAACCGAGGACCCCACACAAAAACGCCTCAAGGAGGCGCATGACAAGGGGGACATTCCCAAATCTCAGGAAGTCAGCACCTGGTTCACCCTGGCCGGGGCCACGCTGATCATCGCGATTTTCGCGCCGGGAACGGTGGTGTCCCTTGCGGATCTGATGAAGGGCTACCTGGAACATTCCCACCAGATCCCCGTCGACGGCTACGCGCTGAAGGCCTTGTGGCGGGACACCGGCCAGTCCGTTGCTCTGATTGTCGGCGTGCCGCTTCTGGCCCTCGTGGCCATGGCGGTGGCGGGCAATCTGGTTCAGAACCCGCCGCTGCTGACCGCGGAAACAATCAAGCCGAAATTGTCCAAGGTGTCACCGGCGTCCGGCTTCAAACGCCTGTTTTCCGCCGACAGTCTGGTGAATTTCGCCAAGGGAATGGCCAAGATCCTGATAGTCGGCTCGGTCATGGTGGCGGTGGTGTGGCCGCACCGCGACGAAGCCGACATCATGATTTTCGCGGATCCGAGCGTGATCCTGCCGGAAGCCAGGGTGCTGATCCTGCAATGCCTGGCCGCGATCCTGGCGGTGATGACGGTCGTCGCGGCGGCCGATTTCGCCTACCAGAAGAACAAATGGTTCAACAAACAGAAAATGTCGCTGCGCGAGATCAAGGAAGAATACAAGCAGACCGAGGGCGACCCGCAGGTCAAGGGCAAGATCCGCCAACTCAGGATGGAGCGTTCACGCAAGCGCATGATGGCGGCCGTGCCGCAGGCGACCGTGGTCGTCACCAACCCGACCCACTATGCGGTGGCCCTGAAATACGAAGAAGGCATGGGCGCGCCGCTCTGCCTTGCCAAGGGCACCGATGCCGTGGCACTCAGGATGCGTGAGGTCGCCAAGGAAAACGATGTGCCGGTGGTCGAAAACCCGCCGCTGGCCCGGGCACTCTACGCAACGGTCGAGATCGACCAGGACGTTCCGGAAGATCACTACAAGGCGGTGGCGGAAGTCATCGGCTTCGTCTTCCGCATGCGCAAGCGCGCTGCCTGGCGGCGGAACCCGTGATCCCTGTGGTGGATGCTTGGCACAAAGACCACAGCAAACAGGTTATTTTCAACAAGACTTGGTCGCATACCGGTTGAAATCGGCTATTAAGCGCAGAATGCTTATAAACGGTCCATTCAAATGCGAATCGGGCCGGGGAGACTGGATGAATGAATGACATGGACGGACCGCCGACCGGACCGATGATCAGCCGTCCGGAGCGATCCGGTAACATTGGCCTGCTCGTCGGCCTGGCGCTGCTGCTCGTCGGAGCAGCGGCTGCCTTTGCGGTGATGGACCGGGACGTTGCCCAGCCGTTCATTCTGGCGCTGCTCGGCATCCTGGCCGTGGTCGGTGTCTTCTGCCTGTTCGCCGGAGCCATCGGCTTTCTGCGCCTGTCGGCCCGTCCCGGCGAGAGCAATCCGCTGGCGTCCGCCTTTGTCGACACGCTTGAGGACGGTGCCCTGATCACCGACCTGGACGGCAGGCTCGTTTATGCCAACAAGGCCTATGCCGATCTGACCGGTGCGGAAACCGCCGAGGACATCCGGGTGGTCGAACGGGTGTTCTCGTCCGACCCGGACGCGGCCGATGCCATTTTCCGCCTGTCGCAGGCCATGCGCGACGGCCGGCGGGCACAGGAAGAAATCCGCATGCCGTTTCCGCTCGGGCGGTCGGACGGCACCGCCAGATGGTACCGCGTGTCGATCCGGCCGTTGCAGGTTCCCAAGGAACGCGGCGGCGGCAAGCCGATGGCCGTCTGGCAACTGTCGGACATCACCCGCGACCGGGCGGAACAGGAGAACTCCTTCCAGGAGCTCCAGCGGGTCATCAATTTCCTCGATCATGCGCCGGCCGGGTTCTTCTCCTGCGACGGGGAAGGCCGCATCGTCTATCTCAATGCGACGCTGGCCGACTGGCTGGGCTACGATCTTGCCCAGTTCGATGCAGGTGATCTGGATCTGTCCAGCATCGTGCGCGGCGACGGCACGGAACTGATCCGCTCCCTGAAGGGCCAGGCCGGCGAGGTCAAGAGCGAGACCTTCGATCTGGACTTCGTCACGCGCAACGGACGCGGCCTGCCGGTGCGCCTGCTGCACCGGGTGCCGTTCGGAGAAAACGGCCAGCCGGGCGACAGCCGGACCCTGGTGCTCAATCGTTCGCGCGGTGAGGAGGTCTCCGAAGCACTCCGGGCCGCCGAGGTGCGCTTCGCGCGGTTCTTCAACAACACACCGATCGCGATTGCCTCCCTCGACAAGGAAGGACGGGTGCTCCGCACCAACGCGCCGTTCCTGAAACTGTTCGGGGCGGTCGACACGGATGACGAGTCGCCCAAGCTGGAGGCCTATGTCGCCGACAACGGGCGCGTGGATCTGGCCAAGGCCCTGCAGGCGGCGGCGCACGGGATCGGCGAGATCGCACCGATCGACATTCCGCTGGTCGAAGGCAACGATCCGCGCTCGGCGACCTTCTATGTTTCCGCGGTTCAGGAAGGCGAAGGCGACGGCGAGGCGGCCATCGTCTATGCGCTGGAGACCACGCAGCAGCGCGCCCTGGAAGCACAGTTCGCCCAGAGCCAGAAGATGCAGGCCATCGGCCAGCTCGCCGGCGGTGTCGCCCATGACTTCAACAACGTCCTGACCGCGATCATCGGCTTCTCCGACCTGCTGCTTGCCAGCCACCGTCCGACGGATCCGTCCTTCCAGGACATCATGAACATCAAGCAGAACGCCAACCGGGCCGCCGGCCTGGTGCGTCAGCTTCTGGCGTTCTCGCGTCGCCAGACACTGCGGCCACAGCGGCTGGAACTCAACGATGTGCTGGCGGACCTGTCCATTCTGCTCGACCGTCTGCTGGGCGAGAAGGTGGAGCTGAAGGTGATCCATGGCAGGGATCTGTGGCCGGTGATGGCCGACCTCAACCAGCTGGAGCAGGTCATCGTCAACCTGGCGGTGAATGCGGGCGATGCCATGTCCGACGGCGGCCGGCTGACCATTCGGACCCGCAATGTCGCGGAAGCCGAGAGTACCCAGTTCGACAACACCCGTGGCATGCCGCCGGGCGAATACACGCTGGTGGAAGTGGAAGACACCGGCCACGGCATGCCGGCGGACATCATGGCCAAGATCTTCGATCCGTTCTTCTCCACCAAGGAAGTCGGCAAGGGCACCGGGCTCGGCCTGTCCACGGTCTACGGCATCGTCAAGCAGACCGGCGGGTTCATCTTCTGCACCTCGGAAGTGGATGCCGGAACCACATTCCGTCTGTTCCTGCCGCGGCACATCCCGCTGGTGGAAGAAAAGAAAAAGCCGGAACCCAGGGAGGTCGAGCCGGAAAAGGTCGCCGATCTCACCGGCTCGGCGACCATCCTGCTGGTGGAAGACGAGGAGGCCGTGCGTGCCTTCGCCGCCCGCGCGCTGGCCTCGCGCGGTTACACCGTCCATGAGGCGGGGTCCGGCAACGAGGCGCTGGAAGTGATGGAAGAGACCGGCGGCAAAGTCGATCTGGTGGTGTCCGACGTGGTCATGCCGGAAATGGACGGGCCGACCCTGCTAGTGGAATTGCGCAAGACGCAGCCGGATCTGAAGATCATCTTCGTGTCCGGCTATGCGGAAGACGCCTTCGAGGAAAACCTGCCCGAAGGCGAGCAGTTCTTCTTCCTTCCCAAACCGTTCACGCTGAAGCAACTCGCGACGACCGTGAAGGACGTGTTGAACGGGGAAGGGCCGGCCCGGAACGGATAACGTCTTTCCGGGCTGCATGTGGCGAAAGCTGCGCGCTGCCCGGAAGGATCCGGATCACCAGCCCACCTGGCTGAAATAGACTCCGTAGAACAGGGTCCACAGGCCCAGGCACAGGCGCAGCTTTGCGCCGTCCGACAGCCGTTGGCCGACCAGGTGCGAAAGTCCCCGGACAACGAGACACACCACGATGAACCGGGGCAGCCGGGCCAGTGGCGACACCAGGGCAAAGTGCCAGAAGCCGACGCCGGCGTATCCGGCCTCGGCAGCGAAGATCTTGTAGGGCACGCCGGCGAAGGCGCCGCGCAGCATGCCTTCGAGCAGGCCGTTTTCCAGAAGCTGGCGGACGGCCGCGAAGGTTCTGTCCGATACGCCCGGAACATGGAGCAGGACGGCCCGGCTGGCCTCGGGAAAGGCCCCAGCGCAGCTCCACACCAGCAGGCCGCCAAGCGTGGCCGTCAGCGCTGCGATCAGGGCGGCCCGCAACGCCTTCTTCAGGGACTTGAGCGCAAGGCCGGAGAGCAGCACGTCGGGCACGATGAAGAACAGCGTTGCCTCGGCGAAGCCCCACAGGGCCGCGAATGTCCTACTCCCAGGGCGCAAAGGTCTTTTCCGATGCCAGGGCCTGGAACCGATCCTTGAGTTCGTTCATGAACTGACTCCGGTCTCCGGTCCAGGTAACTGGTTTTCCGACGAAAATATCGCAGAAGAACGGTACCAGCAGGAACGATCCCCGGGGCAGGGCCTTGCCCAGTCCATGGGTGAAGACGGGCACCACCGGGGCATCCGGGAAACGTTCGGCGAGATGGGACACGCCCTTCTTCAGCTCGGTCATGGTTTCCGGCTCTCCGCGCGAGCCCTCGGGAAACAGGATCAGGACCTGGCCCGCGTCCAGGGCATCGTAGCAGCCCTGCAGGGGATCGCTGTGCTTGTCCTTGCGGCCGCGTTCCACAGGAATGATGCCCAGCACATGGTCCGACAGCCAGGCCTTCCACGGCGAGGAAAAGAAATAATCCGCTGCGGCAACCGGCTTGACGTCCTTCAGCCTTGACAGGGGCATCAGCGCCATCAGCACCATGGTGTCCAGATGGCTGTTGTGATTGGCCACGATGATCGCCGGGCCTCGGGCTGGCAGCAGGTCCCGCCGCCTGACGTTCAGCCCGAGCAGGAACAGGACGGTGATCCTGACGCAGACATAGAACACCTTCTGGAGCATCAGGCGATGGCCCCCACGGGTGTTGTGGAGAGAACAGTCATTTTCCGGACCCTTCTAATAGTAGAAATACCGGGTGAAGTGGAAGAACAGCGGCGCGGTGTAGGTGAGGCTGTCGATGCGGTCGAGAATGCCGCCATGGCCGGGGATCAGGCTGCCGGTGTCCTTGACGCCGAGGTCGCGCTTCAGGGCGGAGACCGTGACGTCGCCGACGAAGCCGGCGACCGGGATCAGCAGCCCGGCGGCCGCGGCGTGGACCAGATCGAAGGGCGTGACCAGCGGCGCGGTCAGGAGCGCCAGCACGAATGTGGTGACGACACCTCCGAGAAAGCCTTCCCAGGTCTTGTTCGGGCTGACACCGGGAAGGATCTTGTGGCGGCCGAACAGTTTGCCCCAGGTGTATTGGGCGACATCGTTGAACTGGGTCAGGAAGATCAGGAACAGGAGCAGCCCCGGCCCGCCGGTGGCATTATCCGGTGTTGCCGGCAGGATCAGAAGGAAGGCCGCGTGGCTGATGGAAAAGACGCACAGCATCAGGCCCCAGTTGAGCGTTCCTACCGCGCGTAGAAAGCCTTCCGTCTGTTGCGACAGCAGGCTGGCGACGGGCAAAAACAGGAACATGTAGACCGGGATGAAGACGGCGAACATGCCGTAATAGCCGTCATAGACCCAGAAATACTGGACGGGGATCGACAGATACGCCCAGAACAGCACCCGCCGGTCGGCCCGCCGGGTGGGGATCATCGAAAAATACTCTTTCAGGGCCAGGAAGCTGATCAGCGCGAAGACGATGATCGAGATCGTGTTGCTGACCAGAAAGGCGACCGTGAAGATCGCCACCATGACCCACCAGCTCATCGTGCGCTGGACGAGTTCGCTCATGTCCTTGCCGGACAGGCGGGAAATCGTGAAGACGATGGCGCTGGCCACCGCGAGCAGGGCCCAGATCCCGATCAGAACCCAGTGGATGGTGGCGAGTGTCATGCCGTCTCCAGTTCCTTGAGCGCGGAGCGCGCCCGGTTCACGATCGTAAGGGCCGCGAGCAGAAGCCCGGCGCCGAACACGATCTGGTAGAAGAGCGGCGCCGTCAGGCCGAACGCCATCAGAGAGCCGCTGAGGCCGAACAGAACCGCCCGGTCGCTCTTGCCGAGGGGACCGTCATAGCGGCGCCCGGCGCCGATCTGGACAGCGATGACACCGGTCATTTCGCCGATCACGGCAAGGACCACCAGCCCGACCACCAGAGGACCTGAAACAAAGGGCAGCAGGGCGAAGGGGAGGTACAACGCGGCATCCGACAGGACATCGCCGAGTTCGTTGAGGAGGGCGCCGAGATCGGATTTCTGGTCGTGCTCACGCGCGAGCATGCCGTCGATGGCGTTGAGCCCCATCCGGACGAACAGCACGACCGGCAGCAGAACCAGCGGCAGCACGGCGCCGGGAAACAGCCACAGGGCGCAACCTTCCAGCACGGAAAGCCCCAATGCAGCCAGCGTTACCCGATTGGCGGTGACGCCCGAGGCTGCCAGCCATTTGCACAGCGGGCGCAACAGGTCCTGAAACCGGGATTTGAGCTGATAAACAGTCGGCATTTTTGACATGTCCCAAAGTGTCGCGCAAAGATACAGGCATCTGCCGGCCGCCGCATCCTTCAATTTGCCTGGCGTGCGGAGGAAATGGATATTGGTTGCGCGAACGGCGGCAAACCGGATTGCGCGGCAAGCACATCAATCATGTGGACGGCAGGCCGGGTGTCATGCTCCGCCGGGAAGGCGGCGGTGGCACGCGGCGTGTCGCCTGGCCAGTGCCATCACCACCTGGCACTGGAGGCCGGGCGGGCAAGGGAACCGAAGGGCTGTTGCCGCGTTGCCCCTTTGCCGAACCGCGTGCCCGGCGCTTGTTGTGCCTTCTTGGGGAAAAACGCGCCGGCGGGATTTCCCGCTGCCTTGAACAAAACCCCGGCTTCCGGCGGCGCCTGCCGCGGCGGGATCCCGGCCATTCGACAGGAGATCAGATTGACAATTATTTTTTCACGCTCCCGCACAATCGGGGGCCCTTTGGCCATGGAGCACAGGCTTCGATGATCGATCCCATTCTGCTGACCGCGCCCCGTGTCGCCACTTTCACGGAAGACAAGCATCTGACCAATGCGAGCGGGTTTTTCTTCCGGCGCGAAGAGCGCCTGTTTCTGGTGACGAACCGCCATGTCGTCATCGATGATGCGAGCGATCACCATCCCACGCGTCTTGAGATCGAACTGCACAACAATCCCGACAATCTCGCGGAATCGATCTGGTGGTCGATGCCGCTTTACCGCGACGGTGTCAGCCTCTGGCGCCAGGGCACTGACACGGCGGGCGAAATCGATGTTGCCGTGATCGAGGTGGACAAATCCTCCCTGCCGGAAAACCTGACCTATCGTGCCTTCGGACCCGAGCATCTGGTGAAACCGCAGGATCATGTCGAAATCGGCTCGTCGATCCTTGTGGTCGGCTTTCCTCTCGGCTTCCACGACACGCTGCATCACATGCCGGTGGTGCGCCAGGCCGTCGTTGCCTCCTCGTTCGGTTTCCGCTTTCAGGGCATGGGCTACTTCCTGACCGACGCCCGCACCCATCGCGGCATCAGCGGCGCACCGGTGGTGATGCGTGCGCCGGAGCTGGACTCCCTGGAGGGTGACTTGCCCTGGAACCTGCTCGGCGTTCATTCCGCGCGTCTCGATGTCGGCACGCGCGACATGGAACTCGACGAGGCGCTGGGCCTGAACTGCGCCTGGTATGCGGATATCCTGCTGACGCTTACGGAAGCGTGAGCAGTCCGTCCGGTGATCCGGACCGGGCATTCGATCGGCCTTTTCCAGGCAGCTGCACAAAGAAATAAGTCTCTATTGCCGGGAGGCGGGCCGAAGGACTTGGCGTTCGGCCCAATCCTTCAATATGAAAGAGACACGTGCCGGTCAGTCAGAAGGATGCCGATCTTGAAACCGATAAATATTGCAGAAAAGCTGGGCCGTTTTTCCACCCATTGGGATCCGCATGTGGTCTGCGACTACAATGACAACGATGTCATGGTGGTGAAGTTCAAGGGGGAGTTCCCTTTCCACAAGCACGACGACACGGACGATTTCTTCTGCGTCCTTGAAGGCGAGATGATCATGGACCTCGAGGGCCAGCCTTCCCAGGTGGTCAAGGCCGGAGAGCTGTTCTTGGTCCCGAAAGGCGTTGTCCACCGTCCTCGCGCGGACCAGGAAGTCAAGGTTCTCCTGATCGAACCGAAGGGAGAGCCCAATTCGGGCGACGCCGACCGGCCCGCTGCCTTGAAACCGCGGATCTAGACGAAAACGGGCGAAGACACATCGTGTTTTCGCCGTGAGCGTACCTGAAATGGCAGAGCGCTGAGGGCCTTGATAGAGCGCTCGGGCGCCTGCCTGGTTTCCTCGGGACCGCGCGGGAGAAAAGTCGTCGCGGAGCAGCGGGATCCCGCCCGGATCTTGATGCTGGTCTCCAACCTTGATGATGGTCAATGAGAGCAACGCTCATTGATATTAAATCAGGATACAGACAGACGGTCTTTGCATGCCGTCCGAACAATCCCAGGGGAGAAACGGTCATGCCCTCAACAAACAAGTCCTACGATATTCGCGAAGCGGTCGGGTATTTCGAAACCGCCGAGGCGCTTCAGGGCGCGATCGACGATCTGCTGGATTCAGGATTCGACCGCGCCGAACTGAGCCTGCTCGCGGCCGAGCAGGCCGTCGAGGGCAAACTCGGCCACAAATACGAAAAGGTGCAGGAGCTTGAGGACGATCCCAAGGCCGCCCGCTGCTCCTATGTCTCCACCGAGACGGTTGGCGACGCGGAAGGGGCGCTGATCGGGGCTCCGCTCTATGTCGCGGCGAGTGCGGCCGTCGGCGTTATTCTGGCTTCGGGCGGCACCATGGCGACCGCGATTATCGGTGCGGCGCTTGCAGGTGGCGCGGGCACGCTGATCGGTGGTGTCCTGGCCAGGCTTGTCGGAAGCGAACATGCCGACCGTCTCATCGAACAGCTCGAGCACGGCGGCCTGCTTCTGTGGGTGCGCACATGGACCCCGGCCGATGAGGCCCGGGCGACGGACATTCTTAAAAAGCACTCCGGTCACGATGTTCATCTGCACAGCATTTCCGGGGCGGGCTGAGCGCAAGCGGTTCAGCCGGACCATCGGACGGACAGGCAGGGGGCATCGTCAGGGGCGGTGCCTCTCCGTCCGTCCGGATGGCGTGTTTGCGGTTTCCAGGGGCGGGACATCCTCTGGCACCACATCGTCCCCGGTGATCAATCCCGCGCCAGGGACGTCGTTGCGTGTTCCAGCAGGCTTTTGATCGCCGCGATCCGCGCGAATTGGGAGCGTCCCTGCCGCGCTATCAGCCAGAGTGTCTGATGCAGCCTTTCGGGGAGCTGAAAGATCGCCAGCCCGGACTGGTCGGGGAATGCTTCAACCCCCGATCTCGGCAGGATCGTATACCCGAGGCCCTGCGCCACCGGGACAGGAATTTGGCCGATCTGATTGACGAATGTCCGCACTCTCAGCCGGTCGGACCCTGAATAGTCCTCTGGAAAGTTGAGCGACAAAAGGTCGTCCGCATAGGCATAGCCATCCGGATGGGCAACGAAGCCGAGTTCATTCAGACGGTGCAGATCAAGCCCGCCAGCCTCGAAGCCGGCCGGCAACACGAGGCACAATTCCTCGCGGGCCAGAGGCGTTGCATGCAGCCTGGGATGACTAGTCTGTTCGGAGACAACTCCCAGATCAAGATCGCCATTCAGAACGCCGGTCACGATGCTGGTCCTTGGTGCTGCCGTGACCCGAATGACAAGGTCGGGCGCACGGCGCATCCGCTCCAGAAGACGTGGATAGATCCACGTAGCGTAACTGCCCGAGCATCCAAGACTGACATCTCCGATGTCCGGATCGTTCAGGTTGATGACGTCTCGCAGGTCGCGTTCCTGTGTGCGTCTCGCCTTGCCGACCTTAAGCAGCGCCTCGCCGGCGGGCGTGACGACAAAGGATTTTCCGTTCTGCGAGACAAGCGGTTTGCCAACCTGTGCTTCCAGTTTGCGCAAGTGCTGCGACACGCCGGGCTGGGTCATTCCGAGACGGTCCGCGGCTTGCGTGAAATGGCCGGTTTCACAGAGGGTTGTAAAGGTTTCCAGCCACGTCGCGTTCAGCAAGATGATTTCACTTTGTTATTGAAATGAATTCATATGATAATTTTTTATTTCGGTCCGGTCCAGCTACATACGGTTCGATCATCAGGAAAGGAAAGCCCAATGACTCCGACACCACGCGCATTCTCACACATCGGCCTGTCTGTTCCGGATCTGGAAAAGGCCATCGAGTTTTACGGCAACGTCCTTGGTTTCTATGTCATCATGCAGCCCACCGAGATTGTCGAGGACGACAGTGATATCGGGCAGATGTGCAAGGATGTCTTCGGAGAAGGCTGGGGGCGTATGCGCATTGCCCACCTTGCGACCGCCGACAGGATCGGCTTCGAGCTGTTCGAATTCGAAGGGCACCATGCCCCCGAGAACAACCTCGATTTCCGGCGGCACGGCATGTTCCACTTTGCGATCCAGGACCCCAACCTGGAAGATCTGCTTGAGAAGATCGTTGCCGCCGGCGGCAAGCAGCGCATGCCCGTTCGCTCGTATTTCCCTGACGAGAAGCCATATCGCATGGTCTATGTCGAGGATCCGTTCGGGATCGTGTTCGAGCTTTACAGCCACAGCTATGAGCTGACGTATTCCAACGGCGCATATTGACCTGACGCCCGGCCTCCCAATGGAGTGGGGAAGCCTGTTCCGCCGGGGGCGCAATGCGTCCCCTGGCGGCGCCGACGACGTGACTGCCCGGTCAGGGCAGCCGCGGTCCCTGATGGCAATCCGGCGGTTTCAGGCCGCAGCCGAACCGCTCGCGCCCGGACCGCCCTTGCCCTTTGTCCCGATCTCCGTAAATTTCACCATGACGTATCGTCCTTCCAGCGAACTCCCGGGAGCTCCCATGCATATTCTCGTCATCGGCGCCGCCGGCATGATCGGCCGGAAACTGACAGGGAGGCTCGCCGCGGAACCCGATGTTCTGGGCCACGAGATTTCTGAAGTGACGCTGGCGGATGCCCTGGCGCCGGACGTGCCGGCAGCGCTTGAGGGGATTGCCACGGCGCTGACGGTGGATCTGGCGGCACCGGCAACTGCCGAAAAGCTGATCTCGGCGCGTCCCGACGTGATCTTTCATCTGGCGGCGATCGTGTCCGGCGAGGCGGAGGCGGATTTCGAGAAAGGCTATGCGGTCAATCTGGACGGCAGCCGGAGGTTGTTCGAGGCGATCCGCACGGAAGCCTTGCGCGCGCCCTATTGTCCCAAAGTGATTTTCGCGTCCTCACTGGCGGTGTTCGGCGCACCATTTCCCGACAGGATCGACGACGATTTCCTGACGGCACCGCAGACCAGCTACGGCACCCAGAAAGCGATCACCGAACTGCTGCTGGCCGATTACACGCGCAAGGGCATTCTCGACGGCATTGGCCTGCGCCTGCCGACGATCTGCATCCGGCCCGGAACACCGAACAAGGCGGCGTCCGGGTTCTTTTCCAACATCCTGCGCGAACCGCTCAAGGGCGAGGAAGCCGTGCTGCCGGTCGATGAGAGTGTGCGTCACTGGTTTGCCAGCCCCCGGTCAGCGGTGGGGTTTTTCGTGCATGCGGCGCGTCTGGATACCGGCAGGGTCGGTCCGCGCCGCAGCCTGACCATGCCGGGTCTGTCGGCAACGGTGGCCGAGGAAATCGCGGCACTGCGCCGGGTCGCGGGAGACGCGGCCGTCCGGCTGATCCGCCGGGAGCCGGACCCGCTGATAGACAGGATTGTCGCGGGATGGCCGCAGGACTTCGACGCGAGGCGGGCAGCCGAACTGGGTTTCAAGGCCGAAACCGGCTTTGATGAAATCATCCGTATCCATCTGGAGGATGAAGGGGAGGGAACATGAGCACTGAAAAATTCGATGTAACGGGCAGGGTTGCCCTGGTGACAGGCGGCGGCACCGGCCTCGGCAAGGCTGTCGCAAGGGGCTTGAGCGCGGTCGGCTGGCGGGTGGTCCTGACCGGTCGCCGCAAGGAGGTCCTGGAAGCGGCCGCGGCCGAGCTGAGCGGGGAAACCGGCAACGAGGTTTCCTGGATTTCCGCCGATGTCGGCGATCCGGTCTCCGTGCGCGCGCTTTTCGACGGGATCGAGGAGACCTTCGGCCGGCTGGATCTTCTGGTCAACAATGCGGGCATCTCCAATGCGGCGGTGCCGCTGGAGGACATTCCCTTCGAAGTCTGGAACGATGTGGTCGCCGCCAATCTGACGGGGGCGTTCCTGTGTACGCAAGGGGCGTTCCGGCTGATGAAGGCGCAGACGCCGCGCGGCGGGCGGATCATCAACAACGGCTCGATCTCGGCGACGACGCCGCGGCCGTTCTCCGCACCCTATACGGCGACCAAGCACGCCGTTACCGGACTGACCAAGTCTTCGGCGCTGGACGGACGGCCGTTCGACATCGCCTGCGGCCAGATCGATATCGGCAATGCCGCCAGCGACATGACCGCGAAGATGAGCGGCGGCGTGCCCCAGGCGAATGGCGAGATGGCACCCGAGCCGACCATCGATCCGGTCCATGTTTCCGACGCGGTCGTCTACATGGCCGGACTGCCGCTTGACGTCAATGTGCTGACGCTGACGGTGATGGCGACAAAAATGCCGTTGGTCGGGCGGGGATAGGCCGAGCGGGCGGGCACTTTAGCGCCTGGCCCTGCTGCTGCATGCCGGCGACCGTCCGGGTTGGCCGACACACGTTTCCCTTGTCAACCTGGCCTCTTGTCATCCCGGCGCGCGCTTTGCCTGGCCGGGATCCCCCTGAAGAGGGACGGCTTGTCTGCGGTCCGCAAAGACTGCCACTGTCTGAGGACGCAGAAAACGACTTGGGACACCAACCGATGGACACCGCGACGGAAGAAGATCAGACCCACGCGGCCGAACGGACCGCGCGGGGGGAATTCGTGCGCGGTGTCAGCGGGTTCCGGTCGGTGCTCGGAGAACCCGGCTTTCCGGCTGAACCGGGACGCTATCATCTCTTTGTCGCGCTGAACTGCCCCTGGTGCCACCGTGTCACGCTGGCACGAGAACTCCTGGGGTTTCGCGACAGCGTCACGATGGACATCGCCTTTCCGGGCCGGACCGGCGACGATGATCCGGACGGTCCGAACCTTTGGGAATTCAATCCGGACCGGATCGCTTCCCTGACCGGCGCACCGCTGCCCGAATGCACCCTGGAAACGGCGACGGGCAAGGCTCGCCGCCTGGTCAGGCAGATCTACCGGGCGGAAGGCTCGGAGGAAAAATCCGTGCCGGTGCTCTACGACAAGCGTGAGAAGCGCATCGTCAGCAACGAAAGCGCGGAGATCGTCCGCATGCTGAATGCCAACGCCGAGGCCCTCGGCAGCACGCTCCCGGAGAGCCGGCGCGTCGACCTGTACCCGGGGAACGCGGCGCAGCGCCGGGAGATCGATCTGCTGAACGCGGCGATCTATGCAAACATCAACAACGGCGCCTACAAGGCCGGGTTTTCCTCCGATCAATCGGTCTATGCTGCTGCTTTTACCGCCTATTTCGACATGCTGGCACAGCTCGAAGACCGGCTGTCGGACGGCCGGCCGTTCTTGACCGGAGACCGTTTCAGCGAAGCGGATCTGCGGCTGTTTCCGACGCTGTACCGTCACGATCCGATCTATTACCTGCGCATGAAGCTGAACGGCGCCAGGATCCTCGATTTTCCGCATTTGTGGCGATGGCTGTGCCGTGTTCACGCGCTGCCGGGCGCCGCCCGGAGCAATTCCCTGGTTCACTGCCGGCAAGGCTATTTCGGGCGGTCGTGGAACAATGTGGTCCCGCTGGGGCCGTTCCTGCCGATGCCCTATCCCGAAGCGTATGACCATCCGGAATTGGCGGGGCGCTGACCGGAACCTACCCCCGGCGCCGCGGCGTGCGGAACAATGTCTGGCGGTACTGTCTGGGGGTGATGCCGGTCCGGCGCTTGAAGGCACGCTCAAAGGCGGTCTGGTCCGAATAATCGAGTTCGCAGGCGATCTGGGCGAGCGAGTGGGGCGTGTCGATCAGGGCATGGCGCGCGACTCGGTAGCGGCATTCGTCAAGAAGGATGGAAAACCGGGTGCCTTCTTCGCCAAGGTGCCGGTGGAGACTGCGGCGCGACAGGCCGAGCCTTCTGGCAACGGTCTCCTGGTCGGAGGCGCCGGTGCCCAGGCTCTCGTAGATCGCGGTTCGGGTCCGGGCGGCAATGGAATTGGCCCGCACCCTGCTGGCCAGTTCCCGGCTGAGGACTTTCAGGACCCGGCGGTGGCGGCCGGTATCGTCCCTGGGCATCGGTCTTGAGAGCACGCTTTCGGGAAAGCTCAGCGCGTTGGTCTCGCAGTCGAACAGACAGAAGCTGCCGGACGCGGAAAGGAAATTCGACTGCGAGCGTGCGGCGGAATGCTCGAAACAGACAAGATCCGGATGCCAGTTGTCGCCGGCGCCGCGGCGGATCAGCTCCGTCAGAACGGACAGGGTGAATTCCGCATCCTGGCGCCGCGGCCAGATATCCGGGTTGAGAATGCGGTAGGTGAGGGTGGCGACACCGTCTTCGACGGCAAGCTGCAGGTCGGTCTCGCTCTGGATGTAGCGGATGAAGCGCTCGAATGTTCTGAGCGCCGAACCGACAGTGGCGGCGGTCAGCAGGGCGTCGCCCAGTTCGCCCAGATCGGCGAGGTCGAGAAGCGGGCCGGACTGCCAGCCGACGCCGGGCTGGCCGAGCATTGCCGCGCCGTGCTCGTAGATCTCCACAAAGGCAAACAGCGGAATTTCGTGGCTGGAGTCCTGCCAGGCGCCGACGGGCACACCGCTCTGCCGGCCCAGAGCCGCCGGCTCCAGACCGTTCTGCACCAGCATCGCCTGCAGGCCGTTCAATGCGCCCGAGATGATGGTAGCGGTTTTCGGCATTGCCCTTGCCTCTCACCCTCGCTCTCGTCCGCGCCCCGAACGAAAGCCTCTTCAGCGTCCGCCTGCCGCAGTACCCGGCAAGCTGAAGATGCAACTACACCAAATATTCCGGCCGCTTGCAATTGAGCGGGACGGGTTTCGGCTGTCAGGCAAAAGATTGGCCGAAATTGTCGAGAAGTCCCGAACGGTCGCTCGCTTTAATGGGGGTACAGAGAAATCCGTGCCGCACCTTGAAAACTTGGGCAGCCGGACGAGGGAACAGTATTGGTGACCAATTACGATTGTGTCGTTGCCGGCGGCGGTCCCGCCGGTGCATTCACAGCGTGTGAGCTGGCGCGTGCCGGGCTTGATGTTGTGATGGTCGATCCGGAGACGAGCCGGCCGCGCCTGGAAGGCCTGGGCGAGCGGGTCGTGCAGTTGCTCCGCGCCAGGGGACTTGAACAGCCGTTGGCGGCCGCCAGCGAGCCGATGGCCCGCTCCGTGGCCTGGGCCGGTTTGGCAAGCACGCCGAACGGCGAGCGGCTGGTGCGCCGCGACCTCTTCGACACTGCCCTGAGACAAGCTGCCAGACACGCGGGCGCCCGGCTTCGGACGGCGCGAATTGCCCGCACTCTGTATTCCGATCCGAAAAAGGGCGTACAGCTCAGGCTGTCCACCGGTGAAACCGTTTCGGCGCGGCTGATGGTCGACGCACGCGGGCGCCAGGCCCGATCCGCGCAACGGCTTTTGGGCCCGAAGACGCTGGCGATCAGTGGATTTCTGCCCGAAGGCGGCGACCAGGCCGGCACATTCGTGGCATCGACGCCGGACGGATGGCTGTGGAGCGCGGAAGCGCCAGGTTTTGGACGCTGCGTGCAGATCTGCATCGATATGGAGGATCTGGAGGGGACCGGTGCGGCCGCGCTTGAAAGGCGGATGGCCCGGTTCCTGAACCAGCCGGCGGCGCACGAGCGTTTCAGGGTCAGGGACTTCTTCAGGGACAGGGGCTTCGACGCGACGTTCACGGCAAGGTCCGCCGGGCTGGTGCTGTCGGCACCGGAGCTTTGCCTGCCGGTGATCCCGGTCGGCGATGCGGCGGTCGCCATCGACCCGCTGTCCGGCCATGGCCTGTTCTGGGCCCTGTCTTCCGCCCTTGCCGCGGTGCCGTGCGTGCTGAGCGTTCTGGAGACGCCGGACCGGGGACGCGATCTCGCCCGGCGCTTCCATCGCGGCCGGGTGGTCGACACTTTCTGGCGTCAGGCCCGCATCGGCCGCGATTTCTACCGCCTCGAACAGGGCCTGATGCAGGCGTCCTTCTGGGTACGGCGCGCGGCCTGGCCCGACGATCGACCGGCCCATCGGCGAGAGGACGGCGTGTCGCTCAGCCGGCGCGTCGTCGTTGAAAACAACAGGCTGGTGGAACGCGAGGTCCTGACAACACCGCAGGATCCGGACGGCGTGGCCTTCGTGGCCGGGATACCCATCAGTGCGCTGACGGAATTTATCGGATCGGAGGCAGGGCGCGCGCCCGTTCCCGCCACGCCGTCCGCCGCGCTTCGTACCGCGCTGGACTGGATGGAGAGCCGGGGTCTGTTCCGGCACGCGCGCCATCACTCCGATGTCCATCAGCCCCCACAACAAGCGACCAGAATGAGGGATAGAGCATGATCAGACGATTGCGAAAGGTGTATCTCGCCAGATTTGCCGGTGTGATGCTGCTGATGCCGGCGGCAGCGGGCGCGCAGGAGGGCGTCGCGCTGCTGGAACAAAATTGCGGCGGCTGTCACATGGCCGATGAGACTGGCGCGCTCAGTCGCATCGAGGGGCAGCGCAAAACGCCGGAAGGCTGGCTGATGACCATCGTGCGCATGCGCCTCTTCCACGGCATGGAGATCACGCCGGACGAGCAAAGCCGGCTGGTGCACTATCTTTCCGACACGCAGGGCCTCGCGCCGGCCGAAACCGAAGGCTACCGCTACATCCTGGAACGTGAGCCCGCAGTCGTCGAGGAAGTCGGTGCTCCTCTCGGTGAAATGTGCGCGCGCTGCCATTCCGCCGCGCGGGTTGCCTTGCAGCGGCGAACGCAGGACGAATGGGATCTTCATATCGATTTCCATGTCGGCCAGTACCCGACCCTCGAATACCAGGCCCTCGGGCGCGACCGCGACTGGCTCAAGCTGGCCCGCGAAGAGGTGGTGCCGCTTCTGGCGGAGCGCTACCCGCTGGAAACGGACGCCTGGACAGCCTGGGCCGCGGCGCAAAAGCCGGAGGCAACAGGTTCCTGGGTGTTCACCACGCGCCTGCCGGAACAGGGCGAGGCCTATGGCAGCCTCGAGGTATCCGGCGAGACACAGCCTTACGCGGTTTCCGGAACG
This sequence comes from Roseibium sp. AS2, assembly GCF_038900065.1. Lineage (NCBI taxonomy): Bacteria > Pseudomonadati > Pseudomonadota > Alphaproteobacteria > Hyphomicrobiales > Stappiaceae > Roseibium > Roseibium sp. AS2. The sequence goes on from NZ_JBBMQN010000002.1 coordinate 298,811, forward strand.
CTGGTGACGGCAGCGGGCGAAGAACTGCCCGTATCCGGCAAGCTCAACGTCTATACCGGCTATGAGTGGCGGGCCAATCTCGACATCGGCGGCACGGCCTACCGGCAAATCCTGGCGATTTCCGAAGACGGCGGCAGCCTCGCCGGACGCCAGTTTCTCCATGCCGAGGATAGTCTCGGCGGTGCCTTCAGCGCGGTCAGGGCGGGGGCATCACCCGCGATTGCCGGGGTGGTGCCGTCCACGCTTGCAGCGGGATCGGACGCGAGCGTCCAGATTGTCGGCACGGGGCTGTCAGGGGTTGATCTGACAGGCGCGCTGGAGGCCTCCGGAGGAACCGCGAATGCCTATGGCGCGGCCATCGCGGTCAGCCCGGCGGCAGGATCCGATGGCGGCGTGAGCGTTGCCTCGGCCGGCGCGGCAAAAGAGGACGCGCTGACGGTTTACAGTCACGTCGACAGTCTCAGGGTCGAGCCGGCGTTCGGGCTGGCCCGTGTCGGCGGGGCAGGCGGTTCCGCAAGCAAGGTGCCGGCCCGCTTCGAGGCGGTCGGTTACTGGAAGGGACCGGACGGCGAGACCGGAACCCAGGACGATATCCGCATCGGCGTGGTGCCGGCCACCTGGTCGGTCGCCCCGTTCAACGAGGAAGCCGACCAGCTCAAGGATGTCGACCATGCAGGCAAGATGGACAGGACCCTCGGGATTTTCATGCCGGCGGTTGCCGGCCCCAATCCCGAGCGGCCCTTTTCCACCAACAATGCCGGCAATCTGAAGGTTCTGGCGACGCTCGGCGAAGTCACCGGTGAAGGCCAACTGATCGTGACGGTCCAGCGCTGGGTCGATCCCCCGATCCGCTAAAGGAGATGTGTTTCATGGGTTATCTATTCTTTCAGCCGCAAAACGCGCATCGGGTCGAGGTCGAGGGACGGCATCTGCTCTTTCACGTACCGACCACGTCGCTGTTCGAGATCGACCGCCTGGACAGCGATGTGATCGATCTCTTCGAGGACCGCTCAAGGGTCTCGGAAACCGACATCCGGTCACGGTTCGAGGGCCGGGTCGCGCCGGAGCTGGTGACCGAGCGGATCCGCTCGTTGCTGGATCTCGACATCGTCACGGACGGCGGCCCGCCAAGGGCGGAGCGGCCGCCGATCCACATCGAGAACTTTCCCCTGACGACGATTGTCCTCAACGTCAACACGGGCTGCAACCTGTCCTGCACCTATTGTTACAAGGAGGATCTGGACACCCCGTCGAAAAGCCGCCGAATGGCGTTCGAGACGGCGAGACGCTCCATCGAGTTGCTGCTCGCCGAAAGCCCGGACCGGGACAGCTACAATGTGGTGTTCTTCGGCGGCGAGCCCTTGAGCAACCTGCCGCTGATCCGCGAGGTTGTGGCCTTCGCGGAAGAGCGTTTCGGCGCTCTGGGCAAGAAGGTCGACTTTTCGCTGACGACCAACGCGACGATGCTCAACGAGGCCACGATCGACTGGCTCAACGCCCATCGCTTCGGCCTGACCGTGTCGATGGACGGTCCGAAGGCGCTCCATGACCGCAACCGCAAGACCGTCGGCGGCAAGGGCACCTATGAGGTCGTCGCATCCAAGACGAAGATGCTGCTGGAGCGCTACACCTCCCGTCCCGTGGGCGGCCGGGTGACGCTCACACGGGGCGTGACCGCCGTCTACGACATCTGGGATCATCTGAAGAACGAGATCGGTTTTCACGAAGTCGGTTTCTCGCCGGTGACGTCCGGACCTGTGACGCCGTTCAACCTGAGCGGAGACGAACTGGTGGCTGTCTTCGAGGACATGAAGCGGCTCGGGCGCCATTATCGCGACGCGGCGCTGGAAGGCCGCAATATCGGCTTTTCCAACATGCATCAGCTCATGAGCGATCTTTACGAAGGCCGCTCGAAGGCACTGCCCTGCGGGGCGGGGCTCGGCATGCTGGCCGTTGATCATGAGGGCGGTCTGAACCTGTGCCACCGTTTCACCGGGTCCGACATGGACACGTTCGGAACGGTGGAGGGCGGCATCGAGAAGAAGAAGCTGGCGCGGTTCATCGAAGACCGGGCCGACCGCACTGACAAGGGCTGCTCGACCTGCCGCATCCGCAACATCTGCGCAGGCGGCTGCTACCACGAGAGCTACGCCCATTTTTCCGATCCGATGAAGCCGACCTATCACTATTGCGACCTGATGCGCGACTGGGTCGATTTCGGCATCGGCGTTTATGGCGAACTGATCGCCGGGGCTCCGGCCTATTTTTCCGATCACATCATGCCGCGGAGGGCATTCGGCAAATGAGACACCTGAAACCCCTGAACCAGAAGGCCGACCGGGTCGTCAAGGCAGTCGAAACCGACAACATGGACGAGGTCCGGGCCATGCAGACAGTGGTCGCCGGCTGTGCCTCGACCCTCGATCCTGGCTGGGAGGTCGATCCCTTCGGCGGCGTTGCCGCCCTGTGCCAGCCGATGGAAGCCGACCTTTACGGCTGCTCCGACCCGTGCTGGTGGCCGGCCCAGGTGCCGGACACGATGAATTCCTACAAGGACTGGAACGCGGACGCGGACAATGCCGGCAAGGACTGGCGCTCGCTCGGCACCGTGTTCCCGTCCGACAGCGAAACCTGACTGGCCAGTGCCAGGAGATCTAGGAGAAAGCCCATGCGAAACCTGATCGCAGCAACCACGGCCGCGCTTTTTCTGGGCCTGACCGCCCTGCCGGCGCAGGCCAAGGACATGATCGTCACGGTCGCCAAACCGGACCGGCTCTATGTGATCGATGCCAAGACCCGCACCATCGAGACCGACTGCAAGCTCGACTTCAACCTGATGCCGGGTGTGATCGTCATGTCGCCCGACAATGCGGTCGCCTACATCCTCGGCAACCGCTGGGAGGATGTGTTCGGCATCGAGCTTGCCACGTGCGAGATGGTGTTCTCCGCGCATCAGTCGGAAGGCGACATAAGGCGCAAGAGCATCGCCTCGCTGGCCGTTTCCAGGGACGGAACCGAACTCTACACGGTCCGCAACCCGGTGCGGATCCTGTCGGACCGCTATGAGGTCCTGGAACCGGAATTTGCCGTCTATGACACAGGCGCAGGTCTGGATGCGGAACCGGCGCGCTCCTTCGCAAGCCCGCGCCGCGTCACCGTGATGGCGGCGGGGCAGAACGGCGAGGTCTATGCGGGCGGTCACGAGGTCTATGCCTTCGACCCGCAGACGGGGGACACCACGGTCAAGATCGCCAATGCCTCCTGGGACCGCCCGACCTATTCCACGCCCGATGTGCTGGCTTTCTGGCCGATTGGCACCCAGGCGGATGAATTCATGCTGCTTTATTCGGCGGCCAAGTTCACCGATGAAACGCAGAGCGAGATCGCCGATTTCATCTGGGGCTATCAGTCGGTGGACCTGGAAACGGGGGAGGCCGAGATCGCGGATTTCACCAGCTTCGAGGTGATCATGTTCTCCGCGGTGCGCGATCCGAACGACAAGTCCAAACTCTACGGGGTCTACACCCAGCTTTCCAAGCACGATCTGGAGACGAAGGAACTGATCAAACGGGTCGACCTGCCACACACCTACTACTGCATCAACATCTCGTCGGACGGCAAGGAGCTCTATGTCGGCGGCACCAATGACGATATCGGCATTTACGACGCCGAGACCCTGGAGCGGACCGGCGAGATCCTGCTGCCGTCGGGCGGCGACATGGCCGCCGGCACGCTGCATGTGATCAGCACGGGGAGTTAGGAAAGGTACATCTGCTCCTGCCGGATCCGGAAGATGCCGTCGTCATCTGCTGCCCCGGCCTCGAGCCGGGGCCCGTTGGCCGGGTCTGGAGACGGGTCCCGGATCCAGTCCGGGACGGCGCCCTGGATCTGACTGGCGTTTCCGCAACGTGTTGATGATTCATGAAAAGGGCCACAAGACCCATGGGCAGCAGCATGAAAGAGGATGCATGAAGCAGGCTGTGCCATTGACGGCAGCGACGAGACTGGCTCCGGTGGAGCGGAAACCGCTGCTGCGCGCACTGCTCGACCGGCTGGTGGGCCGCCGAGAGGCGGTCTGGCTTGCGCCGCTGGTGCAGCCGTACCGGTGGCCGCTGGCCGGGCTTCTCGCGGTTTCCCTCGTGTCGGCCATGGCCGCGCTGGTGCCGCCCTATCTGACCAAGCTGGTGATCGATCGGGGTCTGATGGCCGGGGACAGGCAGGCGCTGGTCTTCTATGTGGCGGTCCTGTTCGCAGTCGGCCTCGTGGCACTTGCGCTCGGGGCCTTCAATTCCCTGTTTCACCTGCGCTTTTCCGCAAGGCTTCTGGCGGATCTGCGCCGCGCGGCCGTCGGCCGGATCCTGGCGCAGTCGCCCCGCTGGCAGGCACGGCAGAAAGTGGGCGAGCTGATGAGCCGTCTGGACGGTGACACGGGCGAGGTGCAGCAGTTCACCTTTGCCGCGCTTGTGACCGGCGGCGGCAGCCTGTTGAGGCTGGCTGGCGGGCTGGTCATGCTGTTCGTGCTGGCGCCGCAACTGGCCCTGCTGGCACTGGTGCTGGCACCGGTGGAGCTTGTGTTCTTCGCCCGGGCGCGGCCGGTGACCCTGGCCCGGGCCCGGCAGGTTCGCCAGGCACGGGGGCACCTGGCCTCCGGGTTGGCGGAAACCATCACCGGGCTTGGCGCGCTGCGTGCGCTCAATGCCACGGAGCGGGCCGCCGGCCGGATCGAGGTCAGGCAGCAGGGTCTTGTCGCGGCGCTGATGTCGGCGCAGATCTGGAACGAGGTGACCCGTGCCGTTCCCACCGTGCTGACGGCGCTCCTGCGCGGCGCGGTGTTCCTGGTCGGCGGGCTTGCAGTCATCGACGGCACCTTGCCGCTGGGGTCCCTGATCGCCTTCACCGCCTATCTCGGTTTCCTGATCGGGCCGATGCAGTCGCTGATCTCGCTCTGGCACGGCCAGGCACGCATGAAGGCGGCCCTCGATCGCCTCGACGAGATCATGAGCACCAAGGCCGATGTCAGGGATCCGCCATCACCCGAGCGGCTCGATCCGGGAGGCGGCGCGCTGGTTCTTGCCGGAATATCCTATGCGCCGGCCGAAGCCGCGTCCCTTTTTTCCGACCTGAGCCTGAGCATTCCCGCGGGATGCAAGCTGCGCCTTGGCGGTGTTTCCGGGGCGGGCAAGTCGTCGCTCCTGTCGCTTCTGCAGCGCCACGACGACCCGGGAGAAGGGGCGATCCTGCTCGATGGCATCGATCTGCGCCGTCTGGCGCTGGCGGATCTGCGCCGTGCCGTTGCCCTGGTGCCCCAAAAGGGGCATGTCTTTTCCGGCACGCTGGAGGACAATTTCCGCCTTGGAGCGCCCGAGGCGAGCGCAGCGCAGATGCGGGACGTGCTTCGTCTTGTCGAGTTGGAGGAAAGGTTCGGCGCTGACGGGCTCGACACAAGGTTGGGCGAGGGCGGGCTCGATCTGTCCGGGGGGGAACGCCAGCGGCTGTGTCTGGCCCGCGCGCTGCTGCAGCCCTTCAAGGTTCTGGTGATGGACGAGTGCCTGTCGGAGGTCGACGGCGGCCGGGTGTCCCGGATCATGGCGCGGATCGATGCGCGCTTTGCGAAGCGCACCCGGATCGTCGTCACCCATGGGACGGCGGCCCGTTACGGGGAATTCGACCTGAACGCGGATCTTGCCGGCTCCGCAGGGGGGGCGGGATGACCCGTATCGGCCTCGTCGACGGTGCCTTGCCACCGGCGTGGCCGGATCTGGCCGGGCAAGACTGGTTCTGCGAAGCCGACGGCGCACCGCATTCCGGCGATCACGCGGTGGCCATGACGCGGACCATCCGCGCGCGGGCGAACGCCGTTGACGTGCTGAACGCGGTCGTCTTCCCGGGACGGCTGTCGACGTCTCTGGAGGCCATCTGCAATGCGCTGGCCTGGCTTGCGGAAGATCCGCCGGATATCGTGCTGTGCGCCTTCGGCATGACCCGCTCGAGCGCGGACCTGGCGATCGCCATTGCCCGCCTGCAACGGGAAGGCGCCATCATCGTGGCCTCTGCACCGGCGCAGGGAGGTTCGGTTTATCCTGCGGCGCTCTACGGCGTGGTGTCCGTACAGGGCGATGCGCGCTGCGCGCCGGGCGAACTGTCCAGACTGGATCTGCCTCACGCGACGTTCGGAGCCTGTCCGCAGGCTGCCGGATCTTGCGGGATCCGGGGTGCCAGCCCGGCGGCTGCGCATGTCGCCGGACTTCTGGCGCACAGGGATCCGGCTCTGAGCGCATCCGCGTCCGCGTTGCTGGAGCCGCATATACGCTACCGTGGCCGGGAACGGCGAAACGACCAGCGCGAGTACGCGGGTCGCTCCTCTGAGTGATGCTCACCCTCCCGGTGCGCCGCCCCGCCGTCACCAGGGTCTTCAGCCCAAGCCGTCCGGGTGCCCGATCAGGCCGTCCTCAGGACGAAAGCGGCGGGCAGGGGCTGTTCTGTTCGGCGCGGGACTTCAGGCCCTGAAGGCTTTGCAGGGTGTTCGGATTGCCGGGCAGCACGAAGCTCTGTTCCAGCGCGGTGCGCACGTTGTTGATCACCGCAAGATCCTGGACCGCAAGCGTCTGGCAGGGCGCGCCGGTGAACCGGACCCGGATGCGGATGACCCGCTGACCGTTGTCGGAGGGACCGAACTGGGTATCGAGCGCCGGGTTTTCACCGGTCATCGCGCGCTCCATGACGATCATGTTTGGCTCGTCCTGGATCACCACGGTGCCGCGTTCCTGGGCGCTGGACACGAGCGCGGCGTGCACCATTGCCGGCGAGGCGGCGATGCTGACCGACTGGGCACCTGCCGGGACGTTCAGTTGCGGCTGGTCCTGCACGGACGAACGGCGTGAAGTTCCGGATTGGCAGGCGGCCAGGGCAAGTGCGCACAGGCTGATGAGGAGAAGTCTTCGCATTGGCAATCCCGGGGTTCTAAATGTCATTCAAAGTGCACGTCTCAGTATAAGTCAGGGTCGTGGCACAGCAAAGCAAACCGCGCCGTCCGGTCTGTCCACACACTGACACGACTGTGCTAACGAAGCCTTGTGACCGTAACGGGGCGGAAACGCCTGAACGTGTCCATGGTTGCAAGACCGGATCTAAAAACTGTCACCGGTCTTGAAACCACCGCCGCCGAAACTGCCGCCACGCCCGAAGCCGCCGCCGCCGAAATCCTTGCCGCTGCTGCGTCCGCCGAAGCCGCCCATGGATTTGGGAAGGCCCGATCCTTTCGGAAAGGCAATCTGCCGTCCACGGGGTTTGCGGCGCTTGTGGGCGCGTTCCGCACGCGACCAGTATTCGGCTCCGGTGATCGCTCCCTTGACCAGTTCGCCCAGAAGGACCGTCGTCAGCCGGTCGTCGGAGAAGGTGGATTCCCAGCTTCCGTAGCCCTGGGACCGGAACCGTTTCACGACATCGGTCAGTTCAGCCCGGCGCCGGCCGATGTCCCGCTGCAACTCCCTGTCCTGCCGGATTTCCCGGGTAATCTGTTCAACCCGTTCCTTCAGGTCCTCGATCCGCCGGACGATTTTTTCATCGTCCGGAGACGGCGTATCGAGCGCCGCGCGCCACAGGTCCTGAAGATCGTCCGCCTGAAGCGACACCGACAGAAACTCTTCCGCCTTCTGGAAATCGGCATCTTCGCCGCCGGAAAATTCCGCCAGGGCACCGGCCAGCGTGTCGATGCGCCGATCCAGGGTGTCCAGTTGACCATCGATCAGATCGACGTCGCCGCTGAGATCCTCGATCATGCCGACCAGGTCGGTTCCGGCAGCGTCGGTCATCGCATTGCGGCTGAATTCAGCCAGTTTTGCCTGTTCCTCGAGCGCGATTTCGGCGCAGCGTTCGGCATGCCTGGCCATGCGCTCCGGAATTCCGGTCAACATGGCGTAATTCGCGCGGGCATCGTGAAACCGGATCAGCCCGGCAACCCAGCGGTCCAGAGAGCGCACCAGCCCGCGGCGCTTGTACTCCGGAGTGCCGTAGCCCCTTTTCCAGAGATACATGAACAGCGGGTCGGCTTCATAGGCCTTGCCCTTTTGCTGGCGGTCCTGCTCGGAGGTGGCTGCCTTTGAAGCGGCCGCCTCAGCCGTGGCCTGCGCCGTTTCGGTGTTCTCGCGCTGGGCCTGATAGGCGGCATCCCCCTCCAGGCGGCTGTCGACCGCCTCCATCAGCTCGTTCATCTGGTTTTCGGAGGCGTCGCGGGTCGCGTCGAGCTCGGCGCGCTTTTTCTGCAACTGGGCGCGTTCGCTTTCGCTCTGGCGCAACTGGTCGCTCAAGACCTTGTAGTCGGCACTGCGCTTGTCCAGCAGCCGTCGTGCTTCCCGAGCGGCACTGTCCAGGCGGGTGTTCAGCGTTCCGGCACTGTCCGTGTCCAGCCGGAACCGGGCAAGGTCCCGATAGGCTTCGCTCTGCCGTTCCTGCAGGTCGGTCAGGGCGCGGGTGGAACGCTCGATGCGCTTGCTCAGTTCGGCTTCTTCCCGGCGCAAGTCGGACAGCGACTGCTCGATCGTGCCCAGGGTCTGACGTCCCGTCAGCATTTCATCGCCTCCCGAGAGCCCGGTCCGGTTCTGCCTGGCGCTACCATTTTGTCACCGCTCCGTCCTGAACGCCGCTGCGCCATTTGATGTCCAGCTCGCCCCGCCGTTTCTGGCCGAGCACGCCTTTCTGCACGATGCCGTCTTCCATCTTGTCCCGGCGGACCGCGTTGTAGATCGTGTCCGAAACGCGCTGGCCCCATTTGTCGACGAGTTCGGCCTCGCTGTTTTCCTCGGAAACGATCTCGCGTTTGACGACGTTGCCGTCGGGATCGATGGCCTCGACCACGATGTAATAGTTCTCCGTATCCGGATTTGCTTCGGGAATGCGGGACACGCCGGTCGGAATGCCCTCACGCGAGATGATCCGTACCTCGAACACCTGTTGAAGCTGTGCCGCGAGCTTGCTCAGGTCGGCTTCCGCCTTGAAAGCTGCCGCGTTCTTGCCGTCCGACAGGGCCAGACGGCCGTCATCGGCAAGACGCGCGGCCCGGGCCTCGATATCGGGATTGTCGGTCAGGAGATCGATGCGGCCGACCAGTTCCGAATAGGTTCCGGTCAGCGCCTGAAGGCGGGCCTGCAGGTCGGCTTCGGCGCGTTGCGCGGGCAGCTTGACGATGAAATACCAGGCGGCGACACAGACCACGAGCAGGGCGAGGGCGCCAACCAGCCACCTGGCCCAAGCCCCCCGCGAAATATAGATCATCGCCAGCGTGCGCTGGAAGCCGGCGGCCGGGGGCATGTAGACGAAACGGTCCCGTTTCAGGTCCTCCACGCCGGCTTCAAGGATGTGTTCGGGAACCGCGATTCCCTGGGAGGCGTAGACCTGGCGGAGCCGCTCGATCATGGCGGCATCGCGCTCGTCGGTCTTCAGTTCCCGGGCGACCTGACCCGCTTCGTGCCGCAGGGTGTCGACAACGTCCATCGCCATCATCAGGTCATCGAGCGGGGCGTCTGATTTGAGTGCCATGAACGGGGTTCTTCTCCAGCGGGGCGGATCGGGCGTTCGCCCGGTCCGCCGGTCCTTGGCTGTTTTGAAGGGCGGCTGGCCTAGAGGGCCTGGCCCTCAGCGGTCAGCTTGGCCAGCCGCCGCTTGCCGTCTTCCACCGCGTTGCGGATTTCTTCGGAGTTCTTCGTCGACATGTCGCGCATCTCGTTGATGATCTCGCGGGACTGGACCTGGAAGTTCACGACGGAATCGACCAACTTCTTGACCGAAGCGGCGGCAACCGTCGGGCCGTAACCGGCCTTGAGGGCTTCCTTCTGGACGGCATCGCCGATATCCGCCAGGGTCTCGAGGCTCTTGTTGATGCCTTCCTTCATGGCGTTCAACGTTTCGGTGCTTTCGTGCAGACCCTGCAGGCCGGTGAAGGAGGCGTTCAGCGCAGTCAGCACGGATTCGTTGGTGGAGAAGAAGCTGACCGACTGGGCATAGACCCGTTCCTTGGCATTGGTGGTCTGCATCAGCCGCGCCATGATCACTTCCGATGTGTTGTAACCGATGGTCAGGTTGTCGGAGAGATCCTTGGCGATCTGGTAGCGCTTTTCCTCGTCCTGCATCTCGCGCAGGCGCTCGTCGCGTGCCAGTTCCAGACGGGCCTTGCTGGCCGGATCGTCTCCGGAATAGGCTTCCACTTCCGCAGACGCGGCTTCAAGCGCCGCTTTTGTCGCCGCCAGTTTTTCGGTCGCCATGTTGAGGACTTCAAGTGCGGTCACTTCGGCCTGCTTCAGCGCGCCGCGAAAATCCCGGTAGGCTTCCAGGATGGTCTGCTCGCGCTCGATCTGGTCCTTGGTCGCCCTGGCAACTTCCTTGTTGGTGCTGCGGATGTCGTCGAACCGGTCGGAAATGGTGCCGCGGCGCATGTCGCGCCACGTGTTGGACATGTTTTCCATGAAGGAAATCTTGCCGTCCGCCAGTTGGTCGACCAGTGCCTTGGCGTCGTCCCGGATCGAGTTGAACGCTTCCGTGATTTCCTCATACCGCTCGCCGATATCCATCTGCTGGACCTGGGAGCGCACGACTTCATTGAAATTGGAGGTTTGGGACAGGGTCCGCGTGATGACCAGCACCTTGTCGGGAGACAGGTCCGAAATCTGTTCCAGAAGCGCATTGATCGGCGCATCCGTTTCGCTTTCGGGAGAGATGCCGATATCGCGCAATGTCGACAGGGCGCGGTCAAGATACTGGAGCGGGGAAAAACCGCCGGCCGGAACGACCGTGTTTCCCGGGGTTTCAGGTGCTGCAGCGTCCGTCATGTCTGACCTCCTCAAGGGACGGCGGCGTCTGATGGGGCATGCCGCTGCGTCCGGTTTTCTTCACATGTGTGCATGTTAGGGCAGGCTTACGCCGCTCTGTCAACGGGTTACGAGCGCACACGGTGGTCCCGAGTGGCTGTTGCCTTGCGCGAACCGTTCATGCTTAGGCGCCGATTGCAACAAGGGCATTTCGTTCCGGCGCGCATATTTTGAGAAAAGCCAGTGCCCTGGGGGCATCATCCGTCAGGATATCCCGGAAACGTCAGACCAGCTCCGCCGCAATACGGGCGGCGAGCCGGGCGTTGTTGCGCACCAGGGCGATGTTGGTTTCAAGGCTGCGACCGCCGGTCAGGTCGAATATGGCGCCAAGCACATAGGGCGTGACATCCTTGCCCCTGATGCCGTCCGCAGTCGCCCTTTGGAGAGCGGTTTCGATGAACCCCGTCATTTCCGCGCGGGCAATTTCGTCGGCTTCCGGAACCGGATTGGCGATCAATACGCCGCCATGGTCCGGGAAATTGGCGCGCATCTTGAGAAGCGATCCGATTTCGGCGGCCGTGTTCATCGTGTATGGCGCATCAAGGCCGCTTTGCCGCGACCAGAAGGCGGGCAGTTCGTCCGTGCCGAAGGCAACAACGGGCACGCCCTTGGTTTCCAGAACTTCCAGGGTCTTGGGAATGTCGAGCAGCGCCTTGGCGCCGGCAGAGACGACACAGACCGGTGTGCGCCCGAGTTCGTCGAGGTCGGCGGAAATGTCGAAGCTCTGTTCCGCGCCCCTGTGCACGCCGCCGATGCCGCCGGTGGCGAAGACCTTCACGCCCGCGGCATGGGCCGCCATCATGGTTGCCGCGACGGTTGTCGCGCCATGGCAGCCGGTCGCCAGCGCGAATGTCAGGTCCGCACGGGAACACTTCATGACGCTGTCCGCGTTGGCGAGGCGGTCCAGGTCGGGATCGGACAGGCCGACCATGATCTTGCCGTCCATCAGCGCGATGGTCGCCGGAACGGCGCCCTCGGAGCGAATGTCAGCCTCAACCTGCCGGGCTGTTTCCACGTTCCTGGGAAACGGCATGCCATGGGTGATGATGGTCGACTCGAGGGCGACCACCGGCTTTCCGGCCCCTAGAGCGTCGCGCACCTCGTCGTTGTGGACGATCAGATCTGCAAGAGCGGCGGAGGGGGCGGGGCTGGTCACGGCAAGCGGCCTTTCTTTGTCCTGGTCCGGCTCGGGGCCGAGGCCGGAGCGGGAATAGGAGCGGGAGAAACGGTTCTGGCGGGTCTTATAGGCGCGGGGCGTTCAGGCGCCAAGACCGTATTTGTCCGGCTGGTCAAACGTGGCGCAGGGCATCCCACGAGAGCGTTTCCGCCAGGGCGCCGGTGCTGGCCAGGGTGAGTGCGGCGGCCGCCAGACCGAAAGGGACCGCGTCTGACAGACCGTGGCTGCGCGCCCGGGCTGCAATCATGCCGGCGATCAAGGCGTCCCCTGCTCCGGTGACATCGATGATCCCGGTCTCGGGTCCTGTCTTCGGCGGTGCGAACGTGCGGATCGTGCCGGCCTCCAGAACGTGGACATCTTGCGCGCCGCAGGTCATCACAAAGCTGTGCAGGCCGGTTTGCGCAAGGGCGTCGGCAAGGTGCTGTGCCGCTGCGTCAGGCGGCAGGCCGGTGAGGGCGGCGGCTTCACCGCGGTTCAACATCAGGCAATCGAGAGCCGTCAGAACGGGTTTCAGCCGTGCGGACTTGGCTTCCGAGACCGCACTGGCGATCAGGCGGCCCGGCCCGATCCGGCCTGCAAGGCGGACCAGCATCGCTTCGGGCAGATTCGCGTCGGCAAACCAGATCGTGTCATCGGCCGGTGTTGAAACCAGGCCCGTGACGAGGTCGTCGAAGAGGTCCGCCGGGGCTTCGGCCAGCACTCGGTCGTCGACACAGGCCGCTGCCAGGGCGCCCGAGGGATCATGCAGCGCAAGATACTGCCCGGTGGCAAAGCCGGGGCGCGGCAGCACGGACAGAAGGATCCCTTCGCCGGTCAGCCGCCTGGTGAGCAATTCGGCCGCGCTGTCGTCGCCAACGGTCCCCACCAGCCGGACCGGTGTGTCAAGACGCGCCAGGGCGCGGGCGAGGTTGGTGGCGACACCGCCGGGTTGCGACGCGAGGCGGGCGGGCGTGGAGGTTTCCGGGCGGATGGGTTCGCGCGCATGGGCGATCGTGTCGATGTGGAGGGCGCCGATCGCGATGACCGGGCGGGTATGAGCGGGCGTCACGGCCAGGGCACTTCTCTTCGAAACAGCCGGCCCGGGACCGGGGATGGAAACAAGAACTAGGCCGGGGACTGGGCCAGGGACCGGGACTTCTCGGGCCGGCCGGATGCAGACAGGTGTTGAAAGCGCGGGCTAGCAGATAAACCGCGAAGCGGCAAGCATCGGTCAGAACGGTCACGTGATTCTGTTCCCGACCTTCATCACCGGTTGTTCCGTTTAAATTTACGTTACGTCAATTTTTAAGTTTCAAAATAGAACATATTGGAAACAAAAGAGCATTTTCGTTTTAATGCCAATCAGTTCCGGGTTCTTGATTAATGAGAACAAAAAGTGTACAAAGGCTCTCATTGAAACGGCGGGTCCATCGTGGAATAAGGAGCGTAAGCCATGTCACAAAGTACACTTCGTCTCGTAGAAAGCAGCCAGATGGATAAGACAAAAGCGCTTGATGCAGCGCTCAGCCAGATCGAACGTGCCTTCGGCAAGGGGTCCATCATGAAGATGGGCCAGGGACAGGTCGTCGAGATACAATCCGTCTCGACCGGTTCCCTCGGCCTTGATATCGGGCTCGGGATCGGCGGTCTGCCGCGCGGCCGGATTGTCGAGATCTACGGGCCGGAGTCCTCGGGCAAGACCACGCTGGCTCTGCATACGGTTGCCGAAGCTCAGAAGGTCGGTGGCATCTGCGCCTTTATCGATGCGGAGCATGCTCTGGATCCGATCTACGCCCGCAAGCTGGGGGTCAATATCGACGACCTTCTGATCTCTCAGCCAGATGCCGGCGAGCAGGCTCTCGAGATTGTCGACACGCTGGTGCGGTCCGGTGCCATCGACGTTCTGGTGGTCGATTCCGTGGCCGCATTGACGCCCAAGGCCGAACTCGAGGGTGAGATGGGTGACAGCCTTCCGGGCATGCAGGCGCGCCTGATGAGCCAGGCACTGCGCAAACTCACCGCGTCGATCTCCAAGTCGAAATGCATGGTGATCTTCATCAACCAGATCCGCATGAAGATCGGTGTGATGTTCGGGTCGCCGGAAACGACGACCGGCGGCAATGCGCTCAAGTTCTACGCCTCCATCCGCCTTGATATCCGCCGTATCGGCGCGATCAAGGACCGGGACGAGGTCATCGGCAACCAGACACGCGTCAAGGTGGTCAAGAACAAGCTGGCGCCGCCTTTCCGTCAGGTCGAGTTCGACATCATCTATGGCGAAGGCGTCTCCAAGACCGGTGAGCTGATCGATCTGGGCGTGAAGGGCAATATTGTCGAGAAGTCGGGTGCCTGGTTCTCCTATAACAGCCAGCGTCTCGGCCAGGGCCGGGAGAACTCCAAGCAGTTCCTCAAGGACAATCCGGAAATCGCCGATGAGATCGAACTGGCCATCCGCCAGAACGCCGGTCTGATCGCGGACGCCATCATCGATCCCGACGGCGGGGCCGAAGAATCCGAAGACTAGACCCTCCCGAATTTCTGCTGTCGGGTTCCGGACGCTTGTCCGGTCTTCCAGAGGCCTTCTCCCGCGCGCCGGGGGAGGGCCTTTTGCTTGATTGCCGGCAGCAACGGTGTTTGCGGCTCCCGAAGAGCGTTGGGCCGACGCAATTGCTGGACAGGGCAAAAGTGCAAAGTTAAAAGGCTGTTCCGGTCCGGATCCTGTCGCGGATGCTGACCGTGACCGACTTTCAACCGGCCCGCCGCGACGGGCTAAGGACCGATGCGAGATCCGAATGACCGGCGTAAATGAAATCCGCTCCGCCTTCCTGGACTATTTCAAGAAGAACGATCACCAGGTGGTCGACTCCGGGCCGCTGGTACCGCGCAACGATCCGACCCTGATGTTCGCCAACGCGGGCATGAACCAGTTCAAGAACGTCTTCACGGGTCTCGAAAAGCGGGACTACTCGCGGGCGGTCACGTCGCAGAAATGCGTGCGCGCCGGCGGCAAGCACAATGACCTCGACAATGTCGGGTATACCGCCCGTCACCACACGTTTTTCGAAATGCTCGGCAACTTCTCCTTCGGGGACTATTTCAAGGACAGGGCCATCGAGCTGGCCTGGAACCTCATCACGAAGGAACTCGGCCTGCCGAAGGACAAATTGCTTGTTACGGTCTACGCCGAGGACGATCAGGCCTTCGATCTGTGGAAGAAGATCGCCGGCCTCGGTGAGGACCGGATCATCCGCATTCCGACGTCCGACAATTTCTGGACCATGGGCGATACCGGTCCCTGCGGTCCGTGTTCCGAAATCTTCTATGATCATGGCGAGCATATCTGGGGCGGCCCTCCGGGCTCACCGGAGGAAGACGGCGACCGCTTCATCGAGATCTGGAACCTGGTGTTCATGCAGTATGAGCAGACGCCGGACGAGCGCCTCGACCTGCCGCGGCCGTCGATCGACACGGGCATGGGGCTGGAACGGCTGGCGACCATCCTGCAGGGCGTGCACAACAACTACGACATCGACCTGTTCAGGGCGCTGATCGCGGCTTCCGAAAATGCCACGGGCGTGGATGCGGAGGGAGACGCGCTCGGCAGCCACCGGGTGATCGCCGATCATCTGCGGTCCACCAGCTTCCTGATCGCGGACGGCGTGCTGCCGTCGAACGAAGGCCGGGGCTATGTGCTGCGCCGGATCATGCGCCGCGGCATGCGCCATGCCCACCTTCTGGGCGCGCGGGATCCGCTGATGCACAGGCTGGTGCCCACGCTGGTGCGCGAGATGGGACGGGCCTATCCGGAACTCGGCCGTGCGGAAGATCTGATCACCGAGACGCTGAAACTGGAGGAAACCCGGTTCCGCAAGACGCTCGAGCGCGGTCTTGGTCTGCTTGACAGCGCCACGGAAGACCTGAGCGCGGGCGGGCGGCTAGACGGTGAAACCGCTTTCAAGCTCTACGATACATTCGGATTTCCCCTCGACCTGACCCAGGATGCCCTGCGTGAGCGCGACATCTCCGTCGATCTTGACGGGTTCACCACAGCCATGGAGCGCCAGAAGGCGGAAGCCCGTGCTGCCTGGTCCGGATCGGGCAGTGCGGCGACCGAGACCGTCTGGTTCGCGCTGAAGGAAAAACACGGTGCGACGGATTTCTTGGGCTACGAGACAGAGACGGCCGAGGGTGTCGTTGTCGCGCTTGCGTCGGAAGACAGGGAAACCGGGACACTTTCCGCCGGCGAAAGCGGCTTTGTCATTCTCAACCAGACACCGTTCTACGGGGAGAGCGGCGGCCAGGTCGGTGATACCGGAGAGTTGTCCGGCCCGGGTGTGAAGGCCCAGGTCACCAACACCCGGAAAAAGGCCGACGGCCTGTTCGTTCACAGCGTCACGGTCGAGGAGGGTGACCTTGTGCCGGGTCTTGCCCTGGAGCTGAAGGTGGATCACAGCCGCCGCGCGGCGATCCGTTCCAACCATTCGGCAACCCACCTGGTGCACGAAGCCCTGCGCGAAGTTCTCGGCACGCATGTGGCGCAGAAGGGCTCCCTGGTATCGCCGGACCGGCTGCGGTTCGATTTCTCCCACCCCAAGCCGGTCAGCGACGACGAGTTGGCGACGGTCGAGACCTTCGCCAACGAGATCGTTCTGCAGAACGCGCAGGTCGATACCCGGCTGATGGCGGTGGACGATGCCATCGAGGCGGGCGCCATGGCGCTGTTCGGAGAGAAATACGGCGAGGAAGTCCGCGTTGTGTCCATGGGCACCGCCTTGCACGGCGCCAAGGCGGGCAAGCCCTATTCGCTGGAACTGTGCGGCGGTACCCATGTCAGGCGTACCGGCGATATCGGTCTGGTGACACTGGTTTCGGAAGGCGCGGTTGCAGCCGGCGTACGCCGGGTGGAAGCGCTGACCGGCGCCGAGGCACGTGCATACCTCGATGCCCAGGACAAGCGCATGCGCGAGGTTGCTGCGATCCTGAAAACCTCTTCCGACGACGTTCCGTCAAGAGTTGCTCAATTGATCGAGGAGCGGCGCAAGCTGGAACGGGACCTGGCCGATGCCAGGAAGAAACTTGCCATGGGCGGCGGTGGCGGCGAGGGCGAGGCGGTCCGCGACGCGGGCGGCTTCAAGCTGATGGCCCGCACCGTGGAAGGCATCAACCCGAAGGACCTCAAGGGGATGGCCGATGAGGCCAAGGGGCAGCTCGGTTCCGGTGTGGTGGTTCTGATCAGTGTTGCTGAAGAGGGCAAGGCGGCCATCGTGACGGCTGTCACCGCGGATCTGACGGAGAAGGTCAGTGCGGTCGATCTGGTGCGCATCGGTTCCGAAGCCCTCGGAGGCCGTGGCGGCGGCGGCCGGCCGGACATGGCCCAGGCCGGAGGTCCGGACGGCTCGAAGGCCGAGGAGGCCGTCGCGGCCATCGAAGGTCACCTGGCGTCGCTCTGACAGGCGCCGAGACGGATCTTGGAAACGGGAAAGCGCGCTGGTCGGCGCGCTTTTTTTCGTGTGACCGGTGATCTCTTGACATCCGCATCCGCCCGGTTTCGGACGCTTCCCTTCGCAGGGCTTTGTCACCGGGCGTTCTTCGGATATGCATGAAAACCGGAAAAATGCGGAGAGGCGGAGACGCGGTGCAGGGCGAAGGCTATAAACGGGCGCTTTACGAGGTGCTCGAGGACACGGGCAAGCGGAAGCTTGCCGCGCGGTGCTTGCGCCACTTCCTGGTATTTCTGATCCTTGTCAATATCGTGCTGGCCGTTCTGGAAACGGTTCCCCAGATCCGGGAAACCGTCGGCGGGCATTTGCGTCTGGTGCAGCTTGCCAGCGGTTTTGTCTTCGTGGTCGAATATGTTCTGCGGCTGTATGTAGCGGATCTGCATCCGCCCCTGCGCAGATACGGGCGCTTCTGGTCGCGGCTGCGATATGCGATGCAACCCAGCGCGATGGTCGACCTGCTCGGCGCTCTGCCGTTGCTGTTCGTGCTGTTTCTGCCCAATCAGGCGGTCACCATCGTCGTTCTGCTAAGACTGACGCGGTTCCTGAAGCTGGCGCGGTATTCCCCGGCCTTGAGGTCGCTGATCTCCGCGGTCGCGGCAGAACGCAAGGCATTGCTCGGGTCGACCATGATCATCGCGGGGGTGGTTCTGCTGGCCGCAACGCTGATGTATCTGATCGAACACGACAATCAGCCTGAAAAGTTTCGCAGCATCCTGCACGGCGTCTACTGGGCGATCACGACGGTCACCACTGTCGGGTATGGCGACGTCGTCCCGACAAGCAACCTCGGCAAGATGGTGAGCAGTGTGGTCATGCTGATGGGCTACGGGCTGATTGCTCTGCCGGTCGGCATCATCGCGTCCGCGTTCGCGCGTGAAATGCACAGCCGGGATTTTGTGGTGACCTGGTCGATGGTGGCCCGGGTGCCGCTGTTCGAGGATCTGAAGGCAACGGAAATTGCCGAGGTCACGAAACTTCTCCGGGCGCAAAGTGTGCGCAAGGGCGCCGCGATCGCGGAACGGGGCGATGTCGCCGACCGGATGTTCTTCATTACCGACGGCGAGGTTGCCATCAAGCTGGATCATGAAACGGTGTATCTTGGCGAAGGCAATTTTTTCGGCGAGCTCGCGCTGATCAATCCCACCCACCGGACAGCGACCGTCACCGCCTTTTCCGACTGCCAGCTCCTGGTGTTGGAGGCCGGTGCGCTGCAGCAACTCATGGACCGGGATGGGGCGCTGGCGCAGAAGATCCTGAATGAAGCCAGGAAACGGGTGGCCGGAGGCAAGCAGGTGCGCGGGGAATTCGCGGCAGAAGAACTTCAGCAGGCCGGTGTCTTCGCCTCCGCGGAGGAGACCGACCGGCAGCTGGAGCTTTTTCCGGAAAATGCGCCGGCTGGCGGCAAGGACAAGCCCGACTGAAGAAGGAAACTCCCAGCCGGTTTTCCGGCTCAGTAGGGTGTCAGCCCCGGCGGCAGCAACGCATAGAGCGGGTCGCCGTCCCAGAACACATCCGTCGGCCCGACCGCGAAATCGATCAGGTTCCAGCGGTTGTACTGAACGCGCAGAAGGGCATAGGTGTCGAGACCACCCATGTATTCCGCCTGGGCGGCATAGGTCGTGCGTGCCGGATCGATCGCGCCGCCACCGGGCCGTTGCGGCGACAAGTGGACGAATGCCCAACCGTTGCCGGAGCGCATCCAATCGACGACGAATTCGACCGGCGGCCCGACCCGTGCTTCGAGCATCGGGCGGACGGCATTGAGGATCTCCGATCGTTCCGCCGTTCCGCGTGCCGGTTCGTGGACGCTCTGGGCAAAAGCGCCTACAGTTGCGGTCAAGAGCACTGCGGCGCTTAAAAGAAATCTTTCAAGCTTTTGAAATAATGACAAAAAAATCCGTTTTTGAGAAAATGATTCAAGCATGGTGCACCCTGGACATGGTTCGTTTCTGGCCGCCTTCAACCTGACGGAAAACTGACATGAAAACAATCGGCCTTCTGGGCGGAATGAGCTGGGAAAGCACTGCCGTCTATTATCAGGTGCTGAACCGGATGGCGCGCGAAAGGCTGGGCGGGCTGCACTCGGCGAAGTGTCTTGTGTGGTCGTTCGACTTTGCCGAGATCGAGGCGGCGCAGGCGTCCGGCGACTGGGACGCGGCGACCGGGATGATGGTGGCAGCGGCGCGCAATCTGGAGCGCGGCGGGGCGGACTGCCTGGTGATCTGTACCAACACCATGCACAAGATGGCCGATGAGGTGCAGGCCGCGATCAGCATTCCGCTTCTTCACATCGCCGATGCGACAGCTCCCGCGATCCTGCGGGCCGGTTGCAGGGCTCCGCTGCTGCTGGCCACCGCTTACACGATGGAGCAGGATTTCTACAAGGGCCATCTGAAGCGCGCACACGGTGTCGATGTGCGCGTGCCGGGGACCGGCGACCGGGCGGAAATACACCGGATCATCTATGAGGAACTCTGCCGGGGCGAGATCCGGCCCACCTCCAGAGACACTTATCTGGAAGTGGTCCGCAAGGAGGCCGCAAAAGGCGCGGATGGCGTCATCTTCGGCTGCACGGAGATCGGCCTTCTTGTGAAGGCGGACGACTTTGAGGTTCCCGCCTTCGACACGACCGCGCTGCATGCCGCCGCCGCGCTCGATTTCGCGTTGGAGCAATAGCACCGGCATCGCTCGAAGGAGCGCCTTGGCACCATGACGGCGAGGCAAGAAGCTCCGGCCATGTCTTGTGCTTCGGCCGCGAAGCCTGACGTCAGCCCGGAATGACGAGCTGGACAGGCGGCACCTGCGCTTCCCAGAGAGCCTTGAACTCCGGCAGGCCCAGGGTTGCCAGTGTCTCGTTGTCGGGCCCCAGTATCTCGTAGATCATCCCGTCGGTCCCGCGATTGCTGAACCAGGCGATACAATCCACGTCACCGCCGCCTTCCGTATGCGGCGCACCGCCGCCCGGTTTTTCCACGAAGCTTGCGGTCGGACGAATTTCGGTGAGCGTTCCTTCCTCGTCGTAAAGACGCAATTCGCCCTGGATGATGAACGTGCTGTAGTCCGCGTGGTGACGGTGCAGCACAATCCGCTGATTGGCGGCGAACTTGAGAAGGAGATCGACCACCTTTGCGTCCGGATCGACCTTCAGGACATGGTACCAGACATGATCGATGCCATCGAGGGTGTTCCAGGTGACATTGGACTGATCGAACATGCCTCCTGTCGTGCCTTCTGTCGTGTTCGCAGTCTGGGTGGCTGAAGCCACGGTTGTGCCGATGGCGGCGGCTGCGGCAGCCGTGCCAATGCCGGTCAATCCCTGGCGGCGCGTGAGTTTCATTTTCGTCATGGTTCCCTCCCTCCGGATCCGGATCCGGGTCCGAACTGTTTTGCATCCTTTTGGTTGCACAGCGCCGGTTTGAAATCTTGCCATTTGGTGCCATGCTGGGCTCGGGGAGGCGGCTTCATGACGGGCTATACGCGCGCGAGCGCTCTTGGACCGATAACGGAATTCGTTGAGACGCGCGGCGGGTCGATCGAGCGGATATTTCGCCGTGTGGACCTGCCTTTGGCCTTGCTGGACAATCCTGACCTTCCCTTGCCGCTGCGCGAGCAATTCAAGGTGCTTCGTGAAGCAGGACGGGAAATTGGCGATCCGTTTTTCGGGGCTGCGCTCGGACGGGTCGTGAGCATGAAGAAGCTGAGCGCCTTCGGGGCCTGGGTCAGCGGGGCTCCGACGCTCGCAGGTGCAATCGACCGCTCGGGTAGGGGCCTCAATCGTTTCCTGCAGACCGCGACGGTTCTGCGGTTTCAGGTCTCGGAGGCGAAGGCGCGCTGGTCCATCGAGTTTCTCGATCCCGGCAAAGACGGGCGATTTCAGAACGAGTTGCTGGGTGTCAGTTACCTGATTGACGGCGTGCGCCACTACGCCGGCAGCGGCTGGACACCGACGTTGATCCGCTCGACCTGTGTCGGTGCGGAGCAAGCCGCGGCGCTGGAGAACGTGTTTCAGGCACCGGTCCTGCATGATGCCCCGGTGTCGGCCGTCGAATTCGACACAGCTCTTCTTTCGGCAACAGGTCCGGAGAGGAAGCAGCCCGATTTCGGGGCGGAGCCGCCGATCCCACCCCCTGTCGGACTTCGGGAGGAAGTCGCGATGCTCTCGACGATCGCGTTGCTGGAAGGCTCTCCCAGGATCGACTGGGTGGCGCGCAAGCTGGACATGAGCCGCCGGTCCCTGCAGCGCGCGCTGGACCGGGAAGGGTGCAGTTTTTCAACTGTCCTGGAGGGCCTGTTGAAGGACCGGGCCGTTGCCCTGCTGCTTGCGCAAAAACGCAGCCTGACCGACATTGCGCTGCATCTGGGCTACAGCGACAGCGCCCACTTTTCCCGCGCCTTCCGGCGCTGGACCGGAATGCCGCCCTCGCGATACCGCTCCTGATCGCTTCGCCGTATCAGCTTGAGACCGCCGGTTCGCTCGCCTTGAAACTCGGGCGGCCCCGGATGGTGTCAAGCCATGCCGACAGCTTCGGTGCTCTTTTGAGGAGGGTGGCGCCTTCCTCCGCCTTTACGAGCAGTGACAGCATCGGCAGGGCGTGGCAGTCGGCGAGCGTGAGCCTGTCCCCGAGCAAATAGGGTCCGGCCTCGACCAGGGTTTCCAGCGCGCCCAGAACCGTGCGGGCGGGACCCATGGACGAGGCGATTTTAACCTCGTCCGCCGGTGTCCCGTCCCGGGGTTTCACGACCCGTTCGACGAAGATGTCCCAGACAAGCGGGCGGTAGGCATGGCTGTCGAGGATCGAGAGAATCTGGGTCATTCTTGCGCGGCCCGCGGCACTTGCGGGCTGCAACGGCGGTCCGTCGAAGGCTTCGTCGACATAGCGCAGGATCGCGACCGTCTCGTAAAGCGAGAAGTCCCCGTGTTTCAGCGCCGGGATCCTGGCGAAGGGATTGAGTTCGAGAAAGCTCTCCGGTGGCCCTTCGGGCGCGAACACGTCGATCGGGACCAGTTTGTAGGTGAGACCCTTTTCCGCCAGCGCCAGCCGCGCCGAGCGTACATAAACGGAATAATCCGCACCGAAGAGTTCGATCATGCCGATCCTCCGCTGAGACGGTCGAGACGCAGCCGGTGCCTGTTGTCCGTCAGGCGCCAGACACTGCCGAAGGTGGCTCCGAGCACACCCAGGCCAGTGGCGCCGCCGAGCAGGAACATGATCAGAAGCTGGTATTTGACCGCCTCCTGCGGGTCGACACCGGACAGGATCTGTCCGGTCATCATGCCGGGCAGCGAGACCACGCCGGTGGCCGCCATGGCATTGATGATCGGCGTGAAGCCCGAGCGCAGGGCCTGGCGGACAAGCGGCCTTGTGGCCTCCCATTTCGTGCGCCCGAGCAGCAACTGGGCCTCGACCGCGCGGGAGCCCTGGGCCAGTGCCGAATGCAGCGTGTCGAGGCCGAGGCTGACACCGGTCATGGTGTTGCCCAGGATCATGCCGAACAGGGGCAGGGCGAATTGCGGCGCCCAGACCGGGTCCGGACGGATCTGGCCCACAAGCGCATAGACGGTGACCAGCATACCGGCGATCAGCATGGCCCCGGCGCCCAGACCGGGGCCCCAGAGCCCTTTCAGCCGCCGGTCCTGCCGGGCCCAGATTTCGCGCCCCGCGAACACGCTCATGACGGCGGCGGCAAGCAGGGTCCACCAGAGCGAACCGGCGAAAAAGATCGCCTTCAGGATAAGTCCGACCAGGAGCAACTGCACCGTCATGCGCAGGGCGGATACGATCAGGGTGCGGGTCAGTCCGAGATTGAGCAGCAGAGAGAACACCGCGTTGAGCACCAGGAAGATCGAGGCGGCGGCAAGATCCCAGTAGGACAGGGCGAGGTAGCCGGTCATGACATTGCGTCCCGGGGCTCAAGGTCGGTGAGCCTGCCGTGTTCCATATGGAGGCGGCGTGCGCCGAACCGGTCGGGCTGGCCGGGGTCGTGCGTCACCAGAAGCATCGCGCAGCCGGATTGAAGCCTTGCCGCCAGGAGCGCTTCCACCTGTTGCACGGAGGGCGGATCGAGCGCGGAGGTCGGTTCGTCCAGGAGCAGCACCTGAGGGGCGAGTTGCAACGCCCTGACCAGCGCGATGCGCTGACGTTCGCCGGTCGAGAGCCGCGCGATCTCCCAGCCGAGCGCGTTTTCCAGACCGACGGCGGCAAGAAGCGCGCCGAGCCCGGGCGTGTCCTGGAAATGGTCTTCGACGCGCTCGCTCCACCAGCCGCTCTCGGCCGGCACATAGGCAACCTTGCGGCGCCAGTCCGGAGCGGAGAGCGACGCGCGGGAAACGCCGTTGAGCATGACCGAACCCGCGTTCTCGTCGAGATCGGCGATCGCTCGCAGGAAAAGCGACTTGCCGGCGCCGGAAGGGCCGGAGACGGCGGTGGCGGCGCCGGGCGCAAGATCGAGATCGAACGGGCCAATCAGAGGTGTCTTCAGGTCTCGGATCGTCAGCACGCGCGCTCTCCCCAGGGCCTTGCTATCGGGAGACTAGCGCGGCCGCGGGACAGGAACAATCGAGGTTTGCAAAAGAATGAACGCACATCCGGGAGGAGGTGGCCGGCAGGGCTTCAGGTCCGGCAGCGGTCAGGGCACCCCGGAATGGCTTCCGGGGTGCCCTGAGCAGTTTGAAGGAGACGCGGTTCAGCGCGCCGCCATGGCCTTCGCCAGGTTCTCGTCGATCTTGTCGAGGAAACCGGTGGTGGTCATCCAGGACTGGTCCGGGCCGACGAGCAGGGCCAGATCCTTGGTCATGTAGCCGGATTCCACCGTCTTGACGCAGACGGTTTCCAGGGTCTTGGCAAAGCGGGCCAGCTTGTCGTTGCCGTCGAGCTTGGCGCGGTGCGCCAGGCCCCGGGTCCATGCGAAGATCGAGGCGATGGAATTGGTCGACGTGCTTTCGCCCTGCTGGTGCTGGCGGTAGTGCCGGGTGACCGTGCCGTGGGCGGCTTCGGCTTCCACGGTCTGGCCGTCCGGGCTCATCAGGACGGAGGTCATCAGGCCGAGGGAGCCGAAGCCCTGGGCCACCGTGTCGGACTGGACATCGCCGTCATAGTTCTTGCAGGCCCACACATATCCGCCGGACCATTTCAGCGCCGAAGCGACCATGTCGTCGATCAGGCGGTGCTCGTACCAGATGCCGGCTTCGGCGTATTTCTCCTTGAACTCGGCCTCGTAGATCTCCTCGAAGATATCCTTGAAGCGGCCGTCATAGGCTTTCAGGATGGTGTTCTTGGTGGACAGGTAACAGGGCACCTTGCGCTGGAGGGCGTAGTTCAGCGAGGCGCGCCCGAAGTCGCGGATCGAATCGTCGAGATTGTACATGGCCATGGCAACGCCGGCGGAGGGCGCGTCATAGACCTCGCGCTCGATCACCTCGCCGTCCTCACCGGTGAAGGTGATGGTCAGCTTGCCCTTGCCGGGAAAGCGGAAGTCGGTGGCGCGGTACTGGTCGCCGAAGGCGTGGCGGCCGACGATGATCGGCTGGGTCCAGCCCGGCACCAGCCGGGGCACGTTCTGCATGATGATCGGTTCGCGGAAGATCACACCGCCGAGAATGTTGCGGATGGTGCCGTTGGGCGACCGGTACATGCGCTTGAGGCCGAATTCCTCGACCCTTGCCTCGTCCGGTGTGATGGTGGCGCATTTGATGCCGACGCCATGTTCCTTGATTGCGTTGGCGGCATCTACGGTGATCTGGTCGTCGGTCTCGTCGCGCTTCTGGATCGAGAGATCGTAATAGAGCAGGTCTATGTCGAGATAGGGGTGAATCAGCTTGTCCTTGATGAAGGACCAGATGATCCGGGTCATCTCGTCACCGTCGAGTTCGACGACCGGATTATCGACTTTGATCTTTGCCATGGGAGCTTGGCCTCGCGTATTTGGAAGATGGGTGGTGCAGGTGCATGTCTCTTCGGACGTGCTTTAGCAGGTTTTGGTTGTGTGCGCTTGTATACGATTGGTTTTTTTGAAGGTGTGCCGACAGATGGGACGGCGTCGGGAAGTTGCCCTGGCCCGGTCTTTCCGCCGGGCGCGCAAGGCCCTCTCAGCCCGCGTTTTCGCGTCGTTTTCCACCGGTGATCTTTTTCTGATGTTCCCGGATGACCTCCGCGTGCGGGGCAACCAGGTCGGCAACGGTTGTCCGTTCAAGTTCCGCGCGGAATGTCGCCCGCGCAGCCTCCAGCGCCGCGGATGTCGCCTGGTTGGCGGATCTTTCCAGGAGACAGTGCGGCGCGTCGCCGGACTGGCCGACGGCGAAGAGTTCCGGCGAGCCGAGGGCGGAATACACATCGGCGAGCGTGATTTCGGTCAGTTTCCTCAACAGGATCCAGCCGCCACCATGGCCCTTGGTGGCGCGCACAAAACCGGCTTCCCGGAGGCCGGCCATGGTGCGGCGGACCAGCGACGGGTTGGTGTTCAGCATCTCGCCGATCCGTTCCGAGGTCACCGGTTCGTCGAGCTGATCCAGATGCAACAGCACATGAAGCACACGGGGCAATCGACTGTCTGTGCGCATGGGGGTCTCCTGTTTCCAGGATCATAGCGGGTCCGTTCATTCGTTACAAATCAAAGCACAAGAGATTGACCTGCCCAATTACGTAACTTAAAAAGTTACATAACGGATCGTCCGGCAGTCAGGGAAGCTTCAGAATGTCATCAGCAAATTTGGACGGGGACGCGAACAGGGAGACGGAGCGGGGATACAGTCATCGCTGGCGCGCGCTGGCGGCCCTCTACCTGGCCATGTTCATGACCATCCTCGACGTATCCGTCGTCAATCTGGCGCTGCCGTCCATCCGGACCGATCTGGACGCTTCCGACAGCGATGTGGAATGGGTTCTGGTCGTCTATGTGCTGGTCTTCGCAGCCGCGCTCTTGCCGTTCGGCCGGTTCGGCGATGTCGCCGGGCGGGACCGCATGTTCCGGTGGGGCGTCGCGGGGTTCAGCCTGAGTTCGCTTGCCTGCGGTCTTGCCCCGGACATCTCCAGCCTGATCATGGCCCGCGCGCTGCAGGGCCTGAGTGCGGCGGCCCTGGTGCCGCAGGTGCTCGCGATCGTGCATGTCCTCTTTCCCGACAGGGAAAAGGGCAGGGCGATCGGCCTTTTCGGCACGGTCGGCGCGCTCGGCGCCGTCGCAGGTCCGTTGATCGGCGGTGTGCTCGTCTCCGCCGACATCGCAGGAACGGGCTGGCGGCCGATCTTTCTGATCAATCTACCGATCGGCCTGATTTCCATGGCCGCTGCCTTCCGGTATGTGCCGGTCCTGAAAAGCGCGACCAGGGTCATGCCGGATCGGCGGGGGACCGTCCTTTTCGCCCTTGCCGTGCTGACGCTGGTGTTTCCGCTGGTTGAGGGCCGGCAGTTCGGCTGGCCGATCTGGTGTTTCGGCCTGGTGGCGCTCGGGGCGGTCTTCGGGGGGCTCTTCTACCGGCAACAGCTTCGAAATGCACGGACGGGCCGCGCGCAACTGCTGCCCGTGGTGCTCACGAGGGACAGGATCTTCGTTGCGGGCGTGCTCTATTCGTCCGTGTTCTTTTCCTGTCTGGCGGGCCTGTTCTTCATGCTGGCGATCTATCTCCAGTCCGGCCTTGGCCTGACGCCGCTCGAAGCCGGGATGATGCTTGCAGCGCACCCGGCCGGGGTCATTCTGGCCTCTTACGCTACGGGCCGGCTCGGCGGACGACTGCCGGTCCTGCGGATCACGCTCGGCACCCTGGCCGTTCTTGGCGGGCTGGTCGCTTTCTGGCTGGTTGCCGGTGGTTCGGGGAGTTCAGGTGTTCCGGTCGGCTTGCTGCTGCCGTTGCTGGCCGTCGGTCTCGGCACCGGTACGCTGATCCCGGCCCTGTTCCAGCATGTGCTGTCACGGGTTTCCGGCACAGATGCGGGGGCAGGAGCAGGTGTGCTGCAGGCTTTTCAGCAGGTCGGCATGGCGCTGGGCGTCGCGATTCAGGGACAAATCTTCTTTCAGGTTTTGGGGCATGCCCCGGAGGCCGCGGACTATCTGCCGGCCGCGCGGATGACGCTGGCCTATCCGATTGCCGTCCTCGCGGTGCTTCCGGTCACTGTGGGGGTCGCTCTGGCGCCGTGGCGCGCGTTTGCGGGCAGCCGCGGCTTGGGGGGAGCCGGGGCTGCAAAAAAATGCCCCCGCGGACATGTGATGTCCGCGGGGGCGCGTCAGGGCATGGCAGCGGCTCTAGCGAACCGTGACGGCTGATTTCAGCTTGAGGATCACACGCACCAGGGAGTCCGGAGCGTGCCGATCGTCGTCGGCATTGAGATAGTCGAGCACGATGCTGGCGCCCGGCGCGTCGAAACGCATGGTCGGGTTTTCCAGGCTCGAGCTATGGTGCTGATGGAGTTCGAGCGGGTTGAACTTGAACAGCTCCGCACATTCCTCGACAGTCGTGCGCAGGTTCTCGTAGGTGTCCCTTTCGATCGCCTGGTAGCCGTTTTCACGCAGCGTGGCGGTGGTCGGAACGGCCCCCTTGGAAGGCTTGGAAGGACGAAGCTGCATGACGGGCATCGTGATCGTTGCGGGGATCTGAAGCAGGCGGCGGATCGTGAACCGGACATCAACGTCCGGATGTTTGATCTCGTGCGGGTAGCAATCGTGATAATAGGCGTTCACGAGGGATGCGCGCAAGTTCTGCTCGCTCAGCCAGGTTGCCCCCATGCCGGAATAATGCCGGGTGCCGAGCATGTCCTCGCCCATGTACATGGCGTTCAGACCCTGCCAGAATCCGTCCGGGGCATAGGTCAGATAGTCGTCCTTGTTCTTGAAATACATGTAGTCGCCTGGGATCGGGGGATCTTCGACGGGAGCGCTTTGCGCCATGAAATCGGTCGCGGGATTGTCGGTCCACGGACCGACCAGCATGGTGCCGAACTTGGCTGCCAGCTCACTGAATGTGGTTGCACCCAGACCATTCAGAAGGCCCCAGAAGACCGTCAGCTGAAATGCGCCGGCACATTCGCCGCGGAAGGGCAGGGAATGGCCGTTTTCAGGCCGGATCGCGGCAAGGCTGTCAGCGCCCTGGGCCTGCTGCCATGCGGCATCCTGGGTGCCGGGGCCGATGAATTCCCAGTATTGCGAGACACGGCTGCTGTCCGTGGTGCCGAGGCGCGGTTTCGGGCCGAGATCGGGGTCGTAATAGTCGCCGTCATAGACGCCGGACGTGAGTGCGGCCATGGAGGCGAGCGCGCCGAGGCGGAAGAGAAGGTTCTCCCAGAAGTCCTGCAGGGTCGGGAATTCCAACGGCTGGGTCTGGGCCTGCATGGCGACCATGATCTGCCCGGCCAGGCGGCCGTAGATCGATTCTTTCTGGTCGTCGCCGGCCAGATCGACAAGATCCGATTTCAACTTCTCGACGTCGTTGACAAGACGGCCCTCGATCATCAGGCCGTGTTTGATTGGTGTCTGAATCGTCATGTCTGCCTCACTCTTTTTCAGCAAGGCAGGCCAGGTCGGCTGACGTTCGCCGCCGTGCTCCTTGCACCAGAAAAGTTACATTGGCAGTTTATGCATGCATTGGTTTAGATTTCGTCACCGGCCGGGCTAAAACCGGCGGGTTTTCGGGATTTCAGTCCAGAAAAGCCCGGGTTTTGTCCAGGTGAAGCATGTTTCCGGTTCGGCGCGCATGCCGGGCCGACTTGGTCAGGAGGGCACGCACCAGATGATCCGATCCCGGATTGATGGATCCGGTCGCCAGCGCCGACAGACGCTGCAGTTCCGCGTCGAAGTAGCGTTCGCCGGACCGGAGCGTGAAACGGCGGACGCAGACCAGCCGGCGGAGCGCATCCCTTGCGTCCTGAGCGATCAATTCCTCGGCTATCCAGGCCTCGGCATAGGGGCGCGCGAGGACCGCGCCTGTGGAGGCGTAAGCCTTCAAGCCGTGTTCCATCAGCGCGAGCCCGGTCGGATCTCCGATTTTCGCGCGGGCCCGGCCAAGATTGATTTCCGCCTGCGCCAGTTGCTGGGCAAATCCCTGTTCGCGGCAGAGACTGGCCGCCGTCGCCGCATGACGCTCGGCTTCCCGGCTGTTGTCCTGAAAATTGAATGCGGTCGCCAGAAAACAGCCGCTGAAGGCCTGGCAGAAGGCATGGTCGGACAGGAGTGCGGCGGTCTCCAGGGACAGGCAGTTCTCCCGCAACTGCTCCTGCGAATTCATGAGCGCGTAGCACCACGCCAGGTAGGAGCGGGCCAGAATGCCCAGATCCAGACCGTAGTTGGTGATCATGTCGTCGAAGTCGGCTTCGAGGGCCGCCTCGACGGCGGACAGGAGGGATCGTTCCGCCTCAGCCAGGTCGCCGACGTAAAACGAGCCGACCCCGTTCATGTAATGGCCGGCGGCAAGCTCAAGAGGATTTCCGTTCGCCCGCGCGATTTGCAGGAAATCCTCGCCCAGGGCTTTCGCGAGCGACACATCGGCCTTGACGATATGAGCGCCCCACAGTCCCCACAGCATCTGCAGCACTTCGGCCGAGCTTGTGTCGGTCGAAGTCAGTGTTCTCGCCTTGGTATAGACTTCCCGAACCTGATCGGAGGCAAAGCCGTGTTTGGTGATCAGTTGCGGTCCGAGCAGCAGCAGGAAGCGGCTGATCGATTGTTCCCGTGAGGCGGTGTCGGAGAGCTTCTGAGCCAGGTCGAGGGCCTTGCCGAAATACCGGCCCGCGTCCCGGTGCGCGGCGACGCGGACAGCATCGACGCCGGCGATTTCCAGATGATCGAGCGCAGCGGGAATATTGCCGGCGCGTTCGAAATGACGCGCGATCACCTCACTGGCAGCCGGTGGATACCGCTCGGGCCATGTGGTCAGGACCGCGGCGATCTTGCCGTGATACCGGACCCGGTCCTGAGGCGGTATCGACTGATAGGCCAGGTCCTGAACCAGGCTGTGCTTGAACTCATAGATGCCGTCTTCGGCGGGCCACTTCCGGAAGATCAGGTTCGAGCGCCGGAAAGCATCCAGATGGTGCGCCAGTTGCCCGGGCGTGAGGCCGGAGACATCGCGCAGCAGCGTCGATCCGAAATCCTTGCCGATGGCGGCGGCCATGAACAGGATGTCTTTCCTGTCGCCGAGATGGGAAAGCCTGACGGCGAGGGTTTCACGCAGGGAGGCCGGTATGGGGGGCTGAGCGGGATCGTCGCCCTCCGCAACACCGCGGTCGGCGGCGTTGTGCATCAATTCTTCCAGGAACAGCGGAATGCCGTCGGACCGGCTGACGACCTGCTCGAAATAGTCATCGTCCATGTCTTCGGGCCGAAGCAATCCGGCAAGCTGGCGGGTGTTGTCTTCGCAGAGCTGTCCGACCCGGCAGGTCAGGTCGGCCGAAGGCGTCAGGTTGACCGCAATCTCGCCGGGGCGCTTGCTCACCAGGGTCAGGACCTTGCTAGTGTCGAGTGCGCGCTGCAGCAACACAATCGACTCGAGCGTGCTGATGTCCATCCAGTGGGCATCTTCATAGACCAGAATGACCGGATGGATCGCCGCGAGTTTGCGGATGCAGGCGATCAATGTCTCGGCCGGGTCGTCGACTGCGGAATCCGGCATCACCGGGTGGCTGTCCAGGCCGCCGCCCTTCAGGATCGCGCGCAGGTTGGCATTGTGCCGCGCGGTGTCCAGGCCGATATCGGCAAGCAGTTGCTCGATGATCGTATTGAGCAGCGTGGGGCTCTGGAAACCTTTCAGGCCGAGAAACGTGTACAGCCCCCGGGCAATCGAATAGTAGGGGGTGCGCTTGTGGTGAACCGAACCGAAGAAGCTGAGGACGAGGGGGTGGTCTGCCCTGACACCGGTCAGGAACGCCTCGATCAGGCTGGACTTGCCGATGCCCGGTTCGCCCTGGAGGATCGCTGTTTGCGGCGTTCCCTCTTTCACCACCTGCCACAGGTGGTGCATCGCGCGAAGTTCTTCCTCCCGGCCCGTGAACGAGGCCAGCCGGCCCGCCGGTTCACCGGGATCCGTCCGGGCCGTCGGCGCAACAGCCGGAGAAACCTGGAAGGCCGTGTCCCCGGCCTTGCTGAGCCGGACCTTGCGCGCCATGAAATCGCTGCGGAAGAGCGCCTGCGCATCTGTCGAGATCAGCAGTTCGTTGTCGGGGGCTTCACTCTCAAGCCATGCCGCGGTCGCAAAAGCCGAACCGGTCACCGAAAGAGGCGCCATGTTGGGGCCCTGGCCGAGCACGATGCTGCCTTCACCGCTTGCGATCCCGCAACGCAAGCTCACCGGATGGCTGTATCCCTCACGCCCGAACGTGCGCAGTATCTTCTGAGCGGCAAGCACCGCTCTCTCGGCGTCAAGTTCGTGAAGCGCGGGAATGCCGAAGACGAGGACCTTCGGACATCCAGGACGGGCGACCAGTTTGCCGCCGTATTCGGACGCCGCGACGGCGCAGGCCGTCGCGAGCCGTCCGGAGATGAACTTGAATTCCTCAGCGGACACCCGCGACTGTATGGCTTCCTCGGCGCCAAAGCCGATGACCACCACGGTCAGCGCGGCATGATAGGCACCGGGTGTGTCCGGAAATTCAGACACTTGTTCCCGCGGTACAGAGGAGGCCTCTGACCGATCTTCGGCATTTGCAGCCAAATTGGCGAGAAAAGGAGTCATAGCCACCTAGAATTAGCCAGACTGCGTCAGCCTGCAGTTTCCGGCATCAGGATCCTTGAATCAATTTAAAGTTGCTAAGTCTATACAACAACCGAAAAAGTTACCACCTGACTAACATTGTAAAAATATCTTAGGGGCAGCCTGCTGGATATACTGCAGATTCGACGGAAATACCAAGGTGGAGGCCATCGCCGCGGCGCAAGGTTCTGTGCCGTTCGCACCTGTCAGGAGAAACGGCCTCCCGGGCGGGAATGCCCGGGAGGCCGTCGATCGGTTGCACTGTGGTCGGGCATCCTCACGGGCGTTCATTCGAACGCCGGATGCTTCTCGGCCTATCCGTCGATGACGCCGTTCAGCGTGGCGCTCGGACGCATGACAGCGTCGACCTTTGCCTGCGGGGCATGATAATAGCCGCCGGTATCGGCCGGGCTGCCCTGAACACCGTTCAGTTCGGCAAGAATGGCACTCTCGTTGGCGCCAAGGGCCTCGGCGATCGGCGCGAAATGCGCCTTCAGGTCCGCGTCCTTGTCCTGGGCGGCCAAAGCCTGGGCCCAGTAGAGAGCGACGTAGAAGTGACTGCCGCGGTTGTCGAGACCACCGACCTTGCGGGCCGGGGACTTGTCGTTGTCGAGCAGCTTTTCAACGGCACTGTCGAGGGTTTCCGCCAGGATCGCCGACTTGGTGTTGCCCTTGGCGTTGGCGAGATGTTCCAGCG
Source organism: Roseibium sp. AS2 (assembly GCF_038900065.1). Taxonomy (NCBI): domain Bacteria; kingdom Pseudomonadati; phylum Pseudomonadota; class Alphaproteobacteria; order Hyphomicrobiales; family Stappiaceae; genus Roseibium; species Roseibium sp. AS2. The sequence goes on from NZ_JBBMQN010000002.1 coordinate 331,692, forward strand.
AGGCCCCGAGGGCGCAGAATTCGCCGAGCGAATCCCAGCGCAGGTAGTTTTCCTCCTGCAACTGCTGGACATGCTTGGGAGCCGAGCCGCCGGCTCCGGTCTCGAACAGGCCGCCGCCGTTCATCAGCGGAACGATGGACAGCATCTTGGCCGAGGTGCCGACTTCCAGGATCGGGTAGAGATCGGTGAGGTAGTCGCGCAGCACGTTGCCGGTGATGGAGATCGTGTCCTCGCCGCGGGCGATCCGCTCGGTGGTGTAGCGCGCGGCCTCGGTCGGGGCCATGATCTTCAGATCGAGGCCGGCGGTGTCGTGCTCCGGCAGATAGGCGTCGACCTTCTTGAGCAGTTCCGCGTCATGGGCGCGGCTCTTGTCCAGCCAGAACACACCGGGCATGCCCGACAGGCGCGCACGCGTGACGCCAAGCTTGACCCAGTCGCGGACCGGGGCGTCCTTGGTGCGGCAGGCGCGCCAGATGTCGCCGCCTTCGACGGCATGTTCGATCAAGGTGGTGCCGGCAGCATCGACAATGCGGATGGTACCGTCGGCGGATGCCTTGAAGGTCTGCGGGTGGGAGCCGTATTCCTCGGCCTTCTGGGCCATCAGGCCGACATTCGGCACGGTGCCCATCTTCGCCGGATCCAGCGCGCCGTTCTCGCGGCAGAAGTCGATGACGGCGGAATAGACACCGGCATAGGAACTGTCCGGGATGACGCATTTGGCGTCGGCTTCCTTGCCGTCCGGGCCCCAGCCCTTGCCACCGGCCCGGATCAGCGCCGGCATGGAGGCGTCGATGATGACGTCGGAGGAGACGTGCAGGTTGGTGAGGCCCTTGTCGGAGTTCACCATGTACAGGTCCGGGCCGTTGTCGAGCGCGGCCTTGACGTCGGCCTGGATCTCGGCGGCCTTGTCGGCCGGCAGGGTCGCGACCTTGGCCTCCAGATCGCCAAGGCCGAGATCCGGGCTGACGCCGAGTTCGGCGAAGGTTGCGGCGTGCTTGTCGAAGACGTCCTTCAGGAACACTTTCACGCAATGGCCGAAGATGATCGGGTCGGAGACCTTCATCATGGTGGCCTTCAGATGCAGGGAGAACAGGACGCCCTGGTCCTTCGCATCCCGGATTTCCTGTGCCAGAAACGCGTCCAGAGCCTTGACGCTCAGGAAGGTGGCGTCAACAACATCACCTTCGTCCAGCAGCCAGTCACCCTTGAGCGTGGTCGTGGTGCCATCCCTGGCGACGAATTCGATCTTCGCGTTGCCGGCCTGTGCGGCGGACAAGGTTATCGACTTCTCGTTGGCGCGGAAGTCGTTCTGACCCATGGTCGCGACATGGGTCTTGGAGGTGGACTGCCACGCGCCCATGCGGTGCGGGTTCTTGCGGGCATATTCCTTGACGGCCTTCGGTGCGCGGCGGTCGGAATTGCCTTCGCGCAGCACCGGGTTCACGGCAGACCCCTTGATGGCGTCGTATTTCGCCTTGACCGTCTTTTCCTCGTCGCTCGAGGGATCGGACGGATAATCGGGCAGTTTGTAGCCCTGGGCCTGCAGTTCCTTGATCGCCGCGTTGAGCTGCGGCTGGGAGGCGGAAATGTTCGGCAGCTTGATGACGTTGGCATCCGGCTTCTTGACCATCTCACCCAGTTCGGCAAGGTCGTCCGACTGCTTCTGGTCGTCGCTCAGGTATTCGGGGAAACTCGCCAGGATACGGCCGGCAAGGGAAATGTCCCTGGTGCCGATGGTCAGGCCGGCTGCCTTGGTGAAGGAGCGGATGATCGGCAGGAACGAGGCGCTTGCCAGTTCCGGTGCTTCGTCGACCTTGGTGTAGATGATATCGGCCATGACACTCCCTTTTCCCAGCGTTCGACTGGTGTCGTGCGGACCGGCGATACGCCGTTCCTATTGAATTTCAAAATGCGTATACAATTGTACGCAATCAATTGAAAGCCCTCCTGACGGCGGAGGGGGAAAGTTCAGGGGAGTTCTAGCAAAGCCGCTGGAAAAGGCAATCGGAAGGACGGACAACGCGGTAGTCAGCCCGGTGCGGGCCATCGCGCCACAGCCTTTGTCAAATGAACAAGCAGGCGTCTGCCGCGGTCGAGCGTGAAATCTGGCCCGGCCCGGCTTTTCATTTTCTCCTGAACCCGGTAAATCCCGGTTACATGAGCAAGAACGCGAACATCAGAGACGAATCCAGGAATGTGACCGCGCGGCCACCGGCCGTGATCCTGTGCGAGCCACAGCTCGGCGAGAACATCGGCACGGCGGCGCGGGCCATGGCGAATTTCGGACTGGTGGATCTCAGGATCGTCAATCCGCGCGACGGCTGGCCGAGCGAGAAGGCGCGCGCGGCCGCGAGCCGGGCGGACCACGTCATCGACAAGGTTCAGGTGTTCGACAGCGTCGAGGCGGCGGTCGCCGACCTGCAATTCGTGTTCGCGACGACAGCACGCTCGCGCGAGGTGTCCAAACCTGTGCGCGGTCCGGACGAAGCCGCGGTGAAATCCGTGTCGCTTGGCGAGAGCGGAAACGCGACCGGCTATCTGTTCGGCCGGGAACGTTGGGGGCTGAACAACGAGGAAATCGCACTCGCCGACGAGATCGTCACCCTGCCGGTCGATCCGGATTTCGCGTCGCTCAACATTGCCCAGGCGGTCCTGGTCTGCGCCTATGAATGGCGCAAGACGGCGGTCTCCGGAGCCTTGCCGTTCCTGTTGTCGACGGAGGAGCATCCTCCGGCGAAAAAGGACGAAATCGTGCGTTTCTTCGAACATCTGGAGGGCGCACTGGACACTGCAAACTTTTTCCGGCCGCCGGAACGGCGCCCGCATATGGTGCGCACGCTGCGTAACATCTTCCAGAAAGCAGAGCTGACCGAGCAGGAAGTCCGGGCGCTGCGCGGCGTGGTGGCCTCGCTCGAAAAACGCGCAACCCGGCCGCGCAAGGACCGGGGCACACCGGATACCGGTGATTAGCAAGTCAGGACGGATATCTTGCCTGCCGCACTGACGGCGAGATTTTCATGCCACAGGGGCTTGCGTGGAATCAGGATGCGGAAAAGGCGAAATGGCAAACAGTGGACCGGTTCTGTTCTTCGATTCCGGCCTCGGCGGGCTCACGGTACTGCGTGAGGCGCGCTATCTGCTGCCTTGCGAAGCGCTGCTCTATGTGGCCGACGATGCCGCTTTTCCGATCGGCCGCTGGCCCGAGGCGGATCTGACCGCCCATATCCTGTCCCTGTTCGACGATCTTGTTGCAAGGTACAGGCCCAGAGCCGTGGTGGTCGCCTGCAACACCGCCTTCACGCTGGCCGGAGCCGCCTTGCGAAAAGCGCATCCGGATGTGCCATTTGTCGGCACGGTGCCAGCGATCAAGCCGGCCGCCGAGCGGACGGCTTCCGGACTGATCTCCGTGCTGGCAACACCGGGGACAGTCCGCAGAACCTATACGAGAAGCCTGATCGAAAGCTTCGCCGGCCAGTGCCATGTGCGTCTGGTCGGCTCGGACGGTCTGGCCGAACTGGCCGAAAGGCACCTGCGCGGCGAGGCGGTGGCGGATGACGCCCTGCTTGGCGAGATCAGGGACTGCTTTGTCGAATGGGACGGCCGGCGGACCGACATCGTCGTTCTGGCCTGCACGCACTATCCCTTGCTTGCCAACCGGTTCCGCGCGATCGCGCCCTGGCCGGTCGACTGGCTGGACCCGGCCGAGGCCATCGCCCGCCAGCTTGTGCGGGTGCTGGGGGAGGGGCGCGCGGAGGCGCGCTCGCATCAGCCTGACAAGGCGGTGTTCACATCCCGCCCGCAGGACCCGGTGCTTGAACGGCTGCTGGCCGGCTTCGGGCTGGTGCTGGAAGGGCAATAAGACAAGACAGCGACAAGGGGCATCGCCCACCCCCTGGCCTCGTCGTGAAGAACCGCGAAGCACTGCCCCGGAGCGGAGCATGGGCAGGAGAGCCCGAGACAGGTTCCTGATCCTTCGAGACGGGCCCCGGGCCCTCCTCAGGATGCGGCGCGCCGTCCTTGCGGTCTGAACGAACAGGCGTCCGGCCGTCGACCTGATCGCTCGCCGGTGTCTGTCACGCCGCGAGGCACTTCACGGCAAGACCGTCGTCGGAGCGTTTGGCAGCGCGCTTGAGGCCCATGATCTCGTCGTTGAGCGTGTCGGGTGACACGGTCATGCCCTTGGTCAGGCTCAGGATGGAAACGGAACACTGCAGCAGGGGAAACTGCCGCGTCGTGCCGAAGCGGTCCTGGGCCTCGATAAAGCCGCGTTCCCTGTGTTCGTGCTCATAGAAGCTTTCCACATCGACCCGGAACGCGCGCTTGAGCGCCAGCATCCGGGCGGCGACGTCCGTCTGGTCGCAGTTCAGGAACCCGACGAAGAAATCGTCACCGCCGATATGACCGCGGAAAGTGCCGGTCCCTGAAATATGCCGTTGCAGCAGTTCACTGAACAGGATGATCGCCCGGTCGCCCTGGCGATAGCCGTAGGTGTCGTTGAACGGCTTGAAATTGTCGAAGTCGAGATAACACAGGTGCCGTTCGTGGCCGGAGTTGCCGGCCATGTCGGAGATGAAACGGGCAATGGCGCCGTTGCCCGGCAGTCGGGTGAGCGGGTTCTGGTCCTGCGCTTCCTGCAGGCGTTTTTCATGAATGATCTTCAGCAGCGAGGTGGCGGACAGAAAACCCGCATAGCGGAAGTTCTCGGTGATGATGATCCCGTCCGAATTGATGGACGAGGCAAAGGTCACCAGCAGCATGTCGGCGTTGCTGTCGATGTCCGCGATCGGACAGGCCCGGACAAAGGAGCGCAAGGGGAAGTCGAGCGCGGCCTTGGCATCGTCCTCGTCCGCGCCGCCGGTGTAGAGATAGGCTTTCAGGTCGCGCTCGTGGATCAGTCCGCGCGGTTCGAAGGTGGCGTTCAGAACGGGGATCACGCTGCCGTCCTGATTGTGTACCACCATGTCGATCAGTTCGTTCATGGACGCATCGAACCGGATTGTCGGCAACTGGACCAGTTCGTTGCGGATGCGTTCCTGTTCCTGCTGGCGCTTGTGTCCGTGACCAGGGGCGCGGACATGATCGTAAAACAGCCGGGCACTTGTCGCTTTCCGGAAAGGCCGGGCGACAAAATATCCCTGGATCAGATCGCATCCCGCCTCGCGGCAGGCCTTGAATTCCGGCTCGGTTTCCACGCCTTCCGCAATGACCCTGGCACCGAGCACATGTGCCAGATTGGCAACGGTGGTGACGAACAGCTTGCGCCGGGCGTCGCAATCGATCCCGTTCAGAAAAAAGCGGTCGATCTTGACATAGTCGGGGGACAAGTCGTGCAGAAGCCGCAACTCGGAGGACCCGCGGCCGAAATCGTCGAGCGCTATCATGAAACCGAGCTGGCGCAGATCGTTGATCGCGTGATGGGTCACGTCGGTGAAGGTCTGCTGATGGCGTTCGGAAAACTCCAGGCAGATCTGATCGACCTTCAGGCCGGCTCCGGTCACCAGTTCGGCGAAACGCATCCGGGGATCGCCGGCCTCTCCCAGATCGCGGCCATCCAGCTTGAAATAGAGTTTTGTTCCCTGGGCGATCTTCAGAGCGCTGAAACACTCCAGTGCCCGGGTGAAGAGCCGCGCCTCGAGCTGCGGCAGGAACCCCTGTGTGTGGCTTTCGTCGATCAGCTCGTCCGCCGTCCGGGTGTCGTCCCCGTCGCAATTGCGGATCTGGGCCTCATAGCCGTAAACCACCCCGGTGCCGATATCGACGACCGGTTGCAGGACATAATCGATCATTGCCGGCGGGTCGTTCCGCGTTCGAAAGTAGGCGCCGGATTCGCCCGGGCTGGTCTGACCTGCTGAGTGAGGTATCGCTGACATGCGTAATCCTATTGCCAAGGTCCGGCTTGTGTATTTTCGAAGCGTGTCGGGACGTAAGAGCGTCGCCATGCTGGTATTATTAGCTATGGTTGTAATGCTGATTGCATAGTGAAAAGCTGCAATTAAAAATTCCTAAATGTATGCATTAATTTCGAGGTTTTGTGAAAATAGCTTATAAACTGCGGGGTAACCGCCCTGTTTTGAGCTCGAAACCGGCGACCATCCAGTGACACGGCCGGCGACAGCTCCGGGAAAACGCCGGGTGAAGCGGCGAATCCTGTGTCTCACCGGCCGCGTGCATTGACAAATCCAGGCGCCGCCTGTATCTCCGCGCAATCCGGTTGGCTGTTGCCTTCCGGGTTCACGCACCCGTGGGCATCCGGCCGGCGCCGTCTAGCTGGATCCCTGTCGATCCGATCATCCCGAAGTCCGGGTTGTGAGGATAAAGGAGGGCGCGTTTCCTTGATAGAACAACAACGCGAATTCAAAGGAAACCGCGATGTCCAAGCGCCACAGCGTTAAGTACAAACTCGACCGCCGGATGGGCGAAAACATCTGGGGCCGTCCGAAGAGCCCGGCCAACAAGCGCGAATACGGCCCCGGCCAGCACGGTCAGCGCCGCAAGGGCAAGCTGTCCGATTTCGGTATTCAGCTGCGTGCCAAGCAGAAGCTTAAAGGCTACTACGGCAACATCACCGAAAAGCAGTTCCGCAAGGTCTATGCCGATGCATCCCGTCAGAAGGGGGATACTTCGGAAAACCTGATCGGCCTTTTGGAGCGCCGTCTGGACGCGATCGTCTACCGCGCCAAATTCGTTCCGACCGTGTTTGCTGCCCGTCAGTTCATCAACCACGGCCACATCAAGGTCAACGGCAAGCGCGTTAACATCGCGAGCTACCAGGTGCGTCCGGGCGACGTCATCGAAGTTCGCGAGAAGTCCAAGCAGCTCGGCCTGGTACTGGAAGCCATCCAGTCCGCAGAACGGGATGTGCCGGACTATATCGACGCCGACCACAACAAGATGACCGCGACCTACGGTCGTATCCCGAGTTTCTCCGATGTGCCGTACCCGGTGCAGATGGAACCGAACCTGGTTGTCGAGTTCTATTCGCGCTAACCAGCGCCGAACAAGAATTGAAGAGAAGGGCCCGCCATCGGCGGGCCCTTTTTCTTTGTCTGTGTGGGCAGGGTAACTTCGTCCAGGATCGCCCATGCGGGGCCAGGCAGCGGATCGATACCGGTCCATCATCGAAACAGGCGCCAGGCCTTTTCTGCCGCGATATCTCCATGAAGGGCAACGTGTTCGAAAGCGCGCCGAAAAGCTGTTTTGGCTTGAGCGGGTCTTGCGTCCGATGGCTTTTTTCTCTCAATTGGGCGGGACGGCCTCGGTCCGTCAAAGGACCGAGCCGGGATCTGAATTGCTAGAACAGGATTTTCCATGAATTTGTTACGCGCTCTTGCGGTGTCGGCTGTCCTCGCCGCGCCGGTTTCGACAGCTCTGGCTTCTCCGGACGTTGATTTTCCGCAGTCCGGCAAATCCTATGGCGGGAATGTGCGGGCAGGGCCAGGCACGCAGTACCGCGACATAGGCAGTCTGGGAGACGGAACCGCCATCGTGATCGTGAACGGAACGGGCGTTCTCATGAACGGCTACGAGTGGTTCCAGATCCGCTATGGAAACGGCAAGTCCGGGTATCAATGGGGGGGACTGATCTGCTCTGAAACCGCTTATCCCGGTATTTTGACCACCTGTGCACGCGGGCTCGGCAATGTGCAGCCGCCGGTCACGCAGGGCGGCGGCGGTGTCGCCATTTCCCCCGGGGTGAGCGGCTTCAACGTCGATCAGGTCTTTCATGCGCAGGGCAGCTTCTCGAACGCCGGTGGCGGCCAGTGGGAGGAACTGAACCAGAATGGACAGGTCGCGTTCCGTTTCGAGGAGCGCGGGCGCAACGAGGGGACCGTGTTTCTCTACGATACGTCCCGCGATGTGTCGCTGCAGCTCGATCTGGTGCGCGGTCAAATCATGTATGGCGTCTACAGCGAGCCCAAACAGCCCCTTTATGCGATCACCAACGCCATTGCGGATGTTCAGGCTCAGGGGACCCTGTCGCCGGTTTCGGAATCCGTCACACACCATTACACCTGCGCCGAAGGCTTGCCGCTTGTGGTCACCTACGGACAGACCGGTGACGGCTACGCGATCTTCTCTATCGACGGCTCTCCCCAGATGCGCCTTGAACAGGTTCGCAGTGGATCCGGCGCACTTTACACCGACGGCGCCCATTCCCTTCACAGCAAGGGAAACAGTGTCATTCTGACAGGTCCGGCAGGGACCGATACCTGCAGCGAATAACGTGCGCACCGTGGCGGAGGCGGCAGGTCTTCCCGTCGCCTCCGGCACATGCTCGATGCCCGCAAGGCGGCTGCCGCCCGCGTCGTGGCGGTCCGGCCCGCCATGGCCTTACCTTGCGCAGAGGACTGACTCACGCAGAGGACTGGCTCAGCCTTCGAAAATACGCTTGCGGGCATTCTCGACGTGGTTGCGCATGGCCAGCCTGGCGGCGTCGCTGTCGGCCTGTTCGATTGCCTCGAAGATTTCATAATGCTCTGACTGAACGAGCTTGAGGCGTTGCTGGGGTTTTGTGAGCGACAGATTTCTTGTCAGGTTCATGCCTGTCAGGATGTTCGACTGCATGGACGACCTGGCGGCGGCGAAATACTTGTTGTCCGCTGCATTGCAGATGGCCACGTGGAAGGCTTCGTCCGCGGCGACGCCCAGTTCTCCGGCCTTGATGCACCGCTCCAGTTCGTCCAGGGCAAGGCGCATTTCATTGAGGTCGGCATCGGTCCGCCGCCCCGCGGCCAGATAGGCGGCTTCGCCTTCGATCGCAGCCCTGAATTCAAAGGTGCGCTGAATATCGGCGATGGATCCGACAGGGGCGAAGTCGCGGACTGCGCCTTCCGGGCGCCGGTTGACATAGGATCCGGACCCCTGGCGCGAGACGATGACGTCGTCCTCACGCAACTGCTTGAGGGCCTGGCGCAGGACAGGTCGTGAAATGCCGATTTCCTCGGAAAGCACCTGTTCTGTCGGTAACTTGCCGCCGACGGGGATGTCGCCATCCATGATCTTGGCAAGTATGCTCTCATAAGCCCGGTCGGAGAGAGTCCGGTCCTTCTCGGCGGCGCCCCTTTTGACTATCTGCCTTTTTCCTGACGCCACGCCTTAAACCTGTTTGCCGTAGACGGATCGGTCGGGGGGTAAAGCCCGAATGTCGACGCGCCCTGTTTCACCAGTTCCATGACAAAGTCCTCGAAGACGGTCATCTCCACAGCTTCGTCAGCTACATCATGTGCCATATGGTGGGGAATACAAACAACACCCTCATTGTCCCCGACGATGATATCTCCGGGAAAAACCGACACGCCGCCGCAGGCAATCGGATCATTCACCGCAACGGCGTGATGCCTGGTCAGGTTGGTCGGCGCGCTCGGCCGGGCGTGAAAGCCGGGCATGTCGAGTTCGGCGATTTCGGGTGTGTCCCGGAACCCGCCGTCGGTCACGATGCCGCGGCAGCTGCGGGCCTGGAGCCGGGTTGCCAGGATGCAGCCGGCCGAGGCGGCAGAGGCATCCCCCCGGGCGTCGATCATGAAGATGGCGCCGGGCGGACATTCTTCGACGCCCTTGCGCTGGGCGTTGGTGCGGTCGGCGAATGATTCCAGGGTATCGAGGTCTTCGCGGGCCGGAATGTAGCGAAGCGTGTAGGCCGGTCCCACCATGTTCTCGCCCGGCCGCAGGCGGTGCAGCCCTTGCAGGAATATGTTTTTCAGTCCGCGCTTGAAGAGAACGGTTGTGAGTGTGGCGGTGCTGACCGCCATCAGCTTGTCGTGCGTGGTCCTGTCCAGGCTTGCCATGGAAAAACTGCCTCTTTTGGAGTGCCGGGGTGGTGTGGCGCACTGACACGCTTATTGGTGTCGGAAAAATTTGTCAATTATTTGTAATGTTCACCGGTCGTGCCGGAAAGCTTTCAAATGGCTGCCGGCCGCGCAGCCGGTTATGGGTTTTGCCCTCACATGAACAGTCTACATGTATTTTATCTAATTGATAAATATGATAAAATTCTCCTTCTCCTTCTGTTTTTTCATGAATTTCCGGTTTCGGGACGCGTCAGGCTGAGGTGTCTGCCGAGGCGTGGAAAATCATCTGATTCTTGAATTTGTAATAATTTATATTGATTTGCAGGCCTGAACAAAGCTAGTTGGGCGCAGACAGGAAGACGCCTGCGGAACGTGTCTCTCGGAACGGCGGTGTCGCCCGGGGAAGGACCTTGCCGGTTCTGGTGCGGGCAGGAACGTCTTTGTGCCGAGTGCGTGCATGTGGCGCGGACAGGGCAGGTTCATCGCAACTGGAAGGGACGACTATGGAACTGAACGGAAAAACAGCAATTGTCACCGGGGGTGGCCGCGATATCGGCCGAGCGTGCGTCCTGGCTCTTGCGCAAGCCGGTGCCAATGTTGCCGTCAACTATTTCAGCAGCGGTGAGGGCGCCGACAGCGCCGTATCGGAAATTACCGCGGCGGGGGGCAAGGCCTTTGCCATGCAGGGGGACATGACCCGCCCATCCGATGTGACCGCGCTGGTGGAGCGGACAGTTTCGGAGTTCGGTGGCGTTGATATCGTGGTGCCGGTCACGGGCGGGCTCGTTGCCCGCAAGACCGTCCCTGAAATCACCGCGGAACACTGGCAGACGGTGTTCGACCTCAATGTCACATCGGCGTTTCTCATCATTCAGAAGTCCCTGCCGCACATGAAAGCCGGAGGCGCCGTCGTGAATGTCGCCTCGCAGGCCGGCCGCGACGGCGGCGGCCCGGGCGCGCTCGCCTACGGCATGGCCAAGGGGGCTGTGATGACCATGACCCGGGGAATGGCGAAGGAATTCGCGCCCGCGATTCGGGTCAATGCGATCTGCCCGGGCATGATCGACACGGACTTCCACAACGTCTTCACCAAGCCGGAGGTTCGCAAGAAGGTTGCGGAGGCGACGCCACTCAAACGTGAGGGGGCATCGGAGGACGTCGCAAATCTTGCCGTGTTCCTTGCCGGTGACAACTCGGCGTTCATCACCGGAGCCTGCGTCGATATCAATGGCGGAATGCTGTTCTCCTGACGATGCCGTCGCCCGCATGCCGGCGAAACCGTTGCGCGGTTTCGCCGGTGTTGTCGAAGCGGCGCCGGGTGGGCGGGGGACAGGAATTCTGAATTCTTCAAATATTTCAATTCATTGATATCTGTGTCAGGGAGAATTTGTTTTATCGATTTTTAAACTTGTAAAAATTTGTTATTTACGTATCGTCTGCGAAGGTCAAACAGGGAGGATCTAATGACCATTGCCAAATCTTTGAAACTGGGTGTGGCGCTCGCGTCCGCGGTGGCAGCCACTGTCGCGTTCGGCTCGCTTGAAACTCAAGCCCGCGAACTGCGCGGCTGGAACATCCATGTCGACGACTATCCGGTGTCTCACGGCATGGAAGCGTTCGTGAAGGAAGTCAGCGAAAAGACCGGCGGTGAGATCACCGGCAAGGTCTACCACGGCGGGGTGCTCGGTTCGCAGCCTGATGCCATCGAACAGACTCGATTGGGAGTGATCGATTTCGGTGTCTTCAGCCTCGGGCCGATGGGACAGTCCGTTCCGGAAACCAACGTCGTGTCGCTGCCGTTCATCTTCAAGAGCGTTCCGCAGATGTACGAGCTCATGGACGGTGCGCCTGGCGCAGCGCTCAGCAAGGGGCTTGAAGCGAAAGGCCTCGTCGCGCTCGGTTATTACGATGCCGGTGCCCGCTCTTTCTACACGTCGAAGAAGCCGATCACCGAACCGGCGGATCTGGGCGGCATGAAGATCCGTGTCATGAACAACGATCTGTTCGTCGGCATGGTTGATTCCATGGGTGGCAACGCAACGCCGATGGCGTTCGCCGAAGTCTACCAGGCGATCAAGACCGGTGTGGTGGACGGTGCGGAAAACAATCCGCCGTCCTATGAGTCCACCAACCACTTCGAAGTCGCGAAATACTACTCGCTGACGGAACACCTGGTCATTCCCGAGTGCCTGTGCATGAGCAAGAAGAGCTTCGATGCGCTGACGCCCGAGCAGCAGGAAATCGTCCGGGTCGCCGGCCGCAACAGCACCGAACTGCAGCGCAAGCTGTGGCAGGACCGTGAAGCGGCCAGCATGGCCAAGGTGGAATCCGGCGGTGTTGCCGTGAACTCGATCGAGGACAAGGCCGCGTTCCAGGCTGCTATGGCGCCGGTCTACGAATCGTTCCTGTCGCAAAATCCGGACCTGACCGAACTGGTCGACATGTTCCGGAACGCACAGTAACGCCCTGTGTGGGCCGTGCCACTCTTCCTCCGGCACGGCCCACATGGCCGCGTGCGCCAAAGCGTAACAATCTTCTACGTCTGAAATACACGAATTCCGGCTGCCCTTTGCAAAATGGCCGAGCGTCCCCGGACGCCGGAAGGGGTACGCTCCAGCGGCACGAACAATTGAAAACGCGCACCGCTTCCCTCGTTTTCGCTCGCGGATTAACATCGCTCCGATCGAGCCGATCTGTTCCTGTTCTGAGTTCGTAATCTAATCCGGAGAGGCCTTGATGCCGCAAATTGGAAGTTTCTGGGACTTGCTGGAAGTGTCCCTGGACCGGATCAAGCGTGTCTGCGTGCTGCTGGCGTCCGTCGCCCTGGTGGTGCTCGTCGCGACCTTCGGCTGGCTGGTGTTCGGCCGCTATGTCCTGAACCAGACGCCCACCTGGGTCGAACAGCTCGCGCTTCTGCTGATCTGCTACATCACCTTTCTGGGGTCCGCGGTCGGTATTCAGGAACAGACCCATCTCGGCGTGACGTTCCTGCGCGACTCTCTGCCGGAAAAGGCGCGGGAGGGCCTGCTCCTGTTGACCGACCTGTGCCTGGCCATCTTCGGAGGCGTCATGCTGTTGGCCAGTATCGAACTGTTTCAATTCGGCTGGTCGACCCTTCTTCCCATGCTGAACATTCCCGAAAGCGTGCGAACCGCCTCCGCCGTGGCCTGTGGCGCGTTGATGGTGCTGTTCGCGGGCGGGCGGCTCCTGTTGCGTGTCAGATGCCTTCTGCACGGCGAGATCTACGAGACAAAAAGGGTGGAAAAATAATGGGTCTTGCTATTCTGCTCGGTGTCTTCGGCGTCAGCGTCGTCGTCGGCATTCCTGTCGCCTTCGCCATGGGCATCTCGGCCGCGGCGGCATTCTGGTACGAGGGCTTTCCCCTCCTGATGACCTTTCAACGGGCGATCGCGGGTGTCGCGTCGTTTTCGCTGCTCGCGATTCCGTTCTTCGTCTTCGCCGGCGAATTGATGCTGCACGGCGGTATCGCGGTCCGCCTGGTCCGGCTGGCGTCCGCGCTTGTCGGGCATGTCCGCGGTGGGCTGGCTTCCGTGAACATCTTTTCCAGCATGCTGTTCGGCGGTATTTCCGGCTCCGCCATCGCCGATATCTCGGCTCTGGGGTCCCTGCTCATCCCGGTGATGAAGGAAAAGGGTTACAGGGCGGATTATGCGGTCAACGTGACCGTGACGTCCTCGGTTGCCGGAATCGTCATCCCGCCGAGCCACAACATGATCATCTTCGTGGTCGCGGCCGGTGGCGGCATCTCGATTTCCAAACTGTTTCTCGCCGGCGTGATCCCGGGCATGCTCATGTGCCTGTGTCTGGCAGTCGCCGCCTATGTCGTCGCGCTCAAACATAATTACGGGTCTGAACCCTTTCCGGGGTGGCGGGTCGTTGCGCAGACTGCCGTCACGGCGGTGCCGGGTCTGATCACGGCGGTGATCATTGTCGGCGGCGTCCTGTCCGGTGTCTTCACGGTCACGGAATCGGGTGCCTTCGGTGCGATCTATGCGCTCGCGCTGACGGCCTTCTGCTACCGCACCCTGGACTGGGACAAGTTCGTGGTGGCGGTCACCAGTGCCATGCGAACCACCGCGATGGTCATGATCCTGATCGGCTTCGCCAGTTCCTTTGCCTATCTGCTGGCGCTCTATCAGGTGCCGGCACGGCTGAGCGAGTTCCTGCTCGGCATTTCAGAAGAGAAGATCGTCATCCTCCTGATGATCAACGTCATGTTGCTCATGCTGGGGATGATCATGGACATGGCGGCGCTCATCCTCATCTGCACGCCGATCTTCCTGCCGATTGCGCGGGAACTGGGCATGGATCCCGTTCAGTTCGGGATCATGATGCTGGTCAATCTGGGGCTTGGTCTGTGCACACCGCCGGTGGGAACCTGCCTGTTCGTGGGGTGCGCGGTCGGCAAGATCCCGATCGAGCAGGCGCTGAAATCAATCTGGCCGTTCTATCTGGCGCTGTTCGCGGCGCTCATGCTGGTCACTTACGTGCCCGCGGTCTCCATGTTCCTGCCGTCCCTGTTCGAATAGGGCGTTTCAAAAGGACAGAGGCGATGCGCCGGTCTCGTGCCTTGCCGAAGGCAGCACGGGGCCGGCGTGCCGGGACCTGGAACAGATGCGCCGGCCCCGGTCAGAGGCCGAGCTGATCACATGCGGCAAGGGCCGACATGCCGCCGTCAATGGTAAGATCGTTGCCTTTCAGCCAGCTGCTTTGCTCGGAGGCCAGAAACAGGATCAGATCGGCGACTTCCGCCGGTGTGCCCGGACGCCCGACACGGGCGACGTTTCTGGCCATACGATCTCCGAAGGCGGTGGCGAAATCATCCAGGATGCCGGTGCTGACCGCTGCGGGGCTTACCGAATTGACCCGCAGGCCGCGGGCGATCAGCCGTTCCGTATTGGCGACGCCCCAGGCGATGACCGCTTCCTTGGACAGGTTGTAGGCCGCCACATGGCCAATGCGTTCATCGGCAATGAAGCGACCCAGATCATCGACGGTTTCAACCGCAAACAGCCGTTTTACCTGCTCGATATTCTCGCGCCAGCCGGCACCGGCGCGCGAGGCGGTGTTCACGATGGCCGCGCCGTTCGCGAGCTTGGGTTCGAGGCAATGGGTCAGCTTGACCAGACCCAGGAAATTGACGGCCAGAATGGATCCGGAAAGACCTTCGCGGGGCGGCAGGCCGGCATTGTTGATCAGACAGTCAAACGGTCCGTCCACGCGGGCAGCTGCCGTCTCGATGGCCGCAGGATCGGCCATGTCGACCTTGACCCAAAGGTCGACGTCTTCCGGCTCGCGGATATCAAACGCAGTGATTTCATAGCCGCGGGCCTTGAGTTTTGCGACCGCCGCCGCTCCGATACCGGTCGCAGCACCCGTGATGACTGCACGCATTGGGGCCTCCCTCCCTGGGTTATCTGACCTGCAAGCGCCATGATGCACCGCGCCCGGGTCAAGGCGGGCACGTCTGGTGTCAGGACGGCGCAGGAGAGCAGGCTCTCCTGCGCCGTCGCTGCGGTCAATCCAGGACGCCGGCCTCGCGATAGAACCGTTCCGCGCCGGGATGCAATTCCATCAGTCCGCGCTTGCTTGCGGCGAATTTGACATCGAGGGCCTGCGCCCAGGGCGCATCGGAGGTCACACTTTCAAGGTTGTCCCAGAACGCCTTGGTGATGCGGTAGACGGTGTCTTCGTCCAGATCGGTGCGCACGGCGATGCCGACGGCGGTGTCGAAGGAGACCACCGGACCGTCATTCGTCTGTCCGGCGTAAAGCCCTGCGGGTGTTTCCGCCCGGTAGCGCCACTTGCCGAGCCACTTGTCGACGGCTTCGCCCTCGGCATCTTCCGGTCCGATGAAGCGCAGGTTCTCGGTTTCCGTGAACTGGATGAACTGGCCGCAGGGATCGAGGCACCCGTTCACATAGACATCGATTTTCCCGTCGAGAAAGGCCTGATAGCCGGTTGCCCAATTGGCTTTTATGGCGTCGTAGTCTTCGCCGGCAACGAGACCGGTCGAGCTTTCGATCCAGCCGCGCGCGGCGTTGTAGGCGCCGCCGCCCTGGGGCCCCAGAAACACCGACGCGCCTTCGATGTCGTCGAGCACCTGGATGTCGCTGTCGGCGCGGACCGCGAAGTGATACGCGCCATAGGGGAACCACATCAGCAGGCGAACGTTTTTCGCCAACTCCGGAGCTTCGGCCTCGTTCTTGTACATTGCCTTGCCGCCGGCCATCAGATTGTAGATAACCGGGCTTGTCATCGACATTTCCAGGTTTCCGCGGCCGACTTCCAGTTGATGGAGCGTCGCCGCTCCGCCGCCGGAAACCTCGATCGAGATATCGTCCAGATTGTCGGTCACCACATTGGCGAATGTTGCCATGGTGATCGCCTGACCAAGGCTCGGGGCGATTGTCGCCATCTTCAAGGTCGTGGATTGGGCGTGCGCGGGCGTCGTTGATAGAAACGCCGCGAGTGTCACTGCCGATAAGAAACGCATGGTATTCCTCCCTGAATAGGTGTGTGTCACGTGGTGGATTTCGGAATGGCCGTCGGAGAGGGGGCTCCTCTTAGGAAACGGTGCGCCACAAGCAATGCGGCAGCGGCCAGAAACGCCGGACCGGCCACGAGATAATTCGGTACGAGGATGGCAAAGCCGGCGGCGATCCGGGCGATCCGTTCAAGCGGGAACAGCCTGTTCTTTTCGTATCCGGCCATTGCCGAGGTCAGCAGCCACATCGATATCGTGAACGCCAGAACGATCCAGCCGAGTCCGGCCCAGCTCACGCTGGTCACGTCAATCATCGCTTTCGATTTCGGCAGTTCTTCGCCAAACCAGGCAAAAAGAACCTGCAGTTTGTAAAGAACCGACGGGTGATAGACGAAGACGAACGGAATGAGAAAGCCGGCGATCGAAAGGCGGGCGGCCTCGAAACCGGTCCGGACGGGATCGGCCCCAGCAATCGGGGCTGCTGCGAAGGCGGCGAGGGCAACCGGCGGTGTGACCGTCGAAATGACCGCGAAGAACACCACGAACAGATGCAGGGTGAGCGGCGCAATTCCGACCGCATCGATCCCGGAACTCAGCGCGATCACGATGATGAAATAGGTCGCGCCCGGGGGAAGTCCCATGCCGAGGACAATTGCTCCCAGCGCGACAACGATCAAGGTCGTGAACAGCGGGCCCGACGCAAGCTGCGCCAGCAGCAGCGACAGTCTTCCGGAGAAACCGGACACCTGGATGAGACCGACGATCAAACCGATCGCCGTGACGATGACCACGATCGAGGCGGACATTTTTCCGGCGTTGACAAAGGCCGTGTAGAGCCTGTTCCAGCTCCGGAATTCCGGGAAAAACACGAGTGCGCAAACCAGTGCCGAAATGAAACCGTAGAATCCGGCTTTCGGGATGGAAGGCTGTGAAAACAGGAAATAGCTCAAGACGCCTAGTGGCAGGATGAACACCAGGCACTTGACCCCTTCCGACCGGCTCAGACCGGGCCGCGCCTCGGCCGGAAGCGCACCGACACCCTGCCGCCGTGCCTCGAAATAAACCGTCAGGAAAATCCCGAGATAGAAAAAGACCGCCGGTACGATCGCGGCAACCACGATATAGCGGTATTCCAGCCCTATCTGTCCGGCGACAAAGAACGCGACCACACCCATGACCGGTGGCATGATCTGGCCACCGGTTGATGCCGAGGCTTCCACGGCTGCGGCGAATGCAGGCTTGAAACCGGACTTCTTGATGACCGGGATCGTCATGACGCCAGTCGAAACCACGTTTGAAATCGCGGCGCCCGAAAGGGTTCCGAACAGTGCCGACGAGGCAATGGCCGCATGCGCGGCGCCGCCGGTGAACCGGCCCGTGGCACGGTTGGCAATCTTCATGAGGAGAGTGCCGGCGCCGCTGACCATCAGGACGGCTCCGAAGCAGATGAAAACAAGAACGTTGCCCGAAACCACCTGAATCGGCTGGCCGAACATGCCGCCTGTCTGCGCCCAGAAATTGAGCACCATCGACCGCATCGATTGCTCAAAGGTGCTTTCCGAACCCGCCAGGATGCCGGTCCATTCCGGCAGCAGGCCGCGGACGAAAAAATAGATGATCCAGAACAGGCAGAAGCCGACGATAAAGTTGCCGAACTGGCGCCATGTGAGGTAGAGCGTCAGGGCCACGGCAATGGGAAACGTGATGAAATCGACGGGCGAGGCCGAAGGCAACGCGCCTCCGTCGACAGCGAAGAGTTTGGCAATCCACAGGCAGAAGGTGGCGGTGGACAGCGCCGCAAGTCCCCAGTTCAACCAGTGGAACCGGACTGAAAGCGTCAGGAAGCTGATCGCGAACGAAAACACGATGGGCAGACCGAGGATCAGGCCGGTCGGCAGCAGAAAAGACCGTTCGAAGCCCTTGTAGGCTGCGCCGAGCCAGTTTTCCTTCAGCAAAACGCGTTGATCCCTGCGTGACAGGTCCTCAAATCCCGGTGTCGTGGTTTCAATGAACCAGCGAACGAATTCGGTCAGAGGACCGGATGCCGCGTAGATCAGGATGACGAAGACAAAGGCCACCGACAGAAGATTTGCGACTGTGCGCTCGGCTGTGTCACGCATCAGCGGTTCGCTTTTCTGATGACAGCAGCCGTTTGGCTTCCCACAGGTACGTGTTCCGGGCGGTGACGTTTATTTCATCCTCGGCCAGCAGGCTCAGGGTTGCCGCCTTGAGGTCCCGGGTGGACGCTTCCAAAGCGGGCACTCCCAGCGCCATCAGGTGATCGCAAAGCTCCAGGCACCATTGTTTGTCCCGGGTGGCTCGGGCCGCCTGGTCAAGGGCTTCCGGCCCCCCGGCGAGGCGGGCCATGTGTTCCGCGCGGCGTTTTGCAGTCATGGCGCCCAGATTGCTCGGATTGCCGTCGTACCAGCCGAGCGTGCCGACCGCATATGCGCGGGCCGACCAGCCGACCTTGCCGTAAAACTCGCCCAGCCAGGGTTTGGAAGCCAGATGGCCGGGAAGTGAAATGGTTGCCGCGATCTCTTCAAGTCCGAGCCCTTCGTCCATCATGCGTGCCGTTTCGCTCATCACATGAAAGATCGCGTCGCGCGTCGAGGTCAGGACGTCACGGACCTTCGCTTCGCCGAACACGGGCCGGGTATGGCCCGGGCCGAGCACCCGGGCGCCGAGACCGGCCAATCGGTCGAGACTGTGCGCCCAGGCAGCGAAGTCCCGGTAGGGCGTGCCTCTTATGGCGTAGAGGTTCGGAAAGGCGTGATACCAGTTGTCTCCGCATAGCAGCACCCTTGTGTCGGGCAGCCACACGACCATGTGGTCGGCGGTTTCTCCGGGCGCGGCCAGCAGTCTGGCGGGCACGCCGTCCAGATCGAACGTGCAGTCCTCGGAAATGAGCTGGTTGGGCGGCACGAAACCGGCGCCAAGCCCTTCCAGGGGGCGGTCGCCGGGGCCACAGCCGATGGAAACGCGTTCCTGCGCGGACAGGCCGAACCCGAACTGGGCCCGGGTGCGCCGGCCGAGTGCCCGGGCAGGCGAGATCTCGTCGGGATCGTTGTCGACCAGATCGGACTTGAAACCTGCCTGCGCCAGGATCGGGATCTGACGCCCCTGCGCAAACACGCTGGCGCCGGAAATATGGTCCCGGTGACTGTGGGTATAGATGATCCGCCCGACGGGTTTCGCGCAGCGCTTGCGAAATTCCGCAAGCACGTTTTCAGCCGCCCTGGTGCTTTCCGATGTGTCGACGATGGTGACGCTGTTACCGCCCTCGATCATGAACTGGCAGGACGCGGCATAGCCGACTGCGCCCCAGACGCCGGGCGCAAGTTCGATTATCTCTTTTCTGAACTGTGTTCTGTCGTGGGCGAGGAGCGCTTCGTTCGGCATCGAGGCTACTCCTTCGCATAAACGGTCTGCGTCCGGCTCCGGTACCGGGCGGTCATCTCTTCAGGCACCTCCGTGCCATCATAGAGGAAGGGCAGGATTCCGCGCCGTGCCGAGCGTCCGCGCATGGCGGCGATGTCGTCCTCGGACCGGGTGACACGCTGGGACATGCGCCGCCCCCATTGCCCGAGCAGGCCGTAGAGACGGTCGATCTCGGCCTGGTGGCCGACCGACTTGGCAAGATCATGGAATTCCTGCGGGTCGGATGTCAGGTCGAACAGCATGGGACGGAAGCCGCCCTCGGCATGGATCAGCTTGTAGCGGCCGTCAAAGACCATGAACAAACGGGCATCGCGCGAGGAGACGCCCAGCTTTTGGCACATCGGGGTGACGGAATAGTCGTATTCGCTGACTACGAAGCTGCGCCAGTCCGGGGTTTCTCCGTGCAACCACGGCGTCAGGCTGAGGCCTTCCAGGATATGATCGGCAACCTTGCCGCCGGCAGCCTCGACGAACGTGGGGGCGAGGTCGATTGCCTCGACGAGGGCGTCGCATGTGGTGCCCCGGGTGCCGTCGGCCTGTGTTCGCGGATCGTAGACGATCAGCGGCACCTTCACCGATGGATCATGGAACAGATCCTTTTCGCCCAGCCAATGATCACCGAGATAATCGCCATGATCGGAGGTGAGCACGATCATGGTGTTTTCCATGCGGCCGGTTTCCTCCAGGTGATCGAGAAGGACCCCCAGTTGGTCGTCGCATTGTTTGATGAGGCCCATGTAGGCCGGAATGACCTTCTGTCTGACGTCGTCGCGCTGGAAGGCCTGCGCGATGCGATTGCCCATGAAGGCATCGTAAACCGGATGCGGGTTCTCGCGTTCGACCGGATGGACGACGGCCTGTGGCACATGGTTGCTGCCGTACATGTCGTGATAGGGGGCAGGGACGATGTAGGGCCAATGCGGCTTGATGAAACTCAGATGCGCGCACCAGCCGTCCTGTGCCTGGTCGATGAAGCTGATTGCCTCACGGGTCAGCCAGGGCGTTTCGCTGTCATCTTCCCGGATATTGGCCGGCTTGTCGCAGTTCTTGAACATCCATCCCGATGCAATCTCGCCGTCTTTTTCGACGCCTGCATTCGCGAAGTCCGCCCAGGGATTTTGCGACGGATAGCCCTTTGTCTTCAGGTATTCGTTGTAGGGCGAGCGTTTCTCATCATAAAAGCCGTCCGGTCCTTCTCCCCAAAGTCCGTCGTCGCGGATCCAGGCGTCGAAGCCGCATTCGGTCTGCCGGGCACCGATCTGGCTGTCGGGGCTGAGCCCGAGCCGGGCCATGCCTTCCACGTCCGCCTTCATGTGGGTCTTGCCGAGCAGCCAGCACTCCATGCCGGCGCGGCGCAGATGATCGCCGAGCGTCTGTTCGCCGACCCGCAGCGGAAAGCCGTTCCACTGGGCACCGTGGGAGGACGCATAGCGACCGGTATAACAGCTCATCCGGCTGGCGCCGCACACGGGCGACTGCACATAGGCATTGGTAAAGCGCACGCCCATGGCCGCGACCCGGTCGAAATTCGGCGTGTGCAGATGCTGATGGCCCGCGCAACTCAGGTAATCGAACCGGAGCTGGTCATACATGATGAACAGGATGTTCACGTATTTTCCTCCCGACGTGCCGCTTGAGCGGCATCATTGCGGGCAGACTAGCACTCAAGGGGTATATCCCTCAATTAACCTGATCTCATGGGTATAACCTCAGGTTATGTCTGGCTAAGGCCCCGGCCTTCTTCCCTGATGAAGTCGGCGAAGGCGAGGGCGGCTGGGGTCAGCAGTCTTTCCCGTGTCCAGGTGAGGGCGATATCGACCGTGAGCATGCTCAGGTCCACCGGCAGCGCGGCCACGTCCCATCTGGCGACGAGGTCGTCCGCGATCAACGAAGGGAACGAGCAGAGGACGTCCGAACATTCAAGGATGGCGAGGATGCTCAGGATCGAATCGGATCTGATCGCTGGGTCCGGTCCCTGCAGGCCGTGATGCCGGAAATAGCTCTGGAAGAGAGGCGGGCGGCTGCGCGGCCCGATGACGGCCCACCGGGCCCCGAGCAGATCTTCCGGGCGGCTGAGATCCTTCAGCGGCGATTGCCGGCCGGCCAGGAAGGTGATCGACGTCTTCACAAGGTGTTCGACATGAAGACCCGTTCTCGAGACGTCCTCGGGGGCAGGACCTATCACGAAGTCGGCTTCGCCAGACCGCAGGCTGCGGAAGGCGTCCGGCGCGTGCCCGCCGGTGATGCGCAGCTCGATCCCGGGAAACCGGCTCTGGAACCGCCGCATCACCGGCGGAATGATCTTCAGCGCGGCCAACGGGGACACCACCACGGAAATCGACCCGACATAGGTGCCGCGCGATTGCGCGATGTCCTCGGTCAGTTTCTCCAGGTCGCGGCGGATCCGCTGGCAGCGTTCTATGACGGGCAGGCCCTCCAGCGTCGGCACGATCCCGCTCGGCACCCTGTGAAAGAGCACCACGCCGAGGTCGCTCTCCACCTTCTTGAGCGCCTTGGTGATGGCCGGCTGGGACTTGTCCAGTGCCTTTGCCGCCGCGGCAAGGCTGCCCAGGGTCGCGATCGCGGCCACCAGTTCCACATATTGCGTTTTCACCTGAGCCCCTCCAAGGCATTGCGGTGGCCATCATAGGAAGCGGATCGCCCGCTGCAAGAGCGACGGTGCCGGTGTCTGCACGCCGGCACGCGCGCGGTGCGCGCACGCTTTGCCCTTTTCCCGGACGCCGCGATCCGCTATGCCAGCGCAAAGACCGGACACCGTATCGAGCCGCTATCATGAACGACATCGCCGACAGCTCCGTCACCGACGTGCCCGCGCTCTTGCGCGCAGCGCCTTCAACTGTCGAGTTCAAGAAACTGCGCAAGCGCTTGCTGAGGCAGGCGCGTGAGGCAATCAGCGATTTCGGCATGCTTCGGGAGACCACGGCCGACGGTCACAAGCCGAAGTGGCTGGTGTGCCTGTCCGGCGGCAAGGACAGCTACACATTGCTGGCGGTGCTGATCGAGCTGAAATGGCGCGGTCTGCTGCCGGTCGATCTGATCGTCTGCAATCTCGATCAGGCGCAGCCGGGGTTTCCCGCCGACATCCTGCCGAAGTTCCTTGAAGACAACTGCATCGAGCATGTCATCGTGCGCGAGGACACCTATTCCATCGTCACCGAGAAGATCCCGGCGCACCGGACCTATTGTTCGCTGTGTTCGCGGCTGCGCCGGGGGATCCTGTACCGGATCGCACGCGAACAGGGCTGCGAGGCGATCGTGCTCGGCCATCACCGGGACGACATCCTTGAAACCTTCTTCATGAACCTGTTCCACGGCGGCCGTCTGGCCTCCATGCCGCCGAAGCTGATCAATGACGAAGGCGATCTTCTGGTGCTGCGCCCGCTCGCCTATGCGGCGGAAGGCGACATTGCCCGCTATTCGAACGGCATGGGGTTTCCGATCATTCCCTGCAACCTGTGCGGCTCCCAGGACGGGCTCCAGCGCGAGGAAGTCAAGCGCATGCTTCAGGGCTGGGAAAAGCAGAGCCCCGGCCGTATGGCGATCATGGCACGCGCGCTGGGAAATTCGCGTCCCTCGCATCTGCTCGACCGGTCGCTGTATGATTTCATCAACCTGCGTCCGGCGGACAGCCCCCCTGCAGAAGACGGGTCCCCTGCCGAAGACGGCGCTGAGGCGGAAGAGCCTTGCGGGGCAAGCCTTGCGATGACGGCGAAGCTGTTCGCGGCGGAGTAAGAGGCCGTTCCATCCGGTCTGCGGCGCAGCGTGTCGTTTGGCCGGGATGCGTGAACCGTCAGTCGTCGGGACCTTATCCCGCGAACAGCTCCCTGATCCATGCCTCCACCGTCTGTGTCGCGGTTTTCGGCGAGACCGCCGGGGTTCGGCTGAGCAGGTGGTGCGTGCGGGCAGACGGAACACGGATATCAAGCGGAACCGAGAGCCGGCCGTTGGCAACGGGACGCGCGGCGACCTTGCCGAGCAGCAGCGCGATGCCGCCATGCGCCGCGGCCAGTTCGACGGCGGCCAGCGACGTGTCGACCGTGATGCTTGCGTGTCTTTCCGGACGGGGCAGATCGCAGGCCTCCAGATAGCGGGGCCAGTGATCGTCGAAGCCGAGCACATGAATGCGTGGCTGCGCCAGCAGGTCCTCAGGGGCATTCAGGGATGCGGCCATTTCCGGATGGCAGACCGGAACGATGACCTCCGGACCGAGCGGTTCCGCCGGACTGTCCGGCCAGTTGCCCGTGCCCAGCCGGATCTCGATGTCGATGCCGGTTTCCAGGACCGTGTCCGCCCAGATGGCGGACAGAAGCCGGATATCGAGCCCGGGATGCTGCCGCCGGAAATCGGCAAGGGCCGGGGCCATGATCAGCGCGGCTTCGGAGATCGGTGCGCGGATGGTGACGGTCCCGGTCGAGCGGCTGCCGAAAAGACCTTCGGTGGAGGTGGCGAGTTCCTGAAGCGCCTTGCGCACGGCCGGAAGATAGGCCTTGCCGCTGGCGGTGAGGTCGACCTTGCGCGTGGTCCGCTCCAGAAGCTGGTGGCCGAGCTGGGTTTCCAACGCGCTGACATGGGTGCTCACGGCGGCCTGGGTCAGGCCAAGTTCGGTGCCCGCCGCGGTGAAACTGCCCAGACGGCTCGCGGCCTCGAAGCTTCGGATCCAGACCAGATTGGGGAGGGACGGCATCGCGCACCATTCATAAAAAAATACTGGTAATGTTGCCTTATTATATCGTTTCTCTTTGAGTTGCGCGAGATGCAGGGTGAGTTTTCCCGAAATCAGTTCTTCAGAAAGGCGCGCTCATGCGTATCGGCTTCATCGGTCTTGGCAATGTCGGCGGCAAGCTTGCCGGCAGTGTCCTGCGCAACGGTTTCGACCTGAGCGTTCTCGATCTCGATCCTGCCCTGGAAGAGGGCTTCGTCGCCAGGGGGGCGGTTCGCGCCTCCAGCCCGAAGGAGCTTGCGCAGACGTGCGACGTGATCATCACCTGTCTGCCGAGCCCGGCGGCCTGTGCCGCGGTTGTCGAGGGGCCGGACGGCATTCTGGAAGGCATCGGGCCGGGCCGGATCTGGGCGGAAATGTCGACCACGGATGCCGGCGAGACCAAGCGCCTGGCGGAACGCGTCATCGCGACAGGCGCGGAAGCCATCGAGTGTCCGGTTTCCGGCGGCTGTCACCGGGCGGCCACCGGCAACATCGCGATCTTCGCCGGCTGCACGCGGCCAACCTTCGAGAAGGCACTGCCGTTCTTGACCGTGCTGGGCCGCAGGGTGCTGCACACCGGCGAGATCGGCTCGGCGTCCGTCCTGAAGGTGGTGACCAATTATTTGGCGACCGCCAATCTGGTGTCGGTTGCCGAAGCGCTTGTGACCTGCAAGGCGGCGGGAATGGACATGGGGACCGCCTATGAGGCGATCCGCATTTCCTCCGGAAATTCCTTCGTCCACGAGACGGAAAGCCAGGTGATCCTGAACGGATCCCGCGACATTTCCTTCACCATGGACCTTGTGGCCAAGGATATCGGGCTGTTCCAGTCGATTGCCGAGGCCCACGATGTGCCGCTTGAACTGTCTCCCCTGCTCAACAGCATCTTCGCCGATGCGATCGACCGCTTCGGTCCGCGCGAACTCTCGCCCAACATCATCAGGCGGCTGGAAGAGGTGACCGGTCTCGACGTTCTGGCACCGGGTTTTCCGGCCGAGATGGTTGACGACGAGCCGGAAGAAGCCGGGTATGAGGTGAAGCCGAAACGCGGCGATGACGCGGTTCGGGAGATGCGGGAAGCGGCAGGCTGATGATTGAAAAGCGGCAATTTTATATCGGCGGTGACTGGGTCGACCCGGTCGCGCCAAATGATCTGGACGTGATCAACCCGGCCACGGAAAAGCCGGTCGCGGTGATCTCGCTTGGATCGGAAGGCGATGTCGACAAGGCGGTGGCCGCCGCCCGGCAGGCTCTTGACGCCTGGTCGGAAACGTCCGTGGACACGCGGGCGGCGCTGCTGGAGCGGATCATCGCCGTCTATGAGCGCCGCGCCGGCGAAATGGACGAAGCGATCCGCCTGGAAATGGGCGCGCCCAGAACCTTCACGCGCGAACAGCAGACACCGGCCGGCACCGGGCATCTGCAGGCCACGCTGGAAGCTCTGAAAGCGCACCGGTTCGAGTGGCCGAGCCCGCGCGGCGGCAGTCTGCTCCGGCACGAGCCGATCGGCGTCTGCGGGTTGATCACGCCGTGGAACTGGCCGATCAACCAGATCGCCGCCAAGGTCGCGCCGGCGCTGGCAGCCGGGTGCACCATGGTTCTGAAGCCGAGCGAGATCGCGCCGCTGTCCGCGTTGCTGTTTGCCGAAATGGTCGACGAGGCCGG
This sequence comes from Roseibium sp. AS2, assembly GCF_038900065.1. NCBI lineage: Bacteria > Pseudomonadati > Pseudomonadota > Alphaproteobacteria > Hyphomicrobiales > Stappiaceae > Roseibium > Roseibium sp. AS2. The sequence goes on from NZ_JBBMQN010000002.1 coordinate 357,817, forward strand.
TTGCCCGCCGGGCGTGTTCAACCTGGTCAATGGCGACGGCGAGGGCGTCGGCGCCGTGATGTCCGCCCATCCGGGCATCGACATGATGTCGTTTACCGGCTCCACCCGCGCCGGCGTCTCGGTAACGCGAAACGCGGCGCCAACCGTGAAGCGGGTCGCGCTGGAACTCGGCGGCAAGTCACCGAACCTGCTCTTTGCCGACGCGGACCTGGAAACGGCGCTGCGGTTTTCACTCGAAAGCTGCTTTTCCAACACCGGCCAGTCCTGCGACGCACCGACCCGGCTTCTGGTCGAGCGGAGTGTCTACGCTGAAGCGGTCGAATTGGCGGCGAAAATCGCGGGCGAGGTCAAGGTCGGCGATCCGGCCGAGGAGGGCGATCATATCGGCCCGGTAATCAGCAGCCTGCAATACGACAAGATCCAGGCCCATATCGAGAGCGGCATTGCCGAGGGGGCCCGGCTGATCGCCGGCGGCCCGGGCAAGCCGGACGGCTTCGACACCGGCTACTACGTGAGGCCGACGGTCTTTGCCGATGTCGGCAACGACATGTCGATTGCCCGCAACGAGATTTTCGGCCCGGTTCTGGTGATGATCCCGTTCGACACGGAAGAAGAGGCCATCCAGATCGCCAACGACACGCCCTATGGCCTTGCCGCCTATCTCCAGACCGGCGACCCGGTGCGGGCGAAGCGCGTTTCCCGGAAGCTGCGCGCCGGTAGTGTCTATATCAATGGCGCGGCACCGGACTGGGACGCGCCCTTCGGAGGCTACAAGCAATCCGGCAACGGCCGCGAATACGGTGAGTTCGGTCTGGAGGATTTCCTGGAGCTGAAGGCGATTACCGGGTGACTTCGTCGTGACCCGGTCTCTACAGGCACCTGTTGCCTGCCTATCGCATGCTCCATGACCTTGCGCGTGCAGCAGACCTCGACAGACTGTGGCATCCCTGTGGAGCCGCTGGCCGGCGAGGTGGTCGCCCTAAGGGGCGATCAGATCCTGGTCCGTTCGGTCAATACCAAGATGATGCATGAAACCCGTCTGCCGGCCTGTGCAATCTTAACAGGCCGATAGTCAGGGCGGCGCGGGGCATCGGGCAGCGACCCGAAACCGGCTTTTAAAAATGCCTGTGAATGCAATGCCGTTCAGCGCAGGGACTGTTCGCCGTCGAAGCCGCCCATGGGCTGGTTGCGGACGAGGATCACCAGGCCTTCCTTGTTCGGGGCGGCGTCTTTCTGGGCGATGCCGCCATAGTTGGCGCAAAGCTCCTCGGCGCTTTTCCTGTAGGCGGGAGTGAACATGGTCAGGGCTTGGCAGTCCACCCGGCGCAGTTCGCTGTCGGTCTTCACACCGCCGGACATGGCAAAGCCGACGCCGGCCAGCGCGAGCGCGAATGTGGTGGTTGCCGCAACTGCAATTTTCTTCATTGTCCCCGGTCCCATTTCCCGGCCCGGTCTTTTCCAGAGGCCGTGTCGTCTGGACGAAGAATGGCGGAACGCACCTGTACTTTCCCTGAAATCCGCATTCACCTTGCGTTCAGTTTAGACGATTCGGCAAGTTTTGCCGAGTTTTCGCCTTATTCGGTGGATTTCGATTCGGGTTTACTTTGGATAAAGGTGAGTGCTGCCCGGTTTTGCCTGCGAGAGGCCCCGCGTGATGCATTGCGGAAAGCAGCTCCCATGACGAACCGGGATCGCGAAGCCTGACAAGGCATGCAGTTCAGCGCATCTGTTTCGGGGGGGCGCACGGTGTAGAACGCCGGGCATGGCGTAAAAAGGGGCGGAAGATCCGCCCCTTCGAACAGGCCGTTCACAAAGAAAGCCGACTCAGGCGGTCTTCTCGCTGGTCGGGACGCCTTTTTCGGCGAGCATGTCCTGCAGTTCCTTATTCTGGAACATTTCGCGAATGATGTCGCAGCCGCCGACGAATTCACCCTTCACATAGAGCTGCGGGATGGTCGGCCAGTTGGTGAATTCCTTGATGCCCTGGCGAAGGTCATCGTCTTCCAGAACGTTGATGCCCTTGTAGGGGGTGCCGACATAGTCGAGAATCTGGACGATCTGGCCGGAAAACCCGCATTGTGGAAAATTCGGCGTGCCTTTCATGAACAGCACCACGTCGTTGCTGCCGACTTCGTTCTTGATCCAGTCCTGAATGCTCATGAGCGTGTGTCCTTGTTTTTAGCCGCTGCAACTCGTGTGAATGCGGTGCGATATAGCAGATTGCCGATGGCTCGCCATATCCGAAATTCCATGATCAGGAGGCTGAGAAGTGTTGCGACAAGCAGAAGCCAGATCATGTCGGGTTCCCTTTCGGATCAGTCCGGTGCCTTTGTCTGCAGCGCAAGGGCATGCAGGGCTCCGCCCATATTGCCCTTCAGTGCCTCGTAGACCAGCTGGTGCTGCTGGACGCGGCTTTTGCCCCGGAAGGTTTCCGAGACCACATTGGCCGCATAATGATCGCCGTCTCCAGCCAAATCACGGATCTCCACCTGAGCGTCGGGCAGCGCCTCCTTGATCAGGGTTTCGATCTCATTCGCGTTCATCGGCATCGTGCGTTCGTCCTTGTTGTCAAGTTCCTGACAGGCAAGCGGCTTCAGACGCCTGCCATGTAATTCGGGAACCAATCTTCATGTGCTTTTTTCAAGTTTGCAACGGATATGGTGAGGATGCCCTCCACAGTCAATCTGGCACCACCCGTGGTGCCAATCTGTTGAACGTCGATACCCGCGTCCAGAATGTCTTCCAGAACGGCTTCAACCCGGTCCGGTGACACGGTCAGGACGTACCGGCCCTGGTCCTCGCCGAAGAGGGCCGCATGGGCCGGGCCGTCCACCTTGACGGTGGCGCCGATCCCGCTGGAGATTGCCATCTCGGCAAGGGCAACGCCCAGGCCACCGGACGAAATGTCATGCACGGCGGTCAGGCGGGCGGCGCCGATCAACTGGCGGACCAGGGTGCCGCGACGCTTTTCAGCGGCCAGATCGACCGGGGGCGGAGCGCCTTCCTCACGGCCGAGGATTTCGGCCAGATACTGGCTGGCGCCGAGATGGGTGCCATAGCCGCCGATAACGAGGATCGCGTCGCCTTCACCGGCGAACGCAGCGCCCGCGCGGATGGTGACATCCGGCAGGAGGCCGACACCGCCAATGGCGGGTGTCGGCAGGATCGCCTCGCCATGGGTCTCGTTGTAAAGCGAGACGTTGCCCGAGACGATCGGGAAATTCAGTTCCCGGCAGGCTTCGCCGATGCCCTTGATGCAGCCGACGAAGGACCCCATGATCTCCGGCTTTTCCGGATTGCCGAAATTGAGGTTGTCGGTGGCCGCCAGCGGTTCGGAGCCTACGGCGGTGAGATTGCGCCAGACTTCGGCAACCGCCTGCTTGCCGCCCTCGAACGGATCGGCCTCGCAATAGCGCGGGGTGACGTCGACGGAAAAGGCCAGACCCTTGCGCGTGCCGTCCACCCGGATCACCCCGGCATCGCCGCCGGGCGTTGCCGCAGTGTTGCCCTGGATCAGCGTGTCGTATTGCTCATAGACCCAGCGGCGGGAGGAGCCGTTGGCGCTGCCGACCAGCGTTTTCAGCGCTTGTGCGTAGTCTTCCGGCTCGGGAACGTCCGTGGCGCAGAGCACGGGGAGCTTCGCCGGTTCGATCCAGGGACGGTCATATTCGGGGGCCTCGTCGCCCAGCTCCTTGATCGGCAGGTCGGCGACAATGTCACCCTGATGCCGGACGATGAACCGAAGGGTGTCGGTGGTCTTGCCGACGATCGCGAAGTCGAGGCCCCATTTTTTGAAGATGGCCTCGGCCTCGTGCTCCTTTTCGGGGCGAAGCACCATGAGCATGCGCTCCTGGCTTTCCGACAGCATCATCTCATAGGCGCTCATGCGCTCCTCGCGCACCGGCACCTTGTCGAGATCCAGTTCGATGCCGAGATCGCCGCTGGCGCCCATTTCCACGGCCGAACAGGTCAGGCCGGCGGCGCCCATGTCCTGGATGGCGATGACCGCACCGGTCTCCATCAGTTCAAGGCAGGCTTCCAGCAGGCATTTTTCGGTGAAGGGGTCGCCGACCTGAACGGTGGGGCGCTTTTCCTCGATGGTGTCGTCGAATTCGGCGGAGGCCATGGTCGCCCCGCCGACGCCGTCGCGTCCGGTCTTGGCGCCCAGATAGACAACCGGCAGGCCGACGCCTTCGGCCTTGGCCAGAAAGATCGCGTCCGAGCGGGCCAGACCGGCGGCAAAAGCATTGACCAGGCAATTGCCGTTGTAGCGGGGATGGAATTCGACCTCGCCGCCGACCGTCGGGACGCCGAAGGAATTGCCGTAGCCGCCGACACCCGAGACCACGCCGGAAACCAGGTGTCTGGTACGCGGGTGGTCCGGTGCGCCGAAGCGCAGCGCATTCATGGCGGCAACGGGACGCGCGCCCATGGTGAAGACGTCGCGCAGGATGCCGCCGACCCCGGTCGCGGCGCCCTGGTAGGGCTCGATATAGGAGGGGTGGTTGTGGCTCTCCATCTTGAAGACCACCGCCTGGCCGTCGCCGATATCGACCACGCCGGCGTTCTCGCCCGGTCCCTGCAGCACCCGCGGGCCCTCGGTCGGCAAGGTCTTCAGCCATTTCTTGGAGGACTTGTAGGAGCAGTGCTCGTTCCACATGGCCGAAAATATGCCGAGCTCGGTGAAACTCGGCTCCCGGCCGATCAGCTCCAGAATGCGCTCGTATTCATCCGGCTTCAGGCCGTGGGAGGCGATCAGGTCGGGCGTGATCTTGATGTCGTTCGGGATCATGTCGGTCCAGTGTTCTTGGCCGCTGCGGTTGGTCCGCGCGGGCGCAGGCAGGCAGTGATGCCGCCATTTAGCAGATTGTCCCGCCAATGGGGAGAGTCACGGGTAAAAGATTATCCACAATCCTGTCCGTCATCCAAGGGCAAGCGCCAGTATCGCTGCCGTATAACCGCCATAGGCCAGCAGCATGAGCGCGCCCTCCAAGCGGCACAGGCGCCGTCCGGTCATGGCGAATACCAGGAGAATCACCGTGGCCGCCAGCAGCACCCAGATATCCAGCCGCATCATTTCCGGCGGAACCCGCAGAGGCGTCATCGCGGCGGTCAGTCCCAGAATGCCGAGAATGTTGAACAGGTTCGAACCCAGGATGTTGCCGAGTGCGATGTCGGTCTGGCGTTTGAGGGCGGCAATGACGGAGGTGACGAGTTCGGGCAGGGACGTGCCAACGGCGACGACGGTCACGCCGATCACGGCGTCGCTGACACCGGCGGCCCTTGCCAGGGTGATGGCGCCCGAGACGAGGAAATGTGCCCCGCCCAGGATCATCGCGAGGCCGCCGAAGGCCATGACCAGATTGAGGGCAAGATTGGAGGCTTGCGGGCCCGGACTGATCAGGTCGGCCTCGCTCCGGTGCAGGTCCGCCGATGGCGTGTGCCGGCCTTTTTCCATGCGGTAGGTGAGCACGAGGTAGACGGCCAGGGCGCCCATCAGCGCAAGACCCGCTTCGCGGCTGATCTGCCCGGTGAGCGCAAGCCCGGCAAAGGCCGCAGCGGCCAGCAGGTTGGCGGGGCCGTCACGCAGCAAGGCAGACGGCTCGACCCGCAGGGGACAGATCACGGCGGTCAGACCGAGAATGAGCAGGATGTTGGCGATGTTCGAGCCGGCGACATTGCCGACGGCAATACCCGGCGAGCCGTTCAGGGCGGCAAGAATGCTGGTCAGAAGCTCCGGCGTCGAGGTGCCGAACCCGACCAGCACCAGACCGATCAGCAGTTCGGACATGCCGAAGCGCTGCGCCAGGCCGACCGAGCCGCGCACGAGAAGGTCGCCGCCGGCAACCAGAAGCACAAGGCCGAGCAGAATTTCAACGAGGGTCATTCGAGAGATCCGGAAATCAGGTTTCCGGCATATGGGGGCTCATCGCACGCCCCGCAATGGACCGTCAGGACGTGATATCGGCCGCGGTTTGCGCAATGCCGCGGGCGCGTTTTCCGCAAGGCGGACGCACCACTCATTCGAAACTGTCGTAACAGGCACCATTGTCTTCCAGAAGGCTCTGCACAATGGCCAGGCCCCTGGCGGTCTCCGTGCGGGTCATCGGATTGGTGACGCCGATGCGGACCCGGTGATAGACCTTGTCGGAGCGGCCGGACTTGAATTCGTCCTCGTCGTCGATCAGCACGTTCACCGAGGCCGCCGCCGCCTTGAAGGTGCCGGAAAGCCAGGGTTCGGGCAGTTTCAGCCATAGGAACGGGGCGTCCAGGGCAGCATTCATGTCGTAAGTTCCAAGGTGCTCGCGGACGAGTTCGTGTCGCGCGGCGATTTCCGACTGGATCTTTTCACGAAATTCATCGGCCGCGCCCGACAGGACCAGCCGGGCGGAAAGTTCCGACAACAGGAACGAGATGCCGCCGGTCAGCATCTTGTGGGCGGTATAGACCCTCTGGGCATGGGAGAGGGGGCTCGCGACCCAGCCGCCGCGCACGCCCGCCGTCACCGATTTCGACAGGGAATTGACATGAAATGTCCGCTCCGGCGCGAGCGCGGCCAGAGGCGGCAGGTCGGTGTTGCGCAAGGAACCGTAGACTTCGTCCTCTATGATCGAGACATTGTATTGCCGTGCAACCGAGACAATATCCTTCCGGCGCTGCGCGCCCATCAGGCCAAGCGTCGGATTGTGCATGGTCGGCATCACGAACAAGAGCCTGGGATGTTTCTGGGCGCAGACGCGCGCCAGATCCTCCGGCAACGGGCCCTCGTCATCGCGCGCGACCTGCACGGGAGGGCGTCCGGAAAGCGCCGCGCCCCGGGCGATCGAGCTGTAGGTCAGGTCCTCGAAGGCGATCTGGTCACCGGGTGACGTTGTTGCCGCGATGATCGCCATGATCGCCGCCTGTGCACCGGTTGTGGGGACAATGCCGCCTTCTGAAGGTTCCCAGCCGGATCGTGCCAGCCAGAGCCGGCCCGCCTTGCGCCAGCTATCCGGAACCGCCCGCGTGTAGCTGGCAATTTCGTGCGGGGCTTCCCGGGTGATGTCGGCGGTCAGGCGGCCGATGGCTTCGGCCTGGCCGATTTCCGGCGCGGAGGTGCTGTCGAAACGGATCGATTCCGGGGCGGGAATCGAAATGCGGGTGCCGGCGAATTCCGTATCCCTGGGTGGGGTCATGGCGCCTTGCAGCCAGGAGACGGCCGGTGTGCCGGCCTGCCCGGTCACGGTGCGCGGGTCCCGGTCAAGGTCCGGTTTGACGTCTTCCTCCAGGCCCGTGCCCGGATTGCTGCCAAGCACGAAGGTGCCGCGCCCGACCTCGCCGCTGACCAGCCCGCGTTGGCGGATCAGCGCGTAGGCGCGGCCAACGGTACCCACGGTGACGCCCAGGTCGTAGGCAAGGTCCCGCTGCGGTGGCAGTTTGGTGCCGGCGCCAAGCGCGCCGGTGGCAATGTCCTCGGCGATCCGGTCGGCAAGACGGATGTAAAGCGGGCCCTTGCCCTCGGGGAGATGGGGGTGCCAATTTGTCATGGTGACAATTTATATATTGCATCCTGATCTGGGTCAATTCATATGATTGTAGCGCTACAATTTGGCGTTATGTAGCGAATTGTTACCCTTTGGAAGGTGCGATATGAGTTCAATCGAAACAATCCCGGGCCGGCCGGTCCGGCGATTGCAGAGTGTCGGTTCGGTCCTGATCAAGCTGCAGAAGCAATTGCGGCTCTGGCGCAGACGCCATCGCACACGCCTTCATCTGCTGGAATTGAACGATCACCAACTGCAGGACCTCGGCCTGACCCGTGCCGCCGCGCGCGCGGAAGCCATGCGCCCGTTCTGGGAGAGCAATGCGCCATACAAGGACTGGTTCTGAGGCGACTGGCAGACAGGATGTGAGTTTTCGGCAGTTGCGGCGGGGAGAACCCGGTGCGCTGATCCGCAAACACAATGTCATCGGCAGGAAAACCGTCAGGCAGGTTCCCGTGGCGGGGGTAGCGCTCGTGAGCGGCTGCCGACGCAATTTGCGCAATGGTCAATGCGGCTTGTCATACAAAGACCGGCTTTTCCTTCGCCGGTCTTTGTTGATGCCGGACACGATGCAGCCCGTGTCCGGCATCCTTTTTCAAGTCGGCTCAGACAGCGTCGGTGTATTCACCGCGTGCCGGGTAGTCGTTCTTCTGAACGAAATCGAGGGCGCCGACCATTTCCTGGAAATGCGGGCGGACGAACGGCATGGTCTGCACCGACGAGAAGTAGAGCGTGCCATCGGCTTTTACCAGGAACACACCCGGCTCGGAGAACAGGGCCGGTTCCTCGATGCCGATCGAGGTGGTGCCGCGGCTGGTGGAGATGAACAGCCCCCAGTCCCTGGCGACCTGCAAGGACAGATCGTAGCCGAAGCGCAGGTCCGGCTGGGCGACCTTGTCCGCCATCTGCTGCGCGCGCTCCTTGCCGTCGGACGAGATTGCGATCGTCTTGACGCCTTTTTCAGCGAAATCCGGGGTCAGGCGTCCGAGTTCCTTGAGATAGGTGGCGCAGATCGGGCAGTGCAGACCGCGATAGAACACGACAAGCGTCGCGAACCCGGCGCCGTCAGCGGCAAGGTCGAACGACCCGCTGTCGAGGGTTTCGAGCGTGAGGCCGGGAACCGGCTGGCGTGGTATGAGCATGTTTATCCTCTTTTTTCTGGTTGCAAGGCTTCACAATTCCCTGCGGATGTTCATAAGATAACGAACGAATGTGACAGATACATCCCAAAAAGATGTCCCGGAGTACGGAATATGTCTGTGCCTTACCGCACCTCCTTCAATGGAAAACTGGACCGACTGTCGTCCCTGATCGACCGTTTGCGGGTGCAGGTCACCAATGTGCCGGCCGGCTGTGCGGACGGGCACACGGCCAATTTGAAGATCTACCGGACCGAGGGGCAGGGGTTGCGCCTGGTGTTCTGCCCGTCGCGTGAAGTCGGCGCCGCAGACCGTCAGGCCATGGGCCCCGCGGCGGACGAAACCACGCTGGTCGCGGCCCGGATCGCCATTACCGGTATCGGCAGGCAACTGATCAGCGCGTTGCCGGGGATCCTGTCCATCACCCTGTCGGAGGAGCCTTACCTGAATGCGGTGGTCATGCCGTTGATTGAAGAGGTGGCGGTTCCGCGTTGCGGCGGCCAGGCGGCGTTTCAGCGTTTGTGCGAAGTGGTGGTGATCCGGCTTCTGCGCCACGCGATGGAAGAGGGCAAGGCGGATACCGGGCTGCTGAACGGTTTGTCGCATCCGCGCATCGCCGCCGCGCTGGTCGCGATCCACGAGGCGCCCGGCGAAGCTTGGACCCTGGAAAAGCTTGCCGAAGCGGCTGGCATGTCACGCACCCAGTTCTCGGTCACTTTCCGCGAACGCGTCGGCGCGACGCCGATGGGGTATCTGTCGAACTGGCGTCTGGATATTGCCAGGGCGGAGCTGGATGCCGGACGGCAAGTGAAATCGGTAGCCGGCCTGTGCGGTTTCGCCAGTCCGGCGGCTTTCTCCCGCGCCTATTCGCGGCGTTTCGGCCATCCGCCGAAGAAGCGCTCGGCCGCGCCGGCCTAGGGCCTGCCGCAATCACGATTGTGGAACTGCCGGGACACGGCCGGATGTCATTGCCTGAGGAATGACATCCGGTTTCACAGCTAGCCGCGTTCCTCCACCTGACGCTCCAGGCCATAGAATTCGTCGTTGATGTCGTCCACCTTGCGGGCAAGCAATGCCCGGGCATCCGTCAGGCCGAGATTGTAGAATCGGGCACCGAGGCTCGGGATCAGGAAATCGATCAGCTGTTCGGCGTCCATGTTGCCGATCTCGACATCGAGTTCGTCGCCCAGGAAGCGTTTGATCCGGCCGGCGAGGCGGGTTCTGCTGTCCTTGTCGAGTTTCAGTTCCGTCATGCCTGCCTCCTGTCTGGTCGGGGTGGCCGGAACCGGTCCCGCTCACCGCTCGTTAAGGTGAAGCAATACAGGGTGTGAGCGGAATTGGAAACGGCCGCTGCATCACGGCCGTTTCCTGTGCAGGGCAATGGGATATCATCCGTTCAAACTGGGAGAGAGCCACGGGTGCGCAGGTCTCTCAAGCCCGCTCCACGGTCTGTTATCTGACATCGCAGGTGCATTGATCGTAGTAGGTCAGGCCGGCCGAAGAATTGACCGCATGGGGAACCCAGCCCGTGCAGGTGAGGCTCTGGTTCGGTGCGCAGCATTTGTCGCCGTTCTTGGCCTTGCTCGCGCTTGCCGGATACTGACTGCAGGCGCCGTCGTTGTAGGTGGGGGCGGCAATCGTCCCGCACAGTTTCGACAGATCGCCGATCTTCGCGGGATGGTTCAGCGCGACGTCCATCGCGCAGGCATAATAGACCGGATCGATGAGCTGGATCGTCCAGACGAAGCTGCCGCCGATACCGAGCGCCGGTTTGGTTGCGCCGTTCGAAGACGTGTAGCCCGCAACCATGTCGGCGATTTCCTCGAAACAGTTCGGGTAGCCCCTTTCGTATTGGTACTGGCAGTTGTTCGGACCGCCGCGGAACGGAAACTCGAAACCCAGAACCGAATAGGGAGACATGCCGACGACAAACTGGCTGGTGGCAAGGTCGAGTGACACGTCGGGGGCACACGGATAGCCGGACAATGTCGACAGAAGCGTGTCCACATCGTCATAGAGGCTGTCGAGCGTGATGCCCCTGGTGCCGCCGGCATAATACTGCCGGGCGTCAATGTAACCGGTAATGCCGTATTTCTTGTAGACGCAGGCGCCTGCCGTCGTCGACGCGCTGACCGGATCGGCGGCGGAATCGTAATATGGGGCGAAGGACATGCCGAAGGAGGGCTCTGCCGTGCCGCCGTCCGTCAGCCCCGAAAGCAGGATCTCGAACGCAGCGGTCGCTTCCGCGCCGGAGTATTGCGGCGGACTGGACCAGTCGCTTTCGATGTCGATGTCGAGCCCGTCCACGCCGTAGGCTGCAAACGCCTGGGTCAGATAGAAAGCCGCACAGGCTCTTTTGGTCACGTCAGGGCCGTTTTCGGCGCAATTCGCCGCGCCGGCGGTGCCCTGGTCGTCGGCAAGGGCGTTCAGGTAGGGAACCGTGTTGCCGCCGACCATGGACGCATAGACACTGGCGCCGCCGGCCTTGAGCGCCTTGACGACGGCTACCGCATCCGGACTGGCAGCGGTCCAGTTGCCTTCTCCCCCGGTCCCGGTGGAATAGGTCATGATCGGCTGATCGCCCCAATGGACCGGATTGTAGACCTCGCATCCGGAAGCGTCCGGGTCGCAGAACGTCAGTCCCATGATGTTGAAGCGGTTGAACTTCGTGCCGCCATAGGTTTTGGCCATAGTCAGGCTCAGCGTGCCGAAAGGCTGCGGCTGGGTATTGATATAGGAGGCGTTCAACAGGTCCGCATGAGCGGCGGACAGCGACGATGCGAACAGCATGGCCGCCGCCGCAATGGCTTTCTTGAAGGGTCTTTGCATGGTGCTCTTCCTGGTTGATCCCGTTGGTGACGTGCAGCCGCTTCGGGCTGCATTCCAGCCTATCGCGCCGTCGCGTGGAAAAACTGAAATCAATCCGAAGTTGTGGTTGCTGCCGTCCGGCGCGTGCGCCAGGGACGCGCCAGGGAAGGGTCTTCGGATCCGTGGCGTTGCAACGGCTCAATTTTCGATTTCGGAACGCATCAGATTTCGCCCCGACAGATTTCAGTTTTTTTCCGAACTTCTTCAGATTGCTTTCATGATTTTCGCAGTCAGGGATTGCAAGTTGTCGGTGTGGCCGCTGGTAACGGGTTGCGGCACGAGAACAAGCTGGATCATTGAGATCCGATATCTCGAAAGGAACGGAAATGTCTGTAAGTGCAAAGAATGTTGTCAAGAGTTCGGCGCTGGCGATGCTGGCCGGAGTCATGTTTGCCTCTGCGGCCGGTGCCCGCGACATCGAAGCAGGACCGATCTGGAACGATGAAGACGCCAAACTCAAGTGTCCGGTTGCTGCCGCTGCCTACGAAGGCAAATGGAATGGCCAGTGGAAGACCACCGTCGAAGGTGAAATGTCCGTCTGCGGCGTCACCGACATTCCGATCAAGACCCTGGAAGCCGGCCCGATCTGGAACCAGGAAGATGCCGACAAGAAGTGCCCGGTCGTGGGTTTCTCCGTTGCCGGCAAGTGGAATGGCCAGTGGTGGACCACCGTGCCGAGCCAGATGTCGGTGTGTCAGGTTGACCTGAACAACTGACGGCCCTGCCGCGCGGCCCGATGACCGGGCCGCGCGCCTCCCGCGGGACAGGACCTTTTCCGGCGAATTTCCGCCGTTTGCGATGCCGTTCCGTCCTCGTTCTCGAGGTCGGGAGCCGGCGCTGGAAACGGTTTGATTTCAGGAAAATTTCGCACGGATTTCAGGTTTTCGCGTGCGATCCGGTCAATCGTGGACCCTTCAGCACTTTAAGCCGCCGGTGCGGCAAACTTCTGTTGGGAACGGCCAAATTTGATTTCATTCAATGTGCAACATCTTCTTCAGATCTCGGTTTTCCCTTTCTATCGGGGCATTCCAATCGAAGTAGAGCCGGTTATGCAAAACGGCACCGGAACGTATGTGTCAGGTCAGTTGATGGGACACAGCTTTCATTCCCTTGCCTTCGACAGCGCTGGTGACATCAGCGACCTGGAGATCGGATGTACCTACAGTTGCATTGCCCGGACGCAGAAGGGAGCGCACGTCCATACGCACTGGCTTTACTGTACCGAAAACGGCCCGCTTCTGCACTTCGGCGTTGTTCGAAACTGGGCGAAACTGAACAGCTACGCGCCTTTGAGCCCCTTGCTGGGGGCTGAAACCGAAGGGCTTCTGGTGAAGCTCGAGGAATTGTTCGATCTCGTGGCGATCTTGCAGATGCCCGGCGCCGTGGGCGGCCTGGCCCAGGTGCAGATCGGTATTCGAGGATGGCTCGTCATGGCGAAGGTTACAACACCTCAAACGATCGGGATCCTGGTCGAGAAACCTACCTTGCCGCCAATGTTCCCCGAGGGGGCGGATGCAATCGCCGTGTCCGCCAAAAGCAAACGAACCCTGCAGTCGGTAACCCTGGAGGGATTGACTTGTGTCGAGGCCGGAGACCCGGCCCTGTTGCTGAAAGTGGAATAGGATTTCATCTCATTATGTATATCCTTGAGAATTGCGACTATTGCGCGAAAACGAAAGGTGATATCTTCCCGAGGGGCTTTCGGGGCGGTTCATCAGCGCGATTTCGGACGACTGCGAAGCGCAGCGTTCGATACGGAGGCTTTCCCAGAAGTCCAATCCGACAGGTCAGCGCCACAAGGATGAAGAAACACTTGCTGGAGATAGCCGAAGCGCCTGAAAGAATTCTGTTTGGCGACGTGAAATATTTTTGCCATTCCCAGCGCCTGGTTTCAGCAAATGGCCAAGAAACAGTTCTGCGTTCCCAGTCGGCGAAGGTATTGCAACTCCTCGCGGGCAGGTTGGGCAACCTGGTGACGCGCGATGAACTTGTGCAGGAAGTCTGGGCGGACATCGCCGTCACCGACGACAGCTTGACACAGTGCATCGCCGACATCCGCAAAGCTCTTCAGGACAGGGACCGGGTCCTTCTCAGGACCGTTCCCAAAAGGGGCTACATTCTCAACGGCAGGGTGGACCCGGAGGCGACAGGCTCAGCTCGGCTGCCGGTCGCTGCCAGGGAACCGGAGACCACGGGAGCACACGGGCCCACTGCCGCCGGCGCAGCCCATCCGCTTGATCGTCCGCGTGCGAACGGGCCGGCGGAGTCCCTGCTGCCCCAGCTCGATCCCAAGGACGTGCTGCCGACCCTGGCGATCCTGCCGTTCAAGGCGCAGGCAGGCAGCCAGGACGAAAGCCTGGGGGCGTTGTTTGCCAATGACATCACCACGGCTCTGTCCCTGGCGGAAGACGTCAATATCATTTCCTGGTTCTCGTCGTCGTCAATGGGCAGTCCCACAGGTGGCCTACGCAGCGCCGGTCACCAGTTGCGGGCTGATTTCATCCTGTCGGGCTATGTTGTGTGCCGGGGCGGAAGGATCATCGTTTCCGTGGAGTTCTGCGAAACGGAGACCCAGTTTGTCCTCTGGTCTGACCGGTTCGAACGTCAACTGGATTCCTTTCTGCAGGATACCGACAGCGTTCATCAGATCGTGACCCGCATCCGCAAGGCGATCACTTTGAACGAGCTGCGCCGCCTGCAGTCGCGCCCCCTGCAGAGCCTCAAGCTGTTCAGCATTCTGCAAGGGGCTGTCGGGTTGATGTACCGGCTGACGCCGAGGGAATTCAATCAGGCAAAAACATATCTGGAATATGTCAGCGCACAGGTGCCCAACCATCCCGCTCCCTTGGCCTGGCTTGCCAGATGGCACGTTTTGCGCGCGGTCCAGGGATGGGCCGACGATCCTGCCAGGGAAGCGAGTGCGGCACTGCACTACACCGGGCGGGCTCTGGATCTGGAACCTGAACACGGACTGGCGCTGGTGTGCGAAGGCCAGGTGCTGGTCAACCTGGCGCTCAGGCTCGACGAGGCCGAGGACCGCTACAGCGCAGCGCTTGTCTCCAATCCCAACGACGCCCAGGCGAGAGCGCTGCGCGGTATGCTCGCAGCCTTCCGCGACCGGGGTGCCGACGCAAAGCGGGACACCGAACGGGCGCTGCATCTTGCGCCGCTTGATCCGCACCGCTTCATTTTCCTTGTCCAGGCGGCAGGGGCCAATATTTCGGTCGAAAATTATGCGCGCGCGGTGACCCTGTCCAAGGAGTCGCTGCGGCTCAACCGGTCGCACAGTTCCACAATACGCACACTGGCGGTCGCACAGGCCGGGACAGGGGATGTCGACAGCGCCCGACGAACGGCCCGGGAACTCCTGCGGCTTCAGCCCGACATCCGGGTCAGCACGTGGCTGCGTGCTTCACCTAGCGCTGACTACGAGATGGGCCGCAAGGTTGCCGAGCTGATGCGCTTGGCAGGAATTCCCGACTGACCGGGAACGATTGAAACAAGGGGGACACATGAGCTTTTTTCCAGAAGGTGCCCTGGGCGCCTACAACGGTCTGAATGGCCTCAACGGTCTGAACGGTCTCAACGGCCTGAACGGTCTAAACGGGCTTGCCGCGAATGGCGGCGAGAGCCCGCTTCTGGCGGAGGCGCTTCTCACCACCAGGGACGGGATCGTAGGCACCCGGCTTGACGATATTTCCCCGGTTGAGCCCGGCTTGCCGGACAGTGTCAAAAACCTGGTGCGTCTGTCCGCCGGCGAGCGCGCCGCGATCTATCAGTCGATCCTCGGGCCGAGTGTCGATATCACCGTCAGAACGGGAAAGCGCCAGCCAACCGCGATCCTGTGGCGGCGCGGTGCGGAAACCGGCAAGGACAGGTCGGTCAGTTTTGAAAAGATGGTGTCGCTGAAGGCGCCGTCAGTTGACCAGTTTCGGATACAGCTGGATCAGGTTTCCGGCTACGCGCAAATTCGTCAGGACCGCGCGGCGGAGATCGTGGCGCAGCTCGGTGTGCCGACGCCCTTCTTTGCATCCGTCAATTTCCTCAATGGCGCGCGTACGCCCTACACTCTGGAATTCCTGTTCGCCGCGCTGAGTTTTTCACTGCCGGTGATCCAGCGCATGAAATTCGCCCTGGCCATCAAGCGCCCGATCGAGTTCTCGCCGCAGATCCAGCCGATGATCCCGACACCGACCCACGGCTCGCTGCCCAGCGGCCATGCCACGGAAGCGTTTCTGATGGCACGGCTGCTCTGGAAGATCCTGATCGAGAGCAAGACCCCGCAGTATAACGACAGGGCCTATTGGGGCGATATGCTGATGCGGCTCGCGGCGCGCATCGCAATCAACCGCACGGTGGCCGGCGTTCATTTTCCCGTCGACAGTGTCGCGGGGGCCTTGCTCGGTTTGACCATGGCGGACCATGTCAGTGCACTGAGTGGCGGCCCGGCCTGGACGAGCGCCACGTTCGACGGTCCGAGTTTCGATCCCGCCGAGGATTTTGACTGGCACGCCCTGTATTCGGCCGCCGACGATCGCCAGAAAAGAGAATCCGCCACTGGCGGGAAAATCTGGGCAACGTCCGAGGATCATTCCACGTCCAGAACACGGGTGAAATCGGAAATTCTCGAGTGGCTCCGGGCCAAGGCCGTTGACGAGTGGAGAGACCTTCACGACTAGGGCCCCGCACCGAAACCCGATTGTCCACCGATCCCGAGGCATCTTCGAACGATCAACTTCGGGATGTTGACGCGGTTCACAATGAACATCCGTCGATCCATGCGAAAGGCGAGTCCATGACAGACTGGACCTTGAATCCCGAAATCAGCAAGTGGCCGGTGCTGGACCATGTCACCGACTACCGGCTGACACGCCAGAACCAATTCTATAGCGAAGGCCGACGCAAAACCTGGTGGTCCGTCCTGATCGAGCTGGAGGACACCAGCATCGATCAATTCAAGGCGAAGACCAAGAGATTTGCAAGGGATCTTCTGATCCCGGCTGCCTATGACGCAGCCGACAGGGCAGCGGAACCAAAGCGTCAACCGGTCGCGATCTTCGCCCGCACTCCGCTGATTTCGAGGCTGAACCGGATAGGCAATCCGTTTGGCGTCACCTCTGTGCATCTGGGGGCGGCGATCCCGGAACGGTATCTCGACCGGTCCGCCGTTTCTCCCTCCGCAAGCGAGATTACCGTCTCGGACGACACGGTGATCCAGGCGGTCATCGACGATTCGATCGCGATTGCCCATGACCTGTTCCGGACCGGCGCGAGCGAAAGCAGGATCGAACACGCCTGGCTCATGGGAACATTGCCGACGGAACAGGGATCGCACAGTTCCATGGGGCGGATCCTGGCCCGCGCGGAGACCGAGCGTCTCCTGGAAGACTGCAATTATGGCGGCTATCTGGATGAAGACCTGTTCTACAGAAAATCCGGTCAGGTCGTCCCGGGGAAACAGGTGATCTCGAATGTGGCCTTGCGCAGGTCTCACGGAACGCATGTGGGCGCGCTGGCGGCAGGCCATCACATGTGGGAGCAGTGCGAGACCAGGCCGATTATTTGTGCCGCGCTGCCGATGTTCGTGGTCGAGGACACCACGGGGTCCGACAGTCTGCCGCTGCTCTATCTGGCGTTTCATGACCTGATGAAGCAGGCCAGACGGTTTCGCACGGAGAGCGGTGCGCTGGCGCCCGTGGTGATCAACTTTTCCTATGGCAATACGGCGGGGCCTCACGACGGGACAGGTCCGTTCGCACAGATATTCGAATATTACCTGGGGGAGGCCACCGATGGCCGCGATCGCCAGAAGGCGTGGCTGACACTTCCCGCGGGCAACAGCAACCTGCAGCGCCTGCACGCGGTGGATACAGGAGAGGAGCCGGAAAAAGACACCTGCCTCGACCTGACGGTGCTGCCCGACGACCGGACTTTGTCGCAGCTCCAGATCTGGCTGCCGAATTGCGATTGGGATCACCAGCTCGACTTCGCCAGGATCTCCGTGACGCCGCCGTTCGGGGGGCAAGAGGCCGGCATCCAGACCCAGCCCGGGGAGCATGTCAGCCTGGTCGACGGCACGGGACATGAAATCGCGCGGCTGGCCTATCAGTTCGTGGGCTTTCCGACGTCGCGCGGGCTGGTCACCCTGTTGCTCAATCCCACGGGCAGCCTTGAGGCGAACTGTGCCCTGGCCAGCGCCGGCGTCTGGAAGATCAAAATCCACCGCACCGAAAACGTGCCTGTCGAGCCTTTTCATGTCTGGGTACGCCGCGACGAGACCTTGCCCGGCTTTCAAACCGGTGCAAGGCAGGCCTTCTTCAGCAATCCGTCGTACATACGATATGACCGTTTCGGAGCACCACTTCCCGTCGATCCGCCGAACAGCGATTGTCCGGTGCGCCGGTCCGGGACACTCAGCGGATTCGGCTGCGGACAGTCTCCGGTTGTTGTCGGTGCCTGGACGATGAGAAGCGCAGAATTGTCGCCGTATTCGTCGGCAGGGCCTGTCGTGCCGGGCTGGCGTAAAGGCACTCCGGACCGGACCGGGCCCGACCTCGTCACGAAAAGCGATACCAGTGTCGTCCTTCGCGGGATCTACAGCGCCGGCTCAAGATGCGGAAGCTGGGTCCGGATGTCGGGAACCAGCGTGGCGTCTCCCCAGGTGGCACGGCTGGCGTGCGATACCATCGGGGACTACCCAGGCACCGCCCGGCAATGGTGTCGCTCCGCAGCAGAGCGGCATCCGCTTCCGATTGCGGGCGAGCCGAGCAGGACGCGCACCGGAGCTGGTGGCGTTGCGACCAGTTGGTTGTTCCCGGGGCGCGCGCATCCCGGGGCCGTTGACGAACCTGTTGAATGAGGCCGGGTTCGCAGGAGCCCTACGCTGCGCGGAGCAGGCTTTCAAAAAGCATTCTGCCGTCCACGCCGCCATGGAGCGGCTCGATCAGGTTTTCCGGGTGCGGCATCATTCCAAGCACGTTGCCATCCTTGTTGGTGACACCGGCAATGTCGTTGATCGAACCGTTCGGATTGGTGCCTTCGGCATAGCGGAACACCACCTGGTCATTGTCCTCGACACGTTTGAGCGTGTCTTCGTCGGCGAAATAGTTGCCGTCGTGGTGGGACACTGGACAGCGCCAGACCTGACCCTTGAGGAACCTTGAGGAGAACCGGGTCGCGGTATTGACCGTTTCGATCCTGACTTCCTTGCAGACATAGGTCAGGCCCGCGTTGCGCATCAGGGCACCGGGCAACAGGCCGGCTTCGGTCAGGATCTGGAAACCGTTGCACACGCCAAAGACGGAAACGCCGCTGTTGGCCTTGGCCACCAGGTCCTTGAGGATCGGGGAGCGTGCGGCGATGGCGCCGGAACGCAGATAGTCGCCGTAGGAAAACCCGCCGGGGACCACCACAAGGTCCACGTCCGGAAGCGTGCTTTCCGTGTGCCAGACGCTTTGCGGCCTGGTGCCGGTGATCAGTTCCAGGGCATGGAACATGTCTCGGTCGCGGTTGGAACCCGGAAAAACGATGACGGCGGTTTTCATTTGTGAACCCATGACCTAGAGCAGAACGATGACGGCAATGAAGGCCGCCAGGGCCGGAACCAGAATGAAAACGGCCGCCTTGACGGCAAGCAATGTGATTGCCTTGCGGGTGTCTTCATCCATGGCAGTTGACCGGACTTCAGTCGATTTCGATAGCGTAGTTCTCGATGACGGTGTTGGCGAGCAGCTTTTCGCACATCTGTGTCAGCTCGGTCCTGGCGGCATCCTTGTCCGACCCTGTCAGCTCGACATCGAAGATCTTGCCCTGCCGGACAGACCCGATGTCGTCAAAACCCAGGCCGCCGAGGGCCCCCTCAATGGCTTTTCCCTGAGGATCGAGCACACCGTTTTTCAAGGTGACGATCACACGTGCTTTCATGGGGTCCTGTCTCCGTCAGCGCCGGGCCGGAGCATCCCGCGTTCTGTTGAACGCAGACAAGAAGCTCGCCCGCTTTGAAACCGATCAACTTTTTTATCTCCAGCCGGTTGCGCCCGGAGGTTCGCTGATCAAGCCTGTTGGAAGGCTGATTACACCAGCTTGGCGTGGTCTGGAAAGGCAGGCCGTTCAAAAAAACGGATAATCTTCCGAAATGAGCCGGGGGAGTGTTGCGCAGGTCCGGATGGCACCAGACGGAAAGACAGGTCTTCGTTTTCTCGGTTTTTATCAAAAACAGGGAACCGGCCCGGGTTTTTCGGGGAATTGACCTGGGTGGATTTGTAAATGTCCGGTCATTACAGGCTTTCAGGACATGCTATCCGCACGGCTGCCGCGCCGAGAAGCAGTATGTATCCGATCAACAGGCACGCCTGATCCCGCCAGCGCCAACCTTCCACGTTTTTCCTGTGTTTTTCGGCGAGAATTTTGCGTGTGCGTGCGCGAAACTGGCTGTCGTTCTCGGCTTCATTGTCCGCCTGCTGGACCTGGTGAAGCCGGCGTTTTCGGGAATTGAGGTCCCAGACGGGAACCGCAAGGAGCGCGATCCCGGAAAACGTCGCCAGGTTCAGCCACCAGCCGAATGAAAACATCAGGCGAGCACGAGCTCTTGTTCCTGACCATGTTCGATCTGGTCCGGAGAGATTGTCAGTGCCAGATGGCCGTCACAGGCCACGACATAGCGCTCTATCGATTCAAGCCCGGGCACGGGGCCGGTAAGGGCCTCCATTCGTGCGATGACCGACTGGGTCATGCCCGACTTCCTTGCGACGTCGCTCTGGGTCATCGCACGCGAATCGCGAAGCGCACGGAGCTTTTTCGCAATGGATTGCTTGCGGGCGTGCTTTTCCTGCCGCTCGACGACATCCGGACGCGCGTCACGCATACGTTTGCGGAAGGACTTGTTGTCGTTGCTCATTGTCTTTTCTCCCATGTCGGATCGACAAGGCCGAATTGCCGGATTGCGAGCCGGCTGCCCCGTTCGCAAGCCTTTTCGGAAACAGGCAGGGTGCCATGTATCCAGCGGGGGAAACCGGATGCTTTCTGATCGATCGAGAGTATCAGCACCCTTCTGGGGCAATCGGGAAGGGGGACCGCATAGAGTTCGAACTGGTCAGCGAGTTGGCCACATCGATCGTTGAGGCTCGGATCATTTTCCTCAAGAATATCCAACATGCTTGCAAATCCATTGGCACAGGGGAGCGAGAGCCTGGAAAATTCTTCCACAATCTCGTCTTCGCAACCTGGCACGGGCTCCACCTTGAAAGTTGTCATCGGTTTCCGAAATCCTCTTGAAATATAGCAAATTTGCTATGAAATTCAATTGAAATCCGCTGGCGGCGTGCAGCAGATCCTGGGATGGCTAAGGCAAGTCATTACTTTAAAAGGATTTTTTAAAAAATCTATCCATGCAACAAGGCCGATATCATAGATTGAATTCGGTCAATTTCAATCTGTTCAGGCTGTTGAGACAGTTCAGGCGATTGCGCGGCCACGATCGTTCATCGGAAACCAACGCAAGAAAGCGGGTGTTCCGGGTCCGGCAAATTTCCTGATCTCGTGGCGATGGTCACTCGGGTTTGAGTGAGCGGCATATGGGAGAGCGTGCCGGAGCAACATGCGGTCACGGGAACGCATGTTGCTCCGGATCCGCGGAGTTTACTGCACCAGGGTCGGACCGGAGCCGATCGGACGCTCGGTGCCCAGGATGATGCCGAGGCGTTTGGCGACTTCCTGATAGGCTTCCAGCATGCCGCCCAGATCGCGGCGGAACCGGTCCTTGTCCATCTTGTCGTTGGTCTCGATGTCCCACAGACGGCAACTGTCCGGAGAGATCTCGTCGGCCACGACAATGCGCATCAGGTCGCCTTCGAACAGGCGGCCGCATTCGATCTTGAAATCGACAAGCCGGATGCCGACACCCAGGAACAGGCCGGACAGGAAATCGTTGACCCGGATGGCCAGCGCCATCATGTCGTCCAGTTCCTGCGGGGTTGCCCAGCCGAAGGCGGTGATGTGCTCCTCGGCAACCATCGGGTCGTCGAGTTCATCGTTCTTGTAATAGAACTCGATGATGGAGCGGGGCAGCTGGGTGCCTTCCTCCAGACCGAGCCGCTTGGCGATGGAGCCGGCGGCGACATTGCGCACGACCACTTCCAGCGGAATGATCTCCACTTCCCGGATCAACTGCTCGCGCATGTTGAGGCGGCGGATGAAGTGGGTCGGAATGCCGATTGCGTTCAGATTGTTGAATATCAACTCGGAGATGCGGTTGTTGAGCACGCCCTTGCCGTCGATAATCTCGTGTTTCTTGTTGTTGAAGGCAGTCGCGTCGTCCTTGAAGTGCTGAACCAGGGTTCCCGGTTCCGGTCCTTCGTAAAGGATCTTGCCCTTACCTTCATAAATGCGCCGGCGGCGGTTCATTGGCTATACCGTTTTGCTATTTAGAGAAACTCGTGCAGGGCCATTGTGTACCTTGTCTGTTTTTCCACCGGGACGTACGCCGTCGACCGGCAGGCACGAGATGGCAGAATGCCCTGATTTGCGGCGCGGAACTTACCCGAAGCGGGACAAAAGTACAATCTAAGTTTGGTGCTTGCGGGGGAAGGAATGCGCAGAGCGGTTATGCTTTCGGCGCATGAGTGAAGGTACTGCGTTGATTTGCGGGCCTTGCAGGGATATGCAAGAGACCAGATCAACCCCATATGTGGGTAATTGCATCAGCGCAATTCAGGAGACGACAGGTATGAGCACATTCGACAAGCGCGAACAGGGATTTGAAAACAAGTTTGCGCATGACGAGGAGCTGCGGTTCAAGGCGAACGCCCGGCGCAACAAACTGCTGGGTTTGTGGGCTGCGGAGCTCCTGGGTTACGAGGGTGACAAGGCGCAGGAATACGCCAAGGAAGTCGTTCGCGCCGATTTCGAGGAGCCGGGCGACGAAGACGTGTTCCGCAAGATCCGCGCTGACTTCGACAATGGCAAGGTCGACCAGTCCGACCACCAGATTCGCCGGACCATGGACGAGCTGATGGCGACTGCGGTCGACCAGTTGCAGAACCAAGGCTGACGTCGCTTCAAGGCGCTTGAAAATTTCAGAAACGCCCGCCTGTCCCGGTGGGCGTTTTTCGTCTGGCCTGCCGACATTAAATTCCGGCAGACAGGGCCAACCTGACATCTTCCTGCAAAACGCCCTTGCGGCGAGCAGTCAGGGCGGATTTGATGCTCTCCCAGAAGAGGAGGACGCCCGTGACGGAAAAAAACAATCTTGCGGACAAGCTGCGGTCGGGAAAGCCGGTGATCACAGGCTGGTCCGTGCTGTGTGTACCTATGATCGCTGAAATGATGGCCAGGGGTGGCTATGAAGCGGTGACAATCGACCTTCAGCACGGCATGTACGACTTTGCCTCGGCCTGCGAAGCGCTCGCGGCGACGGCCCTGGGCGGTGCCCACCGGATTGCCCGAGTTCCGGTTGGCGACAACGCGCTGGCCGGCCGGCTGGCCGACATGGGCGCCGAGTGCCTGATTGCCCCGATGATCAATACGAAAGAGGAAGCGACCCGGTTCGCCAGGGCAGTCAAATATCCCCCGGTCGGCGACCGGAGCTGGTCGCCGTTCCGCGCGGCGATGCTCAACGGCCAGACCCAGGAAGCCTACCGGCAGATCGCGAACGCGCAAACGCTCTCACTCGCCATGATCGAGACCCAGGACGCCATTGACGCGCTGGACGACATCCTGTCGGTTCCAGAACTCGATGGCGTGTTCGTCGGGCCGAGCGACCTGTCGCTGTCCCTGTCGAACGGGGCCGGGCTCGATCCCAACGGTGAGGCGACAGCGAAAGTCTGCGCCGCAATCGCGGACAAGGCGGTGAAGGCAGGCAAGATTGCCGGCGTCTTCTGCATGAACGCGGGCAAGGTGCGGGAGGCCATCGGCCAGGGCTTCAGCCTGATCACACACGGCATCGACCGGTCGTTTGTCGGCGATGCCATCGACGAGGCACAGCGCGAAGTGGACGAGGCGACCTCCGGTTCACCGCGCTGAGAGCGGTGCGAAAAAGCCCTGAGAATCAGCCCAGCCGTTTCATGAAATGGGCAAAGGACATCATGCCTTCGGGCCAGGGGCCGTGGCCGCTTTCCAGGTTGATGTGACCGGCCTCGCCCGCGTCCTGAAAGGTCGTGCCCCAGGCCTTGGCGAAGTCCTGGGCACGTTCGAAATCGCAATAGGGATCGTTGCGGCTGGCGACCAGATGGGCCGGAAAGGGCAGCGGATCTCTGGGGATCGGCTTGAAATCGCCGCCGTCGAATTCCGGCACCAGGCCGTCGCGGTCCCAGTCGGACGGAGCAACCAGATACGCGCCCCGGATCTTGTCCTTGAGTACATGCGCGCCATGGGCAACAAGAATGCAGCCGAGCGAATGGGCGACCAGGACAACCGGTTTGCCGGCGGCGTCGACTTCCTTCACCAGCGTGTCCAGCCATGCCTGCCGGCCGGGACGGTGCAGCTCGGCCTGGCTTACGACACGGGCGCTCGCCATCTTGTCCCGCCAGCGCAGCAGCCAGTGACCCGGGAGCGTCCTGCCGTATCCGGGGATGAGCAGAATATCGGTCTCTGAGATCTTCATGGGGACACCCGTTCGCTGCGTTCGGACTTTGTGCCGCTCTCTGACAGATGACCGGGGACCTTGTCAAACCGCTCCTTCCAGGCAGCGGGAAAGCCGGCGGGTTTGCCGGCTTTCAGACTTCGGTCAAAATCGTTTGAAACACCGCTCATCGCTCCGGACAGGTCAGGCGCGCCAAAAATGGCGAACCGGCTACCGCCCGGAAGGCGGAGACGCGGTCAAGGGCAGTCTGGTCCTGTCAGCGCGTGTACGGGGAGACGCAGGCGCGCCGCGGACCGTTGTACGGCTGGAAGGTATTGTCGGCGGAGCGGTAGGACCTGTAACGCTGGTTGCACCACTGATAATGGGCCGGCGTCAGGCCGCGGGCTTGACGACGACCATGCCTGGGATCGGGCCCGTGACCTGGAACGTATCGCGGCCCGGTGTTGCGATGTGTCGGCGCGAAGCGCAGGGAAAAGGCTGCAGGCGGGAACCACCAGCCATTGTGCTGCCGGTAGCCCTTGCGCGGCTTGCGATACCCGCGGTGGCCGTTGTGGTAGTTCGGCCCGCGATTGCCCTGGTGCCCGTTGCTGCGGTGTCCGGGACGGTGATCAGCGCGCACGAGCGGGGCGGCGTCTGTGTGCTGCGAGACCGCCGGGTTCAACGGGGCCAGGGGAACGGCGTTGGCCGGAAGCGGACCGCCGAGCAGAAAGGCGCTGGACATGATGCCGCTGAGAACAAGTGCTTTGAATTTCATGTGTGTCTCCATCCTTGTGGCTTGAAAACGCCGTAAGCGTGCGCCGGTTCCGCAGCCCAGGCGAAAGACCGGTGGTCCGGATCAGGAGAGTGGCCCGTAAAACCCGTGTTTCAGGGCGCGCGCCCAGCCGGAGCGGCCGTTCTTTTGCGCTTCGAGCGCCGCGGCGTCCCAGTCGTAGGACAGGATCTTTTCCTGAAAGTTCCAGGCACCGCCATTGCTGGTCATCAACGCGTAGCGGGCATGGGGGCTGCCGGCCTCCATGATATGGTGGTGCGGGTGGGTGTCTTCATAGGACGGCAGTCCGACACTGCCCGGATTGAGAAGGATCTGCCCGGTTTCCTGAAGACGGATCAGGCGGGGAATATGGGTGTGGCCGCAGCAGACGACGGATGCGGTCTCGCCCTTCAGTTCGCTCAGGAGGGTGTCCTCGTCGGGCAGATGACCCTTGGGGCCCTCGACCTTCTCGGTCAGGTAGCGGTCGTCATTGTCTGGTGTGCCGTGACACAGGAAGATGTCGGCGTTCAGGCGGATGGTCGGTCGCGTGGTCGCCAGCCACGTCCGGCTTTCCGCCGAAAGGCGTTCGGCGGCGAAGGCATCGGTCGGTCCCATCTTCTCAACCGGGTCGTCGAGCACGATCCTGTCGTGATTGCCGCGCACGGTCGGCCAGTTTGTCTCCCTGAGGATTGCGGCGGTTTCCTCCGGCCACAGCGGGCCGGAAACGCAATCGCCCAGATTGACGATGATGTCGGGCGCCTCGGCCCGGATATCCGCAAGAACGGCCTCCAGGGCCAAGACGTTGCCGTGAATGTCTGAAATGACCGCGATTTTCATGAGACCCCGCCGCTGATATCAATTGGCATCAATGAACCGGTGACCCTGCTCATCGCCCTTGCTCTCGCCCTTGTCCGACCTGGCCGGGCCTGGCCGATCCGGCAAGGGTGAGCGCGTTGCGCGATCACCGGCGGGTGCGTATCAGTCTTCCCCGAACACCCGCTTGAAGATCACATCGACATTCTTGGTGTGATAGCCAAGGTCGAAGCGGTCGCGGATTTCGTCTTCGGAAAGATAGTTGCGCACGTCGGCATCGCCGAGCAGTTCGCTCAGGAAATCGACGGAGGCGGAGCCGGCGACCTGGTAGCTGTCCCAGACCTTCATGGCGTTGCGCTGGACCAGGCGGTAAGCGTCCTCGCGCGAGGACCCTGCCTGGGTCAGGGCCAGCAGGATGCGCTGGGAGTGCACCAGGCCGCCGAGGCGGTCCATGTTGCCGGTCATCCGGTCCGGATAGACCATCAGCTTGTCGATGACCCCTGTGAGCCGGACCAGGGCGAAGTCGAGGGTGACGGTCGCGTCCGGGCCGATCATGCGCTCGACGGACGAGTGCGAAATGTCGCGCTCGTGCCAGAGCGCGACATTTTCCATGGCCGGGATCGAGAACCCGCGCACAAGGCGGGCCAGGCCGGTCAGGTTTTCGGTCAGCACCGGGTTGCGCTTGTGAGGCATGGCCGAGGAGCCCTTCTGGCCCTTGGAGAAGAATTCCTCCGCTTCCAGGACCTCGGTGCGCTGCAGGTGACGGATCTCCGTGGCCACGCGCTCGATCGACGAGGCGATCACGCCGAGCGTGGCGAAATACATGGCGTGGCGGTCGCGGGGGATCACCTGGGTGGAGACCGGTTCGGCCTGAAGGCCCATGGCCTTGGCGACATGCTCCTCGACAGCCGGGTCGATGTTGGCGAAGGTGCCGACGGCGCCGGAAATGGCGCAGGTGGCGATTTCCGCGCGGGCGGCCACGAGGCGTGTCCTGCAGCGGTCGAATTCGGCGTAGGCCTCGGCCATCTTCAGGCCGAAGGTGACCGGTTCGGCGTGGATGCCGTGGGAACGGCCGATACAGACCGTGTCCTTGTGTTCCATCGCGCGGCGCTTGAGCGCGGCCAGCAGCGCGTCCATGTCGGCCAGCAGCAGGTCGGTCGCCTTGACCAGTTGAACACTGAAGCAGGTGTCCAGCACATCCGAGGAGGTCATGCCCTGGTGGATGAAGCGGGCGTCATCGCCGACGATTTCGGCCAGATGGGTCAGGAAGGCGATGACGTCGTGCTTGGTCTCGCGTTCGATCGCGTCGATGCGCTCGATGTCGAAGGTGGCGCTGCCGCCCTTGGCCCAGATCGTTTTGGCGGCTTCCTTCGGGATCACGCCGAGCTCGGCCAGGGCGTCACAGGCATGGGCCTCGATCTCGAACCAGATGCGGAATTTCGATTCCGGCGACCAGATGGCAACCATGTCGGGACGGGAATAGCGCGGGATCATCGCTGGCAGGACCTCGTTTTTCAGGAATTCTGGCTGCGGAATAGCAGAGGGGGCCAGTCGCTTCAATGCGGCATGGCGGATTTTGCTTGCAGGACAGCCGCACAATGTGAATTTTATCGATCTCGGCAGTCCCGGGGGCATTTTTGAAGGAGAGGCGGATGACGATCTGGCGGCCGGCCACGTCGATTGCGGTCAAGGCCATGGCCCTGATCTGGCAGGACGACGCCCTGCTCTTGTGGGATGTTCAAGATGACAGCGGCAGGGTCACCGGAATGCGTCCCCTGGGCGGCACGGTGGAGTTTGGCGAACCCTGGCGCGATGCCCTGCAACGGGAATTCCTGGAAGAGCTCGGCGCGCGGATCACCCTGCTCGACAATTATTTCGTCATGGAGAATATCTACGAGCACCACGGAACGACCGGTCACGAGGTCGTCTTCCTGTGTCACGCTCATTTCAACGACAACAAGTTCTACAAGATGGACAGCATCGCCATCGAGGACGCCGGTGTCAGCCTCGGCACGGCGAAATGGGTCTTGCTGGATGAACTTAAGACCAGGGGGCTGGAGCTTTATCCGTCCGGACTGAAGGATCGGCTAGCAAGGCAGGAATCCGGCGGCCGTCCGGGGCGCACTTACAGTTGATCGTGGCGCGCCGAACCGGCTTCATTCTTTGTTGAATTTTACCATGCAGATATGACCGCGCCCGCTGCGTTCCGGCGGGTCCTGATCGGAGTATGATATGATTGTTAAATCAATTTCCTGTGCGGCGATGTTGACGGCTTTTCTGACTGCGGCGCCGGTTCTTGCCGCGGATGTGGATTTCGAGAGATTCATGAGCTCTCCTTCCGGTGCCGCCGGCCTCAGCGCCGCCATTTCCAGTCTCGGGACCTGTGACACCAGGCCGGTCTGGTCTCTCAGCTTCGATCCGGATATCGACAGGGACAATCCGAACCATGTCTACGTCGGCTGCCAGTACGACCCGGACTGGGAAGAGGGCGACGATCTTTACGATAAGGGCATTCTGGCGAAATTCCTTGAGCTGGAGGGCGTCCTGACCCTGGAAAGTCTGACCCAGTTGCCGTGATTTTGTCCCGTCGGGGCCCGGTTCTTTTCAATTGGCCCCGGAATGACGATTTTTCCCTACCGCCCTGACCAGACGCACAGCAAGACGTCCGGGGCGGTGGTATGCTTCATCGGTGCGGCGGCCACCGCACAAGGTGCCTGGGGTCGGGCGCCGATGTTTCAAGACGGATCGGATCCGGCCGGGCCATATTCCATCTGCTCGTCCATTTTTTCCTCGGCCATGTAGCGGTCGAACTTGTCCTTGTTCAGGCAGAGGCGGACGGCAAACACATAGACACCTGTCGCCAGCAACGCGACGACCGCGATGTCCGGTCCGACCGGAATGAGACCGGACCCGCCGCCGAAAGACCCGAGCCAGGAGAACAGCATGATCCCGACGAGAAACGGTGCGAGCCAGGCAGCCTCGCGCCAGTCGAGACTGTCGAACCCGCCCAGCCAGTTGCGGTAAAGCATCAGTGCGAAGCCAACCGCAAGGCAGAGGCCCAGATGCAGCATCGTGTCCCAGCCGCTCCAGTAGATGATCAAGGTGGCGACAATGAAGGCGAAGCAGCCGGTGACAGGCGCTGCCGGCAGCACAAACGCCCGCGGTGCCTCCGGCAACAGCCGCCGGAAGGCCAGCACCGCGACCGGTCCGACAATGAAGGACATGACGATCGAGGAGGTGTTGAGGGCGATCACTTCGTTGAAGGGCAGCAGCACGAAAAACAGGGCCGCGACAACGAAATTCACGACCAGCGCGAATAATGGCACGCCCCGGGCCGACAGGGTTTCTATGAATTTCGGAAACAGCCCGTTCTGGGCCATGGCGAGACCGAGCCGGGCATTGGAGCCGACGGAGACAAGGCCGGAGGCGAAGCTGGAAATGCGGGCGCTGGTATCGAGAATGCTGACGATCCAGAGCGCGCCGACGGCGGTCGCAAGGGCCGCCATGGGGCCGAGGTCCCCGGAGAAATGCAACTGCGGCCAGCCGCCCTGAAGCTGGTCGTGATCCAGCGCGCCGAGGAAGGCAATTTGCAGGGCGCCGTATATCACCAGGCAGATGACAAGACTGAGGACCAGCGCCAGAGGCACGTTGATCTTGGGGTTTTTGGCTTCTCCGGCCATGTCGATGACGTGGCGAAAACCGATCAGGGCGAAGATCACACCGCCGGTGGATATGGCCGACAGAATGCCCTTGAGGCCTTCGGGGGCGAAGCCGCCATAGTCGCTGAAATTGGTGATGCGGAATTCCGACGTCAGGATGACACCGGCCAGCAGCGCCGGCACCAGGATCTTTATCCAGGTGAGCGCCGTGTTGATCCGCGCGAAGAATTTTACACCGAAGGCATTGAACACCGTGAAAACCGCCAGGAGCACGCAGGCAACGCCAATCCCGGGCACGGTCAGATGGTCTGTTTCACTGTACAGCCAGGGCGCAAGGCTTTTGGAGTAGCGCAGGACCGCTTCCACCTCGATTGTGGCCGTGGTGTTGTAGCCGACCCAGGCGGTCCAGCCCATGGCCATCGAGACCACCGAGCCATGGGAGAAATGCGGCACCCGGCCGATGCCGCCGGCAACCGGCAGAATTGAGGCGATTTCGGCAAAGGTGGCCGCTAGCAGCAGCATGGCAAAGCCGCCGATCACCCAGGCAATCAGGGCGGACGGCCCGGCGGCCTGGGCCGCGAGCAAGGGGGCAAACAGCCAGCCCGACCCCAGAATGCCGCTGATGGCTATGAAGGTGAGGCCCAGCAGCCCGATATTGCGTTGCATATGCGCCAAAGCGAATCCCCCGATCCCTGTCCAGGCACGAGCTTAGCCGAGGCTGTGGCCCGACGGAAAGACACACCGGACCGGTTGCGGGTCCGGACGTGTCGTTGCGGGGCAGGTTGGCGCTTCGCAAGGTTCGGAATTCCGGCCGCTCCGGGCCCGGCAGACCGCCCGCGCATTGTGGCAGGCGCACATTCGGTTGACGCTGTCCGTCAGTCTTCGGCGGCTGACGCCCGGATCTTGTCGCGCATGCTGGCGGCACCCGATGCGATCCTGTCCAGGATCGCATCGATTGCCCAGTGCTTTTCGGCGACATCGTAGGGCACGGCCCGCGAGTGATCGCTGGCAAACGTGCCGAGCCGCTTGTGGAACCGCTTGGCGAGCTTTGGATAGCCGAAGGCTTCGCTGAGCGCGGACAGGACAAGGAACGTGTCCAGTTCACGGGCCAGGTCCGGTTCGCCGGGGCCGTGATCCAGCAGCCAGCGATAGAGGTCCGGGTGAAAATTGTTCATCACCCCGGAAAACCCCTGACAGCCGGCCTCTATTGCATCCAGCGCGATTGCGGCGTTCGCGTTGTTGATGACGAGCGGGCTGCCGGCAGTCAGCGACATGCGGCGCCGCACGGTTTCCAGATCGCAGGAAACGTCCTTCAGGAACCTGAAACGGCCGGTCTCCGCGCACCACTTCAATTCGTCATCGCTCAAGAGCCGCCGGTAGGGGGCCGGACATTCGTAAAGGCCCAGCGGAAGGTCCGGCGGAAGCACGCTGATCATGTCTTTCATGCGTTCCAGAAGCGTTCCCTCGGGATCCTGAGCACCTGCAAACCGATTGGTGACGAAGACGACCGCATCGACGCCGGTCTCCGCCATCGCCTTGAGTTCGGCCTTCTGCTCGTCCGAAGTGTCGGAGATATGGCCGGAGGCGACGACCGGCAGACGTCCGCCGACATGCTCGACTGTGAAGCGGGCAAGATCCCGGCGCTCCTGAAGGCTCAGGTGCTGCATTTCGGACGACTGGCAGACCGCGAAGAGGCCATTGGCGCCCATCTCGACATACCAGTCCAGAAGCCTGGCATAGCCGTCCCAGTCGATGCGGTCGTCGTGATGAAACGGTGTCAGCACCACCGGAAAAACGCCTGAGAAAACGTGTTGCATGGTCAAGTCCAAGGTTGAAGGCCGGATCAGCCGGCGTAGCCCATCAGTTCGGGCAGCCACAGGGTGATGCCGGGGAACAGGATCAGAAGAAGAAGCGCGAAGACGAGCACTGCCAGGAACCACCAGATTTCCCCGATGATCTCGACAAGGGGAATGCGTGTGACCGCGTTGATCACGAACAGCAGGATGCCGTAGGGCGGAGTGATCAGGCCGATCATGCAGTTGACGATGGCGACCACGCCGAAATGGACAAGATCGATGCCCAGTTCCCGGCAGGACGGGATGAACAGGGGAATGATCACGAGGATGATCGTCGAGGCATCCAGCAGGCAGCCGAGCAACAGGATCAGCAGGTTCACACACAGCAGGAACAGCAGCGGGTCGACGTCAAGCCCGCCAAGGGCACTGGCGACCCGGTTCGGCAGGTTCTCCGAGGCGACGATGTAATTGAGGATCAGGGCGCCGCCGATGACGAGGCCGACGGCCGCGGAGGAGCGTGCACTGGTGACGAGAATCTCGTAGAAACCATGCAGGCTCAGGGACCTGTAGAAGACGGCGGCCAGGATCAGTGCGTAGAGCGCGGCGACGGCGGCCGCTTCCGTCGGCGTGGTCACGCCGCCATAGATGCCGTAGAGCAGGATGGCGGGCATGAGCAGGGCGGGAAACGCCTGATAGGTGATCTTCGGAAAGTCGCTCAGGGGTACGGGATCTTCCACCGCAAAACCGCGTTTGTGCGAAATCCAGAAGTTCATTGTCATCAGCACGGCGGCCATCAGCAGGCCGGGCAGGATTCCGCCCAGGAACAGGTAGCCGATGGAGGTGTTGGAGACGAGGGCGTAGAGCACCATCGGGATCGAAGGGGGAATGATCGGGCCGATCGTGGCCGAAGCCGCCGTGATGGCGGCCGCATACCCGCGGGTGTAATGGCCCGACTTCGTCATCATGGCGATGATGACCTTGCCGACACCTGCCGCATCGGCGACCGCCGACCCGGACATTCCGGAAAAGACCAGCGAGGCCAGGATGTTGACATGTCCGAGCCCGCCGCGGAACCGTCCGACAAGGGCCACGCAGAACTGAAGCAGACGGTCGGATATCGTTCCGGCATTCATGATGTTTGCCGCGACGATGAACAACGGCACGGCCAGCAGGATGAAGCTCTGGTAGAGCCCGTCCATCAGCACCTTGCCGGCGACGCCGATGCTCTTGCCGTCGGCGATGAGATAGACGAAGGAGCCGACGAGGATGGCATGGGCGATCGGTGCGCCCATGGCGGCCAGAAGAAACAGGACCGTCAGGCACAGAAGAAACTCGGTCGTCATGCGTCGTCTCCTCCGGTCTTGTCCGCCCTGGCGGGGAGTTCCCGGCCGAGGATTGCCTCGGCGGTCGACCAGAGGGCGCGCAGGCCGACGACGGCCAGAAACACGAGGTAGATCGAATAGATGTCGCGCATGCGGATCCAGTCACCCAGGAGGCTGCTCAAGGTCGCGCTCTTCTTGAGTCGCAGGATCGCGAAGCGGCCCCAGGTGGGCTCGATGGAGGCGAGAAAGCCGATGCCGACCGCCAGTCCGGTGAGGCCGAGGAACAGACGCCCGACCGGGCGCGGCACGCTTGCGGACAGGATGTCGAATGTCACGTGGTCCCGTCTGCGCACGACAAAGGCATTGCCCCAGAAAATGAGCCAGACCCAGAGCGCAAGGCAGAATTCAAGCGTCCAGCCGTAGAGATCCGGGTTGAGGAAAGGCAGCACCGTGACAAGCCCATCGATACGCGCACCGTAGCGGACCGCGATCTGGATGATGAAGGTCGCGAAGATCAGCAGCATGAAGAGGGCGGTCACCGCTTCGCCAAATTGGCGCAGCAGACGTAGGAAATCGCGCATATCCGGTCATGTCCCGAACGGGCCGGTTCGCACCGCGGCAAGGGTCAGCCCATTGCCGCGGTGCGAGGGGCTCAGTTGCCGAGTTCGTTGATGCGGTCCAGCGCGCCCTCGGGCCAGGCGGCGGCAAGCTCGGAGTTCAGGTATTCCTGCTGCACCGTGGTGCGGAAGGCGGCCAGATCCGGCTCATAGATGTCGAGGCCCTGTTCCTTCAGGAAGGAGACAAGGTCTTCTTCTTTCTTGAGCTGCGCCTGGCGGGCTGCTTCCGCCGCATCGGTCGCCGCCTTCTGCAGGATTGCCTGCTGGTCGGCGCTGAGCTCGTCCCAGACCGCCTTGGAAAAGGCGATGTAGTTCAGGTCGACGAGATGCTGGGTGAGGGCGATCTGCTTGGTGACTTCATAGAACTTCGCATCGACGACAGTCGGAAGCGGATTGTCCTGACCGTCGACGGATCCGGTCTGCAGCGCGGTGTAGACTTCGGTAAAGGCCATCGGGGTCGGGTTGGCACCGAGTGCGCGGCCGAGGAACTGCCACGCATCGCTGCCCGGCATGCGCAGGTTCACACCCGCGAGATCTTCCGGCGTCTTGACGTCCTTCTCGGAGCGCGGAAAACGCAGGTTCACATGGCGCTTGCCGAGATACATGACGGCCAGCAGCTTGACGCCGAGTTCGTCTTCAACCTTCTGCTTGAAGGGGTCCATTACCGCGTCGTTGAAGACGGCGACCTGGTGCTCGGCGCTCTGGTGAACGTAACCGGCGGTGAAGATCGAGAACTCCGGGAAAAACGTGGCCAGTTCCTGGGCCGATGCGATCGACATTTCCAGGTCGCCCGTCGCGATCGACTCCAGCTCTGCGCCCTGCGCGATGAGCGAGGCATTGTAGTGCGGCTCGTAGACGGCAAAATCGGTCACGGCGGGGCCGAAGACTTCTGC
This sequence comes from Roseibium sp. AS2, assembly GCF_038900065.1. Classification (NCBI taxonomy): domain Bacteria; kingdom Pseudomonadati; phylum Pseudomonadota; class Alphaproteobacteria; order Hyphomicrobiales; family Stappiaceae; genus Roseibium; species Roseibium sp. AS2. The sequence goes on from NZ_JBBMQN010000002.1 coordinate 391,772, forward strand.
CAGCGATACACTGCGCTGATCGGTTTCGGAGGCGGGTGTCGACAGGCGAAGGGTGACCTTGTCCTGCGCAAGCGCGGTAGGGGCGGTGGACACCATCAGGCTCAGCGCGAGAGCGCAAGCGGAGAAGCTGCGGCGGGTCAGTGACATTTCGATTTCCTCCCAGGTAGTTTTGCTTTTTTTGAGTGGTTGTGCACAAACCCTGACAGTTTGTACCGTCAACCTGGACATCGAACTAACATGTCAGTAACATGTTAGCAATGATTTTTATGGGAACGCCATGAGTGAGCCACCGATCTACCCCGCTCCGGACCGCAGCCGGGGGGAGCACGACGAACGGGTCGCAGGCGACGGCGCGCTCCGTCGGCGGGCTTATGACAGGATCGAGGATCTTCTGAATTCCGGGCGCCTGGCGCCTGGCCAGTTGATCTCGCAGCGCGAGCTCGTGGCCCTGACCGGGGCAACGCTGGGGTCCGTGCGTGAGGCCGTGCCGAGGTTCGAGGCCGAAGGCCTGCTCCTGACGGTCCCCAAGAAGGGGCTCATGGTGCCGGGCCTCGATGTGAAATTCGTTCGCGAAGCCTACCAGGTGCGCGCCATGATCGAGCACACCGCCGTTCCGGACATGATCCGCAATCTCGATGATGCGACGATCCGCGGTTTCATCGATGGCCAGAAGGCCCTGGAAGCGGAACTGTTGACTGCCGGGCGGGACGTTTCGGCCGATCTGCTCGATCGCATCCAGCGGGCGGACTGGAACATGCACGCCGCGTTCGTGGCGGCCATGGGCAATAGCCTCATCGACAATATCTACCGCGTCAACGCCATCAAGATACGGATGGTGGCGCAATCACGCCTGAAGGTGACCGGAACGAATGCCGGGCGGATCATGGGAGAGCATTTCAAGGTTCTGTCTGCCCTGGCCGCCCGCGACCGGGCGGCCACGGAGCGCGCCCTCTCGCTGCATCTCGGCAACTCGCTCCAGATCGCGCTGGGCGGCGAGGCTGCCCCCTTCGAGTAGAGGGCTCATGAAGTGGCACGCCCGGGGGCCTGGTGCTTCAGGTTCATGCACCCAGGACGGCGCGACAGGCGCCGGGTGCGCTCAGGCGTCTTCCGCGACCTTGCGGATCGCGGAAATGTTGCCTGCGTAGCTTTCGACCGTGCCACCCTTGAAGACGGCCGATCCGGCGACCAGCACGTTGGCGCCCGCGGCGGCGACCAGCGGCGCGGTGTCCGGGGTGACGCCGCCGTCGATCTGCAGGTCGATCGGACGGTCGCCGATCATGGCCTTGATGCGCCGGGTTTTCTCCACCTGCGAGTGGATGAATTTCTGGCCGCCGAAACCCGGGTTGACCGTCATGACCAGAATGAGGTCCAGCCGGTCGAGCACATATTCCAGAACACTTTCCGGCGTTGACGGATTGAGCGAGACACCGGCTTTCTTGCCCAGGTTCCGGATCGCCTGCAGCGAGCGGTCCAGATGCGGGCCGGCTTCGGCATGGACAGTGATGATGTCGGAGCCGGCCTTGGCGAAGGCTTCGAGATAGGGATCGCAGGGCGCGATCATCAGGTGGGTGTCGAACACCTTGTCCGTGTGCGGGCGGAGTTTCGCGATCACGTCCGGACCGAAGGTGATGTTGGGCACGAAATGGCCGTCCATGACATCCAGATGGATCCAGTCGGCGCCGGCCTCGACCACATCGCGGACCTCCTGGCCGAGCTTGGAAAAATCGGAGGCAAGGATGGACGGGGCGATCTTGATCTCGCGCGGCATGGCAGTCTCCCGGATTGGCCGGCACGGTCGTCTGGACAACCGGCTTCAGATGATGACGCCGCGCTAGCACTTCTCCTGCGTCCGGGCAAGACCGCGCCGCGGCGCTCAATCGGTTTAGGCGTTCAAAGCCGCCCGGTTATCGCCAGGTATCTGCGGTCCGGCCCTTCGAACCCAAGGCTGTCCATCTGGATGAGCACCGCGAACACCGGCGGGGCGTGTTCCGGAAAATGCGTGACGAAGCGCTCGATCCGGTAGGCAAGCGGACAGTTCCGGCTTGCCGGGACCGCGCTGTCCTCGTTGAGTGTCCTGGTCACGCCACCCCGGACCATGGTCAGCCGGAAGCCTCTTGTCTCGGCGCCATAGCCCTGACACTGTGCGTCGGGCAGAGCGTATTGGCTCAACGTGAGGTCAATCGGATCGTCACCTGGCTGGACCGTGTCGCGGGCGGCAACCAGCATCTTGTGCGGATCGGAGGTGAGTTCGGTACGCGGGTTGAACCCCATCGTCCGGCCCTTGCCGGCGACCGCCGTGTCCTGAAGCAGCGGCTGGGCTGCGAGGCGGTTTTCGGCCCGGGTTTGCGACAGGGCGCTGTCGCCGGGTTCGCCCGAGCCGGCCTCGACATCCTTGCGCAGGCGGAATGGCGAGGGCGGGACCCAGGTGTCGCCGATCACATCGATCACGAAGATCTCCGAATAGGGGAAACCCGAGCCGTCCTGGACGCCGTATTGCTCGAAGGCGAAGACATCGCCGGTCTTCGAGAACCCGAGAAGCTGAAGCTCGGCCGTGTCGCCGGCGGCGGCAGCCGGGACAAGGGTGAAGGCGGCCAGAAGAGCGGCCGCGCAGAAGCGCAGCCTCCCGGCCAGAAAATGGAAACGTGAGCGGACGATTGGCATGACACTCTCCCGGGCAGTGGTTGACGTGGAGAGACCCAAGCATATCACAGCCGGGTCGTCACACCGGCGGCGTCACAGGTTTCACGTTCTGGCGGCAGAAAACGCGCACGAATGGCTTCAGGATCATCGGCAGCAGGTAGATCGGGAACTGGCCGACCGCGAACCACAGCCAGGTGAGTTCTGGCAGGGTCCCGCCAAGGGCGGCCACCATCAGGCCCATGTTGCGGGTGCCGCAGGTATGGGCAATGGCATAGGCGTCTTCCCGGCTGGCCGGTGAGAACAGCAGCAGCGTCAGCAGGATCTGCACAAGGGCGAGTACGAAGGTGAGCGCGGTCAGGCCGAGAGTGAAGACCGGTCTGCTTGCGAAGCTTGCCGCAACGCCGTCCATGGCCGCTATGGCGAAAATCAGCAGCAGGACAACATTCAGGCCGCTGATGTGGTGGGCGCTTCGGCCGAGGCGTTCCGACCCGGCCAGCCGGCGCAGCGCCGCCGCGATCACGAACGCGCCCGCGAGCAGCAATGACAGCTGCGCTGCCAGTCCGCCGACACTCAGGGGCAGCGAGGGCCCGAGCATCAGTTCGCCGATCAGGGGCGCCGTCAGCGGAGTCACGATCAGGGCCGCCACGGACAGCGCCAGGCTGAGCGTGCCGTTCAGCCCGAGCAGGTAGATGAAGGCCGGGGCCGCCATCACAGGCGGGGCGGCGGTCGCGATGAACAGGGCCAGGACGGCGTCCGGGCCGAGGGCCTCCGGCCCGGCGGCGGCGACCAGGCCGAAGGTCAGGAGGGGCGTGCCGAGCATCATCCAGGCCAGTGCGGCAAGCAACAGCGCCGGCCGACGCAGGCGTTGTCTGAATTCAGCCGCGTCGAGGCGCAGAAAGGCGAGGGTCAGCAGGCTGAACACGGACAGTGTCAGATAGGGACGCATGGTGGACGAGAGGGCGGGCAGGGCGACGCCGATGAAGATACTCACCGCGAGCGCTGCCGTTCCGTGGCGCCCGATCCATGCCAAGCCTGCCCCGATCAAGCGAATCATTTAAAGTCATCTCCTGAAATGTCTGCTACGGCAGGCACTTCAGGGATTCTTATCGGATCGGACGGGGGGATGCCAGCCCCGGATATCAGGCCGGCCGGAACAGATATGACAACAAAAAAGAAGACGCAGACCCAGTCGTTCGACGTGATGGTGCTCGGTGCCGGGATCGTCGGCGTGTCGACCGCCCTGCATCTGCGCAGGCTGGGGCTGGATGTTGCACTGGTCGACCGGAGACATCCGGGTGAGGAAGCGTCCTATGGCAATGCGGGCATCGTCCAGCGCAACGGTTTCGTGCCGCACGCGGTGCCTGTCCGCTCGCTGCAGCTGCTCGGCATTGCGCTGGGCCGCTCGAGTGCGGTCACGCTTGATCTGGCCACGGTGATCCGGATGCTGCCCTGGCTGCGGCAGTACCATCTGGCCAGCACCGCCCGGGGCGCGGAAGCCTATTCCAGGGTCATCGCCCCGCTCAGGGCCTTTGCCGTCGCGGAGCATCTTGAACTGGCCCGCACGACAAATGCGGACCGTTTCTACCGCCAGGGCGGCTGGCTCCATCTCTACCGGTCCGAAGCCGCCTTCAGGGCCGGGGAGGCCGAGCGGCAATATGCGCGGGTCTTCGGCGTTGCCTACAAGGAACTTTCGGATGGCGATCTGGCGGGTCTCGAGCCGGGGCTCCTGGCCGCAGGCCTGAAAGGCGTGCACTGGCCGGAGAGCCGTTCCGTCTCGAACCCGGGGGCGGTTGTCGATGCCTTCTGGCGCGGGTTCATCCGCGAAGGCGGATGTTCCCTGCGCGGGGATGCGCAGCGGCTCACCCGCCAAAGGGGCGCCTGGCAGCTTCCGTGCGAACGCAGTGACGTCTTTGCCCGGCAAGTGGTGGTCGCGCTTGGGGCCTGGTCGGGGGATCTCCTGAAAAAGCTCGGCGAAACCTATCCGCATGCGGTCAAGCGCGGCTACCACATGCATTACCGGCCGGTGTCCGGTGCCTCGCTGTCGCGGCCAGTGGTCGACGTGGAGAACGGATTTGCCCTGGCGCCGACGGACAACGGGATCCGGCTGACGACGGGTGTCGAGCTGGCGCCGCGCGATGCGCCAGTCAACCCGGCCGTGATCCGGCGCGCCCTGCGGCGTGCGGAGGAGCTGTTTCCGCTGGGCCAGCCGCTGCAGGAAGACGTGTGGCTGGGGTGCAGACCCTGTCTGCCCGATTCGTTGCCGGTGGTCGGTCCGTCACCGGCAACACCCGGACTGTGGTTGAATTTCGGCCACGCCCATGACGGGTTCACGCTCGGTCCGGTCACGGGCCGGCTGCTTGCCTCGATGATCGCCGGCACAAAGCCGCTGCTGGATCCCGCGGGCCTGTCGCCGGCCCGGTTCTTGAGCTGAAGTTATTCAAACTCTGCTCAGGGAGCCGTATTTGGTCTGTGGACGTCGTTCGGAAATGCTTGTCAGGCTTGCACCTGGCTTGATGGACTGACCGGGTCGGGCACGTTCTTTCCGGACGGATCCTCTGAAAGAAGCGATCCGTAAAGCAGTTCGTCAATGAACAGCGAGAGCAATTGAGGCCGGCCGGAAACGCCGGCCTTGCGGTAGATCGCGTTGCACTGGGCTTTGACGGTGCCTTCGGCGGTCATGCGGATTCGCGCCATTTCGGCAATGGAAAATCCCTTCAGCGCAAGCAGAGCGACATCGGCTTCGGAAGGGGTCAGGGCCCAGCTCTCGAAATGTTCCTCAAGCATGACAGCAAAGGCGCCGGAGGCAACCTTGATCTGCTGTTCCAGGCGTTTTTGTCGTGTCATTGTTTTTCTGACCTCAAGCCCGGTGGCGACCAGACTGACGACGAGCGCGGCAACCACCAGGTTTTCCACGATGTCGTTGCCGATCACGGAGGCCGGGTTTTCTCCCCAGAACCAGTCGACCACTTCTTCCGTGACGAGAAAGAAAATGCAGATCCCCTGAAGGCCGAACAGCAGCCAGGGCCAGGTGATTTTCCAGTTTGGAAGAGGCGGCATGGTCTCTTTGGATCTCCGTGACAAGGACAGTCCGCATTGGGTCGGCACACAGGACAACCGTGGGACCATGATGCGCCGGTTCCGCCGTCAATCCAAGGCAGTATCTTTGCCGGCGCTTCAATGGAAGTCGTTCGTGAGTGCCCCGGCCGGTTGGTCGGGGCGGACCATGGCGGATCCGGCCGGGGGCGGCTCAGGCAGACATCAGTCGTCGACTTTTTCGTTGCCCTCGTCCGGGCCTTCCAGTTCCATTTCCAGAACCTTGCCGGACATGGCATCGACGACAACTTCCATCTCCTGGCCGTCCAGTGAGACTTCGACCTCGATCTCTCGGTCTTCGGTCTCGATTTCCTCCACGGCGTAGCCTTCAGAGGTCAGTGCCGAGCGGATCGCGTCTTCGGTTGTTCCGAGCGTGTCGCCCACGCTGACGGCAGCCAGCGCAAGACCCATGCTCGCCAGAAGACCGGACCCGGCAAACAGTATCAGAGCCGGTGATTTGAAAGAGAGTTTCATAAGAAAAAGTCCTTTGACTGTTGGGAGGTCAGATCGACAACGGACTGGCCGCCGTCTTCCCCAATCTGGCGACCGGAGGGGCCGGCCCGCTATCCGCCAAAGGCTTATAAATCCGCTTCTCAACCAAGGTTTATGCCGGTTTACCGAGTGTTCTGGGGTCGCTGGGAAGCCAGACCTCGCTTCAGAAACTCCCGCGACTTTCCCAGAGCGTCTTCTTGTCGCCTTCCTCGGCGGCGATGCTGAAGTTGCTGCCGGAGGCTTTCCGCTGCAAGGCGTTGGCTGCGGCGCGCGCATAGTCGAAGATCAACTGGTCAAGCCGGGCGGACTTGCCGTAGCGGGGCGCCTTGGGCCCGCCGCCTGCCAGCGTGATCGAGCCGTCGTCGATCCGGGTGATCGGCTCGACCTCCTGGAAGGGAAGTCCGGTGCTCTGGTCATAAAGTTTGAGACCGGCAATGAACTGGGCGTTGTCAGGCCTCTTCTTGCCATTGACGGTCAGCTTTGTGCCCGTCAGCTGATAAAGGCTCATGCGGCTTCTGATGAAAACGGACTTGACCGTAACGACGGCCCGGACGGGCCGGGTGCCCGTAAACAGGGGTGTCAGCGCTTCTTCCACATAGGGCCTGACATTGGCGGCGATCGCCTTTTCCAAGGCCGCTTGTTTGGCCCGACCATTGACGACGCCAACGCGCGTGCCCAGGGTCTCGACCGCCGATCCACCCGACACGGAGCCGCTGATTTCCGCATCGAGTTCGCCGACAAGCAGGGGCCGTTCGGCGTTGGAGAAATCCACATCGACCTGGGCAAGGTGAATTTGGGAAAGATAGCTTGGTTGCTGCGCCACTTGCGTCCCGGATGAACTCTGGCAAGCCGCGACAAGACCGGTCAACAGGACCATCATGGAGACCACGAGGCCCTGTCTCACAACTTCATTTGCCCGCATTTGCTGTCTTTCCCCCAACCAGACTGACTTCAGGGCTGAGTGTTAACAGGTTCGGGCCGGATCAGAAACAGCCCAAGGCGGTGCCGGTCGAACACCTGAAACGAGCGATGCGGCGATGGAACGGGGTCGAAGTCGGTGGCGGGGGCGGTCCTGCTCAGCTTTCGCGCAGAGGCAAGGCCACCGTATCTTTCACCGTGTTGACGACGATGCGGGACTGCACATCGGACACGAGCGTGTTGTCCAGCAGTTTCAGACGCAGAAAATTGTCGTAGGCCTTGATATCGTCGGTGACCACCTTGATCAGGTAGTCGACGGCGCCGGTGATACGCTCGCAGGTGACCACTTCCGGCCAGTGGTGGACAAGCTTGTCGAAAGTTTCCATGTTGTCACGGCTTGGAACGGCAAGCTTGACGAAGGAATAGGCCACGAACCCGAGTCCGACGGATTCGCGGTCGATAATGGCGGTGATTTGCCGGATGATGCCCTGTTCTTTCAAACGCTTGATCCTGCGCCAGCAGGGCGTCTGGCTCATTCCGGCTTCCTTGGCGACTTCGGCGATGGAGAGCGAGGCATCCCGTTGCAGGACGCGCAGCACGCGCACGTCGGACGGGTCGAGAAGATATTTATCAGTCATTGGTCATTTTGGGAATTTTTATGCTGCCATTGGGTGAATGTTCGTGACGATAGCACAGAAATTGCCCGGGAAAAGGATGATATTGCTTTGAGAGGGAGGGCCGTGCGCGGCGGCCCCCAACGCATCGGTTGAGGAGGAATTCGGATGAACGTGCATATGCCAACCGTGACCCTGGAAGACAAATATGTCGCCATGGAGGGACGGGTCTATCTGACGGGCATACAAGCGCTGGTCCGGCTTGCTCTCGACCGCGCGCGGCTGGACCGGCAGGCGGGCCTGAAGACCGGCGGTTTCATTTCCGGCTACCGGGGATCTCCGCTGGCGGGCTACGACACGGAACTGATGCGGGCCCGCGGTCATCTCAAGAGCCATGATGTCGTGTTCAAGCCGGGCGTCAACGAGGAGCTCGGCGCCACCGCGGTCTGGGGCAGCCAGAAGCTGCGCGGGGAGGGCGGTGTCGGCCGGCCGACCGCCTATGACGGCGTCTTCGGCATCTGGTACGGCAAGTCCCCGGGGGTCGACCGCGCCGGCGACGCCCTGCGCCAGGCGAACGCCTCCGGCACGGACCGCAACGGCGGCGTCCTGGCCCTGGCCGGCGACGACCATCTGGCGAAATCCTCGATCCTGCCGGCGCAGAGCGAGTTCTTCTTTCAGCACGCGGAAATGCCGGTGCTCAATCCGGCGGATATCCAGGAAGTTCTCGACTACGGTCTGCACGGGCTGGAAATGTCCCGCTTCACCAGCTTGTGGACGGCGCTGATCTGTGTCGCCGACACCATGGATGCATCCGCAACCATCAATATTGCCCCGGACCGGCTGCGCCTTGTGCACCCGCTCGAAGGCGATCCGCGCAAGGACTATCGCCAGAACCGCGATCTTCTGCTCGGCAACCGGCTGGAGACGGAACGCCTGGTGCGCGACCTGCGGGTCCCCGCTGCCCAGAATTACGTTCGCACCAACGGGCTTGACCGGGTGGCCTTCGGCGCGCGCGGGCAGGCCAAGTTCGGCATCGTTGCTTCGGGCAAGGCCTATCGCGACCTGCTGCAGGCGCTCGACCTCATGGGCGTCACCGAAGACATGGCCCGGGCGCTGGGCCTGTCCGTCTACAAGGTCGCCATGACCTGGCCGCTCGAGCCGCTCGGCCTGCGCGAGTTTGCCCGCGGCGTCGAGAGCCTGCTCGTTGTCGAGCACAAGCGCGCGTTCATGGAAACCCAGATCAAGGAGATTTCCTATCACTGGCCCGAAATGAGCCGGCCCGAGATCTGGGGCAAGCGCCGCCCGGATGGATCGCCCTTCCTTTCAGACGTGCTCGAACTGTCGGTTGCCGAACTGATGGAAGGTCTCATGAAGTGGCTGCCGGAAGAAGTTGTCACCGAGGAAATGCGGTCCGTTGCCAACCGGATGAACAAACAGGCCATGTGGGCCCAGGGCCATGCGGAACGGGCGGCGCGGATACCCTATTTCTGCTCCGGCTGCCCGCATTCCACCTCCACGAGCACGCCGGAAGGCGCAAGGTCGCTGCCGGGCATCGGCTGCCACGCGATGACCGAAATGGCGGGGCGCACGACCGAAGGGCAGATCGCCATGGGCGGCGAGGGCATCCTTTGGGTCGGTCAGCAGCCGTTTTCCGGCGACACCCATGTGTTTGCCAATGTCGGCGACGGCACCTATTTCCATTCCGGTATTCTGGCGATCCGTCAGGCGCTGGCATCCAATGTGCCGATTACCTACAAGATCCTCTATAATGACGCGGTCGCCATGACCGGCGGACAGAAAGTGGACGGCCAGCTGAGCGTGCCGCAGATCACGCGTCAGCTCGAGGGCGAAGGGGTCGAGCGCATCGCGATCGTCTCCGAAACTCCGGACCTGTACGGTTCCTGGTCGCCGATCGCACCGGGCACCAAAGTGTATCACCGCGATGAACTGATGGACGTTCAAAGGGAGATGCAGGAGTTTCCCGGCGTGTCCGTGATCGTCTACGATCAGACCTGCGCCGCCGAAAAGCGACGCCGGCGCAAGCGGGGCCAGTTTCCCGATCCCGACAAGCGGCTTTTCATCAACGACCGGGTCTGCGAAGGCTGCGGCGACTGTTCCGTGCAGTCCAATTGCCTGTCGGTCGAACCGCTGGCGACGCCGTTCGGCGAAAAGCGGGTCATCAACCAGTCCAGCTGCAACAAGGATTTTTCCTGCATCAAGGGTTTCTGTCCCTCGTTTGTCGAGGTTGAGGGCGCCGCGCTCAGGAAGCCGAAAAAGGCGGAGGTCGATATCGACGCGCTTGTGGCCGGTCTGCCGCTGCCGGAACAGGCACCGCTTGACCGGACCTGGAACGCACTGGTTGCGGGGATCGGCGGCATGGGCGTGACCACGATCAGCGCCGTCCTGGCGATGGCCGCGCACGTCGACGGAAAGCAGGCATCGACGCTCGACATGACCGGCCTGGCGCAGAAGGGCGGTCCGGTGACGTCCCACGTGCGGTTCGCCGCGCTGGACAAGTCGATCGAAGGTCCGCGTGTTCCCGCGGCGAGCCTCGACCTGCTGATCGCCAGCGACATGGTGGTGGCCGCCAACGCCGACCAGCTCGCGCTGGCCCATCGCGGCCACACGCTGACCGTTGCCAACACCAAGGTGGCTCCCACAGCCGAGTTTGTGATCAAGCAGACCCTGTCCTTCGACGAGAAGCGAATGGACCAGTCCCTGCGCGAGGCATCCGGCAGTTATCTTCCGCTGAACGCGGCCGATGTGGCCGAGAAACTCCTCGGCGATGCCATCTTCGCCAACATGCTGCTGGTCGGCATGGCCTATCAGAGCGGCGCTCTGCCGGTCTCCGACTACGCCATCGAGACTGCGCTGGAACTCAATGGCGCCGCCGTCGGCAACAACATCAAGGCGTTCCGTGCCGGCCGGGTACTGGCGGCCGCACCGGACAAGCTGATGGCTGCGCTGCCGGCGCAGGCCAGTCCCCGGAGCTTCACGCTTGACGAGAAGGTCGCGTTCAACACGCGCGAACTGACCGCTTATCAGGACGCGGCCTATGCGGCGCGCTACGCCGATCTGGTCGCCAGGGTGAAAACCGCCGACGAGACGCACGGCCCGGGGACGCTGCGCCTGACCCGGACGGTGGCCGACATGCTTTTCAAGGTGATGGCCTACAAGGACGAATATGAAGTCGCACGGCTCTACTCGGATCCGGCCTTCCGGGACAAGCTGCTGCAGCGGTTTGAAAATCCGGGCAAGGTCAAGGTGCACCTGGCGCCGCCGATGCTTGCCCATCGCAAGGATCAAAAGACCGGTCGGCCGGAGAAAATCGCCTTTGGGCCCTGGATCTTCAGCGCGTTCCGTCTTCTTGCCCGGTTCAAGGGCGCCCGCGGCAATTGGTATGATCCGTTCGGGCGCACCGCGGAACGCAAGGCCGAACGGGCTCTTGCCACACAGTACCAGGGTGATGTCGCCGAAATCCTGAACCGGCTGACGGACAGCGATTACGGCCTGCTGGTCGAACTGGCCCGGGTGCCCGATCTTGTGCGGGGCTTCGGCCCGGTAAAGGAGGGCACTCTGGCAAAGGCTTCGGAAAAGCGCAGCCAATTGCTGAGCAGGCTGCATCGCAGCAATGACGGCAGCGACGACAAGAGCAGCTCCAAGGAGTTTCTGGCCGCAGCGGAGTAGATCTCAGTCGGCAGGCTGGCGTTTGGGCGGTCCGACCGGCGTTCCACCCGGCAATGTCGGGTGGAACGCCAGCCACGGACCTTCGAACCGTGGCGGGCGGCGGCCTCTATCGTCCAGGGTGGCGTGCAGCAGGCCGGTGTCGCCGAGCACATCGGCAAGGAGAGCCCGGGGAAGCCGTTGCCGGACCTGCCGCTTGCCGATGTTCTTTCCCATGAGTTGGCGGAAAGCGCCGGTCAGACGCCGAATGATGCTCTTCGGAATGGACACGGGCGAAACGGACACGGAAAGAGACGGCTTCGATGAGGTCCGGCGGTCCATGAGGGTCTCCTATAAAGAAGAATATTTCTTTCTTTATGTGCGGCGACGCAGGAGATCTGCAATATAAAAAGGAAAATATTTTTAAATGCGTCGCATTTTCATGCCGGAGGTGTTGGATCGGGATGTGGCGGGCCGCATGTCATCGGCAAAATCTTAAATTTCGGCCGTGCAGGCCCTGAAAGCGGGGAGTAAAAACGCTCATATGCAAAAATTATCAATCTAATTCACCCCGGGCACGGTGCTCCGGTTTGAGGGATGATTTGGAAAAGGGATATAAAATTCAGTTATTTGATGCGATCAATCTTGAAGAGGCGAGAATTCGTCGAAAGTTTTAGACAAACACAATTACATTCTCGAAAAGCGTGTTTCGACCTTCTTTAAGTCTCCTGTTCATTTTCGATAGCACCGCCGGATCGGCTTAATTTTGACAATTGGTATCGAAGAATGACTGAAGCGTTGAAAACAGAACTGGTGAACTTCTCGGAGCTGACCGGCGAAGCTGGCAGCGCCCGGAGGGCCGAACTGGCCCGCCATGTCGCGACACTGTTCGCCCTGACCTCCGACCGTTGTTCGGATGAACAGGTCGATATCTACGATTCCGTTTTGCTGCGTCTTGTCGACATGGTCGAGGGCGAAGTCAGAAGTTACGTGGCAGATCAGATGTCCAGCTTGCGCCGGGGGCCGGAGGAAACGATCCGCCGCCTTGCAGACGACGACATCGACGTTGCCGAGCCGATCCTGCTGCGGTCGACCGTCCTGCGGGACGCCGATCTCATCAAGATCGCGGAAAAGCGGGGCGATGCGCACCGGTTCGCGATTGCCCAGAGGGAAGTGCTTTCCGAGGAGCTCACCGACGTTCTGGTGCGGCGGGGCGACCTCAAGGTGAAGCGCAAGGTCGCCGGAAATGACGGCGCCAGCCTGTCGAATGCCTCGATCATGGCGTTGATCAGCGACGCGGCCTCGGACGCCACGCTGCAGCTCTCCCTGAGCGAACGCGCCGATCTGGCCGAGGCGCATATTGCCAGCCTGGTCTCGGTGGCCAGCGAGGAAGTCCGCCGGAAGCTGCATGCGTCCGGCCGTGGACACGAAGCCGAGCGCGTGGAGGAGGCCGCAGAGGTCGCCGCGCAACGCATGTCGAACCAGTACTGGCTGGGCCGCTACGATTTCGAAACCGCGCGCAGCCGGGTTCTTCTGCTTGCCAAGCGCGGCATGGTCAACGAGGCCGCGCTTCGCCGGTTCGCGTCGGAAGACCGGTTCGCCGAGGCGGTCGCGACCTTTGCCTGGCTCGCACGCTGCGGCGTGGAGGAAGTCAGCCACTGGATGGTGCGTCCGGACCCGGAGCCGTTCGTGATCCTTGCGAAGGCGTCCGGCCTGTCGTCGATCACCGCGGGCTCGCTCCTGTCCATCGGTCCCTGGCGCCATCGTCTGACGCCTGAGGTCCGCGGCGAGGCCATGGGCATGTTCGAACGCATGAGTATTGCGGACGCCAAGCGCAAGATGGCGCATTGGAACCACGAAGTGTTGCACTGAAATCCCAGGATGGCGCATCCTGTCACCTGAAGCCCGGCTCGATGAGCCGGGTTTTTTTGTTCGGTATGGGCGGTGCGGGTTCCTTTCAATCGGAACGGAACCGTGGCAAGAATGACGCGGAAATCTTGTACGAGCAGACGTGGAGTCCTCATGCGCCGTAGCTACTGCCCGCTTCGTCCGTCCCGTTCGGACCTGACCCGCCTGCTCGGAAGTATTGGCCTTGTTGCCTGCGTGATTGCCGGCGCGCTGTTGCTGTCTTCAGCGCAGGCACCCGTCATGGCGCAGGGCGTCTCCGCAATCCTGTCCGGTCTGGCCGAAGCCGACGGGGAAAAGACAGAGCCCGCGGCCGGAACAACCGAGGACGCAGCCGGGCAGGCCGATGGCGCAGCCGGGCAGGCCGATGGCGGTGGCAAGGGGGCTGGCGAGAGCGGAGACGGCGAAGGGGGGCTTCTCCGGTCGGTTGACGATTTCGCCGACGATGCCGTCGAGGCGCGGAATGTCCTGAAATCCATCGTGAGGCAAATTCCGACGATCCACGCCACCATTCTGACCACTCTCAGGGCCGAAGGCGAGGACCGGGGATTGAGCTGGATCGGTGCCGCCCTGATCGATATCGGGATTGCGGCGGCGATCGGGATTGCAGCCTCCGTCATGCTGGGACGCTGGGGCCGGCACATGTTCGCCTCCCTGTTCCGCACCGACGTCTACTCGCGCGCTGACAAGATCATCTACCTCTACCTGCGCGCGCTGCTCATGATCGTCGGCGTGATTCTGTTTTTCGGCGTCTCGGTGGCTGTCTACCTTCTGATCGGCACGGGCCTGGAAGCGGCCAACGAGACGGCGATGGTGGTGTTCGGTGTCGTCTCCGTGTTCCTGGCGTTGCGGATAATCTGGCTCAATCTGTTCGCGCCGGACGCGGCAAGTCACCGGTTGCCGGCCTTGACAGACGGCGAGGCGAAAGGGCTCTACAGAAGCCTTCTGCTCGGATCCGCGATCTCCCTGTTTGCGGTCGCCTTTTGTCTGTGGATGGATCGCCTTGGCTTGAACCGGGACGCCCACAAGGTCGCGCTGATCGGCGCGGCCGCCCTGTCGACGGTGGTCTTGAGCGTCATTGCGTTCGCTTTCCGCCGGACCGTGGCCCGTTTGATCAAGGGCACTGGCGATGCACCGATGTGGCGCAGGGTGCTCGCGGGGGCGTGGCACTATATCGCCATCTTCTATTTTGTCCTTGCCTGGGGCATTTCCGCGGTGCGGATCCTGCTCGATCTGCCGGATGCGACGGGACTGGTCGCCGCGCCGCTCGAGGTGTTGTTGCTGGCTGCGGTGGTCTATGGGCTGCTGATCCTGATCATCGACCGGGTCCTGCTGCCCCGGCTGGACACGCCGGCGGCCCGGGAGCGGATCGTCGAAGACATCCAGCGTGCGGAAGAAAGCGAAGGCGGCGTGCTGGATCAAGAAAGCGCGCGGGCACAGGCGCAGGCCGAGGCGACGGAACGCGAGGCCATGCGGTCGCCGTTCCGGGATCTGTTCGACCGCGGCGCCACCATTGTCGTCCTGTTCGGGGCAGTGGACATTCTGGCGAGCATGTGGGGCGTTCCGCTCGCGGGCAGCGGATCGCTGATCGGATCCTTCATCGAGGTCCTGCTCGTCGTGTTCCTTGGCTACATGGCCTATGAATCGGTCAAGATCGTCATAGACAGGCAGATCGCCAAGGAAACGCCGGCGGAAGCCGATGAGGAAGCGGAAGTCGGCGGGGCCGGTGAAAGCCGGATCGCGACCTTGCTGCCGATCTTCCGGAATTTCCTGCTGATCACCATTGTCGTCATCGCGGCGATGGTGGTGCTGGCGGAACTCGGCGTGAACATCGCGCCGCTCTTTGCCGGTGCCGGTGTTGTCGGTCTGGCGATCGGTTTCGGCGCACAGACCCTCATCCGGGACATCTTCTCCGGGGCTTTCTACCTGATCGACGATGCCTTCCGGAAAGGGGAATATATCGACATCGGCAGCGCCAAGGGCGTGGTCGAGAAGATTTCGATTCGCTCCATGCAACTGCGCCACCACCGCGGTGCGCTGACTACGGTTCCCTTCGGCGAAATCCAGCAGGTGGAGAACTTCTCGCGCGACTGGGCCGTCATGAAGCTGGCCTTCCGGGTCACCTACGACACGGATGTCGAGAAGATGCGCAAGATCATCAAGACGTTCGGCAAGGAGCTTCTGGACGACGAGTATTTCGGTCCGATGTTCCTGGCACCGCTCAAGTCCCAGGGCATCATGTCCATGGAGGACAGCGCCATGATCGCCCGGGTGAAATTCACCACCAAGCCGGGCAAGCAGTTCGAGTTGCGCAAGGTCGTTTATGCAGGGCTGCAGGACCTGTTCGAGAAGAACGGTATCAAGTTTGCCCACCGGCAGGTGACGGTGCGCGTCGCCAACCCGAACGACGGACCGGAAGATCAGGCGCCGGCCACCACCAATGCGGCAGCCGCTGCCGCTGCAGGTGCGGCAGCCGCCCGCATGCTGGACGATGAAGAAGGAGCGCAGTCGGGCGAGGCATCCGCCGATCAGCTCTGACGGCCCGCCGGCTGGACTGAAACAGGACGGTCATGCTGTCTTGGTGCCGGGAAGTGCCGGTGCCGCATTTCAGGGTGCCGTACGGATGGGGGGAAAGATGCTGAAACGTGGTTTTGCGGGACTTGTCGTGTTGCTGGGCCTTTGCCTGCCGGGCGCGGCCGGTCCCTTGCTGGACAAGGCGAACGAGGCCGAAACGGCGCTGAGCGCCGGAGAGGGCACCCGGGCCGTCCTGTTGATGCGAGAGGCTCTGTTCGAGGCCTGGCGCGCCGCGCCGCTCACCGTCGAGACGGCGATCTTCGTCGAGGCCCAGGCGGACGGCTACGGCATCTACACCGAGCGGGCAGACAACGTTTTTGCCGAGGGCGAGCCGCTCCGGATCTATCTCGAGCCGGTCGGCTTCGACTGGAAACAGGCGGAGGGCTTCCACACCTCGCTCCTGACCGTCGATTTCGATCTGACGTCGCCGGACGGCAAGGTGCTTGCCGGGCAGAAGGGCTTTGGCCGCTTCGAGTTCAAGAGCCATGTGCCCAACACCGAATATATGGCCAACCTGACGCTCAACGTGAGCGGGGCCGAAGCGGGCGACTATCTGCTGGTGCTGACCATCAATGACGAATACAGCGGAAGCTCTGCCAGGGTTCAGTTGCCCTTCGTCATCAAGTAGCGCCTGTCCCGGTCACGGCGGTGCCGGGTTCGAATTCGGCCGTGACCGCATGGACCTCGGCGGTGAAATCCGATATCGGTCCCGGCAGATAACTTGACGGGACCGGAATGCGGATCGGATTTCAGGCAGGCACACTCAACGAACGCGGCATGAGTGTCGCGCTTCACGACTATGCGCTCGGTGTTCAGAACGAGCTTGGCCATGAGGCATTCGTCTTTTACAGCCCGGCGAAAAGCACGCCTTCCGTGGTCGAGAAATTCGGGCAGTCGGTGACACTGGTCCCGGTTCAGCCGGGCGACGACAGCCGCCGGGTCAGCGACCCGTTCAAGCTCGATTTCTGCTATTACATCAGGGAAGGACGTGTTGCTCCGCTCGGCATCAGCGCCGAACGCTCCGGCGTTCACACCGTGTTTCGTCATTTCGAGCCCCATGGCGATATCTACGCCTATGTGTCGGAGTGGCTGGCCGACTGGATGAGCGGCGGGCTGGCGCCATTCGTGCCGCATATCGTCGATCTGCCGCTGTCGGATGACACCCTGCGCGAGACACTCGGCATTCCGCACGATGCCTTTGTGGTCGGCCGCTATGGCGGCCATGATCAGTTCAACATTCCCTTTGCCCGGAAGGCCGCCGGGGAAGCGCTCGCACGCCGGTCCGATCTGCATTTCCTATTCGTGAACACGGAAAAATTCATCGACCACCCACGGGCGCTGTTTCTGCCGCCGATTGTCGAAGCCCGTGAAAAGTCCCGTTTCATCGCGACGTGCGATGCCGGCCTCAATGCCAAGAAGATCGGCGAGAGCTTCGGTCTCGCCATCGCCGAATTCCTGATGGCCGGAAAGCCGGTGTTCAGCTGGGCCGGAGGCATGGACCGGAACCATGTTGTCATGACGCCGAAGCCGGACTGGATCTACCGCACGCGGCGGGATCTGCTGCGCCTGCTGACGGACTATACGCCCACGCATTCGGACGCGGAGCTGGCGCGCACCTCGGTGACGGATTTTCTGCCCGGCCCGGTGATGCAACGGTTCGACGAGGTGTTCCTGTCCGGCGCCGCACCCGCCGGGCCGCTCAAGCTGTCTCCGGTTTTCAGGGCAAGGCGTCTGGTTCAGGAAAAGGCTCTCAGGGCCAAATTCAGGCTCTGGAAGAGCCTTTAGGAAAATTCATGCAGCTTTACGACTGTTTCGTCTTTCACAACGAGTTCGACCTTCTGGAGATCCGCCTTCGGGAGATGGGCGATCATGTCGACAGGTTCGTGCTGGTGGAGGCCGACCGGACCCAGCGCGGCGGGGCCAAACCGTATTATTTCGCCGAGAACCGGGAGCGGTTCGCGCCCTGGGCAGACAGGATCATCGACCTGCAGATCACCTTTCCGGATGTTTTGCCGCCCGCTCTGGGTGTCTACAAGAACCGGCGCAGGGCCGACTGGGAGCGGGAGAATTACCAGCGCAACTGCATTTCCCGCGCGCTGGAGGCCTGCGTGCCCGATGATCTGATCCTGCTGTCGGATGTTGACGAGATCGTGCGCGCCGAGGTTCTGGAACGTGTTCTGCAAGACCGGCTTTACGAGGGAAGGCTGCTGGTGTTCGAGCAAAGCCTGCACAAGCATCACCTGAACAGGATTGTCCCGGACAAGACCTGGCTGCTCGGGTCCCGCATGATCGAGAACAGATACCTGACAACGCCGCAGCAACTGCGCCGCACCAAGGCCCGCATGACCAAGAAGTCCTGGGTGCCGGATGTTCTGGCACAACCCTTCCTGCGCAGCCGCAACAACAACCTGTCCGGCATCGGCCGGCCGGTGAAGATCATCCGGGACGCCGGCTGGCATTTTTCCTCCATGGGCGGCCTCGACGCCTTCCGCACCAAGCTGGACTCGGTCGTCCATGGCCAGACCGTCGACACGAGCGATATCGAGCAGCTGTATGCGCGCGAGCTGGAAGGCACCGCGCTCGTGCCCCGCACCGGCCTTCCTGCCTGCGTGCAGGGCGGGCTGTTCGATCACATGCTGGCGGCTGAGGATCAGCCCCTGTAGTATCGAATGGTGTTGATTATGACCCGACTGGCGGCCCATGTGCGCCCGCCGGCGGGCGCATCGTGTTGCTCGCCCTGTCCGATACACGCCGTCGCCTTGCGACACGCGTCTGGTGGAGTGTTGTCCACCCTTTGTCCGGCGTGTCGTGCTTTCGGGGCACATGCCACCGACAGTAAAACCGGCGGGATCGGAGACTTGCATTGCTGTCTCTGTTGATATAAACATATCTTTATATCGACATCGATGGCTGAGTGCATGACCGAAGAGCAGACCCTTTCCGTGGAAGACACCCTTGTGGCCTTGAGAGCTGTCGGCGAGACGACGCGCCTCAGGCTGATTGCCTTGCTTGCGGAAAGCGAGCTGACGGTCAAGGATGCCACGGCGATCCTGGGTCAGAGCCAGCCGCGCATTTCCCGGCATCTGAAGCTTCTGGCGGAAGCGGATCTGATCCGGCGGTATCCGGAAGGGTCCTGGGTCTATTACCGGCTGGCGGACGGGCCCGAGGGGCAACTGGCACGGGACCTTGTGGCCCGCATTTCCGGCGATGACGCCGTGCTGGCGGCCGATCAGGAACGCTTTCAGGCGATCCGCAAGGCCAAGGCGGAGGAGGCCGCGGCCTATTTCGCCGCGCGCGCGCTCACCTGGGACAGGGAGCGCTCCCTGCATGTGTCCGAAGACGCTGTCGAGGCAAGCATGCGGGCCGCCCTGGGCGACACGCCGTTCCAGTCCTTCCTTGACCTGGGGACAGGCACCGGGCGCTTGCTGGAGCTGTTCTCCGATCAGTACACGTCCGCATTGGGTATCGACGCCTCCCACGACATGCTGGCGGTGGCGCGGGCGAACCTTGCCAAGGCCGGTCTGACGAATGCGCAGGTGCGCCACGGCGACGTCTATGCCCTGAACGTGCCGCCACGTTCTTTCGACGTGGTGGCGATCCACCAGGTGCTGCATTTTCTGGATGAACCGGCACGGGCATTGTCCGAAGCCGCGCGGGCATTGCGTCCCGGCGGCCGCCTGCTGATCATCGACTTTGCCCCCCACGAACTGGAATTCCTGCGCGAGAAACATGCCCATCGCCGGCTCGGCTTTGGCCGCGACCAGATGGAGCGCTGGCTGGAAACCCATGACCTGGACCTGGAACAGGTGACCGACCTGGTTCCGGGAGACGACACCGACACCAATCTGACCGTAACATTATGGCTCGCGCGGGATCGACGCATCGTCACCGACTGGCCTGCCCGAGACACGTCCCGAGAGGTCGCCTGACATGACTGACACTTCCAACCGCCGCTCGCAGCAGGCCGCCGCGTCGCCGATCTCCGCGTCGTTCGAGTTCTTTCCGCCCAAGTCGGACAAGATGGCCGAGACGCTCTGGAACACGGTGCAGCGCCTGGCGCCGCTCGAACCAGCCTTCGTGTCGGTGACTTATGGCGCGGGCGGGTCGACGCGGGAGCGGACCCACAAGACCGTGGACCGGATCCTGAAGGAAACGGACCTGGCGCCGGCGGCGCATCTGACCTGTGTCGGCGCGTCGCAGGACGAAATCGATGCCATCGTCAGGGACTACTGGTCTCTGGGCGTGCGCCATCTGGTTGCCCTGCGCGGTGATCCGCTGGAGGGCATCGGCTCGCGTTACGTTCCGCACGAGACCGGCTATGCCTTCGCTTCCGACCTGGTCGCGGGCATCAAGAAGATCGCCGATTTCGATATTTCGGTCTCGGGATACCCGGAAAAACACCCGGAAAGCGGCAACTGGCAGGTCGAGATCGACAACCTGAAGCGCAAGGTGGATGCCGGAGCGGACCGGATCATCACCCAGTATTTTTTCGACAATGACCTGTTCGATGCCTATCTGGACCGGATCGCCGCTGCCGGGATCAACATCCCGGTCATTCCGGGCATCGTGCCGATCCACAATTTCGAGCAGACCATGGTGTTCTCCGCAAAATGCGGCACCTCGATCCCGCAATGGCTCGCCCGCCGGTTCGCCGGCCTTGCCAACGACCCGGAAACCCGCAAACTGGTCGGCGTCGCGATCGCCTGCGAGCAGGTCATGGATCTGGTCGACCGCGGTATCAGCGATTTCCACTTCTACACCATGAACCGGGCCGATCTGACTTACGCCATCTGCCACATGCTGGGCATGGGACAGCCCGTGCGGGAAGATCTGGCGGCATAAGGTTCCGGACGTCCGCCGCATGCTTTGTGGGGGGCACCTGCCGCTGAACTCTTGTGGGGTCCCCACCCCTGATTTCTTGTGTGGACCCCCACCCCTAACCCCTCCTCACAAGGGGGAGGGGGATCAGGCCTCAACTGCCGGGATGCGGCGTTCTTTTCAAAGGGGTGATTGAGCACCGCGTCGCGACGCATTCGGCGGAATTCCCTTCCCCCTTGTGGGGAAGGGTGAGGGATGGGGGTAAACGGCGAAAGCCGTAGCAAGATCGTTGCAGCCGGTGCGCGCGGCGTCCGCCAGGCTCCCGCCGCACACATTTAATTCAAGGGCGCTTCCGATACCCCGGCGCCCGAACCAAGAACAACGAACCAGACACTCTGGAAGGAAATACCCCGTGATCAAGTCCGACGCCTTCGAGCGCCTCCGTGATCTTGCAAGAACCCGCATTCTCGTGCTCGACGGCGCGATGGGCACGGAGATCCAGCTTCTGAAGCTGGACGAGGCGGCCTATCGCGGGGAGCGGTTCAAGGACTGGTCCAGCGACGTCCAGGGCAACAACGACCTGCTCAGTCTGACCCAGCCCGACGCCATCCGCCAGATCCATGTCGACTACCTGGAGGCGGGGGCCGACATTGTCGAGACCAATACGTTTTCCTCCACGACCATCGCGCAGGCCGATTACGGCATGCAGGAGCTGGCCTATGAGCTGAACTTCGAAAGCGCGAAACTGGCGCGTGAAGCCTGTGACCAGGTCACCGCCCGCGATCCGTCCCGCCCGCGCCTGGTCGCTGGCGCGCTCGGTCCGACCAACCGGACCGCATCGATTTCTCCGGACGTGAACAATCCCGGCTACCGCGCTGTCTCCTTTGATGATTTGCGCATTGCGTATGCGGAGGCCACGCGCGGGCTGATCGCCGGCGGAGCGGATATCATTCTGGTGGAAACCATCTTCGATACGCTGAATGCAAAGGCAGCCCTCTTCGCCGTCGAGGAAGTGTTCGAGGAGACCGGCAAGGCTCTGCCGGTGATGATTTCCGGCACGATCACGGACCTGTCGGGACGCACGCTCTCCGGCCAGACCCCCGAAGCCTTCTGGAACTCGGTGCGGCACACCAATCCGCTGACCATCGGTCTGAACTGTGCTCTCGGCGCGAAGGAAATGCGGGCACATGTGGACGAACTCGGGCGGGTGGCGGACACGCTCGTCTGCGCCTATCCCAATGCGGGCCTGCCCAACGAATTCGGGGAGTATGACGAGAGCCCGGAACACATGGCCGGTCTGATCGCCGAATTCGCCTCAGCCGGTCTGGTCAACATGGTCGGCGGCTGCTGCGGCACAACGCCGGCCCATATCAGGGCGATCGCCGAGGCGGTCGCGGACAAGACACCGCGCGAAATTCCGCAGATCGAGCGGCACACGCGGTTGTCCGGGCTCGAGCCCTTCGTGATCACGAAGGAAACGAACTTCGTCAATGTCGGCGAGCGCACCAACGTCACCGGCTCTGCCCGCTTCCGCAAGCTGATCAAGGAAGGCGATTTCGGAACCGCGCTGAACGTTGCCCGCCAGCAGGTGGAAAACGGCGCCCAGATCATCGACATCAACATGGACGAGGGCCTGCTTGATTCCGAGGAAGCCATGGTCACCTTCCTCAATCTCGTCGCCGCCGAACCGGACATCGCCAAGGTGCCGATCATGATCGACAGCTCCAAATGGACGGTGATCGAGGCGGGCCTCAAATGCATCCAGGGCAAGGGGGTGGTGAATTCCATCTCCATGAAGGAAGGCGAAGAGGCGTTTATAGAACAGGCGAAGCTGGTTCGCCGCTATGGCGCGGCCGTCGTGGTCATGGCGTTCGACGAGACCGGCCAGGCCGACAGTTTCAAGCGCAAGACCGAAATCTGTGCCCGATCCTACAAGCTGCTGACGGAAGAGGTCGGGTTTCCGCCGGAAGACATCATCTTCGATCCGAACATCTTCGCGGTGGCAACCGGTATCGAGGAACACAACAATTATGGCGTCGATTTCATCGAGGCGACCGGCTGGATCCGCGAGAATCTGCCCCATGCACATGTCTCGGGCGGCGTCTCGAACCTCAGCTTCTCGTTCCGCGGCAACGAGGCCGTGCGCGAGGCGATGCATTCGGTATTCCTGTATCATGCCATTCAGCGCGGCATGGACATGGGCATCGTCAATGCCGGTCAGCTCGCGGTCTACAACGATCTGGACACCGAGCTGCGCGAGCTGTGCGAGGACGTGGTCCTGAACCGGCGCGACGATGCCACCGACCGGATGCTGGAGGCGGCCGAGCGCTGGAAAGGCGAGGGCGGTCAGAAACGGGAAGCCGATCTCACCTGGCGCACCTGGGGTGTTGCCAAGCGCCTGGAGCACGCTCTGGTCCATGGCATCGCCGATTACGTGGAAGAGGATACGGAAGAGGCGCGACAGGCCTTCGACCGGCCGCTCCACGTCATCGAAGGGCCGTTGATGGACGGAATGAACGTGGTCGGCGACCTGTTCGGCTCTGGCCAGATGTTCCTGCCGCAGGTGGTCAAATCCGCGCGCGTCATGAAGCGGGCCGTCGCCTATCTGATGCCGTTCATGGAAAAGGAAAAGCTGGAGCAGGGGCTGTCCGGCTATTCTTCCGCCGGCAAGATCCTGATGGCGACCGTGAAGGGAGATGTCCATGACATCGGCAAGAACATCGTCGGCGTCGTGCTCCAGTGCAACAATTTCGAAGTGATCGATCTCGGCGTGATGGTGCCGGCTGCAAAGATCCTGGAAACCGCGCGCCAGGAAAAGGTCGACATCATCGGTCTGTCCGGCCTGATCACTCCGTCACTCGACGAGATGTGCCACGTGGCCGCCGAACTGGAACGCGAAGGCATGGATGTGCCGCTGCTGATCGGCGGGGCCACGACCTCCAAGATCCATACGGCGGTGAAGATCCATCCCAATTACGCGCGCGGCCAGGCGATCTATGTCACCGATGCCGGCCGGGCGGTCGGCGTTGCCTCGAAACTGATGAGCGAAAACGGCCGCGATCCCTATTTTTCCGACATCCGCAGCGAATATGTCGATATCGCCGCAAAGCACGCCGCCGGACGAGGCGGGCAGAAACGCACGGCCCTTGCGGCCGCGCGCGCAAACGCGTTCAGGTCCGACTTCGCCGGGAAGCCTCCGGTTGCGCCGAAGACCTCCGGGCTCTCCGTGTTCGATGACTTCCCGCTGGAAGATCTGGTGCCCCTGATCGACTGGACGCCGTTCTTTGCCACATGGGAAATCAAGGGACGCTATCCGGCGGTCCTGACCGACAACCGCTACGGCCCTGCCGCGAAGGCGCTTTATGACGATGCCCGGCGGATGCTGGACGAGATCGTCGAGGGAAAACTGCTGACGGCGCGCGGTGTCGCCTCGATCTGGCCGGCCAATGCCGCCGGTGACGATGTCCGGATCTTCATGGATGAGAGCCGGTCACAGGAACTGGCGACCTTTCACACGCTGCGCCAGCAGATGGCACGTACGGCGGGGGGGCGCGCCAATGTCGCGCTCAGCGATTTCGTCGCGCCCGAGGGCAGCGGTGTCGATGACTGGGTCGGCGGTTTCGCCGTCACGGCGGGACATGGCGAGGACGAACTGGCGGCCCGATACGCCCGCGAAAACGACGACTACAACAAGATCCTGTCCCAGGCGCTGGCGGACCGGCTGGCCGAGGCCTTCGCCGAAAAGCTGCACCAGATCGTGCGCAAGGACCTGTGGGGCTACGCGGCCGATGAGACGCTGTCGGCCGAGGACATCATCGCGGAGAAATACCAGGGCATTCGTCCTGCCGCGGGATATCCGGCCCAGCCTGATCACACCGAGAAGGATACCTTGTTCCGACTGCTCGACGCAGAGCGGCTGACCGGCATCCAGCTCACCGAAAGCCGGGCGATGCTGCCGGGCTCTTCCGTCTCCGGCCTCTATTTCAGCCATGCCGACAGCCATTATTTCGGTGTCGGCAAGATCGAACGCGACCAGGTGGAAGACTACGCGGCACGCAAGGGCTGGGATCTGGCCTACGCGGAACGCTGGCTGGCACCGATCCTGAATTACGATCCGGCACGTGTGGAGGCCGCAGAGTAGTCCCGACTTCAACGCGACTGTTTATCCGGAACTCTACAGGCCTCCTGCTGTTTACCAGCAGGAGGCCTTTTAATTTCGTGCGTGAATTAAAGAGATCCGGGAAAATAAGGGTTTTTTAAGTGGAAATGCACATAGTGCGCTCTTGAAAAGTGCACAAAGTGCGCTACATTCAGATTCATCAGGTGAGGGCGGAATGTTCCGTGCTTGCCAAAGGAGAACAATATGACTGTGCAAATCGCCAGAATGCTATTGGTTCAGCATCGCCAGGACTACAACCGGGACCGCCTCGCGTGGTTGCCGTCGCGTTTGTACCGCACCTGGAGAGAAGCTGTTCCGGCAAGGCAGGAATCCCGCAAGGCATCCTGATCCGGGTTCTGTTGGCCCCAATAACAAGAACAAGACCCTGGCAGACGTTCGCAAACCCCGAGCGTCCGCCGACATACTGAAGAGACCCGGCTCAGGCCGGGTTTTTTGTTGTTTGGCGGCGCGCGTGGCCCTTGGCAATGCAAACCCGACCCGGGAGTGTGGCGGCGTATCGATCATCGCCCTGCGATACGCTTCTTGAGGGCAATTTCTCTCGGTATCCGGTGCAGATCCGCACATTGGGCCACTGTCAATAATTGCAAGGATGGACTCCGAATTGTTAGACGTTTGTTAAGTTGTTCGCCTCAGGGTTGTGGAGGTTTTCCGATTTGACGGATTGAGAACGTGTTGAATTCTATTGCCGAATGCTACCGGAAACCATTCTCTCTTCAGAGCACTCAGGCGCAGGCCAGCGCAAAGGTTGTGCAATCCGGCGCGGTGGAGACCGAGAGTGTTCAGACCAGTCGGAGCCAGGCCAATGATCCTGTCAGGGAGCGGATCGAAAAGGCCATGGCCGATCTTGAATCCGCCAGGCGGCTGATCGCGCAGCTCGATGCTCTGAAGAATCTCGGGCGCTACACCGTCCACGAAGGCACCGACGGAGACGACGACATCACTGCCGACGATTACGCGGTGATCTTCGCCGGCGCAGGGGATGACCGGATCAGTGCCGGGAACCACGCGATTGTCGATGCAGGGCCCGGAAACGACCGCGTCAGCACCTACGCAAACGCCTTCGTCCGGGGTGGTGCCGGCGACGATTATATCAGCACCTATGCCAATTCGACGGTCTACGGCGGGGCCGGTAACGACCGGATCCAGACCTATGGCAATGCCTATGTCCGGGGAGGTGCCGGCGACGATCATATCAGTACCTATGCGGCGTCGACGGTCTATGGCGGTGCTGGAGACGACCACATCAGCACCTACGGCAACTCGACCGCCTATGGGGAGGCAGGCAACGACCGGATCGAGATGTACGCGAACTCGTTCGCAAGTGGTGGTGCCGGTGACGATTACATCAGCACCTACGGCAATTCGACATTGAACGGCGGTGCAGGCATCGACGTTCTGCGCGCCTATGACAACGCCAAACTGACCGGTGGCGCCGGAGACGACCATATCAGTGCTTATGACCGGGCGACGGTGTCAGGCGGTTCAGGCAACGATTACATCAAGGCCTACGACAATGCGCAGATTGCCGGCGGAGACGGCAACGACACCATCAGCGCCTCCGACAAGGCCAATGTGCAGGCGGGCCGCGGTGACGATGTCATCAGCGCGTATGACAAGGCCCATGTTGACGCAGGAGACGGTGACGACCTTATCAGGGTCTCCAACCGCGGTCGCGTCTACGCGGGCAACGGGAATGACAGGATTGAGGCCTATGACAATACGACGGTCGAGGCCGGCGCCGGCAACGACGTCGTAAACGCCCACAACTATGCGGTGATCCGTGCCGGTGCGGGAGACGATGCCGTTCAGACAAACAACTTCTCCAATGTCGACGGAGGTTCGGGCGACGACGTGATCCGCTCGGGAGACAATTCGCGCATTGCCGGCGGCGAAGGCAACGACCGGATCTGGACGCAGGAGGGGTCGAAAGTCTCCGGCGGGGATGGTGACGACTGGATCGCGGCCGGTTCCGAGGCGGTTGTTGACGGTGGTGCAGGAGCGGATTGGATTTCCGTTGGCGCAGGCTCCACGATTTCGTTCGACAGGGGAGGCGGAAACGATGTTGTTTACGCTACGGGCGACATCACCGTCGAGATCGGCGAAGGATACAGCCGCGAGGACATGACCGTGACGCAGGACGACGGTCAAATCCTGATCGCCTTCAGCGGAACCGATGACACGGTCACTCTCAAACTGGACGCGAACGCCGAGGCTGACATCCGGTTCAAGGACGAAGTCGCACCCGGACCGGAGGCGGGGAGCTAGGGGACGGCCCCACATAGCGCCCTTTCAGGGCGCGCGGCTAACGGGCGTTTCCTGGGTGCGGGATCCGGGGGCGGACAGATCTTCACAGGGAACGCAGTCGCGGGCGCTATAGCTCCCGAGGTGGAAAGAGCTTGTTCAGATTTGTTCGTCCGGCCGGTGAAATTGTTATGACCCGGCTGTTCTCGTGCCTGGAAATCCAACCCTGATCCTGAAAGTGCCGAAGGAAGGCAGCGCCGAGACTGCCTGCGAGATGGTTGCGGCGCTCACTCCAGTCGAGGCAGGCGCGGCAGAGAGGCCGGCGGCTCGCATTCAGCGGCGCGACGTCGATGCCCAGCGATGTGATGAAGCCTTCGCCTTCGTCTGTCAGACCGAGGCTGCCCTTGTCGTTCGAGACGGCAAGGAACTGCCGCGCCTGCAGGCTGTCGAAGATACGGACCGCCATATCGCCGGCCAGATGATCGTAGCAGACCCGCGCGCTGCGCATCGCCGGGTCACGGGGGCCGGTGCGCGTGCGCAAATGACCCTTCTGGGCGGCCAGTCCCATCACCGTTTCCAGCATCGTGCCGACTTCCGGTCCTGCGAGCGTGAAATAGCGGTGGCGCCCCTGTTTGGCCTGGGTCAGCAATCCGCCTTCCATCAGCTTTTTCAGATGGGAACTGGCCGTCTGGCCGGTGATGCCGGCCTCCGTCGCCAGCTCGGTCGCCGTCAGCGCCTTGCCGCTCATCAGCGCGTTGAGGATGTTGGCGCGCGCGGGATCGCCGATCAACGTGCCGATGCGCGCAATGTCCGGACCATCTTTCATTTTTTGGCCTTCATTTTCCGGCTTTCATCTTCTGGCTTTCATGGTTCGATCCACGTCGAAGCATTGTTGACGCAAAAGATGGCACATGGACACGGACAACGCCAGCCAGGAAGGACGTTTCCATGATCACCTGTTTCATCCGCTACCATATCGACCCGACAAAAAAGGCGGCCTTTGAGCAGTACGCCCGCAACTGGGGGCAGGCGATTCCCCGCTGTGGCGCGGACCTGACCGGATATTTCGCGCCGCACGAAGGGTCTTCCACCCTGGCCTACGGGGTTTATTCGATCGAAAACCTGGCAGCCTATGAGGCCTACAGGGCCCGGCTCGCAGCCGATCCGCTCGGACAGGAAAACTATGCCTTCGCGCAATCGGAAAAATTCATCTTGCGGGAAGACCGGACCTTCCTGAAACTGGCGTCCGCGCCGCATGCCGGGGGAGAGCACCAGCGATGATAGCCGTGATATTCGAAGTCATTCCGCATGCGGACAAGAAGCAGGCCTATCTCGACATGGCCGCCGAAATGCGGCCCCTGGTCGAGCAGATCGACGGGTTCGTGTCCGTCGAGCGGTTCCAGAGCCTGACCGATCCGGACAAGCTCCTGTCGGTCTCCTTCTTCCGCGACGAGGCCGCGCTTGAAGACTGGCGCAGGCTGACCGGCCACCGCAAGGCGCAAGAGGCGGGCCGGACAAGTTACTTCAAGGACTACCGTCTGCGGGTGGCGCATGTCTTGCGGGACTACGGCATGCACGAACGAGACGAGGCCCCGGTCGACAGCCGCGAAGTGAACGGATAGTCCAACCTTCATGCCAAACCGGTCCCTCGAATTTGCCCTGCTGGGCTGTCTCGCGCTGTTGTGGGGCTCGTCCTATTTCTGGATTGCCCTGGCGCTGCCAACGATCCCGCCGGCGACGCTGATCGCCATCCGTGTCCTGTCCGCAGCGTTCGCGCTTCTGGTCATCATGCTGGCCACAGGGTTCCGGATGCCGCTCGACGGCCGCAGCTGGCGCCTGTTCTTCATCCAGTCTCTGGTCAACAGCACCGGCCCGTGGCTGCTGCTGGCCTGGGGGCAGCAATACGCGGGGACGGCTGTCTCCAGTGTGCTCAATTCAACCTCGCCGCTCTGGGTGTTCGTTTTCTCCTGGGTGCTGATGAGCGCCGGCCAGCGTCCCGGTGCGCGTCAGCTTGCCGGGGCGCTGCTCGGGTTTGGCGGTATTGTACTGATCGTGGGC
Source organism: Roseibium sp. AS2 (assembly GCF_038900065.1). Lineage (NCBI taxonomy): Bacteria > Pseudomonadati > Pseudomonadota > Alphaproteobacteria > Hyphomicrobiales > Stappiaceae > Roseibium > Roseibium sp. AS2. The sequence goes on from NZ_JBBMQN010000002.1 coordinate 420,968, forward strand.
GTCGGTGCGCTGGAGGACCTCGGCCAGAACCTCGTTGCCCAGCTGGCGGTTCTCATGGGCGCAGTGCTCTACGGCATCGCGGCTCTGCAGGGACGGCTGTTTGCCGGCATGGCGCCGATCGTCACGGCCACAGGGACGTTGATATGTTCCTCGCTGGTGCTCGTTCCGATGAGCCTGGTGATCGACCGCCCCTGGCAGCTCACGCCGGACACGACCGGGCTTGTCTCGGCGCTTGTCCTGGGGCTTGTCTGTACCGCTCTTGCCTTCCTGATCTATTTCCGGTTGCTGTCGACCCTCGGGCCGATGGGCACGGCAAGCCAGGCCTACCTGCGCTCGGGTGTCGGCGTGGTTCTGGGTGTCGTGTTCCTGTCGGAGAGACTGGAACTGGCGACTTTCGCCGGAATATGCCTTGCCATTTTCGGGGTGGTTCTGATCAACTGGCCCAGGGAGCAGACTCACAAACGAAACAAGGTTTGAAGTCACGCCATCGGTAGGCAAGGAGATGTCATGAGCGTTCTGACTGTTTACGAAGCCGGATCGCGGCCGTCGCAACGGGCCAATCCGGATTATTTTACCGGAACGGTCTGGCAGGACCCAGTGATCCAGGCGCCTGCGCCCGCCAGCGTTCGTGCGCTGAAGGTCACGTTCGAACCGGGAGCGCGGACCAACTGGCACACCCACCCGTTCGGCCAGACCCTGCAGGTTCTGGACGGGGCCGGGTTCATCCACGTGTGGGGTCAGGAGAAACTGTCCATCCTGCCGGGCGACGTCATCTGGATCCCGCCGAACGTGAAGCACTGGCACGGTGCTGGGCCCAACACCTGTCTTGTGCATCTGGCGATGCAGGAGGAACGCGACGGCCTGGTGACCGATTGGCTGGAGCCGGTCGAGGAAGCCACCTATGCCGGCGGCATCGAAGCGCGACGGTAGCCGGCACTGCCGTTTTTGAGACACCATCGCGGCACCGGAGCGCAGAGGCAAAGACCTTTCCCATGAAGATCGCCATTGCCGGTGCCGGGATCGGCGGACTGGCCGCCGCCATCCTGATCGAGCGCCTCGGTCATGAAATTTCCGTCTTCGAACAGTTCCACGAACCGGCTCCGGTCGGCTCCGGGCTGATGATTCAGCCTGTCGGGCTGGACGTGTTGAGACTTGCCGGTGCCGCGGAGGCGGTTCAGGCGCATGCGACGCCGATCACGCGGGTTCTCGGCCGCTCCGCGACAACCGGGCGCCGGGTCCTGGATGTGAGCTATGGTGCCGTTTCGGGGCTCGGTATCCACCGGGCGGCGCTGTTTGCAGCCCTCTACGACAGGGCGCGCGCGCTGAACCTTGCCTGGCATCAGGGGCGCCGGGTGACAGACTGTGTTGACGGGCAACTTCACTTTGCCGACGGCTCCAGATCCGGCCGGTTCGATCTCGTGATCGATGCGTCGGGCGCCGGGTCAGCTCTTTCACCCCTGAAAGCGCGTACGCTGACCTTCGGTGCGATCTGGGGAACGGTCGACTGGGTACCCGAAGTGCTGCCGGACGATCACCTGTCACAGCGCTACCGCCGTGCGGATCGGATGATCGGCGTGCTGCCGGTCGGCCGGATGCCTGGAGGAGACGACCGGAAAGCGGCCTTTTTCTGGTCGTTGCCCCAGGGAGGTCATGAGGCGTGGCTGCGTGCGGGTTTGCGGTCCTGGAAAGACGAGGCGCTGTCGCTCTGGCCGGAGGCCGGACCCTTCATCGAGCAGATCGTCGACCCGGACCAGATGACCATGGCGCGTTACAGCCACGGCACGCTGAAGAAAGTCTGGAACGACCGGATCGTGTTCATCGGCGATGCGGCTCATCGCGCCAGCCCGCAGCTCGGGCAGGGGGCCAACATGGCGCTTCTGGACGCGGCCGCGCTCGCGCATGCCCTGGAAACCCTGCCGCCCGACCTGGCGCTGCCCGCCTATGGCCGGGCAAGGCGCTGGCATGTCGGTATCTATCAAGCCTTCAGCGCAGTGTTCACGCCCGCCTATCAGAGCGACAGCGGATGGCTGCCGGCGCTGAGGGATCATTTGCTTTTCCCGGCAAGCCGCGTTCCACCGATGCCGCGCCTGCTCTCGCGCCTGATTTCGGGAACCCTGGTGCCGCCGGGGACCTGACAGATCCGGGTTCGGCGGCGCCGGCCATCACAGCGGCAGCCTGACTTCGGCTTCGAGCCCGCCGTCGGGCCGGTTGTTCAGCGCGATCCGGCCGCCATGGCCGTGAATGATGGATCGGGTGATGGCAAGGCCCAGTCCAATGCCGCCCGTATCCTCGCTGCGGGATTCTTCAAGCCTGACAAAGGGTTCGAAGACGTCCTTCAACCGGTCTTCAGGGATGCCGGGGCCGGTGTCGCAGACCCGGATGACCGCTTCGGTCCCCTGTCTGGAGACATGGACCGAAACGTCCTTGCCGTAGCGGATTCCGTTTTCGATCAGATTGCGGAACGCCCGCTTCAGCGCGACCGGCCGGCAGGGCAGCACGATCCGTTCGCCGACTTCGACCGCGCACTCCTTGCCAAAGTCCTGCTGGTCGCTCGCGAGGGCTTCCAGAATGGCGCCCAGATCCGCGTTTTCGGCCTTTTCCGCGTGGGCCTCGTCCCGGGCAAAACGCAGCGCGGCCTCGGTCATCGCGGCCATTTCGTCGAGGGTCTCGATGACTTTTTCCCGGTTTTCCTCGTCATCGATGAACTCCGCCCGCAGCCGCAGGGACGTGATCGGCGTCCTCAGATCGTGACTGATGGCAGCCAGCATGCGGGTCCGGTCCCGCACAAACCGCGTGAGCCTGTCGCGCATGTCGTTGAAGGCGGAGGTCAGTGCCCGGACCTCGCGCGGTCCGCTGGGGGTCAGCGGCGCCTGTTCTTCGCCGCGGCCGAATCTCTCTGCGCAGGCGGCCAGGTCTTTCAGCGGGCGAGTGACCCGTCGCACGGCAACACCGATGATGACGATCGACAGCAATGCGGTCAGCGCGAGCTGGACAAGAAGCGGGATCAGCGCGCTGGCCGGAGGCCGGTAACTCGTCGCGGTGTTCAGCCAGCGGCCGTCGGTCATCCGGATCGAAACGGACAGGTCTTCCGGCTTGTTCATGACCTTGCGCAGGTTCTGCGGCCGTTCTTTTCGTGGCACGGCGCGAAAGTTCGGATGGTCGTGCTCGTCGGTATCCCATCTGCGCGGACCGCGCTTTTCGTCGGCGTGAATGTTGAGGTGGACGACCTGGCCGTGCTCAAGACCTCTGGCCATGTAGCCCTGCAGACGTTTTTCAAAACCGGAGGATCCCGGTTCCGGCGCAAGGGGCGATTCGCCGAGCCAGAAGACGGCGAAACGGCTGCTGCTGGCTTCCAGAATCCGGTCCTGCAGGGCGGGCGGCGTGTCTTCCATGAGTTCGGCCAGAGAAACGGCGCGCGACAACAGGCTGTCGCGGGCGGCGGCGACCAGGGCGATGCGCCGCTCGTCTGCGAAGATCCAGATGCTCAGGGCCTGGGCAACCACGATTGCCAGGAGAAGCAGCACGATGAGCTGGGAGGCCAGAGTGCCAGGCCACAGCCAGGAGGGGGCCTTGCGGGCGAAAGCTCTCAGGGTCATCCGGTTTTGTCTTTTACATCGGCGGTGAACATGTAGCCGCCGCCCCAGACCGTCTTGATCAGTCGGGGGTCCTTCGCGTCGATCTCGATCTTGCGGCGCAGGCGCGAGACCTGGTTGTCGATCGACCGGTCGAAGACAGCCGGAGTGCGTCCGGTGGTCAGATCCATGAGCTGGTCGCGGTTGAGCACCATTTTCGGACGTTTCAAGAAAGCGCAAAGCAACTGGAATTCACCGCTGGACAGGGCCACGGACGTTCCTTCCGGATCGAGCAGCTCCCGGCGGGAGACATTGAGCGACCAGCCGTCGAAGTGGAGCCGCTCCTGTTCGATGGGATCGCGTTCCCTTGGCGCAAGCGACGTGCGCCGCAGCACCGCGCGGATCCGGGCCAGCAGTTCGCGCGGGTTGAACGGCTTGGTGACGTAATCGTCCGCACCGATTTCCAGGCCGATCACCCGGTCCGTGTCGTCGGCCATGGCGGTCAGCAAGATGACCGGCATGGACCCGGTTTCCACGAGATGGCGGCACAGGGACAAGCCGTCCTCACCCGGCATCATGATATCGAGCACCACGAGATCGATGGCCGCGGACTTGAGGGCCTTGCGCGCATGGGCGGCACTTTCCGCCGTTGTCGCGCGCAAGCCGTTCTTGACCAGGTATCGGGCCAGAGTCTCGCGGATGTCGCGGTGGTCGTCCACCACCAGTATATGCGGGCTCGGATCGCTCAAGGATGTCTCCACTCCTGCTGATCAGTTCGTGCCTTCAGGGACATCTGGTCCGGAAGGCTGCCGATCGGGCTGTTTCAAGGCTAAAATAGTCTCCCTAAATTATTGATGCGAGCCGAACTTGTAACAATCTGTGTCGAATGGCTGCTGCGGGACAGATGGCGACACTTCCGACCTTGCCGGGCGGTATTCCTGCGACAATTCGTTCTTAACTTCAGCTCATCAACGAACCAAGGAGTTGTTGGAATGAAACCGTTCAAGAAGATTGCAATGGCCGCTCTGGCGGCAAGTGTCGCGGGCACCGCGCTGACCGCCGGTCTGACTGCGTCAGCCCAGGACACGGCTGCAAGCGGGAACGGGGGGCAACAAGTCGAGCAAGGCGACAACCCGCGTTTCGCCCATATGGGCAAGCGTGGCGGCATGGGCCGCGGTCATGGCGGTGAACGCCGTGCGGAACGCCTGTTCGAACGTTTCGACGTGAATGAAGACGGCATCATCACGGAAGCCGAAATCGCCGATGTCCGGACGCAGGGTTTCGCGGCGGCGGATACCGACGGATCCGGTGACATCAGCCTTGAGGAATTCAAGGCCGGGTTCATGAGCCGGTCGAATGACCGCATGGTGCGCGCGTTCCAGTTCATGGACCGGGACGGTGACGGCACGGTGACCCGGGAAGATGTCGACCGGATGGCGAACCGGATGTTCGACCGGCTCGACCGGGATGGCAACGGCACCGTCGAACGGGTGCGCGGCCAGCGCGGGCAGGAAGCCGGTAAAGGCGGTGAACGCCCCGAACGCGGTGAACGTGCCGAGCGTCCCGAACGCGGTGAGAGTGGAGAGCGCGGTGAACGTGCGGAGCGCCCGGAACGGGGTGAACGCGGACAGCACGCGAACCGGGGCGAACGCGGTGGTCCGCGCGGCCAGCATCAGGGTCAGCATCACGCCCGGGGCGGTCGTGGCGGATCGGGCGGCCCGGGTGGCATGTTCCTTGAGTTGTTCGACACCGATGGGGACGGCACCGTCACCCGTGAGGATTTCGACGCAAGGCGTGCCGAACTCTACGCTCTGGCCGACACGGACGGCAGCGGGTCCTTCACACTGGAGGATTTCGGTCCGCTGTGGCTGGCCGTCAATGAAAACCGGGTCGTCGGCATGTTCCAGAAGGCCGATGCGGACGGCAGTCTCGGCATCACCGCCGAGGAGCATGACAAGCGCCTGGACCGGTTGATGGAACGCGCCGACCGCAACAAGGACGGCGTCATCACCAAGGCCGACTTCAAGGGTGGCAAGAAGGGCGGCAAGGGTCACCACGGCCGCAAGCACCACCGCGGCTAGATCCCCCAGGGATCCGCAAACACCCTAAGCTTCCCCCGCCTCACCGGTTTCCGGACGAGGCGGGGGGAAGGTGAGGGGCCTGTCCCCCCAGGCCCCTTACCATCCGGAAACTGTCTGCACCCTTCGCTCGGTGCGGTTCTCCAACGAGGGCTGCTTCGAGCCAGTCTCGAACACTGCATGCGCAAAGCACGCAAACTGTTTTCTCCCAACTGATTGATTTCGCGAAATTCTCGTGAGCCATGTTCCACTCCCGGCGTTCAAGACCAGCGCAGTGATCAAAGTCGGCACCAAGGCTGTTCAGCCCGTTTTTCCCCGTGCCAGGATACTGAAAACGAGTTTGGCGGCCGAGTTCAGGTTTGCGACGACGAGGCTCCAAAGCAGGCCCGCCGCCAGACAATGCGATCACAACAAGCGCGCGGATGTACCAGCTTCACTCATTTTCATGCCTCGACCATGTCCAAGCCAGTCAATCCATCTGTGGCACTCATTTTTCCAGGAACACCAAGCAACATCATACGTTTCAGTATGTCAGGCGATGTGCCCGGCTGGGGAAGCGGCGCCTCCTGCAAGCAGCCAGCGTCCCCCCGGAGCGTTCCTTGTGTGCACGGATCAGTCGAGGCCGTAGAGGCGGGCGATGTCCTTGAGCATCAGTTTTGCCGCTATGATGCCACCGGCGGTGTTCCAGATGGCGTCGCTGACCTGGTGGGTTCTGCCCGCTTCTACTGCGGAAAGGGACTGCCACAGTGGATCGGCCAGAACGTCTTCTTCCAGGGATGTTCCCTTGCCGTCGCCGCTCTCATAGGTGAAATAGAAGATGCGATCCCCATCCATGTCCGGAATGCTTTCCTTGCCGGTGCGGATCGCAAAAGCTTCGACATTCTGGTTGGCCGGACGGTTGAAGCCGATGTCCTTGAGCAGCACACCGGAAAAGCTGTCGAGCTGGTAGATACGGATCTGACCCGGCACGAAGCGGATCACCGAGACTTCTTCCTCAAGGTGGTCACCGAGTTTCTCACGCAGGCCGTCGACGGCGGCATCATAGTCCGCGACGGCCGTCTCTGCCTGTGCTTCGCGTCCCAGAGCTTTGGCATAGAGCCGGAAGTTGATCTTCCAGTTGCCCCGGAGTTTTTCGGACATGACCGTTGGTGCGATTGCCGTCAACTGCGGGCGGATCTCCTCGTGGCGTTGCTTGTTGGCAAGGATCAGGTCCGGCTCGAGTGCCGCGATCAGTTCGAGATTGATCGCGCTCTCCTTGCCGACCGGCTCGGCGCCGGCCATCGCTTCGGTGATGTGAGCCCACCACGGGTCACCGTTCCAGGAATTGGCCGCCCCGACCGGGACCACGCCAAGGGCCAGCACAGCCTCGGTGCCTTCATTCGTCAGTACCACGACGCGTTTGGGGGCGTCCGGAACCGCAACGATCCCCATGGCATCGGTGATATCGCGCGCCGAAACGGGCGTGGACACGAGTGCCGCGCAGAGGGGCAGAGCGTGCAACAGACGGAAAAGGGCCTTCATTAGAACGACTCCAAAAAGTTGAATATTTGCTTCCAGTATTAATCCTGTGTATGTGACGAGGCGGATGGATTGTCAATTGTAGGGAGGTCCGCGGATGACGCGGCTGGTCACCGGGCTGAGCCTTGCTCTTTGCGCGGCTGCGGTCTTCAGCCTTCATGCCGGCCTGACCTTCTTTGCGCCGTCCACGGTGTGGCTGGCGCTGGGGGGCGGTGAGGGGGCGGACGCACTGATCGTCACGACATTGCGCGTGCCGCGCACGCTGATCGGCCTCGCCGCAGGGGCGGCATTGGGTTTGTCCGGGCTCCTGATGCAGTCGGTCACACGCAACCCCGTGGCCGAACCCGGACTGCTTGGCATCAATGCGGGGGCGGCCCTGTTCGTGACGCTGGGTGTCACCGTCTTCGGTGTCTCCACCCTGGCCGGGATCGGCGCAGCAGCGGTTCTCGGCGCGCTTCTGACCACCGGCCTCGTATTCACCATTTCTCTTTCGGCGGGTGGTGCCGCAAATCCGGCGACGACGCTGCTCGCCGGTTTTACTGTCGCCGCGCTGCTGGCCTCCTTCACGCAGACCCTGCTACTGATTGATGAAACCGCCCTTGAAACGCTGTTGTTCTGGCTTTCCGGCAGCTTCGCCGACCGGCCCTTACAGCTTCTTCGTCTGGGCGTTCCGATGTTGATTCTGGGCGTTGCTGGCAGTCTCTATCTGTCGACTGCACTGGATGTATTGCGCCTCGACGACACAAGTGCCCATGCTGTCGGGCTGAATGTTGCCGGCGTCCGGTTGGCCGCGCTCACGTTTGCCGCGTTGCTGGCCGCGGGGGCTGTCGCGATGGCCGGTCCGATCATGTTTCTGGGTCTGGCTGCGCCTCATATCGCCCGCATGCTGGTGGGCAGGGCTCTGCCTCCGACCTGGCAGCTCATTGTTCTGACGCTGCTGACGGGGGCCTTGCTTGCCATAATCGCCGACATTCTCGCAAGGATCATTGTCGCCCCCGGGGAGGCGCCGATGAGCGCGGTTCTCGCGCTGGTTGGCGTTCCGATGCTGATTCATGTCCTGAGGCGCCGGGAAAGGCCGGCCGTCTCATGAATAACTCGCCCAGCCTCTCGACGCTGCTGCCGGCATTTCTGTTGCTCTTGTTGCTGACCGTGGTCGCAACCGGGATGGGGTCGAGCTTTCTGCCGCCGGAACGTGTCATCGCCGCGTTGGCCGGTCAGGGCGCGCGCATGGACGAGGTGATCGTCTGGAAGCTTCGCCTGCCCCGGGTCGTGCTCGCCATTCTTGTCGGAGCGGCGCTGGCGCTGGCAGGTGCACTGCTTCAGCGTGTCGTCCGCAATCCGATGGCCTCGCCCTCTGTCCTGGGGATTACCGACGGGGCGGCCATGGGCGTCATGCTGTTTCTCTGGCTTTTTTCCGACCAGGCCAACGCGCTGACCGTCTCGATCCACTGGCAGCCCACTGCTGCGATGACGGGGGCTGCCGTGTTCGCCGGTCTGGTCATGGTCCTGACATCGATCGACCGGGGCGGCAGCAGTCCGCTGAAACTCATCCTCTACGGCATCGCGCTTGCCGCGCTCGCCAAGGCCGCCGTGACGCTCCTGATCATCGTGGGTCCTGTCCACCGGGCGAGCCATGCACTGACATGGCTGACCGGATCGGTGGGGGCAGCCCACTGGCAGGATGTGGCGGTGGTCGGTGCAGGCCTCGCGCTCGGCCTGCCCGTGCTGATCGCGAACAGTCTGCCACTGCGCCAATTGGCGCTCGATCCGCAAAGCGCAGTGTTAACCGGACTGCCTCTGGTAAGAACCCGGTTTGCGCTGTTAGGGGGCGCTGTTTTCCTGACCGCGATTGCGGTCGCCCATGTTGGCGCCATCGGTTTTGTCGGTCTCGTGGCCCCACATGTGGCACGGGTGTTTCACGGCCAGTTCCGCAGTGGGTATCTGCTGGCAACCGCAGTGACGGGCAGTCTGCTGGTGCTGGGCGCGGACACGCTGGCGCGGGTGATCGCACCGCCGCTGGAATTGCCCGCCGGGGCCCTGACGGCCCTTGTCGGTGCGCCACTGTTTTTGTACCTCCTGATCAAAGGACGGCAATATCATGCCTGAACCCATGGCTCGCCTGGAGGGTGTCAGTGCAGCCTATGACGGTGCGCGCGCCCTGGACCAGGTGTCGCTGGATCTTCCCGACGGAAAGATCGTCGCTTTTTGCGGCCCTAACGGAAGTGGCAAGTCGACGGCGCTCAAGGTGATGCGCGGTCTGCTGAAACCTCTGGAGGGGGCGGTCTTTGTCGCGGGCAGACGGTTGGCCGACTGGCCCCCCCGAGAGCTTGCCCTGCAGATCGCCATGCTGTCCCAATCACCGGAGGCTCCCGCCGATCTCACAGTCGGTGATCTGGCGATGATGGGACGTTTTGCCTACCGCCGCCGCTTTGCCGGTCCGTCGCCTTTGGACCAGGCAGCCTGCGACGCGGCACTTGCCGTCACTGGGATGACGGATTTCCGGGACCGGGCGCTGGCCCGGCTTTCGGGCGGACAGATGCAGCGGGCCTGGGTGGCGATGACTCTGGCGCAGGACGCGCCGCGCATCTTCCTCGACGAGCCGACCAATCACCTCGACATCGCCCATGCCTACGAACTGCTCGACCTGGTAGCCCACCTGAGCCGGACCGAGCAGCGCAGTTTCGTGATCGTGCTGCACGATCTCAACATGGCCATGCGCTATGCGGATCATGTGGTGTTGTTCGACAAGGGTAGGGTGACGGCCAGCGGGCCGACGGCACAGGTTCTGACGGAGGACAGCATTTCTTCGGTCTTCGGCGTTTCCTGCAGGGTGATGCCGATGGACGGATTGGACCGTCCGGTCATCGTATCCTGGGGACGGGGTCGTCCGGGAAAACAGGTGGTCTGAACAAAATGCGCAAAATCTGCACATAGCCTGAAAAAGCCCTGCAAGCGGTTCCGGCACAACGTCCGCCATGACCTTGCTTGCCCGAATTTCCCCGACCACCGCTGTCTTTGCGCTCGCCTCGCTTGTTCTTGCCTGTGAACCGATGAGGTGGCTGGCCGGATCCTGGACGGATCCGTCCTATGCCTCCAGCGGCGTGGTTTATCTGGCCGCCCTGGCCGGCCTTCTGGCATGGTCGCTCAGCAGTCCGGTGACACGCGGTGGCTTCGGCCAACGGCAAATGGCGGTGCTCGTGCTGCTGGCGTCCGCACTGGCCCGCCTGGCCGGCCAGCTCCTGGCGATAAATGTGATCGGCGGCCTGGCCCTGGCGCTCGATGTCTTCGCGCTGGCCACCTTGCTGCGGACGGGGCAACGGCAACGGCCGGTCTCGCCGTTCTGGCTGTCCGTGCTGTTCCTGTTCACGCTGCCCGTGGAGCGCATCGCCCAGCGGCTGATCGGCTATCCCTTGCAGGAACTCTCGGCGAAGCTCTCGTGTGCCGGGCTCGGCACGGTCTTTTCGGACCTGTCCTGCTCGGGCATCCGTATCGGACTTCAGGGCAGGGACGTTCTGGTCGATCTGCCCTGTTCGGGGACCTCCGGACTGATGCTGTCCCTGGCCCTCGTGGTGATCCTGAACGCGCTGTACCGGCCCCGTTTCCTGACCGCGGCGGCCTGGATCGCCGCCGGGCTTGCGCTCAGTCTCCTGGGCAACGCCCTGCGCATCGGCCTGCTCGCCGTCGGCATCGCCTTTCCCCAGAGTGTCTTCGGCGCCGACGTCATGGCCCAGCCGCTGCATGACTTAATCGGATACCTGGCGCTCGGCCTGGCGATGGCACCGGTGCTGATCTTCTACAGGTCCCCGGCTTCTCAAACATCCAAAACCTTCTGCGGCTTCCGGTCCAGAACAAGACCCGCGCTTGTGCCGCTGCCGGTCCTGGCGCCGATGACGCGCGGCGTGCGCTGCCTGTCGGCGCTGGTGTTCCTGAGTATCGCGTTCGTCATTGTCAGCCTGCCACGGCAGGCTCTGGACGTTTCGGCGGCGATCCCGCCGCAGCCGCTGCCGATGTCCCTTGGCGGGGTCGCCGGCGTCGATGAAAAGCTGCTGCCCGTTGAAGAGCGGTATTTCCGTCAATATGGCGGTTATGCGCGCAAGCGCCGGTACGGAGAGCTTGCGCTGACCCTGGTGCGGACATCCTCGCCGCTGCGCCATCTGCATGCACCGGACGACTGTCTGCGCGGCCTGGGCCTCGAGGTGACGTTTCTAGGGTCCCGGTTCGAGCCGGTGCCGACGGCCCTTTACAGGGCGCGATCCAGGGATGGCGGCGACTGGCGTGTCGCGGTCACCTTCGTTTCCGAAACCGGGGCAACCACCCACAACATCGCTGAAGCGATCTGGCTTTGGCTGAAACAGCCCGGCACCACCTGGACCAGCGTCCAGCGGATCACGCCCTGGGCGCTCGCAGAAGACCGCCGTGCGGCTTTCGAGGCTGCAACGGGCGCCGCCCTCGATCTGTCCTCCCCGAAAACGCGAAGAGAAGGAAATTCCTGATGGTATCAATGCCGAAACTTGTCCCTGCAGCCCTGATGGTGGTTGTGCTGGGTGCCCTGGTCCTGCCAGCGACGGCTGCGCCGCACCCGGACGACCTGTCAGGCAGCGTTGTCGCGAAGGTGGACGGCATGGACCTCCACCTGCCGCTGCTGAAGGCGGACTACACGGTCAGGATCGATGGGGATGCCGCCCACGTGGAAGTGACCCAGACCTTTGTCAATCCGACGGCCCGGCCACTGCACGCAACCTATCTGTTTCCCCTGAACCGGAAAGCCGCCATTCATGCCATGCGCATGGATCTGGACGGCGAAGTGGTGATCGCGCGCATCAGGAAGAAGGAAGAGGCCAGAAAGGCCTTCGACCAGGCGAAGGCGGAAGGCAAGGCGGCCGCATTGCTGACCCAGCGCCGGCCCAACATGTTCACCCAGGATATTGCCCATCTCATGCCCGGCCGGACGGTCAGGATCACCCTGGAATATGTGCAGCACGTTCCCAAGATCGACGGTGCCCACGAACTGGTCGTGCCGATGGTGGTCGGTCCGCGGTACGAAAAGAGGGGCGTCGAAACCCGTGACCAACCGGTGTCCTTCGCAGGCGAGGATCGCGTTCCACAAGGAAGGCAAGAGCCCTTTGCGGACGATCCGGCGCCGGTGAAGCAGATCGATAGGGTGTCGGGCTGGCACATAGACAGGCTGCCGGCCTATCCGCCGGTCATCGGCCAGGATGCGCCCGGTGACATCGACCCGAAACGGGTTTCACTCGATCTCCGGCTGGCGGCTCCCATGTCCGTCACAGGCCTGTGGAGCGACACCCATGAACTTGACGTTGGCGGCGAGGGCCGGTTCAGGACCGTCCGTTTCGCGCAAGGAAAGGCCGTCGACAACCGTGATTTCGTGCTGCGCTACCAACTGGCGGGCGAGCGCGAAGTCGCCGCCGGGATTTCGTCCTTTCTTGATGAAGACCGCGGCGGGTATCTCTCGCTCCTGATCGAGCCGCCGCAATTGCCTGCCGGGGACATGGCCGGTCAACGGGAGCTGGTGTTCGTTCTGGACACGTCCGGCTCCATGTCGGGCGCCCCGATCGCGGCCAGCAAGGCCTTCATGGAGGCAGCCATCGAAGGGCTGCGGCCGGACGACTATTTCCGCATCTTGCGCTTTTCCGACAGCACGTCCGCATTTTCCGGCGACGCCGTCCCGGCAACCGAACGCAACAAGTCGGATGCGCTCCGGTTTGTCGCAGGACTGCGTGCGGGAGGCGGCACTGAAATGAACCGGGCGATCAACACCGCGTTCGATCTGCGCCAGCGCAAGGACACCACGCGGATTGTGGTCTTTCTCACGGATGGCTACATCGGCGATGAGCGGAACGTCATTTCCTCCATCGCCCGCCGCATCGGCGACGCGCGCATCTTCGCCTTTGGTGTGGGCGGGGCGGTCAACCGCTTTCTGCTGGAGGCCATGGCGCGGGAAGGCCGGGGCTATGTTCGCTATGCAGGGCTGGGCGAAGATGCCCATGAGGTCGCTGCCGGACTTGCCGCCAGCCTGAAGACGCCGCTTCTGACCGATATTTCCATCGACTGGAACGGGCTCGTCGTGACGGAGCAGACACCGGCGAAGATCCCGGATCTTTTTGAAGGCGGAACGGTGCGGGTGCTTGCACGTTACCCGGCCGGCGGCAAACACACGGTCTACATCGACGCTCTGGTCAACGGGCGCGCGGCCCGCCTGCCGCTGGACATCGATCTTGCGGCCAGGGATAGCACCGCAGCAGCGCCGGCGAAGGCGTTGCCGCTGCTGTGGGCGCGCGAACAGATCTTCGACAAGAACCGCGCCTATACGATCGGCGGCAGCAGCGACAGGCGGCTGGAACAGGAGATCACAGACCTCGGACTGGACTATGCGTTGCAGTCACGGTTCACCTCTTTCGTTGCCGTGTCGGAAAAAAAGCTGAACTCCGACCCTGCATCGGCCCGGCAGAAGACCGTTCCGCTGCCTCAGGTGTCCGGTGTCTCGGCAAACGCCTATCCAACGCTCAACCTGAGCGGCAGTTCGGCGCCCGAACCGGAAGGCCTGTTCGGCATGATGATGCTCCTGATTGCACTGGCCGCCCGGTTCCGCCGCCGGCTCGGCGGGCTGTTCTCAATCCGGACCGTTGTCATTGACAGGCTGAAGAACGGGGCGGGGCCGCGCCCGGAGGCGGGGACCGACCGCAGACTGCCCCGATCCGTCCGCCGGGACGGCTGGTGGCTGGAAACCTGACCGCCGCTCGGCTATTGATAACGCTCCTGCGGCCGACCGCAGGAGCCAGTCTTCAGGAACACCGCATTGCACGACAGAACGATCCTGGTAGTCGACGACGATCCGCATATCCGGGACGTGATCTGTTTCGCGCTGCAGAAAGCCTCCTACAGCTTCGAGACCGCCGGTGACGGCAAGGAAGCGCTCGACAAGGCCCTCCTGTGCAACCCGTCCCTGATCGTGCTCGACATCGGTCTGCCCGAGATGGACGGGCTGGATGTGTGCCGTCACCTGCGCCGGACATCCGAGGTGCCGATCCTGTTCCTGTCTGCGCGCGATGATGAAATCGACCGGATCGTCGGCCTGGAACTCGGCGCGGACGATTATGTCACCAAACCCTTCAGCCCAAGAGAACTGACCGCCCGTGTCGGCGCCATCCTGAAGCGCTACGGCGCACCGGGCGTGGACAGGGACAGTGAGAAGGAGGGCTCGTTGCGGCAGGGGGCGCTCAGCCTGAACAAGGCGCAGCGCGACGTCTCGGTCGCGGGCGCGCGGGTGGCCCTGACGGCGATCGAGTTCGACATTCTGGCCGCACTGATCGGCCGGCCGAAGATCGTCTTCACCCGGGAGCGGATTCTGGAGCAGGCCTATCGGGACAACATGCATGTTTCGGACCGCACCATCGACAGCCACATCCGAAACATCCGCGCCAAGCTCGGCGCGGCCGGCTGCGGCGATGCCATCGACACCATTCACGGGGTCGGTTTCAGGCTGGGAACGTGCTCGGCCGGGGCCGGATAGCGCTGAAGATGCTGTTTTCCCGCACCTTCCGTGACAAATGGCGGCCGCCGCTCTTCCTGGTGGTGGCCCTGGTGCTGGCCATCATGCTGCTGGTGCCGCTTGCCGGTATCGCCTTTTTCCGGGTGTACGAAAACCAGCTCATCGAGACGACGGAAGCCGAGCTGATCGCCCAGTCGGCGGCGATCGCGGCAGTCACCGCGCAGCGTCTGATGGAAAACGGCGGCCCGGGCCTGCCGCTGGGAGCGGAAGCGGCCGGTTCCGGCGATCCAGGGGCACGGAATTCGACGGGAGACTGGACCCCGGTCCTGTCGAAGCTGGATCTCACCAGGACAGCCATTCTGCCGGGACGGCCCGAGCCCGTGCAGGCAACAACCGGTGTTCTTCCGGACTATTCGAAGACCGGCAGGCAACTCGATCCGGTCCTGCAGGAGACCCAGAAACTGACCCTGGCCGGATTCCGGCTACTGGATTTCAACGGCACCGTCATCGCGGGGAGGGAGGATGTCGGGAAATCCCTTGCCCATGTCGCGGAAGTCCGCGCGGCGCTTTCGGGCGTTTATGCCAGCGCCCTGCGCGAGCGGGAGGTCGATAACCCGCAGCCGATCTATTCGATCAGCCGGGGAACGAGCGTGCGCGTCTTTACCGCCTTGCCGATTATCGTCGGCGACAAGGTCGCGGGCGTTGTCTATGCCTCGCGCACGCCGAGCAACATCCTGAGGGAACTGTACCTGAAGCGGGAGGCCGTTTTCTGGGTGGTTTCCTTCACGCTCGGGGCGACCTTCGTGGTGGGGCTGATCTTCGTGCGGGCGATCACCGGCCCGATCCGGGCGCTGACGCGCCGGTCGGCAAGGATCGGCGGTGGTGACCGCGATGCCCTGAAGCCGCTTGCCATTCACGGCAACCGGGAAATCCACGCGCTTTCGGAAAGCATGCTGGACATGTCGCGCAAGCTGTTCGATCGCAACGACTATATCCGCAGCTTCGCCGATCACGTCACCCACGAGCTGAAAACGCCGCTCACGGCCATCCTGGGCGCCGCCGAGCTTCTCCGGGATGGGAGCAACGATCTCGATGAGGCGGACCGAGCCCGGTTCCTGACGAACATCCTGGACGACACGGAGCGGGCCTCGCTTCTGCTCAACCGGCTGCGTGCCCTGGCCAGGGCCGAGAGCGTCGACATCGCCGGAACCTGCCGGCTGGCGGATGTGGTGGGAGACATCCGTGCGGGGCGCCGGGGCGCGGCGATCTCGTGTCCCCGGGACGCGGATCTGCCGATGTCGGCGGAAAACGCCCGGATCGTTCTGGACAATCTGGTCGACAATGCCCTACGGCACGGGGCCAACCGGATCGACGTGGTTGCGGATGCGGCGGGCAGGGACCTCACTCTGCGTGTCAGCGACAATGGGACGGGCATTTCGGAGGGCAACGCGGCGCAGGTGTTCGACCTGTTTTTCACGACGCGCCGCGACAGCGGCGGCACGGGGATGGGGCTCGCGATTGTCGAGGCGCTCCTGAAAGCGCACGGGGCATCCATCCGGCTTGCCTCTGGCGGCGCGGGAGAAGGGGCCGCGTTCGAGCTTGTCTTTCCGGTCAGACCGTCCAGCGTGTACTGAACTCGCCCGCAAGGTGGTCGATCAGCGCGCGCAGGCGGCGCGTCAGGTGCCGGTTGGGCGGGTAGAGCGCATAAAGGCCGAAGGTGGCCGCGGTGAAATCCGGCAGCACTTTTTCCAGGTGGTCATTGGCGAGCGCGTCCTCGATCGCGTAGAGCGGCGCCAGGGCGATGCCCAGGCCGCCGGCCGCCATGCGAGCGAGCGCTCCGGGTGAATTGGTCTGCACCGCCCCGTTGAGTCGCACGACATGTTCGCCGCTCGCGTCATTGAAACGCCAGACGTTTCGTTCGCGCTGATTGTTGTCGACCAGGCAGGCATGGGTGGCCAGTGCCTGGGGCGTCGCGGGCCGGCCGTTGCGCTCCAGATAGTCCGGGGAGGCGCACAGAACCAGCGGCATGTCGGCAAGCTTGCGGGCGATCAGCGTCGAGTCCCGCAAGGCGCCGATGCGGATGGCCAGATCGATGCCTTCCTCGACCAGCGCGACCCGGTTGTCGGTAAGCTTCATGTCGAGTTCGACCTCCGGATGCCGGCGCAGGAACGGGATCAGGGCTTCCGTCAGCCGTGTGCTGCCGAAGCCGGTCGGAGCCGTCAGGCGGACAGGACCGGCAAGGGCGCCCTGGCGTTCTCGCACCAGGGAGTCCAGTTCGTCGATCTGTTCCAGGATCGGCCGGCAGCGTTCCAGATAGGCGGCACCGACATCCGTCAGGGAGACATTGCGCGTGGTGCGGTTGAAAAGCTGCGTCCGCAAGGTGCCTTCAAGTTGCTGGACATATTTGCTGACCAGCTTTGTCGACAGCCCGAGCCGCCGCCCGGCCGCCGTGAAGGAGTGCTCCCGGGCAACCGCAACAAAGGCGCGCATTGTTTCGATCCTGTCCATTTCTGATGTTTCCTGAACCGGCCGGGAAAGAGAATACTGTCCATGAATTGTACATAATCATTGAATGAAATCGAGGATTATATCCGGGGTAGGCTGTCTGCATATTGCTGTGAGCGGGTCGGACCTGTGTCCGTCGCCTTGCTGGAGGTTCAATTCAAGAGGAAACTGCAATGTCCAACGCCATTCGTATTCACAGCTTCCCGCTGTCCGGCCACTGCCACCGGGTTCAGCTCTTCGCCGGTCTGACCGGCATCGGCCATGAGCTGGTTCCCGTCGATCTGGCGGCGGGCGAGCACAAGCGCGACCCGTTTCTGGCGCTCAATCCGGCCGGCAAGGTGCCGGTGATCGAGGATGGCGACGTCGTCATCGCCGACTCGACCGCCATTCTGGTCTATCTGGCCCGCAAATACGCGCCGGACTGGCTGCCCGCCGACGCGGTCGGCGAAGCCCGGGTGCAGCGGTTCCTGTCGCTCGCGGCCAACGAAATCGCCAACGGACCGGCCGCCGCGCGTCTTGTGACGGTGTTCGGGGCGGAGCTGGATGCGGAGCGGGCCAAAGCGACCGCAACCTATGCCTTCGACTTGCTGGAAGGCCATCTGACAGGCCGGACCTGGCTTGTGGGCGACCGTGCCACGATCGCGGATGTTGCGATCTACAGCTATACCGCCCACGCGCCGGAAGGAAATGTCTCCCTGGAGCCGTATCCTCAGGTCCGGGCCTTTCTGAAGCGCGTCGAAGACCTGCCGGGGTTCGTGGCGATGCCGTCGACACCGGTCGGCCTTGCCGCCTGATTGCCATCTGAATGCCTCCGGACGCTCCGTTGCGAAGCGTCCGGCCGAGCAGCCAGCTTCCGAGCCGCAGGGAACGAGACCATGAACGACACAGATCCGCATTCATTCGGGGCCGCGACGGCGTCGCCGTTTCACGAGGGCGAACAGCTCGTTCAGGCAAAGCTGGGCGAGCGGGACATAGAAACCTGGGCAAGCAGGGTCATCCGGCCTTTCATGCCCGACCAGCACCGGCAGTTCTTCGGGGCGCTGCCCTTCCTGATTGTCTCCGCGCGCGACGCCAGCGGACGGCCCTGGGCGAGCGTTCTGGAAGGCCCGGAAGGTTTTGCGTCCTCCCCCGATCCTGAAAGTCTGACCATCACGGCGCGGCCGGTGCCGGGCGATGCGCTGGAAGGCGCGCTCACCGAGGGAGCGGACATCGGCCTGCTCGGCATCGAGCTGGCAACGCGGCGCCGGAACCGGGTCAACGGCACCGTGACAGAAAGCAGCGAGGGCGGGATCCGGTTTGCCGTTGTCCAGTCCTTCGGCAACTGCCCGCAATATATCCGCGAGCGGGCGTTTTGGTGGAGCCCGGAGGCTCCGGACGGGACAGCGACGCGAGGCACGGTTCTGACTGAGGGTCAGAAAGACTGGATCGCCTCGGCCGACACGTTTTTCCTGGCCACCGGGTATCGCGGCGACGGCCATGATCCGGCTTTCGGCATGGACGCGTCACACCGGGGCGGCGCACGTGGTTTTGTCGAGGTTCTGAGCGGCACCAAAATCCGGTTTCCCGACTATGCCGGCAACCGGTATTACAACACGCTCGGCAACATTCTGCTCGACGCGCGCACGGGTCTTCTGTTTCTCGACTATGCGACGGGGAGTCTTCTGCAACTCACAGGCCGGGCCACGATCGACTGGGACAGCGCGGACATGGCCCGGTTTCCGGGCGCGCGCCAGTTGGTCACGCTGGACATCGACGAGATCGTCGAGCTGTCGTCGGTGCTGCGTCTGCGCTGGCAGGCGGACGCGGACGCGGTCCGCTCGCTCAGGCTGGTCGACAAGATCCGCGAGAGTTCCGATGTCACGTCTTTCGTGTTCGAGGCGCGTGACGGCGGCGCGCTGCCGCCGTTCGAAGCCGGCCAGCATCTGCCGATCGAATTGACGCTGCCGGACGGGGCCGGCAGGATCCAGCGCAGCTATTCGCTCTCCGGTGCGCCGGACGATGCCCGCTACCATATTTCCGTCAAGCGGGATCCGCTTGGCCTCGGCTCGCGCCTTTTGCACGACACCCATGCGGTTGGTGCCACCATCGACAGCCGGATGCCGGCCGGTGACTTCGTGCTGCCGGGCACCAGCGGCCCGCTGGTGCTGGTCAGTGCCGGGATCGGCGTCACGCCGATGCTGAGCATGCTGCATGCGCTTGCGCGCGAAGACGGCCAGCGGCCGGTCTGGTTCGTCCATGGTGCCCGCGATGGCGACCACCATCCGTTCCGGGACGAGGTTGCGAAGCTGATCGCAGGCAAACCGAATTTCCGGCGGCATACGCTCTACAGCCGGCCGCTGGCGTCGGACATTCAGGGCCGGGACTTCGATGCGGCCGGACACATCACCGGAGGATTTCTGGCGGCGCTCGCGAACCGGCAGGACGCCGGCTATTTCCTGTGCGGACCCGCCGCCTTTCTGGCGGAAGTGAAATCGGAGCTGGAGGGGGAGGGCGTGCCGGAAAGCAGGATCCGGTCCGAAACCTTTTGAGAAACGGCTGCGCACTCAAGTGATGCGGTTCTGAGACGTTGTTTCCCGCTTGCGTCCCTTTTCACCTTTACAGGCAGGGTTATCGCATATGGCCAGATACGCCAGTCCTGATGGTTTGCGTAGGCTGCCGTCTTCCGGTGTCACCCCGGACAAGTGAGGCGATGATCCGGGGCCTACTCGCAGTACAACTTGTCGAGATGATTATTTCCTAGCCAGTAGAGTTTCTGCAATTCGCTTGCTCTCTGGAAATGAGTAGGCCCCGGGTCTCGCTTCGCTCACACGGGGTGACACCAGTATTAGCGGCAATTTCTGGGGCAACTGCACGAATCCTGCCAACAAAGGGGAGATGGGAACGAACAGAGATCTGGTGAGAAAACCAGATCTCTGTTCGCGGCGTCACGCTTCCGGCTCAAAATCCACGTGGATGTGGTTGCCGTCCGGGTCCCAGATGTTGAAGGCGACGGTGCCCGTGCCGGTCTGCACCGAGCGGCGGTAGGTTTCGCCGCGCTGCTTGAGCCGGGCTTCGAAGTCCTGCGCGCCCGAGGCCGTGAATGCGAAATGTTCCAGCTTGAGTTCTTGTTCCGAACCGGTTGCCTCCTTTGCATCAATGCCGACCAGGTGGACCGCGGCCGCATCGCCGGCATAGAGCCAGGCGCCGGGAAAGGGGAAATCGGGCCGGAAACCGGTCTTCATGCCGAGCACGGTATCGTACCAGGCGATCATGTCGTCGAGCCGCGTCGTGCGCAGGTTGACGTGGTCGAGTTTGCCGATCTTCATCACGCTGCCTTCCACTTGATGGAACAGCCCATTGACGGGATCTGTTCGGCCGGACCCTTGCCGGTTTCCGCGACCTGTTTCATCGCCTCATAAAGATCCCTGCGCAGATCCGGCGCTTCCCTGTTCACGCGGGTCGCGTCGAGACGGCCGCGATATTGCAGCCCGAGGTCGCCGTTGAAGCCGAAGAAGTCCGGGGTGCAGGCCGCATCATAGGCTCTGGCGACGCTCTGATCGGCGTCGTGCAGATAGGGGAAAGGGAAAGCGTGATCTAACGCCATCTTGCGCATGTTGTCGAAATTGTCCGCCGGGTAGGCTTGCGGGTCGTTGGAGCAGATCGCAGCGACGCCGACGCCGAGCGTCTTCAAGTCGCTCGCGTCGCGCACGATCTTGTCGAGTACGGCAAGGACGTAGGGGCAGTGATTGCAGATGAACATGACCAGCAGGCCGTTGTCGTCCTTCAGATCGTCCAGCGTGTAGGTCTTGCCGTCGGTGGCGGGCAGGGCAAATGGCTGTGCCTGCCAACCGAAGTCGCAAACTGATGGTGTCGCGGCCATTGAAAAGTCTCCCGGTAGCGTGTCGAAAGCCGGGCGGGCGAAGCCCCCCGCCCGGCATTCGTGTACTCTTGTGGCTCAAATCTGCCCCCGCGGGCCCGTTCATGCAAGCCCGGCAGGCACGGTGCGGTTTCAGGCAATCAGCCCGTCAGATGATCTGCCCGACGTCGATCCGGTTGCCGTCCGGATCGGCGAAGACGAAGGCGCGCAATCCGTAGTCCTTGTCCTGAATGTGCCGGATGATTCTCAGGCCGTGCCTTTCGCAGGCCCGCAAGGCGGCATCCGCATCGCCGACAAGCATGTGCGCCTGATTGAAGGCGGGCGCCCTGTAGCCTTTCTGAAGGCTCAGATGAAGCTCCGCATCGTCTTTCTTCAGGATCATGAAACCGACCGGATCGCCGTTTTCAAAGACCTTTTCGAATCCGAAGACCGAATGAAAAACCTGATAGGAGCGGTCGATATCGGTGACGCCGAGCGTCGCGGCAATGCGGCCGAGCTTCTGGCCGGTGGCATTGTTCATTGGCATGCCATGTCCTTTTGACAATTTCGAAGCGGTTTTCAGCTGTCCCGGTCGGTGCCGGTCGGCTGAAGGAAGAGCCGCAAGATCAGGGCAGTGCCTGTCACCATGGTTACATCTGCGCGGGCCATGCGGCAATGCATTTCGAGGCCCACACGCGATCACGATCCTGGTCGGGCCGGGGCATGAGCAATCCACCAGGCCGGCATGTTCAAATTTCCTCTTGCACCCCGGTGAAATTGGGGGCATATACGCCTCGCCCAAATTCGCACGTGCCCGTGGTCGTTCATGGGATGTTTCAACAAGCATCTCTTAAGGGGCCGCTGCCAGACAATCCGCCAAGGGGCGGGGCAGCATGATCCGGACGGCTTAAAGCAACGACGTAAGAGGGCTTTTTTGGTCTCGGCCGGGGTCTCCAACCCCCGGTGTCACTGAAGAGGCACTTGTTACATCCTTGTCCGACGTGCGGTTCGGTATTCCCGATCCAATCAACGGCATTCCCGACGCGGGAAAGCTTTGTGTTTGCCGTCCGGCAACCGCAAGGCCCGACCGTCGCCGCAGTCAACCCGGCCTCCGGTTCCATCCCGGGGGAGGCCCGGTGAGTCTCGCGGCCCCCTGCGACGAGAACCTGCAGCGCGCCACCGGACCAGATGCGCGACTGCGGCCTGATTTGAGAAAAGGGATATCCCGATGAGCGACCGTATCCGCGACTTCCTGCGCCGACGCGAAGACGACAACCCCTGTGTCGTTGTCGATCTCGACATCGTCCGCGACAATTTCGAGGCCTTTGCGAAGTCCCTGCCGGACACGTCCGTCTATTACGCGGTGAAAGCCAATCCGGCTCCGGAAATCCTCTCCCTTCTGGAAAGCCTCGGCTCGTCCTTCGATTGCGCCTCCGTCGGCGAGATCGAAATGGTGCTGGCCACCGGCGCAAACGCCGCGCGCATTTCCTACGGCAACACCATCAAGAAGGAAAAGGACATTGCGCGGGCCTATCAGCACGGTGTCCGCCTGTTCGCGGTGGATTGTGTCGAGGAAGTCGAGAAAATCGCCCGCGTTGCCCCGGAATCCAAGGTTTTCTGCCGGGTTCTGTGCGACGGTGCCGGCGCGGAATGGCCGCTGTCGCGCAAGTTCGGTTGCGATCCGGAAATGGCACCCGACGTTCTGGAGCACGCCCATCGTCTCGGTCTGACCGCTTACGGCGTATCATTCCATGTCGGTTCCCAGCAGGCCAACCTGCAGGCCTGGGATTTCGCGCTGTCGATGGCGGCAGGCGTGTTCGGGGAAATGGCGCTGCGCGGCATCGAGCTGAAGATGGTCAACATGGGCGGCGGCTTCCCGACCCGTTACCTCAAGGACATTCCGGGCGTGCCGAGCTATGGCGAAGCCATTTTTCACGCACTCACCAAGCATTTCGGCAACCGCCTGCCATCGACGATCATCGAACCGGGCCGCGGCATGGTCGGCAATGCCGGCATGATCGAAGCCGAAGTGGTGCTGATCTCCAAAAAGTCAGCCGAGGATGAAATCCGCTGGGTCTATCTCGACATCGGCATGTTCAACGGTCTGGCCGAAACCATGGACGAGGCGATCCGCTACCCGATCCGCACCCCGCGCGACGGCGAGCGGACCACGCCCTGCGTGCTGGCCGGCCCGACCTGCGACAGCGTCGATGTTCTTTACGAGAAGACGCCGTACGAACTGCCGGTCAGCCTGTCTATCGGCGACAAGGTGCTGATCGAGGCCTGCGGGGCCTATACCACCACCTATTCGACGGTCGGCTTCAACGGCTTCGCGCCGCTGGCATCCTTCGTTATCTGAGGCGTCGGCCATGATCGATATCGTGGAGGAGGTGCCGGCCCATGCCGGCGCCCGCGAGGCTCTGCTCGACCTCAGCTTCGGCGAGGCGCGCCTTGCCAGGACCTCGGAACGTCTGCGCGAAGGCCGTCTGCCGGTCTTCGCATTTGTGGCGCTGGACGCCACTGGCAAGCTGGTCGGGACGGTGCGTCTGTGGTCCGTTGCGGACCGCAGCGGATTTCAAAGCCTGCTGCTCGGGCCCCTGGCCGTCGACCCCGGGTGCCGGGGCAACAGGGTCGGCGACCGGCTGATGCGCCATGCGCTCAACCAGGCGGCCATGCATGGCCACGGATCGGTGATCCTGGTCGGCGACCTGCCGTATTATGCCCGCTTCGGTTTCGCCGCAGGTCTGCTGGATGAGGTCGTGCTTCCCGGACCGGTCGATCAGGACAGGTTCCTCGGGCTGGAAATGGTACGCGGCCACCTGGCGGAGCTGAACGGCGTGGTGGCAGCTGCAGGCAGTCTCGACCCGGCCGTCGCTCCCGCGCCGCTTTCGAACGGCTTTTCCATACCGAAATCAGCCTGAGACCTTTCCAGCACCGTGCTGTCCCGGCCTTGAGCAGGGACCTGTCGCGAGGCCCCGGCTCAAGGCCGGGGCGGCGGATATCTGCTGAATCCGGCAGTTGAAGTGTTGCAACGCGAAGGAAGTGCTCGTCGGCGTCAGCCGAAGGCTTCCCGGGAAAATAACGTCAAGCTTGATATTCCGGTGAAAAGCAGTCAAACCTGTCCTCAGGCGCAATAAGTGCACTTTTGTGCGCGTAAATTTTTCCACCGGACCGGACCCGTAATTAAGCTGTCAGGCGGTGGAACAGGAATTGATTGGAGAGAACAACATGACCGACGACACCAACGGCGGCGCGCCGAAACAACCGGCGAACAAGACGACCCCGAAACCTGCCCGCAAACCAGCCCCTGAACCCGCAGGCAAGACGGCAGCCAAGCCCGCGTCCACAAAACGGGTCTCCTCCAGCCCGGCGTCCACAAGACCCGTCGTGGCGGCGAATAGCGCGCAGGAGCCCGCGGCCGCAAAGCCCGCTGGAAAACCAGCCGGCAGAAAAACCGCCGCGAAACCGGCTGCTGCAAATGCCCCGGCTGCTCAGCCGGTTGCAGCAAAAGCTGCCGGGACAAAGCCAACAGGGACAAAGCCTGCCGCGAACAAGCCTGCCGCGAACAAGCCCGCCGTGAACAAATCAGCCGCGGCAAAATCGGGAACGACCAAATCGGCGGCGCGCAAACCTGCCGCGGCAAAACCGGCTGCTGTGGCTGTCGGCAAACCCGCAGCCAAAAAACGCTCCGCAGCGAAAGCTGTCGCAAAGGCTCCGGCGAAACAGGCTGCCGCCGGAACGAAGCCTCAGACAGCCGCACCCAAACCAGCCCCCGCACCAAAGACCGTTGCCGGCGCCGCGAGCGCAACGAAACCTGCCGCTTCGAAGGCTGCAGCCAGGGCGGCCGGCCCTGCCGCAGCCAGGCAGCCACAGGTCCATGGCACGATCAGCGGCCCCGTGGTGATGATCGGCCTTGGCTCCATCGGCAAGGGCACGCTGCCGCTGATCGAGCGGCATTTCAATTTCGACAAGTCCCGCTTCACCGTCATCGATCCGGTCGAGACCAATGCCAGTCTGGTGACGGACCGGGGCTACCGGTTCGAGAAGGTCGCGCTGACGCCCGAGAACTACAAGGATATTCTGACGCCGCTTCTCACCGAGGGCGAAGGGCAGGGCTTTGTCGTCAACCTGTCCGTCGACACGTCCTCACTCGACCTGATGAAGCTGTGCCGCAAGCTCGGTGTTCTTTACATCGACACGGTGGTCGAGCCATGGCCGGGCTTTTATTTCGACGACAAGGCACCGGCTGCCGACCGCACCAACTACGCGCTCAGGGAAACCGTGCGCAAGGAAAAGAAGAAAAAGCCGGGCGGCACGACGGCTGTGTCCTGCTGCGGCGCCAATCCGGGCATGGTGTCCTGGTTCGTCAAGCAGGCGTTGGTCGACATTGCCACCGACACCGGGCTCAAGTTCAAGGAGCCGGCGTCCCGCAAGGACTGGGCCAAGCTGATGAAGAAGGCCGGCGTCAAGGGCATCCACATTGCCGAGCGCGACACCCAGCTTGCCAGGGCGCCCAAACCGGCGGGTGAATTCTGGAACACCTGGTCCGTGGAAGGGTTTCTGTCCGAAGGCTTCCAGCCGGCCGAACTGGGCTGGGGAACGCATGAGACCTGGAAACCGGCCAACGCCAAAAAACACAAGAAGGGCTGCAAGGCGGCGATCTATCTGGAACAGCCCGGCGCCAACACCCGCGTCAGAACCTGGTGTCCGACACCGGGCGCACAATACGGCTTTCTGGTGACCCACAACGAGGCGATTTCCATCGCCGACTATTTCACGGTGCACGATGGCAAGAAGGCCGGCTACCGGCCGACCTGCCACTATGCCTATCACCCCGCGAACGTGGCGGTGCTCTCCCTGCACGAACTGTTCGGCTCCGCCGGCAAGGTGCAGGACAAGCTGCATGTTCTGGAGGAAGACGAACTTCAGGGCGGCACCGACGAACTCGGCGTGCTGCTCTACGGCCACAGGAAAAACGCCTATTGGTACGGCTCCCAGTTGTCAGTGGAGGATGCCCGGAAGCTCGCGCCTTACCAGAACGCCACCGGCCTGCAGGTCACCTCCGCCGTGATCGCTGGCATGGTCTGGGCGCTGGAAAACCCGGACGCCGGCATCGTGGAGACCGACGAGATGGACTACCGCCGCTGCCTGGAAATCCAGACGCCGTATCTGGGGCCGGTCAAGGGCATCTACACCGACTGGACCCCGCTCGAGGGCCGTCCGGGCTTCTACAGGGAAGACATCGACACGAAGGATCCCTGGCAGTTCCGGAACATTCTGGTGCGGTGAGTGGACTGAGCGGACCTGATTGGGCCTGGATGGCCTTCGGCACGACAGGATAGGCCCGGTTCGAAAACCGGGCCTGTCATGCGCCAAAAGCCCCCGGGCGGCGCCCTCAGCCAGGTGTGAGCGTCGCCTTGGGTGTGCCGCGGTGTTTCAGCATCTTTGCCAGCGCGCGGGCGCCGGTGATGGCGGCGGCCACGGCGGTCACGCCGATAGCCAGGTCGAGGGAAGCGGACAGAGGCAGTCGAAGCGCGATCAGGAAGATCTCGAGATAGCTTGCCGTGAAGGCGACCAGAAGACCGCCGGACAGGAGAAAGGCAAAGCCGTCGCCGGAGAACCTGCCGCGCCGTCTGTGTGACTGGAAATAGGCCGAGGCAAGGAAGTAGGTCAGCACGACCAGGAAAAACAGGGCGGTCGTCAGGAGCAGGAGCGTGGAGTCGATCACCGTGGAAGGGGTCATCGCGGTCCGCGCGAATTCGAATTGCTGCATATCTCTCATCCCGAAGCGCGCTGGGGTATGGCCGGGATCTTTCTGAACGGCCTTGCGTTTCAACGATATTTGCCAGCGGCGCAATCACAGATGGGAATGGATTGTTCCATAGTCCAGTGGCATCGAAAAGTTTATTTGCCGGCTGTTCGTCGAGTTGGATATCACGGCACCGGCACCGGCACCGGCACCGGCACTGGTCTCCGGTCGTGCCGGGTCAGGGCATCAACCGGACCACTTCCAGCGGCTCCGCCTTGCCCTTGACCCGCTGAGGTCCGATCGGCTGCAGCTTGAAATCCGGACCGAGCCTGCCGGTGATTTCGGTCGAGGCGAGGATGATGATTTCCGCGGTGCCGTCGATGTCCTTGCCGAGGCTCTCCAGACGGGAGGCCGCGTTCACCGTGTCGCCGATGACCGTGTAGTTGACCCGTTCCGGAGCGCCGATGTCGCCGACGACGAGCGGGCCCATGTGCAAGCCGATGCGGATTCGGACCGGGGCCTCGCCGGAGGCGATGCGGGCCTCGTTGTCCGCGTGGATGGCTGCCGCCATGCCAAGGGCGGCGCGGGCGGCGGGCGCGGCCGGATTGTCAAGATGCTCCGGCGCGCCCCAGAAGGCCATGACGCTGTCGCCGATGTACTTGTCGATGGTGCCGCCCTCGCGGGTGATTTCGGCGCCAAGCAGGGATAGGTGATGGTTGACGAAGGCGGCGGTCTGGGTTGCCGACATGCCTTCGGAAGCGGCGGTGAAACCGGCGATGTCAGTGAACAGGACCGCGACCTCGCGCTCTTCGGGCGGGGCGTCCGCGCGGCCCTCGCTCAGGAGCTTCTCGACCAGGGTTGTCGGCACATAGCGGTTGAACGCCGTCAGGCCGCCGACCATCGCGTTGAAGCCTCGTGAGAGGTCGTCCAGTTCCCGGATCACGCTGCCGGGCAGCGGTTCGACGGCGGTGAGATTGAGGCTGGCGACTTCGCGGGCCGCCGCCGAGGCCCGCTGCATCGGGCGCGCGATGCGCTGTGCCAGAACCACCGCGCCAAGCAGCGAAATCAACAGCAATCCGCCGCCGACCAGGGCCGCCAGCAGCAATTGTTTGAGCGGCTGGTCCAGAAACTTCGCAGGAAAGTGCACGCCGATGCGGACCGGCATGCCCAGAAGATTTTCGTTCTTGCGTTCCAGAATGACAAAACGTTTGACGCCGTCATCATCAAGGCCGGCATGAAGATCCAGATCTTCCGATATGTCGAAGGAGGTGTTGTCCAGCCGGGGCATGTCCTCGAAGCGCCCGAGGAAACCGTCTTCGATCTGGGCGACGTGAGGCAGCGGGGCCGTTTCGCTGAGGTCGTCGAACGTCTTGTGCAGGTCCGGGTGGCCGATGATCCTGTGGGAGCCCTCCTGCATCAGGAACACCGTCATGTCGTCGGTCGAGACGTGCCAGGTGATCTCAGACACCCGGTCGAGCGACATCCCGATCAGCATGCTGCCACGATAGGTGTCTCCCTCAAGGAGCGGGTGGACAAACACATAGTAGGTGTGTTCGCGTCCGGGCATGTAGAGCGGGCTGCTCCAGAACGGTTTGCCCTGCTGGGCGGCCTTTTGGGTGAGCGGTTCCAGGATCGGAATGTCGGCCGGAAGGGTCAAGTCGCCGCCGAGCACCTCGCCGTCGCCATCGCCGCGGTCGACATCGACACCGTTGCCGTTCTCATCGACCAGAACAAGGAACGACACCTGTTCCATCGGTGCCAGGGCGCCGAAGAGATAGGTGGTGAGAAGATCGGGCTCGTCGAACCGGAGTTCCTTGCGTTCCCAGGACAGCCGCGTGTACTGCGCGGTCTCCCTGACCGCGTGCAGTTGCTCGACAAAGGCGGTTTCGGCCGAATCCAGGCCGATATCGACCAGCTCACCACCGAGTTCGCGCACCACCCTGGCCGAGGTCAGGGTCTGGATGATCAGGATCGCCGCAGCCGTGAGCAGCACGAAGGAGCCGATGACGGTTGCCAGGGTCGGTGTGATGAAGAGTTTTCTGCGTCCTGCCAATACGGTGTCCCGCGCGTGTGATTGAAAACCGGGCGTCCGGTTTTATCCTGTCCGATCAAGGCAGGAACAATAGGCCGGGGCATTCCCGCGGACAATGCGCATGCGGTTTCCGTAAAAAAGGACCCGCGATCTGTCGATCGCGGGTTCTCCTCAGGCGGGGGCAAGCGGGATCAGGCAGGCTTTGCCGGCTGCTCGAACGTGTCGCCGTAATCGACCGCGATTTCGTAGTCCGGGTCCTCGAGCACGGAGACTTCCACCAGGTTTCCGGCTTTCGCAAGCAGCTTCTGGCAATCCGGGGACAGGTGGCGCAGGTGAAGGCGCTTGCCGGATGCTTCGTATTTGGAGGCCAGCGCGTCGATCGCTTCCAGGCCGGAATGGTCGACCACGCGGCTGTCGATGAAATCGACGACGACGTCTTCCGGGTCGGATTGCGGATCGAACAGGTCGGCGAAACCCGTCGCGGAGCCGAAGAACAGCGGACCGCTGAGACGGTAGACCTTCCAGCCTTCCTTGCTGGTGCCGATCCGGGCTGAAATGCGGCTGGCCGCGTTCCAGGCATAGGCGAGCGCGGAGATGATCACGCCGACAACGACGGCGACGGCCAGGTCGGCATAGACGGTGACACAGGTGACCACGACCATCACCAGTGCATCGATGACCGGGATCCTGTGCATGATCTTCAAGCTCGTCCAGGCGAAGGTTCCGATGACCACCATGAACATCACGCCAATGAGCGCGGCCACCGGGATCCGTTCGATCAGCGGTGAGGCGACGACGATGAAGGACAGCAGAAACAGGGCCGCCGCGATGCCGGCAATACGCGTGCGGGCGCCCGACTTCACGTTGATCATCGACTGGCCGATCATGGCGCAGCCGCCCATGCCGCCGAAGAACCCGGTGACGATATTGGAGGTGCCCTGGGCCAGGCATTCCCTGGAAGCGCCGCCCTTGGTGTTGGTGAGGTCGGCGACGAGATTGAGGGTCAGCAGCGACTCGATCAGGCCGATGGCGGCCAGGATCACCGCGTAAGGCAGGATGATCTGCAAGGTCTCGAATGTCAGGGGGACCATCGGAATGTGGAACTCCGGAAGGCCGCCGGCGATGGACGCCAGATCGCCGACCGAACGTGTGTCCAGATTGAAGCCGAGCACAAGCGCGGAGACCACCAGGATCCCGGCCAGAGGGGCGGGGAAGCTGGTGGTGAGCCTTGGCAGGAACCAGACCACAGCCATGGTCAGCGCGACCAGGCCGAGCATCAGATAGAGCTGGGAGCCGGTCATCCAGGTCAGCCCGCCGGCACCGTCAGGCACCTTGAACTGGCCGAGCTGGGCGAGAAAGATCACGATGGCCAGTCCGTTGACGAATCCGAGCATCACGGGATGGGGCACCATGCGGATGAACTTGCCCCACCGGAGCACTCCGACGCCGATCTGCAGGATGCCCATCAGGACAACGGTCGCAAACAGGTACTCGACGCCGTGCTGGGCCACCAGAGACACCATCACGACGGCCAACGCCCCGGTGGCGCCGGAAATCATGCCGGGACGACCGCCGATACACGCAGTGATCAGTCCGACAAAGAAAGCGGCATAGAGACCGACCAGGGGGTTCACACCGGCAACGAAGGCGAAAGCGACGGCTTCGGGCACCAAGGCCAGAGCCACGGTCAAACCGGCGAGAATTTCTATCTTGATGCGTGATGCGTCGAGTTTGATCGCTTGGGAGGGCGCGGTGACCCCGGCTCGTTCTGTCAAGAAAAGCTCCAGATTTCATTTTTGGGTTGGTAG
Organism: Roseibium sp. AS2; assembly: GCF_038900065.1. Classification (NCBI taxonomy): domain Bacteria; kingdom Pseudomonadati; phylum Pseudomonadota; class Alphaproteobacteria; order Hyphomicrobiales; family Stappiaceae; genus Roseibium; species Roseibium sp. AS2. The sequence goes on from NZ_JBBMQN010000002.1 coordinate 451,575, forward strand.
GTCGAAGCTGGAAGGTTCACCGGCCCGCGACCGGGATTGGCTGGCTTCTAGAGGATTTTTTGCGTTGCAGCAACGGATGTGACGCGCGGAGGCCCGGCGGATTGCAGTGGCTCGCGCAAGTCTTCAGCCAGCAGTCCTGTGGCGGGAGGAAGAGGCAGACGCGTCCGTTTGTATTTGAAAGCCCTCTCCATCGGGCTTTGCCGCATACGGTAGGTGTCCTCCGGAAATACAACTATTCGTCCTTGCCTGACACATTTAGCACCACCCGGCATGAGAACGGCTTCTAAAAGCGAACGAAGTTCCCGGTACCGTGTCGAGGCAAATCCACTCTGACCGCTAGGCGCGAAAGCATCTTCGGCCGCCGTCTCGATACCGCAACAAGGAGATCGCTATGCCGAATGGAATCAATCCGCTGAAGATACTGAGCAAGGTCGTTCTTGAGGACATCGATCCGACCAGTTCTCTCCATGACTTCACTTCGATGTTGAGGAACAGCGGTTCTGCTGTCCTGAAGCTGACCTTGGAAGGAAATGACTTCGTAGTCGACATCAGAAAAACCCCGTTGAATGTTCTCAAATCGGCGGATGAGCGTTTTCAGCAGAATTCCGATGCGAGGTTCCGGTTTATCGATGTGTTGAGATATGAATTCGGCGAGGCTTATGGAGACTTTGCCGAAAGCCGCCTTGCAGATGACGGCAATTTCAAGGTGCGCGACATACGGTTCTTCGCAACGCTCGGCAAACTGTTTTCCCTGGGACCGGACCCGCAAGGTCGCGCCCTTTACGATGTCAACTTCGGTGATGCCGGCACGGGCCTTGTAGAGTTTCTAACCGGGAATCCAAACAACAAGACGCGGAACGCGATTATCGAAACCTTCGCCGCCCGCATGGTGCAGGGATATGATTTTGCCGACCGCGATGACGAAAACTCGTTCGGGACCGGTCCGGAACTGATCAGGCGTGCAATTGGCGGTTCGCGGGTTGGAGAGGGAACCTTGCAGGACTTTTTCGAATTTATGCTTCGAGAAGGTGATGGCTTTCTTTTCTACAGTACTGACGGTTGTTTTGCCAGTTTGGGACAGAGCATCCAAAATGATCTGAATGGAGCAGTTTACAATACCATTGTCGAAATGGTCGGCCGCCAACCTGAGTTGCTTTTGCAACCTGGGTTCTTCGAGCAGGGCATGCACGGAGAAATATGCAATGTGATTGTGGAACAGACGCTGGGGCTTCTTGGTTTTTTCGATGAACTGCAAAATTCTCCTCTGCCTCTTGATGTGAAATCTATTTTATTCAGCAACGCTCTCAAGGATGGCTACTCGGCCCAACATGACAGGCTGCGTCAGGAATCCCTCAAATCTATCGCCCTCATCAAGGACACTCTGAATGCAAATGGGTGCGGCGCGGCTCTGGTCAATCTCATCAGTGGGCAAGATGCGATTGATTCCTCTGAGGTCGTGGAGGCTCTCAATGGCTTCTTCAACGAATTGAACCAGTTCGCACCGGGTTGCGGTCTCCGGGGACGGAGCCACGCACTTGCAGAGGTGCTTTTCCATGCCGCAGGTCAAGTCTTCGCCAACGGCGATGGCCCTGACAGCAGAGTCGACTTGGAAAGGCAGGCGCTTGCACTGCTGGATCGCGCGCAGTTTGTTTTGAATCAGGTGTCCGAAGATCAGATCGTGTTTGAGGTTGCGGATCAAGCCAGTTCCCTGTTGGCGGCGTTTGGCGGTTCTCGCATTGCTTCGGCGAAAATGCTGGATGCGGACAACCGGGAAATGGCGCAGCTTTTCTCGATGTTTATCGACTCCGGAGACGGAAACTTCTTCGATCTGGATCTTGATATCTCGGCGTTTCCTGATCCCCGTTCGATGCTTTTCAGGGCCGATCTGTTCAATTTACGGGACCGCCTGATATCGCTCGGGCCGGTCAAGGGGCACTTGCGGAGCCTTGAAGACGCTCCGAAGGATCTGCAGACGGCTTTGTTCGAGGGGACCGGGCTGGAAGGGCTGGCATCCGAGACGGGAAGGCAGAGAGCTCGGGGTCCGGATGAACCGACGTCCGGACCGGTTTTGCTGATCAATGCACTCAACGGCCTGGAACGCTTTTTCAGCAGGAACGTTCATGAGCTGCTCGAATCCGGAGACCATTTTGGCCAGGTTTTCCTCCAGGGCTACTGGGAGCACCTTCCGGACGACGTGGGTTTCAACCTGGACACAATGATCGATCTCTTGAGCAAGAAGGCCGAAACCGCCCTGAGGGCTCTGGACGATGTACTGACAAACCTTGAACCGGTCGTGGCGATTTCCTCGGATCACGACTTTTTCGCGCAGCTGTATAACGCAAGAGAACATGATCCGGCGTTTTTGGAACTTTTTCATAGTAGAGACGTGCTTAGGGACCTTGCGGACACTGTGCAAGAAAACATGGGGGCTTTTCACCAGATCCGGGAATTCCTCACTTTGGTGAAAGATTACCCTCTTGAATTCGTGGTCAGCCTTGATGCGCGGCGAAAGGATCTTCTCTGAGGGCGAAGCGCCGCGCTCCATCGCAGGGGGCGAGACAAGACCTCTGCTCCGCACCGGTTTTATCGGCCACGGGCAATTGAACACCAGGGGCCGGCCATGCAGGCTGGCCGGATTGGTGTTGCGTGGGATGCGGCCTCGTCCGGCAGACAGACACAAGCCATCGAAGGCCGTGGAAGGACATGCGGTCCTTGCGGCGGTCATCCGGGCGTCGCCGCGCGGGAGGTGCAACCGAAGCTTCTGTTGAATTCCGGCTTGTGCGACGGCGCCGCACGGAAAAGGCTCGACGGAGCTGCGGCAGGGGATTAGAACCGGAAAAAAGACGTCCGGGAGGAACAATGAAACCGACCAATCCGGTGTATACCGGCATCGACACGACTGTTTTCGAAACGATGTCGCGCCTTGCCATGGCCCATGATGCCGTCAATCTGGGTCAGGGCTTCCCGGACGTGGACGGGCCGGACGATATCCGCAAGGTTGCTGCAACTGCGCTGATGGACGGCCCGAACCAGTATCCGCCGATGCTGGGTCTTCCGGAATTGCGCGAGGCGGTGGCAGCCTCGAACAAGCGCTTCTACGGGCTGGATATCGATCCGCACAGCGAGGTTCTGGTGACCTCCGGCGCCACGGAGGCGCTTGCAGACTGCATTTTCGCACTGGTCGCGCCCGGTGACGAGGTCGTGCTGATCGAACCGCTTTACGACTGTTATCTGCCCCTGGTGAAACAGGCTGGCGGTATCCCGGTGCGGGTCCGTGTGACCCCGCCGGACTGGACCCTGGATGCGGACGCCTTGAGGAATGCCTTTTCGGACAAGACCAAGGTTCTCCTCCTAAACAATCCGATGAACCCGACAGCGAAGGTGTTTTCGGAGGCGGAGCTACGACTGATCGCGGATCTCTGCCGGCGGCATGACGCCTACGCGGTCTGCGACGAGGTTTATGAACATCTGGTCTTCGACGGTCACAGTCACCGCCCCCTGATGACCTTCGAGGGCATGCGCGAGCGCACGGTCCGGATCGGCTCTGCCGGCAAGACCTTTTCGCTGACCGGCTGGAAGGTCGGCTATGTCACGGGGCCTGCTTTGATGCTGGATCCGATCGCCAAGGCTCATCAGTGGCTGACCTTTACCACCGCGCCCAATCTGCAACGCGCGGTGGCCTATGGTCTGGCCAAGGATGACAGCTATTTCACGGGCCTGACGCAGGACCTGATGGCGAAACGGGACCGTATGGCAAAGGGGTTGGCGGAACTCGGTTTTTCGGTGCTGCCCAGTGCCGCGACCTATTTCCTGACATGCGGCATCGAGGGGCTGGATCTGGGGAGTTCGGATGTCGACGCCTGTCAGACGCTGGTTCGGGAAGCCGGTGTCGCCGCCGTGCCGGTGTCCGCCTTCTATGGCGACGATGCGCCGACCGGCTACATTCGCTTCTGCTTCTGCAAGAAGGAGGCGGTTATCGACGAGGCGCTGGCGCGGCTGGCATCTTTTTTGTCGGCGGGCCACGCGAATCCCCATAGTCTTGTGCAACGTAAACTTGCAGAATGAGAAATTACATGAGCAATCCGGCACTGGTTGACGTCATTCGCGGCAGCGTGACCGAAAGCCTGCACCGTGGCAGCATCGCAATCGCCGATGCGTCCGGAAAGAGCGTTTTCGAGATCGGCAATGTGGGCGGCCTGGTGTTTCCACGCTCCGCGATCAAGGCCCTCCAGGCGTTGCCTCTGGTGGAGTCCGGTGCCGCGGAAGCGCTGGATCTGAGCGATGCGGAACTGGCGCTGGCCTGCGCGTCCCACAGCGGCGAGGTCGTCCACGCCAATTCGGCGCGTGTGATGCTGATGAAAGCAGGGCTCACCGAGGACGACCTGGAATGCGGACCGCAATGGCCGCAGCGCATGGAGGATGCCGCCAGGCTGGTGCTGGCGAACGAGTCCCCCTGCGGGCTTCACAACAACTGTTCGGGCAAGCATGCAGGCTTCCTCGGACTCGCGCGGGTCATGGGCGTCCAAACGAAGGGCTATGTCGAGCCCGGCCATCCCGTCCAGCGCGAGGTCAAGCTGGTCATGGAACAACTGACCGGCGACACCCTGTCGGAGGATGTCTGCGGCACGGACGGCTGCTCCATTCCGACCTATGCCTCGCCTCTGGAAGGCTTCGCGAGGGCCTTCGCCGCGTTCGGAACGGGCGAGGGACTTGAGCCTCTGCGCGCGGACGCCGCCCGGCGTATCTTCGACGCCTGCATCAACGAACCTTTCATGGTCGCCGGCACGGACAGGTTCTGCACCCGGGTAATGGAGACCTTCCGGGGACGGGTCTTCGTCAAGACCGGTGCGGAGGGGGTCTATTGCGGTGCCATTCCGGAGCTTGGTTTCGGCATCGCCCTGAAATGCGACGACGGTGCCACGCGCGCTGCGGAAGTGATGATGGCCACCGTGCTGGAATCCCTTCTTGACCTGAACGACGACGAGGCCACCCTGCTGGACAGTCTTGTCAATCCGCCGCTGCTGACCCGGCGCGGCATCCAGGCCGGCCACATCAAGCCGACCAGGGACTTTCTAAGCGCGCTGAAATCGGAGTTGCCGTGAAGTTTCGGCCATCGGGCTGACGGGCTGTACCGTCTGCCTTCTTGCCTCTTAAGGCTGACGACACGCGTCTCATCCGTCCTTCCGGCCGAACGGAGAGAGAGCCGGGATGACGACGGATCATGATTTTTTCAGAACCCTAATGCGACAAAGATCTTTTTTATCACGGCTTTATATCCACTTTCTCCGGTTTTTCTGCAGCTCTGGTGATTTTCGCGGTGCACAGTCCCGGTCGATACAGGACTTGAGGGCACCCGCATCTTGCAATATGGCCCAGCAAATGGCTGGCTGGGCGCTTGTCTTGTTATTGGAGCTGTCTCATGGCGCATCGTCCCGGTCTGTCGTTCCGTTTCACCCATGCCATCACCCGCACACCCGCCGACAGTGTCGCCAACGGTCTTCGGGCGGTGGATGCCGGTGACCCGCACGCAGAAGCCTTCCGCGCGGAGCACGGTCGCTACGTGACGGCCCTGCAGGAAGCCGGCCTCGAGGTGGATGTGCTGCCGCCGCTGGAAGACTGGCCGGACAGTTGCTTCGTCGAGGACCCGGCCTTCTGTCTGCCGGAAGGCGCTGTCCTGCTGCGACCGGGGGCGGCCAGCCGTGAAGGCGAAAGCAGGGAGATCCGTGCAGCGCTGGAGCGGCGGTTCGGCAAGGTCGCCGAGTTGCCAGGGGCGGGTCACGTCGATGGGGGCGATGTGCTCCTTCTGGACGACGTCATCCTGGTCGGCCTGTCCGCGCGCACGGACAGGGAGGGTGCGGAAGCCTTCGCCGGCATACTCGCCGAATGGGGCTACCGCGCAAGGGTCTGCGAAACACCGGAGGGGGTGCTGCATTTCAAGACGGCCTGTTCCACGCTGGGCGAGGATGTTATCCTGGCCACGAAGGTCATGGCCGGCAGCGGCTTTTTCGGAGAGCGCAAGGTCGTCGTGGTGCCGGACGGCGAGGACTATGCCGCCAATGTCATTCGGGTGAACGATGTGGTTCTGGTGCCCGAGGGCTATCCAGAGACGCTTGCGGCCATCGAGGCGGCCGGGTTCAGGACGGTTGTTCTGCCGACCCATGAAGCTCGAAAGGTGGATGGCGGGCTGTCCTGCCTGTCGCTGAGATTTTCACTGACCTGACAGCGCCCAGGCGCCCGTCCCCTTGCGGACCTCTTTCGAAGGCCGTAAGGGGATGGACCTTGTTCAACCACAGGAACCGGCACGTGTTTCGAGTTTCGCCGGTTCGGATCACTCAGTGTTCGACGACCGTCAAGACAAGATTGAGCCTGTCGCCGGCGACCTCGACAGAAGGTGTAAGGGTCAGGTGTTCATTGGGTTCAATTTCGTGAAAGCCCTTGAACGCGACCCGTTGGGCGAGCTCTTGCAGACCCGCGGATGAACCTGGTGCCGTAATGAGGGTCGAAACCGTGGATTTCGTACCGTCGGGAATATAGAAGAGCCCGGCAATAATCTCGAGAGTGCCGCCCGATACGTCGACAGATTCCCAAAGCGTCAAATGGGCCGTGCGGCCTTTGAAGTTGTCAATGACGAACCTCAGGTCACCGCCGGTCTGCTTGTAGTGTTTGACGCTGCAGGAGCCCATGGTTCCCATTTGAAAGTCGCCGGAGGTGTTGATGACCGTGTCCGCGGTATTTCCTTCAAAGACGCCGTGGGGGTAGGTTGCGCTGGTCTTGCCGCAAAAACGGCCGCTATTTATCAGTTCGATCTTGTTTACGTTGGTCCCGACGATCTCGCCCGGGTCCTGAAAATTGTTGCCGCTCACCTTAATTGTGTCCGCGCTCCAGACCGTGCCGGTTCCATCGGAACTTACTTTGGACAATGTGTCGATGGTCGTCTTCCCGACAATGACGACGGTATCGGCCGGAATCGTCATGAAGGTTTCGGACTGATACTCCATGGTCAGCGCGCCCATGGCAGGTTCCGCAGTCTTGTAGTGTTCGACCATGCTGTCCCGAACGGACTTGTCTTGCGGACGATTTTCCACGATGACAAGGGATTCAGAAGAGACACTGACTTCTCCTTCGTTGAAAAGCCGGCCGCCGAGTTTCAGTTCTGCGAAGTTGGTAATCGAGACAGCTTCAGTGGAAAACATCTCTCCGGGGGGGATGTGAAACAGACCGTTATTGGCAAACACATTCGCCAGAGAGCCACCTGCGATACCCATGAGCGCCGTGCCGTTCGGTCCATCGACGTGGCTCGTCCCTGTCCCTTTCGCCCGGACGCTGAACATCACCTGGGCGCCGTTTTCAACCCTGATGACCGAAAACCCGCCGTCGTGGATCTCACTGTCCGTTGAACTTCTGATTTCCGCGTTCTTTTGAATTGGAGTGGTGTCGGCGCTCAAGGTAAAGGAACCCACGACGTCAATCGTCTGGATCTGCCCTGAATTTACCAGCGCGATTGCGGAGTTGAATTCAGCCTCGGTCGAGACAGTTTGAATGATGCTTTCGGTTGCCAAGAAATCAGCCATAGTTGCCCCCTGTCAGAATTGGTACAACTACGGATAGGCCGCAAAGCTATAATATATCCTAAAAGGCGATTGTAGAAGTTTTACGATCCTGGATTGCAGGGTGCTTCCGCGTCGACAAACTGTTCTTTCAGGTCTGATCGTCTGTTCAAGCGGCGATCTGGTTGCCGTGGATGGTCAGATTGGCGAATTCGGAGGTGTTGTCGAGTTCGCCAGTGGTCTTTTCCAGCCAGCGGTAGCCGTTGATCGCGCCCGATCTGGCGCCCTGGATGATGTTGCCGGTCACGACGGCGGAGCCGGCACCCTCGACCACGGTGACAGCGATGCCCGTACCGCAGTCCCGGACGATGTTCTGGGAGGCGGCAATGTTGCGCATGTACGGGCCCCAGCCGAGCATCAGGCCGATTTTCGGCGCGCCCTCGACCACATTGCCGGTCAGCGTCGTGTCGGCCTCCACGACAATGCCGATGCCGAAACCGGCGACTTCCGGCGGGTAGGGGCCGTCTTCCTTGATGTTGCGGATCAGGTTGCCGGTGCAGACCGCCATGCGTCCGCCATCCATGAAGTTGGCGATCGAGATGCCGATGGTGCCGCCATCGACGATGTTGTTGGCGATCACCGCGCCCTGGAAACCGAATTCGGAATAGATCGCGGTCTCGCCCGACCGCAGGCAGGAATTGCCGATGATCTGCACGTTGGAACCGGCATTGGAGCGGATCGCGGAGAACGCACAGTCGGCGACGCGGTTGTTGGAGACCATCACGCTGTTGGCCCGGAAAACATTGATGCCGTTGCCGAACTGGCCGGTGCCGCCGTAGCGCGCCCCGATCCGTTCGACCCGGTTGCCGGAAACGATGGTGCCGTCCTCGCCCTCGCGCCAGCGATGCACCCAGATGCCGCCATTGGCGCAGTCGGTGACCGTGTTGCCGGTGATGGCCAGACCGGTTGCCTCGTTGGAGCGCAGTCCGGCTTCCGCCGCGCCTGAAATGCGGCAGTTCTCGACGCGGCCGGAGCAGCGGTCCATGAGCAGGCCCATCTTGGACGATCCGGTGATCTCGCAATTGTCCAAGACGACATTGCCGACGCCGATGAAATGCAGAAGCCCCTCGGTGAAGTCGCCGATGGACCGGTTGGCCCCATCGAAGGTGATCCCGGTCAGGCCGATGTTGGATACGCCCTCGGCACGCACCAGCTGGCCGCCGCCGCCCTGGTAGACAAGCCGTGTGCGCCCGGGCACGCCGACGATCAGGGTGCCGGCCGGCAGACGCAGATTGGCGACCGGATAGGTGCCTGCGGGTAGAAACAGGGCCCGGCCGCGTTCCACGGCGCGATTGACCGCGTTCTGAAACTGGGCGGTCTGGTCGCTGGCGGCGTTGGGCAACAGGCCCAGATCCTCGGAATCGATCGATCCCCGGAGGTCGGCAACCTTCATTTGCGCGGCGGCGAGCGTTCCGGAAAGGCACAAGGCCGTCCCTGCAAGAAACGCGCGGCGGTTCAGTTTTTGCAGTTTCCGTCCCATGGTCGATGCCATTCGCCTGTAAGTGTCCCGAAATGAGACCCGTTGCCGTTCTTCAAGACGGAAACCGCAAGAGGCGTGCCGATTGGCGTGAAGGGTGGCCATTGAGATCCAAAGACGAGAAAAGACCGGCCGGGATAACTCCCGGCCGGTCCGTCGATTTCCCGGAAAGAATGGTCGTGCCGATTAAAGCGTGCCCGGGTCGGTGTTTTCCAGACCTGCCCAATTGTCGTCCGCCTTGACGATGAAGCCCGGGATGTCCTTGACCCAGCGTTCCTGGATCGACGGTGCGAGGTTCAGGTAAAGCTTGTTGTCGACGATCTTCCACAGGTCCGGATCGCCGTCGACCTTCACACCCATGGCCGTGCCGAATGCGCAGAAACCGCCATATTGCGGCAGGTAGCCGGCCGGGTTCTGCTTGAAGAGGTCGCGGTTTTCTTCCGAGACGAAGCGATAGGTGGCGCCATTGTGCACTTCCGTAATGGCAATGCTGCCCTCCTGAGGGGCGCCGTTGGTGAAGTAACTGACCGGGTCGACGCCGCGCAAAGCCAGTCCAGTCACTGTGGCGTTGACATCGAAGCCCGCGCCGAAGGCGCTTGAGACAAGGCCGGTGACGATGACGAGGGCGGCGATGGAGCCGCGTACCATGTTTGCAATCATTCCGAAGCACTCCCAATGCGTTTTTGAACTGTACCGGCATGAAGCGATTGAAGTGTCCGGGCTTTTTCGGTACCATTTGGTTCCTAACCAGGCGCACCCTTCCGCTCCCGCCGATGGGTCCTACATACGGTTAGGAACCGATTGGTACAAAACACAAGCCCGTGACACCGGGGTGATGAAAATGTGAGGGCGCCGGCGCGCGAACACGATGGCAAGACCGAGGGAATTTGATCCCGACCGCGCGATGGACAAGGCCATGGTGCTGTTCTGGGACGTTGGTTACGAGGAAGCGTCGCTGGCCGGGCTGCTCTCGGCCATGGAGATCACCAAGGGGTCCTTCTACAAGGCCTTCCGCGACAAGCAGTCGGTCTATCTTGCCGCGCTCGACAGGTACAATGACAAGGTGGTCAGCGGCACCGTTGCCTATCTCGGGGACGGCGCGCAGGGCTCGGGCCGGGACAGGATCCTCGGGCTGTTCGGCCGGATTGCCGAGGCAGCCCTTGAAACCGGTGATCGCCTGGGCTGTTTCCTGTGCAATGCGATGATCGACAAGGCGGCCGGCGGCGGCGAGGCGGAAGCCAGGCTGCAGGCGATGACACGGCGGCTGGAAGGCGGCTTTCGAAGGGCGCTCGAGGATGACGGCCTGGCCGAAGACGAAGCCCGTGCCGTCGCCCGGGGTATCCTGTCCACCTATTTCGGTCTGCGCGTCCTCGGCCGCGCGGGTCTTTCGGCAGACATGGCGACAGACTGTATCGGGCAGGTGGAGCGCCTGATCGACCGGGCCGGGTGACGCCAGCTATCGCAGGCGGCGCGCGGTTTCTTTGACAATGCGCAAGGAGGCTTCCTCGATGAGCGCCAGGGACGGTCTGGTATCCCGGCGGCCCCTCGGCAAGGCCGGAACATGGACGAAGATGCTGGGAATGCCCGAGCCGATGGAGTCCCACAAGGTTGCGTTGCACAGATAGGTTCCGGCATTGCGCGAGAGCCTGACGGGCACGCCGCTGCCGGCCGCGGCGCGGCGCAGGGCTTCGGCGGGCAGCGTCGCGGTCCTTGCGCGTTCGGCTGACGGGTCGAGTTCGGGACGAAGGGGCGCTTGCCCGGTGGCGTCTGGGCGCACCCGGACGGCCTGGTTGACGGCGCGGGTCTCGATGTTGAGCGTCCGGCGGGAGCCGTCGACGCCGAAATGAACGATCGCGTCCGGCCGGATCTCGCGCCGCAGCCGTGCCGTCACCTCGTTCCGTCCCGCCCAGGTGGTCGGAAGGACCTCGAACACGAACCGGACCCCGCACTGGTGGACCCCGAGCCGCTTCGCCAGGCGGTGCATCAGCCTTTCCGTCGGATTGAGAGGCGCGCCGGGAAACGGCGAGAAGCCGGTGACCAGGACTGTCTTGCGACGGGCAGGTGTCATTCCGTCAGCCCCATCAGCGCGGAAAGCTCGTCGACCGCCAGCGACACGGCTGTCCTGCCGTCGCGCACATCTCCTTCCAGCGATTTGAGCCGGTCCGCGGTGCGCGGATTGGATTTCAGGGCTTCCAGCATGCGCTGCTGCAGCAGGTCCCACATCCAGGCGACCTGCTGGCGGCTGCGCTTTTCAGACCATTCCCCGCTCGCCAGCATGCGGTCCCGAAACACCTCGACCTGCTGCCAGAGATGATCCAGACCCTCATTGGCCAGGCCCGAAATGGTGATGACGGGCGGTGTCCAGCTGGGCGATTTCGGCGCAAGAATGTGGAGCGCGGCGCGGTAATCGGACGCCGCGGACCTGGCACGGGTCGCCCCGTCGCCCTCGGCCTTGTTGACGGCGATCATGTCGGCGATTTCCAGGACGCCCTTCTTGATGCCCTGCAACTCGTCTCCGGCGCCGGGCAGCATCAGGACCAGGAAAAAATCGACCATGTCGGCCACGGTTGTTTCCGACTGGCCGATGCCCACGGTTTCCACGAGGATCACGTCGAAGCCCGCCGCCTCGCACAAGAGCATGGTCTCGCGCGTCTTGGCCGCGACGCCGCCCAGGGTGCCTGCCGAAGGCGAGGGCCGGATGAAGGCGTTCAGGTCCACGGCGAGGTTTGCCATGCGGGTCTTGTCGCCCAGGATCGAACCGCCGGTGCGGGTCGAGGAGGGGTCCACGGCCAGGACAGCCACCTTGTGGCCGGCTTGTGTCAGGTTGGAACCCAGGGTGTCGATGGTGGTGGACTTGCCGACACCGGGCACGCCGGTAATGCCGACGCGCAGGGCCTTGCCGGTCAGCGGCAGCAGATCCTGAATGAGACCATGCGCAAGCCGCCGGTGATCCGCCTTCTTTGACTCCACCAGCGTGATCGCGCGGGCAAGCGCTGCGCGGTTGCCGTTCGTGATGTCCTTCGCCAAAAGCGCAGGGTCGGGTGTTCTCGGCTTCGGTGTCATGCTCAAGGCTTTAGCGCAGGAATCGTCAAAGGTCACTGCCGCCAAAGGGTGAAGTCCCGGCTCTGACGGATTGAAAGATTGAAACGGGCCGCAAAAGGCGCGATAGATTAAGCCACTTCGAAACATGATTTTATGGTCTGTGATGTCCCCGCTGTCCTATCTCAAAGCTCCCATCTGGGTTCTCGGCCTTGCCGGAACCGACAAGTCGCCGCGCAAGAACCCGATCCTGGGCAGCGAGCGGCTCAACGAATGGGGCCTGCACAAGAAGCGGGTCGCGACGGCGGCCGCTCTGGCCGCGCGGCGGCGTGCCAGCCTCGCCGGTCTACTGGACCCCGAACAGCGCGCGTTTTTCGATGAAAACGGCTATTTTCTGGTGCGGGATTTCCTGCCGGACGACGTTTACAGGCAGCTCAGGGAAGAGGTCTTCGGTCAGCCGCTCGAAGCCCGGGAAATGAGACAGGGGCAGGCCGTTACGCGCATGACGCTGCTGCCGCCCGATGTTCTTGCGGCAAATCCGGCGCTCGGCCGTGCCGTGCGAGACCCGCGCGCCCTCGACATGATTCGCTACGCGGCGTCCCAGGGCGGGCAGCCTCTCAATTTCCTTCAGACCGTGCTGGTCGAGCCGCAGAAGGTGAAGAAGAAGGATCCGCAGTCGGACGCACATGCGGACACGTTTCATGCCACCTCGAAAGCCTGGCTGTTTCTCCAGGATGTCGGCGAGGACGACGGTCCGTTCTTCTTCGTCCCCGGGTCACACAAGCTGACGAAACAGCGGCTGGAGTGGGAATACGAGTGCTCCCTGAGCGCGGCCAAGGATGCGCGCTCGCACCACGCCAGCGGGTCCTTCCGGATCCGCGCCGATGAGCTTGCCGCCCTCGGCCTGCCGCAACCGGTGAAAATGGCAGTGCCTGAAAACACGCTGATCGTTGCCGACACGTTTGCGTTTCACGGCCGCACTCCCTCCGAAAAACCGACAGTCCGCTCGGAAATCCACTGGCACATGCGGCGCAACCCGTTCCTGCCCTGGACCGGCGGGGACCTCAAGTCGCTGCCCTTTCTCAAGGACAGGGGCATGCCGATGCTGATGGATCTGGCCGATGTCGCGGAGAAGTCCCTGAAGATGCGGAATGTCTGGCGGCCGGTCGGCAAGGTCGACGTGCAGTCCAAGGCGCATGTCTGAGCAATATGCCGGTTAAAACGGGCTGAGGCCCTATAAATCTGCGGCGCGCCGGCCCGGCCAGGGCGTCGCCCGATCGGCCTGACAGGCCGTCAGCTCTTCGGTGTCCACAGGATGCGCTGAAGTTCGGCATCGAACAGGTCGTTTTCGGCCGGCAGCCGGTCGAAGGGACCCTGATAACCGGGGATGGCATAGACCAGTTCGACGTTGGAGTGACCTTCCGACACGCAGATCGCCATGCCGCGCCAGAGGTTCCTGCCGACGCGGCAATCCGCGCGCGACGAACCGATCTCGGAAAATGTCATGCCGATGCGCTCGCCGTTCGGACCCTGCAGGTGGTGGGTCACGCCGTGAACGGTGCGCACCCGGCCGTTCTTGCCCTTGAAGACCTGAAGCACCTGAAAGCCGTCGCTGTTGAAGGCTGCCAGCGCCCATTCGGTGTTGTTTTCGACTGCGGTCTGAATGCCGTCCGTGGTGAAGCCCGGCAGAGCTGCCTCGATGGTCTTTGAGCCATACACGGTCTCGCCGGTGATGCCGCCGATCCGGTCCTCGGTGATCTGGACCAGGGTCTCGTTCGACGTCCGGGCCAGACGGCCGGAAGTTCCGTCGAGATCCGACGTCGGGGAACAGGCGGCGGCTGTAATAGCAGCCAGACACGCAAAACCGATGGCACTTGGACGCATACTGATACTCGGACTGATTGTTTGGTGCTTCGGGAGGTGAAGCCTCGAGGGATTTACCAAGTAAAACACTGTTTGCAAAGAGAGACCGCGCGCCTGTGGACAGTTGCAGGCCGGCCCCACGGGGGCGTGCAGTTTTTCGAAGGCTGCCCCTCAGGTTTCCTCTTCCCTGGTGATCCATTTGGGAGCGGACGGCGGGCTGTAGTTTTCAAAAAGGCGGATCATGTCCTCGGGCGTTTCGGCGACCTGCGCCATGGCACGCATCACGTCCCTGGTGAAGCCTTCGCGAGTCTGGTGGTCCAGAAAGGCGATCAGATCATCGAAATAGCCGCCGATATTCAGGAATCCGCAGGGTTTGCCATGGTAGCCGAGCTGGCCCCAGGTCCAGACTTCGAAGATTTCCTCCAGCGTGCCGACACCGCCGGGCAGGGCGATGAAACCATCGGACAGATCTGCCATCAGGGCCTTGCGCTCATGCATGGAGTCGACAAGGTGCAGTTCGCTCAGCCCCTCGTGACCGATTTCCTTTTCCTGCAAGGCACGGGGCAGCACGCCGATGACCTTGCCACCGGCGGACCGGGCGGCATCCGCGACCTTGCCCATCAGGCCGACCTTCGCCCCGCCGTAGACCAGGGTGTAGCCCTGTTCAGCGATCAGGTGGCCCGTTCGGGCCGCCGCGTCCGCATAGATTTCCCGGCTGCCGTAGCTTGAGCCGCAAAAGACACAGATGGCTCTCATGTGTGTTCTCCGAAGTGTTGGGTGCGGCAGGGGACCCTGCTGGTGCTCAGTCCTTGGCCAGTTCGTCCAGCACACGCGCCCAGGAGCGGATGCCCTTGTGGAAACTGGTCAAATTGTATTTCTCGTTGGGCGAATGAATCTGGTCGTCTTCAAGCCCGAAGCCGATCAGCAGGGAATCCATGCCCAGCATGCGCTTGAAATCGCCGACGATCGGGATGGATCCGCCCATACCGATCAGCGCGGCTTCCCGGTTCCATTCCTCCTGGAGCGCTTTCTGCCCCTTGGCCAGCACGGGCATCGTGAAATCGAGCCGGAGCGCCGGACTTCCTTCCTTGGCAATGAATTCCACGGAGCAATCGGCGGGAATTTTCGAACGCACATAGGCGCGGAAAGCGTCCTGAATCTTGTCCGGATCCTGATCGCCGACCAGGCGGAAGGTGAACTTGGCGTGGGCTTCGGCCGGGATCACCGTCTTGGAGCCTGCCCCCTGGTAGCCGCCCCACATGCCGTTGACCTCGACGGTCGGGCGCGTCCAGATGTGTTCAAGCGGCATGCGGTCCTTTTCGCCCCGGGGATATTTCAGGCCGACGTCGCCGAGAAATTCCTCGGCGGAAAAGCCCAGCTTGTCCCACATCGCCTTGACCTCGGCCGGTATCTCGATGACCCCGTCGTAGAAACCGGGCAGGGTGACCTTGCCGTTTTCGTCGTGCAGACCGGCAATGATACCGGCAACGATATGGTTCGGGTTCTGGGCTGATCCGCCGTAAAGCCCCGAATGCAAGTCGCGGCTGCCGGCCCTGACGATGATCTCGTCGCCGACCATACCGCGCAGCATGACGGAAATGGCCGGGGTCCGGTCGTCCCACATGCCGGTGTCGCAGACCAGAGCCAGATCGCAGGAGAGTTCCTCCCGGTTGGCTTCCAGAAAGGGATGCAGGGACGGTGACCCGGATTCCTCCTCGCCCTCGAACAGGACCGTGACATCCACCGGCAGGTCTCCGGTCTCGGCGATGAAGGCCCGGGCGGCTTCCACGAAGGTCATCAACTGGCCCTTGTCGTCGGCCGCGCCACGGGCGACGATGATCTTGCTGCCGTCCTCCCGGGTCTTGATCGCAGGTTCGAACGGATCCTGGTGCCAGAGCTCCAGCGGATCGACCGGCTGGACGTCGTAGTGACCGTAGAAAAGAACATGCGGGCCGGGTTTGCCAGATTTGCGGTGGCCGACCACCATCGGGTGCCCGGTCGTGTCACGCACTGCAGCCTCGATGCCGATGTCGTTCAGCTCCCTGGCGAGCCATTGCGCGGCTTCCCGGCAGGGGGCCTTGAAGGCCGGATCGGTGGAGATGCTCCTGATCCTGAGAAGGTCGAACAGGCGGTCGAGGCTGTTGTCGAGGTCGGCGTCGATACGCGCCAGGACCTTGTCGATGGAACTCATAACGGACCCTTGGAACTGTGGATGGTATGACAGAGGATCTAACAGGCCACAACAGAACGGGCTGCGCAAGATGAGCCACTGCAAGACGGGCGATTCAAGTCGCCCAAGGTGCGCAGGCGGATACATACGCTGCGGCGCTTCCACGCCCGGCCCGGTTCGATCGGTCAGGCGGCCCGCGTTTCGCCCGCGTCCGCGAGTGTCCCGGCCCCGTTCGATTCGTCCTGGGCCGGCGCCGCATCACGGGACAGATAGACGGTGGAGGAGGGGAAGGCGAATTGTGACCCGTTGGCCTCGACGATCGCGCGGATGTCGAACAGCATCTGTTCCTGCAGTTCCAGGAAGTCGGCATAGGCCGGTGCCTGCACATAGGCATAGACCTGAACCGTTACAGCGCTGGCGTCGTAGCCGATCAGGCGCACGCGCATGGTCTCGGTAAGGATCTTGTCCTGGCCGAGAAGGTAGGACCGGATCGCCTGCATGATCTGTTTCAGCGCCGCCGGGGTGGTTTCGTAGCGCAGGCCAAGCTGGTGGTGGAAGTGAAACTGGTCGCGCTGGCTGAAGTTGATGATCTTGCGTTTAGCGAGATCGGCGTTGGCAACCGTGATCAGGGTCCGGTCAAGCGCGCGGATCCGGGTCGAGCGGATGCCGATCGATTCGACCGTGCCTGCCAGGTCGTCGAACTGGCAGTATTCGCCGACGCGCACCATGCGGTCCGCATACAGGATGATGCCGCCGATGAGATTCTCGATCGTGGGCTGCGCGGCAAGGGCGATGGCCAGACCACCGACGCCCAGCCCGGCAATGACGCCGTAGATCGGAATACCGATCTGGGTGGCGCCATATCCCAGCACGACAAGTGCGACGGCCAGGGAGAACACCCGGATGCCGGTACGCAGCAGGCTTGCATCCAGGCCTTCCTGAGCCGGGCTGGAGGCGCTGACAAGCGCCACATACAGCAATTGAAGGAGCTGGTAGACGAGCCAGGCGGTGGCTGACCAGATAATGGCCGTGGTGGTGGTGCCGATGGCGACCAGCGGCGTTCCGGTGATATTGATCTGATCCTCGCACAGGTAGCGGAAGAGACTGACGGCGACGACCACAAGCACCGGATTGACGATTGACTGGACAATGCGCCTTCGCTCGTCCACCGAGACCGCACGCCATTTGCGCCAGCGGACGTACTGTCCCAACACCGCAGCATACAATACCAGCAGGGTGGCCAGTGCCAGCCATTGCCAATAGGCCTGATCGGCGAAATGGAAGTGCAGCCAGTTCGGTCCGACCTCGATGATGTCGTACCAGAGGGGCGCGATCAGGTTTCCGGGCGTGTAGATATAATATTCGAACAGATCTTCGCCCCGGTCGGCCTGAATTGGCAAGGCGCTGACCACGGCGTAGTCCTCGGGAATGCGGGCGACGGAATCCTTCGAGAAAAGATAGTGTCCGCGCAACTCGCCTGTTTGCTGGCGCAGGACGCTGATGCTGGTGCCCGGGATTGTCCACAGTTCGGGAAGGTTCGTCTTGCCGTCCGTGTGCATGAAGCCGCCGGCCGGAGAGCCGGGCACATCGGCGAACACCGGTTTGGGAATCCTGTCCAGGATTTCCTGAAGCTGTAGCGCGATTTCGATGCTGGCGTTCTCGCGCGAGGTCACGGGAATGCCGCTGAGGTCGAATGTCTGGGCCGCCTTGCCCAGAAGGGCGCGCACGAGCAATTGTTTTTGTTGCTCCTCATCCGTCAGGAAAAAGCGGTTGCTGTCGTCATAGGAGGCACGAACCGCGCTCCACAACGCGTTGACTTCGTTCATGATGAACATGAAGCTTTCAAGAGTCGCGCGGGGGCTCGTGGTGTCGGGCGGAGAAATGGGATTGTCTCTCAGATAGTCCCGCGCACGGTCCAGCCGGTTTTGATCGAGCGGTCCCGACTGTTGCTGGTCCGCCGGGCCTGTTGTTTCTCCTGCCGCCTGGGACAGGGCGGCCCCGGATCCGCCGAAAAGAGCCGACAGGAACACCAGAACGATCAGGAATCCGGTCAGGGTGCGCGGAGGCGAAACAGCGTGGTCCCGGTGGGCGCCGCTGTTCTGGGAAGATATCCGGATTGCCCGCGCTTTCATTCTGTGCCACCTGCTGCTGTTCAGACCACAGCAATAATGCCAAGGGGTAACTATCTTGTTACCCAGGGGCAGACTGCAACTGCGTCAGGAGGATTTCAGAAGATCGTTCGTCGTCAGGATGATCTCCACCCGGGTCGGACCGACCCTGTCTTCCAGACGGGCTGCCAGGGTGTCGCGGAACAGATCGACGTCATTGGCGGTGACGGGCCTTTCCGGATCGATATAGACGGCGGCGAAATGCATGCGCCCGGCCTGCAGGACAGCGGCGCGGCGGAACCTGAAACGGTTTTCCCTGGCCAGGTCGCGCGCGCTGCGCGCCACCTTGGCGTATGTGTTGCCGGGGGCGCTGACACCGGCGAGATCGGCAAGGGTTTCACGGAAGGCTGCAAGGGGCTGCCAGATGATCGCCAGAATCAGGACCAGGACGATCACGGCATCTCCGATCGGAACGTAGGGGCCCAGCACGGTGCCTTCCAGGAAAGGCAGGGACAGGAGCGCGGCGCCGGAGCCGAGACTGAGCGCGCCGTCGATGAGGGCCGCGCGTGCCTCTGTCTTCAGGATCGTGCTGCGTTTTCCTGCCTTGCGGTAGGCGCGGTGGTAATTGGCGGCAAGGCCGAGACAGATGGCGACGATCACCACGGCATAGACCGCGATCGGACCGAAGACGAGTTCGGGCACGCTTCCGCCTGAAAAGAAGGTCCAGATCTTTGCTCCGGAGACATAGGCCGCGAAGACAAGCACACCGATCAGGATGAGGCTGCGAAAGGTGACATACAGCACTTCGTCGAAATCGCGTCCCCAGGGCCGTGCACGGGTCGGCGGCAGGCCGACACGGGCGCCGATCCGGGTAGCAGCCATGGCAGAGACGAAATTCACCGCGGAATAGAGCCCGTCCACCAGCATGGCGTCGGAGCGGGAGGCCCATGCCGTCACGAGGCCGGCGATGGCCATGAACAGGTTGGCCCATTTGCCGGTGGCCAGGGCCTTGCGTTCCACCTCCAGGGGGCGGGGTGCCGGATTTTCCATGGTCCCGGCTCAGTTCCCGCGTTTGAGCGAACCGAGCAGGCCCCGGACCAGGGCCTTGCCGAGCGTGGTGCCGAGGCTTCTGGCGGCGGATTTGAGACCCGCCTCGAAAACGGAATCCCTGCGGCTGCGCCGGTTGCTGCGCTGGCTCCGGCTTTCACGCCGCGGCCGGTCGTCGCGTCCGAAATCGGGCAACTGGAAGCCGGTCCGCGAGCGCCGGGGTTCGCCGTGCTTGCGTGCGAAACTGTCGTCCTTTTCCTGGCGGCGCTGCTCCTGGCGCTGTGTTTCCTCCGCGCGGCCGAGCAGGATCTCGTAGGCGGATGTGCGGTCCTTGGTGCGGTCATAGACGCCGAAGACGGGACTTGACTGGATCAGGGACCGCCGTTCGGCCTGGGTCACCGGACCGAGGCGGGAGGAGGGCGGCCGGATCAGGGTGCGCTGAACGACCGATGGAATGCCCTTGCCTTCGAGGGTCGAGACCAAAGCCTCGCCAACGCCGAGCTCGGTGATCACGCGCTCGGTGTCGAGATCGGGATTGGGACGAAAGGTTTCGGCGGCCGCGCGCACGGCCTTCTGGTCGCGCGGGGTGAAGGCACGCAGCGCGTGCTGAATGCGGTTGCCGAGCTGCGACAACACGGTTTCAGGCACGTCGAGCGGGTTCTGGGTCACGAAATAGACGCCAACGCCCTTCGAGCGGATCAGGCGGACAACCTGTTCCACTTTTTCGATCAGGGCCTTGGGCGCATCGGAAAACAGAAGATGCGCCTCGTCGAAGAAAAAGACCAGACGCGGCTTGTCCGGATCGCCGACTTCCGGCAGTTCCTCGAAGAGTTCCGACAGAAGCCAGAGCAGAAAAACGCCATAAAGGCGCGGCGCGGTCATGAGCTTGTCGGCGGCCAGGATATTGACGACACCGCGCCCGTCGGGAGCGGTCCGGATGAGATCGCGGATATCCAGCGCCGGTTCTCCGAAGAAATTCTCGCCGCCTTGCCGTTCCAGAACCAGCAGGCGGCGTTGAATGGCGCCGACCGATGCCTTGGACACATTGCCGTAGATGGTCGAGAGTTCGGAAGAGCGCTCGGCCACATGGGCCAGCATGGCGCGCAGGTCCTTCAGATCGAGCAGCAGCATGCCCTCGTCATCGGCCAGTTCGAACAGGACGTTCAGGACGCCTTCCTGGGTGTCGTTGAGCTCCAGCAGGCGGGCCAGCAGCAGAGGGCCTATTTCGGAGACGGTCGTGCGGATCGGGTGGCCCTGCTCGCCAAGGAGATCCCAGAATACAGCCGGAGAGGATTCATACGTATAGGTCTTGCCCAGTCCGACTTCCCTGGCGCGTTTTTCCAGGAAATCCTTGGCAACGCCGGCCGTGGCCAGGCCGGACAGGTCCCCCTTGATGTCGGCACAGAAGACGGGAACACCGGCCCGTGAAAATCCTTCGGCCAGAATTTGCAGCGACACGGTCTTGCCGGTCCCGGTCGCGCCGGCAATCAGGCCGTGACGGTTGGCGAGCTTCAGCGTCAGGGTTTCGTCCCGGTCGCTCGCGCCGATGAAGATCTTGTCTCGTGCCGTCACCTTTTCCCCCGAATCCATCTGTGTTTTCGCAGACTAGAACATCCTGCGGTCAATGGAACCAGTTTAGGCTCCCACCCGCAGATGACGATGAAATGGCATTGGCCTGGTGACCTGTGCGAAATGATTATCGACGGACACGGCCTGTCGCTTGTATAGAGGAGCCAAACGGAGCGCCGGGGAATCGGGCGCGGAATTGTGATCAGGAGATTTCCATGGAAGAGCTCATCAAAAGGGTCATGGCGGCCGCTGGCATCGATGAAGATGTTTCGAAAAATGCGATCGGCATTATTCTCGGTTTCCTCAACAAGGAAGGCCCGGAAGACAAGATGCAGCTTATTTTCGATGCCTTGCCGGGTGCTTCGGAACTGGTCGCGGCGCGCGAGCAGTCCGGCGGCGGCGGCGGCCTGTTGGGCGGCCTCGGCAGCATGATGGGCGGTGGCATGGGCGCCATGGCGGCATTAAATGAGTTGACAAATGCCGGACTGGATATGGACGGCGTGCAAAGTGTTGTCAAAGAACTCGTTTCCTATGCTAAGGAAAAAGCAGGGGAAGACGTTGTGGATGAAGTGATTTCAAAAATTCCGGGATTGAGCCAAATCGTCTGACTGCCCCAGAGTTCTATCGCCGGTCTAAAGGGAGTTCTGTGCGGATGTCTTATTCCATCGCCGAAATCGAGGGCATCGGTCCGACTTACGCAGCCAAATTGGGTGAAGTCGGCATCAAGACAACGGAAGCTTATCTGGAGCGCGCCAAGGACCCGAAGGGCCGCAAGGCTCTTGAAACCGAAACGGGTATCGAAGGCAAACGAATTCTGAAGTGGGCCAACATGGCCGATCTCATGCGGATCAGCGGTGTTGGCGAGGAATATTCGGAACTCCTGGAAGCCGCCGGCGTCGACACGGTGAAGGAACTCAGGAACCGCAATGCGGTCAACCTGGCGGAGAAAATGAAAGAGGTGAACGAGACCAAGAAACTCGTGCGCCAGGTTCCGAGCGAAAGCCAGGTGACCAAATGGGTCGACCAGGCCAAGGAATTGCCGCCGATGATGACCTATTGAGGTCCCGCCGGGCGTCAGGCCAGGTTCTGAGACGCGAAAGGCGCGCCGGGGGCGCGCCTCAGACTGGTGACAAACATCTGAGCCGTCATCCTGGGCAAGTGCAGCCAAGGCTGCGCACCGACCCGGGATCCAGCGGATCAGTGCGAGCGGCAGCGAGCACCATTTCCTTTAAGCGTTTGATTTAGTGTCTTTTTGACGCGCCTGAGGCGCGGCTGATGTGCTGGGTTCCGGGTCAGCGCGCAGCGTCGCTGCACTTGCCCGGAATGACCGATCGAAAGTTTGTCATACGATTAAGGCGCGCCGGGGGGCGCGCCTTTTTGTTTGCCGACTTGCGGTGTCGGCCGGATTTTCACAGGCTTCAGACGCTGATCTGACCGTAGCGAAGCGCCTCGACCACGGTGTGGGTCTTGTTGGATGCATTCAACTTGACGCTGGCGTTCTGCAGATGGGCGTGGACGGTGCGCTGGGAGATCTCGAGCACTTCGGCGATCTCGCCCGCGGTCTTGCCGTAAGCCGTCAGTTCCAGAACCCTGCGCTCGCGGGTCGACAGGGCACCCGGACGCTGGCCGGAAATGACGCCAAGTTCCCTCAGACGGGAAAAGGCGGCTGCCGAGAGCGCTTCCAGATTGGTCAGGTCGTATTTGTTGGCCTGGAGCGAGGGGCCGCTTGCGAAGACAAATGCCTGGAACGGATAGAGTTCCGTGACCGGAACCACGACGATCTGGCTGCCTTCACCTGCGGAAGCCAGCAGGTCGGAATGCTCCATATCACCTGCGGAGATAGTCCAGACCCGCGCGCGGTTCGATCCCAGGCCCAGCATGAGGGCGCTGTCGTTGGCCGAAAGCGAGGTGCTTTCGATCCCGTCATTGCGCTGGTCGGGCCACCGGAACCGCTGGACAAGGTTGTCGATCGGACGGTTCGGCATCGGCAGGCCGGTGATGAGAATATGTGTTGCCCCCATACGCCTGAGATTTGATTCCAGGATGTCGAGAACATGATGGGCTGCGTTGGCTTCCGAGATTGCTCTCAGCTTGCTCTTCAGTTCCGCTTGGTCAAGCATTGTGCACGTCCTAGGTGCGGCTTTAGATGCCGCTTTTTTGCAACTGGTCCGGCAAGACCGGTCAGTCGCTGATGGGTGAACCGCACCCCGTCTCAAGCCTGTTCAGGTCTGTACCGGGCCGGTTGCCGCGCATTTGTTATGGGGATAGAATTTCCCATGCGTCAGCCCCTATAAGCTACAATACAATTGATGATCGTACCAATAGGGAAAACTGGCAAATTTAGCTTATTCCGCCAAAAAATTGGCATTTAGCATCTGAACCTTCGAATTCTGTTGCGGGGCAATAGATCCGCGTCGCCGATTGCTCTGCAGCGGGCGGCAAATTCGAGCTTCTTTCGACTGTTAAGCTGCCAGGCTAAGTAAAGGCGATCTTGATTCTTTGCGCGTGCGCCGAAAGCCTGCCTGAAATGCGGCCCGGGAGCAGGCAATTTACCCTTTGTGCTGAGTTGCCAAGGTTCGCGGGCAGGGACTAAAACGGGACAAGGGAGATGACGACAATGCCCAACAGCTTTTCCGGTCCAGATCGTTTTTATGCCGCCGACGAAGACGCCTGGTGGGGCGCCGTCGACAAGGCGCTCAAGGGCGCGCCGCGGCAGAAACTGTTCGCTACGACCGGGGACGGCCTGGACATTGCCCCGCTTTATGGACGGCGCACGGACCGCCCGGCGATCGCCTTGCGGCCGCCGCAACAGGACTGGTCCGTCGTTCAGCGGATCGACATTCCGGATGCGCGCGCTGCGAACGGGCAGATTCTCGAAGACCTCGAAGGCGGGGCAGCCGGCCTGGATCTGGTTTTCTCAAATGCCGCTGCCGCCTATGGCAATGGTATTCAGATTGACGACCTTGCCGGGATGGAAGCGCTTTTCGCAAACGTGCAGCTCGACCTGATCGATCTGCGTTTCGATGCGGGACGCGAGAACATCGAGATACTGGCCTTGTTGCTTGGCTATCTTGAAAAGAAGCAGCTGGATCCGGCGAGCGTGCGCATCACCGCGGGGTTCGACCCCTACGGATGGATCGCGGCCAACGGCGTCGCCCTGATCGACATGGAGGATGCCTTCAGGCATTTTCGCGATGCGATCGTTTCCGCGCATGATTTTGGCAGCCCGCTGCGCATGATGAAGGCCGATGGCCGGGTCTGGCATGAAGCCGGGGCGCCTGCCGCGCTGGAACTGGCGTTGGTGCTGTCCTCGGCGACGGCCCATCTGCGCATGCTGGAAGGCACCAGACTCGCGCCCGAGGCGTGGTCCGAGCGCATTTCCCTGAGCGTGATCGCGGATGCGGACCAGATCGGCACCATTGCGAAAGCCCGCGCCATCCGGGCGCTCTGGTCGAACGTCCTGGACGGCGCCGGCCTGCCGAAGACGCCGATGCCCGTGCACATGAGCACGTCCTACAGAATGCTCACCCGGCGGGATCCCTGGGTCAACCTGTTGCGCAACACGGTTGCCGCCTTTGCGGCCGGTGTCGGCGGGGCGGACAGCATCTGTGTGCTGCCGCATACCCTTGCCGTCGGATTGCCCGACGGTTTTGCGCGCAGGCTGGCACGCAACACCCAGTCGATCCTTCTGGAAGAGAGCAATCTCGCGAAAGTCACGGATCCCGCGGCCGGATCGGGTGCGATAGAGGACCGGACGGACAAGTTCTGCGAGGCCGCATGGGGCCTGTTTCAGGAAATCGAGGCGACGGGCGGTCTGATGGAGGCGATCCGGCAGGGGCTTGTTCATCGCCGGATCGATGCCGCCCGGAACGAAAGTGCGCGCGATGTTGCCCGCCGCAAACGGCCGATCACAGGCGTGAGCGAGTTTCCCGACCTGTCGGAAAAGACGGTCGCGGTTCTGACGGCGAAGCCTGCCGATCTGGCCGGATTCGCTCCGTCTTCGCCGGACCTGCCCGCCCCGGGAGACGGGGAGCGACTGACCGCCCTGCGCAAGCTGGCGCTTCAGGGCGGTCACTTGCACGATCTGGGCATGCGGCTGGACAAGCTGCCGCGCGATACCGGGTTGCCGAAACTCGTTCGGGGACGGTTGTCGGAACCCTTTGAGGATCTGCGCAGCAGCGCGGAGGATCTTGAACTCCGCAAAGCCATCGTGCCGAAGGTGTTCCTGGCAAGTCTCGGCAGCGCGGCGCAGTTCGCCGCCCGTGCGAGCTGGGCGGCCAATGCCTTTGCCACCGGCGGACTGAAGACCGTTGGTCCTGCCGTGCATGCCAGCCTTGATGATCTGGTCCGGGCGTTCAAGGACAGTGGAGCGGTTGTTGCCTGTCTGGTCTCTTCCGACGAGGTCTATGACGATCAGGCGGTGGCAGCGGCGCAGGCATTGAGGAGCGCCGGTGCGCGGCATCTTCTCCTGGCCGGCCGGCCGGGCCCGCACGAGGCGGCTTATTCCGGCGCCGGTATCGCAGGCTATCTCCATGCCGGGTGCGATCTGCTCGCCTTGCTGCGGGACGTCCAGCAGAAGCTGGAAGAGATCCACGGCGCGGAGTTTTCAAATCTGGAGGTCCAACAATGAGCCGGATCCCGAACTACGCGGACAGACCGTTTCAGATCCATCCCGAGGAAGCCGTATCCACCGGCACCGACCCCTGGCTGACACCGGAAGGGATCGCGGTGCCGCCGGTGTACCGGGCGGCCGATCTGGAGGGACTGAAACACCCGGACACCTGGCCCGGCCTCGCGCCCTACCTGCGCGGGCCTTATCCGACCATGTATGTTCAGCAGCCCTGGACGGTGCGCCAATATGCGGGCTTTTCGACCGCAGAGGATTCCAACGCCTTTTACCGGCGCAATCTGGCGGCCGGCCAGAAAGGCCTGTCGGTCGCCTTTGATCTCGCCACCCACCGGGGCTATGACAGCGATCATCCCCGGGTTGCCGGCGATGTCGGCATGGCCGGTGTGGCCATCGACAGCATCTATGACATGCGCACGCTGTTTTCCGGCATTCCGCTGGACAAGATGAGCGTGTCGATGACCATGAACGGCGCGGTCCTGCCCGTGCTGGCGCTCTACATCGTGGCGGCGGAAGAGCAGGGGGTCGCGCAAAAGGACCTGTCGGGCACCATTCAGAACGATATTCTGAAGGAGTTCATGGTTCGCAATACCTATATCTACCCGCCGAAGCAGTCGATGCGGATCATCTCCGACATTTTCAGGTACACGTCGCGGAACATGCCGCGATTCAATTCGATCTCCATCTCCGGCTATCATATGCAGGAAGCCGGCGCGACGGCGGATCTGGAACTGGCCTATACGATCGCCGACGGGATCGAATACGCCCGCGCCGGAGTGGCCGCGGGCATGGAAATCGACCAGTTCGCGCCGCGCCTGTCGTTCTTCTGGGCGATCGGCATGAACTTTTTCATGGAAGTCGCCAAACTGCGCGCGGCCCGGCTGATCTGGGCGACGCTGATGGAAGAGAACTTCCAGCCGCAGAACCCGAAGTCCCTGTCGCTCAGGACCCATTCGCAGACATCCGGCTGGTCGCTGACGGCCCAGGACGTGTTCAACAACGTGACCCGCACCTGTGTCGAGGCGATGGCGGCAACGCAGGGGCATACCCAGTCGCTGCACACCAATGCGCTTGACGAGGCACTCGCCCTGCCGACGGATTTCTCCGCACGCATCGCCCGCAACACCCAGCTGTTCCTGCAGCAGGAAAGCGGCACCACCCAGGTGATCGACCCCTGGGGAGGGTCGTATTACGTCGAGAAGCTGACCGCCGACCTGGCCGAAAAGGCGATGGCGCATATCCGCGAGGTGGAGGAACTCGGCGGCATGGCGAAAGCCATCGAGAAGGGCATTCCGAAGCTGCGTATCGAGGAAGCCGCCGCCAAGACACAGGCCCGCATCGACAGCGGCAGCCAGACCGTGGTCGGCGTCAACAAGTACAAGCCCGACAGCGAACAGCAGATCGATGTGCTGAAGGTCGACAATGGCCAGGTTCGCGCGGCCCAGATCGACAAGCTGAAGCGCCTGCGCGAGGAGCGCAACGAGGCGGAGACGCAGGCCGCTCTCGATGCGCTGACGGTGTGCGCGGAGACCGGCGAGGGCAATCTGCTGGATCTTTCCGTCAAGGCCGCGCGGGCCAAGGCCACGGTCGGCGAGATTTCGATGGCGATGGAAAAGGTGTTCGGCCGGCACAAGGCCGAGATCAAGTCGATTGCCGGGGTCTACAAGCGGGAGGCCGGAGCCATGTCCGGAACGATGGAAAAGGTTCGGAAACTGGTCGAGGCCTTCGAGGACAACGATGGCCGCCGGCCGCGTATTCTGGTCGCCAAGATGGGCCAGGACGGTCATGACCGGGGGCAGAAGGTGATTGCCTCCGCCTTCGCCGATCTCGGCTTCGACGTCGATATCGGCCCGCTGTTCCAGACGCCGGAAGAAGCCGCCCGTCAGGCCGTCGAGAACGACGTGCACGTTGTCGGCGTGTCGTCGCTGGCGGCAGGCCATCTTACCCTGGTTCCGGCCCTGAAGAAGGCACTGGCCGACGAGGGCCGTGAAGACATCATGATCGTTGTCGGTGGCGTCGTGCCGCCCCAGGACTACGACGAACTCTACAGCAACGGCGCGGCGGCGATTTTCCCTCCCGGTACCGTCATTGCCGAAGCGGCGATCGGGCTGATCGGCAAATTGAACGAGCAGCTCGGTTACGGTTCGGCGGAAGCGGCCGAATAGCGCAAGATCGCAGGAGAAGGCGGTGTCCCGAAAATTGACCGGAGGGTGCCTGTGCGAGGCGGTGCGCTATGTCTGCGAAGCGCCGCCGACGATCACGGTCAAATGCCATTGCGGCGACTGCCGCAGGATCGGCGGCACAGGGCACGCGACCCACAGCGTCTTTGCGCAAGAAGCCTTTTCTCTGACGGGCACGGTTACCGAATACGAAAAGACCGCCGACAGCGGCCGGACCATCAACAGGCGGTTCTGTCCCGTCTGCGGTAGTGCGCTCTATCATACGCGCGGCGGCATGGAGGGGCTCGTGGTTGTCCGGGCGTCGTCTCTGGACGATCCGGAGAGCGTCACACCGGAGCGGGCCATCTACGTGTCGCGCGCGCTCTCCTGGGACCCGGCCGATCCGGAACTGGTCTGTTTCGAGGAAATGACGCCGCAGGCAAAATAAAGGCTCGGCCAGCAGAGTGCGGCAGTAAATCCTGTCAGCGGTCCGCGGTCATGCCGAGCGGTATAGGCGGCTCCAGATAGGCGCCGAAGAGATAGGGGCCCATGCGCCAGCAGATCTGGGTGAATGCCAAAGTCAGATCCTTGTCGTCCTGAATGAGGACCCGGTCCGGTACGGACAACTCGGTTTCCGCGACGACAATGCCGATATCGCCGTCTTCCAGATCATAAAGGGTGCATTCGCAGATCGGCTTCTTGTCCAGATCGAACAGTTTGCCGGACCGCAGACGGGTTCTGGTCGCAGGGGTGGGCCGGTCTTCCGAATAAAAATGGGTCTGTTGCATTCCAGCGGGCCTTGCCTGTCTCAACCTGTGTGTCGTTGGACTCTCCAGGGTTGGAGGTACCGGTTGAAACTTGCGCGGGGCTGGCGGGCGTTCGCGTTGGCCGGTGGCGATCACCCGGGAGGATCAGTCTTTCGGTGCAGCGGGCGGCTGGTAGACGAGAATGTCGCCGGGTTGGCACTCGAGCGCAGTGCAGATCCGCTCAAGCGTATCGAAACGAATGCCTTTCACCTTGCCCGACTTGAGCAGGGACACATTCTGCTCGGTGATGCCGATGCGTTCCGCCAGTTCCCTGGACCGCATCTTCCGGCGTGCGAGCATCACGTCCAGTTCCACGACTATCGGCATTGGGTTCCTTTATCGATCGGAGGACGGTCTGCGCCGCAAGGGGTCAGACAAATTGACGGTTTTCGTCCGCGAGCGAGGCAGCCTCGCGCATGATCCAGCCGAACACGAGCAGGAGCGCCCCAAAAACCAGAGAGAAGAATTCGCCTCCGCTCAGTTCGACTTCAAGCCTGCGTGCACCCGGGGCATTGTCCCAGGTCAGGAGAACGGAACTGACCGGGTCGCTCAGAATATCGAACAGGCCATAGGCAATCAGCCAGAAACCTGCGTTCAGGATGTGCGCCTGAGTGGCCGGGGCGAAAAACGCTCCGTCGTGGAACTGGACGAAGAGCCGCCGGAGGTTCCAGAAAATGCTGCGCAGAAGAAAGAAGGCCAACACGACCATCGCGCTGAGGCCGAGGCGCTGGGCGACCGGCACTTCCTCCAGTTTCCGCTCCAGACCGGCCGAATCGAGCAATCCGTTCGGGACATCGAGAAAGGCGGGCAGCAGAAGCATGAAGACCAGAATCGCACTGGCAACGCTCATCAGTACCAGCAACACCGTCACAAACCATTTCATCGCGTTCGAGAGCCGCCGGATGCGCCTCAGCCGCGTGTCCCGCTCCAGTCCTTCAAGGGTGCTCATAGCCGTCTCCACGAGGTCGATCAGATTGCCGAAACACTATACCGGATGGTGCGGACGCACAACGGGTAAAACACGTTTTGGATTTAAAAATTAATGTAAAACAATAAATTTTGTCTCCTGAATGATATGTTTTTTTGGTTGCCTCACGCCGGCCTTGGAAGATCTGAAGACACGCGCCCCAGGTGACTGGAAGACATCACGCCTTCAAGATCCTGCACTTTTGTGCCGTGCGCCCTCCCGGGGGAAAAGGCACAGGGGGGGGCACCGGCCGGCAGGTATGCCGGCCGGTATGTGCTCCGGAAAAGGTCTCAATCGAGCGCGGCCAGCCCAGTCAGATCGGCAAGAACCGCCTTGGGGGCAAGGTCGGGATACTCATCGGGCATGCCGGCCCGGTTCATCCAGACGGTGCGGAACCCGAACGCGGCCGCGCCCGCGACATCCCAGCGGTTCGAGGACTGGAAAGAGACCTCTTCCGGGTAGATGCGGAATTGGGTGGTGACCATCTCGTAGACCTGCGGATCGGTCTTGAATGTCTTCAACTGGTCCACGGAAAAGATTTCGTCGAACAGGTCGGTCAGCGCCGCCGCCTTTGCCGCTGCCTCCAGCATGGCAGGGGATCCGTTCGACAGGATGGCGATCTTGGCGCCGCTTGCCTTCAGGTTGGTGAGCACCTGGGGGACTTCCGGGTAGCAGTCCAGTTCCCAGTAGGCACTCAGCAATTCATCGCGCAGGGATTTATCGGCCGTCGGCACCAGAGCGAACGCGGTGTCCAGTCCCTGCTGCGTCAGTTCCCAGAAATCCACGTAACGGCCCATCAGGGCGCGCACCCAGGAATACTCCAGTTGTTTTTCACGCCAGAGCGCGGACAGTCTTTGGGCGTCGGGCCCGAGCTTTGACGCGTGTTTGCGAACCGCGGCATGCACATCGAACAATGTGCCGTAGGCATCAAACACATAGGCGGCATGCGCCATAACGGGACCTCCAAGCCTTGTTCCGGAAACCGCGAAAGAGAACAGCCTGATGGATCATGCGTCAAGCGCCGCCGTGTGCGACAAAAGTCTCAGTGAAGCCCCGCATCCGGAGATTGCCGCTGCTCTGGCGGAAAACAACGAATGCGGCGCCGGCCCATGGCCGGAGGCCCCGGTTATTTTTGTGGGGGTAACGTCACGGCGCCGTCCGGGCCTACCGGCCAGAATGGATTGTAGGCAATTTCAAGCAGATGGCCGCCGGGCACCTCCACATAGGAGGTGTAGCCGCCCCAGAATGCCTTTTCAGGTGCTTTCACGGCTTTTCCGCCGGCATCGATGGCCCGCTGATAGGCCTCGTCGACTTCCTCAGCCGTTCGGCCGTTCCAGGCGATGGTCGTGGCACCGAACGGAAGGGCGGTGACCTCCCGGCCGATTTCATCTGCCAGCGCGGCGCGGCTGTAAAGCGCGAACGCACCTCCGATAACCTGAAAGAACACCACGTCCGGTGCCGGGGCTTCGTTGACCTGCCAGCCCAGGCCGTCTTCGAAAAAACGTCGTGTCTCTGCGATGTCATCGACCACCAGCGTGATCATTGAAATGCGTTGTTCCATGTCATGGTCTCCTGATGATGGGGAACATAAAGAGAACATCTGGCGGAACGAGTCAACTGCCGTTTCGCCGATGAAGCGGCGGCGCCGGGGGCGTTGCAATTGTCGCTGCCGTATCTGGAAGCGTTGCGCGTCCCGGAAAAATCATTCGTCATCAAGCGACTTGAGGGTAAATCCATCCCTGAAGTCCGGTGCAGGTAGAAGAAAGACAACAACTTTTTCATAAAAATCGCTAAGCTGTTGACGCCGGGAGGCGGCGGGTGTTGTGTCGGCTCCTCAGCGGAGACACATAGCGGGAGAGGCAACGGACATGCGCGGATTGAGTGACACCTGGACCTGGATCGACGGGACCTGGCATGAAGGCAATCCGCCGATCATGGGACCGCGTACCCATGCTTCCTGGCTCGGTTCGAGTGTTTTCGACGGTGCCCGCTTTTTCGAAGGGGTGATGCCGGATATCGACCTTCACTGCCGCCGGGTCAACGATTCAGCCTATGCACTTGGCATGAAGCCGACCTTGCGCGCGGAGGAGATGGCCGAGCTGACCAGGGAAGGCTGCAAGAAATTCAGCAGCGATCAGCAGATTTACGTCAAGCCGATGTACTGGCTGGAAAACGATGGTCCGGGGGTCATAACAGGTGACCCGGAGAGCACCCGCTTCTGCCTGTGCCTGTTCGACGCGCCGATGGCGCCGAAGGACGCGGCCATCAGCATCACGCTGTCGCCCTACCGGCGCCCGACCATGGAATCGATGCCGGTCAACGCCAAGGCCGGCTGCCTTTATCCCAACAATGCGCGGGCGATGGTGGAAGCCAGGGAACGCGGTTTCGACAATGCCGTGGTGCGCGACATGCTCGGCAATGTGGCCGAACTGACGTCCGCCAACGTTTTCATTGCCAGGGACGGCAAGGTGCACACGCCTGCGCCGAACGGCACCTTCCTGAACGGGATCACCCGCCAGCGCGTGATCCAGCTGTTGCGCGCCTCCGGCTATGAGGTTTTTGAACGGACCATGGAGTATGGCGAGTTCCTGCAGGCCGATGAGATTTTCTCGACGGGAAATTACAACAAGGTGACGCCGGTCAAGCGGATCGAGGATCAGGATCTGCAACCCGGTCCGATCGCCGCGCGCGCACGCGAGCTCTACTGGGATTTTTCCCACGCCTGAATGTCACGGACTTCGATTGTGGCCGGCGCTCGGAAAGCCGGTCAGCGGATGACGAGGGCAGCTGCCACCAGCAATGCGGCGGCAGCCGCCAGCGACGGGGCGGCAAAGGACCCGGTGGCGTGGTGCAGCAATCCGGCGAACCAGGGACCGGCGACCTGGCCCAGGCCGAAGCTGGCGGTCAGGACCGCAAGCATCTGGCGGACCGCCGTCGGCCCACCGGCGGTCGCCTGGCGTCGTGCTTCCATCAGCCCGAGCGCAGTGATCCCCATGAAGGTTGCTCCGAGCAGTCCGGCGCCAACCAGAAACAGGACCGGCTGAAGGGTCAGGGCGGTCAGGGCG
Organism: Roseibium sp. AS2; assembly: GCF_038900065.1. Taxonomy (NCBI): domain Bacteria; kingdom Pseudomonadati; phylum Pseudomonadota; class Alphaproteobacteria; order Hyphomicrobiales; family Stappiaceae; genus Roseibium; species Roseibium sp. AS2. The sequence goes on from NZ_JBBMQN010000002.1 coordinate 484,079, forward strand.
ACCCCGGCGGCTTCGAGCAGGCAGGCCAGCGCGAACGCCCTGCGGGTCCCCAGACGGACGGCTATCGTGTTCCAGAGAAAGATCGAGGGCGCCGCGCACAGTCCGACGGTCAGCCACACGAACGGTTCCGTTGGCTGCAGGGCAGGGGCTGCGCGCGCGATGGTGTTGACGAATGTTGCGGTGATGACGTAGCCGAACCCGAACAGGCCGTAAGCCAGGATCAGGCGTAGCCGGCTGCGCGCCGCACCGGGCGATGCCGCAACTGTGCCGGCGGTCCCGCCGTTGGCGCCGACTTGCACCAGCGAGTGAGAAGGCACCAGATAGGCCGCTCCCACCAGGAACAGAAGCGTTCCGGCAGCGCTGGCCAGCCAGAGCATCCGCCAATCCGCCGACAGATCCGCCACCACCGCGACCATCAGGGCGGAAAACGCGATGCCGCAGCCGACCCCGGCAAAGTGCAGCGCGGAGAGGCCCGCTTTGCCCGTGGCCGTGAGCCGTTCCATGACGAGCGTGGTCGCGAATACCAGCACAAAGGCACTGGCAATGCCGCTTGCAAAGCGGATCAGGAGAAAAACTGTCAGGGAGGTTGTCGCCGCCATGGCCGCGCTTGTCAGCGCGCTGACAAGCAGTCCGCCGAGAAACCAGCGACGGGGACTGCCGGACAGGGAACGGGAGGCAGCCGCGAGAGCGCCTGCAAGGTAGCCGAGAAAATTCGCCGACGCGATCAGGCCGGCATCGCCTGCCGGCAGGTTCAGGGCTTCGCTCATGAACGGCAGAACGGGCGTATAGACGAACCGGCCGATACCCATGGCGGCGGCCAGAGCCAGAAACCCGCCAAAGGCAAGTGCGACCGATGAACGGGCAGGTGAGGACATTCGGTGTGGTTCCGGGGGAGTGGCAACGTGCCGTGAGTTTTCGGGTCTCGCTGGCGCAACCTTGCATACTCCCGAGGCCTTGTCATTTCTGTGGTATGCCGGTCCAGGGGAGACCGGTCTGAAGGTTTCGGGCGGGCATCTGTCCGGTGCACAATTGCCGGAAGTATCGTTCCTGGTCGTGGCTTGGACAGAGCTGCAAACAAGCCCCTTTTCCGTCTCCTAAAAATGTCGGTTCTTTGCGCCGAGCGCCGCTGATTTCTGAAACGCACCTGACGGTGTTTTCGGCGGCGGACGGCTCACCCCTGCCGAAAATGTGCCCGGTAATCGCGCGGCGTCATGCCTTTTGCGGCCTTGAACTGACGGTTGAAGTTGGCAAGTGCGCCATAGCCGACGGCGGCCGCGATGTGAGCGACGGGCTGGTTTGTGCTCGACAGCCGTGCGGCCGCGTCGCCAATCCGCAGGGCCCGGACATAATCGCTGACCGTTCCCTGCGTGTGCTTGCGAAACAGCCGGTGCAATCCGGAAACGCTGAGGGCTGCGACATCGGCGAGTTCCGGCAAGGTGATGGCCTTGGTGTACTGCGCGTGGACATGGGTCAGGACCCGGTCGATGCGTTCGCGGCTTTCGAACACACCGTCCAGCGAGACCGGGGCGCTTGCGAGTGGTTGCGGGTTCGGGGCGCCGCTCAGGTGATCGAGAATGTTCATCAGGGTGAGCAGGCGCTCGGCGGCCGATTGATCGAAAAACAGCTCGAACCGGCTGCGGACGGCGGCAGCGGCCTCCGGCGGGAAGGACAATCCTCGGCCGGCGCGGGCCAGGAGGTTGCCGATGCTCCTGAATTCGACGAAGTCGCGCGCCACGGAGCCCGCCCACTCCGGATGAAACCATATTACCAGCGCGACATGCGGCAAGGTCCCGTCGATCGCCTGGTGTGACGCCCAGGTATGCGGCAGGTTCGGCCCGACGAGCACCAGGTCCTCGTCGTCGTAGTCGCCCACATGATCGCCGATGAACCGCTGGCCGCGCGAATTCAGCGTCAACGTCAGTTCGTATTCGGGATGGTGGTGCCACTCGAAGGGGATTGCCGTCTCCAGCCGGCGGTTCAGCATGGCAAGCGACGAGTCGGGCTGGCGCGGCAAGGTCTCCAGAAAGGGCTTCATCGGGCGTCATTCTCCTGCTGGCGCCAGAATAGTATCAAATTGGGCCACGCGAATACAACACCGGATGCCGGTTCGGTTCTAGAATTGCGGTCATCAACCCGGACACAGGGACATGAAAGCCGGGAAAGGGAGGAGGAAGACCATGCAGCCAACCGCCGCCGAAATCAGCCATCCGGTCAGCGAGAAGGTAACGACCCAACTCAAGGACATCGAGAAAACCCTGCCTTTCAGGGTGCTGAGCCAGTCCGACTGGCAACACTGGATCACCAAGGGATATGTCATCGTCCGGCAGGCCGTACCGCTGGAAAATGCCGACCGGTTGGCCGATCTGCTCTGGGAGTTCGATGAGAAGGATCCGGATGATCCATCGACCTGGTACGCACCGGAACGCCGTCCGCACGTCCGCAAGGAACTCAACAATGCCGGCATGGTCGAGATCTACAATCACCAGTATCTCTGGGACAACCGCATGGAGCAGCGGGTCTATGACGCTTTCGTGGACATCTGGGATCGCGAGGATCTTTGGGTTGCCATTGATCGTGCCAACCTCAATCCGCCAAAGCGGGAGAAAGGCAATCCCGAAGGTTTCATCCACTGGGATGTCGACACGAAGCAGCGCCCGCAACCGATTGGTGTTCAAGGGGTTTTGAGCCTGAAGAAGCAGGACCACGAGACGGGCGGATTCCAGGCCGTGCCCTATCTGTTTGAACATTTCGAGGAATGGGAAAAGACCCAGCCCGAAGACCGCAATCCGTTGTTGCCGGACATGACCGGCCTGGAACGCGAGAACATCTCGATGGAGCCCGGCGACCTTCTGATCTTCAACTCGCTGCTGGCGCATGGTGTGAGGCCAAACCATTCCGACAACCGTGTGCGCATGGCGCAATATATCTCCATGTATCCGTCCGATTACGACAATGTCGCCGAACGCAACGAGCGCATTCGCCTGTGGCGCGAGCTGGATCATCCCAATCGGCCGGACTTCCCCGGAGATCCTCGGAACTGGGAAAAGAAAAACGCCGAAACGGCGACATTGACCCCGCTTGGAGAAAGATTGCTGGGTCTCCACCCCTGGTGACAGATCCCGGAAGCTGACGCTGGATCTGCAAAGCCGGCGTCGGATGCCCGGGTGCCCTCCATCGCTTGTCCCTGACGTGCGAGGCTGACTGCCTTGCCCGCCGGGGACGGCTGCTTTTGCAAACGCGCTTGACTGTGGTGGAGGGCTTCAAAAAACCGGGACAGCTGACGCCGGGATCTATGGAAAATCGGGGATATTCGGGAACGGCATCAATCCGGTACCGACTTCTGCACGATCTGGTTTTCGGCGGGAGGGCTCCCACTAGCCACCTTCAAAATGGTATCCCCCAACAGTGTTCCGGCCTCAAATATGTTCTCGTAAATGCTTCGGAACACGGGTCGGTGCAGTTTGAACAGGTTCGAGGTCCGCTTCACGACCAGGTGGAAGTCTTTTCCCGGTTCAAGCCCCTGATCAATAAACAGGGAAGAAATGGCGAGCGCAGAGGTTTCGCCTGCGCAAACGACCCCATAAGGCCTGGCTATGCTGTCCAGCCGATCGCGATAGACCGCCCATAGGGCCTCCGCCGGACTGTCGAGCGTAACTTCTTCGGGAATGTCGTATTTGATCCCGCTTTCGCGGACGGCGCGCATGAACCCGTATCGCAAATATTGCGAAAACGTCAGGCGTTCGGGGGGGAGCACAATGCCGATCTGGTCACAGCCGAGATCGATCAACCGGCGTGCAGCCTGATACGCGAATTCCTCATTGTCATAGTCGACGTAGGCGTGGGGCCGGGTGAAGTCGGTCCTGCCGTGCGTCACGAACGGAAAATTCGCTTCCTGCAATAGTCGGACACGCGCGTCGAAGGCCTCGGTCCGGGTGAAAATCAGGCCGTCGGCCAGACGGTTGTCCAGGATGTAGTTGACCGGGTCCGTCGTCGATTCTTCCTGGAAATGCGGGATGATTGTCAGGTGGTAACCAGTGCCTTTCAGGGCAAAGCTGATGCCGGCGATCAGGGAGCGGCCGAAATCCGGTATTTCGTGGTGCGGATCGAGGATCAGGCTGATGACCTTCGTTTTTCCCGTGCGCAGCCTTTGAGCCGCGCGATTGGGAACATAACCCTGCCGGCGTGCGACCTCGGCCACCTTGTTTCGGGTGTTTTCTGCTATTCGGGGGTCACCGGACAGGGCACGTGACACGGTCGTGACCGCGAAGCCGGATTCAGCCGCTACGGTGCGCAGGGTTGGGCGAGGCGGTTTTTCCGCCGCAATGTCTTCCGTGTTTTTCAATGGTTTGCGAGAGAGGCCCGGTTTTGTTCAGGTGATGAAGCGCGTGGCGGAATTTCATGTCAGTCTAAACAGGGAATTTGTAACGTTACAATAAAATCCTATTTTGCAATGCAGCATGGAGAGGCATTGAAAAATGTGAAAACGGACACGCAAAACAAGGCTGTTCTGGTTTCCAAAATTTATTGACAGATGGTTCGTTTGTAACGTTACAATGTATTTTGTCTGGCAACGAGATACCCGTTGACGGTATCCGGGACGCCGAATGGCGCTTAATGGGAGGAATATATGCGTAAATTGACAAGAATGGTGACGGCTGCCGCCGCTTTAATGGCTGCAAGCACGAGCATTCAGGCCGAGGAAGTCGAGGTCCTGCACTGGTGGACGTCCGGTGGCGAAGCTGCTGCCCTGAACGTCCTGAAGCAGGACCTCGAGAGCCAGGGGATCGACTGGAAAGACATGCCGGTCGCCGGTGGCGGCGGGACCCAGGCGATGACCGTCTTGCGGGCCCGCGTGACCTCCGGAAACCCGCCCACCGCCGTACAGATGCTCGGTTTCGACATTCTGGACTGGGCCGAAGAGGGTGCGCTTGCGGATTTGAACACCCAGGCTGAACAGGAAAACTGGGACACCGTCGTTCCGGCAGCCTTGCAGAAATTTTCAAAGCACGACGGCAAATGGGTCGCAGCGCCGGTCAATGTTCACTCAACAAACTGGGTCTGGGCCAACAAGGCCGTTCTGGATGAGCTTGGTATCGCGGTTCCGACAACCTGGGACGAATTCGTCGCCGCCTTGGACAAGGTGAAGGCAGCCGGCAAAACTCCGATCGCTCATGGCGGGCAGCCCTGGCAGGATGCGACCGTGTTCGATGCCGTCGCATTGTCAACCGGCGGACCGGAATTCTACCAGAAGGCCTTCATTGACCTTGATGAAGACACTCTCGGGTCCGACACCATGAAGGAAGCCTTCGACCGCATGGCCGTGATCCGGTCGCATGTCGATGACAACTTCTCCGGACGGGACTGGAACCTGGCGACAGCCATGGTCATCAACGGGGATGCTGCATTCCAGATGATGGGCGACTGGGCCAAGGGCGAATTCCTGAATGCCGACAAAGTGCCCGATCAGGACTTCCTGTGCTTCCGCTTCCCGGGAACTCAGGAGCAGGTCACCTTCAACGCCGATCAGTTCGCAATGTTCTCGCAGGGCTCGGAAGTCGGCAAGGAACAGGCCGCCCTTGCGACCGCGATCCTGTCTCCGAATTTCCAGTCCGCATTCAACGTTGTCAAAGGCTCGGTGCCGGCACGTACGGATGTGTCGAACGAAGCATTTGATGCTTGCGGAAAAAAGGGAATGGCCGACCTGAAAAAAGCTGCCGAGAGCGGCAATCTCTACGGGTCGATGGCTCATGGTCACGCCAATCCTGCGGCGATCAAGAATGCCATGTATGATGTGATCACGGCGCATTTCAACGGGGAATACGACAGTGCAACCGCTGTTGATGAACTCGTGACCGCGGTTCAAATCAACAAGTAACGATCGTAACGGGAACGGTGGAATCTCACCGTTCCCGGCCTGCCCGGAGGGCCCTGATGTCTTTGTCTGAAACGGCGAACCCGCGTGGTTCTGTTGTTGACAGATTGCGCGATGCCCTACCCAAATTGGTGCTCAGCCCGACAATCGCGATTGCGTTGATCTTCGTGTACGGCTTCATCGCGTTCACCTTGTATTTGTCGTTCACCGACAGCCGCATCCTGCCGTCTTTCGGTTGGGTCGGTTGGCAGAATTACGAAAACCTGTTTCGGATTCGTGCCTGGGACAAGGCCGTATCCAATCTGGTCGTCTTCGGTGTTCTCTATATCGCGATCTGTTCGGTGCTCGGATTGTTTCTGGCGATCCTGCTGGATCAACGGATCCGTGCGGAAGGGTTCATCCGAACGGTCTACCTTTACCCCATGGCACTGAGTTTCATCGTCACCGGCGTCGCCTGGAAGTGGTTCCTGGATCCGGGGATTGGTGTTGAAGCTGTTGTCCGCGGATGGGGCTGGGAGACCTTTATCTTCAACTGGATCAAGGACAGCGACATGGCGATCTACACGATCGTCATCGCGGCGGTCTGGCAGACATCCGGTTTCGTGATGGCCATGTTCCTTGCCGGTTTGCGCGGCATCGACGGAGAGATGATGAAGGCCGCCCAGATAGACGGCGCGTCGACGTTCGCGCTTTACCGGCGGATCGTGATTCCGCAGCTTCGTCCGGCCTTCATGTCTGCTTTCGTCGTCCTCGCCCACATGGCGATCAAGTCCTATGACCTGGTGATTGCGCTGACGGGCGGGGGGCCGGGAACGGCGACCGAACTGCCGGCAACCTTCATGTATTCCTATACGTTCTCCCGGAACCAGATGGGGATCGGCGCCGCATCCGCCGTAATCATGCTGATGACGATCGCAGCGATCATCGTGCCGTATCTGTGGTCCGAACTGCGGGAGAAAAAATGATGGCCGCCGTTTCAAGATCGCGGTCGTCTGGTGCCGCGCGTGTCATTCTCTATGCAATTCTGGCCGTGTTCTGCATCTACTACCTGCTTCCGCTCTACGTGATGCTGGTCAATTCGCTGAAACCGCTGTCCGAGATCACCGCGGGCGGCATGATGGCGTTGCCGCAGGAGTGGACGCTGGCGCCCTGGGCCAGCGCCTGGTCGACCGCTCAGATCGGCGTCCAGGCGACGGGGCTGCGCCCCTATTTCCTCAATTCCATCATCATGGTGGTGCCGGCGGTTGCGCTGTCGACGATTGTCGGGGCCCTCAATGGGTATGTTCTCACCAAATGGGCGTTTCGCGGTTCGACGGTTCTGTTCGGGTTGCTGCTGTTCGGTTGTTTCATCCCGTTCCAGATGGTCCTGATTCCGATGGCCCGGATGCTCGGCCTGATCGGGATTGCCGGTACCGTGCCCGGGTTGATCTTCGTCCATTTTGTGTACGGGATCGGATTTTCGACACTCTACTTCCGCAACTACTATGCAGCTTTTCCGACCGAACTTGTTCGGGCGGCTCAAATCGACGGAGCCGGGTTCTTCAGGATTTTCTGGCGCATTCTGCTGCCATCCTCAGGTCCGATCGCGGTTGTCTGCATCATCTGGCAGTTCACCAACATCTGGAACGACTTCCTGTTCGGAGCATCGTTTTCCGACTTCAACAGTCAACCGATGACGGTTGCGCTCAACAATCTCGTGCAGTCCTCGACCGGCGTGAAGGAATACAACGTCCATTTCGCCGGGGCGATCATGGCCGCGCTTCCGACGTTGTTCGTCTACATCGTCGCGGGGCGTTACTTCGTGCGCGGCCTGATGGCCGGCTCGGTAAAGGGATAACACCATGGGTTTTCTAGACATCAAGCAGGCGACCAAGTCCTACGGGGCCGTGCAGGTTTTGCAGGAAACCAACATTTCCATCGAGGAAGGCGAGTTTCTTGTGCTTGTCGGCCCCTCCGGCTGCGGAAAATCGACGCTTCTCAACATGATCGCCGGTCTGGAAGGTGTCACGACGGGCGACATATCCGTGCGCGGCAGGAGCATGAACGGGGTGAAGCCGGCTGACCGGAACATCGCCATGGTGTTCCAGTCCTATGCGCTCTATCCGAACATGACCGTGCGGGGCAATATTTCCTTCGGCATGGAAATGCACGGCATCGCCAAGCCGGAACGCGCAAAGCGCATCGATCAGGTGGCCGACCTGTTGCAGATCACGCACCTGCTGGACCGGAAGCCGGGGCAGCTCAGCGGCGGGCAACGCCAGCGGGTGGCCATGGGCCGTGCCCTGGTGCGTGAGCCGGACATCTTCCTGTTTGACGAGCCGCTTTCCAATCTGGATGCAAAGCTTCGCGTCGACATGCGCACGGAGATCAAGAAGCTTCACCAGAAGCTGGGCACGACCATCGTCTATGTGACCCACGACCAGATCGAGGCATTGACCCTGTCCACACGGATCGCGGTCATGTATGGCGGCTTTGTTCAGCAACTTGGCACGCCCAAGGAGATCTACGACAATCCGGCCAACATGTTCGTCGCAGGTTTCATGGGCTCGCCGTCCATGAACCTGTTTCCCGCCAAGGTGGTCTCGTTGAACGGCAAGCCGGCTGCCGAAGTTGCCCTTGCCGACAGCACCAAGGCCGCGATCCCGTTTGCTTCCGATCAGTTGTCCTCCAGCCTTGGACGGGACATCATTCTCGGCATCCGGCCCGAGGCAATCACGGACCTGGACGGCGCGGATCGCAACTCCCGGGCGATCCACGTGGTGGAAACGCCTGTCGAAGTCACCGAACCCGCCGGGTCGGACACGTTTGTTGTCAGCCAGATCAGCGGCAAGGACGTGACTGCCCGGTTCCGGGCCGACGTCGCTGTCAATGCAGGTGACGTGTATCCGTTTGCCTTCAACATGGAAAAGGCGGTCGTCTTCGATCCTCAAAGCGAGAACCGGATCGCCTGAATCACGGGCCGGGACATTTCCAGGTACCCTTCGGGGCGACTGCCCAAGAGGGCACGACATTTTCTGCGGGCAGGCATCGATTGTAAAAAAATAAGAAAAATCTTCTTTATTTTAGCGATCCCTGCTTGCCGACCTCGCTCCGCGATCCTATTTTGCGCCTCGAAGCGGTCCCGGGGCGCGTGCCGTGTGGACCGCCGGTCACTGACCTTTCCAAGGAGTTAGCCATGTCTTTCGAATTGCCTGACCTGCCCTATGCATATGATGCACTGGCCCCTTACATGTCTGCTGAAACACTCGAGTTTCACCATGACAAGCACCATCAGGCCTATGTTACCAAAGGCAATGAGCTGCTCGCCGGCAGCGGCCTTGAAGGCAAGTCGCTGGAAGAGGTCGTCAAGGGAAGCTACGGCAAGAACGCGCCGCTGTTCAACAACGCCGGCCAGCATTACAACCACATCCATTTCTGGAAGTGGATGAAGAAGGACGGTGGCGGTTCGTCACTGCCGGGCGCCCTGGCATCGGCCATCGACAGCGACCTGGGCGGGTTCGACAAGTTCCGTGCCGATTTCATCGCGGCCGGCGTCGGCCAGTTCGGTTCGGGTTGGGCCTGGCTTGCGGTCAAGGACGGCAAGCTTGAAATCATGAAGACACCGAACGGCGAAAACCCGCTTGTTCACGGCGCTGCGCCGATCCTGGGCTGCGATGTCTGGGAACACTCCTACTACATCGACTACCGCAACGCGCGTCCGAAGTACCTGGAAGCGTTCATCGACAGCATGATCAACTGGGACTACGTCCTGGAGATGTACGAAGCTGCCACGAAATAAGCGGGCCACCTTGTCCCGTGAAGGCCCCGGTTCGAGAGAACCGGGGCCTTTTTGTATCCGCGCGTGCGATTTATCCGGCCACGGTACCGTTTGTTACAAAAAAACGGACCTGATCACGGGAGCGTGATTTCGTGATCAACGGGTGAATGCGCTGTACTCCCGGTGAGGTGCCGCATCGGTAGATGGGCACGAGAGAGAGGGAGAATGTTATGGGTCGTTTCCTGAAAATTGCCGTTCTGGGTCTGGTCGCAGGGCTCGGGCTGACTGGTGCATCCGTGCAGGCCGCAGATGACCCGATTGCCACGCGGCAGGCCATCATGGCGTCCGTGGGCGGTGCCGCAGGTCTTGCCGGCGGCATGATGAAGGGCGAGATCGCCTATACGCCGGCTGCCGGAAAGGCGGCGATCACGACAATGCGGGCAGCCTCGCTGACCTTTGGCGACTTTTTGCCTGCCGGATCGGATCAGGGCAATACCGGAGCCGCGCCGGCGATCTGGGAGAATGCCGACGGATTTGCCGGTGAACTGGCAAAATTCGCGGCGGCCACCGCCACTGCGGCGAGTGCCTCGGGCAAATCCGGCCCTGCGGATCTGGACGCCTTCAAGGCGGCCATGGGGCCGGTCTTTGGCACTTGCAAATCGTGTCACGAAACTTACCGTAAGAAGAACTGACCCTGTTCGGGGCATTTTCCTGAACCGATTGCGGAAGAAACACGATGAAGAATGCGCTGGCGGTTCTGGTCGCGCTGGTCCTGGTTGCCGCCGGGACCGGCTGGGTTCTGTCCGCGCCCACGCGCATGAGTGCCGTGGACAGCGCCCTGTTGTCCGAGGGCAGCCCTGACAGGGGCGAGTTCGTGTTCTGGGCGGGAGGCTGTGCCTCCTGCCATGCCGCCAAGGGTGCGGAGGGGGACGATCTGCTCAAACTCGGTGGCGGCCTCAGGCTCGAGACGCCTTTCGGTGTCTTTGTGGCGCCGAACATCTCGTCCAGTGCTTCGGACGGGATCGGTGCCTGGACGCTCACCGATTTCGCCGATGCCATGACCCATGGAACGTCGCCGGACGGGCGCAACTACTATCCGGCGTTTCCCTATACCTCCTATGCGCGGATGAGCGCAGAGGATCTTGGCGACCTGTTTGCTTTCATGAAATCCCTGCCGGCGGTCGCGGGCAAGGCAGCGGCGCATGAGCTCGGCTTTCCGTTCAACATCCGGCGCGCTCTGGGCCTGTGGAAACGCCTCTTTCTGAAGCCGGCTGCGGTCATCGCGGCGCCTTCGGGCGACGGTGAGGTCGACCCGGAGCTGTGGCAACGCGGCCGCTACCTCGTGGAAGGTCCGGGCCATTGCGGGGAATGCCACACCGCCCGAAACCTTGCCGGTGGGCTGATCCTGACCGATTGGCTTGGCGGTGCCCCGGCACCGACGGGCGAGGGGCGGATCCCCAACATCACGCCGGGTGCGTCCGAATTCGGAAGCTGGAGCGCGTCCGACATTGCCTATTACCTGGAAAGCGGTTTCACGCCGGACTATGATTCCGTCGGCGGCGAGATGGTGCATGTGCAGGAAAACATGGCCAGACTGCCCGCCCAGGACCGGGACGCCATCGCGGCCTACCTGAAAGCGATCCAGCCGGTTGTGCCGGCAGCGGATTGACCCGGCATTTCCTCGGATTTGACACAGCATGACAAGCGCGCATTCCTTTGCCATCGTCGCCGCGACCAGCGCGGAAGATCTGGACGCGATCAGGAACCTGTTCCGGGCCTATGTCGACTGGCTCGGCATCGACCTGTCGTATCAGGGCTTCGACGAGGAACTGGCGGGCCTGCCCGGAAAATACACGCCGCCCGCCGGGGCGCTGTTCCTGGCGCGCGACCATGACGGCAGCGTTCTGGGCTGTGTCGGCCTGCGCGGGTTCGGCAAAGCGGGGCACTGCGAAATGAAACGGCTTTACGTGCTGCCGGCCGGGCGCGGCCGGGGCGTCGGTGCCGCATTGGTCGGGCGCGTCGTCGCTGCGGCGGAAGAGGCCGGCTACCGCGAGATGCTGCTCGATACGCTGCCCCGCATGACCGGAGCGATCAAGCTCTACACCGCCTCCGGCTTCGAGGAAACGCCCGCGTACTACGATACGCCGATCGCGGAGACCGTGTTTTTCCGCAAGAGACTGGCAGTCTGAGCGGGCCACCGAAGCCCGTTGGCACATTTCGCGGTTCCGGGAAGTGCCGACCTCCAATGACTTGACTGTTTCAAGGATGACCGGGCAACGCGCTAGAGACCGAAAATCGCTTCGATTTCAACTCTCAGCTCAGGTGCGAACAGGGATGCGACCATTACCATTGAGCTTGCCGGAACCGCATTGTCATAGCGTTCCGACAAGACGTCGCGGATCTCGGCAAAGTCGTCAGGACGGATCGCGAAGACCGTCACCTTGACAAGGTCGGCCAGTGAATTGCCAAATTCCCGGGCAAGACTGTCGAGCTGATCGAGCACAGCCCGGGTCTGCGCGCCGGCTGATCCCGAGTGTGCCTCCGTGCCGAACGCCGTGAATCCGGACGTGTAGAGCGTTCGGTCGTGGACAACCGCGTGGGTATAGGGGCCAACAGGAATACCGAGTCTTTCGGAGTTTTTTCTGACAATGGTCATTGTGTCTCCAGAGAGTTTCAGGGGGTTCTGCTGGTGAGAAATGCCGTGGCTTTCTGGACTGGCGGGCCGAGAAGAAAGGCAATCACGGCAGCGGCCGGCCAGGCGAGCCGGAAGGCGTCCATCCATTTTTCGAAGAAGACATCCGTCAGGCCCAGATTGAGAAAAGTGACCCAGCAAGACATCAGCAGGGACAGGCCGAAGGACATCAGCAAGGTTGCGATCAGACGGCTTTTCATGGCTAGGCCGTCTCCCGCGTACCGATTTCGCCAAGTTCCTCGATGTAACAGACATTTGTCAGATCTTGCGCCAGATAGGCCTTTGTGTGGGGCATCTCGTAGTGGGCGGCGAGGGCGGCCCGATCAGTCCAGCATTCCCACAAGGTGAAGCGGGTCGGGTCTTTGAGGTCCTGGCGGATCTCGAAAAGGTGACACTCCGGTTCGTCGCGGGTTTGTTTTGCAAGGCGTTGAAGACCTGCCTCGGCCTTCATGAGATCCGCCCCCTTTTGGAGCTCGATTCCGGCGCTTATGAAATAGTGGGTCATGAATATCTCCGTTTCAGTCTGGTGACTGACGAAGACGTATTGATTTGTGATCTGATAATCCATATTGAAATATGGCAAATTAAATTCCATAGATGAAATCATGTTCGACGATATCGCGCTGTTTGTTCACATCGTTCAAAAAGGCAGTCTTGCGCGGACGGCGGCTCATCTGGGCGTTCCGGCAGCAACTGTGACCCGGCGATTGCGCAAGCTGGAAGAACGGACCGGTGCGAAGCTGCTGCACAGGTCCGCCCGCAAGTTTGCCCTCACGAGCGAGGGTGAAGCCTTCTATGAAGCCTTTGCAGATCTGATCGGACAAGCGGAAGCAAATTTCCGCGGCTTGAGCGCCGATCTGCATGCGCTGCAAGGTGGTCTGAAAGTCGCGGCACCGACCAATATTTCCGTTGGCATCCTGCAGCCGATGTGGTCCGGTTTCATAAGGGCGTTTCCCGATATCCGGCTGACGCTGACACTCAACAACGAGAACAAGGACCTGCTGGAAAACCACGTGGACCTTGCGTTACGGATTGGTCCACAGACCGACCTTCGTCTTTTTCAGCGAAGGCTGGGCGGCATCGCCACGACCGTGGTGGCATCGCCGGACTATCTGAAGGCGGCAGGTACACCGTTGATTCCGGATGACCTGGCCGGTCACAGCCTGATAAAGGTTGCGGCGCTTCAATCGTGGGAACTGGAAAACACTCTTTCCGGAGACCGTGAAACGCTCCATCTGAATGCCTTCGTCACCGTTGACGATATCGGTCTTGCGCGTCAGTTCGCTGCAGACGGCCACGGGCTTGCGCTTTTGCCTGTCAGCGAGATTTCCGGCGATCTGCGGTCTGGTCGCCTCCGGCGGGTCCTGACAGACTGGAGGGGGCCGGGACGCGACATTTTTGCGGTCTGGCCGACCGGACGGCTGCTCAGCGCCAGGGCAAAATGCCTGCGCGAGTACATGGCCGCTTTTCTCAACGACTGTTCTGTATTTCAAGGCGTAATGCCCGGCGCAGACGGTCCCTAGGGCGTGTCTTATTCATAGGGTTCCATATGAAAGAGAAACGCTCTCAGGCGCTGTAGGGATTGCAGCGGATGAAGCGCGGGATATCGATGTAGCCGCGCATGAGGGACAGCCAGGCCTCGCATTCGTTTTTCGTGCGGAAGCAGCCGGCTTGCGAGATCATGTATCGTTCGTCGAAATACTCCACCCGCCCACTGGCAATGCCCTTCCAGCCACTGCCGGTGAAGGCGCGGCAGTCGTATTGGGTGTTGTAGGTGTTGGGAAGATATTGCCGGCTCTTGGAGAAGGTCGGAGCGAACAGCAGATCGGACACTTGCGTGGTTTCCGTCTGGCAGGCCGTCAGCGCAATCGCCGCCAACAGGGCGGGCGCCGCTTTCAGGCCGGCCTTCAGCCGGCTGGCCGGGAACAGACTGCGGAAACTGCGGTGCATGGCTCGCTCCAGAGATTGACATGACCGTCTTGTGTGCGGCCGAAAGACTGATTTGCAACGCCTGTCACATGAGCCGAAGACCGGGGCAAAATCAAGTCATTATCCGGGGAGTGGCACCGCACCGGCGCGCCGGCCGCGCACGCTAGCACACCGCGGGGTCGGCCCATCGGGCATCTTCGAAAATCCGTCCCTTGTAGCGTCCCGACAGGATTGCATCACGGGCGTCATCCCACGACATTGCCCATCTGTCGGGATCGCGCAGTTCAAGGTGCTGATCTGACCGGCTGCGGGCAACGAACTCCGGGAAGGCGGGCCGGCCGGTCGGCTGTCCGGTGGGAAGATAGCGCAGGTCGAGGCTCCAGCGCAGGCCGTCTGACAGATTTGGCAGCGCCCTATGCACGTTCATCTTGTGAAACAGCACCACGCCCCCCTTGCTCACGGGCAGGGGCACGCCTTCCTGCTCCTGCATCAGCCGGTCCGGCACGGAGGGTTCCGACGCCAGTTTTCGGTTGGAGCAATGGACCCTGGGGCCCGCGCGGTGGGAGCCGGGCACCGAGACGAGGCAGCCGTTTTCGATCGAGGCCTCGGTGATGGCAAGCCAGACCGTTACCTGCTGCGTGTCGTCGGCTTCCGGAAGCAGGGCGACGATATCCTGGTGCCAGGTCGTCACACCGACATTGGAGTGGGCGGTCAGGCCGCCCGACAGATTGCCCTGGGGCGGTTTCATGCGCATTTGCTGAACGGGACTGCAGGTGATTTCCGGCCCGATGACGGATTGCACCACATCGAGGATGGCGGGGTGCCGCATCAACCTGAAGGCTGCGGGACCGGTGTGCATCAGAAAGTTTTCCGGTGTGATCGCCTCGTTCTGCAAGGGGAGAGACACATTGAAGTGCCGGTGCAGATCCGGATAGTCGTTGAGAATTGCGGAATACCGGTCTCCGAACGAAAGATGTGCGTAGAGCCTGGGGATGCGGCCCTGTGCGCGCAGGAACTCGGCGGTCCGGTCCAGAAGAAGCGCGTATTCTTCCTCGATCTCCGACAGGTCGTCGGCGGGAAGCAGATTGTCTATCGCCAGAAATCCGTCTTCCTCGAAGGATCTCAACTGGTCTTCGGTCAGTGTGTGCTCCGTCATGTCATCAATCCCCGTATGTCTGTTTGCGCGGAATGTCTCCCGTGCCGGAACAGGCATGTCGTAACCGCATCCTGCGCCACCTCTTTGAAAAGCACGCTTCCGATCCGGCTTCGATTGCCATTTCAGATTCTGTGTGCTTCTTAAGATGATGGCGAACGGGTCATGCAAAAAGGCGATAAACGCTGAACCCAAGTTAATCCATGTGTTAAGTTATGGCCAATCTTCCTCCCCTTCGGCTCCTGTTGACGTTCGATGCGGTCTGCCGGCTTGGTTCGATGCAGCGGGCCGCGCAGTCGCTCAATGTGACACCGCCGGCGGTCACGCAGGCGATCCGCGCGCTCGAACAGGAGATCGGGGTGTGCCTGCTGGATCGCAGCGCCAAGCCGGCCGTGCCGACGGAAGCCGGCGAGAGGATCTCAAGAGCGGTGCGGAACGGATTTGCCCTGATCGAGGATACGATTGCCGAAACACGTCATGCGGCCGGAGTGTCGGACCATCAGCTTACGCTGTGCTGCACGCTCGGTTTCGCCACCTACTGGTTGATGCCGAGGCTTTCCGATTTCTATGCGCGTCATCCGGACATAACCGTCAACGTGCAGGCGCCCCCCTCGGACCAGCCCGTTCTGTCCACGGGGCTCGATGTCGCTTTTCGCTACGGGCGCGGCGACTGGACGGACGGCAGGACCTGGAAACTGTTCGACGAGCGCGCTTGCCCGGTCGCAAGGCCCGATGTCCTCGCCGAGGCACGGAAGGCGGGCGAACTGGAAGAGGCGGTGCTGATCGATGTCCGGCTGGGGTCCCCGCACCTGTGGGATTCCTGGTCCGATTATTTTGCACAGAGACAGATCAGGCGCAGCGGCCGGCCCGGTCATACCTTCGACAATTACGTGCAGGCGGTTCAGGCTGCGCTTGACGGCAGAGGGGTCATGCTCGGATGGCAGTCGATCACGAGAAAACTGGT
Source organism: Roseibium sp. AS2 (assembly GCF_038900065.1). NCBI lineage: Bacteria > Pseudomonadati > Pseudomonadota > Alphaproteobacteria > Hyphomicrobiales > Stappiaceae > Roseibium > Roseibium sp. AS2. The sequence goes on from NZ_JBBMQN010000002.1 coordinate 500,446, forward strand.
CGACGACGGAGCCCTGGCGGCGTGGCCAGAAGGCGTGCATGACTTCGGAACGGCCTATTTCGTGACCTGCTCCCACGGAGCGCTGAAGAAAAAGGCAGCGAAGGCCTTCGTCGACTGGGTCAGGCAGCAACCGGCGCACTGACGCCGGTTGCCGCCCTTTTCCTCAACAGTCCGGTCTCAGTTGACTGTGATCCAGCGCAGCATCAGGAAGTTGTCCGCACGCTGGGTGAGGTCGATGTTCGACTTCGAGCCCCACAGAAGCGGCTGGATGTGCAGCGGCACATAGACCACGTCGTCACGGACAATCGTTGCGACCTCGTCCAGCATGGCCTGGCGTTTTTCCGGATCGATTTCCCGCTGGATCTGCGGCAACAGCGCGTCGACCTTCGAATTGGAATAGCCGCCGAAATTCCAGCTGCCGAGTTTCTTCTCGTCGTTTTTGGATGTGACCAGGAACCGGACCGGATGCTCGGCGTCGAACGTGCCCGGCGACCAGCCGAGAAGATACATGTCGAAATTGCCCGACCGCAGTTCCGGCCAGTAGTTGCGCACCGGCATCGCGTTCAGTTTTGCTTTCATGCCCGCCTGCGCAAGCATGGCGGCCATGGCCTTGCACAGGGCTTCGTCATTGATGTAGCGGTCGTTGGGGCAGGACAGTCCGAAGGAAAACCCGTCCGGATAGCCGGCTTCCGAGAGCAACGCCCGGGCGCCTTCCGGATCGTGGCCGATACGCGTGCTCGCCGCCTTGCTGTAGCCCTTCATCTGCGGGCTGACGAGCTGGCTGGCGACCTCGGCATTGCCGCGCATGATCTTGTCGACCAGTGCTTCCGCGTTGATCGCCTTCTGGACCGCGGTGCGCACCTTCACGTCCTGGAACGGATTCGTTCCGGCGGTTTCGCCGGATGACTTCAAGGCGTCGTGGTTGTGGCCGAAGCCGAGCATGATCACGCGCGCCTCGATGCCCTGATGCAGGGCGAAACCGTCCTGGTTCCGGATGCGGCCGACATCCTGCACCGGCACGGGATTGATCAGGTCGACCTGACCGCTCAACAGGCCGGCGACGGCGGTGGCGGGGTTGGCAATCGGAAGGAACGTTGCCTTGGTGAGATTGTGCTCCGGCTGATCCCACCAGCCGTCATAGGCTTCCAGAACCGTCTCGACGCCCGGTTCCCGCGCGGCCAGCGTGAAAGGGCCGGTGCCGTTGGCATTGAGGGTGGCGTGGGTTTCCGTGTCCTTTGCCGGCAGTGCGGCACCGTTGGCCTCGGCCCAGTCCTTGTCCAGGATCATGAAATTGGCGATCGAGTCCGGGAAGATCGGATCCGGGGCATGTGTCAGGAAATCGACCGTGTGGTCGTCGACCACCTTGACTTCCTTGACCGGTGCGAACCAGGAACTCACGTCCGACGCTTCGGAAGAGGCGCGCTGGTAGGAGAACAACACGTCTTCGGCGGTGAAATCGGCACCGTCATGAAACTTGACGCCCTCGCGCAGGTGAAAGCGCCAACCGTCGCCGCCGAGCGGTTCCCAGCTTGCCGCCAGAGAGGGCGCGATCGCCATGTCCTTGTCGCGCCGGACCAGGCCTTCATAGACGTTGTTCAAAAACCCGAGCACCGGAGCGGAGCTGACGGCATGGGGATCCATTGTCTGCGGATCCGTCGGCGAGGACCAGCGCAATTCGGCGGCGGATGCGAGCGTCACGGATGACAGAAGGGCCGCGGAAAGTGTGACAACCGCAGTACGGCTCTGGATCCAGTGGCAGGACTGTTTCATGAATATCCCCATAGTTCATGGTCTTGTTCGTCTCAATCAAACCTATGGCATTTGCAGGAAAAAGAAAAACCGGACCCGCATGCGGGCCCGGATCTGTTTTCAATTCACCGTGAGCGACCGGATCAGGCCTTGCCGGCGACCATCAGTGCGAAGGACTGATTGAGGGCGACTTCCTTCAGCCGGTCGAAACGGCCCGAGGCGCCGCCGTGTCCGGCCTCCATGTTGGTCTTCAGCAACACAAGGCTGTCGCCGATCTGGGTGGCGCGCAGTTTTGCGACCCACTTTGCCGGCTCCCAGTAGGTCACGCGCGGATCGGTAAGGCCGGCGACGGCAAAGATCGCGGGATAGGCTTTCGCCGTCACATTGTCGTAGGGCGAATAGGACGCAATGTATTCATACGCGGCCTTGTCCGTGATCGGGTTGCCCCATTCGGGCCATTCCGGCGGTGTCAGCGGCAGCGTGTCGTCGAGCATGGTGGAGAGAACGTCGACAAAGGGAACCTCGGCGATCAGACCGCCGAATTTCTCCGGCGCGAGATTGGCAATGGCCCCCATCAGCATGCCGCCGGCGGAGCCGCCATGGGCGACGATCTTGTCGTGTGAGGAGAGCTTTTCCGCGACAAGGTGATCTGCGGCGGCAATGAAGTCCGTGAAGGTGTTCTTCTTGTGCTCCCGGCGGCCGTCCTTGTACCAGCGAAAGCCCTTGTCCTTGCCGCCACGGATATGGGCAATCGCATAGACGAAACCCCGGTCGACCAGGGACAGGGCGTTGGTGTTGAAGCTGGCCGGCACCGTGATGCCATAAGAGCCGTAGCCGTAAAGCAGCAGGGGGGCGGACCCGTCCAGCTCGGTGTCCTTGTGATAGAGGATCGACACAGGCACGGTTTCCCCGTCCGCGGCAGGGGCCATCAGGCGGCGGGTGACATAGTCCGAGACCTTGTGGCCGGACGGCACTTCCTGTTCCTTTTTCAAGACCCGTTCGCGGGTGTCGACGTTGTAGTCGTAGGTCCGAGACGGCGTCGTCATCGAGGAATAGGAAAACCGGATGGTCGAGGTGTCGAACTCGTAGCCGCCCCCCATGCCGAGGGAATAGGCTTCCTCGTCGAAGGCGATCTCGTGTTCGATATTGTCGGCCAGCCGGCGGATCACGATCCGGGGCAGGCCGTCCTCGCGCTCCAGGCGGGTCATGAAGGTCTTGTAGACACAGTGGGACAGGACCAGGCAGCCAGGCTTGTGCGGCACGAGGTCGGTCCAGTTGTCGCGTCCGGGACTGGCCTTCGGCGCGGTGACGATCTTGAAGTCTTCCGCATCGTCCGCGTTGGTGAGGATGTAGAAGGTGTCGCCGTGATCGTCGATGGAATACTCGATGCCGGTCTCGCGCGGGGCGATTTGCACCGGCTCGGCAGTCGGGTCGTTCGCGGGGATCGTCCAGACCTCGGACGTTTCATGGTCGTGAATGTCGATGACGATGGTGTCGCCGGACTGGGTCTTGCCGACCCCCATGAAGAACCCGGCGTCCTGTTCCTCGAAGACCAGCTGATCCGTGGACGGGTCGGTGCCGATCTCGTGACGGAACAGTTTCGACGGCCGGTGATTGTCATCAAGGCGGATGTAGAAAACATATCGGCTGTCGGCGGAAAAGACGCCGCCGCCGCCGGTGTCCTCGATGCGGTCGCTCAGGTCCTTGCCGGTGTCGATGTCGCGGACCTGTAGCGTATAGAATTCCGAACCCTTGTCGTCATAGGCCCAGGCGAGCAGCTTGTGATCGGGCGACTGGCCGGCGCCACCCAGCTTGAAATAGGCCTTGCCCTCGGCTTCCCTGTCGCCGTGCAGCAGGAGCGTTTCCTTGCCGCCGTCGCGGGGCGTGCGGAAGAAGATCGGTTGCTGGCCGCCGGTCTCGTATTTCAGGCCGTAGGCATAGGCGCCGTCCGGTGAGGGCACCGAACTGTCGTCTTCCTTGATGCGGCCGCGCATCTCCGCAAAGAGCTGTTCCTGCAGATCCTTCGTGTGCGCCATCCGCGCATCCTGATAGGCGTTCTCGGCATCGAGGTAGGCTTCGATGTCATCGGCCAAAGCTGCGCGGCCGTCGCGCATGACCTCCTGCCAGTTGTCGGCGCGCAGCCAGGCGTAGTCGTCCTGGCGCTCGATGCCGTGGGTCTTGAGGGTGGCGGGGCGCGCTTCGGCGCGCGGGGAAAGTGAGTTTTTTGTCATGGCTCCGCAGGTAGGAGTTTTGACCCGGGAAGGCAAGAGGACAGTGTTGCCAAGAGGACCAGGCGGACGGTACGACGGCGACATGCCTGAACGCAATCCTCGCGCATTGACAGGCACGGGGCAATTCGCCACAAAGATCGACATGGTTTCCGAATCCGGCGTCCCCGGATCGGGATTAAAAGGGAACACGGTGCGGCGTAGCCATCAGGCACCAAAACCGTGACTGCCCCCGCAACTGTGAGCGGTGAGCGAACCTGGAAACGCCACTGGGGAGACCCGGGAAGGACCAGGAAAGCGTCGACCCGCAAGTCAGGAGACCTGCCATTTCATCTTCAACTTCAACCCGGGCGGGGTGTCCCGGAGGAGCGAGTGACATGGCCTATCAGCCCGCGCTGACACAGATTGACATTCGGTTTCCTGCCGCCCCGCATCTTCGCGGAGGGCGACATGTACCGGACACACACGACATATCCTTCAATCCGATCCCTAATCGCGACGGCTGCTAGCCGTCTTGGCAATCGCGCGGCCAGGGCAATGTGCCCGAACGGCGGTGCCAACGGCCTTGCGCATTATGACAGTTGTAATGTAATAACATTACGAATCTCTGCCACGGACACCCGTGTGCCGGAGGCGCGCAGGTGCGCGGTGCCGGATATCCCGGTGCCGGGCCGTCATGGAAGAACCGGCAGGGGCACAGACTGATGACCACCGACAAACACAGGATCTTCGTGTGCACATCATGCCGTCACAAGGGCGGCGATTGCCGTCCCGGTCATGACCTCATCGCGAAACTTCAGGAAGCACTGAAGGGGGCGGCGCCTCTGGTCGCGGACGGCTTCGAAGTGTCCGGGATCGCCTGCATGGCCGGATGCTCAAGGCCCTGCACGGTGGCCTATCGGGCAAACGAGAAGGCGACCTACCTGTTCGGGGACATCGATCCCCAGACGGATATCGACGACCTCGTGGCCTTCGCCGAACAATACCGTTTCCTGGATGATGGCTGGTGCACGTCCGGGGACCGGCCCGGCAAACTGCGCCGGACCGCGCTTGCCCGCATTCCCGCGGCGATGATCGCGACGGAAACCGAGATGGCGGACCCGTCATGAGCGGCTGTCATTTGTCTGTGCGCGGTGTCAGCTGGCAACCGGGTCGGGGCGATCCGCTCCTCAACCGGGTCAGTTTCGAGCTCGAAAGGGGCGAAGTCCTGGGGATCGCCGGCGCCAACGGGGCGGGAAAATCGACCCTGTTGCGCCTGCTGTACCGGTTTCACAGGCCGGTGGAGGGGACCGTCTGTCTGGACGGACACGATATCTGGTCCTTGTCGGCGCGTGAGGCCGCGCGCAAGGTTGCTGCCGTTTTGCAGGAACAGCCCACCGACTTCGCCCTGTCGGTACGCGAAATTGTGGCCCTTGGCCGCAGACCGCACGGCGCCGGATTTTCCCGCGGCGGGCGGCGGGACGCCGACATAGTCGAGGGGGCTCTGGAGCGCATGGGCCTTGCCGATCTGGCGGGGCGGTCCATGGGGACCCTGTCCGGCGGTGAGCGGCAAAGGGTGATGGTTGCACGGGCTCTCGCACAGGAGCCGCAACTGCTCATTCTGGATGAGCCGACAAATCACCTCGACATCCGTCATCAGCTCGAAATCGTGGCCCTGCTTGCCGGTCTTGACATAACAGTCGTCACCAGCCTGCATGACCTCAATCTGGCAGCGCAGGTCTGCGACCGGATCTTGCTCCTGCACCGGGGCATTCAGGTCGCCCACGGCAGGCCGGACGAGGTCCTGACATCAGAGCATATCGAAAAGGCCTATGCGGTGAAGGTCCATCGCAGGGACTGCGATCCAGGTGGCCGGGCCCATCTGACATTTCATCTTTGAACTTTGGAGAAAACACATGAAACGACTGCTTTTGTGCCTGACTGCCGTCCTTTTTACCGGGTCTGCATACGCTGAAACAACCGTCAGAAGCTGCGATCGGGAGGTCTCGTTCGACACGCCGCCCCGTGCCGCGGTTTCAAACGACGTCAATCTGACCGAGATGATGCTCGTTCTCGGCCTGCGCGACCGCATGGTCGGCTATACCGGCATCTCGGGCTGGAAAACCCTGAATGAGGAAATGCGGTCGGGCATCGCCGAACTGCCGGAGTTGTCGGCGCGGTATCCGAGCAAGGAAGTGCTCATCGGGGCGGACGCGGATTTCTATTTCGCAGGCTGGAACTACGGCATGAAGGTCGGCGGCGAGGTGACACCGGAAACGCTGGCACCGTTCGGCATCAAGGTCTACGAACTCACCGAATCCTGCATCCATGTCGGCGGCAAACCCAAAGTCTCCATGGATGACATGTATGCGGATCTGCTCAATCTGGGGAAGATTTTCGGCGTCGAGGATACAGCCCATGATCTGGTCGCCGCCTACAAGCTCGAACTGGACCGGATCACGGCCCCGCTGCAGCATGCGGAGCCGGTGCGCGTCTTCGTCTATGACAGCGGTGAGGACAAGCCGTTCACTGCCGGACGCTATGCCATGCCGACAGCGCTCATCGAGGCTGCGGGCGGGGTCAACGTGCTGGACGGTTTCGAGAAGAGCTGGGCCAGGATCGACTGGGAGACCGTCATCGACAGCGATCCGGAAGTGGTGGTGATCGTGAACTACGGCAATGTCACCGCAGAAGAGAAGCGGGATTTCATGCGGTCAAATCCGGCGCTTGCCGGGATCGATGCGGTCAGGAACGACCGCTTCGTCACCCTTGACTATGTCGAGGCGACGCCCGGCCCGCGCAACATCGGGGCCGTCCGGAAACTTGTCGAGGCCTTTGCGGGTGAGTGAGGCCTTGCCGACGGAACGCAACGGTTCGGCACAAGGACACGACAACGGCCCGGGAGCGGAGGGGAGGCGGGGCGCGATGGCGCCCGCCGTTTCGCTCGGTCTTGTCCTGTTGGCAGCGTCCGTGATCGCCGGTGTCACGGTCGGGGCTGTGTCCGTTTCGGCCGAGACGGTTCTCGGCGTGATCGCCAACAAGCTCTGGCCCGGTCTCGTGGCCGTGGACTGGTCACCCGGCCGGGAAGCGATTGTCTGGGACGTCCGGCTGCCACGGACCCTGCTGGCCGGCCTGGTCGGGGCGGGGCTTGCCGTCGTGGGAGCAGCGCTTCAGGCGATCACGCGCAATCCGCTCGCCGATCCGCATCTGCTCGGCATTTCCTCGGGCGGTGCCGCCGGCGCAATCCTGGCGCTGCTCCACACAGGATTGTTCCTGGGATTGCTGACGGTGCCGTTGATGGCCTTCGCAGGCGCGCTTGCGGCCACACTGGCGGTCCTTAGCGTCACGCGTTTTGCCTCGGCGACCAGCGCCGACAAGCTTGTTCTGGCCGGTGTCGCGGTGTCCTTCGTCATCATGGCGTTCGCGAACGTCCTGATCTTTCTTGGCGACCCACGCGCAACCCACACGGTGGTCTTCTGGATGCTGGGCGGTCTGGGGCTGGCCCAGTGGAGCCATCTGCTCTATCCGGCCGCAGTCCTGGCCCTGGCAACCCCGTATCTCTACCTGAAAGCCGTCGATCTCAATGCCATGACCATTGGAGACGAGACCGCGGCGACACTGGGCATCGCCGTTGCCAGGTTCCGTCTGACCGTGTTTGTCGTCGGTGCGATGGTCACCGGTGTCATGGTCGCCTTTTCCGGCATTATCGGCTTTGTCGGTCTGATGATCCCGCATATCGCCAGATACCTTGTCGGTGGCAACTACGAGCGGGTGGTCGTCGTCTCGTTGCTCCTGGGCGCCATTTTCCTGATCTGGGCCGATATTCTGGCACGCACGCTGATGGCGCCGGAAGACATGCCGATCGGCATCGTCACCGGCCTGATCGGCGGGCTGTTCTTCATTGTCCTGCTGCGATCGAAGGCCGGCGGCGGCCGCTGAAGAGAATGAACACGATCACGGCCATGTTCAGGAAGTTCCAGGCGATGCCGTTGAGGAACGCGGCCTCGTAGGAGCCGGTCAGGTCGTAAATCCAGCCGGACAGCCAACCGCCGAGGGCCATGCCGAGAATGGTCGCCATGATGACCAGTCCGACCCGCTGCCCGGCTTCCCTGGCCGGCAGGTATTCGCGCACGATCACTGCATAGCTCGGCACGATACCGCCCTGGGAAAGACCGAATATCAGAGAGACCAGATAGAGGGAGGCCAGGCCGTTGAACGGGATATAGAGAAAGAGAGCGGCGCATTGCAGGACGGAGCCGATCAGCAGCGTCTTGACGCCTCCGATCTTGTCCGCGACGTAACCTGAGGCCAGCCGGCTGATCACGCCGGCGCCGGTCATGAGAGCGAGCATGTCCGCTCCCGGCGCGATGCCGAACCCGAGATCGACGCAGTAGGCGACGATATGGACCTGGGGCATGGACATGGCGACACAACAGGCAAGCCCTGCCAGCACCAGCAGCCATTGCAGGGCGGCCGGGGGAAGTCCCGAGGTTTCAGCGCCGAACGGGCGGGCACCGGCGCCTGCAGCCAGGGCGCCTTCCGGCGGCGGGCGGCGCAGGATCAGCGCCAGTGGCACCATCGTGACAAGACAGGCCACCGCGATCACGAGATAGGTCTCGCGCCAGTCGGCCGTTGCCAGGTTCCACTGGATGAAGGACGGCCAGAGCACGCCGGCGAGATAGTTGCCGCAGGCGGCGCAGCCGACCGCCAGTCCCCGGCGCTTCACGAACCAGTGGGAGATGTCGGCGATCAGCGGACCGAAGGTCGCCGCCGTGCCGAGACCGACCAGCACGCCCTGGGCGAGCGAGAACATCCAGACATCGCCCGACAGGGCGGCGAGCGCGAAGCCTGCGCTCAGGGCGAAGGCCGATCCGATGACCGGCGGGACGATGCCGAACCGGTCGACGAAGCGCCCGAGCAGATAGTTTCCGGCGGCAAATCCGAGCATGGTGGCGGTGTAGGGCAGAGAGGCGTCCGCCCGGTCGATGCCGAAATCCGCCTGCACCGCCGGCAACACCACGACGACCGCCCACATGCCCGCGCCGCCGATGGTGCTCAGCAGAATGCAGACAGCCAGGCGGAACCAGGCATAGGGGCCGTCCTGGATGTATGGATCGGGCGCGGCGGCGATGGACATCGGTCTGCTTCCGGGGAATGACGATCTGTCCTGCCTAACAGCTCCCGCCGGCCCGAACCAACAAATATCCTTGAAGCTATTGAACAGTTTTGGGAATGAATGACCTCGGCACCGCCCGGAATGGGGTGCCCGCGCCGGCGGGCAGGCCGGGCGGGCCGAATGGTCGGAATGCTCGGAACGGATCAGGCGGCGGTTGCGGCGAGCCCTTTCAGGGTGTCGGTCACGAAGGCACTCAAAGATCGGGTCGGGTGGCCGATCACCTCCTCAAGGTCGGAGGAATTCGTTTCGAGTTCGCCCTGCGCCGCGCCCCTGTCGGCATCGGCAACCACCCTGGCGAAGCCTTCTGGAAGTCCGGCCTGCTGAAGAACATCCGCATAGGCCGTTTCCGGCAGATTTGTGAAGGGTATGTCCCGGCCGGTCCGGGACGACAACTCGGCGGCGAGTTCGGCAAGGGTGAAGGAAGGCCGGCCACCCAGCTCAAGGGCACGGGTGGTCCGGTCCTCGCCGGTGAGGACGCGGGCGGCCGCTTCCGCATAATCCTCGCGTGCGGCAGCCGAGAACCTGCCGTCGCCGCTGGCTCCGACGACGGCGCCATGGGCAAGGGCGCCGGCAATCGTGCCGGCGAAATTCTCAAGATACCAGCCGTTGCGAAGGAGGGCGTGGGCAATGCCGCTGTCCGCGAGAAGCTGTTCCGTGACAGCGTGCTCGCTCGCGAAGATGAGGCTGGAGCGGGAAACGTTCAAGATGCTGGTATAGGCGATGAACCCGACGCCGGCCTGTCCGGCGGCCTCGATGACCGCAGTATGCTGGGGGACGCGGCTGCCGATGTCCGATCCGGATATCAGCAACAGGGTGTCGACACCTTCAAGGGCCGTCCGCAGCGTTGCCGGCTCGTCATAGTCGGCCTTCACGACGCTGATCCGGCTGCTCGCGAGATCTTCCGCTTTCGACGGCGTGCGCACGAGCGCGCGCACTGGGGTGTCGGTCAGTTTTGCCAAATGCTTCAGAACAAGGCGGCCCAACTGGCCGTTGGCTCCGGTGACTGCGATCATCTCGTTTCTCCTTGGTTTCGACTGCGATGTTTCCATCGGACATCCGTGATGTAGACGAGAAGCTTTCTTTTTGTTAGTACCTACAAAAAGGTTAGTTTTGATTTGAGCCGAGGTGAGACCTTGAGAGACGACGGGACGGAAAAAACGGATATGTCCGATGACGGTGTGGCCCTGTCCGAAAAGTTGAGGCGCGGTGCGCTGTTCAGTCAGGCGTGTCCGTCGCGGGAGATCCTGAAGCATCTGACCAGTCGTTGGGGCGTGCTTGTGCTGATGGCACTGCTGGAGCGCGATCACAGGTTTTCCGACCTGCGCCGGAAGGTTGACGGCGTCAGCGAGAAAATGCTGGCGCAGACACTGCAGACCCTGGAAGCGGACGGCTTCGTCAATCGCCATTCGTATCCGGTGGTTCCGCCCCGTGTCTCCTACAGTCTGACACCCATCGGACAGGAGGTGGCGGTCAAGGTCCGGGACTTCGCCGATTGGATCGAAGTCAATATCGGCCGCATCCTGACGGCAAGGGGAGACGCCTCGCAGGCGCGCGCGGAAGCGGCCGGTGCCGGGACTATCCGGCAGCCTTGAGAGTGGACGCCTGCGCGCCGGCACCCAGCAGACAGGTTTCGCTGGCGGCGTCCATCGGCACCATGAGTTCCACCGTCATGCCCTCGACCACCGCGTCCTGCACGGAAGCGAGCTGACCGAGCAGGGAGGTGATCTTCAGACGGCTGCCGTCCGGTCCCAGAACCTCGACGGGGACAAAGATCGGAATATTCTCCCGGAAACTCTCGTCGAGCCCGTCCAGCAGGCCGCTTTCGCGCGCCTGCTCAAGCAGTTCCTCAAGTTCCGGATCTTCCGCGGCCTCCCGGTAGAGCCGCGCGGCGAAGATCGGTGCGGCTTCCTCCCAGTTGAGGATGCGGTCCCGGAAAGCCTGCGACAGGAAGATCCTGAACAGGTTCGGCGGCTCGTTCCGGTCTTCGTGAAACCCGGACAGAAAGAGGTTTCCGGGCTGGTTGCGGCGCAGGACCGTCCAGCGCTTGTCGAGCACATAGGCGGGAAACGGCCAATGGGCGAGCAGGCGTGTCTCGATCAGGTCCAGTGCCTCGACGATGTCGGGCGAATCCTGAGCGCGGCATCTGTAGGGGCTGGCGAAGCCCGCGGCTTCGTAAAGCACCTGTGCGCGCGCGACCGGAAGGGCAAGTTCGCGCTCAACACGCTGGACCATGTAGCGGCTTGGGCTCGCACGCCCTGTTTCCAGAAAGGACACATGTCGCTGGGTCGATCCAAGCCGGTCCGCCAGTCCCGCCTGAGAGAGGCCGCGTTCGCGGCGCAAGGACTTCAAATTGCTGCCGAATGTCATCAGACCGTCCATGTTATTCCCGGCAAGGGAATTGCCGGGGACATGAAATTATCTAGGGTCCGTACCGTTCCCGCGCAACCGACACCCCGGAGAGACCTATGACGACCTGGATCCTTGCCGTTCTTGTTCTTTATTTCTGCCAGATCTATCTGAGCGCAGTGCTCTATCTGCCGGCGGAGGGCCTGTTCCGCCACGCGGGCGGACGCGATGTCTTGCCCGACAAGGGCAAATTCACCGCCCGCTCGGACAAGGCGCTGGTCAACATGAAGGAGAACCTGCCGTTTTTCCTGGTGCCTGCGGTGCTTGCCTACGTCCTGCCGGAAACGGACATGGACCTCGCAGTGATCGGGGCGCAGGCTTTCTTTTTCGGTCGTCTTGCCTATGTGCCGCTTTATCTCAGCGGCATCCCGGGTCCGCGGTCGATTGCCTATGGCATCGCACTGGCAGGGACGATCCTGATGGCCTGGGCCCTGGTACCGGCCTGAGCCGATTGAGCGCAAGACCGCCTAGCGGGTATACTGGTCGACGATCTGCCAATAGCGCGGGTCGCGCCAGACCTGCGAGACCGCGGCGGCCAGCCGGGAGCTTATCTTCGGATCCAGGTCCCGGTTGGCGACCAGCCACTGGATGCCATGGCTGACCGGTGCGCCGACCACGAGGTCTTCCGGATCGTACCCCTGTTGCTGGAACATGTACCGCGCCCGTATGGACATGGTGTACCAGGCGTCGATACGGCCGGCACGGAGCATCGAACTCATCTGGTCCGCCGAGGAGATCTCCTCGAGATTTCCAAGTCCGGACCGTTTCAGAATGTGGCTGCGGAGGCTGCCCAGATGGACGCCGATGACCTTGTTGTTCTCGATGGCCTCCTCGATCGTGTCCAGAGGCCGGTCCAGGGTCACGAAAGAGCTTTGGGTATAGAGAAGAGGGGCGATGTACCGGAATTTTTCTTTTCTGCTCGCGGAGTAGGCGGCCGTGAACAGCAGCGATCCGGGCGTGGTCTCCGCAAGCACCTGCGCCCGCTTCCAGGGAGCGTAGCGGACCTCGATCTCCAGCCCGGCTTCCTCGGCGACCAGTTCCATCAATTCGACGGAAATACCCTTGTGCTGCTTGTCGATGGACAGTGGCGGCAGGTAGCCGGTGAAGGCAACCAGGCGCGTTGCCGTTTCAGCCCGAAGCGGGCTCGCGACAAGGAACCCCAGACAGAGCAACAGCGCGGGTGCCCGGAATATTCGTAGAAAAGACAAGCACATCTCCCGATGAAGAAATCATTCTTATCGGCAATAATGCTTATGTAGTGTAACTGAATTCTGAATCACTACGCCGGGATGCCAATAAAAAGGCAAAAACAGTCTGTGTGGTGGCTGTTTTGTCAAAATTTCTATCAAAGGTTGTTTTTTCGGGGTTATTCGGCCTCGTTTTTCCCTGCGGGCTTTCTGCCGCCGTGCACGAAATTCATGGCATGGCCGTTCATGCAGTACCGCAGGCCGGTCGGCGGCGGCCCGTCGGGGAAAACATGCCCCAGATGGGCGTCGCAGCTGTTGCAGCGGATCTCCGTGCGCACCATGCCGTGGGACGAATCCTCCAGTTCGCGGATGGCATCGGGCTCCACGCTCTGAAAGAAGCTCGGCCAGCCGCAGCCCGCGTCGAATTTCGTGTCCGACATGAACAGCGGCGCGCCGCAGCACACGCAGTCATACCGGCCAATCAGGGTGTTGTTCCAGTACGGCCCGGTGAACGGGCGCTCGGTGCCGGACTGGCGGGTCACATAGAACTGATCGGGGGACAGTTGTTTCATCCATTCCGCGGTGCTTTTCCTGACACGCGGGCCTTCGGTGGCCTGGTCCGTGTTTTCTTTGCTCATCCCACAAATCCTTCTCTGCCGTCTGCTCCAGACATAAGCGCGATGCAGGATGGCGACAAGCCGTTCCTGACGGGAAGCCGGTCAGCTAGCGTGTGAGAGAATTCATCACGGACTTGACCCGGTTGCCCCCTTCCTGGCGTGCCTTGAAGACGCAGTTTTCAGAGGCGGCCAGCAGGAACTCGGAGCTTTCCGCAATCCCTGCCTGTTCGGCGACCGCGCAAGCCGCGCCGACAGACGCTGTCATGACACCGTTGCCGGCACTGTTGTCCGGATTGGGGATGCCGAGATCCTGGATGGCGACATGTATATAGGCGCTGATTGTTTCCACACCCAGTTCGTGTGTTCTGGGCAGAAGCAGCGAGAATTCCGAGGACGCGGTTCTGGCAGCGATGTCGGCGGGACGCCGGGAGGTTTCCATCAGCGTGTTGGCGACCTTGGTGAGGCAGTCCTCGGCGGCGCTCGGACCAAAATGTTCGCTCAGGGCATCGAAGCGGTCGAGCGAAACCTTGATCAGGCCGGTGTGGGTCTTCTCGCGCAGGGCGATTGCCCATTCCCGCTTCAGGGCATCTTCGAAAGCCCTGCGGTTGTACAGGCCGGTCAGAGGATCTGTCTGGGTGGCTGCTTCCAGCAGCCATTCCAGTTCCTTGCGTTTGGCAATGCTGCGGAAATAGACCGCAAATGCATAGGGCGCACCGGCCGGATCATGCAGAAGACGAGTGGTGACTTCCGCCCAGGCCAGGGTGCCGTTGGCGGACCGGAACTGCAGTTCCGCGCAAGGCAGCGGCGCAAGCGGGTCGCCGCCGCCTGAAAGTATCAGGTGCAGCAGTTCCGCGTCCGCGTTCAAGGACCCGACATAGACAAGGTCGCTGAGGCGGTCCGCGAGCTTGTCGACGCTCCAGCCGAACAGCTTTTCCGCGGCGGGCGAGATATAGAGCGGGGTCCCGTCAAGCGTCACGAGCGCGAGGGCATCATTGCTGAGTTTGACGAGGCTTTCGAAGTCGATGCTGGACGAGCGAAACAAATCCGCCTCGGGCCGGTGATCCCTGTCGCTGTCCAACGCCATATTTGCCTCGCTCAGTTCACCGGCAAATCCGGCTGAACCGAAACCTGAAAGTCAAAAGACATAACAAAGTCAACGGTATTTACGCTGCGAAATCAAGAGGCAAGGGCGGTTCGGCGAGAGACCGGCCTGTGCCGGTTGTTCGGATCGGCGCAAGGGACCCACAAAACCGTCCGCAAAACCCCTGACGCGGTTCGCCGGCGGCCTGCCGGCCTCGGGAAAATCTGCAGAAGTGAGGCTGTACGATGCCGGACCCTTGTAAAACTGCGCAAGCGGCTGTTCGAAAAGTCTGAAAATCGGCATTCGGGAGCTTGAAGAGGCGATTTCTACTGCCTAAGACATGTCATAGACCTTTCGGATCGCTATGATCCGGCGAGCCAGCGCTGATTCGACCCGATCCGTGCTGAGGTTTCACTCATTATCGTGACGAAAGATCAGAATGACGCCAGCAATGATCGACGACACCACACTCTATGCTGTCCTCGCCCCCTTTGCTGCGGCTGTGATCGCGCCGTTTCTGACACGCTGGTTCAAACACAACGCCGCCTGGCCGCTCGCGATCGTACCCGCGCTGATCTTCCTTCATTTCGCCGGCTTCGTCGAGCCGGTGTCCAGGGGGGAGAGCTTCGTCGCGGCGATGGCGTGGGCTCCGGGCTACGGAGTGAATTTCTCCGTTTATGTGGACGGATTGTCGACCCTGTTCGCGATGCTGATCTCCGGGATCGGAACTTTCATCATCCTGTATGCGGGCGGCTATCTGAAAGGACATCCCCAGCAGGGCCGGTTCTTCTCGTTCCTGTTCATGTTCATGGGGTCGATGCTCGGGCTGGTGCTGTGCAACAACCTGATCTCGCTGTTCATCTTCTGGGAGCTGACATCGATCACCTCCTTCCTGCTGATCGGTTTCGATCATCTGCGCGCGGCGTCCCGGCGGGCGGCGCTGCAGGCTCTGCTGGTGACCGGCGGCGGTGGCCTGGCGCTTCTGGCCGGGTTCATCCTGATCATATCGGCGACCGGTGAAATCGAGATGTCGGTGCTGCTGTCGTCACCCGACATCATCAAGGACACCACGCTGTATCTGCCGATTTTCCTGCTGGTTCTGGGTGGCGCCTTCACCAAGTCGGCGCAGTTCCCGTTCCATTTCTGGCTGCCGAACGCGATGGAAGCGCCGACACCCGTCTCCGCCTATCTGCATTCGGCAACGATGGTGAAGGCCGGTGTCTATCTTCTCATGCGCATGCATCCGTTGCTGGGCGATACGGTGCTGTGGACAACGGTGCTGCCGCTGTTCGGGGGGGTGACACTGCTGGTGGGCACGCTGCTTGCCGTGCGCCAGACCGACCTGAAACTGATGCTCGCCTATACGACGGTCGCCTCGCTCGGCCTTCTGGTCATGCTGACGGGCACAAGTCACGAGAAGGCGCTGGAAGGCGCGGTTCTCTACTTGCTGGCCCATTCGCTGTTCAAGGGCGCGCTGTTCATGGTGTCCGGCACCATCGATCACGAAGCGGGAACCCGCGACGTCACAAAGCTGGGCGGCTTGCGTTCGGCAATGCCGATCACGTTCGCGGCCGCCTGTCTCGCGGCGCTCTCCATGGCCGGGCTGCCGCCGTTCATCGGCTTTGTCGCCAAGGAAGTGCTTTATTACGGGACCTGGGGCTGGCCCGGGTTCGGGCTGGCCGTCACCGCGACCGCGGTCGTCGGCAATGCCCTGATGCTGGTCATCGCCGCTGCCGTTGCCATCAAACCCTTTCTGGGTCCGAAGGTGGAGACGCCCAAACATGCGCATGAAGGACCTGTCCTTCTGTTCGCCGGGCCGGTCTTTCTCTCGGTCACGGGGCTCGGTCTCGCCCTGGTCGCCCACACAACGGGCGCGCTCTTCATCGGTCCGACCCTGTCGTCCGTGGCCGGACGGATCATGGAGGTCGATCTCCACCTGTGGCCCACCAAGATCAATGCGCCGCTGATCCTGTCGCTGATCACGATCGGGCTCGGTATCGCCCTGTTCACGCAGCTCGACCGCTTGCGCAGCCTGATCGCCGGCGTGCTGGCGGCAATCGGGTGGGGACCGGACAAGGGGTTCGATCAGGTTGTCGCCGGCATCGTCAGCTTCTCCGGCTGGCTGACACGGCTGGTGCAGAACGGCAAGATGCAGACCTACATGATCCTGATCTTCGGTTTCACGGCCGTGGCGGTGCTGCTGCCGGGATACCTTACCGGCAGCTACCCGGCCATGCCGAAAATGCCGGAATACCGGTTCTACGAGTGGGGCATCTTCCTGATCGCCGTTCTCGGGCTGATCGCGGTTCTGGTCGCCAAGACGCGTCTGACGGCAATCGTGTCCCTCGGCATCCAGGGGTTCGCCGTGGCGCTGATCTTCATGATGTTCGGCGCGCCGGACCTGTCTTTCACGCAGTTCATGGTGGAAACCCTGTCGGTTGTCATTCTGGCTCTTGTCATGACACGGCTGAACCTGTCGCCCAGCGATCACCGGCCCTGGCCCGCAGCCGTCCTGACGGGCATCGTGGCCATTGCCGTCGGCCTCGGTCTGACGCTGACCATGCTGGCGATCACCCAGCAGCCCTTCGATTCGCGCCTGTCCGATTTCTTCGCGCAGTTCAGCAGATCGATCGCGCATGGCCGCAACATCGTCAACGTGATCATCGTCGACTTCCGCGGCTTCGACACGCTCGGCGAGATCGCCGTGGTCGTGCTCGCCGGCCTGTGCGTGCTGGCCCTGATCCGGGTGCGGACCAGGCCGGACAAGACGGCACAGGCGTCCGAACAGGAAGCCATGCAAACCCAACAGGCCGAGGCCCGCTGATGCGCACAATCATCTTCCGCACCATCGCGCCCTATCTTGCCGCGCTGATGGTCCTGTTTTCGATCTTCGTGCTGCTGCGCGGCCACAACGAACCCGGCGGCGGTTTCATCGGCGGCCTGATCGCAGCCTCGGCGCTGGCGATTTTCGGTATCGCCTGCGGCGTGGCCTCGGTCCGCCGCGCCATGGTATTCCATCCGATGGGCGTTGCCGGTTTCGGGCTGTTCATCGGCGCGCTCGCCGGGACCCTGTCGTTCTTCAAGAACCAGGCGTTCATGACCAGCCAATGGCTGATATTCGATCTGTTCAACGTGGAGGTGGCCCTGTCGACGCCGCTGGTCTTCGATATCGGCGTCTATCTGGTGGTTGTCGGGGCGATCGGTTCGATCGCGCTCGCGCTTGAGGAAAGGGAGACCGACTGATGGAAACCGGTGTCACAATTCTGATCGGTCTGTTTTTCTCCGTTGCCGTTTATCTGATGCTGTCCAAACAGCTCGTGCGGATGCTGCTCGGCATCGCCATTCTGGGCAACGCGGTCAACATGCTGATCTTCACCAACGGCAGGCTGACACGCGAAGTGCCGCCGCTGATCCCCGAAGATCTCTACGTGCCTGCAACGGCAACAGCCAATCCGCTGCCTCAAGCCCTGGTGCTGACCGCTATCGTGATTTCCTTTTCCTTCTTCGCCTTCTTGCTGGTGCTGGCTTTCCGGGCCTACCAGGAACTCGGCACGGACGAGGTCAACGAAATGCGTCTCGCCGAACCTGAAAACGATCAAACTCCGCCGCAGGGGTACTAAAATTTATGGCCGGTTCTTCCCAATCCGTTGATCTTGCCCTGGCCATGAACGTCCTGCCGGTTCCGGCGGGCGACTGGCTGGTGGTCGCGCCGTCGCTGATCACCATTCTGGGCGGGTCGCTCTGCCTGATGCTGCGCAAGAATACCGATCTGCAGCCGAAACTCGGTATCGGTTTCCTGGCGCTTCTGGTGCTGGCCAACGTCGGTCTTCTGATCCGTGTCCTCGACACGGGCATGATCACCATGGTCATGGGCAGCTGGCTGCCTCCCTTCGGAATTGCCTTCACCGTGGATACGCTCGGGGCGACCCTGTCGCTGATCGGTTCGGTGGTTGCCTTCTGCGCCGGCGTCTACGGGGCGGCAACTGTCGACAACACGGGCCGGCGCTACGGGTTCTATCCCTTCCTGTTGTTGCTGATGACGGGTGTCTGCGGCGCGTTTCTGACAGGCGACGTCTTCAACCTCTACGTCTGGTTCGAAGTCCTGCTGATTTCCTCCTATGGCCTGCTGGTGCTCGGCAACGACCGCATCCAGCTGGACGGAGCCGTCAAATACGGTGTGCTCAATCTGGTGGGCACGAACCTGTTCCTGATCGCCACGGGCCTGCTTTACGGCATCTTCGGCACGCTCAACATGGCCGACATCGCCATGAAGGTTTCCGATCTCGAGAACCCGGCATCCGGCACCCTGGCGACCGTCGCCGCACTCTACTTCCTGGCATTTGCCATGAAAGCGGCCGCGTTTCCGGTCAACTTCTGGCTGCCGGCGTCCTATCACACGCCGAATGTGGTGGTCTCCGCCGTGTTTGCCGGGCTTTTGACCAAGGTCGGCGTCTATGCGCTGATCCGGGTGCTTGTCATGATATTGCCCGCATCGCGCGGGTACCTGGCCGACGTGATCAGCGTGGTGGCCATCGCGACACTCATGACCGGAGCCTTCGGCGCGCTGGCGCAAAGCGAGGTGCGGCGCCTTCTCGGTTACCTGGTGATTGCCGGGATCGGAGCAATGCTGGCCGGTGTGGCCGTCGGATCCGTGCTGGCGATGTCCGGCGCCATTTTCTACGCCGTCCACTCGATCATCGTCATGACCGCGCTGTACATGGCCGCGGGCGTCATGAGCATGATGGGCGGATCCAGCGACCTGCGCCGGCTTGGCGGTCTCTATCAGCAAAACGCCGCCTTCGCGGGCGTGTTTCTGGTGCTTGGCTTCGCCGTCTCCGGACTGCCGCCCTTTTCCGGTTTCTGGCCGAAGGTCATCCTGGTCGATGCGGCCTTTCAGGACGGACGGGCCTGGCTGGGCGCCGCGATCCTGGTGAGCGGCTTCCTGACGACAGTGGCCATGGGCCGTGTCTGGATATACGCTTTCTGGCGCGGCGGGCCGGAAGGAACGCCGGATGGTCAATCGGTGTCCGGCATGCCCGGAGAACCGGTGCAGCTCGCCGGAGCCGCCATGTGGCTGCCGCTCGGGATACTTACCGCTCTTGTCGTCTATATCGGCCTTCAGCCGGAATGGATGCTGGAACTTTCAACGCAAGGAGCCAGCGGTGTCGTCAACCCGTTCGGTTACCTGCGCTCGGTTTTCGGAGGTGAGGGATGAACGGTCTCTTTCTCATCAATATCCTGATGGCGCTTGCCTGGGGCGCAGTCTCGGGCAGTTTCTCGGAATTGAACCTGGCCTTCGGCTTTATCCTGGGGTTCGGAGCCCTTTACCTGATCCGTGAACAGGTCGGGACGGGCGCGTATTTCCAACGCGTCGTCAAGGGGTTCGGGTTGGCCTTGCTGTTCGTTTACGAACTTGTCCTGTCCGCCTGGCGTGTTGCGATCATCGTGTTGCGGCCGAAAATCGAGCTGCAGCCGGGGATCATCGCATTCCCGCTGACCGTCGACCGGGATTTCGAGATCACGATGCTGGCCAACCTGATCACACTGACCCCGGGAACCCTGTCGGTGGATGTCTCCGAGGACAGAAAGATCCTCTACGTCCACTGCATCGACGTTCCGGACGTGCAGGCCACGATCGACGACATCAAGAACGGGTTCGAGCGCAAGATTCTGGAGGTGTTCCGGTGACACAGTTTGAGACCTTCGCCGTCCAGTTTCTCGACGCCAGCGTGCATATCGCCTTCGCTCTTCTCACGATCTCCTTCCTGATCATCGTTTACAGGACGGTGAAGGGGCCGAGCCTGCCTGACCGGGTGGTTGCGCTGGACATGCTGGTTGCCGTCGGTATCGGCTTCATCGCCGTCATCGGCGTGTCCACCGGGTTCTACCTTTATATCGACATCGCCATCACGCTTGGACTGGTCGGTTTCCTGGCAACCGTCGCGTTTGCGCGATTTGTGCTCAATCGCGGGTTGGCGGGCGACAAGACCATCATGGATGAAGTGGATGAAAGCATCGCACGCAGGGAGGCCGGACAATGACCGCGGTCGTTGAGATTGTCACCGGCATCATGCTCATCATCGGCGCGTCTTTCGCGCTTGCGGCATCGATCGGGCTCATCCGTCTGAAGGACGTCTACATGCGCATGCATGCGGCCTCCAAGGCCGGTACGCTCGGTTCGGGGGTCATGCTGCTTGCCCTTGCCGTGCATGCCGGTGACCTTGCCGTTGTCACCCGGGCTGTCGCCGGCGTGGTATTCTTCCTGCTGACCGCCCCAATTTCGGCCCATTTGTTGGCAAAAGCTGCCTACGCCGCTGGATATCGGCCCTGCGCAGACACCAAGGAAGACGCCCTGGCTGAAACGGTGCGGCCAAAAGGCTGAGGGCTGTTTCCCGGGGGGATGGTTGGTGCATGCACAATACTATCGGTCCATTGTGAAACAAAGTGCACAGGCTCCTGTCAATATTTGTATAATTTGATTTTTATTGATACTGATCGATTTTTATTTGGTTTCCGGGGTTGTCGTTTCTGAAAGTCGGCGATATAAGGCTATAACGATTTCCTGCAAAGTAGAATCGTTTTTGATTTTCGGATCTCCAAGTAACGGAAATTCTAGAACCGCTTACGCGCCATTCGATTTGCAGGTAAACACCAATGCTTAATTTAAAATCAGAAGAGAACGGGTGACATATGACTGACAGTCCGGTGGACATAAATCTGATTGATCTTACGGCTGACATCGTCTCCGCCTATGTGAGCAACAACACGGTTGCATCAACAGATCTGCCAAACCTGATCAGCGAGATATATGGTGCGTTGGAGAAGACGGCGAACGCTTCCAGCGAGCCAGAGCCTGAGCCGCTGAAGCCCGCCGTGCCGATCAAGAAGTCGGTCATGCCGGACTACATCATCTGCCTGGAAGACGGCAAGAAGTTCAAGTCTCTGAAGCGCCACTTGCGGACCCATTACAACATGACTCCGGAAGAATACCGTGAGAAGTGGGACCTGGGCACAGACTATCCGATGGTCGCACCGAACTACGCAGCCGCCCGTTCGGAACTGGCGAAGAAAATGGGCCTCGGCCAGCAGCGCAAGCGTTCCAAGTAACGCAGCCCGCTATCCGACTGTCCTGAGAGCTGCTCCTTGAGCAGCTCTTTTTTTGTCTGGAATCCTCTCCGGTTTCCCGAAGGCGACCGCCGTCAGGGGCAGGCCGCCTCGAGGGCCTGCTGCGCATCGGTGCGAATGCGGCCGACCATCGATCGCAGCCCGTTGGAGCGCTGGGGTGTCAGGTGGTCCTGAAGGCCCAACTGGGAAAAGATCTCCTCGACATCGGTCTCCAGAATTTCCCTGGCGGACTTGCCACTGAATAGAGCGGTCACGATTGCAACGAGACCCTGGACGATCAGGGCATCGCTGTCGCCCTTGAAGGTCAGGACCGGAGATCCATCCGTCCCCTTCTCGATCGAGGTGATCAGCCAGACCTGTGACACACAGCCGCGCACCTTGTTTGCGTCCGTCTTTTCGTCGGCGGACAGATCTGGCATTTCCCGGCCGAGGTCGATCAGATATTTGTATCGATCTTCCCAGTCGTCGAGAAATTCAAAGGTTTCAAGGATTTCACTGAGGCTTGCTGTCATGGCACCGGTCTTTGAAGGAGGTTTCCGACTTCATATAGCCCGCAAGGGCTGTTGTGCAAACGGGGACATTGAAAGCAGTCTCACACATTTGCAACGAGAAGGCGGACCGGACAATCGGGAACGGACGCAACTGAAAACAAAAATACGCCGCAGACGAAATGGGCAGCTATCCATCTGCGGCGCAGCGGACGAACCGCTGAAGTGAAGCCGTCTTTGCGATGCCGTTGGACGGCACCGCGTCAGCGGGGCGCAATCGACCGTTTCAGAACCAGGAGGTCATAGGTTCGTCGGCGGTCTTGGTGCTCAGGTTCTCAGGCCCGAGCGTGGTTTGGACCGTGGCACCGGTCCAAGGTCTGTCTCCACGGTGGAGACGTTTTCGAGTTCGCGCGGACCGGCCGCGTCGCCGGGACGCGCCTGCTCCATCCAGCCGGCGACCGCGTTTCCGGTCGAGCCGGTCACGACAGGGTCGTCGCCGGAATTGTCGGCAATTTTTGTGTCGAGGTACTCGTAGACGATGCGGGCGCCGTCGCGTGCCCGGCTTCCGATCACGGTGAGTGCGTTGCCGCCGGTTTCACAGGCAAGCGGATTGCGGCTGCAAAAACCGCCGAGGTCCGAGACCGTTGCCTGCGCGGCGAGGAACGCGGAGACAGGATCGACATTTTCGGTCGGAGTGGTTTTCTGTTCGGACCCGAATGGAATCAGGGCCAGAACCAATGTGAGCCAGAAGGCCGTTCGCAAGAGAAAGAACATGTCGCTACCCAATAGTCTGTTCTGTCTGTGCGCGCCCTTGTGCCGTGGGCACGCTTGTTATGAAGGAACGATAGCAGCGACAAGAGAATGTCCGGTTGAACCGGAAAGACCAATTTTCATAAAATAAAACAGGTATTTGAGTGAAATTGTCTGAGAATTTGATTCAAATTTGAATGAATGCCCGGCAAGGTCCTGATTTCAGGACTTTTTCGGAAAAAATCGACCTGCCGATTTCATCCTTTATCGTTCCTTAAGTGCTGCGGACGACAATGTCTCCACAATGGGTGCAAGCGGCTGTGTTCGTCGTTGTCGTATGGTAGAGTAGCGTGCGTAACTTTCTGAAATCATTTAATAATGTACTGGGGCATTGGGCCGCCCGGGTGAACGGAATGGTTCATCCCGAAGCCGCATCCGATTCTTTTCTTGCTCCCTTGCACCGTTCCTTCCTGATCAGTTGCTTTGTCAGCGGGGGCGCCGCTCTGATTGTGCTGCCATTGCATCTCGCGCTGGCCGGTCCGCCGCATGCGATCATCCTGCTTGTGCTGACCTGGATGCTGATCCAGTGGCCGCTGGCGCTGTTCCTGTCCAGATCGGGAGCGCTTGACCGTGCCATCGGATTGTCCGCCGGACTGTTCGCCTGTCTGGTTGCCGCCGTCTGCCTTCTGACCGGAGGGACAAGCTCTTTTGCCCTTGCGTGGTTGCTCGTGGCGCCCATGGAGGCGGCCTTTTCAACCGGACGCAAAACCTCGGTCGCGGTGACGTTGCTGTGTGGCGGGCTGCTTGCGGTCATCGCCTTGTTGCCCCTGCCGCCGATGCAGCTTGCCGTTCCGTCCGGCAATCTGGTTGCGGTCACAACGCTGGCTGCGGTGTTGTACGCGGGGATCCTGTCCTTGAGGCTGACACTCGATCGCAAGCTGGCCCGAAATATCGTCGGTGCCTGCGAGGCACGGCTGAAGGACATGGGGTTCGCCATTTCCGAGGTTGTCTGCGAGTTGGGAGCGGACGGTTCCCTGAGAGTGCTGGGCGGCCCCGTCAAGCAGCTCATCGGCCACATGCCGCTTGCCCATGACGAGGACTGGCTGTTTCCGAGGCTCCATGTGGCGGATCGCCCGCTTTACCTGACACATGTGTCAGGGGCACGGCACAGCGGCGAAACCCGGGTCGTTGACGTGCGCCTGCGCTTCGGCACCTCGAACCCCGGGGAAGCAGGGCAGGCGGACTACCGGCTCCTTGAAGTGACCGTGCGCCCGCTCCCGGCGGAGCGGAACACCGGTGACGGCCAGTTGGCGCTGCTGATGACGCTCCGGGATCTGGCGGAGCGGCAGCAGGCAGCCGGGATCAACGTCGAAGCCACGGAGGGCGATGCGCTGCCGTGCATCAGCCGTGCGCCGGAGATCATGCAGCCGGACGGGACCGGCCAGACTGGCCGGACCGGAGGTGCTCTGCCCCGCGGTCTGACGCGATCGGGAGAGCGTGATGTTGCGGCCCTGGACGCAGGCCTCGACCTTGATCCGCGGCAGGATAGCAGGTGTCAGCCCGGTCTCCCCGCGATCGACATTGGCGGCTGCCTGGAGCAATGCCGCGATCTGCTGATGCCGGTTGCCGCACGTCGCGGAATCCTGCTGGAACTT
Source organism: Roseibium sp. AS2 (assembly GCF_038900065.1). NCBI lineage: Bacteria > Pseudomonadati > Pseudomonadota > Alphaproteobacteria > Hyphomicrobiales > Stappiaceae > Roseibium > Roseibium sp. AS2. The sequence goes on from NZ_JBBMQN010000002.1 coordinate 524,887, forward strand.
GCGGCAGGCGCAGACCTGCCGGCCGTGGCCATGGACAGGAAACTGTTGCGCCAGGCGCTCTATTCCGTTCTCGCGGACATGATCGGGACGTGCGCGGAGGGCGCCGTCGTGACGGTTGCCGCTGTTGTTGAAACCGCCAGACTGGATTGCCTGATTTCGGTCAGAAACCGGCAGTCCGGCGCACTTTGGAGCGTTGACGGATCGAAACTGGCATTTGACGTCGCCGCCGGGCTGCTGGAACACACGGACGCCCACATGTCGGTTCTTGCAACGCAGGGGCAGGGCGATTGCGTGATCGTGCATCTGCCGCTCAGCGCATCTGTCCTCGTGAGCACCTCCGGCACCGGCCGGCTGGCGAAAACGGCATAGGCGGTCGCATGGCGAGGACATCAAGACCGCAGAAACAGAAAAAGAAGCAGGCGCCGAAGCACACGGAGTCGCTGATGGCGAAAGCCGGGCACGTGGCGCTGGACAATCCGGTTGCCGCCGGCGGCACCGTCGTGATGGGACTGACCGCCTGTCTTATCGTTGCCAATGCGGTCGGGCTTCAGCCAGGGCGTCATCCGGCTCCGTTCTTTGCCACCCGCGAGCGGCCGGATACCACGCAGATGCCCGAGCCGGACGGCCGCAGTCCGGGCCTTCAGATCCAGGAAATTTCCACTCTGGTGCTCGACATCCAGATCTCCCTGCGCAAGATCGGCCTATATGAAGGTCCGCTTGACGGCCTCAAGGGGCCGGCGACGGAGCGGGCGATCCGGGCGTTCGAACGGCAAGCGGAACAGGTGGAGACGGGTGAGGCGAGTGAGGCCCTGCTGGCGCTTGTCCTCATGCACAAGGATGCTCCCGCCGACGACGTGGCGCCCGTACCCCGGCGCAAGCCGGGGTTCTCGGGCACGGTCTCCCTGCCGGGGGAAGAGGCTGCGGTGTCGGATGTGGACGCCGATCCCAGGCTGATGAAAATCCAGCAGGCGCTTTCCGAACTCGGGTACGGTCCCTTGACGGCGGACGGGCTGATGGGGGCCAACACCACGGCCGCCATCAAGCGGTTCGAATTCGACCGCGGCCTGCCGCTGACCGGCGACCCCGGGGCGAAGGTGATCGAACGCCTCGAGATGGTCAGCGGGCTGTCCCTCTCCGGATAGGGCCTGCCCGGGTCCGTATCCTGCTGGAAGGCCGGTTGCCGGAATCTATCTTGTGACGTAACAGCAATCGTCGTTGATCGGAGAAGTGCCATGCGCGTCACCTCGGAGTTCTTTGTCAGTGCGCTGGTCCGGCGTGTCTTCGGGGAGGGTGGTTTTGCCGCGGTGTCCAGGCGGGGAGCGCCGGAGGCCGGTGCGGTCTTTGTCTGCGTGGACCGGCTGGATGGAACGTTCGATTTTTACGGCCCGGCGCCGCAGGCCATGTTCGGTGACGAGCCTCTGGGGCGTCTGTTTGAAAAAAATCTGGAAAAGAGTGCGCGAGAGGCCGTGGACAGCCGCCTTGCCGGCGAAGCCCGCATGGACCCGGATTACTGGCTGGTCGAGATCGAGGCACGCGACGGCCGAGTGGAGCTGCCGCTTGCACAGGAAAACCCGGGTCCTGATCCGGGCGCGGGGCTGTTCCGTTTTTGAACCGCCTGGGGCGGCAACGGATCAGGATCCGGCCGTTTTTCCAAGGGGCACGCTTTCGGGAAGCTTTGCCGCTGAGGCAATGCCGCCGCGCCTGCCGGTGTCCTGAAACTGGGTCTCGTGCCGGGGCTGCGTGCCCTGGTCCTGCAACATCCATTGATCCACGAGCACTTCGGCGGCGCCCATGCCGAGCGTGCGGTACAGGCGCAGGAGACCGCGCAAGTGGTCCAGCGACAGTCCGGGGCAGAGCCGTATCAGCACGGCCGTCACCTGTCGCGCGCTCATGCCGAGGGCTTTCAGGGCGATCGTCAGCCCGTCTCCCTGATCTTGCCGCAACAGCAGCTCGCATGTCTCGAGGGGCAGTCCGAGACCCTGGCTCAGGAGATCCGCGAAGCGGGTCGCGTCCTGACGGAGAGCCTCGCGGTGCAAGCCGTCACAGAGCTTTCGGCGCGGGGGTCGGGCGCGCACCTGGGAGCCGGAACCCGGCGCCTGGGCCTGTTTCACCAGGGACGTCATTTCCGCCGCGGCGATGGCCCTTGCCTTGAGCTGATTGGGCAAATGCAGGAATTGTCCCATCAGACCGTCCGGATTGAGGGCATCGCGACCGGCCAGTTCCAGGCCGAGCGTGGCAACAATATCGCTGCGCCTGCCCAGCCTGGCCCGGTGATCCGGTGTCAGGGTGACGTCGTCGCGGTCGAGCAGGATGCCGATCACATTGGCCCCGGCATGATCGCACAACGCTCCGATTACCGATTCGCGCAGTGAAGGCCGGTTGGCGATGGCCTTTCTGAGGGAATCGGGACCTGCCACCGCGGTGCGCAGGAGGAGATCCACAGAAAGCCCCGGACTGTAACGAAGTGCCGGATAGGCGGTCAGCTCGTCGGGGTCTCCGGCAAGCGCACCCAGAAGATCCTCCGGAATTTCAGGATGACCGGCCAGCAGCGTGGCAATCCTGCGCCGGTCCTGCAGCGAAGTGGACGGCAGGAGGTTGCAGGCGAGCTCAAGAAAAATCCGTTTTTCTTCAACGTCGTGGCGCGATCTCTGGGTGAAGAGTTCAGTGGCCGCGAGAAGAACGCCGCGATCCGGACCACTGCCGCGCATGTTCGTGTCGGTGGAAGGTGAATTCGGCACAGAATGATCGAAACGTTTGGATTGGCGCATGAGACCCGACTACTCAAAACAAAAGACCGGACCACCGGTGGGACTGACTTGCTTCAAATTGCCCTAAAAGCGTTAGCATGCTGTTAACCCTGACGGCTTCCTAATGAACAAGCAGCAAGTAATGCGTCGCCCGTTTGACCGTTTCCCGCCGGTAATACGCCGCCAGGGGAGACCGGAACCGAAGGAGGAGACGATGGGCACTTTGTTGAACTTTTCATCCGCACAGCGGCCTGCCGCGCGCTTGAAACACCGCTCCGACCGGCACCACGCGGCCGAGCCGGGCAGCTTTGGTGAAGTTATCCTCTTCCCAGGTGTGCGCTATGAGCGTCATGACCTTGATCTTGCCGCGCGAATCGCGACCATCGGAAAAGCGGCCGGACCTGCTGGTTCCGACAAGGACTGACGGTCCAAGCCTCTCCAGCCGCTTCTGATCACCCGAGGGACAACCGGACGGGACCGGGACCCACGCGCGGTGATCGATCGAGACGTGTCGGAGCATCCGACCAGCGGTCTGGAGACACGCCCTATGGGCAAAGGCAACGCGGTTCATTCCGCCGCCGCATTTTTTCGGGACAGGGAACAGGGCGCGCCACGGGGTGTCCGGCTTGCTGCTGCGCTGCTGGTCGGCGCCAGCCTGTGCGCCTGCGTCCGGCCCACGGGAGATTTCGACAGGGCGAGACCTTCCGTCATTCATGACAGGGTGATGCCGGTCGCCGGGAACGAAGCCGCGCGCTTGCGTGGCGATCCGGTTTCCAAGTTCAACTATACCAATGACGAGAAACTGCTGCGCAACCGCGGCTGGACGCTGATCCGCCCGCCCTGGACCAAAGACTGGATCGGGGGCACCATCGTGGAGCTGTCGCGCACGCGTGTGCTTCCGGAAGTGGAAGGCCGGGTGCCGCCGGATCTTTATCTCATCTATCTGCGTTCCGACAGGTTCCTGTCGTCGGATGCCCGCTATGACAAGATCGCCGCCGACGCTAATGGTGATGCCGAACTTGTCATGCCGTTCTGCGAAGTGGCTCTGCGCGTGAGGACCGCCGACGATGAACGTTTGCGCGTCCTCAAGAACAAGCAGGTCACGACGGAAGAGACCTATGACGGCGCCAAGGCGCGGGTCTGGGAAAACCGGGTGATGACCAAATGGGTCAGTCAGGCCCTGCGTTACCGCATCACCGCCTACAAGAAGGCGCTGGAAGGCCTGGAAATCGAGACGCCGACCCGCAACCGGGTCTGGAAAGTCAACAATGCCATCCGCGAACTGGAGGGCCAGGTCCGAATCGCCGAAGCCGGCTGCGGCGCGGAAAGTCATTCCGGAGATAACAGGCCGGCGAAGCGGTCCAGGATCTTCACGGGCTGGGGCACCGAGCGCGCGCCGGTGCAGAAGTAGGTTTTCAGGGGAAAACCTGTTCTGCCTGTTTCAGGGAATGATTAATTTTCAGGCAGGGTGCCGAGACGGTTGCAACCTGTACTTCAAACCGGTCTCCCAGGGCTCTGGACGACAGGTCCGAGCCTTGCCCGAACCGCCCGACAGGTCAATGGTTTGCCGGAGACGGGAGTGGAAAGGTGGGATAAATTTAAGGTTGTATTTTTAAGTTGTTCCCTCTAATTTTATTTTCATGCAGTGCAGCATTTTTGTGCGGCCCAAAGATACAATTGATTACAATTGCTTATCTGGAAGACGGCTGAGTTTTCCATGATACTCCATGATCATCGAAACGTGACTTGCCCTTCAGTTGGCATAGAACTAGACGGTGTAGTTTACATGTCGGCTTTTTGTAACTTGAGAGTGAGCCATGAACCCGAGCGTCGATCTCATCGTGAAAGAGGCCCTTGCTCATCAGCATGCAGGGCGCATCCAGGTTGCACTCGGATTGTTCGAGAAGGTCTTGCAGCGGGATCCCCGGAACCCGCAGGCAAATTTTTCTCTCGGCATCGCGGCCTATCTGAACGGCGATCTCGGTGTTGCCATCGAGCTGCTGCGTGTCGCGGAGCGCAGGGCGTCGAGGCTGCCGCAAGTTCATCAGCTGCTCGGACTGGCGCTTTTGAATGCCGGAGATCTTGCCGGTGCCCAGAAATCCTTGAAAAAAGCGGTCGCTCTGGCGCCAAAGGAAGCCGATTTTCATTCCCACCTCGGTGATCTCTACCGGTTGAGGCGGCAACCGGCGCTCGCCCGGCAAAGTTATGAGCGGGCGTTGGCGATCGACCCGGGGAACGGTTATGCGCTGGTCGGACTGGGGCAGCTGGAAATCACCATCGGTGACATCGAGGCGGCTGTCGTCTGGTTTCAACAGGCGATTGACGGAGGAAAGGAGTTGCCGACGGCCCTGCATCTTCTTACCGGCACCCGAACCTACAAGGAAAGACCGGTCGAACTGGACACCATCGAAGGCCTTCTGTCGCAGGACGTTCCGCGCGCCGCTCCCGATCAGGCCAATCTGCACTGGGCCGCGGGCAAGGTCTATTACGATCTGGGAGATACCCAGAGAACCGTCCATCACTTCCGGACTGCCCGCCAACTGCGCTACCCGCCTTTCGACCGGAAGGCACACGAGGAGCGGATCTCCTTCATGAAGGAGGTCTTCAACGAAAAATTCTTCGCGGAACGCCAGGAGGTTCAGGACAGTTCGGAGCGGCCGGTCTTCATATTCGGCATGCCGCGCTCCGGGACCACGCTTGCGGAACAGATCATCTGCCGGCATTCGCGGATCGCCAGCGGGGCGGAACTCTCCTATTTCAGGCAGTTGCAGCAGGATCTGGGCCTGAGGGGCGCGCCCAGCGCAGCTTTGGAAACGCGGTTGAAAAACCTCGGGCCAAAGGACTATCAGCGGTTTGCCCGGAGTTACCTGGCCGAACTCAACCAGATCGACCGGCGCGCGGACCGGGTGACCGACAAGATGCCGCACAATTTCGAAATGCTCTGGATGATGAGCCTGCTGTTTCCCAAGGCCGCCTTCATCCACTGTGTTCGCTGCCCGGCCGACACCTGCATTTCGCTCCTGTCACACTCCCTTTCGCCCTCTCACAACTATTGTCTGTCCCAGGAAACGCTCGGCCGGTACTTCCAGACCTACACGGATTTGATGGAGCACTGGGCGAAGGTCCTGCCAGTGAAGCTGCACCAGCTTTCCTACGAGGAACTCGTGCACAACCAGGAACGGGAAAGCAGGGCGCTGCTGGCGCAGACCGGTATGGACTGGGAAGATGACTGCCTGCAGTTCTACCAGGGCGACAGTCCTGTCACGACCTTCTCGAACCTGCAGGTCCGCAGGCCGATGTTCCGGTCCTCGATCGGTCGCTGGAGACGGTACAAGGACCTGTTGAAGGATCTGTTCGTGGCGCTTGGACCGCTGGCGCCGACAATGACGGAAGGGGCCGCAGGCCTGCTCGCCGGTCACGAGGAGCGTCCCAATCTTCCAGACAATGATGTGGCCCGGCAGCACCAGGTTTTCCAGCAGGGCCAGTAACCCGGTCCGGAACACATGAAACCCGGACACATGAACCGGGGCGCCTGCTTCGACGGTCAGCCGATGCCGCCGCAGCGCGCCGCCTGCAATGCGCCGTCGATCGTGCCTGCCTTCGCCGGATTGGGGACATAGGCGCGCAGCAGGGCAAAGCCGCTGATCGGTTCGGCGGTCTCGATGACGATCAGCTCCTCCAGGTTTTCCGGCGGGTTCTCGCGCAGGATGGAAAGCTGCTCGGTGGTCAGCACCAGCATGGACAGGCGCTCCGCGCCGGCGGTGCGGTTGTTGAGGCTGTAGACCGCTTCACCGGCCGTGTTGAACAGGCCGATGGACCAGAAGGGCGCCGGAATGCTGGCGTCGAACAGGACCGGACCTTCGTCGAGCTGAAAGCGGCATGCGGCGTGTTTCATGGCCGGATCGAGATCGGGCAGGACCTCCTGGCCCGGACGGACATCCGGCAGCAGATTGAACTGCCGGTCGGGACCGTGGTCGGCGACCTTGTCGTAGGCATTGTGCTGGACGTTGCGCGGAATGCTGAGCACCACGAGAATATGGATGATCGCGGCAAGGCAGAGTGTCGCCAGCGCGCCAACGGTCAGGCTGAAACGGGGGGACAGCGTCATGGGCAGCCCAGCCGTTCGATTGCCGGCATGCTGACACCGTCCAGGGCTGCGCCCGTGGTCACCGGGGCATCGTAGATCCTGAGCACGAAACGCAATCCGTCGCCCGCTTTCGCGGCGGCTGCAAGCGGCAGCCAGTTGCCGGGATGCGCGCGCCTTGCAGCGGTGATTTCAAATGTTCCGTCCTGGTTTCGCAGCAGGGTGTGGCTCGCCAGGTTCACCCGGCCCGGCAGGGTCTCCACCAGATTGCCGTGACCGTCGATCGCGGTCAGGGTCCACAGACGCGCGGATGGTGTCTGGCCGGCAATCCGGTAGATGCAGGTCGGGTCCAGCAGGTGGCCGGCGCTGTCCTCGCGCGCGGTCAGGGCGAGACCCTCGCCCGAGGCCAGCGGGATGACGGCCCCGCGTGTGTAGATGGCCACCGAATAGGGATCGGCTTCCGAGGTTCCCGCCTTGGGATAGGCATGCCAGGGGCCGATGGTGGCGGCATTGAGCGGCTCTTCGCGCTCAATGATCAGATAGGCGGAACTGATGCCCAGCAGCGCCGCCAGCAGGACCACCAGGATGACTGTCGCCAGCGTCCGCATGGGATGACCGCGATGGGGACGGATCGCGCGCGGCAGGTGGCCGTCCGACCAGTCGTCCTTGCCGAAGAACGGCTTCAGGAAAGCCGCGCTCATTGCACCGTCACGGCCTTTTCCGGTTCGCCAGGGGGCGTGATGCGGGCGCTCTTTTGGGCGCGCAGCCGGTGCAGGTCCCGTCCGATCTCGAGCAGCAGATCCTGGGTGCGCCGTTTCAGGACACGCGGCTGAACGGCATCGACCTGCTTGTCGGCCTGCCGCGACGGCGCGGCGCGCGCCAGGCGCGGCAGACTGTCCGCCTCCACGCCCGGCATGCGCGCCAGTTCGATGCCGCTGTGGGCAAAGGCCATGTATTTCTGCCAGGTCATGGCGGGAAGGCTGCCGCCGGTGACGCGCCGGGTCGAGGTGAAATCGTCGTTGCCGAACCACACGGCCGTGGAGAAGTTGCCGGTATAGCCGACAAACCAGGCATCCCGGTAGGCATTGGTCGTGCCGGTCTTGCCGGCGGCGACAACACCGTCGATCCGCGCGCGGCGGGCGGTGCCTGCCTCAACCACATTGACCAGTATTTCGTTCAACTGATGGACCTTGTCCTCCGGCAAGGCGCGCTGGGGCGAGGGCGCGTCCTGTTCGCGCCGGTAGAGCACTTCGCCGTCGCTGTTCGTCACCTCCAGAATGGCGTAGGCGGGCGCCTTGAAACCGCCGTTTGCCAGGGAGGAATAGGCGGAGGCCATGTCGATGACGGAGACTTCCGACGAGCCGATCGGCAGGGAGATCGAATTCTCCAGCTCATGGGTGAGGCCCATGGCATAGGCGGTCTCGATGATTTTTTCACGGCCGAAATCCAGGGACAGGCGGACCGGAATGGTGTTGATCGATTTGGTCAGCGCCAGCCTCAGGGTGACCGGGCCGCGATAGCTCCTGTTGTAGTTCTTGGGCGACCAGTTTCCGATCCAGACCGGCCTGTCCGGCACGATGCTGTCCGGCTCATAGCCGTTCATGAAGGCGGTCATGTAGACGAAGGGCTTGAAGGAGGAACCCGGCTGCCGGAGGGCGTTGACCGCCCTGTTGAACTGGCTTTCGCCGTAGGAACTGCCGCCGACCATCGCGACGACCGCTCCATCGGGGATCATCGACACCAGCGCGGCAGCGCCGGCATCGCGCAACTTGCCGTTTTCCCGCAGAACGGTTTCGACGGCCAGATCTGCCTGGCGCTGCAGCGCCGGGTCCAGCGTGGTGCGCACGGTGACGATGCGGTCCCGGGCGAGCGCGGGATTGCGCCGCGCCAGTTTCTTGACCTCGTCCAGGGCCCAGTCGAGGAAATACTCCGGCAACTGTTCCTGGGAGCGGTCGACCGCGAGGGCCGGGTTGCGGCGGGCGCCAATGACCTGGCCCTCGGTCAGAAGGCGGGCCTGGACCATGTTGGTCAGAACCTCGTTGGCGCGTGCGCGCGCCGCAGGCAGGTTGATGTGCGGCGCATATTTTCCGGGCGCCTTGAAAAGCCCGGCCAGCATGGCGCTTTCGGCCAGCGTCAGCTCGCGCACGTTCTTGTTGAAATAGAATTCGGCGGCCGCGGTGACGCCGAACACGCCGCCGCCCATATAGGCGCGGTCGAGATAGAGTTTCAGGATTTCCTGCTTGGTGAGATTGGCCTCCAGCCAGAGCGCAAGATAGGCCTCCTTGACCTTGCGGCTGAGGCTGCGCTCGTTGGTCAGAAACAGGTTCTTGGCGAGCTGCTGGGTGAGCGTCGAGCCGCCCTGGACAACGCCGCCGGCCCGGGCGTTTTCCACCATGGCGCGGAAGGTGCCGACAAAATCGATGCCGAAATGGCTGAAGAAACGGCGGTCTTCCGTGGCCAGTGTCGCCTTGATCAGTGAGTCGGGGATTTCCTCGAGCGGCACGCTGTCGTTGAGAACGATGCCACGGCGGCCGATTTCCTTGCCGAACCGGTCCAGAAAGGTGACCGCAAAATCGTCGGTGGTCTTCCAGTCGGCGTAGCGGGTGGCCTCGAACGCGGGCTGGGCGAAGGCGAGCACGACGATGAAACCGGCAAGACCGTAGGTCAGACCGTCGGAGGAGAGCTCGGCGAGAAAGCGCCACACGCCCGTGGCGCGGAAACGGCGCAGAAACGCGTCATATCTTTCGAAGATCCGGCGGATGGTTGATCCGCTTCTCCACAGCGCGGTGTCGACAAAGGCATCGAGCCCGAGGAAGAAGCGGCGGATTCGGCGCTTGCTCTTCGGCGGCTGCCCGTCTGCCGGGCCGGTTTCATTTGACTGCGGTGTGTCCATCACGCGAACGGTGTCTCCGGATCAGACTGGATGGACGCAAACTAGCCGGTTTTGACGGCGAGGAAAACCTGTGAGTGCGAAGGTGCGCCCGGGGTCCGGTTTACCCACCATTTCCAGCGGAAGGTCCGGTATTCAGGCGCAATAAGCTGCGTTTGCATTGCCGCGCGCGGCCCGGCATGCTACGCGCCGGGATCATCCGGCACCCGAAAGGCACCTTCAGTTCCATGAGCGCAGACGAAAACGCGGGCGGGCTTCCGTTCTGGAAGACAACAACGCTTGAGGACATGAGCGGCGCGCAGTGGGAATCCCTGTGCGACGGTTGTGCCCGCTGCTGCCTGAACAAGCTGGAAGACTGGGACAGCGGCGCCATTGTGTGGACCGATGTCGCCTGCACGCTGCTGGACGGCACCAGTTGCCGCTGCCGGGACTATCCCAACAGGGCGCAAACCGTGCCCGACTGCATTCAGCTCACGCCGGAAGAAGTCCGGACACTCACCTGGCTGCCACCAACCTGCGCCTATCGGCTGATCCGGGAGGGCGCGGATCTGTACTGGTGGCATCCTCTGGTCTCGGGCGATCCTGCAACCGTGCACGAGGCCGGCATTTCCGTTCGCGGACGCACGGTCCCGGAAGACGGCATGGCCCTTGAGGACTACGAGCAGCATGTGGTGAGCTGGCCGGCCGAAGTCCCGGCCTGAACAGGCGCAACCAAGCCGTCACGACGTCAGCAGGAATGCTTCCACATGGCGGCGGAGGCGGGCTTCGAGCACGGTCCGGTCGGTGAGCTGATGGCTCTTGAGAAGAATTGCCCCGTGGATCATGAAGGCGATCAGCCCGTCGACCAATTCGGCCGGTGACCTGTCCCGGCGCAATGGCGGCTCAAGCGTGTCCGACTGCTGCCAGATTTCCAGAAACGCCGCCAGTTCCGCATCGAGCGCGTCCAGTGTTTCGACGAATGCTTCCGCGCAATTCGGCTTGGTGACCCCGATATTGTCCATGAACAGACGCAGGATTGTCGGGCTGTCGGTGATGACCGCGATCAACGCCATCATGCGCTGGATCAGCAGCCCGACCGGGTCGGCGATCTGCCCGATTTCGGCCGGTTCTACCGAGGCGGTGCTGCGCAGGGCATTCAGCCGGTCCAGCAGGATGTAGGACAACAAGCCATCCATGTCGCCGAAATGCGCAAATACGGTGCCTTTGGCGACACCGGCTTCCCTGGCGACGGCGTCCGCCGTGATCAGTTCCAGCCCGTGGGTATGGCTCAGGTCCCGGGCGGCCGACAGCACACGGGCGCGTGTGGCGATGCTGCGCTGTTGCGGTTTGCGTGTCATGTAGCCTCATAAGAATTGACCGTGGTCAAAAAATATCTTGACCGATGCATCTGCTGATGTCAAAAAATGACCGTGGTCAATTTTTTTGGCATTTCCTCGTACAAGACTGGATCAGACATGACACGCATTCTCGTCCTGGACGGACACCCGGCCAAAGGTTCCTTCTGCGGAGCTCTGGCGAACGCATATGCCGAACAGGCGCGCCAGAAGGGCCACGAGGTTCACATCAGCCTGCTGTCGCGGATGAACTTCGATCCAGACTTCGGCGTGTCGCGTTTCAAGGACGCCAAACCGCTCGAACCCGATCTTGAAGCGGTCTGGAAGGAGATCCAGTGGTGCGAACATCTGGTGGTGGCGCATCCGCTGTGGTGGGGCGGCCTGCCGGCCAAGCTGAAGGGGCTGTTCGACCGGGTTTTTCTTCCCGGCGCGGCCTTCAAGTATGTCCATGGCAAGCCCATGCCGGAAAAACTGCTCAAGGGACGGACGTCGGAGGTTCTGGTCACCTGCGATACGCCGGGGTGGTATTTCCGATGGATCTACGGGGCGGGCGTGCGCAAGCAGACCGAAAAACAGATCCTCGGATTTTGCGGTCTCAAGCCGGTCGGTTACCACCTGTTTTCGCCGCTGCGCGGGTCGGACGAGAAGGACCGCAACAAGATGCTCGAGCGCGCGGCGCGTCTCGGCCGCCGGGCCTCCTGACCTGAAGGCGGATTGCCCGGCTGGCGATGCGTCAGCGGCCGAACCGGTCCCGCCAGGTCGGCACGGGGTCATCCGAGGCAGGGGAGGCATTGTAGATGCCCCTTGCAATCGCCCTTGCCAGGCAGGACGCCGCCGCCGCCCCCAGTTGCACCATGTCCTCAAGACCGTTTTCCAGCCTGCGCTGACCGGTTGACAAGGCGAACACAAGATCACCGTCCAGAGGCGTGTGCGCGGGCCACAGGGCCCGGGCGAGACCGTCATGGGCCATCACGGCGAGACGTTTGGCTTCGCCCTTGGTGAGGATCGCATCCGTGGCCACCGCCGCGATGGTCGTGTTGGCGCCGGCCTTCAGGCCGTCCAGCTTGGTGCGCACGGAAATGGCGTCAGCGGGCAGGGGGTGTGCCATGCCCAGACCGCCGAATTCCTCGCCGATCTCGAAGGGCGCCGCCCAGAAATGGGCGCCGTCACCGACGGTCGCACGGCCAAGGGCGTTTACCGCCACAATCGCCCCGACAGTGACACCATTGTCCAGAACCTGGGACGCGGACCCAAGCCCGCCCTTCAGGTTCGCCGTGGTTGCGCCTGTCCCGGCGCCCACGGAGCCGAGAGCGAAGTCGTGGCCGATTGCGTCCAGAGCGGCGCGTCCAAGGTCGCGGTAGGGAGCCGCCTGACCCCAGCTCTTGTCGCCGCCGTTGAGCAGATCGAACAATATGGCTGTCGGCACGATCGGTACGCGAAACGGTCCGATCTGAAATCCGTAGCCCAGTTCCGCCAGACGGCCCTGAACGCCGGCACCGGCATCCAGACCGAAGGCGGACCCGCCGGCCAGCACCACGGCATCGATTTTTTCAACGGTCTGCTCGGGTTCCAGCAAGGCGATCTCGCGGGTTCCCGGCGCGCCGCCATGGATGGCGACCGAGGTCACCGCCGGCTCATCGGGAACCAGCACGGTTGCTCCCGATTTCAGGTCCTGATCGGTGGCGTTGCCGATTTGCAGGCCGGGAACATCGGTGATGAGATTGCGTTTGCCGGTCATGGGTGTGGGTTCCATCAGAGCTGCGATGCTCCTTTCAAGTTTGATCGGGACTGGGTCACGTGTCGAGGCTTTTATAGCCGCGCCGAACATATAGAAGAGATTTAGCGGGATCGGTCATGCGCAGGTCCGCGACAGTGCCGACAATGATCGAATGGGTTCCCATCTCGGTGACCGAATACACCTCGCAATCGACACTGAGGCGGGCACTGTCGAGCGCAGGACATCCGGTGGCAAGGTTGGTCCAAGCCCCTTTCGCGAATCTTTCCGGCATGTCGAGACTGTTGCGCCCGGCGAAGACGTCCGAGATTTCCTCATGATCGTCGCTCAAGGTGTTGAGGCAGAAACAGCGGTTTTTCAGAACCGCATGGTGGATCCGGGTGTCCCGGTTGAGGCAGATGAGAATGCTGGGGGGATTGTCGCTGACGGAACAGGCTGCGGAGACCGTGGCGCCCAGACGCCCGCCGGGTCCGTCCGTGGTCACCACGTGAACGGCCGCGGCGATGCGGCTCATGGCCTCGCGGAATCCCCTTGTATCCAGGGTCAGCCTGTCCTGGTCGTTGGGGTCTGGCGGGGAAAGGGCCATGGTGCCTGCTCCTTGGGCGGACGATACGGGAATCACGTGTGCGACCGGATGCGTCCGGAGTTTATGCGCGCCGGCGGGCACTGCCTAGATGCGAGTTCAAAGGGCCGCCCTCCGGGATATGGCATCCGAACGCGGATCCGGCCAGTATTTTGTGATTGCTCCGATTGAGCTCGGTTTCGGCTCGCGCTAGGGTGCGGACACATAAAATTCCACATTCAGGCGTCAATCGAGCGCCGGAGACACGGATGATCTTTCAGAATGTTGCGGCCGGCCTGGTCCTTTTCGCCATCAGCCTGGTTCCGGCGCCGGTCCTTGCCGAAATCCGCATTGCCGTCGCCGGACCCATGACGGGGCAATTCGCTGCCTTCGGCGCGCAAATGGCCGGCGGGGCCGCCAGCGCGGTGGCCGATATCAATGCCGCGGGCGGGGTGAACGGCGAAACGCTGGTTCTGGAGACGGTCGACGACGGCTGCGACGCCGACAAGGCGGTTGCCGTCGCCAACCAGCTGATCGGCAAGGAAGTGGTTTTTGTCGCCGGTCATTTCTGCTTCGGTCCGTCGATTTCGGCGAGCGAGGTGTATGCCCAGGCGGGGATCATCCAGATGTCTCCCGCCACCACCTTGCCGAAATTCACGCAGGACCGTCCCGGCGCGGGTGTTTTCCGCCTGGCGCCAAGGGATGACCAGCAGGCGGACATCGCCGGTGCCTTTCTGGCACGGGACCATGCCGACGCGCGCATCGCCTTTCTCCATGACAAGACGGCCTATGGAAAGGGGCTTGTCGACGCGGTCAAGACAGTGATGAACGGTCTTGGCAAACGCGAGAGCCTGTCAATCGGATATGACGCCGGGGAGGACGCCTATCGGGAGCTCGTTTCCGATCTCGTCCTTCAGAATATCGATGTCGTTTATCTGGGTGGCTACCACCCGGAAGCCGGACTGATCAAGCTGGAAATGGTGCGTCAGGGGCTTGATGCGATCCTGATCGCCGGCGACGCGTTGATGACGGACGAATACTGGTCGGTGACAGGGTCGGCGGGGAACGGCACGCTGCTGACCTATCCGGAGGTCCCGCGCCGGATGGCGGCGGCTGCGAAGGTCGTCACCGCGATGGAAGAGGCCGGATTGCCCGCCGATCGGTATGCCTTGACGACTTACGCTGCCGTTCAGATCTGGGCACAGGCCGCCCGGCAGGCACAGACCACCGGCTTTGAGGACGTCGTAGACGCCCTCGGGGCGGGAACGTTCGAGACCGTCCTGGGAACCGTTGCCTTTGACGACAAGGGTGATGCGGGCGTGCCGGCCTATGTCTGGTACGAGTGGCGCAACAGTGCACCGGTGCGCAGATGAGTGACCGCCCTGGACCAGGCGTGCCGTTCAAAAACGGAAAACCCGCGGCCGGAGCGGTGCGCGGGTGTTCCGTTCGGGTGATTTTCGCCGAGTTCCGGTGATTTTCAGGTCCGGCGTCCCGTTCCCCTGATCACCAGGTTGACCTTGTCGGCATAGATCGGAAGACCGGCTGCCATGCCGTAGAAGCTTCTGAAAAAGCCGCCCCTGACTTCGAACCCGACCTGGCCCTTGGCCTTGGTGCCAGTGATCTTCACCGTCAGACTGGTGCGTTTCGTCTGACCGCGCAGGCTCAGCACGCCGTCGACTTCGGCAGTGTAGTCACCGGTGATGCGGACCCGGGTGCTCTGAAAGGTCGCGACCGGATGATTGGCGACATCAAACATGGCCGAGCTTTTCAGGAAGCCGGTGACCGTGTCGTTCCGGGTGGAAACGCTCGAGAGGTCGACCTTTACGCTGACCCGGCTCTTTTCCGGCTGCTTTCGGTTCAGGACCAGCCTGCCGGAGACGGATTTGAATTCGCCGGTAACGGGACCCCGGCCGAGCACCTTGACCGAGAAATCCGCGTCGATGTTGGCCGGAGACAGCGTATAGGTGCCCGAAAGCGGTCCGGCTGCGGCGGGTAGCGGGGCCGCGATGACGGCAAGAAGACCGGCAAGAGCGGCAAACGACGTCCAGAAGGGATTGCGTGTGCCTTCCGGGAGAAACGTGATAACGGGCATTTCAAAGATCCTTGAACGGGATTGCCGAAGCAATCGGGTGCGGCTGTTGACTGCGGGTTTCCGATGTCAGGCTCCGGCGTCTGGAGCCGGCGGGGTCGTGATCCAGTATCCCCATTGATCGCCGCCGGCATAGTGACAGGCGACACAGTCCGGCTTTCCGCCGCGTCCGCCGATGCATTCGATGTGATTTTGCCCGTTAACCTTCCGGTAAGAAACTGGCGTTCCCCCGTTCTGTCAAGGCGCCCGGCAGGGTAGTCTGTGGCAGTGACCACGGGGATCGTAATGCGTCTTTTCACCTTGTTGCGCCGAACTCTGCCGGCGTTTGCGCTGCTCTGCGGCCTTGCGGCCGGCGCGCCCGCAGCAGCGGCCGAGCTTGTCGGCTTTTCCGACACGCGGTTCCGTCCGGGGACGATCGTCATCAGGAATTCCGAAAAGCGGCTTTACCTGGTTTTGCGCGGCAACCGGGCGATCCGCTACAAGGTGGCCGTAGGAAAACGCAGGAAATCCTGGACGGGGCAGGCGCATATTACCGCGAAATACATCAGGCCTGACTGGGCGCCGTCACCGGAAGTGCGCCGGGACCACCCGCATCTTCCCACCCTGATCCGGGGCGGAGCGCCGAACAACCCGATGGGCGTCGCCGCCATGACGCTTTCCAACGGAAACTATGCCATTCACGGGACCAACCGGCCGGGCTCCATCGGGCGCGCGGTGTCCTACGGCTGCATCCGCATGGCCAACCACGACATTCAGGACCTGTTCCAGCGGGTCGGCGTGCGCAGCCCGGTGGTGGCGCTGCCCTGATGCAGGGTCAGGCCGGCGCAGGGACAGCGTGCCGCATGTTGTTTCGCTTTGTTGAATATATATTTCGGGGCGGGCCGGTTGCGGCCCATTGCAAGGCCCTGTCGGTATCCAGTGCCCCAACACGGTGCCGGCGGGGTTTTGCTTCCGCGCATGTCGCACGGTTACACATTGCGACACATTCACCGGTTTCCGGCCATAGATTCGCGACACCTTTCTTCTAGCTTGTGAAGAGACCGACGCGCCGGTTCAGACCGGTCGCTTTCCTTCCGGCTGGTGATTTCATGAAAAGCATCCTCCAATCGCGCTTTTTTCTCTGGGCCCTGCTTGCTGTTCCGTCCCTTCCGATGATTGCCGCGCTTGCCGGCGGCACCGTGTCCGGGGACGGCCGGTCCGCGAGCGAGTTCCTTCTGCATCCCACGGGTGAATTCGCCGCGCGTTTCATGATCATCGCCATGATCATTTCCCCCCTCCGGCTGATCTTTCCCAAGTCCCGGTTCTGGCATTGGATGGGGCGCCGCCGGCGTGCGTTCGGGGTCGCCGCCTTCGGCTACGCGGCTCTGCACACTGCGCTTTATCTGGTCGACATGGGCACTCTGCGGTCTGTTCTGGGTGACTTCCGGAGCCTCGGCATCTGGACGGGATGGCTGGCATTCGTGGTGTTCGTCCCGCTGGCGGTAACCTCAAACGATGCGTCCGTCCGTCTGCTGGGCCGAAGCTGGAAACCGCTTCAGCGTACGGTTTATGCCGCTGCCGTGGCGACGCTGCTCCACTGGATGTTCGTGCACAACAATTTCGGACCGGCGCTGGTCCACTTCCTGCCACTGGCCGGGCTGGAGGTCTATCGCCTCCACCGGATTTACGGCAAGGGGGCACGGGCCGGACATGTCAACACGCCCCAGGAGAGGGAATTCACATGAACCTTACGTTGCACACGGCGGTTTCCATGCTGTCCTGCATCTTCACCTGTCCGGCCTACGCGACTGGTGTCTATCAATGCGAACCGACTGAAAAGGCCGCCTGGCTCAGTGAGGTGCAAGTCAGTGAAAAGCTGACGGCGGACGGCTGGCAAATACGCCGCATGAAAGAGGACGGCGGTTGCTGGGAGGTCTATGGAACCTCTCCGGACGGTCTCAGGGTCGAGGTCTATGTGCACCCCGTTTCCGGCGAAGTGCTGCTGATCAACCAGCGCGGCACGATCCTCTACCGCAAGCAAGACTGACGCCGGGCAGGACCGTTACAGCCAGCGCCGCGGGTCGGTGGCCGGATCGGGAGCGCCCGACGACGACAGGGCCGCGACCAGGTCCTTCACCGCGTCAAGCGAATGCGCGGCGCGGAATTCATCCACATGGGGCAGTATGGCGCGGATGCCCTTGGCCTTGGCCTCGAAACCGTCGAAGCGGAGCAGGGGATTGAGCCAGACCAGGCGCCTGCAGGAGCGGTGGAGCCGGTCGATCTCCCGGTCCAGATCCTCGTCCGTGTCCCGTTCCAGGCCGTCCGTGATCAAAAGCACTGTCGGCTTGCCGGACAGCACCCGGCGCGACCAGTGCAGATTGAAATCACGCAAGGCCGAGGCGATGCGCGTCCCGCCGGACCAGTCCTCGACACCGTCCGAACAGGCTTCAAGCGCCTCGTCCGGATCCTTCATCCTGAGTTGCCTCGTGACATTGGTGAGGCGCGTGCCGAACAGGAACGTGTGCACGTCGCGCCGTTCCGCTGTCGCGGCGTGCAGAAAATGCAGCAGCAGGCGCGAATACTGGCTCATGGAGCCGGAAATGTCACAAAGCACCACCAGCGGTGGCCGTTTTTCAGCCGGTTTGCGGAATTTCAGATCGATCATGCCGCCGCCGGTCCGCAGGGAAGCGCGCAAGGTCCGGCGCGGGTCCACCCGTCCCCGGGCCGCGGCTGCCGGGCGCCGCAGCCGGATCCGGTCCATCGGCAATGCCATCGCGCGCAGGGCCTGCCTGGCCTCCTCGATTTCAGCCGCCGTCATCTGGGCGAAATCCTTGGATTGCAGAAGCTCCCTGCCGGAAACCGTGAACTTGGCATCGATCTCGATCTGGGGGACCGTTTCCTCGGCGATCCGCTCCTTCGCCGCCTCGAACGCCTGCGAGACCCGGGTCTGGCCGGCCCTGGGCTTTTCAGGCGCTCCACGCGGTGGCGCGACGGGAGACAGCACGGCCAGAAGCTTTTCGATCAGCCCGCGGTTCTGCCAGTAGATCCGAAAGGCCTCGTCGAACAGGACGCGGTGTTCCCGCTTGCGTATGAACACCGCGTGCAGTGTCCAGTAGAGGTCTTCCCGGCTCTCGATGCCCGACACCTCGACTGCAGCGACCGCGTCCACGACCGAGGCCGGGCCGACGGGCATGCCGGCCTTGCGCAGGGTCCGCGCGAAAAAGACGATGTTGTCTGTGATGCGCGAGCGCAGTTCAGGAGAGGACATATTGTTCTCCATGGACGCCGAGGCTCTTGTAGCGCCTTGCTACAAGGTCACCCCGGACAAGCGTGGCGCAGAGCCGGGGCGCATTTGCCTTGCCGGTTGTCGAAGTGGGAAATTGTCTCGCATGAAGATCCCCATCCCACTCGGGTCTCTGGAACCGAGTGGGCCCCGGCTCTCGCGCTGCTCGCCCGGGGTGGCACCAGTGGCATCGGTGCTTTTTCCTCAAAAGCGAACGCATTGCTGTGGCGGCAAGCTCTGGAGCTTGAACGAAAACCATGCCTTTGCTCAAACCGCCGGCATGGATTGCGGGTTCGGGGCGTCCTTGCGGATGTCGTCGATCATCTGGCGGATTTTCGAGCCGCGCACCCGTTCGATGTCATCCTGGTACTTGAGCAGGACGCCGAGGGTGTCGGAGGCCATGTCCGGATCGAGGGCCATTTCGTTGAGCTCGGAAAGAGCCGTCGCCCAGTCCAGCGTTTCGGCGACACCGGGCTGTTTGAAGAGGTCCTCGTCGGCGCGCAGTTTCTGGACAAAGGCGACGACTTCGGCGGCCAGCCGCGCAGCCGCGCCGGGAACCTTGCGGCGGACAATCTCGAGTTCCCGTTCGGCGTCCGGATAATCGACCCAGTGATAGAGGCAGCGGCGCTTCAGCGCATCGTGGATTTCCCGGGTCCGGTTGGTGGTGATGATGACGATCGGCGGTTCGTCGGCCTTGACCGTGCCGAGTTCGGGAATGGACACCTGGTTGTCCGCGAGCACTTCCAGCAGAAACGCCTCGAACGCTTCGTCGGCCCGGTCCAGTTCGTCGATCAGGAACACCGGCGGGCCGGACAGCGAGGGTTGCAGCGCCTGCAGCACCGGGCGCTTGATCAGAAACCGTTCGTCGAAGATCGTTTTGGAGAGCTCCGAATGGTCCATGTCTCCGGAGGCTTCTGCGACCCGGATCTCGACCATCTGGGCGGGGTAGTTCCATTCATAGACCGCGGAGGCAAGGTCGAGGCCCTCGTAGCATTGCAGGCGGATCAGATCGCGCCCCAGCGATGCCGACAGCACCTTGGCGATTTCGGTCTTGCCGACGCCGGCCTCGCCCTCCAGAAACAGGGGCCGTTTCAGCTTCAGCGCCAGATGCAGCACGGTTGCCAGCGACCGGTCGGCCACGTAACCCGCCTGGTCCATCAATGCGAGTGTGTCGTCAATAGAAGCGGGCAGGGGCAGCGCGGTCATGTTTCCTCCAGCGGGCAAGGCGTGTCCCGGTTTTATAGAGCAGTTCGCCTTCATAGTGCAGCAATATAAGCACTTCGGTCGAGCGGTCCGCCGTCGCCGGGCAGCGGCGGCGCCGTTCGATCGGTCAGGGACCACGTGATCCCCCTAATGGGCATCGCTGCGCGAACCTTCTATAACGGGGCACGTGATTCGAGGGAGAGACGGAATTGCCTGGCAAACTTGTATTGAACGCGGCTGCGGTCCTGATCATCATGGGGTCGGCCGCCCTGGCCGCCGACAGCGTCTACCCGAACGATCCCGTGAGCCTTGCCAGCGGCAGAGAGCTGGCGGAGATCCATTGTGCGGCCTGCCATGCGGTCGCCGCCGGCGACGTCAGTGCGCAGGCGGGAGCGCCCGCCTTCCGGGATCTGTCGAAGATGTATCCCCTGGACAGTCTGGAAGAGCCGCTGGCGGAAGGCATCGTCACCGGCCATGACGGCATGCCCGAATTTGCGTTCGAGCCGGATGACATCGATGCCTTTCTGGGCTATCTGAGCACCATCCAGACCAACTGATGCCGGCACGCCGTCCAGCACCGGCGAAATAGTAGCAGCCGCAAAAGATTGCTGCTAAAGTGTTGCTTATAAACGGAAAACTTGTTCTTCCGGGTTTGGATCGCCGGAATTTCGTGACACTCTTTTCCTGCAAGACGGAAAGGATTGGCATGAAAACCAGCTCTGACTTTGAAAAGCGGCTTCTCGGCTACGGACTGCTCACCGCCGAGATCGTCTACAGATTGCCCGACCATCCGAGGTTTCTGCAGAGTTTTCTGTTGCAGACGGAAGACATGGCACCCGGGTTTCCGGAACTGACGCGGTTTCTCGATTTCTGGGAAAAGGAAATCGAAGGCCGCATCCACTCGGTGCGTGTCGCCCATCAGAATCTGATCGAACCGGTCGACTTCCGCTACGCGGACGGTGAAATCGTCCTGCATTGAACCGGTTGGCGGTCCGCTCAACGGGGCGGCAGGCAGAGACCCGCGCCATCACGCATGACGGTGCGGGACCGAAGCGTGAAATCCGACCCGGTTTCCTCGTGCAGCACAAAGCCGGGCAGCAGCCGCAGGGGCGCCTTGCTGGCGCGGATGGCGCGCACGAGGATCCGTGTGGCCGCCATGTTCGGGCGCGGATGAAGGGGAATGAGATCGATCGCGCCGAAGCGGCCCTGGAGCACGTTCAACAGCTCCTGCAATCCGTCGGCGCGAAAGATGACGGTGAGGCTGCCGCTCTCCCGGACAATGTCGGTGGCGGTTTTCGCCCAGGGCTCCAGCCCCCGGTCGTCGAGCATGTGCGCGCCCGCCCGTGCCGACTTGGGAGAGGCGCGGAACCGGTCCACCTCGTAATAGGGCGGGTTCATGATGACATGGTCTGCCATGGACGGTGTCAGCCCGGCAGTGTGGCGCAGGCTGCCCTTGGCAGTGATGTCTGCTTCCAGCAGCGAGATCCTGTCGGCGAAAGCCGCGTTCACCGGATCCTGAAGGCCGTGCCGGGCCAGATCCAGCACGGTGGTGTCCATGTCAACAAGAGTGACACGTATGTCCTTGAGCCGCATGGCGGCGCAGAACCCGGCCGTCCCGACCCCGGCGCCCAGGTCGACCACATGTCCCCGGGTCGTCTCCGGCAACGCGGCGGCCAGAAAGACCGCGTCGAGACCGGCCCGGTGCCGGCCGGTCCGGGGCTGGTGCACATAGATCCTGCCGCCCAGAAACGCGTCGCGGGTCGTATCGTCTCCGGTCATGTCCTGCTGCGCGGACATCTCAGGTCTGTCCGTTTTCCGGCCGGAGCTCATGCTCCAGGCCCGCGTCTCGAAGCAGCATGCGCGCCTGCCGGACCTGGTCGCTGTCGACCAGGACGCGCCGGGGGATCATGGCCAGCGAACCTTCCAGTATGCTCATGTTGCCGTCTGCGACAAAATGCTTGATACCGGCCTCTTCCAGGATCGATTCCAGAAACGAGATCAGGACGGGATCGTTAGTTCTGACAAGTTCTTCCATTGGTTTCCCCGCGTTAGCAGCGTGGCCGCGCAGACGCATCGTCGATCCATCCGCACCAAGATTGCAACAAACCCAGCAGATCGCGGCTATTCAACGGTTTGTCAACGGATTGGCGGCTTGCCCCGGAGCCGTTCCCACCATATTGTCCGCACAAATATTCAGGGAGTGCCATAAGTGGCCGTTGTTGCAACCTATTCCGACAGTCAACCGCGCCGTCCGAGCATACAGTCGCTCGTGGAACTTGTGTCCGCAGGCATGGGAGATGTCAACGAGCTGATTCTGTCGAAAGCCGGTTCCAATGTCGATCTGATCCCGGAAATCGCCAAACATCTGATTTCCTCGGGCGGCAAGCGGCTGCGGCCGATGCTGACGCTCGCCTGTTCCGACATGTTCGGCTATGACGGCAAGGGTCATGTCACGCTGGCGGCCAGCGTCGAATTCATGCACACGGCCACGCTGCTGCATGACGACGTCGTCGACGAAAGCGACATGCGCCGCGGCAAGCTGGCGGCCCGCAAGCTCTGGGGCAATCAGGCCAGTGTTCTCGTCGGCGACTATCTGCTTGGCCAGGCCTTCAAGATGATGGTCGATGTCGGCTCTCTGGAGGCGCTGCGCATCCTGGCGTCGGCCTCCGCGGTGATCGCGGAAGGCGAGGTGCTGCAGCTCGGCGCCGCCAAGAACATCACCACCACGGAATCGGATTATCTGCGCGTCATCGAGGCCAAGACCGCCGCGCTGTTCGCGGCAGCCGCGGAAGTCGGTCCGGTAATCGCCGGACAGCCGGAGAAAATGAAGCAGGCAGCCCGCGGTTACGGCATGGAACTCGGCTACGCATTCCAGCTTGTCGACGACGCGCTTGACTATGGCGGTTCCTCCGCTGATCTGGGCAAGGACATCGGCGACGATTTCCGGGAAGGCAAGATCACGCTGCCGGTGGTGCTCGCGGTCGCGCGCGGCTCGGATGCGGACCGGTCCTTCTGGAAACGGTGCCTGGAAGGCGAGAATGTCGAGGACGGCGACCTGGAGCAGGCCATTGAACTGCTCAGGAAATACGATGCGCTTTCCGAGACGGTCGAACGGGCAAAGACATACGGCAACAACGCGCTTTGCGCATTGGAAACCCTGCCGTCAGGGCCGCACAATGATGCGCTTGCCGACGCGGTGGCGTTCTGCATCTCACGTGTGAGCTGAATTCTGTAAGTTTCTGATAAAGAATACAGAATAGCCTTTAGAGCTACGCGGATAATCCGTGCCCGGTTGCTGGAGGGGAACAGGTGCCGGCCGGCTTGTCAGGCGAGCGGGCCCGAAGCGATCCACCACTGGGGATGCGCTTCGCGCAGGCTCCGCTCGATCTCCATGGCATGGGCAAGTTCGCACAGTCCGAAACAGGTGGCGCCGGAGCCCGACATGCGGGCGAATTCCACCCGGCGATCCTCTTGAAGTGCGGACAGCACGGCGCCGATTTGCGGCTCGAGGCCGACGGCGGGAGCCTGGAGATCGTTGCGGTAGCTTTCCAGGTAGGCGGCAAGTTGTCCGAGTGTGTCGAACCCCTCCGGCAGCAGCGGCATGGGGGCATTGTCACAGCTGGTCAGGGCCTTGAAGACGTCGGAGGTCGATACGCTCACCTTCGGATTGACCAGCACGATGCCGCAGGCGGGAAGCTCCGGACCGGACGAAATCAATTCTCCGATGCCGCGCATCACCTGCGGCTCGGGAACGAGACAGACCGGGACATCGGCGCCGAGAGACAGGGCAAGAGCATGAAGCTCTTCCTCGGACAGATAGGTTCCGGTGAAATCCTCAAGCAGCCTCAGGGTGGTCGCCGCATCGCTGGAGCCGCCGCCGACACCGGAGGCGACCGGGAGACGCTTGGTCAGGGTGACGAGCAGGCCGGGCAGGGGAATGCGGGCGCTGGCCGAGAAACTTGTGATCGCCTTCAGCACCAGGTTGTCGCCGGCCGGCGTGTGAAGATCGCGGGCGAACGGTCCTTCGATCCGCAAGTCCAGACCGCTTGCTTCCTGCAGGCTGATCCGGTCGCCGATCTGCGGAAAAACCACCAGCGAATCCAGAAGGTGGTAACCGTCGGAGCGTCTTCCCGTCACATGAAGGGTCAGGTTGACCTTGGCCCGGGCGAGTTCCACCCGGGGTCTGGCGGCTGAAGCAACGGACATGGCGGTGTTCCGTCAGCCGCCGTTGTTGCCGGAATCGGCCTTGGCCGCATCGGTTGCCGGACTGTCTTCAAGGCCATTCGCGATCTTGTCCAGAATCTTCGGAAGGTCCTTTTCGTCCGGTTCGAGATCGCGGGCGTGGTTCCACTGGAAGCGGGCTTCGTTGCGGCGGTCGACCATCCAGTAGGCATCGCCGAGGTGATCGTTGATGACCGGGTCCGAGGGACGCAGTTCTATGGCCCGTTCAAGTTCCTTGACGGCTTCCGGGTAGCGACCGAGCCGGAAATAGACCCAGCCGAGACTGTCGACGATGTAGCCGTCGGTCGGCCGCAGTTCCACCGCGGTCTTGATCATCTCCAGCGCCTCGTCGAGCTTCAGGCCCTGGTCGACCAGGGAGTAGCCGAGATAGTTCAGCACAAGCGGCTGTTGCTCGTTGAGTTCAAGCGCCTTGCGGAAATCGGCTTCCGCCAGTTCCCACTTGCCCAGCCGCTCGCGCGCTATGCCGCGGAAATAGAGCAGCAGCCAGTGCCGGTTTTCAAGTTCCGCAATGGTGTCGATGCCCTGGCTGTAGACGGCTTCCGCGTCCTCGTAAATCTCATGGGCCCGCAAGATGTTGCCAAGCGCGATGACCGCCTCGAGATCGGACGGATCGTCCCTGATGAGCGCCTCGAGATGGTCGCGGGCTTCGGCAAGCTTGTCGAGCTGGTTGTAGTTCATGCCGACCTGGATTTCGGCCTCGCGCTTGAGGACACTGTCATCGGGCACCATCATCAGGGCCTCGATGGCCCGGTCGGGCTGTTCCATGCGCTCAAAGACGCTGCCGAGTGCGATGGCCGCGAATTCGGCCCTGGGATCCAGGAACAGCGCGAGCTGCAGATAGGAGGTCGACAGTTCCTCGCCGCCGTCCCGGCCGATCACGGCGCCCAGACCGTAGAGAATTTCGGACGTGCCTTCGGCCGGTTCCGTCACCAGGGGCGGGACCACCGTGCCGGCGGCAATCACCGCGCGGGTCTGATCGAGCTTGGGATGACCGCGAAACTGGCTGTCGTAGCGGTCGAGGACCTCGAGGGCGTCTTTCTGGCGGGCGTTGGCGGCCAGAACCCGGGCATAGGCATCCGTGACACGAATGGCGCCCTGATCGATCGCATAGGCGCTTTCGGCGGCTTCTAGAGCCTCCGCATTGCGTCCGGCGGCGAACAGGATATGGGTCTTGTGGGTTGCCGTGAAGACTTCGAACCAGTCCGGACCGCTGAGAGCGTCGATGACCTTCAGCGCCTCGTCGATCTGGCCATCGCCATAAAGGGCCCAGGCGCGGGAAAGGCCGATGGACAGTTGCGCCAGCGGACCGTTGCGGCTCTCGGAAAGGATCTTCTCCGCTTCGCCGTATTTGCCCTGGCCCATTTTGTCCGCGCCAAGCACGAGCTGGGCGAGAAAATTCTGGAGACCGGCCTTTTCAAGATCTTCGGCAAAGCGAACGGCCTCATCGACATTGCCGTTGGCCAGTTTCAGCAGAAATGTGCGTTCCAGAAGCATGGTGTTGGCCGGGTCCGCCAACAGGGACTCCTCGTAGAAGGCCGCCGCCTGGCCGTAATCCTTCTGAAACCCGGCCAGACGCCCGGACAGGTAGCTTCCGGACAGGGTGAAGGGCAAACCGGAGGGGGTGCCGAAGGTCACCGAATCGGATGTGG
Organism: Roseibium sp. AS2; assembly: GCF_038900065.1. Lineage (NCBI taxonomy): Bacteria > Pseudomonadati > Pseudomonadota > Alphaproteobacteria > Hyphomicrobiales > Stappiaceae > Roseibium > Roseibium sp. AS2. The sequence continues at coordinate 550,684 of NZ_JBBMQN010000002.1, forward strand.
TCTCCGCGGAGGCGACAGCGGGCGCGAGCGCCAGAACACCGGCGAGCGCGAGGAGCATCAGCCTGAAGGGCCCGCGGTCCGGTTTCGCAACGGCGCCGGTCTCTTGTGTCATCATTCCTCGCACTTTGGTCGCTTGACGGGTATTTATTGCTTATTGCTCCTGAGAATGGCGTCTTTAAGGCTGAGCGGCAAGGCAGCCGGGATAACTTTCTGAGAGTTTAAATCCATTTGATTTTGCAGAACGTTGGAAAAACGGAAGCAAGCGGCGCGGCGAATTGGCTTTCTGCCAAAAAGGGCTTGATGGCGGGCACCTGCCGTAGCAGGTATGTGCGGTGCAAAACGGGCGGGACCGGCGTTTCGGAGCCCGTGCCGTTCGGATCAAGTGCAAAAGCACATGCCGCCGCCGGTGCACCGGCGGCGGTCAGGGCGTGCACCTTGCCGCTTTCTCACATGCGCAAGGTGCCCCAGGTGAGGAGAATGACAGATGACCAAGTGGGTCTACAGTTTCGGCAACGGTGCGGCCGAAGGAGGCGCGGACATGCGCAACCTTCTTGGCGGAAAAGGTGCGAACCTTGCTGAAATGAGCAGTCTCGGTCTGCCTGTCCCGCCCGGCTTCACGATCACCACGGAAGTCTGTACCCGGTATTACGACGACGGCAGGTCCTATCCGGACACGCTTTCGGAGCAGGTTGTTGCCGCCATGGAGAAGATCGGCGAAGCGACGAACCGCAGCTTCGGCGGTGCCGAGCGGCCCCTGCTGGTGTCGGTTCGATCCGGCGCCCGGGTTTCCATGCCGGGCATGATGGACACGGTTCTCAACCTGGGACTGAACGACCAGACGGTGGAGGCGATCGCCCGGGAGGCGGGCGACCGCCGTTTTGCCTATGACAGCTACCGGCGCTTCATCCAGATGTATTCCGACGTCGTGCTGGGTCTGGATCATCACGAATTCGAGGAAATTCTCGAGGACTACAAGGACCGCAACGAACTGAGCCTTGATACCGAAATCGACGCGGATGCGTGGCTCGGCATCATCGGCAAGTTCAAGGCGCTGGTGGTAGAGGAACTCGGCAAACCGTTTCCGCAAGACGCGCACGAGCAACTCTGGGGCGCCATCGGGGCCGTATTCAGTTCCTGGATGGTGCCGCGGGCGGTGACCTACCGCCGCCTGCACGATCTGCCGTCGTCCTGGGGCACGGCGGTCAATGTCCAGGCCATGGTGTTCGGCAACATGGGCAACAGCTCCGCGACCGGTGTGGCCTTCACGCGCAATCCCTCGACCGGGGAAAAGGCGCTTTTCGGCGAATTCCTGGTCAATGCCCAGGGCGAGGACGTGGTTGCCGGCATCCGCACACCGCAGGACATCACCGAAAAGGCGCGACAGGAAGCCGGGTCGAACAACCCGTCGCTGGAAGCGTTGATGCCGGAGGCCTTCGCCGAATTCCAGTCCTATTGCGACCGGCTGGAAGCGCACTACAAGGACATGCAGGATCTCGAATTCACGATCGAAAAGGGCAAGCTGTGGATGCTGCAGACCCGGTCGGGAAAGCGGACCGCGAAGGCCGCGCTCAAGATTGCCGTGGACATGGTCGGCGAAGGCCTGCTCACGGAACACGAAGCCGTTGCCCGCGTCGAGCCGGCGTCGCTTGACCAGCTCCTGCACCCGACAATCGACCCGAAGGCCCATCGGGACATCATCACCACCGGCTTGCCCGCATCGCCGGGCGCGGCGTCGGGTGCCATCGTGTTCTCGTCCGACGAGGCCGAAAAAGCCAGGGCGGAAGGCCGCAAGGTGATCCTCGTGCGGGTCGAAACCAGCCCGGAAGACATTCATGGCATGCATGCGGCGGAAGGCATCCTGACCAGCCGCGGAGGCATGACCAGCCATGCGGCAGTGGTCGCACGAGGCATGGGCAAGCCCTGTGTGGCCGGGGCGGGCACGTTGCGGATCGACTATCGCAATGGCGTCATCAACGTGGCCGGCCGCCAGTTGAAGGAAGGCGAGACGATCACCATCGACGGTGCGTCCGGGCAGGTTCTTCTGGGCGAGATCAGCATGCTTCAACCGACGCTCTCCGGCGACTTCGGAACCCTCATGGGCTGGGCGGACACGGTGCGCCGCATGCGCGTGCGCACCAATGCGGAAACCCCGCAGGACGCCAGGGTCGCGCGGGAGTTCGGCGCCGAGGGCATCGGCCTTTGCCGGACTGAGCACATGTTCTTCGAGGGCGAGCGGATCGTGGCCGTGCGCGAGATGATCCTGGCCGAGACGGAAGACGGACGGCGGGCGGCGCTCGCCAAGCTGTTGCCGATGCAGCGCCAGGATTTCACTGACCTCTTCGAGATCATGCACGGTCTGCCGGTAACCATCCGCCTGCTGGATCCGCCCCTGCATGAATTCCTGCCGAAATCGGCTGAGGAACTTGCCGAGGTGGCCGCGGCGATGGGCGCCGATCCGGACCTGCTGCGCGACCGGGCCCATGCGCTCGAGGAATTCAATCCGATGCTGGGCCATCGCGGCTGCCGGCTTCTGGTTTCCTATCCGGAAATCGCGGAAATGCAAGCCAGGGCGATTTTCGAGGCCGCTGTCGAGGCGGCCCGGAAATCGGGCGCGCCCGTCTTGCTGGAAATCATGGTGCCCCTGGTCGGCCTCAAGGGGGAACTGGACCTCGTCCGCCAGAGCATCGAAACTATGGCGAAGGCGGTGTCGGACGAAACCGGCACGGAGCTGAACTACCAGATCGGAACCATGGTGGAGTTGCCGAGAGCGGCGCTGAAGGCGGCCGAAATTGCCCGGTCTGCAGAGTTTTTCTCTTTCGGCACCAATGACCTGACCCAGACGACTTTCGGCATCTCGCGTGACGATGCCGCCTCGTTCCTCGGGACCTACCAGAGCCGCGGTCTGCTTGAGCAGGATCCGTTCGTGTCCCTGGACCAGGAAGGCGTCGGCGAACTGATCCGGATCGGTGTCGAACGGGGCCGGTCCACCCGGCCGGACATCAAGCTCGGTATCTGCGGCGAACATGGCGGCGATCCGTCCTCGATCGCCTTCTGCGAGGGGATCGGTCTCGACTACGTCTCGTGCTCGCCTTTCCGCGTGCCGATCGCGCGCCTGGCCGCAGCCCAGGCGGCCCTCAAGCGCGCGTCGGGCACCTGAATGGCGGGCCAGGGCCGGAGAGAGGAGGCGCGCAGGTGAGCGTCTCGTTTCCGTCACTGGAAGAATTGCGCTCGGGTGGCAAGCGGACGCTCGCGCGGGTGCTCTCGCGGCTGGAGGCAGAGAGCGGCGCTCCCGCGACCGCCGCGTTCCTGGACAAGGTAACGTGCGAACCGTGCGCGCTAGTGTTCGGACTGACCGGGCCTCCGGGGGTGGGCAAGTCAAGCCTGACGGATGCCCTGATCCGGGCGTTCCGGGCGCAGGGGCACCGGGTCGGTGTTCTGGCCGTCGATCCGTCCTCGGCACTGACGGGGGGCGCGCTCCTGGGCGACCGCACACGGTTGCAGACCGATCCCTCGGACGAGAAAGTGTTCGTCCGTTCCATGGCTGCGCGCGACCGGCTTGGCGGATTGTCTGACCAGGCTGTCGCCGCGATCGCTGTCCTCAGGGCCGTCTGCGACCGGGTGATTGTCGAGACAGTCGGGATCGGCCAGTCGGAAGGGGACCTGAAACAGGCCGTGGATACGGTGGTGCTGTGTATTCAGCCCGGTTCGGGTGACAGTCTTCAATTCATGAAAGCCGGCATCATGGAACTGCCGGATATCGTTGCGGTCACCAAGGCGGACATGGGAACGCTGGCACGCCGCGCGGCGTCCGACGTTGCGGGAGCCCTGTCCCTCGGCCGCACCGCGGCGGATACCTGGCAGGTGCCCGTCTGCGAAGTGTCGGCCCAGACCGGAGCGGGGCTGCCGGAGCTAGTCGCTTTTCTCGGCGGTCATCAGGACCACCTGGCGCAGGGCGGCCTGCTGGAGACGAGGCGCCGGGCCCAGCATGCGGCCTGGTTCAAGGACATGGTGCGCGCGCAATACGGCCTTGCCGGCCTTCGGCTTGCCTGCGGAGACCAGGCGGCGGCGTGGCTGGAAGAGGCGCGGACCGCTCCCTTTTCGAGCTTCGCATCGTTTTCAGGTAAAATGACCGGCCTGCTGCAGCCCTGAGCACGGCCGTCGCGACAAGGATTACCAGCGAGCGCAAGCGGCGACCGGAGGCCATGCAGGGGGAGGGCGTTCAGGCTTCGGCCGTCCGACCCCGATAGCTCAGATCCATGCCGAAACCGGCGCTGTATTTACCCTGGAAATCTTCCAGGAACTGGCTGAGCGCACAAGCGTCCAGGGGCCTTGAGATGAAGTAGCCCTGCATCCTGTGGCAATCGTGCGCCTGCAGGAAGCGGATCTGTTCTATGGTCTCGATGCCTTCGGCGACGATGGTCATGCCCAGTGCCTTGCCGAGCTGAATGATCGACACCAGAATGGCTTCGGCTTCGGCGTTGCCGTTCATGTCGGAGACAAAATCCCGATCGATTTTCAGGGTGTCGAACGGGAACCGGCGCAGATAGCTGAGGCTCGAATAGCCGGAGCCAAAATCGTCAAGAGCGACTTTCACACCAAGATTCTTCAGTCTGCGGAGAGCCTTCAGCACCGAGTCATTGCGTCCGGCGAAGACGGTTTCCGTCACTTCGATCTCCAGACGCTGGGGCGGCAGGTTGTTGGCGGCCAGAATGGCCATGACCTTTTCGACGAATCTCGGGTGCTTGAACTGATTGGGCGAGACATTGACCGACATGGTGATGCCCGGCCATTCATGCGCCTTGGCGCAGGCCTTGTTCAGGACCCAGATGCCGAGTTCGTTGATCAGGCCGGTTTCCTCGGCCACCGGAATGAACTGGGACGGGGGCACGACCGTACCGTCGTCCATGGTCCAGCGGGCAAGGGCCTCCACGCTGACAATCCGTTTCGCGCTGGTGTCGGTCTGGGGTTGAAAGGCCAGGTCCAGTTCGTCGTTCTTGAGCGCCAGGCGCAGTTCGCGGGACATCTTGTCCCGGGACTGGACCTGAAGCTCCATGCTCTGTTCGAAGAAGGAGCGCCGGCCGCGTCCGTTGGCCTTGGCGTCATATAGGGCGATGTCGGCCTTGCGCAGAAGTTCATCCGGGTCGTTGCCGTCGCGGGGCGCAATCGCTGCGCCCATGGAGAGGCTGGCGAACAGCTCCCGGCGTCCGATCATGATCGGGCGGCTGATCTCGTCCTGGACCTGATCCAGAATGAAATCGAGCCAGACGTCATCTTCGCAGTTCCTGATGACCATCGCGAATTCATCGCCGCTGATGCGCGCGACGATGCCGCTTTCCGGAATGACGCGCCTGAGGCGCTGGGCGACCGCGACGATGACCTTGTCACCCGCGGAATGGCCGAGCGTGTCATTGATGTCCTTGAAGTGGTCGAGGTCGATATAGACAACGGCCGTGTTGGTTTCGCCGTCCGCGTTCTCGGTCAGGGTGTCACTCAGCATGGCATGAAAGCGGCTTCTGTTCGGCAATCCGGACAAGGCATCATGCCGTGCCGTATGGACCGCCTTGGCCTCGCTGCGGGCGAGCCTGCGGGTCATCTGGCGCGTGAAGACGGTGACCAGAACCACCACGGCTGCAATCATCAGCGCGGCCAGGATCAGCAAGGGATCGATCCGGCGCATCATCTGGGTGCCGGGCTGCGACGTCTGCCAGGCGATGACGCCGATGGTCTCCCCCAGGGGCGACTTCAGCGGATAGCGGCCCAGATCGGCCTCGCTGCTCTGCTGCTGCATCAGGACAAATCCGTCCAGACGCGACATCTCGGAAATTTCCTGCAGCTTCTCGCCGCGTAAGGGCATCATGCTGACAAGCACGGCGGGCGGGACGCGCCGGGGTGTTACCGACTGGATCTGCGGAATGATCGCCGCCGCGCTGAAGAGGTAAGGTTCGCCCTCCAGGGCAACAACGCCGGTCTCGGCGATGGACCGGCGCGTACTGATCAATTCCGGCGTATAGCTGAAAAGGCCCGACGGTGTGCGCTTGAAGGACGCGATGTAGCGTGCCCGGACCTTGGCGATGGCGGGCTTCAGATCGGCAAGCAGTTTCGCGTTCAGCCATTTGGTTGAATGGTTCTGGGCGTAGACCGATCCGAGCTTGAACTCGCGGTCGATCAGGACCGACCGGTTGAAACCGTCGGTCTTGTAAAGCCAGTGCATGACGTTGTCGTAGATCCAGCCCTGAGAGGGCTCGGGCTGATTGATCCGGTGATAGGCCTCGTCCCAGATGACGACGCCGTTCTGCTGCTTGGCGAGGTAATTCTGCGTGAGCCGCAATGCGCCGGCAATGAGCTGGTACTGGGACTGTTCGGCGGTTTCATCCGAGACACGGGCAGACCAGTGCAGCAGCGCAAATATTCCGGACAGCGATATGACAACAACGGCGACCATCGGGACAATGATCGCATTTGCTATACGGCTGCCTGAATTTCCGGTCGACTTGTACATTCAAATGCCCGTTTGCTTCGGGCGAAGTATTGCCGTTCCGGGTTAAGGGAATGCCCCAAACTCATAGTAAAATAAGGGTAAACCGACAGAAGGAATCTTACGGCTCGCCGGCGGGGACCTGCAGGTCTGACCTTCATGGAGGCGAAGCCATGATGTGCAGGGACGAAAGACACGCCGCAGCTCGCGCAAAGACCTTCTATGGTCGCGGAAGCCGGGCTGTCAGGTCAAAGGGTCCCGAGCCTCCAGGCGGGCCCGCTTTCCACCCGCCGCTGCCGGTGCCGGAACGTGCGGCGAACTGCGGCTTTGAGCTCGGACTCAGGTCCAGACCCAGACCTGACTGACATGCGCTTTGTGCCTGACCTGCTCCCGCGCGCGATACACGGCTATTTATCTGCTGCATATGGCGATGAAGGCCCGGAGAGGCGCTGACGCGAAGCGGCTGGGATAATAGAGCCGTGGCCCTTCCTGCGTCGGCCAGCAATCCTGCAAGATCGGCACGAGTTTTCCGGTTTGGAAATCGTCCTCAAGCCAATTGTGAAAGGTGCCGATGATCCCCAGCCCGGCGCGGGCGCAGGAAAGTCCGGTGTTCAGGGCATTCACACTGATCGTCAGCCGGGTGACCGGCTCAACGGTGACGCGCTTGCCCCCGTCGTTCAAGATCCACGGCAGGCAGGGCCCTTCGGACAACCGGTATCTGATCGCGTCGTGGCGCGTCAGATCCGCAGGCTTTCGCGGATGCCCTCGCTCTTGCAGATAGGCGGGCGATGCAGCCAATGCGATCTTCTGGACACGGGGCCCGATCGGAATGGAAATCATGTCCTTTTCCAGCCGGGACCCATAGCGGATGCCCGCGTCACAGCCCGCCGCGATGATGTCGACAAAGTCGTTGTCCACCACGATCTCGACCTCGACCTCCGGGTAGGCGCTCCGATACGCCCCGAGGATCGGCGGCAGTATGTCCGGCATGACCGCGCCAGGCACGTTGAGCTTCAGCTTGCCCCGCACACGCTCCGAGGTCTGCGCCGTTTCCACACAGGCAGCCTCTATTTCTGACAGAAGCGGTGCGATCCGGTCGGCGAGGGCACTCCCCTGGTTCGTGGCCCTGATGCTGCGCGTCGTGCGCAGAATGAGCGGCACACCCATCTGGGCCTCGATCCGGGAGACGGTCGTACTGACTTTCGAGGGGGCGACGCCCAGTCGCCTGGCCGCCGCGCGAAAGCCGCCTTCACGCAGCACCATCAGGAAAATTGAAAGTTGATCGGGAGAGGGATTGTTCTTCATTGAGAACAACCTATTCTATTTTTGAAGCATTATCAAAAAATGGAAGAACAGTCATTGTCGCCTGAATGCCGGGACAGGGTTGCAGGAGCCCGGCCGGTCAACATTTTTCAGGAGACAAATCCATGCTCATCGTAACAGGTGCCTCCGGCCGTCTCGGCTACAAGATTGTCGAAAACCTGCTGCACCATGTGCCCGCGGACCGCATCGGTGTGAGTGTTCGCGACCCCGCGAAAGTTGCCGATTTCGCAGCGCGGGGCATTCGCGTGCGCCAGGGAGATTATGACGACGCCCGGAGCCTGCGGCATGCATGGGAGGGGGCGGGGCGTCTTTTGCTGGTCTCTTCGAATGCGGCCGCTGCGGGAGGCGATCCGCTCGCCCAGCATGCGACGGCGATCAACGTGGCCCGTGAGCTTGGCGTTGACCGGGTTTTCTACACCAGCCAGATCTCCAGTTCCGCGGCATCGCACTTCCCGCCGGCTCGCGATCATGCGGCGACCGAGCGCATGCTGGCAGACTCAGACCTTGCGTGGACAGCGCTGCGCCACGGTTTTTACGCGCAAAGTGCACGACAGATGCATGCCCGAGGCTTCGAGGCTGGAACACTGGCTGCACCGCAGGACGGCAAGGTCGCCTGGACAACGCATGACGACCTTGCCGCGCTGGATGCCGCCCTGCTTGCCGGAAACGAGGTCATCGACGGTCCGACACCGCCCTTGACCGGTGGCGAGGCCCTCGATCTGGAGGACCTGGCACGGCTGATGAGCGATTTTGCTGGCAAGGAGATTTCCCGCGTTGTGATCAGCGAGAAAGACTTCGAGACGGGCGCGCGCCGTGCCGGGGCGCATGACGGGCTGATTGCGCTTCTGCTGGGGTATTACCGCGCCGCGCGGGCGGGGGAGTTTGCCGGCGTTGATCCCACGCTGGCCCGGGTTCTCGGACGCGCGCCCGAAAGGATGTCGGATTTCCTGGCGGCAAATTCCGGCTGAAAGCGCCCGGGAAGGGCATCCGACGGCAAATGGAGGCCCATGATTTCCTGACTGGAACGGACAGGCTAGCTGGCGAATATCTGGTCGCGGCACGCGATCATGAAGTCGAAGGCCTGGGCCTGGAAGTCGAGTTCGGGATCCAGCCTGATCACCAGTCCCTCCACCACGAGAAGCGCATAGATGATCGCGAAAAAATCGCTCGTCATGGTGAGCCCGTGGCAATCGTAGATCTTGTAAAGGTCCTTGATAAAGGAAATCAGGCGGAACTCGCCCGCCTTCAGCCCGGAATGCCTGTCGACAAGATCGGTGCATTGCCGGGTCATTCTGCGTTGCAGATCCGGCGCGCGGGGCCCGGTCGAATAGCGGATGATGAGTTCTGCCAGGATCGCGGCCCTTTTCAATCCGATCGCCAGGAAAAACTCCTGGAAATCCGAGCGGACTTCAGGGTCGATGTGAGCGCAGAAGCCTGCGTCGACGATCACGATGTCACCGCCTTCACCGAGATAGATGTTGCCGCCATGCAGGTCGCAATGGATCAAGCCGTCGATGAACACCATGCGATACATCAGGAGCATGACGTCAATGGCAAGGCGCTTGCCGTGCTCCGGCGTCACGTCGGTCAGGTCGTTTCCGCGTGGCAGGTATTGCATGTAGAGGCGTTCTGCGCCGCCTGTCGCGTAAACGCGCGGGACGGTGGCATGTCCCGCCAGATTTGATCGCAATTGCTTCAGGTTTCGGCTTTCAGCGGCGAAATCCAGTTGAAGGCTCAGGAGGTCCGAGAACAGCGCGGCGTTCGCAGTCAGATTGAGCGACCTGAACAGGCCGGTGCGCCCGGCCAGGCCCACAAACGCGTTCATGACGGCAATATCGGACGCCAGAAGAACGTCGATGGCGGGGCGCCGCACCTTGATCACGACGCTTTCACCCTTGTCAGGGGCGGTCAGAAAGACTTCGGCAATCGCACCGGAGCCGATGATCGAAATGGTTCTCGCGCCATGGCGCCCGGTGGTTTTCCGTATCCTGCTGTGTGCCGGTTGCATGTCGAGCCGGTCGCAGGACCGGGACAACAGGGTGATGGCGTCCGGGCTCAACAGGTCGTGGCGGGTGCTGACGATCTGCGCGAGCTTCGGAAACAGGCCGCCCAGCTTGCGGGCGAGCCTGTCTATTGCCATGGCGACGGGCAGGGACCCGTCGAATGGGCTGTCCTGCCGTTTGCGTCGCCGCGCGATCACCAGCCCATGGGCGAACCCGAGGCCGGCATGGCCGATCACTGAAAAGATCCGGAACGTTGCGCGGGCGTTCACGCGCGGTTACTCGTCGATGAAATTCGCTCCGCGCTGGGTTTCCAGGAAATTGTTTCTTCCGAAGGCGCCGATGGTGCCGGCGGACAGGAATTGCGCCTGTGCCTTGGCGCAAGCCGCCAGGACGGGCGGGGCGAATTCCATCTTGCGTTCGGCCGTGACCTGGCCGTCGCGTTCCGCGGTGATCATGACAACGTTTTCATAATAGAGCTGCCTGGTGCGAAAACCGCGGACGGGGTCCTTCACCGGTGCCTCGAAGGACCAGCGGCCTCCGGATTGGCCGACATTCATCGGGAAGCCGGGAACCTTGTCCTTGCCCGTGTCGATGAAGATCGACCGGCCGCCGCCCAGCGGGCGCAGTTCGAACATGGGCCAGAATTCCGCGATGCTCTTGAAATACCCGCTGGTGTCCGTTTCGAAATGGAAGGTCATCTCGCCCGGCGAATCCCGCGTGGGCGACAAGGTCGCGTAAAGGTCGTAGTAGCCGGCCAGCGCACTGTCGCCATCGAGCAGTATCGGAGCGGCGCTCACATTTGCAAATGCGACCAGTCTGCTCTTGACAGTCTTGCCGTCCTCGGCATTGCCCAGAGGCGGGTTCAACGGAGCGCCGATCATCGCGATTTTTTCCGAAAACACCTTCATCTTCGGTCCGAGCAGATCCGGGGCCAGTTCGATATACTGGTCGGACCGGATCGTCATGAGATAATCCTGGCTGCGAGGCACCACTTATTCTGGCATTGCAATCTTCCATCATCTCGAGAGTTCGCGCGGAACGTTTGCCTGATACCGCTCGCTCCGGCTCACCAAAGCGTAATGTTTTCCGGAACTTGCAGACTTCTCCTGAATTGCGGAACTGTCTTGTGATGCGGACGGTGGAGATGTTTCAGATCAGCTTGAGACCGCGAAAGCTGACATTGGATTTCAGGCCGATGATGATGTGGTCGTGAACGGTTATGCCAAGAGGCTCGGCGATTTCGACGATCTTGCGGGTCATCTTGATATCGGCCCCCGACGGGCTCGGGTCGCCGGACGGGTGATTGTGCACCAGGATGATCGCGGTGGCGGACAGTTCCAGCGCGCGCCGGATGACTTCGCGCGGATAGACCGGCGTGTGGTCGACGGTCCCGGTCTGCTGGACCTCATCGGCGATCAGGGCGTTCTTCTTGTCCAGAAACAGGACCCGGAACTGTTCGATCTCGCTCTGGCCCATGGCCGCCTGAAGGTAATCGACGACACCGGACCAGGACTCCAGGACCTTCCTGTCGTTGAAGCCCGAGCGGTGATACCGGACGACGGCGGCGTGGACGGCCTGGAACGCATCGATGCTGATGTCGGAAAGACCCGCAATTTCCTTCAGGCGTTCCCGCGGTGCGGCGAGGGCGGCCGGGAAGGACCCGAAGCGCTTGAGGAGCGCCTTCGCGATCGGTTTGGTGTCCTGGCGGGGCAGGGCGGAGAATAACAGGAATTCCAGAAGTTCGTAGTCGGCGAGATCCTGCTCGCCTGTTTTACGGAACCGGTCCCGCAGTCTCTGGCGGTGTCCCTTGTGGCCGGGGTCCTTGTCCGCAGCCGTGTCCGCGTCTTCGGGAATGCCTTGGCTCATGCGCTCCTGATCAGTCGGCGGGACGTCCCGGCTTGTGGATGCCCCCGGGCGAGGTCGTGAAGATCTGGCAGCCTTCCGTCGTGATGCCGATGGAATGCTCGAATTGGGCCGACAGGGACCGGTCGCGTGTCACCGCCGTCCAGCCGTCACTGAGGACCTTCACATGGGGGCGGCCCAGATTGACCATCGGTTCGATGGTGAAGATCATGCCCGGCTTCAGTTCGACGCCTTCGCCCGGGCGGCCGTAATGCAGGATGTTCGGCGTGTCGTGAAACAGCAAGCCGAGGCCATGGCCGCAGAAATCCCGCACGACCGAACAGCGCTGCGCCTCGACATAGGTCTGGATGGCCGCGCCGATATCGCCCGTCGTGTTGCCCGGTCTGGCCGCCTCTATGCCGCGCATGAGCGATTCATACGTCACGTCGATCAGGCGTTCGGCGGCCCGTTTCAACTGGCCCACCGGATACATGCGGCTTGAATCGCCGTGCCAGCCGTCCAGAATATAGGTGACGTCGATATTGACCGTGTCGCCCTCGCGCAGGGGCTTGTCGTTCGGAATGCCGTGGCAGACCACATGGTTGATCGAGGTGCAGCAGGATTTGGTGTAGCCGCGGTAATTCAGGGTGGCCGGCAGCGCATCGTGATCGCGGCCGTACTGGTAGACGAAGTCGTCGATTTCCTGGGTGGTGACGCCCGGCTTGACGATGTCGACCAGGTCGTCGAGGCAGGCGGCCGTCAATTGCCCGGCGCGCTGCATGCCCTCGAAATCCTCGGGTCCGTAAAGGCGCACCTGTCCCGTGTTCTTCAGGGGGGCTACGGCGGCGTCGATATAGCTGACCATGGGGTGTCCGTGTCTTGTCCTGGTGGAACCGGCTCCGGTCGGCTGATGCCAGACGATGGTGTGCGATGCCAGACGGTTCCGAGCGTTCCTTGTTTTCGGTTATCTGATCACATACCGCCTGCGGACGCCAATTTCCAGCACCCGATGCAGCAAACTGAAGCGTCCGTGGAAACCCGGGTCGACTTTGGCCCGAACCGGGGCTTGCGGCTTGCGCTTTTCCGGAAGGCCCGCTAGGTGAAAAGGATCTGCGGGCGTGGTGGAACTGGTAGACACAAGGGACTTAAAATCCCTCGGCCCTAGGCTGTACGGGTTCGAGTCCCGTCGCCCGCACCACTTTTGTTGGCGCTATCGCCCTTCGGGCTGCTTGAGCGCGGGTTTGGTTCCAGGTTGAACCTTTCACCCGCACCAAATCATTCCCGAGATGAGCTGCTTTCCGGAACACGGGACAGGACTACTGGCCCCGACCGCGGGCGCTGACCTCAATCGCAAATTCTGCTTACCGATGACAAGGCATCCATCCGCGATGCCGGGTAGCGTGCACGTGCAGCCCTGGCGGCACGCGGCCTGCAATGAGCCTTGAGCGGCACCCCGGGACGTGCCGGTGCGCTTGCCGTCATCATACCGTTGCACAAACCTTATAGTTGTGTTTTTATGATATGCATCTTTAGATTTTACTCCTGCATTGGAGACAGATTGTGGGATATAGCGCAGAGAATGCGATAAAAACCAAATTCGACCACGCCTACAACATGACTAGTCCGGTTGAATATTTAAAAGAAATGAGATCTCTCGACTATCAAATCCCGGAAAACTCAAAAACTATCTTGAATTTTCTAATTGAAGAAAAGAAGCAGTGCACCGGAAAGGATGTGATTAAAATACTGGATATTGGTTGTTCTTATGGAATTCTTTCTGCGCTCATCAAATTCAATCTGGACCTCGAGGTTCTGTATAACAAATACAATCAGAAAGGCATGGATAAGGGACGTCTGGATGACGGGTGGTTCCGTAACCTGCCGTGCAGGAAAGACGTTGAATTCCATGGGATCGACACGAGCGCGAACGCAATAGAGTACAGTATAAGTTCAGGTTTTATCGAGAGCGGCTTGGCCGTAAATCTTGAGATGGAAGAAACTGTCCAATCCGGAAAGCTGCCGGATGATGTGGATATAATCGTTTCCACCGGTTGCATCGGATATATTACGGAAATTACTCTTGGAAAGCTGGCCGAGCACTACAAGCTGGAAAAGCCCTGGATCGCGTCGTTCGTTCTGCAGATTTTCGATTTCGAGCCGATCGGTGACGCTCTGCGAAGATACAACTACAATTCCGTCTACCTGGATCAACGGAAATTTCGCCAGCGCAAATTCAAGAATCAAAACGAAAAAACAAGTGTGACGCAGATCTTGTCGAAAAGAGCGGAAACCGCCTCCGAAAAGGAAAGGTTCCTTCTCGAGGAGTTCATGTGCGCCGACTTCTACCTGAGCCAGCCCTCGGGCGAGGCAAAGTCAAACGTGTTTTCGGTGTTTACCTAGAGCCGCAAGGGATCTTGAAATGTTGCAAGAGATAAATCCGGTCATCACGCAGAACATGGACGCCTGGAATGAAGTGGCGAAACGACATTTTTCCATCAATCGCGACACAGTCATCGGCAATCTCCAGACGCCCGGTTACTTCATCGACACGGTGCTGAAACAGGAGTTGCTGCGGAGACCGGTTGGCGCGCTCACCGTCGGCCAGTTCAACTGCAACAACGGCCGGGAAACGATTTCCGCACATCAACTCGGATTCAAGAATGCGGTCGGCTTCGACTTTTCGAAGGAATTTGTCGAACAGGGGTCTCACTATGCACGTGAGGTCGGCGTTTCCACGCAGTTCGTGGAGACGGACATCTACAAGATCGGTGCGGAGCACGCGAACTCGGTCGATCACCTGTTTGCCACGGCAGGCGCGCTTTGCTGGATGCCCGATCTGGACACCTATTTTGACATCGCCTTCAGGACGCTTTCAGTTGGTGGCTGTCTGACGCTGTGGGAAACCCACCCGTGCCTGGAGATGTTCAAGCCCGACCGGGACCGAAAGCGGGATGGTGACGAGAGACTCGAAATGCACTATTCCTACTTCATGGATGAACCGGTCGATTATCAATCCGGGCTGGACTATTACTCCAACGAAATATTCGGCAAGAAATCCGTGCTTTGGTATCATCACAAACTCTCGGATATCTTCACGGCGATACTGAAAGCGGGCTTCAGCATCCAGCGTTTCAATGAATACGATGTCGACAATTCCATCGGATACAGGGAAGTCGAAAACTTCGAGATACGACCGCCCATGAGTTTCATTCTTACTGCCGTCAAGCAAACCAGCTGATGGATGAGCATCTGGAAACGCCTGTCCGGGCCTCGTTCGGCCCGGCGCTGGCTGTCATTGTCGCGGTGAGCGTCTTCACTGTTACGCTTGGAATTGTCTATCCCTACCTGACGATCCTCTTGAGCGCACGCGGGTTTCCCTCGTCAATTATCGGCATCAACGCCGCGATGATCCCGGTCGGACTGATCATCGGCAGCATCGTCACGCCAAAATTCGCGATGCGTCACGGACCCTACGCGGTGGCCCTGCTTTCGATCTTCGCGTCCGCCGTTTTACTCACCTCCATGTATCTGTGGCTCGATTTCGCAAACAATGAAAACCTGTTCTACCTGTTGATGCCCCTGTGTGTGTGCCTGGGCATTTTCATCAATGGTCTGTTCGTGATCGGCGAAGCGTGGATCAACAAGCTCGCGCCACCGGATCTGAGGGGCCGGTTGCTCGGTGTCTACACGACCGCTCTGATTGCCGGATACGGCGTCGGGCCGATCCTGCTTTCGATTTCGGCAGGCAGCGATCTGATGATCCAGTCCGCAAGCCTTCTGTTCCTGTTGGCTGCCGCAGGGCCGCTGTTTTATTATTTCACCACAATAAGAGCGCTTGAATTCACAACCGGTACAAACCGGGCGGGCAGCGGGCAGGGCATGATCGGCTTCGCATTGAGAGCGCCGTATCTGGTGCTCTGTTTCGCCAGTATTGCCTTGCTTGACAATGCGTCGATGGCCCTGATGCCT
This sequence comes from Roseibium sp. AS2, assembly GCF_038900065.1. Classification (NCBI taxonomy): domain Bacteria; kingdom Pseudomonadati; phylum Pseudomonadota; class Alphaproteobacteria; order Hyphomicrobiales; family Stappiaceae; genus Roseibium; species Roseibium sp. AS2. The sequence continues at coordinate 566,296 of NZ_JBBMQN010000002.1, forward strand.
CTTTACGGAGAAGCCCAGGGTATCGGCGTGGAAAAAATTGGCCTCGTCCTCGGGTCGATCATCATCGGCGGCGCCGTTTTTCAGCCCATGATAGGCGTCCTGGCCGACAAGAGCTCGAACGACAGGGTCATTTGTCTTGCATCCGTGGCGACGATTGCGCTGGCCTTTGTCTTCTATCTGACCAGCGACTTTTTTCTGTTGACGATCATCGCCTTTTTCTGGGGGGGAGCGGCCTTCGGGACATATACCATGTCCTTGAAAAAACTGGGCGATGAGCACACAGGTGCGGATCTTCTGACCGGAAGCGGTTTGCTGGCACTAACGTGGGGTCTGACGACAGTCGTTGGCCTGCCGGCTGTCGGAAGCCTGATCGGAGCGACGGACGAGGTTTATCTACCGTTGTTTCTCGTCGCGCTCTACGTTCCGCTGGTCGTGCTGAGCCTGAGGAATTTTCAAGACTAAATCGCGGCATCCGACGCGCGAACCGGGACCCGTCAGGAGCCGGCGAACAAGCGCGCGGTGTCGCCTCAGATCTCCCCGCTCGCCCTGACCTCCACCGCCACATCCAGAAAACTCCGGATCAGCCTGAGGTCGCGTTTTTCCGACGGGATCGCGATACAGTCGCGGTAGTGCTCGGGCATTTCATCGACGCGGACGGCGGCGAGCTTGTCGGAGGGGTAGAGGCTCTTTTCCAGAAGCAGGCCGACGCCCAGATTGTGCAGGATGGCTTCCTTGACCATCGGGAAGGTGGTGGTGCGCAGGATCCTTGGAAAGTCCAGCCCGTGTTCGCGGATCTTGGCGTGGGCGATCTTCTGGGTCAGGGAGCCGTCTTCGGGCAGGACCAGCGTTTGCGATTGCAGTTCGGCCAGCGACAGGGAGCGGCGGCCTGCCAGCGGGTGATCCTTGCGCATATGGACCTTGTAGGGGCTCCGCCTGAGCTCACGGGTGAACAGCGCCGGGCTTTCTTCCGGCTCGGTGATGATGGCGATGTCGACCTGGCGTTCGGCCAGCAGCGTCATTGCCGTGGTCCAGTTGTAGAGTGTGAAATCGATCTGAACGCTGGGAAAGAGCCTGCCGTATTGGACGATGATCGGCATGGCCGGGCGCGGCGCATTGGCGATCAGGCGGATGTGGCCGTCCGTCAGAGCGCTGTAGTCGCTGATCTTTTCGGTAACGAGCTGTTCCATGGTCGCCAGCCGGTCGGAGACGGCGAAGAGTTCCTTGCCGGCCCGTGTCAGTTCCAGTCCGCTCCTGCGGCGGACAAAGAGCTGCGTGCCCATCAGTGTTTCAAGCCGGGCGATGTGCTGGGTGACGGAGGACTGCGTGACGCCGAGTGCAAGGGCGCCGCCGGAAATGCTGCCTTCCCGGGCGGCGAAGGTGAAAGCCTTGATCTGGTAAGGGCTTGGCTTTGGGGGGGAACTCATGAAATCGTCCTCACGAACGTCTTTGGGGGCAGAAAAGCAAGAGGAAGCCTGCTGCGCCGTGCCGTCGGTTCATGACACTTCCGTATGGATTGCGCTGCCAAACCTTAGTTCGCATTAGCGACGCTTATATTACGTCACAGACGTTTCAATCAGCCTGACTAATGTCGCCTTCAGAAACGGGGGCAAGACATGACGGCCATCGCCTTGAAGGCAATCGAAAAGAGCTTCGGCAGCACACGTGTGCTGGACGGCATCGATCTGAGCATCTCCGATGGAGAATTCCTGACGCTGGTCGGTCCGTCGGGCTGCGGCAAGTCAACGCTGCTGCGGATCCTGGCCGGACTTGAAACACCGACCTCCGGGACCGTCGAGATCGACGGCAGGATCGTCAACGACATCCGGCCCGCCAGCCGGAACCTGGCCATGGTGTTCCAGTCCTATGCGCTTTATCCACACCTGAGCGTCGCGCAGAACATGATGACACCGCTGAAATTGCGAGACCTGTCCTTTGCGGGCAGGCTGCCGCTTGTCGGGCCGTTGCTGGCCCGGGAGGCGTACCGGTCCATCCTTGCGCGGGTCGAGGACACCGCGCAGATACTGAAGATAGAGCACCTGCTGGACCGCAAGCCGGGGCAGCTTTCCGGCGGGCAGCGCCAGCGGGCCGCGCTCGGCCGCGCCATGGTGCGTGAGCCCATTGCCTTCCTGATGGATGAGCCGCTGTCGAACCTGGATGCGGCCTTGCGCATTCACATGCGTGCCGAACTTGCCGAATTGCACCGGTCCCTGAAGAGCACATTCGTCTATGTCACCCACGATCAGGCGGAAGCGCTGACCATGTCGGACCGCATGGCCGTGATGATGGACGGGCAGATCCTTCAGCTCGGCGCGCCGGAGGAAATCTACAACAATCCCGTCGATATCCGGGTGGCCGAATTTGTCGGCGCGCCGAAGATCAACCTGTTGCCCGGAACACTGGATTCTGCCGGCCATGCACGGTTCGGCGACATGGTCCTGACCCGCGTCACGGATGGCGGGGATGCAGGGCCGGTGACGAGCGGACCGGTGACGATCGGCCTCAGGCCGGAGCACCTGGCCCTGTGCGACAGTGGCGCGCCGCAGTCCCTGAGCGGCCGGGTGGTTCACAAGGAGAATCTGGGCGCCGATGTCTATCTGCATCTGGCGGTGCAGGACGGTGCCCACAGGATCGTGGTGCGGACAACGCCCCGGGAGGGGCGGACCGCGTCCCTTGGCCGGACCCTGCATGTCCGGCGTCTCGAGGACCAGGCCATGGTGTTCGGCCCGAACGGCAATCGCCTCGGTCTTTCCGGCGTGGCCGGCCGCACCGTGGCCGAGGTCGCCTGATGCGGAGCGGCGGTGCGCATTGGTGGTTTGTCGGTCCGGCATTGTTCCTGATGGTGGTCATTCTCCTGATGCCCATCCTGATGGCCGGCGCGCTGAGCTTCACCAGCTACAGCCTGGGCAATCCGGGCGCGGCGTTTGTCGGCTTCGACAATTACGAGAAGATCTTCACCCGCTCGACCTACGCCAAGATGTTCGGCGCCACCTTCCGTTACGTGTTCGTGGTGGTGCCGCTCTCCGTCGGTCTGGGCCTCGGAGCGGCCTTGCTGATCAATTCGACGAAGCGCTTCGGCGATCTCTACAAGACGATCTATTTCCTGCCGGTGATGGCCGCGCTGATCGCCATGGCGATCGTCTGGGAATTCGCGCTTCATCCGACCGTCGGCATCGTCAATTCAACGCTGGAGCGGGGCTGCGGCACGTTTCTGGAAGGATGGTCCTGGTTTGCCCGGGGCTGTGAACGCGGTTTTCCCCTGTGGTTGACCGACAGGGACTACGCGATCTGGACGGTGGCCTTCATCGGCGTCTGGCAGGGCTTCGGTTTCAACATGGTGCTGTATCTCGCCGGGCTGACATCGGTGCCGCGCGAGCTCTACCACGCCGCCGAAATGGACGGCGCGAAATCCGCCTGGGACCGGTTCCGGCTGGTGACGTGGCCGATGCTGGGTCCGACGACGGTGTTCGTCGTCACCATTTCGTTCATTCGCTCCTTCCAGGTGTTCGACACCGTCGAGGCGTTCTATCCGCAAGGCGGCGGCCCGTCGAAGTCTGTGTATGTGATGATGTTCGCCATCTATGAGAAAGCCATCCAGCAGAACCTGATGGGCATCGGCGCGGCGATCACCGTGGTGTTCCTGGCCTTCGTCATGTTCCTGACGCTGGTCCAGCGCTGGCTGGTGGAAAAAAGGGTGCATTATTCATGAGTGACACAGCCCTCCCTGCCAGCGCGCCTGTCTCCGCTTCCCGTGCCGGGCCGGCTTTCCGGTTCTCAGTGGCGGAAACGGCGAAGCACCTGATACTGGTGCTGGGCAGCCTGGTCGTGCTGCTGCCCTTCTACGTGATGGTCAGCTACAGCTTCAAGAGCCCGGCGGAAATCATGCAGAACATGGGCGGCTTCTTCGGTGCCCAGGAGCTGTTCCGCGACGATTACTGCGTCAAGCTCGGCCGGGATCTGGCCGACTGCATGGTGACGCCGGTGATCTACAATTACACCACGGCGTTCCAGAAGGCGCCGCTGCTGCGTTACCTCTTCAACGGGCTTGTGGTGACGATATCGATCTTCGTCATCCAGGTGCTGGTCGCGCTGCCCTGTGCCTATGCGCTGGCCAAGCTGCGCTTCTGGGGGCGCGAGGCGGTGTTCGGGCTGGTGCTGTTCTGCCTGCTGATCCCGGTCCACGCCATCGCGCTGCCGCTCTACATCATGCTGGCCAAGCTCGGCCTGACCAATTCCTACGCCGCGCTGGTCATCCCCTGGACGATCTCGGTGTTCGGCATCTTCCTGATGCGCCAGTTCTTCATGACGGTTCCGGACGACCTGATCGACGCGGCACGCATGGATGGCATGCGCGAATTCTCGATCATCTGGAACGTCATGTTGCCGACCGCGATCCCGGCGCTGCTGGCCTTTGCCATCTTCTCGGTGGTGGCGCACTGGAACGACTATTTCTGGCCACGCATCGTGATCACCGGCGACCGCAGCCTGTTCACGCCGCCGCTGGGCCTGCGCGAATTCAAGGGCGATGCGGACGGCGACAATTTCGGGCCGATGATGGCGACGGCGACGATCATCGTCACGCCGTTGATCGTGGCGTTCCTGATCGCCCAGAGGCGGTTCATCGAGGGCATTACCCTGAGCGGCATGAAATAGCCGCGCGGGGTTTCAAGTCGGGACCGCCATTGGTTGGCGGCCCCGTACCCAGATCCCGACCGGGATCGACCGGGTGCGGACAGTTTGGCGACCGGACCGCACCCCGGCAATACGACGGAGAGTTCCATGAAAAAGTGTCTCACTGCAATTGCTTTTCTGCTCATGGCCGGTTCGGCTCAGGCGGAAGACGAGAAAATCACCATCGAATTCGCATACCCTTATTCCCACCTCTTCGATGTGACCTATGAAAAGGTCCTGCCGATGTTCAACGCGCAGTATCCGAACATCGAGGTGAAGATGCGGGCGTCCTACGAATCCTACGAGGACGCTTCCAACACCATCCTGCGCGAGGCCGTCGCCGGCGAATTGCCCGATGTCACCATGCAGGGCCTGAACCGTCAGGCGATCTTGGTCGACAAGGGCATCGCCAGGTCGCTCGAGCCGTTCATCCTCAGGGAAGAAGACTTCGCCAAGGACGGCTACCACGATGCCATGCTGGCGCTGGGCACGTTCAACGACGACATCTTCGGCCTGCCGTTCTCCATCTCCTTGCCGGTCGGCTACTACAACATGGACGTGATGGCGAAAGCCGGGATCACGTCCGCCGACCAGTTGCCCAAGACCTGGGAAGAAGTCGTCGCGACCTGCGGCAAGCTGCGTGAGGCCGGTGTCCGGAACCCGATGTTCTGGGGCTGGAACATCACCGGAAACTGGTTCCTGCAGGCGCTGATGTGGTCCCAGGACAAGCCGACCATGGAAGACGGCGCTTTCCAGATTTCCTCCGCCGAAGGCCTGAAGTCCCTGGAAACCATGAAGTCGCTGTTCCGCGGCTGCGACATGCAGAACATCGAATGGAAAGCCGCGCTTTCCTCCTTCTCGGCCGGTGAAATCGGCATGATGTTCTGGTCGACCTCGGCTCTCGGCGCCGTCGAGCGCGCGAAGGGTGATTTCGAGCTGAAAACCAACGAGTTCCCTGGTCTGGAGGCCTCCGGCCCGAAGGGCCTGCCGGCGGGCGGCAACGCCGCCATGCTGGTGTCCACGTCCGAGGACCCCAAGGAACTGGACGCTGCCTGGAAGTGGCTGAAGTTCATCACGTCCGGCCAGGGTGCGGCGGAAGTTGCCCGCACCACCGGCTACATGCCGCCGAACAAGGCCGCCAACGAAGTGATCCTGGCGGACTTCTACAAGGAAAACCCGAACAAGGAGACCGCCGTGCGCCAGTTGCCGCTGCTGCGCGACTGGCAGGCCTATCCGGGTGACAACGGCCTCGCGGTCACCCAGGTGATCTACGACGGCATCGAGGGCATCGTCACCGGTGAATATGAGGACATGAACGCGCTTCAGGAAGACCTGGGCGAAGAGGTCGGCGACCTTCTTCCTTCCGGCAACTGATCCTGTTTCCCCAATGCAGCGCCGCCCGGTCTCCGGGCGGCGTTTTCAATCAGAACAAAAATTGGAGGAAGCCGTGAAACTTCTTCAACTGACCGACATCCATCTGAACGCACCGGGCCAGACCATCGGCGGACGCGAGCCCAACGAGAATTTCAGGAAAGCCATCGGCCATGCGCTCGAGCGGCATGCGGATGCCGACGCCCTGGTCATCACCGGCGACCTGTCCGACTGGGGTGACAAAGACGACTATTTGCGCCTGAAGGACATCATCGCAGACCTGCCCGTGCCCGTTCATCTGTGCATCGGCAATCACGACGAGCGCGACACCTTCCTGTCGGTTTTCCCCGAGCGAGCGGATGAAAACGGCTTCGTGCAATCGGTTTTCGACCTGCCGGGCGGCAGCGGCATTCTTCTGGATACCTGGGGGCCGGACACCCATGCCGGATTTTACTGCGAGACGCGGCTAGCCTGGCTGGACAGCCGGCTGGCGGCACTCGAAGCTCCGGCATTCCTGTTCATGCATCACAATCCGGTGCCGATCGGCATCGCGCCGGTGGACCAGATCATGCTGCAGGATGCCGAGGCGTTCGGCGCGCTTGTGGCTGCTCACGCGGGCAAGATCCGTCATATTTTCCATGGGCATTGCCATCTGCCCCTGTGCGGATCCCTGCACGGCGTCCCCTTCAGCGCACCGCGCGGCACCAATCATGCCGGCTGGCCGGACTTCGGCAACGAAAGCAATCTCAGCGCCTGCGACCTGCCGGAAAGCTATGCGGTCATCCTGGCAAGTGAGGCTTCGGTGATGGTGCATATGGTGGAATACGGGTATCAGGGCGAGATCCGCCGCGAGGGTTCGCCGGATTATGCCGACTGGAACCGGTTGACGATGGTCCGTTAGGTCTTGCGTCGTCAATGTCACGCTCCCGTGGCGAAACTGTTACAATTCGAGCGGGAATCGGGCGTAGAAAGCGGTTCCGCCAGATTCAAGTGGAGCCGCGTGCGGTCAACGCGCCGGAGCCTGCCCGCCGCGACAAGGAGAGCCCATGACCTTTGCCGACAACCGCGTGCCCACGGGCAGCGAGCTGACCGTCCTGAAAAACGCCCGGATCGTGTTCGGCAATGAGATTGTCACAGGCCATCTGTCCGTGGCAGATGGCAGGATCGTCGCCATCGACACCGGTGTTGCGCCGCGGGCCGGTCTGGATCTTGAGGGCGACTATCTCCTGCCGGGACTGGTCGATATTCATACCGACCATTTCGAAAAGCACGTGTTTCCGCGCGCGCATGTGCGCTGGGATCCCTTGCGGGCAGCCATGGCGCATGATGCGCAGATCATCGGCAGCGGCATCACCACCGTGTTCGACAGCCTGTGTGTCGGGGCGACCATCAAGAACCCGGAACGGCGCGAAATCCTGGCGCCGATGATCGATGCGCTGGAAAAGGCACAGGCGGCCGGGATGCTGCGCGCGGAGCACCTGGTGCATCTGCGTTGCGAAATCACGGATGCGGAAACCACGCGCCTGACCGAAGAGAACATCGGCAAGGACATCGTGCGCATGGTTTCGGTGATGGAACACCTGCCCGGACGCCGCCAGAGCAAGGATATCGAGGGTTACATTGCCCGCAGGATGGCCGAAACCGGCGAGACGCGGCAGATGACGGAGCGGGCGACACAGGAGCTGCTGCGTTTTTCCGACGAGACCGGCGCCGCGGTCCGGCCCGCAGTCGTGGCCCTGGCCCATGCCCACAAGCTGCCGCTGCTCAGCCATGACGACACGGAGCTGGAGCATATCGACGAGGCACTCGGTGAAGGCATCAGCGTCTCGGAATTTCCGTGCACGCAGGAGGCCGCGCGCAAGGCCAGGCAAAACGGCATGCTTGTGGTCGGCGGCGCGCCCAATGTGATCCGCGGCGGGTCCCAGTCCGGCAATGTCGCGGTCGGCGACCTGATGGCCGAGGATCTGGTCGATATCCTGGCGTCGGACTACGTGCCGCGCGCGCTGCTGGACTGTGCCTTCGTGATTGCTGCCGAGGAGGCCCTGGAGATCGACCTGCCGCAAGCGGTGCGCATGGTCTCCGCGACGCCGGCCGAAGTCGCCGGCCTCTCCGACAGGGGGGCAATCGCGGAAGGCAAGCGCGCCGACCTGCTCCATGTCGGCGTGCATGGCGGCCATCCGTTCGTGAAACAGGCCTGGCGGGCGGGCAACCGAGTGCTTTGAGGGCGTTGTTCCGCCGGGCCAGCCGCGCGGAAATGGAACGGCATGGATCCCATGGCCAAGCCATGGGATGACGACGGCAGATGTCGGTTTGTTGCCCGTCTACACGGCCCAAGAACTGCGTCTTTGCAGGGCTGACCCTGCAATCCATGCCGTGACTTATTCTCTTGAAATACCTGACCATTTCCTCAAAAGTGAATGAAGCGCTTCAGGTCGAACCATTCCGGATTCATGGTTTCGATCAATTCGATCTTCCACTTGCGCGGCCAGGACTTGATGGCCTTTTCCCTTGCGATGGCGTGTGGCGCTTATGAATGCTCCTCGTACCAAACCAGACGTGTCGCGCTGTAGCGTGCCACGAATTTGGAGCCTTGCCCACTTTCATGTTGAAAAACTCTGCGAGAGAGGTCGTTTGTGACGCCAGTGTATAGCGTCCCGTTCTTGCGGCTTGTGAGGATATAGACCCAGAAACGCCTCATGCTCCGATAGAAAGCGGCGTGGATTGCAGGGTCAAGCCCTGTAATGACGAAGTTTGGGTGGGCGGGCTTTCTTCTCTCTACCTATCCAATTCGTCATGCCATGGCTTGACCTTGGCATCCATGCCGTTGCCTGGCGGCAGATCTGGATGCCATGAACACCTGCCGAAGGCTACGTCCGGCCCTGGTCCTCGCCGCCAATGATCCTTTTACGCAGGAACCCGGAAAAGCCGTCGATCAGGTAGACCATGAAGATGATCAGGAAGATGATCGTCCAGGCCTCCGGCCAGCGGTAGGCACTGATGCGGTCGGCGAGCAGGAAGCCGATGCCACCGGCGCCGACAATGCCCAGGATCGTTCCCGAACGGGTGTTGCTCTCGAAGTTGTAGAGCACGATCGACAGGATCACCGGCAGGGCCTGTGGCAGGATGGCAAAGCGCACAGTGTGGAAGTTGCCTCCTCCGGAAGCGCGGATGCCGTCGGCCGATTTGTTCGACGTGTTCTCGATCGCTTCGGAAAACAGTTTGGAAAAGGTGCCGATTTCCGACACCGCGATCGCCAGGATGCCGGCGAGCGGGCCGAGGCCGAAGGCGCGGATGAACACCAGCGCCAGGATCAGCTGCTCGATGGCGCGCAGAGCATCGAAACCCCGTCTGATGCCAAGGCGGAACCAGCGGGACGGCATGATGTTTCCGGCGCCGAGAAAGGCAAGCGGAAAGGCGATGATCGCGCCGAGCAGCGTGCCCATGAATGCCATGGAGACCGTCTCGGCCAGGCCTTTCAGAATTTCCCGCCATTCGGCCCAGGTGGTCCAGACATAGGGCGGGAACATGAAGGAAAGCACGTCGCCTAACCGGGTCACGCCCGCCAGAAGGCGGGCAGGGGAGAAGCCGAAGGCCCACAGGCACCAGCCGGTCAGCAGTACGAAGGCCGACCAGGCGGCTAGGCGGAGAAGCCGGGTTCTGCGCGGGGTGCCGAAGGCAGCCGGAACCAGGGACCTGGCCCGTGCCAGATCGGGTGATACTTCAGTCATGAACGCACGCCTTTTCCGGTCAGACCGATGATGCGGTGGCGGACCCTTTCGCTCAGCATGTCCATGACGATCACGGTCACGAAGATGATCAGGAACAGGGCCGACAGGTCGGTGTATTCCTGCAGGGACATGGCCACCCGGATTTCCTGACCCAGGCCGCCGGCGCCGACAAAGCCGATGATGGAGGAGGACCGCACATTGATCTCGAACCGGAGCAGCGTGTAGCTGATGATGTTCGGAACCACCTGCGGGACGATGCCGTAGCGGATCTGGTCGAACCAGGAGCCGCCGGAGGCCCGGATACCTTCCACGGGGCGCATGTCGGCGTTTTCGTTGGCTTCGGAATAGAGTTTTCCGAGTGCGCCCGTGGCATGTATGCCGATGGCAAGAACACCCGCGAGCGGGCCGACCCCGAAGCAGAAGACGAAGATCAGCGCCCAGACGAGATCCGGCACCGTGCGCAGGATCTCCAGGTAGCGGCGCGTGACATTGAACACCAGCGCATTCGGCGTCAGGTTGCGCGAGGCCGGAAAGCTCAGAAGGAAAGCGCCGCCGATGCCGAGCAGCGTCGCCAGATAGGCAATCAGGATGGTTTCGACCAGAAGCCGGAGCCAGACCTTCCAGCGCCAGAACCACTCCGCCAGATCCGCCCCGAGCGTGTCCCGGCGCAGGACGGGCAGGGTCTTGTAGAGATATTCCCCGAGCCTTGGCAGCCCGGCCCAGATCTTCCACATGGAGACCCGATCCCCATTGGCAAGGGTCACGTCGGTCATGTCGAAAAATCCACCGACCCAGGCGGCAGCCACAAAACAGATCGCGAACAATACGGTCGATAGCGCGTTGACGCGCAGCGCCGACCTGCGTGCGGCTGCATAGTCGCGTTCGAACAGATCGATGGCGGGGGAAAGAGTGGTCATGAGCTGGACGGTCTCTTCAGTGGAAAAAAGGGAGGCGCCGTGTGCCGCCTCCCTTCAGGATGTGAAATCAGCCGCCGCGGCGCTGTTTTTTCAGCCAGTCGCGCATGTCGACAATCCACTGGTAGCGGTCGTGATCGACCTCGATCCAGCCTTCCTGGGTGCTGTCTTCACCGCCGGTCATTTCAATGAAGGCGAGGGTGTCGTTTTCCGGAATGTCCATGAGGGCCTGGCGCATGTCGCTGATCAGGTCTTCCGGAAGGTTGGCGCGGGCTGCCAGCGGGCCGGATGTGATTTCCGGAGATTTCCAGATGGTGCAGATCGCGCCTTCGTCGATCATACCCTTGGTGACCATGCGCTGGGGAATGCCGTCGGCTTCGTTGGTGATGTAGGTGGCAGCCGCATCATACTGCTTGTTGTAGACGCCGAGCACGCCGGTCTCGTGCGCGCCGGAGAACGGCGTCGCGGCGAAATAGCTCTTCGGGTCGAAGCCCTGTTTGGCCAGGTTGAAATAGGGCACGGCGTAGCCGGAGGTGCTGTCCGGATCGGCGAAGGCGAGGGTCTTGCCCTTGAGGTCCTCAAGCGACTTGTAGCCGCTGTCGCAGCGCACGGCGACGACAGAGAAATAGCCGGTGGAACCGTCCTTCTGCAGCCGCGATACCAGCGGAACGACACCGCCGTCGGTTTCGGTGTAGGCGGCGGCATAGGACGACGAGCCGAAGAAGGCGAATTCGATCTGGTCGGCGGCGATCGCCTGGATCACGCCGTCATAGGAGCCGGCGGTGAAGATATCGACTTCGACGCCGAGTTCGCGTTCCAGGTATTTTTCAAAAGGCGTGTAGCGGGCGATCCGGTCCTTTTCGTTTTCGCCGGATAGGATGCCGAACTTGATGGTCTTGTACTGATCTTTCCAGCTGTCCGCCAGGGCCGGAGAGGCTGCCAGAACGGCAGTGGACACTGCTGCTGCGAGAATGGCCTTCATGGTGATGCTCCTTGTCGCCGGGGTCTCCGGCGGGTGCGCGGCCGCGGCCGCTCCAGGGATGCGCGAGCGGTCAACCGCTCCCGCGGGTCAGGCCCCGGCGGCCTGTCTGGCCGGCCGGGGCGAAGCAGGTGTCATGGACGTGGAGGTGACAGCCTCGTCGATAGGTGCCGACAGGTCGTTCGAGCCGTAGATCGCGCGAACCTTTTCGCTGGTAAGGGCATCCGGCGTTCCGTCGAAATGAACCTGCCCGGCACGCATGGCGATGATCCGGTCGCAATAGGCGCGGGCCGTATCCAGCGTGTGCAGGTTCACCAGCACGGTCAGCCCGTCGGTTCTGTTGATCTCGCGCAGCGCATCCATGACCCGCGTGGCGTTTGCCGGGTCGAGGGAGGCAATCGGCTCGTCGGCGAGCATGATGCGCGGGTTCTGGACGAGTGCCTTGGCGATCGCGACCCGCTGCTGCTGGCCGCCGGACAGCGTGCCCGCGCGCTGAAGCGCCTGCGGTACCAGGTCGAGCCGGTCCAGCGCCTCGATGGCCCGGGCACGATCCTCGTCCGTGAAGGAGCGCGTCATGGCCCGGACAAACCCGGTATGGGCAATCCGGCCGACCATCACGTTGGTCAGCACGTCCATGCGCTCCACCAGATTGAACTGCTGGAAGATCATGGCGCAGGAGGCCCGCCACAGGCGCAGGTCGCGTCCGCGCAGCGCCGTGATGTTGCGGCCCTCGTTGATGATGGTGCCCCGGCTCGGATCGGTGAGCCGGTTGATCATGCGCAACAGCGTTGACTTGCCGGCGCCCGACCGGCCGATGACCCCGATCATCTGTCCCTGCGGGATCGCCAGCGACACTCCGTCAACCGCAACCAGGTTGCCGAACTCTTTTGACAATTGCTCAATGACCAGCATGCACACCTCCGGGAAACGGAGAGCGACCTAGCAAGAAACCGTCCTTGGCAGATGTCTATACGATTATACTTTTATGAAGTTTTGCGACGGTCTTCAGAATATTATTTGCCGTGAAAATAATAAGTCCAAGTTTTGGTTGAGCTTTTTATTGATAAAATAATTTACTGCAATTTTTTGCTTCGATCGTCTTTGTAAATGTCGTCCAATTTACATAATACATTCACTTTCAGCGCCGCCCTTGTCGTTACGTTTCCGTTGCCTTGCCGGCTTTGCACCGGCTACACACGGAGTTCCCGATATGCGCTTTCTGAAATTCGCCGCGGTCACCGCCGCCGCTCTCGCCGTTTCCCTGTCCTCATCCTTTGCCGACACCTTCAAACTGGCCGTCACGGATGTGGAAGGCCTGGAGCGTCTTCAGGTTGAATGGGCCCCTTTCAAGGAAGCCCTTGAAAACGCGACCGATCACACGTTCGAATTCTTCCCGGTCACCAGCCGCACGGCCGCCGCCGAGGCATTGCGCGCCAAGCGCGTCGATTTTGTCGTCACCGGCCCGGCGGAATACATCGTCATCAACACGTTGACCGAAGCCACGCCGCTGATCGGTCTCGGCCGTCCCGATTATTACTGCGCGATCGTGGTGCGCGCCGACAGCGGCATCACCCGCCCTGCGGATCTCAAGGGCAAGAAGGTCGCCTTCGGTGACATCGGCTCCACCTCCAACATGCTGTGCCCGATGCAGCTCATGGCGGACTACGGCGTCGACCCGGTCAAGGATGTCGACAAGCTGCACACGTCGCGCAACATCGCCCATGAAGCCCTGAAGAAAGGCGACGTGGCGGCCATCGGCACCAACCACAATTCCTGGCTGAACGTGCGCAACAAGGACGACAGCGTGCCGAACGGGTTCTTCCGTGTGGTGGCCCGGTCCGGCGACCTGCCGAACGACATGCTGATGGTTGCCGCCCATGTGGATCCGGCAACGGCGGAAGGGATCCGCGACGCGATCCTCGACAACAAGGAAGCGATCATCACCGCGATCCTGCAGCATGAGGAAAACGACAAGTATTCCGGCATGGACCTGGTTGCGATCGAGGACGGTGCCTACGGTCTCGTCAGGTCCATGTACACGACCGCCGGGTTCCCGCAATACGACAACTTCATCGGCGAATGATGCCGAGTGCCCAACTTCGTGCCGCCGACGCCCAGGCGCCGGTGGCCGTGCCGCAGCCCGGGAGTTCCGAGGCCCCATGCGAACTCAGGGTCGAGGGATTGCGCAAATCCTTCGGCAAGGACCGCGAAGTGCTCCGCGGCGTCTCCTTTTCGGTGCGCCGGCGCGAGGCGGTCGCTCTGATCGGCTCCAACGGTGCGGGCAAGTCCACCGCTTTGCGGTGCGCGCTCAGGCTTGTCGAGCCTGAAGCCGGGTCGCTGGCCCTGTTTGACGAGGATATCTCCTCGGCGCATTCGCGGCAGCTCAGAAAGGTTCGGGCCGATGTCGGGTTCGTCTTCCAGAAACACAATCTGGTGCCGCGTGTGTCCGCACTGACCAACGTGCTCCACGGCAATCTGGGCCGCTCCGGCGGGCTGCGCGGATGGTCCCAGGTGTTTGCGCGGTCCGAACTGCGCGAACGGGCAATGGCGTGCCTTGAGCGGGTGGGACTGGCCGATCATGCGGCCAAACGCGCCGATCAGCTCTCCGGCGGTCAGTCGCAGAGGGTTGCGATCGCCCGGGCCCTGATGCAGCAGCCCAGGATGATCGTGGCGGACGAGCCCGTGGCCAGCCTCGATCCGGTCGCCGGGCGCGAGGTGATGGATCTGTTCCACCAGCTGACGGGTGAGGAGGGCATTGCGCTGCTGTTCACCTCTCACAACGTGCAACAGGCGCTGGACTACTGCGACCGGGTGCTTGTGATCAGGCAGGGTGTCATCGTTCTGGACAAACCGAGCGGCCAGGTGTCGGCAGCGGATCTGGGCAAGCATTATGGATGAGGCTGTCCGGACCAGACGCGACCGACTGCCGAGCCGGGTCGACCGGCCGGGGGCGCTCCAGTTCACCGTCTATGTCGCCCTGACCGCTTTTGTGTTGTGGTCGTTCCAGGGGGCCGGCTGGTCGTTTTCCGCCCTGATGTCAGGCGGTCCGGCCATGGCGGATTTCCTGTACCGGACCTGGCCACCGTCTCTGGAGCGCCTGCCGCAGCTCTCCGAGGCTCTGGTCGAGACGTTCCAGATGGCGCTTGCCGGAACCATCATCGGCGTCATCGTCAGCCTGCCGCTGGCCATTCTGGCCGCAAAGAGCCTGAGCCGGCAGACACTCGTATCCAGAGTGTTCTACTCCACATCGCGCCTGCTGATCGCGTTTTTCCGGACGGTGCCGGACCTGGTCTGGGCGCTGGTCTTCGTCATCACCGTCGGCCTCGGGCCGTTCGCGGGGATGCTGGCCATTGCAATCGACACGATCGGGTTCTGCGGCCGGTTTTTCGCCGAGTCGATGGAGGATGTCGAAAAGGGCCCGAGCGAGGCGCTGACCGCCGCGGGAGCAGGCAGGTTCGACACGATTTTTTGCGCGGTGGTTCCCGCCGCGATGCCGTCCTTCATCACGACGGCCCTGTTCGCGCTGGAAAAGGCCACCCGATCCTCGGTTGTTCTCGGTCTTGTCGGCGCCGGCGGTATCGGCATCGAGTTGAAGGTGGCGATGGACTTTTTCGACTATCAGCTCGCGATGACCATCATCCTGATGATCTTCGTGCTGGTGCTTCTTGTTGAACGGCTCGGCAGTATCGCCCGCAGCCGCATTTTGGAGGGGTCGTCTCAATGAGCGACATGCAGAGCCTGGAAAAAACCGACACCGCCCATCTGGCATGGGACAAAAGGTGGAAGACCGAAGAGGGGCGTGCGGACTGGCTGAAGCCGGAGGAGGATGTCGCCAGGCTGATTGCGTCCCTTGGCCAGGCCGGTCCGGTCAAGGCGCTTGATCTTGGATGCGGCGTCGGCCGCCACGCACTTGCCTTCGCCCGGGCGGGGTTCGAGACCCACGCCGTCGACATGTCCGAGGCGGGGCTTGCCGAACTGGCAAAAAGCGCAGGCTCGGAAGGGTTGGCGGTCAGGACACAATTGGCGCCGATGACGGACCTGCCGTTCGAGGACAACTCTTTCGACTATGTCCTGTCCTTCAACGTGATCTATCACGGCGATCCGGCGATCGTGGCAAAAGCCATCGCCGAAATCGCAAGGGTGCTGAAGCCGGGCGGTGTCTATCAGGGCACCATGCTGTCGAAGCGCAACGGCAATTTCGGGGTTGGAACCGAAGTCGCTCCGGATACCTACGTGCGCGAGGGCGACGACGACAAGAACCACCCGCATTTCTATTGCGACGCAGGTGAACTGGTCGCGCTCTTCGGGGATTTCGAACTCCGGTCCCTGGAGGACAAGCTGCATAGCAAACCCGGGTCCTGGCACTGGCACATGGTCGCCGAACGTCTGGCCTGAGCAGGCCGGCCAGGCGGCCGGCCGCTACTTTGGCGGCTATTCGCCTGCCGGTTCCGGCAGCGGTTCGTCGGTTTCCGGCGCCAGCGTCTGGTCGGCGTCTTCCGTCGGCTGGCGGGTGAAACCCTTGAGACCGGCGAATTCGCGGGCGTCACGCTGGATTTCCACGGGGCTGAGAATGTAGCCGGTGGCCAGTTCGGCGAGCGAGCGCAACGCATGCATGTGAATGCGTTCGTAGCCGTGGCTGGCGTCAACACCGAACGTGATCAGAGCGGTGCGCACATCCGCGCCCGCTTCGATCGCCGTGGCGGCATCGGAGCGGTAGAAGCGGAACACGTCCTTCTGGAACTTGATGTCGTTGTCGCGGCAGAGCTGGACCATCTTGCGGGTCAGGTGATAGTCGAACGGCCCGGTCTGGTCGGCCATGGCGATGGTGACGCCGAATTCGTCGGAGTTCTGACCCGGCGCGGTGGTGCCGTTGTCGATGGCCACCAGCGAGGCGATATCCGGGGTCAGGATCGATTGCGCGCCATGGCCGGTTTCCTCGGCGATGGTGAACAGCCAGAACACGTCCACGGTCGGTTCCTCGCCCGATTCCACGAGCGCCTTCAGTGCTGCCAGCATCACGGCGACGCCGGCCTTGTTGTCGAGGTGGCGCGAGACAATGAAGCCGTTGTCGAGAAACTCCGGTGCCGGATCGATGGCGACAAAATCGCCGACGTCGATGCCGAGCCGTTGCAGGTCTTCGGTGTTCTTTGAATAGGCGTCGACCCTGAGTTCCACGTATTCCCAGCCGATCGGCAGGTCGTCCACCTGTTTGTTGAAGGTGTGACCGGAGGCCTTCAAAGGCATGATCGTGCCGGTGTAGGCGCCGTTTTCCGAGAAAATCGTCGTTCTGGCACCTTCCGCGAACCGGGCGGACCAGTGACCGATCGGGACAAGTTCCAGCCGGCCATTGTCCTTCAGCGACTTGACCTGGGCACCGAGCGTGTCCAGGTGGGAGACGAACGCACGGGCGGGCTTGCGTTTCTTGCCGGGGACTCGTGCACGGACGCCGCCGCGGCGGGTGATTTCATAGAAAACACCGAGCGCCTCCAGTTCCTTCGAGAGGTGCCGGACGATCTCGTCGGTGTAGCCGGTCGGGCTGGGGATCTTGAGAAACTTCTCCAGTTTTTCCGTGAGATAGGCAATGTCGATATTCAAAAGGGTCATGCACCGGCTCTGTTCAAAGTCGTCCTGACCGGCTGCGGCACGGACAGGGGGAAAAGAAAATCGACGAAACGCTCGGCGGTCGGTTGCGGTTCGTGATTTGCCAGCCCCGGCCGCTCGTTCGCCTCGATAAAGCGATACTCAGGTTGTCGGGGGTCCCTGACCATCAAGTCAATGCCCGTGACCGGAATTTCTATTGCGCGGGCTGCCTTTATGGCGGCATCGATCAGCGTGTGATGGGTTTCGCCGGTGACATCGTGAATGGTGCCGCCGGTGTGAAGATTGGCCGTCCGGCGCACGGTCAGGGTCCGGCCCTGCGGCAGCACGTCTTCAAGGGCGAAGCCGTTGCCGCTGACGCAGCGGATAACCTCGTCGTCGATAGTGATCCTGGATTCGCCGCCGGTGGCCGCCGCCCTGCGCCTGGACTGGATGTCGATCAGTTCGCTGATCGTCGCCTTGCCGTTGCCGGTGATTTCAGCCGGCTTGCGCAGCGCGGAGGCGACCACCTTGTAGTCGATCACGACGAGGCGCAGATCCTGACCGGTGACGCATTCCTCCACCAGAACGACGTTCGAATAGGTTCTGGCCACTTCGACGGCAGCCATGATGTCACTGACTGTGGTCAGGCCGATGGAGATGCCCTTGCCCTGTTCGCCGCGGGCAGGCTTGACCACCACGGAGGGATGTTTTTCCAGAAAGGCCGCGATGTCGTCAGCCGAACCGGCCTGTATCTGATCGGGGACCTCGACGCCGGCGCGCTCGACGATCCTGCGGGTGATGGCCTTGTCGTCGCAAATGGACATGGCAACCGCACTGGTGAATTCGCTCAAGGATTCCCGGCAGGCGACGGATCTGCCGCCGTAGGAAAGCCGAAACAGGCCGCCCTCCGCATCGATGATCTCGGTCTGGATCCCGCGGCGGCGGGCCTCGTTGACGATGATGGTGGCGTAGGGGTTGAGCTTGTCGTCATGGGCCGGGCCGGCGAAAAGAGCTTCGTTGATGGTATTCTTGCGCTTGACCGTGAAAAACGGCACGCGCTGGAATCCCAGCTTTTCATACAGGCCGATCGCCAGTTCGTTGTCGTGCAGGACCGACAGGTCCATGTGCGGCAGGCCCTTGCCCTTGAACACCTCGGCCAGACGGCGCACGAGCGCTTCGCCGACCCCGGGAAACCGGGCCTGGGGCGAGACCGAAAGGCACCAGAGCGAACTGCCGAGGTCCGCGCCGCTGGTGGCCTGGCCGTGATCAACGCCCATGGCCGTGCCGACGATCGCGCCGGTGTCGTCTTCCTCCGCCACCAGCACAGTGATCATCCTGGGATCCAGGTCCGACCAGAAGAATTCCGGCGGCACCGGCACCATGCCCCTGCTGATGTAAAGCTCATTGATGGCTTCGGCGTCGGAGCGGGAGGACAGGCGGCGGACCGTGAAGCCCATCCGCCGGCTGCGGGCCGGCCGGTAGGTGGCCAGATCCAGACGGAATGTATGGGAGGGATCGAGGAACAGTTCCTGGGGAGCCGAGCCGACCAGCACATGGGGATCGCGCACATAGAAGGCGATGTCGCGCCGGTCGGGCCGCTCGTTGCGCAGGACCTCCACGAGTTTTCCGGTGTCCTGGTAGGTGTTGGCGAAAACCAGGCGGCCCCAGCCGCAATTGATGTAGCGGTCCTTGTGGGCATCGCTTTCATCAATGCGGAATTCCGGCTTGAGCCCGTGTTCGCGCATGCGCTTCAGGCGGTGGTCAAACGCGCCTTTCGGCCGAGATGGTTCGTTGTCGGCCAAGGATCAGACCTCCTGTGCCTGCAGCCACATTTCCAACAGCGCGACCTGCCAGAGTTCGGAGCCGCGCAGGGGGGTGATGTATTCAGTCGGGTCGGCGTAGAGCTTCTCCAGGTAAACGCTGTTGAAGAGCCCGCGTTCCCTCGCTGCCTGACTGGACAGCGTATCACGCACCATGTCCAGATAATCCCCCTGAATATACTTCAGGGCAGGCACAGGAAAATAACCTTTCGGTCGGTCGATCACCGCGCTGGGCACCACCAGACGCGCGGCTTCCTTGAGGACACCCTTGCCTTCCTGTGCCAGCTTGAATTCAGCCGGGATCCGGCCGGCGAGTTCCACCAGTTCGTGGTCCAGGAAAGGGACGCGGGCTTCAAGACCCCAGGCCATGGAATGGCTGTCCACACGTTTCACGGGATCGTCGACCAGCATCACATTGGTGTCGAGCCGCAAGGCCTTGTCGACCGGGTCCGCAGCGCCCGAGCGCGCGAAATGCGCCTCGACGAAGGCCATGCTTTCATCCCTTTCGCACAGGTAGTCCGGCGATACGGCTTCCGTCATCTGCGCTTGGGTGCGATCGAAAAACGCGGCTGCATAATCCTGGGCGGGCCGGTTCGATCCGGTCAGCTTCGGATACCAGTGATAGCCGGCGAAGACCTCGTCCGCTCCCTGGCCGGACTGGACCACGGTGATGTGTTTGGAAACTTCCCGGGACAGCAGATAAAAGCCGATATTGTCATAGGACACCATCGGCTCCGACATCGCCCTGATCGCTCCGGGCAGATTTGCCTGAAGTTCCGAAGACGGGATGAAAATCTGGTGGTGATTGGTGCCGTAGTGGTTTGCGATCAGGTCCGAGTACTGGAATTCGTCGCCCTTTTCGCCGTGGGCTTCTTCGAAGCCGATCGAGAAGGTTGCCAGATCCTTCTGGCCTTCTTCCGCCAGAAGGCCGACGATCAGGCTGGAATCGACACCGCCCGACAGCAGCACGCCGACCGGAACGTCGGCGACCATGCGGCGGCGCACGGCGGTGCGCAGGCTTTCGAGAACCGCGTCGCGCCAGTCGTCTGCGCTGCGGGCGAGGTCCTCGGCCGATTTCTCGAATTCCGGCTCCCAGTAGGTGTAGTCGCTTGCCGAGCCGTCAGCTTCCACGGTGCGGACGGTGCCGGCCGGCAGCTTGCGCACACCGTTGAGTATGGTGCGGGGAGCGGGAACGACCGCGTGCCAGCTCATGTAGTGATGCAGGGCGACCCGGTCGATCGACTTGTCGATGCCGCCCCCTGCCAACAGGGCGGGCAGGGAGGAGGCGAAGGCCAGGCGCCCGCCGGATTCGCTCAGATAGAACGGTTTGATGCCGAAGCGGTCCCGCGCCAGATGGACACGGCCGCTCTCGTGCTCATGGATGGCGACGGCGAACATGCCGTGGAAGCGTGAGAAGCAGTCCTTGCCCCATTCCGCCCAGGCTTTCAGGATGACTTCCGTGTCGCTGGTCGAGAAGAACGAATAGCCCTTGCCGGACAGTTCTTCCCGCAGCTCCTGGTAATTGTAGATGCAGCCGTTGAAGACCAATGAGAGGCCGAGAGCCATGTCGGTCATCGGCTGGGCACCGCGCTCGCTCAGGTCGATGATCTTGAGACGCCGGTGGCCAAAGGCGACCCGGCCGCGCTGGGTCACACCCATGCCGTCCGGCCCGCGCTTTTCCATCGCATCCGCCATTCGGCTGACCCGGACCACATCCGCCTGACCACCGTTGAAAACCACTTCGCCGCAAATGCCGCACATATTGACAAATTTCTCCGTTTCCTGAAAAGACGGCCACTATATAGAACTCTAATCATTAGAGTTCAAATCAGTAGAGGTGTAATGATGCAGGCGATGGAGTCATCGCAAGTGATCAAGGCCATCCGGAAGATCGTTCGGGCCATTGATCTGCGCTCGCGGGAGGTGTCCAGGCAGACGGGCCTGACAATTCCGCAAATCGTTGTTCTTCAGGGCGTTCGCGATCTTGGAGAGGTGACCACGAAGGCCTTGTCGGAGAATGCGGACCTCAGCTCCGCGACGGTGGTGACCATTCTGGACAAACTCGAGGAAAAAGGGCTGGTCGAGCGTTACCGGTCCGTCTCCGACCGGCGAATCGTTCATGCCCGGCTCACCGGGCGCGGGCAGGAGACGGCCAAGAATCTTCCCGGATTGCTGCATGAGGAATTCGAGAAGAAATTCGCTGACCTCGACGCCGGGGACCGGGCCCAGATGATTTCCGCCATCGAGCGGATTTCCGAAATGATGAACGCACACAAGCTTGATGCCGCTCCCATTCTGATGACAGGCAAGGTGTCCGGCTGACTGGCTTTTCGGTGTCGCGGACAGGTGTTGTTGCCTCAGGCGCGCAGCTTGCGCTCTCCTTCGCCAAGGCAGTTGCCGGCGGCCTCGTCAAGCGACCTGTGGAAGGCGGCGAGCCGGCTCGCGACTTCATCGGCAGGAATGGCGGGTGTGCAGAAGAAACCCTGCAGGCCGTCGCAGTTATGCGCCGCGGCGAGCGCGTATTCTCCGGCGGTCTCGGCACCCTCGGCGATAATGCGCAGGCCCAGACTGCGGCCAAGACCGACAATCCCCTTGAAAAGCCTGGCTTTCTGGGGGTGCTGGTCCGCTCCTGACAGAAAGGCCCGGTCGATTTTCAGTTCCTGGAACGGCAACCGGTGCAGGTAACTCAGGGACGAGTAGCCCGAGCCGAAATCGTCCAGCGACATCTGCACACCGATGGTCTGCAATTCCGAAAGAATGTCGAGGATCAGTTGCTCACCGGTGTCGAGAAAGACGTTTTCCGTGACTTCCAGGCACACGAGGTGCGCGGGCAGGTCATATGCACTCAGTGTTTGCCTGACGATGTTCGCGAAGTTGCCCCGGCGGAACTGGATCGGCGAGACGTTCACGGAGACCTGGCCGAACTCAAATCCCTCCCGGCGCCAGAGGGCGGCCTGCCTGCAGGCTTCGTCGAGCACAAATTGTCCCAGTTCCAGGATCAGTCCGGTCTTTTCGGCAACGGGAATGAACTCCGAAGGCGGAATGAACTGCCGCTTCTCGCTGGGCCAGCGGATCAGGGCCTCCAGACCGACCAGCTGCCCGTTCGCGGGGCAGACCTGGGGCTGGTAATGCAGCGTGAGCTGCCGCGTTTTCAAGGCGGTGCGAAGAAGTGTTTCCGTCAGCATCTCCATCTGCACCTGCTCATTGAGCGGCGGGGAGAAGAAATCGTACTGGGCACCGTTGCGGTCTTTTGCAGCCCTGAGCGCCAGACCGGCGACGCGGTGAGCGGTTTCGACGTCGCTGGCGTCCCGGGGCAGGAGTGCGATGCCGATGCTCGGCTCCAGCCTGATTTCGCCCTCCTCGAGCTGAAACGGGGCCGACAGCAGGTCGATGGCCTTCAGGGCGTAGTCTTCCGCGACGACCCCCTTGCCATCGAAAGGCAGCAGGATGCAGAAATCATCGGCGGAAATACGGGCGATCTGGGCGGACGGTCCGAAGATGCTGGCGAGACGGGCATAGGCCTGGAGCAGGACCCGATTTCCGACCTGATGGCCGAAGGCGTCATTCACCTTTGAAAAACCCTTGAAATCCAGGTGACTGAGGGACGCCGTGTACGCTTCCGTCCGCGTGCGCCGGATCGTTTCGGTCAGGTCGGAGAAATATTTCGCGCGGTTGCCCGCAGTCGTGACCGGGTCGGTATAGGCAAGCTTCTGCAGCTTGTCCTGCAGGTCGGTCGCCCTTGCCAGGCCATGGGCCAGGTCACCTATCTCGTCACGTCTCTCCGTATAGGGGATGTCTTTCGGTCGTGTCCCGGCCGCCAGTTGTTCCGCTGTCTTCGCAAGCTGGCGCAGGGGACGCAATTCAATGCCCATCAGCATTCCTCCCAGCAGGATCACGACGGCCAGGATGACCGCCGCCGCGGAGAAAATGCGGACTTTCAGCCGCTTTTCCGCAAGGGTCAGATCATCGACCCAGCCGACATCGACGGCCACGGCGCCAGCGACATCTCCATTCAATGCGAGGATCGGTGTCAGGTAGGCAAGGCGCAAACGGCCGTGGACGGGAACGGGACCGACATAAGGCTTGCCTGCGGCCAGTCGGGCGTGGGCCGGATGGTCCGCGCCGAAGGAGACGGCGGGTTCCGGATTGCCGTCCGGCGTACGGAATGTGGTGGCGAACCGGTCGAAAGTTGCTGTGTCCGCAGACCAGCGGAACAGGTTGGCTGCACCCTGGTTGGTCTGGGCAATTGCCTGCAGCAATTGGTCCAGTTTGTCGGAAGGCACCAGAACTGTGTCCGCGGTATTCGTCGTCAGGCGCAAGGAAACAGGCTGGCCCTCGGCCCCGATCTGGGGATGAAATTCCGAGTCGGTGCCATAACAAAGGATCGCCACCGCAGCCCGGGCGGCGCGGTCGATCTGTATGGACGCGTTCTCTTTGGCCGAATTAGACACTTCCTGAAAGCTCAACCCCGAGACGAGGCCGATGCTGCAAAGCACCAGAACAACCAGGATGACGCTGATCCGGAACACGAGCGTGTTGAGACCAAGCCGTTTTATTGCACTATTCCTTGCCTGTTTCTCGTTAAGGAGGTTTTTTTGAGTGCGGCACGCGAAAGTAAGCTTTATTCGCTACGAAAACCTGAACATGATAGTGAAAATCATCATAAACAGCGCGAATTGAAGACTTGCGGGTCCAGTATGGACTTCCCGCATGACTCCATCATACGGGGAAGGTTCGTGCTGCCCATTGGAAATTGACCGGAAAGCGGGTAGGACGGGAGGCTGAGGTGGCCGCCATGTGATGCGCCACCCGGTTGGATTCTTGGGAAGACTGCTGCTTGATTTCTCTCAGACCCGTCCTGAACGTTCTCGGCTTCCTCTATGTGGGCCTGGCGACGGCTATGCTGATTCCGGCGATCGTGGACGTCGCCCAGAAGAATGCGGACTGGCAGGCATTTGTTTTCTCCGCTCTCCTGACCGGAATGGTCGGGATGCTGCTGTCGATTGCAGTCGGCGGCGCGCTGCGGGAGGGGCTGGATACGCGGCAGACCTTCATCCTGACCACGCTGGCCTGGACGACGCTGCCGGCCTTCGGGGCGTTGCCGTTTCTGTGGCTCGGCATCGGCTATGCGGATGCCGTGTTCGAGGCGGTTTCCGGATTCACCACCACCGGCTCCACCGTTCTGACGGGCCTGGACAGTCTTCCGCCCGGCCTGCTTGTGTGGCGTTCCCTCATGCAGTGGATGGGCGGCGTGGGTATCGTCGTCATGGCGATCGTGCTGCTGCCGTTTCTCAGGATCGGCGGAATGCAACTGTTCCAGAGCGAAAATTCCGACCGTTCGGAGAAGATCGTCAGCCGGTCCGTGGAGCTGATCCGGCTGATCGGCCTGGCCTACCTGTTCCTCACCGTTTCGTGCATCGTCTCCTATCTGGCCACCGGCATGGAGCTGTTCGATGCGTTCAACCACGCCTTGACCACGATCGCGACAGGCGGTTTCTCGACCCACGACCAGTCGTTCGGCTATTTCACCAACCCGGCTTCCGGATGGGTTGCGGTGTTCTTCATGATTGTCGGTGCCTTGCCCTTCGTGCTGATCGTCCAGGCCCTGCGCGGACATCCGCTGCAGCTCTGGCGCGATCCCCAGGTGCGGGCGCTCCTGGGCTTCCTGGCGCTCGTGTCGCTGACCCTGACCGTCTATCTCGGCCTGAACATGCAGTTCCCGTTCGACGATGCCCTGCTGAAGGCGACGTTCAACGTGGTCTCCATCGTTACAGGGACCGGGTATGCGCTTGGCGACTTTACCGAATGGGGGCCGCCGGTTGTCGGCATCGGTCTGCTGCTGATGTTCGTCGGCGGCTGCACCGGTTCGACCACAGGCGGCATCAAGATCTTCCGGTTCCTCGTGTTCTTCGGCACGGTGCGCGCGCATCTGCGCCGCATGGTGCGGCCTCACCGGATCATGTCGGAAGAATACGGCGGCACCCGTCTGACCCCGGAACTGTCCTTTTCGGTGCTGGCATTCCTGGTCGTCTACATGGGATCCGTCGGTATCATCACGGTGGCCCTGTCGTTTTTCGACCTCGACCTGGTGACCGCGATTTCGGCGGCTGCGACGTCCGTCGGCAACGTCGGTCCGGGGCTCGGTCCCGTGATCGGTCCGTCCGGTCACTTCGCGCCGCTTCCCGATGGCGCGAAATGGCTGCTGTCCTTCGCCATGCTGGTCGGCCGTCTTGAACTGTTCACCGTGCTGGTGCTGCTCGACCCGGACTTCTGGTCCAAGTGAGCCGGCGTGACGGCCGCCGTTACGTGAACTTCCGAACAGGGTGTTGATGACATGAAATTTTCCGCTCCGCTTGTCGGCGGCCGTCTTGTCAAGCGCTACAAGCGTTTTCTGGCCGATGTGCTTCTTGAGGACGGCAGCGCGGTCACGGCGCATTGCGCCAATCCCGGAGCCATGCTGGGTCTGAAGGAGCCGGGGTCCCGGGTGTGGCTGTCGCAGTCCGACAATCCCAAGCGCAAGCTCAAGTACTCCTGGGAGGTGGCCGAGGCGGACGGCGTTCTGGTTGGTATCAACACCGCACATCCGAACCAGCTGGTGGAAGAGGCGCTGCAGGCCGGCCGCATCGAGGCGCTCTCGAAATTCGACAGCCTGCGCCGGGAAGTGAAATACGGCAAGAATTCGCGGATCGACATGCTGCTGGAGCAGGCGGGAGGCGCAAGGACCTATGTCGAGGTCAAGAACGTGCACCTGATGCGTCAAGCCGGGCTTGCCGAATTTCCCGACAGCGTGACCGCACGTGGCACCAAGCATCTGGGGGAACTGGCCGACATGGTCAGGGAGGGGCACAGGGCGGCCATGGTGTTCCTGGTGCAGCGGCCGGACTGCGCGCGGCTCGATCTGGCCGCGGACATCGACCCGACCTACGCGGACGCCTTCAAGAGCGCCCGCGAGGCGGGCGTGGAAGTCTATGCCATCGGCTGTGACGTCCGTCTCGACGGCATCGATGCCGTCAAGCCGGTGACCCTTGTCATCTGACGGTGTGCCGCGCGGGCCGGCCGGTCGGCCTAGCTGCCAGATGACGCCTCCCGGTTAAGCCTGCCTGACGACTATCGGCGTCCCGTTCGGAACCCTGTTGTAGAGATCGATCACATCCTGGTGCAGGAGCCGCACGCAGCCGGAGGAAACGGCCTTGCCGATCGACCAGGTCTCGGATGTGCCGTGCAGCCGGTAGAGCGTGTCGCGGCCGCCTTCGAAAATGTAGAGCGCGCGCGCGCCGAGGGGATTTTCCAGGCTGGGGGCCATGCCGGTGCGGTATTTCTCAAGCTCCGGCTCCCGGGCGATCATTTCCGCGGGCGGGGTCCAGGTGGGCCAGGCTTTCTTGTACTGAATTTTCGCCCGTCCGCCCCAGGCAAACCCGGCACGGCCGATGCCGACGCCGTAGCGCATGGCCTTGCCGTTCTCCATGGTCAGGTAGAGAAACCTGTTGGGCGTGTCCACGATGATGGTTCCGGCCTGCTCCGGAGCCGCATAGTCGACCAGCTGGCGATAATAGAGCGGGTCGATCTTGGTCAGGTCGACGGCGGGGATCGGAAACCGCTCTTCAGGCATTGCCCGATACATCTGCAGATATTCGGGAGCAATGCGTGCACCTGCGACCGGGCCGCTGCCGGGGCGGCCGGGCCGGGCCGGCAATTGGCCCCCACGCTGGCTTGAGGCGCAGCCGGCGGCCAGTGCGGCCGCGGCGGAGGCGAGGAACAATCTTCGGTTCAGCATTCCATATCCCGTTCAGATCTTTTGGTTTCCACGCAGTGCATGTCGTTAGAGAGCAACGCGGATCAATCGAAAAAGTTCGCTGTTGTCGTGTTCTTGAACCGACTTCAGAAGGTCTTGAAACCTTCCGCTCTGGTCCGGCCGGACGAAAAACGACCGGCGGGACAGCGTGTCCGACCGGTCGATCAAAGCCTTATCAGGATATTTCCGGCGGAAAAGTGGCACCGGCTTCACCTTCCGGTGAGGTCCACAAACGTTGCCGGGAACCGGAGCTGTTCCGGCCGCAATTGCACAGTCTCAGCCGGCGGTGTCCTTCGCCAGCGGCGGCTGGAATTGCCACCCCATGTCCCAAGGGAAATAGATCCAGGTGTCCTGTGAGACTTCCGTGATGAATGTGTCGACCATCGGCACGCCGACCGGTTTTGCATAGACAGTCGCGTAATGCGCCTTGGGAAGCATTTCGCGCACCACCTTCAAGGTCTTGCCCGTGTCGACAAGGTCATCGATGACCAGGACGCCGCTGCCTTCACCGCCCTCCAGGTCGACGACTTTCGGGTCGACCGGCTTGATCACCTTCAGTGCGCCCTGGTTCTCGTAATCGTGATAGGAGGCAATACAGACCGTCTCGATGGTACGGATGCCGAGTTCGCGTGCGACAATACCGGCCGGGACCAGTCCGCCGCGGGTGATGCAGACGATGGCTTTCCATTCGCCTTCGCTCGACAGCCGCCACGCGAGCGCGCGCGAATCTCGGTGAAACATGTCCCAGGAGACCGGGAATGCCTTGTTTTGAGCGGGGTTTTCCATTTTTTGTCCTTCAGGTTATCCCGCGATCTCGGCAACGGCTTCGGCTACGTCCTTGACGGCCGCCTGCAAAATTGCCTCGTCCCGCGAGCGGATAACGATCTGCGTGGTGAATTTTCCGTCCGTCGCCCTGGGATAGGAACCGATCAGCGTGTGGGGATGAGCGTCCTGAATGGCGGCAAGCCGTTCCGCTATCCGGCTTTCAGGCATGTCGGCAGCCACGGTTTCCGACAACATTTTCGTTCCGGTCTTCAGCGTCGGGGCGATGGCATCCATCATCGCCTGCATGATCGAGGGCACGCCGGCCATCACGTGCACGTTGCAGATCCGGAAACCGGGTGCTTTGGAGACCTTGTTTTCGATCAGCTCGGCCCCTTCGGGGATCCGCGCCATGCGCTGCCGCGCCGGGGTGAACTGTCCCGGCGGGTAGTGTGTTTCAAGAATCGCCACAGCCCGGGAATCCAGGTTCAGGGGCACGCCGAAGGCTTCCGCGATGCACTCGGCGGTGATGTCGTCGTGGGTCGGGCCGATGCCCCCGGAAGTGAACACGTAGCCGTAGCGGTTCCTGAGGCTGTTGACGGCTGCGACGATCTCGGGTTTTTCGTCCGGTACGATGCGCACTTCCTTGAGGTCGATGCCCAGGGATGTGAGGTAGTCGGCGAGAAAGCCGATGTTCTTGTCCTTGGTGCGGCCGGACAGGATTTCATCTCCGATGACCAGAAACGCTGCGGTTACAACGTTGTGTGTCTTCTGACCGGTCATCGTACTACTCCCTGGCACCTCGGTGGGGTTTGGCTTTATCGCAGCTTTCCACTCGGCTCAAGTAAAAGCGGGACTATCGATCCGGCGTCCAGCCGTAAATGTCGTCATAGCGGGCGGCCAGCCGGTCGGGCTTCGACAACCTGAGGGCCGTGTCGCGCGCGAAGGCCAGCGGGCCTGAAAAGTGAAAGGTCCGGGCATTGCCGAAGGATATTTTCTGGATCCGTGTCACGCGTGACTTGCGTTCGCGTTCAAACGACCTGAGGGCCGCCGGGATGTTCCGGACATCTTGCGGCAGATGCCTGGCCAGAACGGCAGCATCCTCGATGGCCATCGCGGCTCCTTGTGCCATATAGGGCAGCATGGCATGGGCCGCGTCGCCGATGAGCGCGACATTGCCGTGGCTCCAGGGCCCGGACGCGTCAACGCTGCACAGGGCCCACTTCAACCATTCGTTGGAGGCCGCCAGAAGATTGCGCACGTCCGAAGGCCACTCCCTGAAGAGGCGCAGAAGGGCATCCCTGTCGGCTCTGGTCGACCACCGCTCATCCTGCCAGGCCTCTTCAGCCAGAGCGACAATGTTGAGATCGCGTCCGCCGCGCACGGGGTAGTGGACCAGATGGCTGTCCCGGTGCAGCCAGAGGCCGGGGTCGGCGGACCATCTCCCGGGAACGGCGTCCACCGGCACCGTGGTCCGGTAGGCGACCTGGCCGCTGAAACGCGTGTTCGCGTGGCCGGGTACGAGACGCCTGACCTTGGACCAGACCCCGTCCGCGCCGATCAGGGCCTTGCAATGCTGACTGCCGGCCGCATCGCCCTCGCGAAATCCGCAGGTCAGATGGTCGTAGGGAGTTGCCGTGAGGTCCTGAACCGCGCAGCCCAGCCGCACCGTGATGCCCGGCGTGGCCTCGACCTTTCGCAGCAACACCTGTTGCAGGTCGGCCCGGTGGATCTGCCAGAACGGATAGCCGTGACGTTCCTTCAGGAACGCGCCCATGCGCACCGTGGCAAGCTGGCGGCCGGTGCCGCCGGACCAGATGCGCAGATTGTCAGGGGCGCAGGCAAATGGCTCAAGGTCATCCAGCAGGCCGAGCTGATCGAGAACCGCGCAGGCATTCGGGGAAAGCTGAAGGCCCGCACCGACTTCCTCGAGCGCGGGAACCTTGTCCATCAGCACGATGGTGTGCCCCTGCGCGCGCAGGGCCAGGGCGGCCGCAAGCCCGCCGATGCCGGCGCCGGCTACGACGATCGGCTGGACACTGTCACCACCGCTGGTCATCTCTAGGCGGCGACTGGCGTCCAGGTGCAGTCGACAGGTGAGGACTCGGTGGCCTGCAAGGTGGCGTCGAACTTGTACAAGGTGGAGCAATACGGGCAGACGACTTCATTCTCGCTGCCCATGTCCAGGAATACGTGGGGATGATCGAACGGGGGATTTGCGCCGATGCACATGAATTCCTTTGCACCGATCGCAACAGAATCGTGTCCGCTCGAGTTCTGGAAATGCGGGACGACATGATCCGCCATTGTCACTTTCCTTTTCTTGCAAGGGGCAGTTCCCGATAACAAATTTCGCGGACCATATCCATTTGTAAAATGGATGGGTAGGGAAATCGTGCCGCGGTCCACTGCTGCAACTGGAGACGGGATCCTCCGGATTTGATCTTTGCAAAGACCGTTTTACTGCTTACTCTAACGTGATTGACGTTTTCCGTTTACGTAAAGGTTATCATCTGCATGCCTCAGTTCGAATATGACGGGGTCCGGATCGCCTATCTGGATGAAGGCGAAGGCGCGCCGATCCTGCTGATCCACGGTTTTGCTTCCAACAAGCAGGTCAACTGGCAATATCCCGGCTGGGTGGATCTCCTGGTAAAGGATGGACGGCGGGTGATCGCACTCGACAACCGGGGGCATGGCGACAGCCAGAAGTTTCACGATCCTGCAGCCTATGGCGCGCCCGTGATGGCGGAAGACGCGCGGCGCCTGCTGGATCATCTCAAGATCGAGCGCACGGACGTGATGGGATATTCCATGGGGGCCCGGATATCGGCGTTCCTCACGCTGAACCATCCAGCCCGGATCAAAAGGGCCGTCTTCAGCGGTCTTGGCTACGGCATGATTGCCGGTGTCGGCGACCCGGAGCCGATTGCAACCGCGCTGGAGGCGGACCGCCTGCAGGACGTTGTCGACAGGACCGGCCGGGCATTCAGGGCCTTTGCCGAACAGACCGGATCGGACCGTCTGGCCCTGGCGGCCTGCATGCGGTCCTCGCGCCAGAAGATCAGCGAAGAAGATGTCGCGCGCATCGAACGCCCGGTCCTGGTCGCTGTGGGCACCAAGGACGATATCGCCGGTTCACCGCAAAAACTCGCCGCGCTGATCCCTAATGCGGACGTTCTGGAGATACCGGGACGCGACCATATGGTCGCCGTGGGAGACAAGGTCCACAAGCAGGGCGTCCTGGCGTTTCTGAACACAGTTGAGGCCTGAACACAGTCGGGGCCTGAACATCGGCGGGGTGGGCTGAAGCGGCAGGCAACGCCGGGGCGCGGTGCCTGGCCGGTTGAACGTGACAATGGAGGGGACATGGGTCCGAAGCGGGTAGACTTTCAGGGAGCCGAACAAAACACACTTGTTGCGGACCGCTATGGCACGGGCGAACAGCCGGTGATCATGCTGCACGGCGGCGGTCAGACGCGGCATTCCTGGGTTGGCGCGGCGCGGCGCATCGCGGACCTCGGACATCCTGTCTACGCCCTTGACCAGCGTGGCCACGGTGAGAGCGCCTGGGTCGGGTCCGGCCATTATGCCTTCGACGATTTTGCCGGGGACCTGGTGGCGGTGACCCGTCAGGTCGGCGCGCTGCATCGCCGCAAACCGGTTGTCGTCGGTGCTTCGCTGGGGGGCTTTGCCGGCATGCTGGCGGAGGGGCAGCAAAACCCGGGTGGGCTTTCGGCGCTGGTTCTGGTGGATATCACGCCCCGGATCGACATGGGCGGGGTCAGCAAGATCCTCGGGTTCATGGGCGAACGTGTCGACGAGGGTTTTGCCGATGTTGAGGAAGCGGCCGAGGCGATCGCGCGCTACCTGCCCAACCGCGCCAGGCCGAAGGACCTGTCGGGCCTGTCAAAGAACCTGAGACTGCACGAGGACGGCCGCTACCGCTGGCACTGGGACCCGGCTTTCCTGAAGTCGAAGCATCACCAGGATCCGGCGCGGGCGGAGGCAGCACAGGTGGCCATGCTCGAGGCGGCCGGCAATCTTTCACTCCCGGTTCTGCTTGTGCGCGGTCAGAATTCCGAACTGGTGTCCATGGACCACGTCCGGGAGTTCCAGGATCTGGTGCCCCACGCCTTTTTCGCGGACATCCGCAATGCGGGCCACATGGTGGCAGGCGACCGCAACGACGTGTTCGCCGGCGCCGTCGAGGATTTCCTGATCAAGCTGAAGTCGGACGCGGAGCCGGCGTGATATTGTTCGCGTGCCGCGGACAAATGCGGCGCCAGGGCGCAATTGCGTCGAACGGGACCGGCCGGACCGCTCTGCGTGCCATGCACTCGATCCGTCCGGTGGCGTAGATCTTCGGTGTCACCTTGCCGGATGAGTTCAACGTTTCATTTGGAAGCTCTCTCCGGGGCCGGTCGGCAGTTTTTGCAGAGTTAATGAATACGTAAATTAATAATTTGAAAACCATTATATTCTTGGTTTTTGCTGTATTATTTCTTTTGAAAAACTACCATCGGCAGAAAATTCCTACCTGCAGGAAAATTTTTCCTAATGAAGTGGAAGTATTTTCCTAGTAAAAATCCAAATAAACTTAACTTTTCGCGCCTGAAAATCATTATTATTGCGTTATAGATTTGTAGCAGGGGCTACTGACCATTTCAGTCACGACTTGGGGCCAGGGATATGTGTGTTGCTATGTCAAAGTCTGCAGCGTCCGGCAGTCGCATCGATGACGGCGGGGACGGCAGCGCGGACGGCAGCCGGGACGGGCGGGCCAACAAGGCGCCGGGGGAAGCCGAGGCCGACCTGAAGGCAATGTCCGATGAAGACTTGCTCGAATTGATCCGCACCAGCCGGGAAGACGCGTTTCAGGTGCTGGTCGAGCGGCATATCGATCGGGGCTATGCGGTTGCCTACCGCATTCTGCAGAATGGCTCCGATGCGGAGGATGTGGTCCAGGACGCGTTTCTGAAGGTCTGGACGCGCCGGGAGGTGTGGGAGAATGGCCGGGCCAAATTCTCCACCTGGCTGTTTCGCGTGGTCAGCAATCGCTGTATCGACCTGTTGCGCAAGCCGCGGACGGAAACGGTCGCCGAACTGCCGGAACTGGTCGACAGCAGCAGCAACCAGTCGAGGGACCTGGAGCGGCGCGAGGCGGGCGAATTGCTGGAACGCGCCATGATGGAACTGCCGGATCAGCAGCGCGTCGCGCTGGTCTTTTCCTATAATGAAAACATGAGCAATGGCGAGATCGCCGAAATCATGGAAACGACCGTGTCCGCCGTCGAGTCGCTTCTGAAGCGCGGCCGGCAGAAACTCAAGCAGTTGCTGCGGCGGCAGCGGGCCGATATCCTGACCGCGTTTACGAATAGTTAACTCTACTTCTCTGGCCGGTAATAAAAAACCGCCTGATACGAGGCAGTCACTCCGTTCAACTGTCAGAGCGCGGGCCATCGCGCCGCTGCGTCGAATTCCGGACGCGGTTTGCTGACACTAGGAGAAGACGATGCCAGTAATCTCGACCAACACGGCCGCCAATACCGCGGTTCGCTACCTCAATTCCAACGCGAGCGAACAGTCGGAGTCCCTTGCCAAGCTCGCGAGCGGCTCGAGCATCACCAAGGCATCCGACGATGCCGCCGGCCTTGCAATCGCTACCAAGATCTCTTCGGACGTCGCCGCCCTGGAACAGGCTTCGACCAATTCGTCCCACGGCATCTCGGTGCTGCAGACCGCCGATGGCGGTGCAGCGAATGTGAGCGACATTCTCGAACGGATGAAAACCCTGGCATCGCAGTCCGCCTCCGGTACCGTGACGGATACCGAACGCGCGTATATCCAGGCGGAATTCGAGCAGCTCCAGGAAGAAATCGACGGTATCGCCGAAAGCACGCGCTACAACGGCCAGAGCCTTCTGGACGGATCGAGCGATTTCTCCGACGATTCCATCGACACCGCGGCAACCGTTGCAGGTGCGACTGCGGACGCAACAGTGACCGCGGACACCAGCGGTACCATCATCGTCAACGATATCGAGATCGAACTGTCGAGCGACGACACGACCATGACGGTCGACGAAATGGTGGACCAGATCAATACCGGCCTGCAGTCGGAAGGCGAATACACGATCGTTGCATCGAACGAATCCGGCACACTGACCCTGACCACGCTGAATTCGGGTGAAAATTCCTCCATAAGCCTGGAAGACGGCACCGGCACGCTCAATCTCGCGACCCTCGGCCTGACCGCGGGAACCACGACCGGCACCACGACGGAGGTCGACACGACCGGCGCCGATATCGTTGTCGGATCCTCTTCGGCCGATACCATCAATCTTGCCTTGCCGGAGTTGACCACCGAGGCCCTGGGTATCGAGAGCCTCGACGTGTCGACCGCGGACGGTGCCAAGGAAGCGCTCTCGGTTCTCGACATGGCGATCGACGAGGTCTCCAATGCGCGCGCCGAAATGGGCGCCACCATGTCACGTTTCGAATTCCGGTCCGCCCAGATTGAAACCAGCATCGAAAATCTCGATGCCGCTCAATCCGCGATCGCCGATGTCGATATCGCCAAGGAACAGGCCACGCTTTCCGCCGCCAGCGTGAAGGTGCAGGCCGCGGTCGCAGCCGCGTCCCAGGCGAACGAAATGCCGGAGAACCTGCTCGCCCTCATCCGCTAGGTCGAGGGACGTCCGGCGGCAGCGCCGGGCGGTCAGGAGTGAGTGCCTTCGGGGCTGTTGTCCCGGAGGCAGGTTGATCCGGTTCCCAGTTCCCGGGCCGTTGCCGTCAGTCCCCCCCAATAATCTGCGAGAGCAGTGGCAGCGGCGGTCCGGGAGCCCTTCATCCGTTCGAAAAGGATTTCGCCATGAGCGTGACCGACACCACATCGTCGGCGACATCTACGACCGTCTACACGGCGTCCGCCAATGCGGACTCGAGCATTGACTGGGACGCGCTGATCGAGGCCGCCGTGCTTGTAAAGCAGGTGCCGGCCGATACGATCGAAATCAAGATGGAGGAAAACGACGCCGAGATCGCGGCCTATGAAGAGATGCAGTCGCTCCTGCAGGGCATGCTGACAGCGCTCGACACCATACGCGGCACCGACAATTCCCTGACTGAAAACGACGACATCTTTTCGCTGCGGGAAGCCTATCTGACCGGATACGGCGATGTCGATGCGGAGTCGGCGGTCGTGGTGACGGCCGAGGACGGCATTGATGTCGCCACTTATGAATTGCAGATCCTGCAGCTCGCAACGAGCCACAAGGTGACGGGAAGCGTCTTTGCGGACAGTTCGGCCGAGCTTGGGGTCTCCGGCGTCTTTTCGCTCGAACTTGACGGAGCGGACTACGAGGACGGGGACAGCGCCGTCGAAATCGAGATCACCGCGGACATGTCTCTCGACGAGGTTGCGGAGGCGATCAGTGTCCAGTCGGACACCACCGGGGTCACCGCGTCGGTCATCCAGGTTTCCGACGCGGAATACAAGCTCGTCCTGAGTGCTGCGGAAACGGGGCAGGAAATCGTTTTTTCCAGTGTCTCTGGCGATGATGTCGGCCAGGCGCTCGGTGTCGTCGATGCGACCGGCGGGTTCTCCGAGGTGCTGCAGTCTTCCCAGGACGCGATCATAAGCGTCGACGGGGTCGACATCACGCGCGACAGTAACGTCATCGATGACGTCATCGACGGTATCACGTTCTCCATCTACCAGGAGACCGGGGACGAGGGCTATGTCGCCGTCGAAATCTCGCAATCGCTGACCAGCGTCCAGAATGCGGTCTATGATCTTGTCGATGCCTATAATGCCTATCGCGAATGGGCCTTGACGCAGCAGGAAGTGAGTTCGGGCGGGGGCGCGGCGGACGATGCCGCCCTGTTCGGCGACAGCATCCTGCGCAGCGCGAATTCCGACATCGCAGAAGGCCTTTCGACGGTCATCGACGAGGAAAGCATGGCGCTGCTCGGACTCTCCTACGACAGCAGCAATTATCTTGAAGTCGACGACGACACCCTTGCCGATGCGCTTCTGACCAACCTGGATGTCATTGAGAGCCTGCTCTTGTTCAGCATGCAGACCAGCTCGAGCGACCTGGCGCTTCTGGCGCGCAACGACGCCATGCCGGACGCCTTGTCCCTGGATATCGCAACCGATGCCGACGGCAATGTGACAGGTGTTCAGGTGGACGGCGAAAGCGGCTTGTTCGAGATCAGCGGCTCTCGGATCGTCGGTGCCGAAGGGTCCGTCTACGAGGGCATCAGCTTTGTCTTCACGGGGACCGAAAGCCAGACTGTCGACATGACATTCAGCACGGGGATCTCGGAAAGCCTCTACAACGCCGTCAATTCCTATGCGGACGAAAGCGACGGGCTGCTGACGGAGATCCTGGCCGATCTCAGTGAGCAGAACGCCGACTACCAGGAAGAATACGACAGCATCATTTCCGATGCGGACGATTACAGGGACTACCTGACGACGCTCTATGCTTCCTATCAGACCGCGATCGAGCAGGCGGAAATCGACCTAGAATACATTGAAGCTCTTCTCAACTCAGGAGACTAGACGATGAGCTATGCCATGAACCGGGCCATCGCGGCCTATCGCACCGCCGCGACGACCGTCGCGCCTCCCGCAGCCGTGACGCTGCTGTTCGACGAGGTGCTGAACGCGATCGTGCTGGCCGCTGAGGAGCTGCGCAGGCGGCACTACGAAAACGCGCATGCCCGCATTGCCAGGGCGACCGGTATCCTGCGGGGCCTGCGTCAGAACGTCGATCTCGAGATCGATAAATCCCTGGGCAGGCAGCTGGTCGCAATGTACACCCGAAACATCTTTGCCCTGAACGGTGCAGTTGTAAAACCGGACGCGGAGGACCGTTTTGTATCGATCGCGGAAGGGCTGCTTGACCTGCGCAACGCATGGGCTGAAATGACGACGCTTTTGCCGAGAAATCGGGAGGCTCTCCTGAGAGATATCCATAGCGAACGATATGTTGCTGAATGTTTCAAACTCATGGACATTCAATCTGCAGACATGTAGCGTTACAAAATCGTACGCAGAATCCATGTTTCGGAAATGGTCACTTCAATGCCTGTTATGGCGATCGAAAAGTTTGATGCCCTGCTGGATCAGCACGGGCCGAATGTGGATGTCTGGCCTGTGACTGAGCAGGCGGCCGCAAGGGAACTTCTGAAGATGTCCAGTGCCGCGCGCTCAAGGATCAACGACGAGCGTGCTCTGTCCGCATTGCTGTCTGCGCGCCCCGTACCCCCGGCGCCCGCCGGCCTTGCGCAAAAGATCGTCAAGAAAGCAATCGAAACCTCCTGACTGCTGAAGTGAAAACGTCTCGTTTTCTGAACACGCCAGGACCGCATCTCTCCTGATGCCTTGCACAGGGTATCGAAACGCCGCCGTCCCGTCGTCTGCCGACGGGCGGCGGCCGGTCCGCTGCTGCGGCCGGACTTCCCGCCAATTTTCCCGACGGACCTGACCTTCAATCGCTTTGCCGCCGTCGATTGAACGCGGCAATTCCCGGACGCGTTTCCGGGTGCCTGCGCGGGGCCTCGCGTTGCGCGGTCCGGTTGACCGGGCGAGCGGCGCACCGAAGTCCGGCCGGTGTCAATGGGCCACTGGAGGCCCCGCGACGCGCTCCTCGCAGAACAGGACCCTGTCTGGTGAGGTCGGTATGAGGTCGGGAACAGGTGCATTTCAAGAAAAATTCAGCCGGTAGGCAAATTTTTCCCAATACATCGTATGTGGTCGGCAAAATATTCCCAAGTAAAAAATGTAATTTACTGCGCCCGGATCTGTGAGCCCGCCCGTTTCAATAACAGATCGGGTGAATGTTTGAGCGCATGAATTCAGCTTCACCCTCTGAATGTATTTCAACGATGAGGGCGGAGATATGACCATATCAACCGTGAATTCCTACGCGGTCACTTCAAGCACGACGTCGACGACATCTACGGATGATGAGCGCACGACTGTCGACAGCGATGAATTTCTGCTGCTGATGGTGGAACAGCTTCAGAACCAGGATCCGACCAATCCGACCGACACCAGCGAATACATCAGTCAGATGGTCGACTATGCGAGCTACCAGACCCAGGCCGACATTTCGGATCAGCTGACGACGATCACCGATACGTTGTCCGGTTTCATGAGTTCCCAGGGTCTCGGTTATCTCGGCCAGACGGTCGAGGCGGTCGGCAACACCACGTCCCTGCAGGACGGTGAGGCGCAGTGGTCCTACAGCCTCGACAGTGACGCCGAAAGCGTGACGGTCAGCATTCTGGATGAGGACGGCAACACGGTCCACAGCACCAGCGGCGAGACGGAAGCCGGCTCCCATTCGTTTGAGTGGGACGGCTTGACCTCGGAGGGCGACCAGCTCGCCGACGGCGGTCAATACACGATCCAGGTCGAAGCGGTCGATGACGAGGGCAATGATGTCTCCGGCTACACCACCGTCATCGCCGACGTCAGCGCCGTGGATTCTTCAGGCGACGAAGCTGTTCTGGGTATCGGCGATGCGTCTGTCCTTCTTGAAAACGTGCTCGCCGTTCGGGCGACGCAGTAAGGGGAGGCCGGTATGAGTTTGCAAGGAGCCCTGAACGCCTCCATCTCGGCGCTGGCTGCGCAAAGCAGCGCGCTGTCCGTCATTTCCGACAACCTGGCGAATTCCCAGACGACTGCGTATAAATCCTCCACCACCAGCTTCTCGAGCCTCGTGGCCGGCAGTGGCTCGAATTCGAGCGGCGGTGTTGCCGCGACCATGGTTTCCAATGTCGACCAGCAGGGACTGCTGGTCCAGTCCACCGAAGCGACGCATCTGGCCATCGAGGGAGACGGGTTCTTCATCGTTGCGGACGGCGTTGACGGGGCCTCGACCTACTACAGCCGCAACGGCGAATTCACGGTCGACAGCGCGGGCTACCTGACCAACGGGGACTATTACCTGCTTGGATGGGCGACGGACAGCGATGGCAATGCCATTGGCGGAACCAGCGAGAATGCCCTGGAACCGATCGACCTCGATTCTGTCCAGAGTTCGGTCGATGCCACCACGAGCGTCGCTTTCCAGGCCAATCTGCCGGCGGATGCGGAGACCGGCGACAGTTTCGAAATGACGTTTGAAGTCTACGACTCGCTTGGTACGACGAGCACCGTGACCGCCACCTATTCCAAGACTGCGGAGAACACCTGGGAGATCGAATATTCCGATCCGACGTTGCCGTCGACCGGCGAAACTGTCGGAACGGTGACCTCGGGAACCGTCGAGGTGACGTTCAACGAGGACGGCACGCTGGCGTCGACCGTGCCCGATCCCGCCGAACTGACGATCGAAGGCTGGACCACGGGCGCGGAAGACAGTTCCATCGGCATTGATCTTGGCGAGGTCGGCGGCACGAACGGGGTGACACAGTATTCTTCCGGCGACGGGGATCCGTCGATCGATGTCCAGTCGATCGATCAGGACGGCCTGGCCTACGGCAATCTCAGTTCCATCGAGATCTCCGACGACGGTACGGTCGTTGCCTTCTTCGACAATGGCGAGGAGCGCCCGATCTATCAGATTCCGGTGGCCACCTTTGGAAGTCCGGACGGCCTGGACGAAATGAGCGACGGCATCTACGCCCGGTCCGCAACGTCGGGCAATGCCACGCTGCACGAACCGGGTGAAGGCGGGGCAGGGACGATCCAGGGTGGCTGGCTGGAAGCAAGCACGGTCGATACCAGCGAAGAGTTCTCCAAGATGCTGTCGGCGCAGCAGGCCTATTCGGCCGCTTCGCAGATCATGTCGACTGCCAACGACATGTTCGACACGCTGCTGGATGCGGTCCGTTGACGGAGGTCACGACCGACCTGAAGGCCTCGGCGGACATGCGCCGCCGCCTGATGGCGCAGGTCCGTTCGCTCGAAGTCTCCGCGGGATCGGCTTCAAGCCGACTGAAGCTGATTCTGTTGAAGCGCGACCTGCAGGATGTTGTCCGAAACCTGCGCGAACAGCAGTCGCTCGTTGGACAGCAGATGTCCCGCTCCACCGCCGTGACCCAGGCCGTCAATGCCTATGCCAGGACCGCCCAAGCCTGGACCAACAAAGGACGTTAGCCATGCAGACCAAACCGGGAAAACACATGAAAGTCCTGCTCTCGCCGGCCGATGTCGCCAGGGTGGAAGCCGCCGTCGACCGGGCCGTTCAGGTTTCCGATGAACTCCACACGGTGACGTTGGAGGAAAACCGTCGTCTGAAGAGCGGCCGGCCGACCTCCATTGACGACCTGATGGACCGCAAGCGGGCGCTCGTGAGCGAACTGGAAGCGTTTCTCAAATCGTTCAAGGAGCAGAGCAACCTGTTCCTGCTGGCGTCGCCGAAAAAATTCACCCAGCTTCAGGTCAGCAACGAGAAGCTGGCGAGCGCACTTTCGGAAAACAGCCGCAATCTTGTCCGGGCGCTGACGGCGAACCGGCGCAGGGTGGATACGATCATGCGGGCAATCCGGGACAAGCAATCCGCCAGTGCGCGCTACGACAAGACCGGCCGGTATGGCGCAAAGCCGTCTCAGCCGCTGTCGATCGGCCGCCGATACGAAGTTTGATCCGGAGTTGCCAAGGGAGACAGCCCGATGTCCAGCCTCAATGTCGCGAGCCTGATCGCAAGCAGTGCCCTGACGGCGTCTCAGGTTCAGGTCTCGGTGACGTCGGCGAACATCGCCAACGCGGACACCGAGGGCTATACCGCGAAGTCCGTCAGCGTGACCTCGCAGTCGACGCTGGGCTACGGGGCGGGTGTCTCCGTTTCAGGCATTTCGTCGAGCGTCAGCAAATACCTGATGGCGGATCTGCTGAGCGCAACGTCGGAGACGGCCGGTGCGACAGTGACCGCAAATTATCTCGACAGCCTGCAACAATCCTTGGGGCAGACCACCGGGGATGATGGCGACGGAAACTCCCTGGCAAACACGATTGCCGCGTTCGAGACCGCGCTGACGGACCTGGCGCAGACACCGGAAAGCGCAAGCCTGGCCAGCTCGGCGGTGTCGGCACTGGAAGACCTGACCTATCAGGTGAGACAGCAGGCAGCCGAGATCCAGGAGGAGATCGCCACCGCAGACGCGGAAATCGTCGATGCAGTGACTGCTGCGAACCAGGCCATCGAGACGATCGACACCCTGAACGGGCAGATCGAGGCGGCCGCGGCGCGCGGCGCGGCGACAGCGGATCTCGAGGACGATCTGAATGCCGCGCTTGTGACGCTGTCGGAGCAGGTGGAGATCACCACCTTCAACGGCGAAGACGGCACGGTGAAGGTCTATACCAGCGGCGGACAGATTCTGGTCGGTGACACGGCTCACCTGCTCGATGCCGACACCGGGTCTGACGGCTTGACCGCCATTAC
Source organism: Roseibium sp. AS2 (assembly GCF_038900065.1). Classification (NCBI taxonomy): domain Bacteria; kingdom Pseudomonadati; phylum Pseudomonadota; class Alphaproteobacteria; order Hyphomicrobiales; family Stappiaceae; genus Roseibium; species Roseibium sp. AS2. The sequence goes on from NZ_JBBMQN010000002.1 coordinate 607,318, forward strand.
CGTCAACGGGACGGACATCACGGACGATCTGGACAGCGGCCGCCTCGGCGCCCTGATCACCCTGCGCGACGAGACCCTGCCGGAAACGCTGGAGCTGCTCGATGAACTTGCGACGGTGTTCGTCGCCGGCATGAATTCCGTAAGCCCGGGCCTGCTGACCGGGACCGGGGCGGCGGACATTGCAGTCAGCGACGCCGTGCGGGAGACACCCGCCCTGATGCTCGGCGACACGCTGCCGTCCGAGGTCGCCTACGACATGCTGGACGTCCTGCAGTCGGACGCAGATTTCAATGCAGCCGGAGATCACGCGGGTGGCTCCATGACCTTCACGGAGTATGCCGGCGATCTGCTTGCGGATGTGGTCAGCAAGGCGACCGCAGCCGCGACACGGCTCGAACTTGCCGAGACCGAACTGACCACGGTCTCGGACACGATATCCTCCACCTACGGGGTGAATATCGATGAGGAACTGGTCCGGCTCTCGGAACTCGAACAGCTTTACTCCGCCGCATCGACGCTTCTGAGCGTGGTTCAGGAGATGTTCGACGACCTGATGGCCGCGGTACAATAGGAGCGGGACGATGGTCATGCGCGTTGCCACATTCAGCCAGACATCGACGATCCTGCAGAGCGCGCTGCAGACTCAGGCCAGGCTCGCTCAGAACCAGGAGCAGCAGGCCAGCGGGATTCTGTCCGGCGACTATGCCGGGCTGGGGCAATCTGCGGTCACTCTGGTCGACCTGGAGGTGTCGGTCTCCCGGTCTCAGGCGGCGGTGGATGCTGCCGGGGACACGCTGACCCGCGTCGAGACGACTTATTCGGTGCTCGGCGGGATCAGCGATATTCTCACTTCAATGCGCAGCAACGTCACGGCCGTGTTGACCGAGGAGGACATCGCCGGCCTGCAGACGGTCGCCGCATCCTATCTGGAGGATGTGGCCTCCTTGCTGAATACCCAGCTTGCCGGCCGCTATCTCTTCGCCGGCAGTTCCACGCAGGATGCCCCGGTCGACCTGCAGACCTACGAGGCGGCCACTCTCACGGATGTCGATACCGGCTACTATACGGGCGACGACTACACCCAGTCGGTCCGCCTCGGCACGGATCGGACGATCGAATATGGTGTCACCGCGGACGAGGACGCCATCGAGGCGGCGTTGCGCGCGATTTCATATGCGGCGAGTGCGGATCCCCTGTCGATGGATGACGTCGCGACGCTGTCGGACCTGCTGGTCAGTGCCCAGGACGGGATCATCGCTCTGCAGAGCATGTCGTCCACCACCGCCGCCAGTCTGGAAAGCTTCATCACTTCCGAAGAGAGCTTTATCGCCAGTGCCGAGGAAATGATCACGGAGGTGTCCTCGGCGGATATCGCCGAACTCATCGTCGAGGCATCCAGCTACGAAGTCCAGCTGGAAGCGAGTTACGCGGCTCTGGGTTCCCTGAGCGATCTGTCGGTGCTCGACTATCTCTTCTAGGGCATGTCGCGTTTAAGTGGCTTCACGGGTTCAGGAAGACGCCCGAGGCAGCGGTTGCATTTCAAATGCGTTCGGGCGATTTCCTGAATTCAACTTAACGCGACATGCTCCAGGGCGCAGCGTGTCGCGGCCAGAAGGTACGGCCGGAAGGTACGGTCAGATGGCCCGCGAGGTGGTTAAGTGCCCTTGAACCGTGCTGCCCGTTTTTCCAGGAAAGCCCGGCAGCCCTCCCGGTAGTCCGCGCTGTCGATGCAAGTCCTGGCATCCTCAAGGAGCGTTGCCAGATTTTCTGCCCGGGCAGGGGCTGCAAGCAGGTTGATGGCCCGCTTGGCCGCCTTGAGAGAGAGCGGAGCGTTGTCGCAGACAAGCGCGCAGAGCGCCTCAATCCGGCTGTCCAGCTCGGTGTCTTCGACCACCTCATTGATCAGGCCGATGCGCAGGGCTTCGCTCGAAGACAGCTTTTGCGCTGTGAACAGAAGTTTCTTGGCCTCCGACGGCGAGACGGCTTCGAGCAGATCGCCGAGCGCTTCCGGCGGATAGGCCAGTCCCAGCCTGGCTGCCGGGATGGCGAAGCTGGCCGAACCGGCGGCGATACGCAGGTCGCAGGCCAGCGCCAGGCCGAGCCCACCGCCGAGGCAAGGACCCTCGATGGCGGCAAAGACGGGCACAGGGAGGGATTTCAGTGCCTTGAAGGCAGCGACATTGATGTCGTCATAGTGTTTCGCAGCGGCCGGAGTGGAGCGGATTGCCTCGAATTCGGAAATATCCGCGCCGGCGCAGAAGCTTTCGCCGCCCGCACCGCGCAGGACACACACGCGCACCGACGGATCCTGCCGCACGATTTCGAGTTCTCCGGGAAGCGCCTGCCAGGCCGCAAGCGGAAGCGCGTTCTTGCGGACAGGGGCGTTCAACAGCAGTTCCGCGATCGGCCCGCGAACGCTCAGCAGCGGATTGTCGGGGCGGGCGGGGGAACTCTTGCGCGATGGCATGCGGTTTCCTCAAAACACGGTTTGTGACTTGAACGCACTGAAAATTAGGAATTTTGCGGGTTCATTATAAAGCTTCATGTCTGATATCAGGAAGTTTCATTTTGGAATATCAGACGACAGTCCTATCTTAGGTCTCCTACCTGACGGCTTGAAAAGGAAACAGGCGATGTCCGCACCGATCAGCAAGTCCGGTCTGCAACAGGTTCCGACCCACGATCCGGTCTGGCACCAGTTGCGCAGTGAAGCGCAGGCCATGGTTGCGCAGGAACCGGCGCTGTCTTCTTTCGTCTATGAAACGGTGCTCAATCACGACAGCCTGGAAGAGGCCGTGGTGCATCGGCTGGGCGAGCGCCTGGGCCGCGACATCGTATCCGCGTCGCTCATCCGCCAGACCTATCTGGAAGCGCTGGCGGACGAGTCGGAACTCGCCAAGATCTTCCGGGTCGACATCGTCGCCGTTTACGATCGTGATCCGGCCTGTTTCCGCTACCTGGAACCGGTGCTCTATTTCAAGGGCTTTCACGGTCTTCAGACCCACAGGCTCGCCAACTGGCTGTGGCGCAAGGGGCGCAAGGATTTCGCATTGTACCTGCAGAGCCGTGCCTCGGAGGTTTTCCAGATCGACATTCATCCGGCGGTTCCGGTCGGACGCGGCATCTTCATCGATCATGGCACGGGCATCGTCGTGGGCGGTACTGCGGTGATCGAAGACGACGTCTCCATCCTGCAAGGGGTGACGCTCGGGGGAACGGGCAAGACGGGCGGTGACCGTCATCCGAAGATCCGCTGCGGTGTGCTTCTGGGGGCGGGGGCGAAAGTGCTCGGCAACCTGGAGATCGGCCATTGCTCGCGGATCGCATCCGGATCGGTCGTGCTTGCCGATGTTCCGCCCAATACGACGGTTGCGGGCGTTCCCGCCAGAATCGTCGGCAAGGCAGGCTGCGCGGAGCCCGCGCGCAGCATGAACCAGTTGCTCGGCGAGGATCATCCGTCGGTCTGAAACTGGCTGCCAAACGGGGTCAGGAAGACGGGGATAGCTCACGGAAAGGCTTTGGCATCGGCACCTGCTCCTGTAGGGTCCCGGCCAGTCAAAAATCATTGGCACTATCAGGAGATCGCCGTGAAGCCCGATGAAATCCGCAAGATCGAAGTGTATATGCGTTCGAAGTTCGAATTGCCGAGCCTTCAGGTTCGCGCCCGTCCTCGCAAGGACGATTCCGCGGAAGTCTACATCGGTGAGGAATTTATCGGCGTGATCTTTCGCGACGATGAGGACGAGGACCTGAGCTGGAACTTCCAGATGGCCATTCTGGAAATCGACCTGGAAGACGTCTGAGCGTATCCGGGATCATGCCTGCCAAAAAAGAACGGCCCGTCGCGGGCCGTTTTTTTGTGAGTGGCTAACGCAGCCGGAATTCCAGTATCTTTTCGGCGACGGCCCGGTCGATCTGGCGCCAGTCGGAAAGCAGCGCCTGTTCGAAACTGTAACGAACCTCAACGCCGGAAGCCCCGGTGAAGGCGCGGTGGCATATGGCGGAGACCGCAGGCGGTGTGCTGCGGCACCTGGCGATGAAGCCATTCTGTGCCGTTGGATCGAAGGCGATCAGATCGGCGGCCGGTTCCCCGCGCGCGGACAGGCTCAGTATCTTCAGTCCGTCCGGTCCCGCCAGTTCGCCGCCCCTTGCCAGCCGGCGGTAAAAGGGATCCAGCCTGGCGCGAAGGCTTTCCCGTCCGGGGCTGCTTTCCAGCTCGATCACGATGGTCCCGTTCTCCGGGACGATGACCCCGGCCGGTGCGTCGGCGGCGGACATGACGGGCCAGCGCACCGCCAGGCGGAGCATTTCGAAGCGCGCATCCTCAAGGCGGGACATGCGGCGCTGGCGGGCGGTCGCGATATAGCTCTCCGGCAAACGGAGCGTTGCCGGGCCGACTGATACGGACACCGGCTCATCCGACGGGACGAAGGAAACCGGCAGTCCGTACTCCGACCAGCCGTGCACCTTCAACGCAAAAAGCGCGGCCCCGAGGACACAGATCGCCGCCGAAAGCCAGGTGAAGTGGCGCGGTTGCGTCCTGATGGGCTGGGGAAGGGAAACAGGGATCACCAGCGGGCCGTCCCATGCCGGATTGCGCAGGATTGGCACAGCCTGTCCCGATACGGAACACATGTCCCGGTCGGGGATGGTCGTTTAACCGCATCAAGCGGCGGTGTTTCGGGGATTTGGCCCATTCGCCGTTCCGGCACAGTCTTTGCTCTTGACCCTTAAGGAATTCTTCATCAGTTTCCGTGGGGAAGAGTTAACAAGGGGTTAACGGCCGTGCTGTTCGATCTACTTCTCGTTGGATATATCGCATGCGCGGGTTTTGTGGCTGCCGGGGTGCTTGGCAGCCTGTATCAGTTGATCACCCGCGAACCACCCAGATTCAGTTTTGCCGGAGAAAACCTGCCCGGATTCTTCGCGGGTATCGTCGTGTGCGTTTTCGCCGGTCCGTTCATCATCATGCGCAATGCCATCCGCGGACGCCGGATCGAAAAACGGCCGCTCGGCTGGCTGGTCGCGTCCTCCACCATTGCGGGCATGTGGAGCATGTGTTCCGGGGTGATGGTCATGAATGTCGCCCTGGTGCTCATCGGTTACAACTGAGGTTTCATGCCCGTATTCTCGCTCGACGGGCGCAGGCCCGTTTTTCCGGACACCGGTGACTACTGGATCGCTCCGACCGCGACGCTGATCGGCGACATCGTTCTGCACGACTGCGCCAGTGTCTGGTTCGGCGCTGTTCTGCGCGGCGACAATGAAACGATTGCCGTGGGCGCGAACTCCAACGTCCAGGATGGCTGTGTCTTCCATACCGACATGGGGCATCCCCTGACGATCGGTGCCAATTGCACCGTCGGCCACAATGCGATCCTCCACGGCTGCACGATCGGGGACAACTCGTTGATCGGCATGGGCGCGACCGTGCTCAATGGCGCCGTCATCGGGTCGAACTGCATCATCGGCGCCAACGCGCTGATCGCGGAAGGAAAGGAAATCCCGGATAATTCGCTGGTTGTCGGCGTGCCGGGGAAAGTTGTCCGGACGCTGCCCGATACGGCTGCGGCCGATATCGCGAAATCGGCCGAGGGGTACGTCCGCAACTGGCGCCGCTTCAAGGCGGGCCTGCGGGAAGCCTGATCTCTTACCTGAGCGCCGGCCCGATTGCTTCATCCCTGACTTCATGACCCTGAAAAGGCGGAAGCCGGCTTGCGGGGGGCAAGCCGGCTTCCTGGATCCGGTCGTGGTAGGGATGGGGAGGGTGGGGACGCGACCGGATCGTCCGTATGGCCGGCGAACCGGCCAATTCCCAATCCTAGTTCGTCACACTGCTGACAGTGGTCACGCGTGTGTCCGAAATGCCGGTCCACAGCACGGGTGAGCGCGCGGACTGGCGTTTGATGTAACGATACGGCGTCGAATACCAGGGCAGAACGGCCTCGATCTGGTTGTCGAGGATCATGTCGCCATGGTCCGTTCGCACGGTCAGGACCGCGTGGCCGGAATTCTGGATGTCCTTGGCCACGGTGATCAGAAGCGCGCTTTTCGGCCAGCCGGCTTCGATCAGCACACGCTGCTTTTCCAGCACGTATTCCTCGCAGTCGCCGTATCCGTTGACAGGATAGGTCCAGTGTTCTTCCTTGCCGTACAGGTCGGTGTCGGTCATCGGCCGGACACGTCGGTTGACGTCCGCATTGATGGCGATGAGTTCTTGCCAGCGGGCTTCGTCCAGACGGACCACAACCGGATCGTACTTTTCACGTGGACATGAGCCCGTGTTTTCCCGGCAGAACTGGACATGGCCCACCGGTGCTTTCACCGACGTTCTCATGATCATGAAGCGTCCCGGGTCGGCAAACGCAGACGTGCCGGATGCGATCGATGTCAAGATCAAGGTAGTTGCGAGTACTGTATTTCTAAGTAATTTCATCGTAACGCCCTCCCCAAGGCTGACGTAACGATGACTGACTGGATTTTATTTCGAGAAAAACTTCAAAGTAAAACTATAATTGTGTTTGAGGTTTATTTTATTCTATTTTGAATTTAGTTTGATGCTTATTCGATTTAAGTTTGAAGAGAATTTTCGTAAAATTGGAATTATCCTCTGTAAGTGCCAGTGAAATATTGAAAAACTCTCGAAATTGCACTGAAGGGGTTGCCCGGCAAGACGGCACGAAGGCATTCCCGCAACCTAAATCTGCCGTAGGGGCAGATTGTCGGGGCGGCGAAAAAAAATTGAATTTTCTTTGACTGGAGCCGGCGCGGCGGGGCCGAGACGGCAAAAAACCCGGCGGCCGTCTTTATACATGACGGAATGCCGGGTTCGATAGAGCGGTTGATTCAGGAATTTCGGAGGCGTCAGCCCGCGTCTGGATCCGTGATGTGCTGTTCCAGCAGCGCGCGGCTCTGTACGGCGGCAAATTCGACCGCGATGCCGCCCTCGATGCGGCGGACCACGCGCGCGGTCATTTTGCCGAGCGTGATCCTGTCACCGGATTCCGGGAAAACATCGGTGGCGATTGCCGCACCGGACAGGGACACGTCAACGACCCGGCAGACATGCTCTGTTCCGTCCGGGAGAATCATCTTCGTCATCGGGTTCTTCGGAACGAAGCGGTCATGGCGGCGGTCTTCGGGAAGATTGAGTTCGTCCCGGTTGGCCAGCCAGGTCAGGACATTGGCAATCTTGTCGCGCTTGCGGATCGTGTTGCGCAGTTCGACCGCGAAACCACCCTCGATCAGACGGGCGATCTTGCCTTCAACGCGGCTCATATGATCGAGATAGGCAATCACGCGTTCGCCGACCCTGCCGGTCACCGGTGTGATCATGGCCATGCCACCCGGGGACATGTCGATGATCTGGCACGGATACTCGCAGCGGTTCTCAAGCATGAACCGGCCAAGAATGTTCACCTGAACCCGTTGGTGCCGCCGGCGGTCAGTGACTTGAAGCGATTTGCTTCCTTCTGGTGCTGTTGCCAATCCGGCGCTCATGGCTGCTGTATCCAAACCCGTGCGAAAATCGCACTTTTCCCGGCCGAGATGCGATTCTGAAGACGTCCAGTGTCTACTTTAGGCAGCTGGGGTTAACGATGTGTAAGAGTGCGGCGGTCCGGAGGCCCTGGCCGCGGGGTCGTGATGACGCATTCCGCGTATGAAGTGAGGGCTCTTCCACAGGTTGTGTGGTAGTGCGTGGGGCAGCAAGCCTCCACTGTCGACGGCATCGTCCTGCACTGTTTCCGGTTTTGTTGATTTTTGCTAAATTATTGACTTAAATAAATAAAATACTTCTGATGCCTGTTTCTTTCCGGGCGTCGGGCTGCGCTTCCGGTTCGTTACATCCGGCGCGCGTGCCTGGTGGTGGGCAGCAAAACTGGCCATGGCAATTCACTCAATGGACGTGTGAAATATGCCGGAACCGGCCCGGGAAAAAAATCGCCTTGCCGGTCGAGACCGCGCGCGCGCCGCGCAAATACCGTTGTTTGGGCCTTTGCGCGGGCGTGTCGGGGGCCTCCGGACGTGGGCGATCTTGTCAGGGCTTGCCGCCGGAATAGACCGTCAGGTGTCCCACTTTGCGTTCGGCCCCCTTCGGAAGCGGAGGTGTCGGCATGGAAAGGCCTTCCGCAGTGAAACGCGGCAAGATCGGGTTCACCGATGCCTGCGATTCCATGAAATAGGGGCGTTCGTCGGGCCAGACCAGACGCAAGCTGCTGACGCTCTGCCTCAAAATGGGATGCAGGCCGATCCAGTAGGGTTTTTCCATCGGAGTACAGCTGCCCAGAATGCGGACTCGGCCTTCGCCAGGCACGTTGAGCGGTACCAGCAGCATTTCCATCTGCAGGACGTGGTCGCGTTCCGTATGGCCGTTGATGCCGATCACCGCCGCCGCGCCGTCCTCGACAATCGCGGCGATCAGGCTTTCAAGGGCTTCCTTGTCCTTTTCGCTCCAGCCGCGCAGGAAATTGCGTCCTTTCAGTTCCCGGCAGTGTGCCGAACACAGGCGGGTACCGGCGAGGCGGTACCGCACATCCCTGGGCCCGCTGGTCTCCAGGATGAACGTGTCGCCAAGCAGACCGCGGATCTCGCCCGGATCGACTTCGCTGCGATTTGGGGCCGGGCGGGCGCCGCGCAGGTTGTCCCAATAGTTATAGAGTGTTTGGGTCACGCCATGTTTCATCTGGTATCGCCTCCTTGCCGATCTGCGTCCGGTGTTTCGTCTCAAGACAGTGTCTGTTTCAAAACGGGACGCATGCCTTTCCCTGTGATTGTTTGAGTGTTCCTAAGCAGGGGGTGTGCCAAGTCCTTGAGTTGATGTGTGCTTCAGGCAGGCGGGGATTGTTAAGGTTAACTGGAGGTAAAGCTTGCTCTGCCGGGGGCTGGCTGGCAGCTTAAGGTCTTGTTCACGAAGAGTTCGGGTGGGAGGTATCCGGGTTCGCCGACAAGGCAGCGCACCGTGAGGATCGGCCAACAAGAGCCGGCTTGCGGCAAAACAAGCGCCGGGCGACGTGAGCACAGGGCCGATTGAGGCGCGTGGGGACGCGACCGCTATTCGGGGGGCATCGCAAGGCGCCGGTCATTCTGAGGATGACCGGCGTTTTGTTGTCTGGCGCCTGCTTGATGCCTCTTCATGAAACACCGGGGATTCACTATATCCTGCACTTGAACCTGATTGCGCGACTACCCGCCCTTGTTTTGTCCCGGATCTTGCTTAGGCTTCCTTCGTGAGTCAGCCTGAATTCGGCGCCCGTATAGTCTGAGGTTTCATGAGCATCTATCAGTTCGACAAAGAGCGCGCCCGGCGCGAGCAGGCCAGAAAAGACGCGGAACGCGAACAGCCCTCGGAACCGCCGATTTTCAATCTGCCGACGGTCATCGTCTGGCTTGGCGGTGTCATGGTCGCGATCCATCTGCTGCGCTCTCTCGTGCTGCCCGGAGGATGGGACAATCTTGTCGTATATCTGTTTGCCTTCTGGCCGGTAAAATACGCGGCATTCTCCAGCCTGACACCGGTTGAAGTTGCTTCCAGTATCTGGGGTTTCGTCAGCTACGGCTTTTTGCATGGCAGTGCCATGCACATCATCTTCAACCTTCTCTGGATGGCGATTTTCGGAACCGCCGTCGCGCGCCGGTTCGGGGCAGGGCGGTTCCTGGTATTCTCCGCCCTGTGCGCTGTCGGCGGGGCCCTGGCGCATCTGGCGACAAACTGGGGTGATACCGCGCCCATGGTGGGGGCCTCGGCCGCGATCTCCGGCCAGATGGCGGCTGCCCTGCGGTTCGTTTTCGAGCTTGGCGGACCGCTGGGCGCTTTCCGCAGTTCGGACCGCCGTGCCTATCTCGTGCCCGCGCAACCGCTGTCCGAATGCCTTCGCAATCAGCAGGTTCTGGTGTTCGTCGGGGTCTGGTTTGGTCTCAATCTCCTGTTCGGCCTGATGAGCGGCCCCTTGGCGGGACAGCCGGCCAGCGTCGCCTGGCAGGCGCATATCGGCGGATTTGTCGCCGGTCTCGCCCTGTTCCCGTTTCTCGATCCGGTGCCGCAGCGGCGGCTTCACTGATGCCCCAAAAAGGTACTTCCGTGCTTGATAACGGTTCCCAGGCTCACCACAACGGTTTGCGTGGACAGTTTTTTTTGCCATGATGAAGATCCCCGTATGTAACGGGCATTGATGCCATGGGAGGTGTTTTGGATGACCGTAGCCGCGATCCTGAGTGGGAAGGGCCACGAAACGATAACGGCGCGTAGCGACGCGCTGTTGAGCGAAATCTGTGAAACCCTGGCGAAAAACAAGATAGGGGCGGTCGTCGTCTGCAGCGGCGACCTTGATATCGAGGGCATTATCTCCGAGCGCGATATCGTTCGCTTCATAGGCAATCAGGGCGCGTCGGCCCTGCAACTGGCTGTCTCCACAGTCATGACCAAGAACGTCGTGACCTGCACGGAAGACAACAGCATCAATGAAGTGATGGCGCGCATGACCCAGGGCCGCTTCCGGCACATGCCGGTGGTCAAGGACGGCAAGCTTACCGGCGTCATCTCGATCGGCGATGTGGTGAAGTTCAAGATCGCGCAGGTCGAGCTCGAGGCCGAGCAGATGCGCAGCTACATCACGATGACCTGAGCCTCGCAACAGGCCGGCCATGGCGGCCGGCCTCGGACCGGCGGCAAGACCGGTCCTCCCGGCAGGGTCACCCGGGCAGGCTATATGCGCGCCTGGGTGGGAAGCCTGAGTGTTTTGTCGCAGCTTTTTGAATATAGTCGGCTAAGCGCAGCGCTTTCTGATTTTGACAGACCTCAGGATCAGTTCTTGCTGACGCGCCGTGGGTTTGGTGTTGCTCCTGGTAGAGCGATGCATTTTTGCAGAAGATCAGCGTGGCGCCGGTTGGACACTGAGTGTCCTGTCTTTCAGCGCAACGACCATTGTCGCAGCTATGATGCATGTTGCAGCCAAATAGAAGGCTGGCTCCGGGAGGATGCCAAAGAAAAGCCCATCCGCGATCACCGCGAACACCAGCGACAGATATTCAAAAGCGGCCAGTTTTGAGATTTCACTGTACTGATAGCTCAGCGTCATCAGGATGTGTGCTATTCCGCCGGAAAAACCCGTGCAAATCAAAAGGCCAAGCAGTTCCCAGCTTGGTAACACCCAGTCAAAGGGCAACGTCGCCAGACCGGCAACCGTACAAGTGAGCGCGAAGTAAAAGGCAATTGCGCCGGCGTTTTCCGTTAGAGCGAGGCTCCGGATCTGGATTTTTGCGCCCGCGGTCAGGATTGCCATCGCCAGGGCAAGTCCAACTCCAGTCAGATACTCGGCGTCGAAATCAGCGCTTGCCGCCGTTGGCAGAATGAGCACCAACATGCCCGCAAAGCCGAAAAGAACCCCAAACCAGCGTGCGTTGCTGACGGTCTCCTTCAACAGAATGGCTGCCAGGACAACCGCCAGAACAGGGGCCATGTAACCGATGATCGAAGCATGCGACATGGGGAGGTATTTCAGGCTTGCAAAGCTTGCAAACATGGCGATGCACCCCAGAAGACACCGCACGATATGCCTGCCCGGGCGTTTTGTCTTAAGGCCAGAGGGAAACTCACGTGTCCACATCAGGAACAAAACCAAAGGGATCAAGGCAAACGCACTTCGAAAGAAAACGACCTGACCAACCGGGATCTCTCCGGACAGGAGTTTGATGAAGAGCACCATCAGGGCAAAAAAGAAAGTCGCACCAACCCGCAGGCTGATGCCTTTAAAATCAAAAGACATGTTCATTCCGAAATCGTGCCGCGACTGTCGACGAGGTCGCGCAGTTGATCCCCCACAAGGTTGATCGCAAGAACGGTCACAAGGATTGCCAGTCCAGGAAAAATCATAAGATGGGGTGCGGTCTGCAGATAGGCTTTGCCGCTGAGCAACATGGCCCCCCATTCCGCGTTCGGCGGCTGGACACCAAAGCCAAGGAAACTCAATCCGGAAATAGACAGGATGCTTCGGGACCAGGAATTGGTCCATAGCACAAGCAGGCTGGCGCCGATGTTTGGCAGAATGTGGCGCCACAGGATGAGCCATGACGGCAGATCGTTCAGCTTGGCCTGGGTGATGAAATCACGGTGTGCGAGATCGATGCTGAGGCCACGAACAAGACGGGCGAATTTCATCCAGCCGACGAGAATGAGCGCCAACACCATATTAGCCGTGCTTGGACCCAAAACACCGGCGATGGTGACGGCGGCGACCAATTCGGGAAACGCAAAGAAACTGTCCGTCATGCGCATTAACGTGATGTCGGCAAACCTTCCGAAGTGGCCAGCGGCAAGACCAACAAGGGTTCCGGTAATTGCGCCGATCAACGTGATTACAAATGCCAGACCAACCGACCAGACACCGCCATAAAGCAGTCTTGTCGCAACATCCCGGCCAAGCTGATCCGTGCCAAACCAATGCTCCGAGGAGGGAGGCGAGAGCCGATTGAGAAAATCCGGTGTGTTGGGAGCATAGGGAGTGAAGAAAAACCCTGCCGCGGCAATCGCTCCTAAAACAACGAGACCCAAGCCGATGGTCTTGAGGAAACGGTCAAGATTTTTGCCATGCTGCTGTTGTTTGAGGTTGGCTTCCTCCGTGAGGTTCAGGTCGCTTGCGACTGTCATGAGCGCACCTCGTCGCCGACGTCAGTATTTGAGAGCAGCTCGAGCGACTTTCGCGGATCCAGAGCATCTTGAAAGAGCTCAATCAGCGAGTTGATCAGAACGTATACAAGTGCAAAGAACATCACCAGAAACAGGATCAAGGGATAATCTCGGGACAGTACTGCCCCAGCCAAGAGCGAGCCAATACCGCCCCGGGCGAAGGTCAGCTCAACAATAATGGTCCCTTCCAGAAGACTGGCGACGTCCAGACCAATCATCGTGAGCGCTGGAACCGCCGCATGTCGTTGGATGTGCCTCCAGAAGATCTCTCTCTCGCTGACACCACGCAGCCGCAACGTCTCGATATAGGGGGCCGATCTGGCTTCCAGAAAAAACGTTCGCAAAAGCCGGGTTTGCGAGGCCATGATCCAGAAAGCCAGCGTAAGGGCCGGCAGGACAATGTGAGCCGGAGTACCCGTCCCGTAGGAGGGAAGCCAATTGAGCTCTACGGCGAACAACAGGATCAACAGGAGCCCGAGCCAGTAATTCGGCATAGCGGCACCGATTGACGCGAGGGCGACCGCAAACCGGTCGGCGAGGCTTCCCGGCTTCCAAACCGAGATTGCACTCAAACAATAGGCGGCGACCAAGCCAATTGCGAGGGATGACGCGGTGAGCGCGAGTGTCTCCGTGATGTTGGCAAGGAAAATCTCCAGTACAGGTACGTTGGACGCAAAGGAGTTGCCGAAGTCGCCCTGAACGCAGCGCCATAGCCATTGGAAAAACTGCACAAAAAAGGGTTCGCTCAAATAAAATTCCTGGCGAATGCTATCCAGGATTTCCGGCGGGAATCCCTGAGCATCCGGATAGCGTGCGTGCGCGATGGCCGCTGCTTTGTCTCCCGGTGCGAAATAGGTCATCGTGAACGTGATGAAGCTTATCCCAAGGAGAACACACACCAAGCCGGACAATCGTCTGCCGGTCGCCAGGACAGCAGATACCAGTCGAGATGCGAAGTTGGTCATTGGCGTCCCTCATCTGCCATGAGGGGGGCTTGCGGCAAACTGCCCAAGTCCCTGGCAGCCTCGATAAGGTCCCGGCAGTAGCGGCTCGCCGGACGTTCGAAAAACATCTTCGCAGGCTGACAGGCTTCCATCCTGCCGTTGCGAAGCACCAGTATTTGGTCCGCGAAGGCCGCGGTAAAACCCAGGTCATGAGTAACGATGACAAAGGTGTTTCCGTAGCGCGCCTGAATTCGTTTCATGGTAGCTGCGATTTGTTTTTGAACGATTGCGTCAAGCGCACTGAGGGGTTCGTCAAAAAAGATGAGATCCGGCTGCGCAACAAGAGCCCGGGCAAGGCAAGCACGCTGAGCCTGGCCCAGAGAGACTTCAGTCGGTCGGCGTGTTGCCAATGCGTGTGGCAGCTCGACATCGTCAAGCGCGGCTGCGACGGCTTTGTCCTGCTCGGACCCCGAGAGCCGTTTCGAATAGGCTCCTTCGCCAATGGAGGCCCCCAGCGAGAGCCTGGGGTTCAAGGCCGCGATCGGATCCTGCATCACCCATCGGCTGTGCTGCAGGCCTGGAGGGCCTCGCCACCGTCCTTTATGGGTAATTGCCGGGCAGGTTCTGGGATGGAACGACAGCTTTTCAAAGCGCGCTGGTATCAAGCCGTTCAGTGCCTTGAGCAAACTGCTTTTGCCCGAACCGCTTTCACCAGCGATACAAAGCGTTGCCCCTTCGGGAATTGAAAAGGAGACTTCCTCAAGTATGGTGTTTTTGGAAATGGTGATGCTGAGGCGGTCAACGGAGAGCATGTAAAGTCTATTCCGCCGCAATGGAACAGGACGATTGCCCAAAATCCCTTGCGATCCAATCTCGATGGTTCACGAGGAGTTGGCCGTAATCGGATTGGGGCGCCGACAAAAGATGCGCGGTTTCGCCGACTTCAACAACGCGTCCGGCGTTCATTATGGCTGTGCGGTCCGCATATCTTGCCGCAAGAGACAGATCGTGGGTCACGATCAGAACGGCAACATCGTGCATCCCGGCATATTTCATCACGGCGCGAAGCACCTGAGCGGCGATCAGCGGGTCCAACGCTGACGTCGGCTCGTCCAGGATGAGCAAACGCGGTTCACCTATCAGAGCCATGGCCAGAAGCAGGCGCTGCTGCATACCGCGGCTCCACTCATAGGGAAAACATGTCCCAAACGGCTTAAGACCGAGCTCTTCAAGCAGCGGCTCCTGCGCTCGGGAAATATTCTTGCGGCCTGCGAAAACCCGAAGGGCTTGCCGCCATTGCCACATGAGCCGCTTGAGGGGATCGAAGCCTTGGTCAGGGTTTTGCGGAACATAGGCAATGCGCTTTGGTTTCCGGGGTTTTTCCAAAGCAGAGAAGTCTCTCTCCTGACCATCGAAGGCAAGTCGCCCCGCGAACGGTACTGCCGGACGGGTCAGCCCCATCAGACAGCGCAGCAGTGTCGACTTTCCCGCCCCTGACCCGCCGACGACAGCGAGGCATTCACCACGCCTGATCTGCAGACTGACATCGTTCAAAATCACCTGTCGGCCGATACGGACCGACAGGTTCTCCAGATCCAGCAATGTGTTTGGTTCACTCGGCAAGTGTCAGGTCCGGCGTTACAAGATAAGTTTCAGCCGGGTGGATTCTGTAGCCTTCCACCTTGCCATTGCCAACGGACACTTGCGTCTTGTGAAAGACCGGAATCAGCGGCAAATCGGTGTTGATGATTTCCTGAACACGGTCGTAATACGACTTGCGGACCTCATCATCGAAATGCTCGCGACCTTTTTTGAGAAGCTCATCCAGCTCCGTGTTGGAGTATCCGGAAAAATTGTAGCTGACACCGGTTTCAACCAAGGTGCTCGGAAAATAGCCAGGGTCACCCTGCGGCGCTGTTCCCCAGGCCTGAAGATGCATGTCGATCTCACCCGCTTTCAGGGCTTCGTTATTGGCATCATATTCCGCCATGGAAATCTCGGAGCCGATGCCTATTTGCCGAAGCAATGCCTGTGAGATCTCCAAAGTCGGACGCAGCGCGGCGCGGCCTTCGTAGGAGCGGATTTTCAGGCTAATCTCTTCTCCATCCAGCTCCCGAATCCCATCACCGTTAGTGTCCTTGATGCCGGCTTCATCCAGCAGCGCCCTGGCTTTTTCAGGGTTGTAATCAAGCGTCAGTCTTGTGTTGGCCCAGGAGGCCATACTTGCCGGAAAGATGCCGTGCGCAACGTCGCCGCCAACACCGTTCAAAGACGCGGCAACAATCGTTTCGCGGTCGAGCCCAAGAGACACGGCGCTTCGAAGCGTTGCATTGGCCAGGGGACCATCCGCAGTGCGCACCTGGAAAAAGAACAGGCGGGTCGTTGGTCGCGAGAACAGTTGGCCTTCGTTCTTTTCTTTCAGAGCAGCAAAGTCTGGCTCCGGATAGTTGGTTACCAGATCGACATCACCGGCCTGAAGCGCCAAAGCGGCAACGGACGGATCAGACAACGCGTCCATCACAATGCGGTCCAATTTGGGCTCGCCGCCCCAGTAGTCGGTAAATTTGCGGGTCTGGTAGGTCTTTTCCGGTTCAGCCATGTCAAAGACAAAAGGTCCGGTGCCAATCAGCGGCAATTCATCCGTGCCGTCCTTCAGCACCGCAGCGGACGGTTCGGTCAGTGACCACAAGAAAGCGGAATTCGGTGACTTTGTTTTGAAGATCAGGCCGTAATCGCCCTCGACAGTGATACCGTCAATATCGAGCAGTCTGGACAGCCGGGGATTGTGAGCCGGATGCCCTTCCGTATCGATTTTTTCAAACGACGCCTGCACATCTTGCGCCGTCATTGCGGACCCGTCGTGGAATTTCACGTCCTTGCGAAGTGTCAGTTTCCATTCGAGCGGCGACAGGTTTTCAAACGTTTCGGCAAGACGCGGCTGCATGGTCATGTCGTAACCGAGCCCAATCAAGGTTTCCGATACACCCGCCCGATTGCTGAGCCAGCCGTTTTGCCGTGCTCTTGGATCGGGCACACTGCTCTTTGGGCCGAAGGGAACAGCGATACGCATGGTTTTTTCGGCAGCATTGGCGGCTTGAGGAGCGACCGTAAATGCAACCAGCGCAACGGCGCCCATTCCCAAGAGTGCGGCGAAGGCGGGTCTGATAATCTGCTTGGACAAAATAGGCTCCGGAAGCTGGATAGAAAACTCGAAGAGCAAAATGCATATTTGTAATATTATAACATATCAAGAAGAATTTTGACGGGACGCACTCGCTTCGCCCCAAACGGATGTCTGCTCAAGCTTCAACCCCCCCGGAGTTCCAGGGTTTTGCGCGACAAGCAGAAGCGACGGGTGTCTATCATGGTGGGTTCGAGCAGGGGGGCGCTGGCGCCGTCGCTCTGGTGAGAGACCAGGGAGCCGCCGATCCTGTCGGTGAACAGCTGAATGTCCGCCCGGGAAGGACCAACGCCCCGAGCTTCCGACCCGCCTGGCGGCTTGAGACACGCTCTGTGGTTCGCCGAAAACCGCTAAAGACAGGGCCTGCGCCGAAGACTGTTGCGCAGGCCGGAAATGTGGCGTCAATCCTTGCCGTATATTTCCGCCGGATCGTAGACACGCTCCGTCTCGATGCGCTCCAGACGCACGGTGCCGTCGTCGCCGCTGACAACCTTGCGGTAGAAACACGAACGGTAACCGACGTGACAGGTGGCGCCGTTGCCGGCGACGGAGACCTTGAGCACCAGCGCGTCCTGGTCGCAATCGGTCAGGATTTCATGGACGCTCTGGATCTGCCCGGAAGTCGCGCCCTTTTTCCAGAACTCCTGCCGGGAGCGGCTCCAGTACCAGGCTTCGCCCGTGTCGATGGTGCGCTTCAGCGCTTCGGCATTCATGTAGCCGACCATCAGCACCTCGCCGGTCGCGATGTCGGTGACGACAGCGGCAATCAGGCCGTCGGCGTCGAATTTCGGCATCAGGAGATCGCCGTCTTCGATCGCCTTCTTGTCGCCGCGCTCGGATAATTCAGCTTGACACATCCGGTAAGAACCCCTGCCAGTAGAAAAGTCGGCAGGGGCGGGAACCTTAAACGCCCATGCCGCGCACCAGGGTCATGAATTTGGCCTGCTCGGCCGGATCATCCTGGAATACGCCTGTGAATTGGGTGGTGATCGTGGAGACCCCCGGTTTCTGGACACCGCGCATGGTCATGCACTGGTGCTCTGCTTCCAGCATCACGGCCAGGCCACGCGGGGCCAGCGCATCGTCAATGACCGATGCGACCTGTGCCGTCAAGTTCTCCTGAGTCTGCAGGCGCTTGGCATAAATGTCGACGACACGCGCGAGTTTCGACAGGCCGACGACGCCTTCCGCCGGATAATAGGCGATATGCGCCTCACCGATGAAGGGCAGCATGTGATGCTCGCAATGGGAATGGAAAGGAATGCCGCGCACCAGCACGATATCCTTGTACCCGCCGACATCCTCGAAGGTCCGGGACAGATGCTCTGCCGGATCCTCGAAATAGCCGCTGTAAAGCTGGCTCAGCGCCTTGACGACGCGCTTGGGAGTGTCAAGCAGGCCTTCTCGGTCCGGATCGTCTCCGGTCCAGGCGAGAATCGTGCGCACGGCCGCCTCGGCTTCCTCGCGGCTCGGCCGATGCAACTGATCCGGTGTCTTCCTTTCGAAGGATTTTTCAACCGGCTTGAGGACAGCGTCCATTGGGATCCTCGCAATATTACCCTTGTCACTCATCATACGGCGCTCGCGGTGCACAGATCACAAGCCCGGGCTTAGAGGCCGCGGACATCTATCATACTCCACGCAAAAGACGAACGCACAGTTTCCGAGTCGGTAAAGCCGGGTTCAGGTGCGTTCGCGGCACCGGGACGACCAACTTCAACCACTCCGCCCTTGCGAATTTGCCGTGGCGTCTGATCTATATATATGAAAGCAGTGCGCCATCAATGTGTCGCGCATCACAGGCTTTCACGAAGAGGCGAGAATGCTTGACGACATCTACAACGCGAAAATCCTGGAATATGCCGGGAACATACCCCGGATCGGCCGTCTCGAGCATCCGGACGCCAGCGCGAAAGCGCATTCCAAATTGTGCGGCTCGACCGTCGTGGTGGATCTTTGCATGAGCGACGGCGTGGTCTCCGACTTCGCCCATGACGTAAAGGCCTGCGCCCTCGGCCAGGCGTCGTCCTCGATCATGGCGCAGAACATCGTCGGTGCCAGCGCCGGCGAATTGCGGGAGGTACGCAGGGCCATGCGCGCGATGCTGAAGGAGGGGGGCGAGCCGCCCGAGGGCCGGTTCGCCGACCTGAAGTTCCTTGAGCCCGTGCGCGAATACAAAGCCAGGCACGCTTCCACCCTCTTGACTTTCGACGCGGTTGTCGACGCGATCGACAAGATCGAGGCCACGGCCGGGCAGGACAACATCGTCGCGTGAAGCCGGCGCCACTCAGGTGTCAGCTTTCGGATCCGAACGATCAGAAACCTCTGAAAAACACATGTGCACTCCTTCAAGACAGGACGCGGACGCAAGCAGGCCCCTTTCCGTCGCCGGGCGGATCGCGGTCGGCCTGATCTGGATCTACCGCCATTCGCTGTCGCTGGTGATGGGGCGGGGCTGTCGCTACGCTCCGACCTGCTCGGACTATACCGAGCAGGCGATCCGCCGGTTCGGTTTCTGGGCCGGCGGCTGGGTCGGTCTGGCACGGATACTCCGGTGCAATCCCTGGGGCGCGTCCGGGTTCGATCCGGTTGCCGACAGCCTGCCCGAGAATGCCCGCTGGTTCCTGCCCTGGCGCTATGGCCGCTGGAGCGGCCGGCATATTGCGCAAGAACACCGGCTGGACTAAGCCGCGCCGCCGCCGGCAGTCGGGACCACCGCATATTTGACGAGAAGGGATTGACCCAGGGGAAGGTGAGTGCAACCCTCATGGTCTTCAACCGGAAGGTGGAATGGCACATGAGCGCGCGCGACTTCCATCTCGTGATGATCAAGCCGACCCATTACGATGACGACGGCTACCCGATCCAGTGGCTTCGCTCGGCAATCCCGTCGAACACGCTTGCCAGTCTGAACGGCCTTGCGGAGGCCGCCCGCGACAGGCATGCGCTTGGCGAAGAGGTTCGCATTCACCTGCACACCTTTGACGAAACCAACAAGCGGGTTCGTCCCGCGCATATCGCCGCGCAGATCCGCAAACAGGGTGGCAGGGCGCTGATCGCCCTTGTCGGTGTGCAGTCGAACCAGTTTCCGAGAGCGACCGATCTCGCCCGCAAGTTCATGGCAGAAGGCCTGCCGACCGCGATCGGCGGATTTCACGTGTCCGGCTGTATATCGATGCTCGACGAGATGCCTGCGGACATGGTCGGGTTGCAGCAAGAGGGCGTGTGCTATTTCGCCGGCGAAGCGGAGGACCGCAGGCTGGACATGGTGCTCCGGGACGCTTTCAATGGCACGCTGAAACCGCTCTACGATTTCATGGCGGATCTGCCTTCGCTCGGAGGTGAGCCGACGCCGATCCTGCCGTCCAAGCACATTCAGTTCACCGCCGGGTCTCATTCCAGCTTCGATCTGGGGCGCGGCTGCCCGTTCCAGTGTTCCTTCTGCACCATCATCAACGTGCAGGGCCGCAAGAGCCGGTTCCGTTCCGCCGATGACCTGGAACGGATCATCCGGGAAAACCATGCCCAGGGCATCAACCGGTTTTTCATCACGGACGACAATTTCGCCCGCAACCGGGAATGGGAATCTCTTTTCGACCGGCTGATCTTGCTGCGGGAGAAGGAAAAGTTCGACATCAAGTTCATCATCCAGGTGGACACCCTGTGCCACCGGATCGACGGCTTCATCGAGAAAGCCACCCGCGCCGGTGTGAACCGGGTGTTCATCGGCCTGGAGAACATCAATCCGGACAATCTGCTGGCGGCAAAAAAGCGCCAAAACAAGATCACCGAATACCGCGAAATGCTGCAGAAATGGCGCGCTCACGGCGCGACCACCTATGCCGGCTACATCATCGGCTTTCCGGGCGACACCAAGGAGGCGGTTCTCCGGGATGTGGAGATCATCAAGAAAGAGCTTCCGCTCGACCTGCTGGAGTTTTTTTACCTGACCCCGCTGCCCGGCTCCGAGGATCACAAGGTGCTGCTGTCGAAGGGTACCTGGATGGATCCGGATCTCAACAAATACGATCTCAACCACCGGGTGACCCACCACCCGAAGATGAGCGACGCGGAATGGGAAGAAGCCTACCGGGAAGCCTGGCAGAACTATTATTCGGATGCGCATATCGAGACGGTTCTGCGCCGCGCGGCCGCCCACAGGAAGGGGCGGCCGGGCAACAAGCTGTTCCTGATGATGTGGTTCAAGCTGATGGTGGAGTGCGAGGGCGTACATCCGCTGGAGGGCGGTTATTTCCGGCTGAAGGTTCGGAGGGACCGGCGCGTCGGTCTGCCGCGTGAGCACCCGGTTCCCTTTTACACGCGCTATCTTGCGGAGATCGTTTCCAAACACTGGGCCTATCTTTCGGCGGTGTGGCGGGTCTACCGAATCTACAGAAGGGTCAAGGCGTCGCCGGACCGGCGCAACTATACCGATCTGGCGATTGCTCCGATGGACGGGACCTTGGAAGAGGACCTCGCCATGATCCGGGAAACGCGCGGCGGCACGGAAGCCGTGGCCCGGCAGGTCCGCGACGCCGCCTTGCGCAAGGCCGGCAAGGACCGGGCGCGGGCGGCGACACCGTCA
This sequence comes from Roseibium sp. AS2, assembly GCF_038900065.1. NCBI lineage: Bacteria > Pseudomonadati > Pseudomonadota > Alphaproteobacteria > Hyphomicrobiales > Stappiaceae > Roseibium > Roseibium sp. AS2. Next base: position 628,710 of record NZ_JBBMQN010000002.1, read on the forward strand.
TGACGGGCAGGCGGTCGCGGCCGCCTTTCGGGTGCGAACCAGACGCCAGCCGAATGTCATGCCCGTTGCGGCCAGGATGATCGCGGCGGCTCCCATGAGCTGGAGCGGCTGCAGCCTGTGGCCGAAGGCGACATAGTCGACGACAATCGCCACCACGGGATAGATGAACGAGAACGCGCCCTGCAGATAGGTCGGCAGTTTCTGAACGGCTCCGTACATCAGGATGTACATGATGCCGGTATGGACCACACCGAGGGTAATCAGTGCGCCCCAGGCGGTTGTTCCTTCCGGCAGCGCCTGCCAGCTCACAAACGGAGCCAGCATCAGGATGCCGACGCAGACCTGGATCAGCGCGATCAGCTGTGGCGGCGTGCCGGTGAGCTTCTTGGTCAGGAGCGCCGCCACCGCCCAGAAGAATGCGGCGCCCAGGGCGAGAGCAATGCCGAGCGCGTAGTGCGATCCGGCATAGTCCGCACCGCCGGGCCTGGACAGGACAATTAGGAGGACGCCGGCAAAGGCGACCGCCAGCCAGCCAAGCCTGGCAATCGTGATCCGTTCGCCCAGAAACATCGCGCCGAAGCCGACCAGAATGAACGGTTGGGTGTTGTAGACGGCGGTGGCGACGCCGATCGAGGTCTCGCCATAGGCGGTAAACAGCATTGCCCAGTTGACGACGATCGCGACACCGCCGACCGCCGCGATGCCGAGCTTTTTCAAGGTGAGTTGCCGCCGGAACAGACCCTGGGCGGCGCAGATGATCACAAGTGCCAGCGCGCCGAACGCGCAACGCCAGAAGACGACGTCGACGGCTGCCTGGCCCGAAAGCACCACGAACAATCCTATGGTTCCGAGAATGGTCATTGCGGCGGTCATTTCGGCGGCGCCGCGCAAGGTTCTGTCCATGTCTGCCTCCTGTAGCAAGGGATGTCCGCTCGCAGATGCGGGCCATCCGGCAATTGACGATGGCAGGAGTCTGTCAAAACCGGCGCAATGCTTCCATTTGAATAATTAGGACAAAATCGAATATTTCTGTATCTTGTTAGGTGAAGCTGCTTGAAAAGTTTTGGAATGAAGATGGATGAGATTGACAGGAAAATTATCGAAGCCCTGATTGGCGATGCGCGCCTGTCGCTGAAGGACCTGGCTGCCCAGGCGGGTTTGTCGTCACCCGGCGTGTCGGAACGGATCCGGCGCCTGCAGGACCGGGGCGTCATCCGGGGCTTCACCGCCGATATCGATCCCAAGGCGCTGGGCTACAGCCTGCAGGCCATCGTCCGCATCCGGCCGCTGCCGGGAAAACTGCACATTGTCCAGCAACTGATCCAGGACATTCCGGAATTCTGTGAGTGCGACAAGGTCACCGGCGAGGACTGTTTCGTCGCCCGGCTCATGATCCCGTCGATCGATCTTCTGGACGGCATTCTCGACCGCATCTCCGACAAGGCGGAAACCAGCACGTCGATCGTGAAATCCCAGCCGATCCGCCGCCGTCCACCTCCGCTGGTCATTGCCGGCGCGGGAAGTGACTAGCGGCAGCCGGAGTTTCCGGCTTGAAGCCAGGTGAGGGAATATCGACATAAAAGACAGGCGAAAGTCCGGGAAAAGGTTGCCGCGTTACCCTGAATCCCGTATGCCACGCCCATTCGATAGACGATCAACAGCTTACCTGCCTTGTCTGCAGGAGTGAGCAGGAGAACAACGATGATCCAACTGACTTTCCCCGACAATTCCGTGCGCGAATACGAGGCAGGCACCAGCGGCCTGGCGGTCGCCGAAGGCATATCCAAATCGCTCGCCAAGAAGGCTGTAGCGATGTCTCTGGATGGGGAGCTGAGAGATCTCAGCGACCAGATCGACACCAGCCACGCCATCGAGATCGTCACGCGGGACGATCCGCGCGCGCTTGAACTGATCCGTCACGACGCGGCGCATGTGATGGCGGAAGCCGTGCAGGAACTTTGGCCGGGCACGCAGGTCACCATCGGCCCGGTGATCGAAAACGGATTTTACTACGATTTCAAGCGCGTCCATCCGGACAGCGGCGACGACTGGCCGTTCCACCCGGAAGAATTGCCTGTCATCGAGAAGAAGATGCGCGAGATCATTTCGCGCGGTGCGCAGTTCACCAAGGAAATCTGGTCGCGCGAGGAAGCCAAACGCTACTTCGCGGCCAAGGGCGAGGACTACAAGGTCGAGCTGATCGACGCCATTCCGGAAGACCAGGATCTCAAGATCTACAGGCAGGGCCAGTGGCTGGACCTGTGCCGCGGCCCGCATATGGTGTCCACGAAACAGATCGGCGATGCCTTCAAGCTGATGAAGGTGGCCGGGGCCTACTGGCGCGGCGATTCGAACAACGAGATGCTGTCACGCATCTACGCGACCGCCTGGCACACCGAGAAGGAGCTGAAAGGCTACCTTCACATGCTGGAAGAAGCCGAAAAGCGTGATCACCGCAAGCTTGGCCGGGAAATGGACCTGTTCCATTTCCAGGAAGAGGGCCCGGGCGTCGTCTTCTGGCATCCGAAGGGCTGGGACATGTTCCAGAACCTGATCGCCTACAAGCGCCGGGTGCTGAAAGAGACCTACAAGGAAGTGAACGCGCCGCAGGTGCTGCACACGTCGCTTTGGGAAACGTCCGGTCACTGGGGCTGGTACAAGGAGAACATGTTCTCCGTGCAGTCCGCCGACCCGGAGGCCGAGGACGCCCGTGTGTTCGCGCTGAAGCCGATGAACTGCCCGGGGCATGTCCAGATCTTCAAGCACGGCCTGAAGAGCTACCGCGACCTGCCGCTGCGCCTCGCGGAATTCGGGGTGGTGCACCGGTATGAGCCGTCCGGCGCGCTGCACGGCCTGATGCGCGTGCGAGGGTTTACCCAGGACGATGCCCACGTCTTCTGCACCGAGGATCAGATGGCGGACGAGTGCCTGAAGATCAATGACCTGATCCTGTCGGTCTACAAGGACTTCGGCTTTGACGAGATCGTCGTCAAGCTGTCGACCCGCCCGGAAAAGCGCGTCGGCACCGATGATCTGTGGGACCACGCCGAAGAGGTCATGGGCGAGGTTCTGAAACAGATCGAGGCGCAGTCGGAAGGCCGGGTGAAGACCGAGATCCTGCCGGGCGAGGGGGCCTTCTACGGTCCGAAGTTCGAGTATACGCTGCGCGATGCCATCGGACGGGAATGGCAGTGCGGCACGACCCAGGTCGATTTCAACCTGCCCGAACGCTTCGGCGCCTTCTACGTCGACAGTGACGGCGAGAAGAAGACGCCGGTGATGATCCACCGGGCCATCTGCGGCTCGATGGAACGGTTCCTCGGGATCCTGATCGAGAACCATGCCGGCCATTTCCCGCTGTGGTTCGCGCCGTTGCAGATTGTCGTGGCCACGATCACGTCCGAGGCTGACGGCTATGGACAGGAAGTTGCCGATCTGCTGAAGGCCAGGGGGCTCAAGGTCGAGACCGATTTCCGCAACGAGAAGATCAACTACAAGGTCCGAGAGCATTCGCTAGCGAAGGTGCCGGTGATCATCGTCTGCGGCATGCGGGAAGCCGAAGAGCGGACCGTCAACGTCCGCCGTCTCGGCTCCAGAGACCAGACATCCATGGGTCTCGAAGAGGCGCTTGCCGCCTTTGTGGACGAAGCAACGCCGCCGGACCTGAAGTAAGCCGTGATACCAGGCTCGACAGACAGGACGCTGTTTTCGAGCCTGGTATTACACGAGGTTAAGGTAAAAACTGACAGCTTGTGCCAGGACCTTCCTTTGGGGCATATGCCCGATTGGCCTTAAGGGCATATGCCTGACTGGCGGGTGTCCGGTCGCGATTGACCGAGCATCCGGATATTGTGCGTTGGCATTGTCCAGGTGCGCGTTATCGATGTTTGAATGGCGCGGCACATTCCTTGAGACAAAAAGGCAATGTGCTGTCACACTCGTGAAACAGAATTTTTGCTATTGGGTTCCGGATTTGCCAGAACTCTCTCGGGACCAAGATCACAGCCGTGAACCACGCTGAATTCAGTTATGCCAATCCGGAACAGCCGCCCTTGAAGCGGTGGACCATCCGCGCCATCGAGGGCATCTCCGGGCGCCGGAAACTGGTCGACATCTACGACGTGTGGAAAGACACCATGGTCGGCACGTCGGACTATATCTGGAACGATCTTCTCGGCCTGATCAATCTCAACGTTTCCGTGGCGGACGGCCAGTGGCCGCCGGAGAACCTGCCGGAAGGCCCGCTGGTTCTGATCGCGAACCATCCCTACGGCATCGGTGACGGGCTTGCGCTCCTGGCGCTGGCGGAGAAACTGGACCGCCCGTTCAAGATCCTGATCAACAACGAACTCCTGAAGGTGCCCGAAGTCCGGCCGTTTTCGCTGCCCGTGGATTTCGAGGAAACCAAGGATGCGCTGAAGACCAACATGGCAACCCGCAAGGAAGCCTTGCGCCTGCTTGCGGAAGGCACCACCATCATCGTCTTTCCGGGCGGCGGAGTGGCCACGGCGGCAAAACCGTTCGGCCGAGCCGAGGAACTTCCCTGGAAGACCTTCACTGCCAAGATGATCCGTTCGTCCAGGGCCACCGTGCTGCCGCTGTATTTCGACGGCCAGAACTCCTGGCTGTTTCATCTGGTCAGCAAATATTCGCTGACCCTGCGCCTGTCGCTGCTGGTGCGCGAGTTCCGCCGCATCCTCGGCTCGGTGATCACCGCGCGTGCCGGCCGCCCGATCCCCTTCGAAACCCTGTCCGGCTTGGGCGACCAGAAGGAAATCATGGATTTCCTGCAGACCCAGGTCCTGGAAATGGCGCCGGCGGCGCGCGGGCGCGGGCTGCTCGGCCGCAGGCGCTGAGCCGGCTTCAGGTCTGCACTTCGCGATGATGTCCGGTCCAGGTGAGCGCGGCCGAGGCTCCTCCCGGCACAGGAAGCAGATTCCGTACCTGAGCTGCATGCCGACAGAACAGCAGTTGTTTATCGCGGGTAAATTGATGATTTTATTTTCGAAATCAGTTGCTTGAACCGACTTCCTGAACCGATAACTCACTCAGTGACGTGACCACCTCGACTTCGCGGTCCTCCCCCGGATCGACCCTGAAGGTCTGAAGATATGTGCGGCCGTTGTTGCGGGCGAGGGCCTCGTATTCACCTTCGGCGAGCACAAAATCCGGAAAGGCTCCGGTGGCTTCCACGACGATGTCGCCGCCGGGGCTGAGTACCGACCAGGTGGTGTTGGCGATCGCCTCTCCGCCACGTTCATTGACCAGTTTCAGCGTGATCCCGGCCGCCTTGTGAAAGATGGTCGCTTCCGTCAGCTTGCCGGGCAGCACCTGGATGTCGGCGCGCACGGTGGCGTTGGCATTCCCGTAGTGGCTGACAACGTGATAGGTGTCCGCGTTCAGCCGCATGATCGATCCCGGCTTGACGTCTCGAGCGATCACGTGGCGTTCGCCGCGCTGATTGAAATCCATGCCGAAGATTTCGAAGGACACGGGCTTGCCGTCGAGGTCCTCGCCGTCCTTGAGGGCAGCGCCGAACTTGATGCCGCCGGCATTGAGCGTGACCATCTTGGACTGGACTTCCTTGCCGATCACGATCCGGTTGGTGGCCTGGGCAAAGCCGTAGGCGGTGTGAATCAGATAGGTGCCGGGATCCAGGCGGAAGTCGGCGTCACCGCCGCTGGACGTGGCGACGAGCTGAAGCCGGCCGTCCGTATTGGTCGTCTCGGAATAGATGCGCCAGATCAGACCCTCATTCAGCGGCGGGCTGTCCGGCGTGAGCTTGGCCATCAGGTACAGCGCTCCCTGCTGGAGGCCACCGGAAATTCCGGTCGTGGCGGAGCGCGCGGGGGCATATGGAACGAGCGTATCGGAAAAGAGCGGCTCGGGTTCCCTGTCGAGCAAGTTGATGATCGGATTTTCCGGTGCTCTCGAAGGAGCATCAGGGTCCGGTTTTTGAGCCGGGGGCGGCGGCAGTTCGGCCGACTGGGCCAGAGCCTGCGGTGACAGACCCGCAGCCGGAAGGCCCAGAAACAGTGTACAGATCGCAGCGCAACGGATCATGCGCCTGATGCCAAATCGGCCTGTGTCAGTTTGTGTGTTCACCATGCCCACTTTATTATCATTTCGACTCGAAAAGGTTTACCAGTCTTTTGGAACCCGTGTCACCCGTTGCCGATGCGGTTGGTACCTGCGCCGGACCGGATCGGGGTCCGGAACGGGCCGGTGTCCTGTGCGCGGCGCTGCCCGATGCCTGGCTCCGTTGCCTAGCTCCGATGCTTGACGCCGGCGCGTGACTAATGCGCCTGAAAATCCGGCAAATTCAAGACCCGGCCATTAAAGTTGACAATTACGGTCAATGAATTAGGTGGAGCAAGGACCGAAACCGCAGGACAGGACTTCTGCATGCCGAGTTTTACAGCCGGATCGCCGGCCACACTGGACTTCCTGAAGAACCGGCGCTCGCATCCGTCCGTCACCATGACGGAACCCGGACCCGGCGACGACCAGATCGACGAGATCCTGACCATCGCGGCGCGGGTGCCCGACCATGGCAAACTGGCGCCGTGGCGATTTATCCTGTACCGGCCGGACGCAGGCCGGAAGATCGGAAGCTGGCTGGCAGAACGCTACGCAAGGATCAGCGGGCCGCTTGACGACGAACAGCGGGAAAAGGAACGGACCCGCTTTACCCGGGCGCCTCTCGTGGTCGGCGTCGTCAGCCAGGCGGCCGAACACCCCAAGATCCCGCTGTGGGAGCAGCAACTGTCCGCCGGCGCAGTGTGCATGAACCTGGTCACGGCGGCAGCCGCATCCGGCTTCGCCTCGCAATGGCTGAGCGAATGGTACAGCTTCGATGACCTGGCGGTCCGCTATCTGGGAGCCCGTCCGGGAGAGAGCTTCGCCGGGTTCGTCCATATCGGAACCGCGACCCAGCCCCCCGTCGAGCGGCCCCGTCCAAACCTTTCTGACCTGATCACCACCTGGACCGAGATTGATTGAACATGTTCTACGACACTGCGACAAACGACCACGGCCTGCCGCGTAATCCCCTCAAGGCGATTGTGGCACCGCGGCCGATCGGCTGGATTTCGTCCCTCGACAGGGACGGGCGCGCCAATCTGGCGCCCTACAGTTTTTTCAACGCGGTCAGTGACGCGCCGCCGATCGTGATGTTTTCCTCAACAGGCTACAAGGACAGCGTCGCCAATGTGGACGCGACCGGCGAATTCGTGTGCAACATGGCAAACTGGGACCTGAGGGACGCGATGAACCAGACCTCCGCTGCCGTGCCGCATGAAACCTCGGAGTTCGACCTGTCCGGCCTGGAAATGGCGCCGTCGCGGCTGGTGCGGGCACCGCGCGTTGCCAAGGCCGTCACCGCGCTGGAATGCCGGCATCTGCAGACACTTCGTCTCAAGGGGCTCGATGGTGCCGAAACCGACAGTTACGTCATCTTCGGCCAAGTCGTCGGGGTACACATCGACGACAGCGTGATTGTCGACGGACGGGTCGATGTCACCCTTTACAAGCCCCTGGCACGGCTCGGCTACATGGACTATGCCGCCGTGACCGAGGTTTTCGAGATGGGCCGGCCCAAGGTTTCGGGTTGATGTCCTGATGTGACGTTGTTTGACGGGACAAGACGCCGGCAGAGTCGGCGTTTTTGTTTGAAAAAGGTTGCCGACTCAGTCGGCGAGAGCTATCAGGCTTCGCGCGGCTGCTTTTTCCTGGCGGGATTTTCCCGGGAAAATGTCCGGATTTGCCTTGATTTCCGCAATTGCGGGCACGCGTATCGGCAGATCTGCGCAGGTCGATGAAAAAACTTATCCGCCACCGTCCGAAAAGGCGCCACCCTGTGGGCTGTTAAGGTTTTGTTAACCATTCGAGCGCGAAAGTTAACGAAGAGATAACTTAGTTCCGTCGAGGAGACAGCGTCATGCTTGTTGCTGACACTACCTCGGTCGCGTCACGGATCGAGCTTGCTTTCCAGTCTGCGAGTACTTCCACAGGGACGTCTTTTGACTACCTGGTGAAAACTGCCGCCCGGGAGTCGTCATTCAATCCGGCGGCCAAGGCAAAAACGTCGAGCGCAACCGGCCTGTTCCAGTTCATCGAGTCCACCTGGCTCGAAACCCTGAAAGAAGCCGGACCGAAACACGGGCTGGAAAAGTTTTCCGACGAGATTCAGCGTTCCAAGAGCGGCAAGTACTTTGTCAGCGATCCACAGATGCGCCGGGAAATCCTGGAATTGCGCAAGGATCCGGAAATATCGTCGATCATGGCGGGGGCGCTGACGCAGAAAAACGCGCAGCACCTTGAACGCAGGATAGGCCGCGAGCCGACGGACGGTGAGCTCTACATGGCGCATTTTCTCGGTGCCAATGGTGCCGGCAAGCTGATCGACGCGACCGCCGCCAATCCGGACATGCGGGCCGACAGGATCTTCGCGCCCCAGGCGCGTGCCAACAAACCGATTTTCTATGACCGTAGCGGCAAGGCCCGGTCCATGCAGGAAGTCTACGAGGTCATCGTTTCCAAGCATGACGCGGTCAACATGATCGCCCAGGCGAGTGGCAAGAAAAACCTGCGCTCGTCCGGCGAACTGACCCAGGTTGCCGCGCTGCCGACAGCGAAGCCGACTGGCGAACCTGTCCAAGGAGCACCGCTCGACAGCGGGGGATTCGATCACCTTGCCGGAGATCCGGCTGCTGCCTTCGCCATGCGGGGCAAGCCGCAGGCGGCGGTTCAAGTTGCGTCGGCCGCCACTGCGGCACCGCAGCTTCCTGCGGACAACCCGGTTGAATTTGCCGAAGCGGGCGTGCCATTACCCGAGGTCCGCCGCGCGCCGCGCGACCCGGATGAGGCTTCGATCAAGGGAAGCGACTTCGATGCGACCACACGGGTGCTGTCCGCTTTCCAGGCGACGGAAACGTCAAGTCCGTTCGAGGCCCTGTTCCGCAATGACGACGGCTCTTCCCGGGCCGAGGTCAACACGCGCTTCGCCTCGGCCTTTTCCGCCGTCGAGGAAGCCGCCCTGTTCAGTTCGCTGACGGGGACGTCCAGTCAGGTGCAGGCACAGGAACTGGCCCTGGCCAACCAGGGCGGACCGCTGGATCTGACCCGCTTCCTTCGTCTGAAGGCCGAAGAAGAGCAAAGGGACTTGCTGCCACCGGCCTAGGCCGCCGGCTGGCCCTTGTCAAAATTATGGTGAACCGATCGTTAAGCCTTTGATGCCAGACTGGATCTGACACTTGGGAAGATTGTTTCACCGCCATGACCATACACGACTTTTTGCAGCTGAATGAAGATGATGAGCGACCCCTGGATATACAGGCCGCACGTGACATCGCGGCGCGTTATCTGGCCACCGAAGCCGGCAGCAGGGAGCGGACGAGCATGGCGGCGGCATTGACCATCCTGCTCGACGATCCGAGCCGGGCCGTCCGCAAGGCGATTGCGAAAGCCCTGCGCTCGAGCCCGCACGCCCCCGGCCACGTCATTCGCTGCCTTGCCAGCGATGTCGACGAGGTCGCGCTTCCCGTTCTTGCCTGCTCGCCGATACTGACCGATGTCGAACTGGTCGACCTTGTTGCGGAAGGAAGCGATGCGGTGCAGGGGGCGATCGCCGCGCGCGCGGGACTGGCGGCATCCGTCTGCGCCGCGATCTGCGAGGTTGGATGTGAAACGGCGTGCAGAACCTTGCTTGAGAACACCGGCGCCCAGGTTCTTCAATCCTCGCTGCTTCGGCTGGCGCAGCGCTTCGAGGACCGGCCGGACCTGTGCGACCAGCTTCTGAAAACCCGGGATCTGCCGCTTGCGGTGCGCTATCAGCTGCTGATGCGGCTGGCCGAGAACCTGGACGACCATCCGATCGTGCTGGAGCGGGTTCCGGAAAATCAGCGACATTCGTTTCTGAGCGACGCGGAAGACAAGGTGGTCCTGCGCCTGGCGCTGGAGGCGGGCGCCGAGGACCTTCCAGAATTTGTCGAGCATCTGCGCGCCAGCGGCAAGCTCACGACGCGGTTGATGCTGCGTGCGGTCTGCTGCGGCCGGCTGCGGTTTTTCGCGGCCGCCCTCGCCAACCTTGGGCAGGTGCCCCTGCCACGCCTGTGCAAGTTGTTGATCACCGTGCGCCGGTCAGCGCTCCAGGCGATTCTCAGAAAGGCCGGCCTGCCGCTGCGCGCACATCAGGCATTCCTGCTGGCGATCGACATTGCCCGCCAGGCGGAGGCGGACTTCACCTACGATCTTGCCCTCGACGAGGCCCGCGCCTTGACCGAAACACTGCTTGCGGAAATGCAGGACGGTGCACTCGGTGCCGACGAGGACGTGGTCGCGTTCCTGCGCCGCTTCGCCATCGATGTCGCCCGCCTGGAAGCCCGGCTGCTGGTCAGAAACAGCCGCCTTCAGGTGACGGCGGCGGCGTGAGCCGCGCCTTGATTGCACGGCAGTCTTGAACTTTAGGCCGAACGAAGTGGTCTTTATTTCCAGTAACAACGGATTGGTTGAGTATCTCGACCTGTGGGGCTGCCAAAGCGGCATATTGCCGAGCGACCACACGGATGTGTCAAGATACGTGTGCCGCCGGAGGTGTTGAACTGCAGCAGCCTGGCGGTCGGATCAGCTGGGCAGGACCTCGCCGAACTTGCTGATTTTGTTTTGTTCTTCTTTTCCGTCTCGTTGAAAGGAAGTTTTTGCTTTAACGCAACACAGCTTCCGTTCTCAAGTTTCTGGTTGCGTCCGCAGGTCAGCGGGCAAACGCGCCCCGAGGATTTCCTGAGCTGATCCAGAACCGCTGGTTCCGGATCAAGCGACGCAAGATCGCTCCCGGCTTCCCTGTAGTAGGATTTGAGGGCGCTGCGGCTTCGTCTTCCCCAGTCGCCATCCACCCGGCCGACAGAACAGCCGAGGCGATTCAGTTCGGTTTGGATGGCTCTTGCAAGTTCCTTCGGAGTGGCGGTTTCGCGGGTTGGATCAGAACGTGGTTTTTCCGGCGTCAGTGTAGCGACCTGCTGCTCGAGTGAAGGTTCGCTCTTCAGTGTCACATCGATGGTTTCGGATTTAGCAGCGTCTGCGGCCTGTTTTCGCAGCGATGAAATTTTCAATTTTGCCAGATCCGCATAGAGCCCTTCAGGATAGCGGGCGAGGTAGCTCTCGAACATTTCAGGTTCCCGCGCGGTCTGAATGGATTGCCAATAGGCAATCTCGGCCGATGCTTTTTGCTGCTTGCGCTCTGTCTCCGCGTTCGCGAGACCGGCGTTGATCTCTTCAATCCGTATCTGGGCGATATCGGCGAACTGGCCTGACGGATAGCGGTTCAGATAGGTTTCAAAATAGGCAACGCTGCTGCCGTCCTTGATCGAGTTCCAATAGGTCAGTTCGATCTGAGGATCGATTCTTGGCACGACCGGCGCGACCACTTCCTTCTGTTTCAGGACGACTTCACCGGTCAGCGACGAGTTTTCCCAGGGAACCTGCTGGCCACCGGTGGCTGCGAGCACGTCCCTGCGGACCAAAATGAGTTCGCGGGTGATGTCGAACCCTGGGGTGCCCAGATGCTTCAGCAGTGCTGCGGTAAAGGGGCTGTTCCTGCCATTGCCGTCAAGAGCGACGTTTCCAGGCTGTGTCGCGAAGGAAATCAACGTGCCGACACCCGACCCGATCTTGGCCAGGCCTTTGCCTATCGCACCCGAGCGCGTTCCCATGGACCGTGCCAGATTTTCCGCGAGCGGGTTGTCGCGGCAAGCGTCCAGAAACACCAGATTGACCTTGGCGCTCTTTTCCATCGCGTTCATGACGAGGTTGGTTGAAACGGTTTCGAAATCCAGGTCGAGATGGGATTCGAGCTGTGCGTCCGTCGGCACCAGATAGTTTTGACCGTTCACTTGCAGTCCGTGTCCGGCATAGAAAAACAGGGCAAGATCCGCGCCTTCGAGCTTTCTGACAAAGCGATGGATGGTCCTGCGCAGATCGCCAAGCTTGAGATCCACACCCAGGGTCACATCGAAACCGAGGTCCTGGAGCCTTTCGGACATGCCGTTCGCGTCATTGCGCGGGTTCTGCAGCAGGGAGACATTGTCGTAGTCGGAATTGCCAATAACAAGGGCTACCCGCCGCTCGGCATGGGCAGTCCCGAGTGAAAACAAAACAATAAATAGGATGAAAAAAACATGTCTCAAAACAACTTCCCCCAAGGACCGGAATCCTACCTTTGCCCCCGGGGGAAGTCAAAACACGACCGGTTTGATGTGGCGTCCATGGGGCTGTGCCCTGGCTTGACGCGTTGCCGTTCCTGTTCCGCGTTCCTGCCGGTTGAGATCCGGCCCGAGTGACCGGAGAGTGCCCAGGGAGCGTTCGCCCGATCAGCTCTCGTCGGGGTTCTTGGGAAACTGGGCCAGATAGTCTGCGGTGACGCTGTTCAGGGAGTTCAGCAGGGCGACCCCGGTCTTGTTGTCGTCGTTCTTCGCGCCTTCCATGACCATTGCGCGGATGGCCGTCACATAGCGTTCGGCCAGTTCGAGCGGCAGCTTGTCCGGGGAAGGGATGTTCTCCATGAGGTGATAGAAGCCGGCGGCGGCCTGTCCGACCAGCGGGAAGCCGAGGGTGAGGGCCTGACCCTTGATGTTGTGGGTTGCCTGGAACAGGGTCGCCAGCGTTTCCTCGTTCAGTCCGTCGGATCGAACCGCCTGCCACGCGCTCATGAGGGTCCTGGTCTCATCGTCCATCCAGTTGCCGAATTGGGGGGACAGCCGTGCCAGCGCCGCCTCCGCCGCCTTGACGGGATCGAACTTCCTGGCTTCCCGGGGTGTCAGTTCCCTGACCTTGTCGCGCAGGTTGGTTGGCGGGGACAGGATCTCGTAGTCCTCATCCTTGGCGGTGTCAGCCATAACGCTAGGTGTCCTCATCAGCAGGTCCGGCAGGGAACCGTTGACCACGAGTATCGGTAAACATGCTTAACAGGGCGTTGCCGGACCGCCGATGCGAGACGAGATCGGCGACCGATCGCACAAAAACTGTTCTGTCGGTTTGGACAGTTTGAGCCTTTCCCGCTCAGATTGGCTGATTTGCTCGCTGACTTCGTTGGCTTGCGCTCCCGGTGTTTGCACCAACGCGCGCAAGTCGCCTCATCCGCAAACAAGGGCGCTCCTGTCAAATGAACGAATCCGAGCGGGAAGGGCTCTAGTAGCGGAACATTTCCGTGAGGATACGCTCGTCCCAGCCATGATCGGAATCGAACATGATCACGCCTTGCGCCTCGGTCGATTCCTTTACGGCGACATGGGTGACATTCCGGATCTCGGTATGGTCCGCGGATGCGCTGACCGGGCGCTTGGAGGCATCGGCAATCTCGATGTCCACCCGGGCTCCGTTCGCCAGAAGGGCGCCGCGCCAGCTTCGCGGGCGGAACGCGCTGATCGGCGTCAGGGCCAGGAGCTGGGCATTAATGGGCAGAATGGGGCCGTGCGCGGACAGATTGTAGGCGGTGCTGCCGGCCGGTGTCGCGACGATGATGCCGTCACAGATGAGCTCATCCAGCCGGACCCGGCCGTCGACCGAGATTCTGAGGCGCGCGGCCTGGGAGGTCTGGCGCAGGAGGGACACTTCGTTGATGGCCAGGGCCTTGTGAACATTTCCGTCCTCGGTGGTGGCCGTCATTTCCAGAGGCCGGATCGTGGTCACGTCCGCCTTTGAAAGCCGTTCTTTCAGATCGTTGTGCCGGTACTCGTTCATCAGAAAGCCGACCGAACCCCGGTTCATGCCGTAGATCGGCTTGCCGGAGCCCATGTGGGCATGGAGCGTCTGCAGCATCAGGCCGTCGCCGCCAAGTGCGACGATCACGTCGGCTTCCTGTGGCGGGACGTTGCCATAACGCTCGGAAAGCTCTTCGAGCGCTTCGCGGGCTTCCTCGGTATCGCTCGAGACGAAGGCGAGTTTTTCCGTCGCTGCGGGACGGAGGAATTCTGGATCGGGCGGGAGGGATTGGTTCATGGCCTGCGGAGATCTGTGTCTGACAGCGTTGCCCGGTCCCGGACGTCCGTCTGTCGAACAGCGTGCCGGCCAAGGGTGTGGAGCAGCACCATAACCGGGCTGTGCGCCAAGGGGCAGAGAAAATTTACCTGGGGGCCGTGTTCGCCGGCCGGCCGTTGTCCGCGATCGAACTCCGCAGAGCCGGTTTCGCGGCAGTCTCCGGCGCCGGGCACACCGGGTTTTCCAGCAGCTCCTGCCAGGCGAAAAACGGCACGATCGCGGAGCGGGTGTCATCGATGCTTGCCGACATGACGCCGGCGACCCGGAGCCCGTGAGGCGTTTCGACGAGAAGCGGGCCGCCCGAGGCACCGCTTTCGGAAGCACAGTCGGTGACCCAGCTTTCCCCCACCGTTCCCAGGACACGGCAGGCGGGTATGAGCGTGGGCAGGAACCGACGGCTGCGCCGGTAGCCGACGGAGCGGAACCGCGTGTCCCGGTTCAGAATGCCGGCATCGGCCGGAGAGAGAACCGGAACGGGCGGCAGGGAGCTGGCGTCCTTCAGCACGAGGATGCCGACATCATTGTGCACGTCCCGCAGTTTCGGGCCCGTTCGCGGCACATAGGCCTTGGCGGTCAGGACGCATGCGGCATCCAGACGCTCGGCGAATTCGTCACGGCGAACCCCGGCGATGAAATGGATATCCTCGACCGGAAAGGGCTTGAGCGATTTCTTGTTGAAAAGGCAATGGGCGGCGGTGAGCACGATGCCGGGGGCGATCAGCGTCCCGGTGCACATGGAGGTTGAGCGATAGCCGCCGACATTGACCCGCCCGATGGAAGGCCAGGGTGCCTCGGTGCTGTCGATGACAGTCAGGTCGCCGGCAACGGACAGGGGAATGGCTGCCAAGGCGGCGAGGGCCGCAAGGACCGGTGTTGCCCAGCGGCGCAGCGATCGGCCCGGCGCCGCAGCCTTCGGTCGGGGCTTTTTTGCACTGGCAAGCATGTCTTCGGGTCCCGTTACGGGTCCCATTGTCCGGCATGCGGTTTAAAGGAGACTGAAACCGGCCGGACAAACACGGTTGCGGGTGGTGGAAACGCCGTCCGGCTCGGCGATCCGGCAAAGGGCATCGTTCGTCCCGCTGCGGCCGTCGACCGGCGCTCGGCCTATCGTGCCGCGGGCGATGGCGCGCCGCGCCGGGCGCGCATGGCAGCCCGCTCGAGCATGTACTTTTCTGCCTCGATCATATGGCCGCGCATGATCATGCGGCAGAGTTCCGCATCCCCCGCCTTGATCGCGCGCAGCAATTGCACCTGATAATGCAGTCCCGTTGCCCTCAAATTCGGGTTGGGCTGCTTGTAAATGGACCGGCAGACGGTCATGTCGCGCAGCAGGCTGAGCAGGAACGAACAGGTGAAGGCGAGGATCGGGTTCGGACAGTGCCGGGCAAGCTCTTCGTGGAAATCGAGTTCGGCGAGGCGCTGCGCGTATTCCTCTTCCGCGGTCTTCGGCTCATCCTCGTAGAGCCGGATGCAGCCCTGCAGGGACTGGAAGGCGTCTTCCGTCAGGGTGCCGGCGACCGAGGCGGCAAGTTCCGGTTCCAGTTGCTTGCGCAGCGTGTAGATGTCGGCAATGGACGGCTGGTCGAACAGGAACAGGTTGTCCAGCAGGCGGATGGCTTCACCCGGTTCCACCGACGCGACAAAGACGCCGCCGCCGGGACCGCTTCGGGTTGAAATCAGCCCCTGGTATTCAAGCACCTTGAGCGCTTCGCGCAAGGTGCCGCGCGCGACCCTGACGGCATCCGGCGACAGCCATTCGTTGGGCACCCGGTCTCCGGGCCGCAAGCCCGCCTCGACGATCTGCTCGCGGATCTGCTGGGCGACCAGGTCGGACCGCCTCAGCCGTTTGCGGGTCTTCGGATCTGTTGCGCCTTCAGGAATTCTCATGACCGTATAATCTGGTTGCCCCTTGTTAGAGCCTATGCCCGCCCCAGAGGATGATAGCAAGCCGCGAAATGATCCGGTCCGCCGCTGGCCTCATCCGGCGCGGGCCTCGCGGTAACGCATGTGTCGGTCCGGTTCGGGCATCGGGCGGCAAAGGCGCAGCCCGCTGGAGGGTTATACGGGTCGGGCAATTCGGTCGTGGCATCCTCGGCCAGGAGGTCGTGCCGGCCGGGGGCGGGGGCGGAGCGCATCAGCAGGCCGGTATAGGGATGCAGTGGCTGCCGGAAGATATCCCTTGCCGGGCCAAGTTCGGCCAAACGACCGAAATACATCACCGCCACCCGGTCACTGACGCTTTCCACGACCGAGAGGTCGTGGCTGATGAAGATGTAGGTGAGGCCGAATTTGTCCTTCAGCCTGTCCAGAAGGTTGAGCACCTGGGCCTGCACGGAGACATCCAGCGCGGACACCGGTTCATCCAGAACGATCAGTTCAGGCCCTGCGGCAAGGGCCCGGGCAATCCCGATCCGCTGGGCCTGACCACCGGAAAACTCGTGCGGGTAACGGTCCAGAAACTCTGGCGCCAGGTTGACCGCCTGCAAAAGCTCGTCCAGCCGGTGCTTGCGTCCGTCGGCGTTCAGCCCGGTGAGGTGTTTCAGCGGGGCTTCGAGGATGGTGCGAATGGTCTTGCGCGGATTGAGCGAGGCGACCGGGTCCTGAAAGACATACTGGATCTTGCGGGCGAGAGCTCTGCGATCCTTCCGGGCCAGAGCCGTCAGATCCTCGCCGTTGAAGGTGATCGTTCCCGAGGTTGGCAGGTCCAGACCGACGACAAGGCGGGCAAGAGTGGACTTGCCGCAGCCGGATTCCCCGACCACACCGAGCGTCTCGCCTTTTTTTACGTCGAGACTGAGGCCCTGAACCGCGTGAACAGCCGGGTGATGCCCGCCGAGGAGCTTGCGCCCTCCACCGAAGATGCGTTCGACGGCCTCGATGGTGAGGAGCGCTTCGTCTCCCGCCGGCTTCCGGCTCGACGCGTTCATGCGGAGGCTCCCGAAGTCAGCGGAAAGAGACAGCGCACGCCACGTGAGCCGGAACTCATGGCCAGCTCGATTTCTCCATGCCGGCAGGCCGGTTGCACACTGGGACACCGATCTGCGAAGGCGCAGCCCGCGGGCAGGTCGTTGACAACGGGCGGACGGCCTTCGATGGCATCGAGCCGGCGTTCCGGTTCTCCCAGAACCGGCACGCATTCGATCAGCCTGGCCGTGTAGGGATGCTGCGGGCTGTTCAGGACTTCTTCGGTCGTGCCGGTTTCGACGATCCGGCCCGCATACATCACAGCCACCCGGTCGCAGATGGAAGAGACCACACCGAAATCATGGGTGATGAACAGGATCGCCGCGTTGCGCTCACGGCGCAGGCCGTTCATCAGGGTCAGGATCTGGGCCTGGACGGTGACATCGAGGGCCGTGGTCGGCTCGTCGGCGATCAGCACCCTGGCGTCGTTGGCGAGCGCCATGGCGATGCAGACCCGCTGGCGCATGCCGCCGGAGAGTTCGTGGGGATAGGCACCCAGGCGCTCGTCCGGGTTGGGAATGCGCACCAGAGACAGCAATTCGACGGCCCTTGCGGTTGCCTTTGCCCCGGACAGGGGCTGGTGGGCGGTGATCGCTTCGCTGAGCTGGTCGCCGACAGTGAACAGCGGATGCAGGGTCGACAGCGGATCCTGGAAGACATAGGCAACCGACCCGCCGCGCAGGTCGCGGATGCGCCTGTCGCTGGCTGCGAACAGATCCTCGCCCTCCAGATAGGCCGCACCGCCGGCTATGCGGCCGGGCGGCGTCGGCACCAGGCCCATGATGGACATGGCGGTGACGGATTTGCCCGAGCCGCTTTCGCCGACAATGCCCAGGCACTCGCCCTGCTGCAGGTTGAGGTAGACGCCGCCGACCGCCTTGTAGACGGAGGACCCTATCCGGAATTCGGTGCGCATCTGCCGGACTTCCAGAACTCCGTCGTGGGCGGAGGGGGCGGGAATATCGGACGCGTCTCGCTCGACAGCCGTGCGCGAGACCGGCCGGGTCAGCGATCCGGCCCTGAGACGCGGGTCGAGAATGTCGCGCACGCCGTCGCCGAACAGGTTGATGCTCATGACGAGGACGAAGATCATCAGGCCGGGGATGATCGAGACATGCGGCGCGGTGAACAGGATCTTGCGGCCTTCGCCGAGCATGGAACCGAGGTCTGCCTGGGGCGGCTGGGCGCCGAGGCCGAGGAAAGACAGGCCGGCCGTTTCCAGGATCATCCAGCCGACCGTAGTCGACATGGTGATCACGATCACCGGCAGCACGTTGGGCAGGATTTCCAGAAACAGGATCTGTGCGGGGGACTTGCCGGACAGCCGCGCCGCATCGACGAATTCGCGCCGCGACAGGCCGAGGGTGATGCCGCGGATGTTGCGGGCAAAGAAGGGAATGTTCACCAGGGCGATGGCGTAAAGCGCGTTGAGCAGTCCCGGTCCCAGAACCGCGACGATGGCCAGCGCCAGCAGGATGTAGGGAAACGCCATCACCATGTCGATGCCGCGCATGATGAGCGTGTCGGTGCGCCCGCCCGCATAGCCGGCCACCAGCCCCAGAAGCGAGCCGAAGAAGGCGGCGATGACCGTTGCCGACAGGCCCACGGCGAGCGAAACCCGTGTGCCCCATATCAGCCGCGACAAGAGATCCCGTCCGAGGTGATCGGTGCCCAGCAGGTGGCCGTCGCTGAAGATCGGCAGAAGGCGATTGGCCGGGGCGGTGACATCCGGGTTCGGCAGCGGCAGGATTGGCGCCGCGAGCGCCACCAGGAAGATGGCGGCCAGGATGATCAGGCCACCGGTTGCGAGGGTGTTGTTCAGGAGAAGGGCGAGGGTACCGGGCCGGGCGGATTTGCGGCCGGGCTTTCGGGCGGACTTCGCCGCCGGGCTCAAGGTGTCGCTCATCAGCGCAACCTCGGATCGAGAACGGTCTGGACGACATCGGCGACCAGATTGAAGAGCACGTAGGCCGCGGCGACGACCAGCACACCGCCTTGCACCAGCAGCAGGTCCCTGGTGGAGATGGCGGTCACCAGCATGGAGCCGATGCCGGGCCACTGGAACACGGTCTCGATATAGACCGCGCCGCCGATAACGAAACCGGCCTGGATGCCGATCACGGGAACAACACCGACCAGGGCGGACTTGAAGGCATGCTTGTAGATGACCTTGCGCTCCGACAGGCCCTTGGCGCGGGCCGTGCGGATATAGTCCTGGCGCAGCACTTCCAGCATGGCGGTGCGGGTGAGGCGGGCGATCACGCCGGTCGCGACCACCGACAGGGTCAGCGCGGGCAGGGCCAGGTGATACGCGAGGTCCGGCAGATCACCGCCGCCATAGATCGCGTACATGCCGGAGGCCGGGAACAGGCGGAGATTGACCGCAAAGATCAGGATCAGCAGCAGGCCGAGCCAGAAGGACGGCGTCGAGATGCCGATCAGAACCAGAAGCGTGATGATCTTGTCGGCCCAGCCGTATTGCCGCACGGCGGAGACGATACCGGCCAGCAGACCGAGGATCGAGCAGAGTATGAGCGAGGTGCCGGCCAGGATGAGGGTTGCCGAGAACCGCTCCAGCACCTCGTCGAGCACCGGCCGGTTGAGGGTGTAGGAACGGCCGAGGTCGCCCTGGAACAGGTTGCCGATCCAGATGAAATACTGCTGGACCAGCGGCTTGTCGAGGCCGAGGTCCCGGTTGAGCCTGGCGACATTTTCCGGGGTGGCGTAAGAGCCGAGAATGGCGGTTGCGGGATCTCCGGGGATCATGGCCATGATCAGGAAGACAATCACGGTCAGCCCGAACAGAACGGGTATGGCGGCGAGCAAACGCCTGACGATATAAGCGGCCAACGTTCTCCCCCTCTTTTGCGCAGCGCTGTCACAAAGGACTTCGAACTGCGGTTCTCGCTCCGGTCGCCCCTCCCGAAGAGGATCATGCCAACAGTTTCGCCGGCGTTATCTCCCTATCAGGCCGGTGTGAGGCTTTTGTCCCTTGCGCTTCCCCGGCCTTGAGCCGGGGTCTCCTGGCAGGTCCCGGCTCAAGGCCGGGACGGCACGTCGTCTGGAATTCTCGATCAATCCGTGAACCGCCATATCAAGGGGCCAGGAAAATTGCCGCAAGAGGTGCTGCCTGCGCCGGACCCGCCCTGCGTTCAGGAAGCAAATTCCGGCATCCCGGCAAACCTGAAGGCTCGCCGGGACCGTGTTTTCAGCCTACTGCGGCTTCTTCACGTTCTGAAGCATCAGGAAGAAGGACGGTTGCAGCTTGAAGTCCTCGACCGATGCTTTCGTCACCGCGTTCTGCTTCCAGTTGGCGACGAAGACCCAGGGGGCGTCCTCCTGGACGATTTCCTGCATTTCCTTGTAAAGGGCCGCGCGTTCAGCCTGATCGGTGACCTCGCGGGCTTTCTCCAGCAGCGCGTCCACCTCGGGGTTGGAATAATAGCCGGAGTTGAAGCCGCCCTTGTCGGGCATGGCGCCGGTGCGCAGGGCCAGGAACGGCAATGTGTCCGGATCGTTGGTCATCCAGGCCATTTCGGCCATGCCCGCCTTGCCTTCAAGGCCCGGATTGACCTTGCCGAGGAAGGTGTTCCACTCGTAGGTCTCGATCTTGACGTTCATGCCGACGGCTTGAAGGTCGGCCTGGATGGCCGTTCCCATTGCGATCGGATCGAGCATGCCCGAGCCGCCTTCGGTGACGTAGAACGTGACTTCCTCACCGTTGTAGCCGGCCTCCTTCAGGAGTTCCTTCGCCTTTTCCGGGTCGTATGGATAGGGCTTCAGGCTTTCGTTGTATGCCCAGGCGAAAGCCGGCGGCGTCGGGCCGGCGGCAACTTCCGCAGTGCCCTGCAGGATGTTCTCGACCAGTGCCTTCTTGTCGATGGCGTAATTGGCGGCCTGACGGGTGGCCTTGTTGTCGAAGGGGGCTTCCCTGGCGTTGAGGATCAGGAACCAGACGTGGGGTCCGGCCTGTTCCAGCACCGTGAAAGTCTCATCCGACTTGAACTGCTGCAGGCTGTCGGGCGGCACCTCGACCATGACATCCAGACCGCCGGAGAGCATTTCGGCAATCCGCGTGTTGGCATCGGTGATCGGGCGGTAGATGACCGCTTCAAGGTCGGGAACGCCGTCCCAGTAGTGCTCGTTGCGGACCGCGACCATCTTTGCGTTCGCGTCCCACTCGCCGAACCTGTAGGCGCCGGTGCCGGAGGGATTGCGTCCGAAATCCTTGCCGAATTTTTCGACCGCCGCCGGTGAGACGATCAGGCCGGTGGGATAGGCAAGGTTGGACAGGAACGGTGCGTAGGGCGCGCTGAGGCTGAAAGTGACCGTGGTGTCATCCTCGGCCGTCACGTCCTCGACGGTGGAGAAGAAGAACGACAGCGGGAAGGGGCCGGTGTCGTGAAAGGGATGGTCCTCTTTCAGCATGCGGTCGAAATTGAATTTCACCGCTTCGGCGTTGAACGGCGTGCCGTCGTGGAAGGTGACGCCTTCCTTCAGCTTGAAGGTGTAGCTCTTGCCGTCCTCGGAGATCGTCCAGCTCTCGGCCAGGGACGGTTCGACCTCCAGCGTGCCGTCCTTGTAGCGCACCAGCCCGTCATAGAGGTTGACCAGGATGCGGAAGTCATTGACCGCCGTGACCGCATGCGGGTCGAGCGACTTGGGTTCGGCAATCTGGCCGACGACCAGCACATTGGGCGGTGTCTGGGCCTGCGCTTGCGGCGCAAGAGCCAGGAAGGCCGAGGCGAGTGCCGCGGCTAGGATGTTTTTCATGACCATTCCCCTCATTGTGTTCTGACGAATAATTAATCATGATTAATTGCATTCATTCAACAATTATTTCATATTTAATTTCGCCTGAGGGGTGCGACTCCAGGCCAATCGAGCGCTTAAGCGCTGAAACATGGGGAGAATTCCGGATGCCACGGCCTTCCGCCACCATCGAACTGGAGCGTCTGAAAACGCTTCTTGCCGGCGTCAACAGCTTCGGATTCGACCCGGCGACGGGGGGCTACAACCGGCCGGGGTTCTCCGGTGCGGACCTTGACTGCCGGACCTGGTTCTCCGCGCAAATGCAGGCCGATGGCCTCAAAGTGTGGAGCGACGGCGCCCTCAATCTATTCGGGCGGTTCGGGCCGCCGGACGGACCCTGCATCATGGCCGGATCCCACCTGGACACGGTCGTCAACGGCGGTGCCTTCGATGGTGCGCTCGGGGTCTGTGTCGCGCTGGAATGCGTCCGTGCCCTGAAAGACGCCGGTCTTGAACCGGACAGGGCGATCGAGGTGGTCGCAACGTCAGAGGAAGAAGGCCGGTTCGGTGGCATGCTGGGATCACAGGCGATCACCGGGGAGGTGACTGCCGGCTGGATCGACGGTGCCGTCGATGCCGACGGCATCCGCCTGGGCGCGGCGATGGCGGCCAGCGGTCTTGAGCCCGGTCATATCCTCGATGCGGCGCGGCCTGCCGGTTCCATTGCCGCTTTTCTGGAACTGCATGTCGAGCAGGGGCCGGTGCTGGAACAGGAAAGGCTGCCCATTGGCATTGCCGAGGAGGTTTCCGGTGTCTGCTATCTGGAACTGACGCTGACCGGCATTGCCAATCATTCCGGAACCACGCCGATGCATCTGCGGTCGGATGCCTTTGCCGGCCTGGCCGAACTCGCCGGGACCGTCCCGGAGCTGATCCTGGAGCACGGCACCGACCAGAGCCGGATCACCATCGGACATGTCGAGCTGAGCCCCAATCAGCCGCATACGATCCCGGGCCGGGCGGTGTTCTCGGTCATCCTGCGCGATACATGCGAAGAGGTCATGCGTGCGCTCAAGTCCGGGTTCGTGGAGCGCGCTGCTGCTGTCGCGGGACGGCACGGGCTGAGCCTGGAGACCACGGAGCGGAGCTGGCTGGCACCCGTCCGGCTCGATGCGGACATTGCCGCACGCCTGTCGGAGCTGGCCGACGCGCACGGATTGCCCGCCAGGCGGATGCCGTCCGGCGCCGGCCACGACGCCCAGACGCTGCAGGGTTTCTGCCCTGCCGGGCTGATTTTCGTACCGAGCCGTGCGGGCATCAGCCATGCCCCTGAAGAACACAGCGACTGGGAAGACATTGTGCAGGGCGCGAACCTGATGCTGCAGGCGCTGATCGACCTGTCCGGGGCTTCCCGCTGACGTCACTCCGGCTTCGGTGATGATCCGGTCCCGAACAGGTGCCGTTTCTGACCGCTGGGCGTGCCGGCGAGATTCTCCGGCTGTGACCTTTCAAAGGCGGCTGTGCTCGGCTAGGCTTTCCCGGAACAAGTGATTCCTGAAGTGACGGTCATGGTATCTTCACCGATTCTCTTTAGGATCCAGTCACATAGATACAGATTGTGACACGGGCGAAGACATGGGCGGCGGTGTATCCGTTTCGGTTGCCTCTGGTCTTTCCAGCAAGGGGCGGAATGGACGTGATTGCCGGTTTCTGTTCAAAATGGCTTCGCAAAATCGTGCTGTCGGCAGCGCCTGTCTTCCTCGGTTTTCTGCTTTCGGGCTGTGGGCTTTCCGACGCGCCGGTGCTTTTTCCCAAGGGACCGATCGCACTGGCTGAGCGGGATCTCCTGTTCACGGCCTTCGCGATCATGATGATCGTCGCGATTCCGGCCATCGTGTTGACCCTGTTCTTCGCCTGGCGCTACCGAAAGAGAAAGAACGGCGGCGTCTACACACCCGACTGGGACGGATCCTGGATCGTGGAGGCGGTTGTCTGGCTGGTGCCGGGGGCCATCGTTGTCGTGCTCGGCACGCTGGTCTGGACCAGAACCCATGAGTTCGACCCCTACAAGGCGCTGGTCTCCGACAAACCGGCCTTCAAGGTCCAGGCGGTCGCGCTCGACTGGAAATGGCTGTTTGTCTATCCGGAGCTGGGAACGGCCAGCGTCAATGAACTTGCCTTTCCTGCGGACCGGCCGCTTTCCATCGAAATCACTTCCGACACGGTCATGAATTCGCTGATGATCCCTGCGCTCGGCGGGCAAATCTATGCCATGGCCGGGATGCGCTCGGAGCTCAATCTGCTGGCGGACGGGCCGGGCGTGTTCACGGGACGCAACACCATGTATTCCGGCGACGGCTTTTCCGATCAGCACTTCAAGGCCCATGCGATGAGCGAAAGCGACTTCACGGCCTGGAAGGCAAAGGTCTCCGCGTCAGCGGATGTGCTCGACGCGCCGGCCTATCTGGAACTTCACAAGGACAGCACAGCCAATCCGGTGGCTTATTATTCGGCCACGGAAGCCAAGCTGTTCGACATCATCTTGCGCAAATACGCTCCGATCGTCGGTCCGTACGAAAGTGAAGCGGCCGAACTGATCTGCCGGGGGAATTCGTGATGCTGGGACGTCTGACCGTCGATGCCCTGCCGTTCTATTCGTGGGTCGCCATGGGCGGAGCGGCGGTGACCGTTGGCGGCGGGCTCGCCGTCTTCCTGCTGATCACCTATCTGCGTGCCTGGAAGGTGCTGTGGACCGACTGGCTGACCAGCGTCGATCACAAGAAGATCGGCATCATGTACGTGGTGCTCGCCCTGGTGATGCTGGTGCGGGGCTTCGTCGATGCCCTGATGATGCGTGCCCAGCAGGCGATCGCGCTCAACAGCGAAGGCTATCTGCCGCCGGAGCATTTCGAGCAGATCTTCTCCTCCCACGGCACCATCATGATTTTCTTCGTGGCGATGCCGTTCCTGACCGGGCTGATCAACATCATCGTGCCGCAGCAGATCGGGGCCCGCGATGTCGCCTTTCCGTTCCTCAATTCCGTCAGCTTGTGGCTGACGGCGGCCGGGGCCGCCCTGGTGCTGGTCTCGCTGGTGGTCGGCAAGTTCTCCCAGGCCGGCTGGACCGGCTATCCGCCCTATTCGGGGATCGAGTACAGCCCCGGCGTCGGCGTCGACTACTGGCTCTGGGCCTTGATCGTCAGCGGCATCGGCAGCACCCTGGCGGGCATCAATTTCATCGTCACCATCGTCAAGAACCGCTGTCCGGGCATGACCTACATGCGCATGCCGCTGTTCACCTGGACGACGCTGTGCATCTCGGTGCTGATCGCCTTCGCCTTTCCGGGGCTGACGGTGGTCGCCGCCGAATTGACGCTTGACCGGACGCTGGGGTTTCACTTCTTCACCAATGGCGACGGCGGCAACATGATGATGTTCGCCAATCTCCTTTGGATCTGGGGGCACCCGGAAGTCTACATCCTGATCCTGCCGGCCTTCGGCATCTTTTCCGAGGTCGTCGCGACCTTCTCGCGCAAACGCCTGTTCGGTTATACGTCGCTGGTCTATGCGACGGCGTGCATCGCGCTGCTGTCCTTCACCGTCTGGCTGCACCACTTCTTCACCATGGGCTCCTCGTCCAACGTGAATGCCGTGTTCGGCATTGCCACCATGATCATCGCCGTGCCGACAGGGGTGAAAATCTTCGACTGGCTGTTCACCCTGTACCGCGGCCGGATCGAGTTCCACCCGTCCATGGTGTATACGATCGGCTTCATGGTGACCTTCGTCATCGGCGGCGTGACCGGCGTTCTGCTGGCGTTGCCGCCGGCCGACTACCTGATGCATAATTCCACCTTCCTGGTGGCGCATTTCCACAACATGCTCATTCCCGGCGCCCTGTTCGGCTATTTCGCCGGCCTGAACTACTGGTTCCCGAAGGCCTTCGGCTTCAAGCTGGACGCCAAATGGGGCATCCGCTCGTTCTGGTGCTGGTTCATCGGCTTCTATCTGGCGTTCATGCCGCTCTATGTGCTCGGGTTCATGGGCATGAGCCGGCGCATGGAGCATTACGCCGATCCGAACTGGCAGCCTTACCTTGTCGTCGCGGCGATCGGGGCGCTGTGTGTCCTGGCAGGCATCGCCTGTATCGCCATCCAGCTCTATGTCTCGGCGAAGACCTGGGGGTCGGCCCGCGACATCACCGGTGATCCCTGGAACGGGCGCACACTGGAATGGGCGACCTCGTCGCCGGCCGCGCCCTATAATTTCGCGGTCCTTCCGGAGGTTCACGGCCTGGACGCCTTTCATGACATGAAGCTTGCGGGGGAGGCCTACCGGCCGCCGCAGAAGTATGAAGACATCGTCATGCCGAAAAGCACCTGGATCGGCCCGGTCCTCGGCGCGCTTGCCTTCGGTCTGGGGTTTGCCTTCGTCTGGTACATCTGGTGGCTGGTGGCGCTCTGCTTCCTGCTCTCGCTGGTCTGTGTCGCCATCCGTGCCTGCGACGACGACACCGACTTCGTGCTGCCGGCGGCTGAGGTTGCCCGGATCGAGACCGAACGGCTGGCGCAGATCAGTCCGGCGGATCTTCATGACATGCGTGATTTCCTGCCGCGCGGAGCCGCCTCTGGTGCGCCTCTGCCCGGGACGGTTTAGAAAAGGATCGAGCGATGTCCGTTGCGACCGTTCTGGAAGAAGAAGAGACCAGATCGCTGGAAGCCAGGGAGTTCGGCTTCTGGGTCTATCTGATGACCGACGCGATCATCTTCGCGCTCCTGTTTGCCACCTATGTGGTCCTGTCGAAGAATTCCGCGGCCGGGCCCACCTCGAACGAGCTGTTCGATCTGAGGCACACTGCCGTGGAAACGGCGCTGCTGCTCCTGTCCAGCCTGACCTTCGGCATGGCGACCATCGCGATGACGGCGGGCCGCGCGGGCCGGGTGGTGCTGTGGCTGATCGTGACGCTGGCGCTGGGCCTTGGGTTTCTGGTGATGGAACTGCTGGAATTCCACGGCATGATCGCCAAGGGCGGAGGACCTGAGGTCAGCGGATTCCTGTCCGCGTTTTTCACGCTGGTGGGCACCCATGGCCTGCATGTCGCATTCGGCGCGCTCGGGATCGTCGTGATGACGGGACAGGTGCTGATCAAGGGCCTGACCCTGCCGGTCCGTTCGCGGCTGATCCGGCTCGGGCTGTTCTGGCACTTTCTCGATATCGTCTGGATCGGGATCTTCTCGGTCATCTATCTGCCGGGCGTGATGTAGGAGCGAGCAACATGAACCATACCGCCGAGCGCAGCGTTGCGACCTATCTCACCGGCTTCGTGCTGGCGATCATCCTGACCGCCATTCCCTTCGCCATCGTCTGGGGCGGGCTGGTGACCGGCCCGGCCGTCTACGCGGTCATCGCCGCCGCCGCGCTCATGCAGGTGGTGGTGCATCTGGTGTTCTTCCTGCACCTCAACCTGAGATCGACCCCGGCGGAGAACCTGTTCTTTCTCGGCTTTGCCGCGGTGCTGATCGTCATCATGGTCGGCGGCAGCCTGTGGATCATGACGGACCTGCATCACCGGATGATGTGACGCGGCTCCCGCCGGGAGAAACAATCCCTGCAGCCGATGCCGCCTCGAGAGGTGTCCGGGCCAGACAGGCCCGGAGGTCCGGACGAGGTCTGACGCTTCCGGCGACGGCGTGTCCTATTGCAACTGCTCTTGAAACGAATGGCATCGGGACTTGCTGCGCTTGTCCGGGATGGCCCCGGTATATTTGCCGAGGCTTTCCGGTCAGGAGCGTTGACTGTGAGCTGCCAGGGGACACGCGGCCTTGTCTCGCCGGCCGGCGGTGTTAGCGCTCTTAAAAAATCGATAAAAAACTTGAAAGAGGATAAATATCGTTTAACCTGAGTGAAAATCTCGGGAGGATTACCATGTTGAAACTGATCAAAACGACGGGCCTCGCCGTCGGCTTCCTCGTCTCGGCGAGTATCGCGCAGGCTGAAGAACTGCGCATCGGCACGGCCAGCCTCGGCGGCGCCTTCTATCCGATGGGGCAGAGCATCGCCAACCTGGTCAACGAACACGCGGGCGGTGACATCACGATGGTTCCGGTTGTCACCGGCGGATCGGTCCAGAACCCCAGGCTCGTCGACAGCGGCGAGGTCGAGATCGCAATCACCAACAACAACCTCGCGGTCCTGGCTGTAAACGGCAAAGGTCCCTACAAGAGTGGCCCCATCGACATCAGCGCCGTCGCTGCGCTGCATCCGAGCGTTCTGCACATGATCGTTCTGGAAGATTCAGACATCAAGACCTTCGAGGACATCAAGGGCAAGCGCGTTGCCGTGGGTCCGGCGGGCGGCGGCACCCTCGGTTTCATGAATTTCCTGTTGCCGCTCCACGACATGTCCCTGGATGACATCGTGCCGAGCTTCCTGTCCTATTCGGATGGCTTCAGCCAGTTGAGCGACGGCAACGTGGATGCGGCTTTCGCCCTGTCCGGCTATCCGGCAGGGGCGGTCATGCAGGCGGCGGCGGGCAGCAAGCTGCGCTTCATTGCCTTCTCCGACGGCATGCTCGACAAGGCGCTTGAAAAGAACGGCGCCTATAACGCGGTCGACATCGCGGCCGATGTCTATGGCACGGAGGCGCCCGGCACGGTGATCGGCGTCAACAACATGCTGATCGCGCCAAACTCCATGCCGGCCGATGTCGTTGAGAAGATCGTCGCTTCGGTCTTCGATCACCTGGAC
The DNA here is from genome assembly GCF_038900065.1 of Roseibium sp. AS2. NCBI lineage: Bacteria > Pseudomonadati > Pseudomonadota > Alphaproteobacteria > Hyphomicrobiales > Stappiaceae > Roseibium > Roseibium sp. AS2. The sequence continues at coordinate 657,204 of NZ_JBBMQN010000002.1, forward strand.
GCTTTCCAGGCCGAAAACGCCAACGCCAAGCAGATCAAGCCGGAACAGTCAAAGACCCTGGCGATCCCGCTGCATGAAGGTGCCGCGCGTTACTTCAACAAATAGGCCGGCTGAAACGGCCATCATTCCTCGCTAAGCAGAACCCGGTCTGCCGGGTTCCGCTTACGGTTTCCTGAGAAAGGGCAGGCCAGGTGCCGGGCAAGCTCGAAAACACTTCATTGATCAGTCGCCACAGCCTCGTTCTGGCGGCGGCCTTCGTCTTTGGCCTGTTCCATCTGGCGGCCGTCTCCGGCGTGATCGCGATCTCGACCATGCCCATGCGGCTGGTGCATGTGGCCTTCGCCTTTTCGCTTCTGTTCGCGATGAAACCGCTCACGCCCGGTCTCAAGGGCACGAAGCGCGACCTTGCGGCGACCCTGATCCTGATTGCCGCGATTGTCGGGGCGAGCGTCTGGCTGATCACGCGCTGGAAGGCAATCGCCTTCAGCGGCGGGTTGACTACAGACGGCGATTTCTACGCCGGCGCGATCATTCTCCTTGTTGTGTTCGAAGCCGCGCGGCGCGGTGTCGGCCTCATACTTGCGCTGATCACGCTGGTTTTCTTCTGCTATCCGTTTTTCAGCCCCTATCTGCCGGGCATCCTCAATGGCCGCGGCTACAGCCTTGAGCGCATGGTGCTGTTCCTGACGACGGACACGCAGGGCGTTTACGGCATCCCGATCGGTGTCGCGGCAACCTATATCATCGTGTTCACGATTTTCGGGGCCATGCTGTCCCGCTTCGGGGCGGGGGATTTCTTCTTCGAGATCTCGACGCGGCTCACCAGGGGATTGCGGGCCGCGAGCGCCAAGTCGGCGGTCCTGTTCTCGACATTGATCGGAATGGTGTCCGGATCGGCGGCCGGCAATGTCGCCGTCACGGGCACCGTGACGATCCCGGTGATGAAACGGGAAGGCTACAAGGCCCACCAGGCCGGCGCGATCGAGGCGGTCGCCTCGACCGGCGGGCAGCTGATGCCGCCAGTGATGGGCGCGGCGGCCTTCATCATGGCTGAAATTGTCGGCGTTCCCTATACGACCGTCATGAGCGTGGCCATTCTTCCGGCGCTGCTGTTTTTCGGTTCTGCCTTTGTCGTGGTCCATCTTCAGGCGGTCAAATCCGGCATCGAACCGGTTCAGGACGCGCAGCACGATGGCCGGCCGCTCGGTGCGGTCCTGATCCAGGGGGCACCTTTCATCGGGGCGTTCGGCAGCCTGCTTGCGCTGATGCTGGCCGGGTTTTCTCCGTTCAAGGCATCGCTTTGGGCCATGGGCGTGCTGATCGGCCTGGATGTCGTCAGTCGCCGCCGGGCGGATCTTGCGCTTCTCAAACGCATTGCCGGGGGCATCGCGGAAGGCTCGCGCAACGTCGTCACCATTTCGGCGGCCTGTGCCGCCGCCGGAGTGATTTCCGGCACGCTCGGCATCACCGGCCTCGGATCGAAGATCGCACTGCTGATCGATGTGGCTTCCAACGGCCATCTGTTCCTGGCGCTGCTGTTCACGATGATCGCCTCGATCATACTGGGCATGGGCCTGCCGACGACCGCGGCCTATCTGATCCTGGCGACGGTGGTGGCACCGGCGCTGGTGAAATTCGGCGTGCCCATGCTGACGGCGCATTTTTTCGTCTTCTACTACGGCTGTATCTCGACCATCACGCCGCCGGTCGCGCTGGCCTCCTACGTGGCCGCAGGCATTGCCGGGGCGGACGTCAACAAGGTCGGCTGGACGGCTGCGGCCTATGCCGCAACCAGTTTCGTGCTGCCGTTCGCTTTCGTGTTCGGTCCGGGGCTGCTGCTGCAGGCGGACAGCGTGGCCAACCTGATGGCGGTGGTCACCGGGGTCGCCGGTGTCGGCGCCGTCGCCGCGGGCGTGGTCGGCTGCCTGTTTTCGCCGCTCACGCCGGTCAACAGGCTGATCGTTCTGGCGGCCGGGCTGTGCCTGCTGGTGCAATCCTGGCCGACCGCCGCCATCGGCGGTCTGCTGCTGGCCTGGCAGGTGCTGCAGCATGCGCCCCGCAGACCGTTTTCCCTCAAACACTGACAAAGATGGAACTGACATGACGAGAGAATTCCGGCGCGTCGTAACCGGTCACGACCAGAACGGCGTCGCGATTGTCGAAAGCGACGTCATCGCGAGCCACAAGCTGCAGCGGCCGAGCCGCCCGGGCGTGACCCTGACCAATTTCTGGATCTCGGAAGGAACGCCCGCCGAATATGATGGGTCGGTGGAGACCTGCGACGGGCCGTTCATCCTGCATCCGCCGAGAAACGGCAGCGTCTTCCGCGTGGTGGAATTCCTGCCCGAGGATCCGGAAGTGATGGCGACACTCGACGGCAAGGCCGCCTTCGCGGAGATGGGGGCAGGGGACAATATCGTCGAGAACGCCCGCCATCCGTTCATGCACCGCACTGACAGCGTCGACTATGCCGTTGTTCTGACCGGGGAAATCTACATGCTGCTCGACGAGGACGAGGTCCTTTTGAAAGCCGGCGATACCGTTGTCCAGCGCGGCACCAACCACGCCTGGTCCAACCGCGGCACCGAGCCGTGTTCGATCGTTTTTGTCCTGGTCGACGGCGTCACCACGCGCGATGCGGGTGACGGGGAGCGCAAGGGAATTCCGCAGCGGTGATCAGGAGGCTGGTCGGGACAAGCTCTGGCTGGAGAGGCCCTGGCTGGAGTGGCCCGAATAGCCTGGCGGGGCTGACCTGAAACAGGCCAGCCCCGCTGGTTCCTGCGGCAAGCCAGGGTGTGGCCGGTCATTCCCGGTTACGCGGCGCGCGAGATCGGATGGAGCGGATCGGGCACTCTGATTTCAGACAATCCCGCGCAACAACTGAATGAGTTGTTGCGATTGTGAATCGCCCAGTTTTTCCAGCAGCATGGCGTCCTGATCCTGTATTTCCTGCCGGATCTGAACCATGCGTTTTCTGCCCAGGGCCGTGGGCAGGACGTTGACCTGACGATGATCGTTCCGGGCGACCTGGCGGTGCACCAGTCCGTCGGACACAAGCCGGTCCACCAGTTTGGTCAGCGTCGGCGGGTTCATCAGCACGATTTCCGCAAGTTCGCCCATGGTGAGGCGGTCCCCTGCTTCCAGTGTTTCAAGAATGCGCCAGGCCTCGACCTGGATGCCGTGTTTGCGCAGCCGCGCGTTCAGGGAGGTGCTGACCTTCCTGTGCGCTGCTGCAAGGGCATAAGACAGGTAGTTCTGGATGGGGCTGTTTTTGGGGTCCATGCTCTTCACCGGTGTTTCAGACTGAAATTTAGTTGACTTGGAAAATAAATTCAAATGAAATGTAGACTTCACGTCCATGGAGGCAGGTGCAGCCGAGAACGCAATGCTTTTGAGAATGTCCTCTGTCCCCACCGAGCTGGATGAGCTGCGTGATGATATTCATCTGCGCAGAAGAGCGACCTATCGAATAGCCTTGCTGATTCCCTTGTGCGGCTCGGCCGGACTTTGGGGACCGTCCTGTATCTCCAGTGCGCAGGTTGCGGTCGAGGAACTCAACCGGGCAGGCGGCATTGACGGCCGCAAGGTTCAACTCATCATGATCGATGCCGCGCTCGAAGCGCAGATTCTGATCGAGGAGACCATCAACGACCTGATCGAGACCAACGCCATCGATGCCATCGTCGGGATGCATATCAGCGCGATCCGTCAACGCCTGAGCAAGGTGGTTCGCCAGAGAATTCCCTACATATACACCCCTCTCTACGAGGGAGGGGAAAACACGGCCGGGGTGTTCGCGATCGGTGAGACGCCGCAGGAGCAGCTTGGGCCGTCCATGGAGTTCGTTCAAAATGAATTCCGGCCATCGAGCTGGGCGCTGATCGGCAACAACTATGTCTGGCCGCGAACGTCTCATCTTTATGCCAAGGCCAAGCTGAAGGAGATGTCCGCAGGACTGGCCCACGAGAGCTATGTGCCTTTCGGGGCAAGAGATATGGCCCGTCGTGTGGAGGCGATCGGCACCTCCGGTGCCGAAGCGGTGCTGATTTCCCTTGTTGGCCAGGATGCGATTGCCTTCAACCGGGCCTTCGGAAGTGCCGGGCTGCACAACCGCATGGTTCGCCTTTCCTGTGCCATCGAGGAGAACGGCCTTCTGGCCTGTGGCTCACGAAACAGCAAACGCATGTTTTCGGCATCGTCCTATTTCGGATCCTTGCCGACGGATGCCAATGCGGCCTTCAAGGAGCTTTACTACAGTCTGCACGGAGATCAGGCTCCCGTTCTGAACGGGCTTGGGCAATCCACCTACGAAGGGGTTCATTTTCTGGCCGGGCTCATGCACGGACATCCCGGAAAGTGGCGTCGGCGCTGTGTCACCGCGGACTTGACCGTGAGGCATCGCAGCGGCCGTCATATCCAGGTTCCAAGCCAGAGCAGCCGGGCACCGATCTATCTGGCACGTGCAGATGGGTTGAAATTTGAAGTGATAAAACAATTATAAATCATAGCCTTATAATTTTTTAATTTCCAATTCATATTTTTTACTTGAATTGGAAATTAATATCTCCCACGCTTTGCCGACTTTGGTTGCACGCAAAAAAAATGTGCGATGCGCTCGACAAGCTAGGGGAGAACGGGCTTGCTCTGGATTATCTCAACGGTGCTACTGGCACTGATCGTCCTGATCGGAATCTGGTTTCTTCAACGCTTCTACGCCAAGGCGTCTCTGGATACGGCTCTGGTCAGAACCGGGTTTGGCGGCCGGCGTGTCGTCATGGACGGCGGGTGCCTGGTATTGCCGTTCCTGCACCGCCTGCAGAAAGTGTCCATGGGCGCGCTGACGGTTTCGATCGAGCGTGAAGGCCGGAATGCCGTTCTGACCCGGGACCAGATGCGGGCCGACATCTCGTGCGAATTCGAGTTCCAGGTTGCACCGGATGCCGAAGGGATTGCCACCGCGGCAAAATCCCTCGGCCAGCGGATCGCCCGGGGCGGGGAAACCGTCCGGGAGGTCATTTCCGGTGCGTTGGTCCATGCCATTCAAAATGCTGGGGCCGCACGCACCCTGGAAGAAATCCATCTGGATCGCAGCGGGTTTTCCGAAGAGTTGGCGGAAGTGGTCGATGCCCAGGTTGGGCTCATGGGGCTCCGGCTCGTTTCCGCCTCCATTGTCTCTCTGGATCAGAGCGATCTCGGCCTGTGGAATGAAAACAACGCCTTCAACGCCCTGGGGATGCGCCGACTGGCCGAGCTTGTTTCCGATCAGCGGAAGGCGCGCATTCGCATTGAAACCGAAGCGGAAATTTCGATAGGCGAAAGCCGGCTGGCACAACATCAGCGGCAACTGGAATTGCAGCGCGAAGAACGTGAAGCCCAGATTTCCCAGCACGAACATCTGGCGAAACTCGAAGCCGATGCCGCCTCACGCGAAGAGGCCGCGCGCAACGATGCAAAGCTCGCGAGCGAAAAGGTCCGGATCGAAAATGACGGCCGGGCAAAGGCAAGCCAGGTCGAGAACGACCAGACACTCAGGTCCACGGAAATGGCCGCGCTTCTGGCGCTGGAAGAAGAGAAAATTGCCAACAGCATTCAGCTCTCCAGAAAACGGACAGAGGAAGCCGAAGCCAAAGCGGCCGAAGAAGAGGCCCGGGCGCAGGTTCTGCTCGCCGCCGAGAACGTCCAGGTTCAAAAAGACCGCGCGGTTGCCGAACGCGAGCGCGAGATTGCGCGTCTGAAACAGGACAAGGACCTCGAGCTGGAAGCCGCCCGGGTCAAAAGCGACACGGCAACATTGCTGGCCAAAGCCGAGGCGGAGGCCTCTGCGACAGCCAGGACCGCCGAGGCCGGCCGGATTCGCATGGAGGCTGAAGCTGCCGGCATGAGTGCGCTCAATTCCGCGGAAAACACCTTGAGTGAAGCGGTGATCCGGATGCGGCTCGAAGAGCGCAAGCTCGACCGCATGCCTGAAATCATGACGCAGATGATGAAGCCGGTCGAGAAGATCGATTCCATTCGCATCAACCAGATTACCGGCGTCAACGGCGGCGGCTCCGGTGACGGCGCCGACGGCGCCTTCGGCTCAGCCATGGATCAGATCCTCGGAATGGCGGTTCGCCTGCCGGCGATGAAACAGATGGGCGAAGAAATCGGTCTGGATTTTGATGCCAACCTTGCCGGCCGCACGGCCGACTATGCCAACCGCATCCAGCCAAAAACCAAAGAATGATGCCGGGGCGCATTCCACCACGGGACTGAAGGTCCACTCAGGAGGTCTGAAATGACATTGAACAGAAGAAGTCTACTGGCAGCAGCCACAGCTCTTGCCGGATCCTCATTGCTGCCGCGCGGGGCCATGGCCGCCGAGACCATCAAGTTGGGGTCGTTGCTTGATACGTCCGGTATTTTTGACGCCTACGGTAAACCGATGGACATGGCGCTGCGGCTCGCAGTCAATGAAATCAATGAATTCGGCGGCCTTCTGGGCAGGCAGGTCGATGTCGTGGCTTACGATACCCAGTCCGACATCGCCCTTTACACCCAGTATGCGCAGCAGCTCGTCCGCAAGGATCAGGTTGACGTGGTGCACGGCGGCATCCTGTCGGCGTCCCGCGAGGCCATCCGGCAAACGCTCCGCAAATCCAAGACGCTGTATTTCTACAACGTGCTCTATGAGGGGGGCGTCTGCGACCGCAACATCTTCATCAACGGTGTCACGCCTGCGCAGCAGGTCGAGGCGCTGGTGCCTTATGCGTTGGAAAAGGCGGGTGGCAAGAAGGTCTACGTTCTCGCCGCCGACTACAACTACGGACACATTACGGCCAAGTGGATCCAGAAATATGTTGCCGAAAACGGCGGCGAAACGGTTGCCGTGGATTTCTTCCCGCTGGATGTGTCCGACTTCGGATCGACAATCGCCAAGATCCAGACAGCAGCACCCGATCTCGTGATTGCGCCGCTGGTCGGCGGGGCTCATCTGTCCTTCTTCCGTCAATGGGCCGCGGCTGGAATGAAAGACCGGATCCCGCTTGCCTCCACCACGCTTGGCGTTGGCAATGAACACAAGGTCCTGACGCCGGAAGAGGGCGATGGAATCATGGTTGCCTACAACTACAGTGAAGAGCTTCGTGGCCGGGCCAATACCCATTTCCAGACAAACTGGGAACGGGCCTATGGCGACACGAGCAGCATTCACGAACTTGCCGTGTCCACCTACCAGGGCGTCATGACCTGGGCTGAAGGCATTCGGGCAGCCGGTTCCCTGGACCGTGATCAGGTGGTCGAGGCTCTCGAGAACGGCGTGACGATCGATGGCCCGGCCGGCAAGGTCACGGTCGATTCCAAATCGCACCATGCCTATCTCGATGTCTACATCATGGAGCTTGAGAACCAGCGCATGAAGGTCATCAAGGGTCTGCCGCAGCGCGCGCCTATCGACACCCAGGCCGTGTGCGATCTGAAGGCGAATCCCAACGACAATCAACAATACGAAATCAAGATCTGACCTCCCGGACTTGACCGGCTGCGACGGCGCGTGCCGTTGCAGCCGATGGGCGGAACGCGCTTGCGTTCCAAGGGTAACTATTGCCGTGGGGCACCTGGGATGGATCTCTTCTTCGTAATCCTGCTGGAAATTCTCTACGCCATCGGGTCTCTCATCCTCATCAGCGCCGGACTTGCAGTGGTCTTCGGCATGATGAAGGTGATCAACCTTGCCCATGGCGAATTCATGATGATGGGCGGATATGCGACCATCACCGCCGTGGACCTGGGCGTGAACATCTTCATCGCCATGCTGGTCGTTGCCCCCCTCATCGTGGGGATGATCGGACTGGTCGTTGAACGGCTGGTGATCCGTCGGCTCTACGGCCGGCTTGTCGATACCATGCTGGCGACCTGGGGATTGAGCCTGTTCTTCATCGGTCTGGCGACGATGATCTTCGGCAATACCACGACCGGTATCTCGACACCCATCCCAGGGTTTTCGGTCGGAAACTATCAGATCAGCGGCTACAATTTTTTCATCATCGCCGTCGCGTTTCTTCTGCTTCTGGCCGTCTTCCTGATACTGAAAACAACCCGGGCCGGGCTGATCGCCAGGGGCGCGATGCAGCGCGCCGACATGGCCGCAGCTCTGGGATACAGCCCTGAGCGCATCTACATGGCGACGTTCTTCTGCGGATCGGCGCTGTCAGGACTTGCCGGCGCCGTTCTGGCGCCTCTGGTCGGCCTGGTGCCAACCTCCGGTGGCGCCTATATCGCCAAGGCTTTCATCACGGTCATTGCCGGCGGACCATCCCTGATCGCGGGCCTGCTCACCAGCGCCGGTTTCTTCGGCGCGGTCAACCAGGTGTTCACCTTTGCCGTGTCGCCCGTCTTCGGCGAGGTCGCCCTCCTGGTCTCCGCCGTGGTTCTGCTGCGCCTGATCCCGCAAGGCATCACAAGCAAATTCTTCCGGGGCAAATTCTGATGAACGGCAGTTTCCAGAAAGACATCGTCGTGACGGTGATCGCAACGGCGCTGCTTATATGGCTGATGCCGGTCTTCATCAGTACATTCACGCTCACGGTGCTGATCATCTATGGAATGCTGGGCCTGAGCCTCGGCCTGATCTGGGGTTTCGGTGGAATCCTGTGCTTTGGTCAGGCCGCGTTTTTCGGGCTTGGCGCCTATACCTATGCCATTGCGGCCCTCAACATCGGCGAGAGCACCTTGCCGATGCTGCTGGCGGTCGCCGTGCCTGCGGTCCTTGCGGCGTTGCTCGGTGCGATGATGTTCTACGGCCGCCTGAACGATGTGTATCTGGGGGTGATCACGCTGGTCGTCACCCTCATTCTCTTCAAGTTCATCAACTCGACCGCCGGGCCTCAATACACCATCGGAAACGCGCGTCTGGGTGGCTTCAACGGCATCCCCGGTTTCCAGACCCTGAATGTTCCGGGCAGACCGGACGCCTACATCTGGGGGGATGCCTATTTCCATGTGTGTGCCGTTGCGCTTGCCGGGGTCTTTCTTCTGGTCTCGGCGCTGTTGCGATCGAGTTTCGGGCGCATCGCTGTCGGCATCCGGGAAAACGAAACCCGCATGTCCTTGATGGGATATGACGTGCGGGCCCGAAAGACGGTCCTGTTCACCGCCGGGGCCGCGATCGCGGGTTTGGCCGGTGCGCTTTTTGCCAACTGGGGCGAGATCGTCACTCCGAACCTCTTCTCGCTCGGCCAGTCCGCGGAAATCATCATCTGGTGCATCGTCGGAGGTCTGGGGACACGGTTCGGTCCGATCCTCGGGGCTGCCGGGCTTGCTTACCTGAAGTTTCTGCTCGGTCAGCAAAGCATGATCGACAACACGCTGATCATGGGCCTCATCCTCGTTCTGTTCGTGCTTTTCCTGCCGCGCGGGGCGGTGCCGACACTTGTGGATCTCTTCAGGAGCGTGCCCTGGCGCCGGCGGTCCGGGCGGACGATCCGTGCCCGGCATACGCGCCGGAGGGAGGTCTGATATGGCTGAAATCGTCCTGGAGACCACAGGCCTGACGATGCGTTTCGGCGGCGTTGTGGCGGCCAACAACGTCGATTTCAAGCTCAGGGCACGTGAGTTGAGATGTCTGATCGGTCCCAACGGCGCCGGCAAATCCACGTTTTTCAAATGCGTCACAGGTCTGCAGACGCCGAGCGAGGGGCATGTCTACATGCGCGGCGAGGAGACCACGCAGTGGCTGCCGCACGAGATCGCCTCGCTCGGTGTCGGGATCAAGACGCAAACCCCGAATGTCCTCGATGCCCTGAGCGTCTTCGAGAACATCTGGCTGGCGGCCCGCCGCTTTCATCCAAAGGGCGAGGCCAACCGGAAAACGCAGGAAATCATCGAGCGCCTTTCGCTCAACGCCATCGCGCGAACCGATCTGGGTCGTCTCGCGCATGGCGAACGCCAGGGCGTTGAACTGGGGCTCGTTGCCGTCGGCGACCCCTGGCTGGTGCTGCTTGACGAGCCCGCCGCCGGAATGAGCGCCGAGGATGTCGAGCGCATGACCGGGATCATTCACGAGGTCAACAAGACAGCGGCCGTCGTCATTGTCGAACACGACATGCAGTTCATTCGCTCGATTGCCCGGGACGTGACGGTTTTCCATCAGGGGGCGGTGCTGATGGAGGACCATGTCGACAAGGTGATGTCCGACCCGACCGTGCGCAACGTATATCTTGGAAGGAAGGCCTGACATGACAGATGATGTCTCGGCAATTCTGGACGTCAAGGCGCTCTCCGGCGGATACGGGCGCGTTCCCATCCTCCACGGGATCGGGTTTTCCGTCGCTGAAAACGAGGTCGTCGGCATTCTCGGCCACAATGGCATGGGCAAGACGACCCTCCTGAAAACCCTGATGGGCTTTCTGGCCCCGGCGTCGGGCACGGTCAGGTTTCATGGAACCGACGTGACCCGGATGCCCCCCAACCAGCGGGCCGGACTGGGTATTGGCTACGTTCCGCAAGGGCGCGGGATTTTCCCGCAGCTTTCGGTTCGCGACAATCTGAGATTTGCCTGGCACGCGTATTCCGGCGGGCCGGAAGAGGACGTTCTCGACAAGGTTCTGGAGGATTTTCCACGGCTGCACCGGTTGCTGGACCGGGATGGCGGAGCGCTTTCGGGTGGAGAGCAGCAACTGTTGTCCCTTGCACGGTGCCTGATGGGCGATCCGGATTTCCTGCTTCTCGACGAGCCGACGGAGGGCATTCAGCCGTCGATCATCGAAGAGATGGCTGAAACACTGCTGCAGCTCAAGAAGACCCGGGGTCTGTCGATCCTTCTGGTGGAGCAGAATTTCGACTTCATCGCCGATCTCTCCGACAGGGTTCTCGTGCTGGAGCGCGGCCGCATCACGGGAGAGCTGAACAGGCACGAACTCTCCGATCAGACCAAGGTGACCCAGTTTCTCGGGTTGGGCGCAGCGCGCGCGACCCGGGGACCAGGGGAGAGGGTATCCCGCCACTCCACAGATCCTGGACCGATCCGGGGCCCGGAGGCGGCCGCCTCCGCTTCGATCGCCCACCCGCATTCCCCGCCACAAGACATCCGGCCTTCCACGGTGACAGCAATGACAGTCAAACGTCCGACCCTTGCGCAAATGCGCGAGATGGCAAATCGCTTCGGCATGAGCCTTTCCGATGCGGAATTGCTCGAATATTCGCAAATCATCGAACCTTACATGCAGGCCTATGACCGTCTGGACGCAATGCCGGACAATCTGCCGGAAGTCCGCTATCCGCGCAGTCCCGGACATTTCCCGGCCCCTTCGGAAAATCCGCTGAACGCCTGGTATGTGAAGACCGAGGTGCGCGGCGCGCCCGATGGACCCTTGCGTGGCAAGCGGATCGCCCTCAAGGACACCATCTGCCTCGCCGGTGTCCCGATGATGAACGGGTCGTCCATCATGGAAGGGTACACGCCCGAAATCGACGCGACCATCGTCACAAGGCTCCTGGACGCAGGTGCGGTCATTGCCGGAAAGGCGCATTGCGAGAACTTCTGCCTGTCCGGCGGCTCGCATACCAACGCAAAGGGGCCAGTCCACAATCCCTGGAAACACGGGTATATGGCCGGCGGGTCGTCGAGCGGGTCCGCCGTTCTGGTCGCAACAGGCGAAGTCGACATGGCGATTGCCGGGGACCAGGGCGGATCGATCCGCCTGCCGGCATCGTGCTGTGGTGTCTATGGCATGAAGGCAACGCACGGGCTGGTGCCCTATACCGGCGCGATGCCGATCGAACAGACGATCGATCATCTGGGGCCGGTCACCAGGACTGTTGCCGACAACGCGCTTCTGCTGGAAGTGCTGGCGGGTGAAGACGGGCTGGACCCGCGCCAGTACAAGCCCAGGACCTACCGTTATACCGACGCTCTGGGCCGGGGCGCGCAGGGGCTGCGGATCGGCGTCTTGAAGGAAGGTTTTGCACACCCCAACAGCGAAAGCGACGTTGACCAGAAAGTTCTGCAGGCAGCGGAAAGGTTCCGCGAACTGGGCGCGCGGGTCGAAGACGTGTCCATTCCGGAGCATCACATGGCGATGGACGCCTGGACGGCGATCACGCTCGAAGGCCTGCAGGACGGCATGATGTGGGGGCATTCCACGGGCAGCAATTACCGGGGCCTGTTTCTGCCGTCGATGACCGATCACATGGCGCAATGGCGCAACCGGGCGGACGAACTCAGCCATTCACTGAAGGCCTGCATGTTCGTCGGCGAACACTTCCAGACCCAGTACCGCGGCCGGTTCTACGGCAAGGGGCAAAACCTCATGCGCAGGGCCAACGAACGCTATCTGGCGGCGCTGCAGAATTTCGATGTCCTGCTGATGCCGACCATGCCGGTCAAGCCGCAGGAAATTCCGCCCGCGGACTGTTCCATCAGTCTCTATGTCCAGCGTGCCTTCGAAATGGTCGCCAACACCGCGCCCTTCAATGGCGGATTGCCGGCCATGAGCCTTCCTTGCGGACTGATCGAGGGATTGCCGATCGGCATGATGCTGGTCGGACCGCATTACGGTGAAATGAAAATCTATCAGGCCGCCCACGCGTTTGAACAAAGCGGCGACTGGCGCACCGGTTGAAGGAGACGGTCATGTCGATCTTGAATGAAAGCCTTGCAGACCGGATCGCCGGCTGGGACACGAGCTCTGGTGCGGGTGCTGACACAACGGCTCCGGCGGATGGGGTTTCCTATGTGAGAGGCGCTTTCGATCCGCCGCTGGCCTATATCACCATCCCCAGGTTGCTGCGCGAGGCGGTGTCCCGGTTCGGGCCCCGCGAGGCGGCGGTGTTTTGCGAACAGAATATCCGGATGAGCTATTATGATCTTGACCGGGCCGTTGACGAGCTGGCAACCGGATTGCTGGCGCTCGGGCTGGAAAAGGGCGATCGGGTCGGGATCTGGTCGCCCAACAGGTTCGAGTGGGTGCTGACCCAGTTTGCGACCGCGCGGGTCGGCCTCATCCTGGTCAACATCAACCCGGCCTACCGTCTGGCCGAACTGGACTATGCGCTCAACAAGGTGGGCTGCAAGGCCCTGATCGCAGCCAGATCCTTCAAGTCTTCAGACTATGCGGGGATGATCAGGTCTCTGGCTCCCGAGCTTGACCGGTGTCAGCCGGGCCGCCTGCGCGCAGCCAGACTGCCGCACCTGCGCAGCGTCGTTCTGATGGATGATGCCGGCCTGGCGGGAACGTATTCATTCGGGGAACTCAGGACACTCGGCGGCCCGGCGCAACAGCTGCGCCTGCCCGACATCGACAAGACGCTCAGCCCTGATGATGCGGTCAACATCCAGTTCACATCCGGCACCACCGGGCAGCCCAAGGGGGCGACACTCTCGCACTACAACATCGTCAACAACGCGCGGTTCGTGACCGACAGGATACAGCTCACGGAAACCGACCGGCTGGCCATTCCGGTGCCGCTCTATCATTGCTTCGGGATGGTCATGGGCGTGCTGGGGGCCGTCAGCAAGGGCGCGGCCATGGTGTTTCCCGGCGAAGCGTTTCAGCCCGACAGGGTGCTTGATGTTCTGGCGGGGGAAAGCTGCACGGCGCTCTATGGGGTGCCGACAATGTTTGTCGCCATGCTGGAAGCACTGGAAAAGGCGCCGCGCGATCTCTCCAGCCTGCGCACCGGCATCATGGCCGGAGCACCGTGCCCGGTCGAGATCATGCAGCGGGTCAATTCGGACATGAACATGGGCGATGTCACCATCTGCTACGGCATGACCGAGACCTCGCCGGTGTCCTTTCAGAGCTTTGTCGACGATCCGACTGAAAAGCGCTGCGAAACGATCGGCCGTGTCCATCCTCATCTCGAGGTCAAGGTCATCGGATCAGATGGCCAGATTGTTCCCGTGGGCGAAACGGGCGAATTGTGCACGCGCGGCTATTCGGTGATGAAGGGCTATTGGGACGATGCAGAGAAGACGGCGGACAGCATTCAGGACGGCTGGATGCGGACAGGCGATCTCGCGGTGCTGGATGCGGACGGCTTCTGCTCGATTGTCGGACGGGCCAAGGACATGATCATTCGCGGCGGCGAGAACATCTATCCGCGCGAAATCGAAGAATACCTCATGCGTCATCCCAAGGTCAGCAATGTTCAGGTGTTTGGCATTCCGGATGAAAAATCCGGCGAAGAGATCTGTGCCTGGGCGATCCCCAAGCCGGGGATGGACATTTCCGGGGAAGAGCTGAGGGACTTCTGCAATGGCCAGATTGCGCATTTCAAGGTGCCCAGACACGTCCGGATCGTTGACGATCTGCCGATGACCATCACCGGAAAGCCGCAGAAATTCGTGATGCGCGACCAGATGATCGAGCTTCTTTCAGGCACATAGCATCGCCGGCATCAGACCCGCATGTGTGTTGGGTAAGTTGAAACGGTCCACCCGGCCGGTCCCGGTCTCACGCCAGATCTCCGCAACAGGAACTTCTTCTTCCCGGCGCGTCGCCATGAACGCCTTCAGCGCCTCCGAAATCTTCGATACTTGAATCGCTCCCCCTCATTCCCGACTGGGACAAATAGTGGCGGAAGTCATCAGGGCCAGGGGCAAACCGGACTCGGCACCGGTTCGGTTGGCTACAATCGGGAACGCCAGTCGAAGTTGCGCGCTACACTACATCTGCACGCGAAGGCGCGCGCTTGCGCAGGTTCGCTGCGGGCTTTCATCACTCGGATCGAAAAGGGAAAACTGGTGCCGGCAGCAGGATTCGAACCCGCGACCCCGAGATTACAAATCACGTGCTCTACCAGCTGAGCTATACCGGCGCCGGGAAGGCTTCTACCAGATTGGGCGCGCTTGTCCATGCTCTCGAGTGAAATTTTTGGCAAGCTGCGCTTGTTTCGCGTCAAGGCACTGAGATTTTTCATGAAATTGCATAGCCGCTGTGGACAAACGTGCGGAACGACACGGGCCGGCCGGGGGTGTTTGTGTTGTGCGAAAACAAGTGCGGTCCGGATCGGCGCTGCGCCGCGCCGGTCTTGACCCCGGTCGTGTGCCACGACTTGAAACTGCCCGGCAAAGCGTGTCTGGTAGCAGCGTATTTCTCTTCGGGCGGCTGCAGGCCGTCTTCGATCCTTCGGGTTTCAGCCATCATCGCAAGACTGCATCGCAAGACTGCGCGGCAGGACGGCATGCCGGCGGTCAGCACCCGTTTTCCCGGACCAGTCCAGATGACCCAGTCGCAGCGCATTTGCCTTGTCTTTTTTCTTCAGCCGATCGCGCTTGGGGCCTGGCTGCCGCATATTCCCGGTGTTCAGACGGCGCTCGGGCTCAGCAACAGCGCGCTTGCGCTCGCGCTCGTCGGGGGGCCGGTGGGCACGTCGTCCGCGCTGCTGGTGGCCGGGTGGCTGGCGAACCGGATCGGCGCGCGGAAGATCACGCTGGTGTTCTATCCGGTCTTCCTGTGCGCGATGCTGCTGCCTTTTCTGGCAACCTCACAATGGCTGCTGATGGGGGCGCTTGTGCTGGTCGGCGGATCCCTGTCGGTGCTGGAACTGGGGCTGAACGTGCTGGCGGACGACTATGAAAAGGACACCGGCCGCAAGATCATGAGCAAGGCCCACGGCTGCTGGAGTTTCGGCCTGCTGTCCGGGACCCTGATCGGCTCGGCCGTCGCCGGCCTGCGCTTCGATCCGTTCGTGGCCGGGCTGGGGATCGCTCTTGTGGTGCAGGCCCTGGTCCTGCCGATCATCCTGGGCCTGCCGGAGCGGGTTGCCGGGGCGGGCGCGGCCGTGGCCCCGAAACG
Organism: Roseibium sp. AS2; assembly: GCF_038900065.1. Classification (NCBI taxonomy): domain Bacteria; kingdom Pseudomonadati; phylum Pseudomonadota; class Alphaproteobacteria; order Hyphomicrobiales; family Stappiaceae; genus Roseibium; species Roseibium sp. AS2. The sequence continues at coordinate 672,980 of NZ_JBBMQN010000002.1, forward strand.
GCAGGGGGTGAGGCTGCCGCATCCGCTGCTTCTGGGCGTGTGCGTTTTCACCTTCGGCACCACGCTGGTGGAAGGCGCCGTCGCCGACTGGGCGGCGGTCTACCTGCGCGATGCGTTCGCGGCCAGCCCGGGGCTGGCCGGGCTCGGCATTTCCGTTTTCTCCCTGTGCCTGGCAACGACGCGCCTGTTCGGTGACCGTTTGCGGCAGGTGGCACCGCCGAGCCGTCTCGGGCAGGGGCTGGCGGTGGTCGCGCTGGTGGGTCTGGCCGGGATCTGGCTGGCTCCGGGCGCGCCGGCGGCTCTGGCGGCGCTCGGCATCCTGGGTGTCGGCGCGGCGCTGGCCTTTCCGCTCGGTGTGAGCGCGGCCGCGTCCGCCCCGGGAACGAGCGCGGCGTCCAATGTCGCCGTGCTCTCGCTCGTCGCGCTGCTCGGCTTTCTGGTCGGGCCGCTGATCATCGGACCGCTGGCCGATGCCTACGGCATCCGGGCCGGGCTGATGGCACTGGCGCCGATGATCGGACTGAGTCTTGTGCTGGCGCCATTTCTCACGCGCGCCGCAAACCGGCAGCAGGCCCAGTCCGCCGAGTGAGCATTCACCTGCTGCGGCATTCAGCCGGACGGCCATATGCACGGGACTGTTTCCTGGAGCGTTTTGCATTCGAACGGAAAAATCAGCATCGCTTTTTGCGTTGGAACGCCTGGTTCCAGAAAGTGAAAAGCGATTCCGATCAAGTGCGATTTGCTCTAAAGGCCCATCTTCATCCGTGCCACATAGAGTGACAGCACGGCGGCGTTGGAGACGTTGAGGGAGCGGATGGCACCGGGCATGTCAAGCCGGGCGGTCAGACCGCAAGCCTCGCGCACGCCGTGGCGCACGCCCTTGCCCTCAGAGCCGAGCACCAGCACGGTCCGGTCGGTGAAGGGCGTCTCCTCCAGGCTGGCGGCACCGTCGCTGTCGAGCGCGATGCAGCCGAAGCCCTCGTCGGTCATCTCGGCGACGAAACGCGCCATGTTCTTGACGCGCACATGCTTGATCATGTCGAGGGCGCCGGAAGCGGACTTGGCCAGCACCGAGCCTTCTTCCGGGGCATGCCGTTCGGTGGTGACGACGGCATCTGCACCGAGCGCGACGGCGGAACGCAGGATGGCGCCGACGTTGTGCGGGTCGGTGACCTGGTCGAGCGCCAGCACCAGCTTCGCGCCCGACAGGTGCTCCGGGCCATAGGCGGGCAGGGGATCTGCTTCCAGGATCATGCCCTGGTGCACGGCATCCCTGGTGACCATGCGGTCGAGCGCCTTCGGCATCGTGGGTTCGACCGGCACGTCAATGACAATGCCGCGCTCCTGAAGCCGGTTTTGCGCGTTCTCGGTCGCATGGAGCTTCAGCCGCTTGCGGTCGGGATTGGCGAAGGCGGCCTCGACCGTGTGCAGCCCGTAGAGCAGCACGGGGCCTTCCGGCGGCAGGCCGGGCCGGCGCGGGGCCGGCTTGCCGGCGAATTTCCTGTTGCCGCGATATCCGGGCTTGCCGCCCGGGCGCGACGGTTTTCTGTCGTCACTCATGGCGCAGCTCTAACCGGAATCCCGACGCAGGAAAAGAGCCTGGTGACGATGAGCCGGCGTTTGTGTGTCACGCCTGCTGCAGGATCATGCAGCTGACCGTGCCGTGGGCGATCAGCTTGCCGGCACTGTCGCGCAGGTCTCCCTCGGAGGTCGCAAGACGGTTGCCGCGATGCACGATCCGGCCCTCGCAGATGACTTCGCCGCTGTCGGCCCGCAGCGGGCGTACCATGTTCACGTTGAGGCTTGTGGTGGTGTAGAACTCGCCGGGCTGCAGAGTCGTGTGCACGGCGCAACTGAGCGCCGTGTCGATCAGGGTCGAGATCCAGCCCCCGTGGACCGTGCCGAGCGGGTTCAGGAATTCCTTCGCGGGCAGGCCAGAGAACACGGCCCGTCCCTTTTCGAATTCCTTCATTCTTATATTGGAATGCGCCATGATCGGCGGCGCGGGCAGGTCGCCGGCCATCATTCTTTCAAAGATCTCCAGACCCGTCAGGGTGGCGAAGGCGGACCGGGGCAGGGCGTCGAGCGCATGGGTCCTGCCGTTATCGGTGATGGTGTCGGTCATGAACTCGGGTCCTGACTGCTATTGAGGGGCTGAATTCGGGTTTCCGCAGGCGATGTGACGTCTGCCGGTCGTGGCGGCTTATGGTCTTCCAGAACATGAACGGCCTTGCGCAGCGCGGACATGTGGGCCCGGACTGCTTCGGCACCGTCCGGACCGAGCAATGCGCCGAGTTCGTCCTGAGCACGTTGCCAGGCCTGGTGAATCTCGATGACCTTGCGCTCACCGTCCGCTGTCAGGACCGGCAGAACCCTGCGGCCGCCATCCTGCCGCCGGGTGATGAGACCTGCCTTCTCAAGCGGTTTCAGGTTGCGGGCTAGGGTGGACCGGTCGATGCCGAGGAAACGCGCGATTTCCGCGGCGGAGCCGGCGGAGCCTTCGGCGATGGCCGCCAGAAGCTGCGCCTGCGTCAGTTCCAGCCCGAGCCCGGCCAGGTGCCGGTTGTAGTGCCGGGTGAGCAGATTCGCGGTGCGCCGCGCGGCGTGCCCGAAACAGGTTCTGCCCATATGCAGAAAGTCGATTTCATCAAGGTTAGACGTCATCTGTTGTAGGTACAACAAAGGATGGGCGCGGGCAAGGCGCAAGACCGCGGGGCACCGGTCGGGCCGGTGGAAAGTTGTCCACAGGCTGGCGGTGCGGGCATGGTTTTCAAAGGTCCGATTCACGGGAATTGGTGACATTCGAACGCATGCGCGGCACTCTTGGCAGGTGGCCGCCCGGGGCGATCCGATGCGTTCGAAGCACCTGTTTCGAGCGACCCGCTGATTTTGTGCATTTGTTTGCAAAATCAGCGTTGACAGGGCAGGTCCGCATCTGCATAACACGCGCCACGGGATTGCTCGCCCCATCCGGGCGGGCTCTTCGGTAAGCCATCCTGTTCGCTTCGGCGTGAAGCAGGACGAGATGGAGGAGTGCCCGAGTGGCTAAAGGGGACGGACTGTAAATCCGTTGGCTATGCCTACGTTGGTTCGAATCCAACCTCCTCCACCATCGTTTCTGTTTCTCTCGTTGTGCGGGTGTAGCTCAATGGTAGAGCAGCAGCCTTCCAAGCTGACGACGAGGGTTCGATTCCCTTCACCCGCTCCATCATGGGTGCTGATCGGAGTGTCCGGAACGGAAGGCTCTTTCGCCCGGGAATCCTGACAAGAAGTTCAATGGGAAGCAATTCGTCGTTCTCGGACCTGTCCTTGACGCCGGAGAGCGGCCTGTGTCGACCGAACTGAGTATTGGATAGAGAGCGACGCCGATGGCGAAAGCAAAATTTGAGCGCACGAAGCCGCACGTTAACATTGGCACGATTGGCCACGTTGACCATGGCAAGACGACGTTGACCGCAGCGATCACGATGACGCTTGCGGAAAGCGGTGGAGCCGAAGCAAAAGCCTACGACGAGATCGATGGTGCGCCTGAAGAAAAGGCGCGCGGGATCACGATCTCCACGGCGCATGTCGAGTACGAGACGGAAAACCGTCACTATGCTCACGTTGATTGCCCTGGCCACGCCGACTATGTGAAGAACATGATCACGGGCGCCGCGCAGATGGACGGCGGCATCCTTGTGGTGTCTTCCGCAGACGGCCCGATGCCGCAGACCCGCGAGCACATCCTGCTTGCCCGTCAGGTCGGCGTTCCGGCACTTGTGGTGTTCATGAACAAGGTTGACCAGGTCGACGACGAAGAGCTTCTCGAGCTCGTCGAAATGGAAATCCGCGAACTTCTGTCCTCCTACGAGTATCCTGGCGACGACATTCCGATCGTCAAGGGCTCGGCGCTGGCAGCCGTGGAAAACCGCGATCCGGCCATCGGCCGTGACGCGATCCGCGAACTGATGGCTCAGGTCGACGCCTACATCCCGACCCCGGAACGTCCGAAGGACATGCCGTTCCTGATGCCGATCGAAGACGTGTTCTCGATCTCCGGCCGCGGCACCGTCGTGACCGGCCGTGTCGAGCGCGGCATCGTCAAGGTTGGCGAGGAAGTCGAGATTGTCGGCATCAAGGACACCACGAAGACGACGGTTACCGGCGTTGAAATGTTCCGCAAGCTGCTGGACAGCGGTGAAGCGGGCGACAACATCGGCGCGCTGATCCGCGGTGTTGCCCGTGAAGACGTGGAGCGCGGCCAGGTTCTGTGCAAGCCGGGTTCTGTGACCCCGCACACGAAGTTCAAGGCCGAGGCTTACATCCTCACCAAGGAAGAAGGCGGCCGTCATACTCCGTTCTTCACCAACTACCGTCCGCAGTTCTACTTCCGTACGACGGACGTGACCGGTGTGGTGTCGCTGCCGGAAGGCACGGAAATGGTTATGCCGGGCGACAACGTCTCCGTCGACGTTGAACTGATCGTTCCGATCGCCATGGAAGAAGGCCTGCGTTTCGCGATCCGCGAAGGCGGCCGTACCGTCGGCGCCGGCGTCGTCGCATCGATCATCGAGTAAGATGAACGGGCCGCCGGACTTGTGTCCGGCGGCCGCGCCTCTTAAGTGTTGCGGTGAGCAGCGTTGAGAGGTATCAGGAGCGTGTTCGTGAAAGCGGACGCCTTGAAGGGGTATAGCTCAGCTGGTAGAGCGACGGTCTCCAAAACCGTAGGTCGCGGGTTCGAACCCTGCTGCCCCTGCCATTTTGCTCTTGATTAGTTTGCCTCGAGGGCTTAAACAGTTTCCTTGAGCAAGGCGCGCGAATGATTTTCGCGCGCCCGCTCGCATTTAGAAGACCGGAATCGGAATGGCAAAGACCAATCCCTTTAAATTCATCCAGGAAGTGCGGGCGGAGACGTCCAAGGTGACTTGGCCGACGCGGCGCGAGACCGCGGTGACCACCGTCATGGTGTTCATCATGGTCCTGATCGCCTCGATCTTCTTTCTCGTGGCGGACCAGTTGATGGGCCTCGGGATCGGTTACCTGCTGGGTGTCGGCGGCTAGGCAGTTGCAGCCGACCGGTTAGAAGACAAAGAACAAGAAGCGGAACTGAAATCCATGGCTCAGCGCTGGTACATTGTGCACGCCTACTCCAATTTCGAGAAAAAGGTCGCCGATTCCATCCGCGAAAAGGCCGAACAGCAAGGCTTGTCCGATCTGTTTGAAGAGATTCTCGTTCCGATGGAGAAGGTCGTTGAAGTGCGCCGTGGCCGCAAGGTCGACGCCGAGCGCAAGTTCTTCCCGGGCTACGTGCTGGTGAAGATGGACATGACCAACGAGGCTTTCCACCTGATCAAGGACACCCCGAAAGTGACCGGGTTCCTGGGCGCGGACCAGAAGCCGATGCCGATCCCGGAAAAGGAAGCCTTGCGCATCATCAACCAGGTGCAGGAAGGCGTGGACCGGCCGAAGCCGTCCGTCACCTTCGAAATCGGCGAGCAGGTGCGTGTGTCCGACGGGCCGTTCGCCTCCTTCTCCGGTCTGGTCGAGGAAGTCGACGACGAGCGCGCGCGTCTCAAGGTGGCCGTGTCCATCTTCGGTCGTGCGACGCCGGTGGAACTGGAATTCGGTCAGGTCGACAAGCTCTGACTGTTGTCCGCCCGCAAGGGCGGATTCGAGTGCCCGGCGCCGGTCTGAAGAGGCAGGTGCCGCGGTGAATTGGGTGGAAGGTTCTGGGGCTCATCGCCGGGTCCCGTCAAGGGCCGTACCACCACCTCCCAGGCAGCCGGTTTGCCGACCGGTTGTAAATGACAGGAGAGACACATGGCGAAGAAAATCACTGGTTTCCTGAAGCTTCAGGTACCGGCAGCTTCCGCGACACCGTCGCCGCCCATCGGGCCGGCGCTCGGTCAGCGTGGTCTGAACATCATGGAATTCTGCAAGGCGTTCAACGCCCAGACCCAGGATGTCGAAAAGGGTGCTCCGTGCCCGACCGTGATCACCTATTACTCGGACAAGTCCTTCACTTTCGAAGTGAAGACCGCTCCGGTCAGCTTCTTTTTGAAGAAGGCCGCCAAGGTTCAGAAGGGCGCACAGACCCCTGGCCGCGGCACCGCCGGTTCCGTGACCCGCGAACAGGTCAAGGAAATCGCCGAGTCCAAGATGAAGGACCTGAATGCCAACGACATCGAAGCCGCGATGCTGATGGTTGAAGGTTCCGCCCGCTCCATGGGCCTTGAGGTTAAGGGGTAAGATCATGGCGAAGGTTGGAAAACGTCTCAAGTCCGCTCGTGAGGGCATCGACAGCAACAAGCTGTACTCGCTCGGCGAAGCCATCAGCTTCGTGAAAGAGCGCTCCAAGACCAAATTCGACGAGACCGTCGAACTTGCGATCAATCTGGGTGTTGACCCGCGTCACGCCGACCAGATGGTCCGTGGCGTGTGCGTGTTGCCGAACGGCACAGGCAAGAATGTCCGTGTCGCCGTGTTCGCCCGTGGCGACAAGGCCGACGAGGCCAAGGCGGCCGGTGCCGACATCGTCGGCGCGGAAGAACTTGTCCAGGAAGTGCAGGGCGGCAAGATCGACTTTGACCGCTGCATCGCCACTCCGGACATGATGCCGCTGGTCGGCCGTCTCGGCAAGGTGCTTGGCCCGCGCGGCCTGATGCCGAACCCGAAGGTCGGAACGGTGACCCCGGACGTGACCGCAGCCGTCAACGACGCCAAGGGCGGTGCCGTCCAATTCCGCGTCGAAAAGGCCGGTATCGTTCATGCCGGCGTCGGCAAGGTGTCCTTCTCCGAAGAAGCCATCGCGGAGAACGTCAAGGCGCTCCTGGATGCCGTCCAGAAGGCCAAGCCGTCCGGCTCGAAAGGCTCCTATCTGAAGCGCATCGCCGTGTCCTCGACGATGGGCCCGGGTGTGAAGATCGATCTCGCCAGCGTTGCCGGCGAGTAATCCGGCCAGGCCGGATTGACTTGAAGAGATTCCGGCCGCAAGGCCGGAAAGATCCGGCGGTTCGCCGCCGGGTTGCCCTGTCCGAGACTGCAGGTGCCGGGAAACCGGCTTAAGCCATCAAGGCCTGCATAGATGGGTGAGAACCGGTTTCTCCGCCGATCCGGCGGACCACCTGGTTCGAACCAGACCTTGCCGCGCACCGAACAGGTGTGAAGGCGAGGGGACAGGACCCTGAGCGTCGCCTGACCGGCGGTTCCGGGTTCGGAACCACCCTTCGGGCGGCAAAGGTAAACCGGCGGCGGCAACGCCGCCAAATGGAGAAGGCAAGTGGAAAGAGCGGAAAAGCACGAGTTCGTGACGGCTCTCAACGCCGAGCTGGGTAGCTCCGGTGTTGTTGTTGTTGCGCACTATGCAGGTCTTTCGGTTTCTCAGATGACCGCCTTGCGGGCGTCTGTACGTGAAGCCGGCGGCACTGTGAAAGTCGCGAAAAACCGCCTTGTGAAACTCGCCCTTCAAGGCACCGACCTTGAGCACATCTCCGACCTGTTTCAGGGCCCGACCGTCATCGTCCACTCCGACGATCCGGTAGCCGCTCCGAAAGCAGCCGTCGATTTCGCCAAGGCAAACGAGAAGTTTGCAATCCTTGGCGGTGCTCTTGGCTCGACCAACCTGAACCCGGACGGGGTCAAGACCCTGGCAACCATGCCGTCGCTCGATGAGCTGCGCGCGAAACTGGTTGGCATGATCCAGACCCCGGCATCCCGTATCGCTCAGGTTGTCAACGCACCGGCCGGGCAGCTCGCCCGCGTCTTCAATGCGTATGCCGCGAAGGACGAGGCCGCATAAGGCGACCAAACACTGTCTCACGAAACCAACACTGGTTCGAACTTAAGGTACTAAGAAAATGGCTGATCTTGAAAAGCTCGTAGAAGAACTGTCCGCCCTCACCGTCATGGAAGCTGCTGAACTTTCCAAGCTTCTTGAAGAAAAGTGGGGCGTATCCGCTGCTGCTCCGGTCGCAGTTGCCGCTGCTGCCGGTGGTGCCGGCGAAGCTGCCGCTGCTGAAGAGAAAACCGAATTTGACGTCGTTCTGACCGCCGCCGGCGACAAGAAGATCAACGTCATCAAGGAAGTCCGCGCCATCACCGGCCTGGGCCTGAAGGAAGCCAAGGAACTCGTCGAGTCCGCTCCGAAGGCCGTCAAGGAAGCTGTCAGCAAGGACGAAGCTGAAGAGCTGAAGAAGAAGCTTGAAGAAGCTGGTGCTTCCGTAGAGCTGAAATAATAGGGCCTTTGGCCTTATGAACGGTCCCGGCTCGCCGGGACCGTTGATTGCCCCGGCGGGTCTGACCCGTTTCCGGGGCGAACGTACCACTAGGGCATGCCGAAACTGCCGATGGCACGGTATGTCCTGGACCCCACAGACCGATCAACGCGTCTGCTTTCTGGTGAGGTCACTTTGAAGCAGGTTGATCCGAGGGGGACGGTTTTCCGAAGCGCCCGGGCCCAGGCCCGATTGAAAAAGGGGCGTTTCGGGAAGCCGTTACCCGGCCGATACGAGGAGCGACAATGACCCAAACGTTCAACGGTCGCAAAAAGGTCCGTAAATATTTCGGATCGATCCGCGATGTCGCGGCTATGCCCAATCTCATCGAGGTTCAGAAAGCATCCTACGACCAGTTTCTTCAGGTCGACGAGATGCCGGGCGGTGGCCGCAAGGTTGAAGGCCTGGAAGCCGTCTTCCAGTCCGTATTTCCGATCTCCGATTTTGCCGGCACATCACTGCTGGAATTTGTTTCCTTCGAATTTGAAGCTCCGAAGTACGACGTCGACGAGTGCCGCCAGCGCGACATGACGTTCGCCGCGCCGCTGAAGGTCACTCTGCGCCTGATCGTTTTCGATGTCGACGAGGACACCGGTGCGAAGTCCGTCAAGGACATCAAGGAACAGGACGTCTACATGGGCGACATGCCCTTCATGACGGACAACGGCACGTTCATCGTCAACGGCACCGAACGCGTGATCGTCTCCCAGATGCACCGGTCTCCGGGCGTCTTTTTCGATCATGACAAGGGCAAGACCCATTCCTCCGGAAAACTGCTGTTCGCAGCCCGCGTGATCCCGTATCGCGGTTCCTGGCTCGATATCGAGTTCGACGCCAAGGACATCGTGCATGCGCGTATCGACCGCCGTCGCAAAATCCCGGTGACATCTCTGCTGATGGCGCTCGGTCTGGACGGTGAGGAAATCCTCAACACCTTCTACGAGCGGATCGACTACACCCGCCAGAAGGACGGGTCCTGGCGCATGCCGTTCGACGGCAACCGCCTCAAGGGCACCAAGGCCTCATTTGACCTGATCGACGCGGACAGCGGCGACGTTGTCATCGAGGGCGGGCGCAAGATTACCGCGCGCACCATCCGTCAGCTCGAGGAAAAGGGCGTCACCGCGCTGAAAGTGACCGACGAGGACCTGCACGCCCAGTATCTGGCCGAAGACCTTGTCGATGCCACGAGCGGTGAAATCTACTGCGAAGCCGGAGACGAGATCACTGGCAAGCTGCTGGAAGAGCTGGTTGAGCGCGGGTATCACGATCTGCCGATCCTCGATATCGATCACGTCAACACCGGTCCCTACATCCGCAACACGCTGGCCGTCGACAAGAACGAGTCCCGCGAAGATGCGCTGTTCGACATCTACCGCGTGATGCGTCCGGGCGAGCCGCCCACCATCGACACCGCCGAAGCGATGTTCCAGTCGCTGTTCTTCGACGGAGAGCGCTACGACCTGTCCGCTGTCGGCCGGGTCAAGATGAACATGCGTCTCGACGTGGAGTGCGAGGACACCGTCCGGACCCTGCGCAAGGAAGACATCCTGGAAGTCATCCGGGTGCTTCTGCAACTGCGTGACGGCAAGGGCGAAATCGACGACATCGACAATCTCGGCAACCGCCGTGTCCGGTCGGTCGGCGAGTTGATGGAAAACCAGTACCGCGTCGGCCTGCTGCGCATGGAACGGGCGATCAAGGAGCGGATGAGCTCCGTCGAGATCGATACCGTGATGCCGCAGGATCTGATCAACGCGAAACCGGCCGCGGCCGCGGTTCGTGAATTCTTCGGCTCCTCGCAGCTGTCGCAGTTCATGGATCAGACCAACCCGCTGTCGGAAGTCACGCACAAACGCCGCCTGTCGGCGCTTGGCCCGGGTGGTCTTACCCGTGAACGTGCAGGCTTCGAGGTCCGCGACGTTCACCCGACCCATTACGGCCGCATCTGCCCGATCGAAACGCCGGAAGGCCCGAACATCGGTCTGATCAACTCCCTGGCGACCTTCGCGCGTGTCAACAAGTACGGCTTCATCGAAAGCCCGTACCGCAAGGTGAAGGACGGCACCGTTTCCAGCGACGTCGTCTATCTCTCCGCCATGGAAGAAGCCAAGCACTATGTGGCGCAGTCCAACGCGGTCTACAACGAAGAGGGTCACTTCACCGAGGAGCTGATCACCTGCCGTCACGCCGGTGAAAACATGATGGTGCCGTCCGACAAGGTCGACCTCATGGATGTGTCGCCGAAGCAGCTTGTCTCGGTCGCCGCGGCGCTCATTCCGTTCCTGGAAAACGATGACGCCAACCGCGCGCTGATGGGTTCGAACATGCAGCGTCAGGCGGTCCCGCTGGTTCGCGCCGAGGCACCGTTTGTCGGCACCGGCATGGAGCCGATCGTGGCCCGCGACTCCGGCGCCGCCATTGGTGCCCGCCGCGCCGGTATCGTCGATCAGGTCGATGCGACCCGTATCGTGATCCGGGCAACGGAAGACCTCGATCCGGGCAAGTCCGGCGTCGATATCTACCGCCTGCAGAAGTTCCAGCGATCCAACCAGAACACCTGCATCAACCAGCGTCCGCTGGTGCGTGTCGGTGACCGGGTTCACAAGACCGACATCATCGCGGATGGTCCCTCGACAGATCTCGGCGATCTGGCGCTCGGCCGGAACGTGCTCGTCGCGTTCATGCCCTGGAACGGCTACAACTTCGAGGATTCCATCCTCTTGTCCGAGCGCATCGTCTCCGACGATGTCTTCACCTCCATTCACCTCGAGGAATTCGAAGTGATGGCACGTGATACCAAGCTTGGTCCGGAGGAAATCACCCGCGACATTCCGAACGTCTCGGAAGAAGCGCTGAAGAACCTCGATGAAGCCGGCATTGTCTATATCGGTGCCGAGCTGAACCCGGGCGACATCCTGGTCGGCAAGATCACGCCGAAGGGCGAAAGCCCGATGACGCCGGAAGAAAAGCTTCTGCGCGCCATCTTCGGCGAGAAGGCGTCCGACGTCCGTGATACTTCCCTGCGCCTGCCGCCGGGTGTCGCGGGCACCGTTGTCGAAGTGCGCGTCTTCAACCGCCACGGCGTTGAAAAGGACGAGCGCGCGATGGCGATCGAGCGCGAGGAAATCGAACGTCTGGCAAAGGACCGGGACGACGAACAGGCGATCCTTGACCGCAACGTCTATGGCCGTCTGGCCGAGATGCTGATGGACAAGACCGCTGTTGCCGGCCCGAAGGGCTTCAAGAAGGACGCAGTCCTGACCGGAGATATCCTGAACGACTTCCCGCGGTCGCAGTGGTGGCAGTTCGCCAGCGACGACGAGAAGTTCATGTCTGAAATCGAGGCTCTGCGCGGTCAGTACGACGACAGCCGCAAGCGTCTCGAGCAGCGGTTCATCGACAAGGTCGAGAAGCTGCAGCGCGGTGACGAACTGCCGCCTGGTGTCATGAAGATGGTCAAGGTCTTCGTCGCGGTGAAGCGCAAGCTGCAGCCGGGCGACAAGATGGCCGGCCGTCACGGCAACAAGGGCGTGGTGTCCAAGATCAACCCGTGCGAGGACATGCCGTTCCTGGCGGACGGCACCCATGTCGATATCGTGCTCAACCCGCTCGGCGTGCCGTCGCGCATGAACGTCGGCCAGATCCTGGAGACACATCTGGGCTGGGCCTGCCGGGGCATGGGCAACCGGATCGGCGAACTCTACGACGAGTACCGCAAGTCCGGTGAAATCGGAGAGCTGCGCGGCAAGATCGTCGAGATCTACGGCGACAATCTCAAGGGCGACCCTGTCCAGGAGTTTGACGACGAAGGCATTGAACGTCTTGCGGATCAGTTGAAGAAGGGCGTTTCGATCGCGACGCCGGTCTTTGACGGTGCCCGTGAGCCGGACGTTGTCGAGGCGCTCAATGTCGCCGGCTACGATCCGAGCGGACAGTCCGTTCTGTATGACGGACGGACCGGCGAGGAATTCGACCGCAAGGTGACCGTGGGCTATATCTACATGCTCAAGCTTCACCACCTGGTCGATGACAAGATCCATGCCCGTTCGATCGGCCCGTACTCGCTTGTTACCCAGCAGCCGCTGGGCGGCAAGGCACAGTTCGGTGGCCAGCGCTTCGGCGAAATGGAGGTCTGGGCGCTCGAAGCTTACGGTGCGGCCTACACGCTGCAGGAAATGCTCACCGTCAAGTCGGATGACGTGGCTGGCCGGACCAAGGTCTATGAGGCCATTGTCCGCGGCGACGACACGTTCGAGGCGGGCATTCCGGAAAGCTTCAACGTGCTTGTGAAGGAAATGCGGTCCCTGGGTCTGAACGTTGAACTGCAACGGACCGATGTACCCGCGATTGGCGAGGAAGACACTGCGGACGCCGCAGAGTAACCCCCGCCAACGGACCACAAATGACTTGGTATGCCGGTCGCGGGGAGGGGCAACAACGCCCGCTCCCCGGCCGCGCATCGAAGGAGATGATCATGAATCATGAGGTCATGAACCTGTTCAATCAGCAGGCTCCCGCACAGACCTTCGACAATATCCGGATCTCGCTGGCGAGCCCGGAAAAGATCCTGTCCTGGTCGTTCGGCGAAATCAAAAAGCCGGAGACCATCAACTACCGCACGTTCAAGCCGGAACGCGACGGCCTGTTCTGCGCACGCATCTTCGGCCCGATCAAGGACTACGAATGTCTTTGCGGCAAGTACAAGCGCATGAAGTACAAGGGCGTCATCTGCGAAAAGTGTGGCGTTGAAGTCACCCTGTCGCGGGTCCGCCGTGAACGCATGGGCCATATCGAACTGGCGGCTCCGGTCGCGCATATCTGGTTCCTGAAGTCCCTGCCGAGCCGCATCGGGTTGCTGCTCGACATGACGCTGAAGGATCTGGAACGCGTTCTTTATTTCGAGAACTACGTGGTGCTCGAGCCGGGCCTGACCCCGCTCAAGCAGCATCAGTTGCTCTCGGAAGAAGATTTCGTCGCCGCCCAGGACGAATACGGTGAGGATGCCTTCACCGCGATGATCGGCGCAGAGGCGATCCGCGAGATCCTGATGAGCATGGATCTGGAGCGCGAAAGCGAAAAGCTGCGTCAGGAAATCGCCGAGGCGACAACCGAACTGAAGCCGAAGAAGCTGGCCAAGCGTCTCAAGGTCATCGAAGCATTCATGGAGTCGGGCAACCGGCCCGAATGGATGATCATGACCGTGGTTCCGGTTATACCGCCGGATCTGCGCCCGCTCGTGCCCCTGGATGGTGGCCGGTTCGCGACGTCGGATCTGAACGATCTGTACCGCCGCGTGATCAACCGGAACAACCGTCTGCGCCGCCTGATGGAACTGCGTGCTCCGGACATCATCATCCGGAACGAAAAGCGCATGCTGCAGGAGTCCGTTGACGCCCTGTTCGACAACGGCCGCCGCGGCCGGGTCATCACCGGTGCCAACAAGCGTCCGCTGAAGTCCCTGTCCGACATGCTCAAGGGCAAGCAGGGCCGCTTCCGGCAGAACCTGCTCGGCAAGCGCGTCGACTATTCCGGCCGTTCGGTGATCACCGTGGGTCCGGAACTGAAGCTGCATCAGTGCGGCTTGCCGAAGAAGATGGCGCTTGAACTGTTCAAGCCGTTCATCTATTCGCGCCTCGACGCCAAGGGCTTTTCCTCGACGGTCAAGCAGGCCAAGAAACTGGTCGAGAAGGAGCGTCCGGAAGTCTGGGACATCCTCGACGAGGTCATCCGCGAGCATCCGGTTCTCCTGAACCGCGCTCCGACCCTGCACCGTCTCGGCATTCAGGCCTTCGAGCCGACGCTGATCGAGGGCAAGGCCATCCAGTTGCATCCGCTCGTCTGTTCGGCCTTCAACGCCGACTTCGACGGTGACCAGATGGCTGTTCACGTGCCGCTTTCGCTGGAAGCCCAGCTGGAAGCACGCACGCTGATGATGTCGACCAACAACATCCTGCACCCGGCAAACGGTGGCCCGATCATCGTGCCTTCGCAGGATATTGTTCTGGGTCTCTACTACCTCTCCATCATGGCGGAGAAGGAGCCGGGTGAAGGCATGGCCTTCGGCGACATCGGCGAGATCCATCATGCGCTGGCCAACAAGGTCATCACGCTGCATTCCAAGATCAAGGGACGGTTCAAGTCCATTGATGCGGACGGCAATCCGACCTCGGAGATCTTCGAGACGACCCCGGGCCGGATGCTGATCGCGGAACTGCTGCCGAAGCATTTCGAGGTGCCTTTCGACGCCTGCAACAAGCTGATGACCAAGAAAGACATCTCCAAGATGATCGACACGGTCTATCGGGCCTGCGGTCAGAAGGAGACGGTCATCTTCTGTGACCGGATCATGCAGCTTGGCTTCAAGAATGCCTGTAACGCCGGCATTTCCTTCGGCATGGACGACATGGTCATCCCGGACACCAAGCAGAACCTGGTGGCGGAAACATCCGCGCTGGCGACCGAATACGAGCAGCAGTACAATGACGGCCTGATCACCCAGGGCGAGAAGTACAACAAGGTCGTCGACGCCTGGGCGAAATGCACCGACAAGATTGCCGACGAGATGATGGCCCGCATCAAGGCGGTCCAGATCAATGAGGAGACTGGGCGTCAGAAACCGATGAACTCGGTCTACATGATGTCTCACTCCGGTGCCCGTGGTTCGCCCCAGCAGATGAAACAGCTGGCCGGCATGCGTGGCCTGATGGCCAAGCCGGACGGATCGATCATCGAGAACCCGATCATCTCGAACTTCAAGGAAGGCCTGTCGGTTCTGGAGTACTTCAACTCCACCCACGGTGCCCGTAAGGGTCTGGCCGATACCGCCCTGAAGACGGCGAACTCAGGTTACCTGACCCGCCGTCTGGTGGATGTCGCGCAGGATTCGATCATCCTGGAGCCGGACTGCGGTTCGACACGCGGCATTACCGTCGCACCGATCGTCGATGCCGGTAACGTCATCGCCTCCCTGGGCATGCGCGTTCTCGGTCGTACGACTGCTGAGGATGTCTTCAACAACCAGACCGGCGAGCTCATCGTTGCCAGAGGCACGCTGATCGACGAGAAGGACGTTGAAGTCATCGAGGCAGCCAAGGTTCAGCAGATCAAGATCCGTTCGGTTCTGACCTGTGAGACGGAAACCGGCGTGTGCGGGACCTGCTACGGTCGTGACCTTGCCCGCGGGACACCGGTCAACCTTGGTGAGGCCGTTGGCGTCATTGCCGCGCAGTCCATCGGTGAGCCCGGCACCCAGCTGACGATGCGGACGTTCCACATCGGCGGTACGGCGCAGGTCGTCGACAGCTCGTTCATCGAGTCCAATGTCGACGGAACCATCAAGATCCGCAACCGGTCGGTTCAGCGGGACTCTGACGGAAACCTGATTGCCATGGTCCGCAACATGTCCATCGTTGTCATCGACAGCGACGACAACGAGCGTGCCGTGCACCGGGTTGCCTATGGTTCCAGGCTGCATGTCGACGAGGGCGATGCGGTCAAGCGCGGCCAGCGGATTGCCGAGTGGGATCCGTACACACGGCCGATGCTCGCGGAAGTCGACGGTGTCGTGGACTTCGAGGACCTGGTCGACGGTGCTTCCATGCAGGAAACCGCCGACGAGGCGACCGGCATCACCAAACGTATCGTCATCGACTGGCGGTCCACACCGCGCGGCGCCGATCTGAAACCTGCCATTGTCGTCAAGGACGACAAGGGTGCGATTCAGAAAAACCAGCGTGGCTCGGACGCCCGGCTGATGCTGTCGGTCGACGCGGTTCTGTCCGTGCAGCCCGGCTCCGTGGTCAAGGCCGGTGACGTTCTGGCGCGTATTCCCCTGGAAAGCGCCAAGACGAAGGACATCACCGGTGGTCTGCCGCGTGTTGCGGAACTGTTCGAGGCCCGCCGTCCCAAGGATCATGCGATCATCGCCGAAATCGATGGCACGATCCGGTTCGGCCGGGATTACAAGAACAAGCGCCGCGTCATCATCGAGCCGTCCGAGGAGGGTGCCGAGCCCGTCGAATACCTCATCCCGAAAGGCAAGCACTTCCATCTTCAGGAAGGCGATGCCATCGAGAAGGGGGAGTATATCCTCGACGGCAACCCGGCACCGCATGACATTCTGGCCGTGAAGGGCGTGGAAGCGCTCGCCGCCTATCTCGTCAACGAGATCCAGGAAGTCTACCGTCTGCAGGGCGTGACCATCAACGACAAGCACATCGAGGTGATTGTCCGGCAGATGCTGCAGAAGATCGAGATCACCGATCCTGGCGAAACCGAGTTCTTCTCGGGTGAGCAGGTCGACAAGCTCGACTTTGAAGAGGCCAACCGCAAGGCGGTCGACAATGCGCGCGACCCGGCCAAGGGCAGCCCGGTCCTGCTCGGGATCACCAAGGCGTCCCTGCAGACCCGGTCGTTCTTCTCCGCCGCCTCCTTCCAGGAGACGACACGCGTCCTGACCGATGCGGCTGTCAACGGCAAGACCGACCCGCTGGTCGGCCTCAAGGAGAATGTCATCGTCGGACGTCTGATCCCTGCCGGTACCGGCGGGGTGATGAAGCGGATCCGTAAGATCGCGTCTCACCGCGACGACCTGATCCAGGAAGCACAACGTCAGCAGTCTTCGGACAGCGCCGCGGAAGGGCTTCTGGAGGACATGAGCGGAGCGGCCGAGTAACCGGTGCTCCGACAAACGATCGAAAAAGGCCGCCTCCGGGCGGCCTTTCTTTTAGAATGGTCGCAACAGGAGGCCGGAAACATGAATGACAATGAACTCGAACTGGATCCGGTGGTCTACATCGTCATCGGCCGGGTCTGGGAAAACGAAGAGGCCTCGCCCGAGGACGCGATCACCGTTCATGCGCTGCTGAAGGCACCGGATGAAGACGATGCGGTCCGCAAGACCCTGGAGTCGCTTTCCTCGCAAGGGTTTGCCGAAGCGGAGCTGGAACAGATCGGCGTGATGGACGGGGAACCGGACGATCCGGTGTATGAAAGCGCCTACCAGGATGCGCTGTCCGGCAATGTGGCCATCGTCACGATTTCCGACTGAGTCCGGACGACCGCCGGCACCAAGCCGGTGCCGGGAGGGGCTCAACCGGACCCGGCGGGGAAGGGGGCTTTCGTACCGGTCCCTCGTCGCGGCGGAGCCGGGGGAGCGATGGAGGCTAGCGGAATCAGTTGCGCACAGGGGCAGTCGGACGATTCTGGTGCGCCGTTGGAAGCCCGGGCGCCCCGTTTTGACTCACCCTCTTAACATCCGATTCAGTTTCGGACGGGACGGTGATGACGGGCGTGAAACAAAATTACAAAAAGCCCGTCACAAACACGCACAGACGCATCATATGTTGCCGGAAACATTGCGGAAAATGAGGGCGACCTGGCCTGATGCGCAGAAGCGCGGTTTTTTCGACAAAGCACTTGACGCAATGGGTGCATATGAGTAGTTTCCGCGCATCCCAAGGGCAGGCGGTAAGAGTGAACCCGTCCAGCGCTGACCAAGGCGCAGGACCCAATCCTCTTAAACGCTGCCGGGTTACATAGGCGAATACGCGTCGATTGCATGACTGCGGGGCAACTCGTGGTCCTCTGGTTTTTCGCAGCGCCGGCCGCTCTTTCGAGAGCGCGCGGGCGCGATTTTGCATGTCTTGTCGGGCAGCAAGGTCAGCGGGGACTGCAGTTGCATACGAATTTTTGGATGGACAAGGTAAAGGGCAAAGAATGCCGACCATCAACCAGTTGATCCGCAAGCCGCGGAAAGATCCGCCGAAGCGGAACAAGGTGCCGGCCATGGAGGCCTGCCCTCAGAAGCGTGGTGTTTGCACCCGCGTCTACACGACGACTCCGAAGAAGCCGAACTCGGCTCTGCGTAAGGTGGCCAAGATCCGCCTGACCAACGGCTTCGAAGTCATCGGCTACATCCCGGGTGAAGGTCACAACCTTCAGGAACACTCGGTGGTGATGATCCGTGGCGGCCGCGTCAAGGATTTGCCGGGTGTGCGCTACCACATCATCCGTGGTGTGCTCGATACCCAGGGCGTCAAGGATCGTAAGCAGCGTCGTTCGAAATACGGCGCCAAGCGGCCGAAGTAAGGAGCACACAAGATGTCCCGTCGTCACCGCGCTGAAAAACGCGAAATCAACCCGGATCCGAAATTCGGGGACACTGTCGTCACCAAGTTCATGAACTCGATCATGTACGACGGCAAGAAGTCCGCAGCCGAGCGCATCGTCTACGGTGCCTTCGACGTTGTCGAGAACAAGGCTCGCGAGAACCCGATCGAGGTGTTCCATGCGGCTCTTGAGAACGTAATGCCGCAGGTGGAAGTTCGCTCCCGCCGCGTCGGCGGTGCGACCTACCAGGTTCCTGTCGAGGTTCGTGTCGAGCGTCGTCAGGCACTTGCGATCCGCTGGCTGATCACGGCCGCGCGCAATCGCAACGAGACCACGATGGTCGATCGCCTGTCCGGCGAACTGCTCGATGCGGCAAACGGCCGTGGTACCGCAGTCAAGAAGCGCGAAGACACGCACCGGATGGCAGACGCCAACCGCGCGTTCTCGCACTATCGCTGGTAATTTGTGACTTCGAAGGGCTGACGCTATGTCGCGCACGCATAATATCGAGGACTACCGCAACTTCGGCATCATGGCTCACATCGATGCAGGGAAGACCACCACGACGGAGCGGATCCTCTACTACACCGGTAAGAGCCACAAGATCGGCGAAGTTCATGACGGCGCAGCCACCATGGACTGGATGGAGCAGGAGCAGGAGCGTGGCATCACGATCACGTCTGCTGCAACGACCGCTTTCTGGAAAGAAAAGCGCCTGAACATCATCGACACCCCTGGCCACGTCGACTTCACCATTGAAGTTGAGCGGTCCCTGCGTGTGCTCGACGGTGCCGTCGCCCTTCTGGACGCAAATGCCGGCGTCGAGCCTCAGACCGAGACTGTCTGGCGCCAGGCCGACAAATATCACGTCCCGCGGATGATCTTCGTCAACAAGATGGACAAGCTGGGCGCCGATTTCGATCGCTGCGTGAAGATGATCAAGGATCGCCTCGGTGCGAAGCCGCTGGTCATGCAGATCCCGGTCGGTGCGGAAAGCGAATTTGCCGGTCTCGTCGACGTTCTCGAGATGAAGGCCCTCATCTGGCAGTCCGAAAATCTCGGCGCCGCATGGGATGTGGTCGATATCCCGGCCGATCTCGTCGACCGTGCTCAGGAAGCGCGCGATGCACTGATCGAAACGGTTGTCGAAATTGACGAAGCCGTCATGGAAGCCTACCTGGAAGGTGAAGAGCCGGACCTGGACACGATCAAGAAATTGATCCGCAAGGGTACGATCAGCACCGAGTTCGTTCCGGTTTTCTGCGGTTCTGCATTCAAGAACAAGGGCGTTCAGCCGCTGCTTGATGCTGTTGTCGACTACCTGCCGAGCCCGATTGAAGTTCCGGACATCAAGGGCATCGATCCGAAGACCGACGGCGAAATCATCCGCAAGTCTTCCGATGAAGAGCCGCTCGGTCTGTTGGCCTTCAAGATCGCAAACGATCCGTTTGTCGGTTCGCTGACGTTCTGCCGCATCTATTCCGGTGTTCTGAACAAGGGCACGTCCCTGCTCAACACCGTGAAAGACAAGCGTGAGCGCGTCGGCCGGATGATGCAGATGCACTCCAACTCGCGTGAAGACATCGATGTGGCCTATGCCGGCGACATCGTGGCTATCGCGGGTCTCAAGGACACCACGACCGGCGACACCCTGTGTGACCCGCTGAAGCCGGTGATCCTGGAGCGCATGGAATTCCCCGAGCCGGTGATCGAGATCGCCGTCGAGCCGAAGACCAAGAGCGACCAGGAAAAAATGGGCCTCGCGCTCAACCGTCTGGCAGCCGAGGATCCGTCCTTCCGCGTCAAGACTGATGAAGAATCCGGTCAGACCATCATCGCCGGCATGGGCGAGCTGCACCTGGACATCATCGTCGATCGCATGAAGCGCGAGTTCAAGGTCGAAGCGAATATCGGCGCACCTCAGGTGGCTTACCGCGAAACCATCACCAAGTTGGCTGAAGTGGATTACACCCACAAGAAGCAGTCCGGTGGTTCCGGCCAGTTCGCCCGTATCAAGCTGGTCCTCGAGCCGGCCGAGCCGAACGCAGGCTACGTCTTCGAGAGCAAGATCGTTGGCGGCAACATCCCGAAAGAATACATTCCGGGTGTCACCAAGGGTATTGAAAGTGTCATGTCTTCCGGTCCGATCGCCGGGTTCCCGATGCTCGACATCAAGGCAACCCTGATCGACGGCGCCTATCATGACGTTGACTCGTCCGTTCTCGCCTTCGAAATCGCCGGTCGTGCCGGTTTCCGCGAAGGTATCCAGAAGGCCGGTCCGAAACTGCTCGAGCCGATCATGAAGGTCGAGGTCGTCACCCCTGAAGACTACATGGGTGACGTGATCGGCGACTTGAATTCCCGTCGCGGCCAGATTGCCGGAACGGAAAACCGCGGCGTTGTCACGGTCATTACTGCAATGGTCCCGCTGGCCAACATGTTTGGCTACGTGAACAACTTGCGGTCGATGTCCCAGGGCCGTGCCCAGTATTCGATGGTTTTCGATCACTACGAACAGGTGCCGCAGGCGGTCGCCGAAGAGGTTCAGGCGAAATACGCCTGACCCCGACCTCTTGAAGTCATAAAGAAATAGAGAAACGGAGTAATCCGATGGCGAAAGCAAAATTTGAGCGCACGAAGCCGCACGTTAACATTGGCACGATTGGCCACGTTGACCATGGCAAGACGACGTTGACCGCAGCGATCACGATGACGCTTGCGGAAAGCGGTGGAGCCGAAGCAAAAGCCTACGACGAGATCGATGGTGCGCCTGAAGAAAAGGCGCGCGGGATCACGATCTCCACGGCGCATGTCGAGTACGAGACGGAAAACCGTCACTATGCTCACGTTGATTGCCCTGGCCACGCCGACTATGTGAAGAACATGATCACGGGCGCCGCGCAGATGGACGGCGGCATCCTTGTGGTGTCTTCCGCAGACGGCCCGATGCCGCAGACCCGCGAGCACATCCTGCTTGCCCGTCAGGTCGGCGTTCCGGCACTTGTGGTGTTCATGAACAAGGTTGACCAGGTCGACGACGAAGAGCTTCTCGAGCTCGTCGAAATGGAAATCCGCGAACTTCTGTCCTCCTACGAGTATCCTGGCGACGACATTCCGATCGTCAAGGGCTCGGCGCTGGCAGCCGTGGAAAACCGCGATCCGGCCATCGGCCGTGACGCGATCCGCGAACTGATGGCTCAGGTCGACGCCTACATCCCGACCCCGGAACGTCCGAAGGACATGCCGTTCCTGATGCCGATCGAAGACGTGTTCTCGATCTCCGGCCGCGGCACCGTCGTGACCGGCCGTGTCGAGCGCGGCATCGTCAAGGTTGGCGAGGAAGTCGAGATTGTCGGCATCAAGGACACCACGAAGACGACGGTTACCGGCGTTGAAATGTTCCGCAAGCTGCTGGACAGCGGTGAAGCGGGCGACAACATCGGCGCGCTGATCCGCGGTGTTGCCCGTGAAGACGTGGAGCGCGGCCAGGTTCTGTGCAAGCCGGGTTCTGTGACCCCGCACACGAAGTTCAAGGCCGAGGCTTACATCCTCACCAAGGAAGAAGGCGGCCGTCATACTCCGTTCTTCACCAACTACCGTCCGCAGTTCTACTTCCGTACGACGGACGTGACCGGTGTGGTGTCGCTGCCGGAAGGCACGGAAATGGTTATGCCGGGCGACAACGTCTCCGTCGACGTTGAACTGATCGTTCCGATCGCCATGGAAGAAGGCCTGCGTTTCGCGATCCGCGAAGGCGGCCGTACCGTCGGCGCCGGCGTCGTCGCATCGATCATCGAGTAATCGACCGCCGGGCCTGCCGGCAGAACTGAACATGTTACGCGGGCAGGCCCGCAGTCTTATTGGGAACAATAACAATGAACGGTCAGAATATCCGGATCCGCCTCAAGGCGTTTGACCACCGTATTCTGGACGCCTCCACCAAGGAGATCGTCAATACGGCCAAGCGGACCGGTGCTCAGGTACGGGGTCCCGTGCCACTGCCGACGCGGATCGAGAAGTACACTGTGCTTCGCGGACCGCATATCGATAAGAAAAGCCGCGATCAGTTCGAGATGCGCACGCATAAGCGTCTTCTCGACATCGTTGATCCGACGCCCCAGACCGTGGACGCGCTCATGAAGCTCGACCTCGCCGCTGGTGTCGACGTCGAGATCAAGCTTTAAGCCGGGTCGAAGGGAACACATCCATGCGTTCTGGAGTGATCGCTCAGAAAGTGGGCATGACCCGCATCTATAATGATGCAGGCGAGCATGTTCCGGTCACCGTTCTGCGGCTGGAAAATTGCCAGGTGGTAGCCCACCGGACTGACGAAAAAAATGGTTACACTGCACTGCAACTCGGTGCCGGTACCCGTAAAGTCAAAAACACGCCGAAGGCGTTGCGCGGCCACTTTGCCGTTGCAAAGGTCGAGCCGAAGCGGACCGTGGTTGAATTCCGCGTCACCGCGGACAACCTGATCGACGTCGGCTCAGAGCTGACCGCCGATCACTACGTCGAGGGCCAGTTCGTCGACGTGACGGGCACATCCATCGGTAAGGGTTTTGCCGGTGCGATGAAGCGTCACAACTTCGGTGGCGGCCGTGCGACGCACGGTAACTCGATCTCGCACCGTGCACACGGTTCAACCGGTCAGTGTCAGGACCCGGGCCGCGTGTTCAAGGGCAAGAAGATGGCCGGTCACATGGGCGATGCCCGCGTGACCACGCAGAACCTCAAGGTTGTGCGCACTGATGTTGAGCGTGGCCTGATCATGGTCGAGGGCTCTGTTCCGGGCGCCAAGGGCGGCTGGATCCAGGTCCGCGACGCGATCAAAAAGGCGCTGCCGGAAAACGTTCCGGTTCCGGGTGCATTCAAGGCATCCGAAGCGACTGCGGCCGCCGGGAAGGAGAGTGAGTGATGGAACTCCAGGTCAAGACCCTCGCAGGTGGGGCGGCCGGTTCGATCACGGTGTCTGACGAGATCTTCGGTCTCGAGCCGCGCACCGATTTGATCCACCGTGTGGTGCGCTGGCAGCTGGCGAAACGCCAGGCCGGCACCCACAAGACGCTTGGCCGTTCGGAAGTTTCCGGCACGACGAAGAAATTCGTCCGTCAGAAAGGCTCCGGCGGCGCGCGTCACGGCAACAAGAAGGCCCCGCAGTTCCGCGGTGGCGGCAGAGCATTCGGTCCGGTCGTTCGCGATCATGGCCATGAGCTGCCCAAGAAGGTTCGCGCCCTCGGCCTGAAGCATGTCCTGTCGGCGAAAGCCCGGGCGGACAGCATCGTTGTTGTCGAGGATGCCAAGGCAGCCGAAGCGAAGACCAAGGCACTCAAGGCCCAGCTCGAAAAGCTCGGACTGACAAGTGCTCTGGTGATCGACGGCGCCGAGGTTGACACCAACTTCGCACTGGCCTCGCGCAACATTCCGCATCTGGATGTGCTGCCGGTTCAGGGCATCAACGTTTACGACATCCTGCGGGCCAACACCCTGGTGTTGACCAAGGCAGCGCTGTCGGCACTCGAGGAGCGCTTCAAATGAGCAATCTTCCTCACTACGACAAGATCGTCGGCCCGGTAATCACCGAAAAGTCGACGATGGCTTCCGAAGAGAACAAGGTTGTCTTCAAAGTTGCAAATGATGCGACGAAGCCGGAAATCAAGGCCGCAATCGAAGCGTTGTTCGGTGTCAAGGTCACGGCTGTGAACACCCTGGTCCGCAAGGGCAAGGTCAAGCGCTTCCGTGGACGTCTTGGCCGTCAGTCCGACTTCAAGAAGGCCGTCGTAACGCTGCAGGAAGGTCACGGCATCGACGTGACCACCGGGCTCTAAGGCGGGGACTTTAAGAAAATGGCACTTAAGACATTCAACCCAACGTCCCCAGGCCGCCGTCAGCTTGTTCAAGTTGATCGCGCAGGTCTGTGGAAGGGCAAGCCGGTCAAGACCCTTACCGAGGGTCTGTCCAAAAGCGGCGGTCGTAACAACACCGGCCGTCTGACGTCTCCGAACCGCGGCGGCGGTCACAAGCGGACTTACCGTCTTGTCGACTTCAAGCGTCGCAAGTGGGATGTGCCGGCAACGGTCGAGCGTCTCGAATACGATCCGAACCGGACCGCATTCATCGCTCTGATCCGTTACGAAGACGGCGAGCTGAGCTACATCCTGGCGCCGCAGCGCCTGGCTGTCGGCGACGCGGTTGTCGCCGGTGAAAGCGTCGACGTGAAGCCTGGCAATGCCGCGCCGCTGTCACGCATTCCGGTCGGTACGATCGTGCACAACATCGAGCTGAAGCCGGGCAAGGGCGCCCAGATCGCTCGTTCTGCCGGTGCGTTCGTCCAGATCGTCGGTCGCGACCAGGGCTACACAACTCTGCGCCTGATGTCAGGCGAGCAGCGCCGTGTTCTCGGCACCTGCATGGCCACCATTGGCGCCGTGTCCAACCCGGACCACTCCAATGTGAACCTCGGCAAGGCAGGCCGTTCCCGCTGGCTTGGCATTCGTCCGCACACACGCGGTGTTGCCATGAACCCGATCGACCACCCGCATGGCGGTGGTGAAGGCCGGACTTCCGGTGGACGTCATCCGGTTACTCCCTGGGGTAAACCGACCAAAGGCAAGCGCACGCGGCGCAACAAGCAGACCGATAAGTATATCGTCCGCAGCCGTCACGCGCGCAAGAAGTAAAGGACAAGGATCGTGGCACGTTCGATCTGGAAAGGTCCGTTTGTCGACGGGTATCTGCTGAAGAAAGCGGACAAGGTACGTGAGTCCGGCCGGAACGAGGTCATCAAGACCTGGAGCCGCCGCTCGACCGTCCTGCCGCAGTTCGTCGGTTTGACCTTCGGCGTCTACAACGGTCAAAAGCACGTTCCGGTGCTGGTGTCTGAAGACATGATCGGTCACAAGCTCGGCGAGTTTTCGCCCAGCAGGACCTATTACGGACACGGCGCCGACAAGAAGGCGAAGAGGAAGTAACGATGGGCAAGCCGAAGCGTGAGCGGACGCTCGCTGACAACGAGGCTCGGGCAATGACCCGCATGCTGCGCGTTTCGCCGCGCAAGCTGAACCTCGTTGCGGCTTCGATCCGCGGAAAAAAGGTCGGATCCGCGATTGCGGACCTGACATTCTCCCGCAAGCGTATTTCTGATGACGTCAAGAAGACTTTGATGTCAGCCGTCGCAAACGCGGAAAACAATCATGACCTGGACATCGACAACCTCGTGGTTGCCGAAGCTCATGTTGGCAAGGCTTTTGTCATCAAGCGGTTCCAGGCCCGTGCACGCGGACGTGTCGGCCGGATCGAGAAACCTTTCTCGAACCTGACCATCGTTGTGCGTGAACTTGAGGAGACTGCCTGATGGGACACAAGACAAACCCGATCGGCATGCGCCTCGGGATCAACCGCACCTGGGATTCGCGCTGGTTCGCGAACAAGAACGAATACGGTGATCTTCTGCACGAGGATTTCCGCATCCGTGAGTTCCTGCTCAAGGAACTCAAGCAGGCTGCTGTGTCCAAGGTCGTCATCGAGCGCCCGCACAAGAAGTGCCGCGTGTCCATCCATTCCGGTCGTCCGGGTGTGGTCATCGGCAAGAAGGGTGCGGACATCGAGCGTCTTCGCAAGAAGATCGCCGAAATCACCAATTCGGAAGTGCATCTCAACATCGTTGAAGTGCGCAAGCCGGAAGTTGATGCGACCCTGGTTGCCGCTTCGATCGCTCAGCAGCTTGAGCGCCGTGTTGCCTTCCGCCGCGCCATGAAGCGGGCTGTCCAGTCCGCCATGCGTCTCGGTGCCCAGGGCATTCGGATCAACTGCGGCGGCCGTCTCGGCGGCGCGGAAATCGCACGTATCGAATGGTACCGCGAAGGCCGCGTGCCGCTTCATACCCTTCGTGCCGACATCGACTACGGTGTGGCAAGCGCGCATACGGCTTACGGCGTGTGCGGTGTGAAGGTCTGGATCTTCAAGGGTGAAATTCTGGAGCACGACCCGATGGCGTCCGAACGCCGTGCGACCGCTGCTTCCGAAGGACATCAGGGTGATCGCGGCGGACGCCGGGATCGGGGCCGCGAGCGCGCAGCTTAATTCAAGCTGCCTGCCGCTCGTAAGAACAGAAAGACGAGAGAAGAACGATGCTGCAACCGAAGCGCACAAAGTTCCGCAAGCAGCACAAAGGCCGCATTCACGGCTTGTCGAAGGGGGGCACTGACCTCAACTTCGGCGCATTCGGTCTGAAGGCTATGGAGCCGGAGCGTGTTACGGCGCGTCAGATCGAAGCGGCCCGTCGTGCTATGACCCGTCACATGAAACGTGCGGGTCGGGTTTGGATCCGGATCTTCCCGGACGTGCCGGTTTCCTCGAAACCTGCTGAAGTCCGTATGGGTAAGGGTAAGGGTTCTCCGGACTACTGGGCTTGCCGCGTCAAGCCAGGCCGGATCATGTTTGAAATTGACGGCGTGCCGGAAGACATTGCGCGTGAAGCCATGCGTCTTGCTGCCGCCAAGCTGCCGATCAAGTGCCGTTTCGTTCAGCGTATCGGCGAGTAAGGCACGCTAGGAGTTAGAGCCATGAAGGCGACCGATGTACGGGCCAAGACCCCCGACGAGCTCCGCAGTGAGCTCGAGGGCCTGAAGAAAGAGCAGTTCAACCTGCGCTTCCAGAGGGCAACGGGTCAGCTTGAAAACACTGCGCGAGTCCGGCAAATCCGCCGCGACATCGCGCGTATCCAGACGATCATGCGCGAAAAGCGCGTGACGGCGAACGCGTAAGGAGACGGCCATGCCGAAGCGTATCCTGCAGGGCACCGTTGTCAGCGACGCCAATGACAAGACGGTAACGGTGAATGTGGAGCGTCGCTTCACACACCCGCTGCTGAAGAAGACTGTGCGCCGGACCAAGAAGTACCGTGCGCATGACGAAGCAAACCAGTACAAGGTCGGCGACTCTGTTCAGATTGAAGAGTGCTCGCCGATTTCGAAAAACAAACGTTGGACCGTGGTCACCCAGTGACCTCTGTTCATGAGTGAGCATCAGGCGCCCGTGACCCGTGCGCCGATAGAAGAACAAGGCAGCCAGTCATGATTCAGATGCAAACAAACCTCGACGTCGCCGATAATTCCGGCGCGCGTCGTGTCATGTGCATCAAAGTGCTCGGCGGCTCCAAGCGTAAATATGCCAAGGTCGGCGACATCATTGTCGTGTCCGTCAAAGAGGCAATTCCGCGGGGGCGCGTCAAAAAGGGCGACGTGATGAAGGCTGTCGTCGTGCGCACGGCTAAGGATATCCGCCGTCCCGATGGCAGCGTGATCCGGTTCGACCGCAATGCGGCCGTGCTGGTGAACAACAACAAGGAGCCGGTCGGCACCCGTATTTTCGGACCAGTGCCGCGTGAACTCCGCGCAAAGAACCATATGAAGATCATTTCGCTCGCGCCGGAGGTGCTCTGATGGCTGCGAAAATTAAAAAAGGCGACACGGTGGTCGTACTGACCGGCCGTGACAAGGGCAAGTCAGGCGAAGTCATCCAGATGGTGACAGCCGACAACAAGGCCCTGGTTCGCGGGATCAACATGGTCCGCCGCCACCAGAAACAGTCGCAGAACCAGGAAGCTGGTATCGTTGCTAAGGAAGCTCCGATCCACCTTTCCAATCTCGCGCTGATCGATCCCACCGACGGCAAGGCGACCCGTGTCGGCTTCAAGGTGCAGGACGATGGTACCAAGGTCCGTGTGGCCAAGCGCTCGGGAGACCTGATCGATGGCTGAGACCACAAACGTCCCGCGTCTGAAGACGCATTACGATGAAGTCGTGCGCAAGCAGCTTCTCGAGAAGTTCCAGTACAAGAACGTCATGCAGGTTCCGCAGCTGGAAAAGATCGTCCTCAACATCGGTGTCGGTGAGGCGGTAAGCGACTCCAAGAAGGCGCGTATCGCAGCTGAAGACCTGGCGGCAATTGCCGGTCAGAAGCCGGTCATCACCAAGGCGAAAAAGTCCATTGCGACCTTCAAGGTCCGTGAGGGCATGCCGCTTGGTGTCAAGGTGACCCTGCGCCGCCAGCAGATGTTCGAATTCATGGACCGTCTGATCACCATCGCGCTGCCGCGCGTGCGTGACTTCCGGGGCCTGAATCCGAAGAGCTTTGACGGTCGCGGCAACTACGCCATGGGCATCAAGGAACACATCGTGTTTCCGGAAATCGAGTACGACAAGGTCGACCAGATCTGGGGCATGGACGTGATCGTTTGCACGACGGCGCCGACGGATGACGAAGCGCGCGAGCTGCTGCGCGCGTTCAACTTCCCGTTCACGAAGTAACGGGCAAGGAAGGGAACGACGATGGCGAAGAAAAGCGCAATCGAGAAAAACAAGCGCCGCGAGAAGCTTGTCAAGAAATATGCAGAGAAGCGCGGTGCTCTGAAGGCGATGGCTAAAGACGAAAGCCTGACCCTGGAAGAGCGCTACAATGCCCGTCTGAAACTGGCGAAACTGCCGCGGAACTCCGCGCCGAACCGCGTTCGCAACCGTTGCGAAGTGTCCGGCCGTCCGCGCGGTTATTACCGCAAGTTGAGGATGTCGCGTATTGCGCTTCGTGAACTGGGCTCCCTGGGCAAGATCCCGGGCCTGGTCAAGTCGAGCTGGTAAGGAGAAACTCCGATGGCAATTTCTGATCCGTTGGGGGATATGCTGACCCGGATTCGCAACGCGCAGATGCGTCGCAAGAACAAGGTCAATTCACCAAATTCCAAATTGCGCGCGCACGTACTTGATGTGCTCGCCAAAGAGGGTTACATCCGTGGCTACACCACGGTTGAATACGAGGGCGGCAAGTCCGAGTTGGAAATCGAACTGAAGTATTTCGACGGCGAGCCTGTGATCCGCACGATTGAGCGCGTATCCAAGCCGGGCCGCCGGGTGTACTCCTCGGTGCGTAACATCCCGCATGTCTCCAATGGCCTGGGCGTGTCGATCATCTCGACCCCGCGCGGCGTCATGAGCGACCATCAGGCGCGGGATGAAAATGTAGGTGGTGAGGTTCTCTGCCGCGTCTTCTGATGCGGCAGCCTCGCCTTTGAAACAACGACAAGGTTGGTCACATGTCTCGTATTGGCAAAAAGCCAGTCCCCGTGCCAAGCGGGGTAACGGCATCGATCGACGGTCAGACGGTTACGATCAAGGGTCCGAAGGGTGAAAAGTCCTTCGTGCTCAATGATCTTGTTCTGGCCGAAATGACTGATGACGGAATCAAGATTGATCCGCGCAACACCACCAAGCCGGCCCGCTCCATGTGGGGCATGAGCCGGACCATGGTGTCGAACCTGATCACCGGGGTGACGGAAGGCTTCAAGAAAGACCTTGCCATCACCGGTGTCGGTTACCGCGCACAGGTCCAGGGTAAGAACCTTCAGCTGGCTCTCGGTTTCTCCCACGATGTTGTCTATCCGATCCCGGAAGGCATCGACATCGTGTGCGCGAAACCGACGGAAATCAGCATCGCCGGCACCGACAAACAGCGTGTCGGGCAGGTAGCTGCTGAAATCCGGGATTTCCGCCCGCCGGAGCCCTACAAGGGCAAAGGCGTTCGTTATGCGGACGAATTCATCGTTCGCAAAGAAGGCAAGAAGAAGTAACGGATCAGGATCATGGCGAACAGCAAACAAGCTTTCGAGCGCCGCCGCGATCGCGTGCGCCGTTCGATCAAGAAAGCCGCGAACGGTCGTCCGCGCCTTTCTATCTTCCGGTCGTCGAAGCAGATCTATGCCCAGATCATCGACGATGCGCAGGGGCATACGATCGCCTCTGCCTCTACGATCGAAAACGATGTCAAAGGCGGCCTGAAAACAGGCGCCGACGTTGCTGCCGCTGCAGCCGTTGGCAAGCTTGTGGCCGAGCGCGCGGTTGCCGCTGGCGTCAAGCAGGTCGTGTTCGACCGGGGCGGGTACATGTTTCATGGGCGCATCAAGGCGCTCGCTGACGCGGCCCGCGAAGGTGGACTTGAATTCTGACCAGCGCGCGTTGGCGCTCTTAAGAACGGAAGACAGATAATATGGCGAGACAGGATAATCGCGATCGCGACGAGCGAGACAGCGAATTCGTCGACAAGCTCGTTCACATCAACCGCGTTGCCAAGGTGGTCAAGGGTGGCCGTCGTTTCGGCTTCGCCGCCCTGGTAGTGGTTGGTGATCAGAAGGGCCGGGTCGGCTTCGGTCATGGCAAGGCACGGGAAGTGCCGGAAGCCATCCGGAAGGCAACGGAAGCTGCGAAGCGCACGATGATTCGTGTGCCTCTGCGTGAAGGCCGGACCCTGCATCACGATGTGGAAGGCCGTCACGGTGCCGGCAAGGTGCTGCTGCGTGCCGCTCCCGCAGGTACGGGTATCATCGCAGGCGGCCCGATGCGTGCCGTTTTCGAAACACTCGGCGTTCAGGACGTTGTGGCCAAGTCTCTGGGGACTTCGAACCCCTACAACATGGTTCGTGCAACATTTGCAGCGCTGACCAAGGAAGACAGCCCGCGTTCCGTCGCTGCCCGCCGTGGCCTGAAGGTCTCGGTTTTGCAGTCGCGGCGTCGTGACAACACCGATGAAGCGGCTCCGGCTGCTGCCGAGGCTTGACCTTGGCGGCTCCGGTCCCCAGCTGAGAGAAGGTAAGTTCCATGGCGAACACCGAAAAGACTGTTACGGTCGAACAGACCGGCAGCCCGCTGCGCCGTCCGAAGGACCAGCGCGCGACGCTTGTCGGCCTCGGCCTGAATAAGATGCACCGCCGTTCCACACTGAAGGACACTCCCGAAGTGCGCGGCATGATCAGCAAGGTCCAGCATCTCGTCCGCGTCGTCGAAGACAACGCTTAAGGCCGGGGTGAGGAGAAAAGACATGAAGCTCAACGAACTTCGTGACAACGAAGGCGCCGTGAAAGACCGCACCCGCGTCGGTCGCGGCATCGGCTCTGGCAAGGGCAAGACCGGTGGCCGTGGTGTCAAAGGTCAGAAATCCCGCTCCGGTGTTGCCATCAAAGGCTTTGAAGGCGGTCAGATGCCGCTTCATCGCCGGCTGCCGAAGCGCGGTTTCACGAACATCTTTGCGAACGACTACAACACGGTGTCGATCGGCCGCGTTCAAAAGGCGATCGATGCCGGCAAGCTGAATGCAAGCGAGACGGTTACCGTCAAGGCGCTGCAGGATGCCGGTGTGGTCAAGCGGATCCGTGACGGCGTGCGTATCGTCGCCAATGGCGAGATCACTTCGGCGGTAACGTTCGAAGTCGCCGGCGCGTCCAAGAGCGCAGTCGAAGCGATTGAAAAAGCAGGCGGCAAGGTTGCCGTTCTCGGAGCCCAGGCTTAACAGCCTGGGTTTCACCCATTTTCTGGGCAAGCATGTGAGCGGAGTAGGGCATGGCATCGGCCGCCGAGCAACTGGCGTCAAATCTCAATTTCTCAGCTTTCGCCAAGGCTGAAGAACTCAAAAAGCGCATCTGGTTCACACTGGGGGCGCTTTTGGTTTATCGACTGGGCACTTACATTCCGCTGCCCGGCATCAATCCGGAAGCCTTCGCGCAGGCCTTTAACCAGGCCCAGTCCGGCATCATCGGCATGTTCAACATGTTCTCCGGCGGTGCCGTCGAGCGCATGGCGATCTTCGCCCTCGGCATCATGCCGTATATTTCCGCTTCCATCATCATGCAGCTGATGACGACTGTCGTGCCGTCGCTCGAGCAGATGAAGAAGGAAGGGGAGCAGGGTCGCAAGGTCATCAACCAGTACACCCGCTACGGCACCGTGATTCTGGCTGCATTCCAGGCCTACGGCATTGCCGTCGGTCTCGAGGGGGCGACCAATGTCGTCACCGAGACAGGCTGGTTCTTCCGTGCGTCGACCGTGATCACGCTTGTCGGCGGCACCATGTTCCTGATGTGGCTGGGTGAACAGATCACCTCGCGCGGCATCGGCAACGGCATCTCGCTGATCATCTTCGCCGGTATCGTCGCCGGTCTGCCTTCGGCCGTCATCCAGACGCTCGAACTGGGCCGTCAGGGATCGCTTGCGACCTGGATCATCCTTGCCGTGATCATCCTGGCTGTGGCCGTGATCGGGTTCATCGTGTTCATGGAGCGGGCGCAGCGCCGGCTCCTGATCCAGTATCCGAAGCGCCAGATGGGCAATCGCATGTTCGAGGGCAACACCTCGTTCCTGCCGCTGAAGCTCAACACGGCCGGCGTGATCCCGCCGATTTTCGCGTCTTCGCTGCTGCTGGTTCCGGCCACATTGTCCGGATTCGGTCAGGGATCGGGCAATGAATGGCTGACCTACATCACCGCGGCACTCGGTCACGGCCAGCCCCTGTTCATGATTTTCTATGCGGCGATGATCATCTTCTTCTGTTTCTTCTACACCGCGATCGTGTTCAATCCGGGCGATACTGCGGACAATTTGAAGAAGCATGGCGGCTTCATTCCGGGCATCCGTCCGGGCGAGCGCACAGCCCAGTATATTGACTATGTGCTGACACGCATTACGGTGGTCGGTGCGATATACATCACCATCGTTTGTCTATTACCCGAATTCCTCATTTCGGCGACGGGCGTTCCGTTCTATTTCGGAGGCACTTCATTGTTGATTGTGGTGAGTGTTACCATGGATACCGTGTCGCAGATCCAGGGCCACTTGCTTGCACACCAATATGAAGGTCTGGTGAAAAAAGCGAAGCTCAGGGGGAAACGTCGATGAGGCTCATTCTGGTAGGACCACCAGGAGCGGGGAAGGGAACACAGGCCGCTCACCTCGTTACGAAATACGGAATTCCGCAGCTGTCCACCGGGGACATGCTGCGGGCAGCGGTCGCCGCCAAGACCCCTGTGGGTCTGAAGGCCAAGGAAGTCATGGATTCAGGCGGTCTTGTCTCGGACGAGATCGTGGTCGGCATCATCCGGGACCGGATTGCCGAGGATGATGCCAAAACGGGTTTCATCCTGGACGGATTTCCACGCACGCTCGCGCAGGCGGAAGCGCTCGACGAGATGCTTGTTGCCAACGGACTGAAGCTGAACGCGGTTGTTGAACTGCGCGTCGACCAGTCCAAGCTTGTCGACCGGATCATCAAACGGGCGGAAGAGGCCAAGGCCGCGGGGCAACCCGTGCGCAAGGACGACGACCCGGAAGTCTTCAAGCAGCGCCTCGAGGCATACAATCGGGATACCGCCGTCGTGGTGCCGTATTACGAGAAGACGGGCCTGCTTTCGGTTATCGACGGAATGCAGTCCATCGAAGACGTCAAGGCATCGATAGATTCCGTTCTGCAAGGACTTGACGAAAAGGTTTAGAGTCGTTAAACGACGCGCTCTACCTTACAGTTTCGCCGGTTCCACCTGAGTGGGGCCGGCATTCTCTGTGCCGGGCATGCCCCGGCATTTTCGTACCCGCAAGGGCCGGACTCCACCGGACGCGGGCATATTCACTGCGGCCGGATGGTGCATCCGCCGCTCAACATGGAGACCAACGTGGCACGTATTGCTGGCGTTAACATCCCGACGAACAAGCGCGTGGTTATCGCGCTTCAGTATATTCATGGTATCGGTGCGAAGTTCGCGCAGGAAATCGTCGAAAAGAACAATATCGACGCTGCCCGCCGTGTGAACGAACTTTCCGACTCGGAAGTTCTGTCCATCCGCGAGACCATTGACCGCGACTACATGGTTGAAGGTGACCTTCGCCGTGACACCGCGATGAACATCAAACGTCTTATGGACCTTGGCTGTTACCGCGGCCTGCGTCACCGTCGCGGCCTTCCGGTTCGCGGTCAGCGCACGCATACCAATGCCCGCACCCGCAAGGGTCCGGCGAAACCGATCGCAGGCAAGAAGAAATAATCATCGACCCGCGATTGGTGGTGGAGCTGCCGGCATTACGGCAGTGACGAGATCAATAAAAGGACTAAAGAATGGCTAAAGAAACGACGCGCGTGCGTCGCCGCGAACGCAAGAACATTTCTTCGGGTGTCGCGCATGTGAACTCCACGTTCAACAACACCATGATCACGATCACCGATGCCCAGGGCAACACGATCTCATGGTCGTCCGCCGGCGCACTCGGCTTCAAGGGCTCGCGAAAGTCCACGCCGTACGCCGCGCAGGTTGCCGCTGAAGATGCCGCGAAGAAAGCGTCCGAGCATGGTATGCGCACCCTCGAAGTCGAAGTCCGTGGTCCGGGGTCGGGTCGTGAGTCCGCGCTGCGTGCGCTCCAGGCTGCCGGTTTCCTCATCACGTCCATCCGTGACGTGACGCCGATCCCGCACAATGGCTGCCGTCCGCGCAAGCGTCGCCGCGTCTAAGGCTTTCCAGCTTTACGTACCTGTTTCTCCAAATGGCAAGGAATTGCCCGGCTTGAATGGGCCGGGCGGGATAGCCGAAGGGACGAAAACGTGACCATTCAAAAGAACTGGCAGGAACTGATCAAGCCGACCAAACTCGAGATCAAGCCGGGTGAGGACCCGCGCTTCTTGGCAACCGTTGTTGCCGAGCCGCTCGAGCGTGGCTACGGGCTGACCCTGGGCAATGCCCTGCGCCGCATTCTGTTGTCTTCCCTGCAGGGGGCGGCCGTGACCGCGGTTCAGATCGACGGCGTTCTCCACGAGTTCTCGTCGATCCCGGGTGTCCGGGAAGATGTCACCGACATCGTGCTCAACATCAAGGAAATCGCCATCCGCATGGAAGGCGAAGGACCCAAGCGCATGGTCGTGCGCAAGCAGGGGCCGGGTGTTGTGACCGCAGGTGACATTCAGACCGTCGGCGACGTGGAAGTGCTCAACCCGGAACTGGTGCTCTGCACGCTCGATGAAGGCGCTGAAATCCGCATGGAGTTCACCGTCAACACCGGCAAGGGCTACCATTCTTCGGACCGCAACCGCCCCGAAGATGCTCCGATCGGCCTGATCCCGGTCGACAGCCTGTATTCGCCCGTCAAGAAGGTCTCCTACAAGGTGGAAAACACCCGTGAAGGCCAGGTTCTTGACTACGACAAGCTGACCCTGACCGTCGAAACCGACGGTTCCGTCAAGCCGGATGATGCTGTGGCTTTCGCAGCGCGCATTCTGCAGGATCAGCTGTCCATCTTCGTCAATTTCGAAGAGCCGCAGCGCGAAGTCGCCGAGGACACTGTCCCGGAACTGGCTTTCAACCCTGCGCTTCTGAAGAAAGTCGACGAACTGGAACTGTCTGTCCGGTCTGCAAACTGCCTGAAGAACGACAATATCGTGTATATTGGCGATCTCATCCAGAAGACCGAAGCAGAAATGCTGCGGACTCCGAATTTCGGCCGCAAGTCGCTGAACGAGATCAAGGAAGTTCTCGCCCAGATGGGTCTCCATCTCGGCATGGAAGTGGCCAACTGGCCGCCGGAGAACATCGACGATCTCGCCAAGCGCTACGAAGACCATCAGTACTAAGGGACGTACGCGTCCCTATCAGCTCAACCGGGAAAGTGCCGAAAGTGCAGACTGCCCGATAGGAAAAGGAGAGCGCCATGCGCCACGGTAAATCCGGCCGCAAGCTCAACCGGACCTCTAGCCACCGCAAGGCTATGTTCGCGAACATGGCAGCATCGCTGATCAAACACGAACAGATCGTGACGACGCTGCCCAAGGCCAAAGAAATGAAGCCGATCATCGACAAGCTCATCACCTTGGGCAAACGCGGTGGTCTTCATGCACGCCGCCAGGCCATTTCGCAGATTCGCGATGCGGCCATGGTCGCCAAGCTGTTCGATACGCTCGGCGAGCGCTACAAGGACCGTGCCGGCGGGTATTCCCGCGTTCTGAAAGCCGGTTTCCGCTATGGTGACAATGCCGCATTGGCCGTCATCGAGCTGGTCGACCGGGACCCGGAAGCGCGTGGCGCCGAAGACCGCGCCCGCGTCGAAGCCGAGGCAGCCGCAGAGAACGCAGCGTAAGTTTTGTCGCTTCGAAAGAAATTGGAAAGGCGGGCGATTTGCCCGCCTTTTTTGTGTCCGGAAAACCGGTTGTCAATCGCAAGGCACTTGCAACTTGTCGTTTCCAATTATCAATGAATTAAGGAAAACTGCCTAGGGTCCCACTGTGCCTCGGAAAGGGGTGCCAGACGCTGGGGAGTATTATCGTGATTGGTAAAAAGAATTCCGCTGGGCGGAAGCGTGGGCTTTCTCTTCGCCTTTCGTTCATCATCCCGACACTCATGATCGTCGTGACAGTCGCAGCCTGTGCGGCGGTTGGGGTGATTGGATACCTTACCGGTCGGGACGGGCTGGAAAAGGCGGCGAAAGCCGAACTCGACATGGTCATCGCGGCCAGATCGGCGCTGTTGCAGTCGGTTCTGAGCGCCGCGGAAGATGAAGTGGTCAACCTTGCTTCGAGCGTCTCCGATCCGCTCAGCAATCTTGGCAATGCCACCATGAACATCGCCAAGGAAAAGGATGAGATCCTTGCTCTGTTCCAGTCGCCTCAGACGCCTGAGGAGCGCGCCGAATTGACCGGCAAGGAACAGAAGACGATGTATGCGTGGCGCCATACCGAGGCGCATCCGGCTCTCTACAACGTCTGGAAGAGCGGCGGTTATGCCGATATCTATCTGATCGATCCCGAGGGCCTGATCCTCTATAGTGTCACCAAGGGGAACGAATTCCTGTCCAAGCTGGGCGAGGGCAGCATCGCCGAGGGCACAGCCCTGGAGACGGTCTACAACCAGGCCAAGGATCTTCAGATCGGTGAAATCGTTTCCAGCAACTTCCAGTCCTACGCTCCGGCCGGAGACAGCGGCTCCCTGTTCCTGGCCTCGCCGGTGTTCATGAATTCCTTCGGCACCATCAGCCTGAGCGGTGTCGCAGTGGTCAGGCTTGATTCAGAATTTCTCGACAATGTCGTGGGAGGCCGCGAAGACCTGGGAAAAACGGGGCAGGTTTATGTCACCAATGCGGACGGGCTTCTGCTGACTGACATGCCTCTGGCCAGCGAACCGACTTCCCTCGTCGCCACCACCACCGCCGCGCCTGTGCTGACCGCGGCGGCCGGAACGGATGCCGCCGGTATCGTTACAGGCATGAACGGAACCGAGAATCTTGTGGTCGCAAGGCCGCTCGAATTCCAGGGGCAGACATGGGCGGTCGTCGCCGAGAAGAGTGTCGAGGAAACGCTTTCCGCGGTCACCAACATGCGCGACCAGATGTTCATGTGGTCCCTGGCCACGATTGCGGTCGCTGCCGTCATCGCCCTCTTGTTCTCGCGCTCCATAACCGGTCCCCTGACCACTTTGGTGGGCGCGCTCAACGCGATTGCCTCGGGGAACCTGGGCGCGGAGATCAAGGCTGCCAGCCGCAAGGATGAAATCGGTGACATCGGCCGCGCCGTGCTGCAGATCCGTCAGAATGCTGCGGATGATAACGAGCGGCGCGCTGCCGAGGAAGCCGATGCCGCCCGGCAGCAGGCCGACCAGCGTCAGGAAATGCTGGCAAGCCTGGCGGGCGACTTCGAAGCTACGGTGGGCACCGTGGTCGACAAGGTCGCTCGGTCCGCTGCCAAGCTGCGGGAATCCGCAACCTCCATGCGCACCATGACAGACACCGCGGGCGAGACCTCGGCCAATGCCGCGACGATGTCGGAAGAAACCCTGGCGGAAGTCGAATCGATCGCGGTTGCCTCCGATCAACTGTCCAGTTCGATCCAGGAAATCTCCAACCTGATCGAGCGCTCCTCCAGTGTGGCGGCCGAGGCGACAAAGCGCGCCGAGACCACCAACGACACCGTCAGGTCGCTTGCGGAAGCAGCCAACCGGATCGGGGAGGTTGTCACGCTGATTTCGGATATCGCGGACCAGACCAACCTTCTCGCTCTGAACGCCACCATCGAGGCGGCGCGGGCAGGTGAGGCAGGCAAGGGCTTCGCGGTCGTTGCGTCCGAGGTCAAGGACCTGGCCGCGCAGACCGGCAAGGCCACCGGCGAGATCCAGCAGCAGATCGACGCGATCCGCGGTGCCACGGACGACGCGGTGGATGCCATCGGCGATATCCAGAAGACCATCGACGAGATCACGAAGTCGGTGAGCGATGTCGCGGCTGCCGTGACCGAGCAGAGCTATGCCACTCAGGGGATCGCCGAAAACACCCAGCGGGCGGCCGGAGGCACCTCCAAGGTGACCGAAGACATTCGCAATGTTTCGGCGTTGTCCAACGACACCAACATGGCGGCCCAGAACTTCACCGAAGAAGCGGCCGACATGGCCAACCAGGCCGACGAACTCGATCAGGAGGTCCGCAGCTTCCTGACTCAGGTGCGTTCGGCCTAGGACGACGTTCGCACACATTGGGAGGCTAGACCGTTTCCGGTCACGCCTCCCGCGATCCACAGCCGGGTTTCGGCTGAAGGAACGGGCCGCCGGTAATTCGGCGGCCCGTTGTTTTTTGTATTTGCCTCCATTCCTCCCTATCTGCCATGTATCGCCATGAACATGAGTAGAATCGAAGAAAAGGCATCCGCCATGCGTCCGGCAAAATACGGCACTTTGCGCTCCAGTTTCGTCGCGGGGCTCGTCGTGGGCCTCGCCGGCCTCCTCGGCGCCACCGCCGCATCCGCGCAATCTTCTACCGAGGACCTGCGCCTGGTCCCGCAAAGCGAAGCCCAGATCAAGCTGTCCTTCGCGCCGATCGTGAAAGCCGTCGCGCCGGCAGTGGTCAATGTCTATGCCAGCCGCAAGGTGGTCCAGCAGCAGCAGACCTCGCCGTTTTTCGATGATCCCTTTTTCCGCCGTTTTTTCGGTCAGCCGGGCGGC
The DNA here is from genome assembly GCF_038900065.1 of Roseibium sp. AS2. NCBI lineage: Bacteria > Pseudomonadati > Pseudomonadota > Alphaproteobacteria > Hyphomicrobiales > Stappiaceae > Roseibium > Roseibium sp. AS2. The sequence continues at coordinate 712,127 of NZ_JBBMQN010000002.1, forward strand.
GGCTTCAACCGCCCGCGGCAGCGCGTTGAATCCTCGCTCGGATCGGGTGTGATCATTTCGGCCGACGGCACCGTGATCACCAATCACCACGTTATCAAGAATGCGGACGAGGTCCGGGTGGCGCTGAATGACCGGCGCGAGTTCGATGCCGACATCGTGCTGCTGGATGAGCGCACCGATCTGGCGGTGCTCAAGATCCGCGGCGAGGGGCCTTTTGAACATGCGGCCTTCGCCGAATCCGACAGCCTTGAGGTCGGTGATATCGTGCTGGCGATCGGCAATCCGTTCGGTGTCGGACAGACAGTCACCCAGGGCATCGTGTCGGCGACCGCGCGCACCCAGGTCGGGGTCACCGATTTCCAGTTCTTCATCCAGACGGATGCCGCGATCAATCCGGGCAATTCCGGGGGCGCGCTCGTCGACATGACCGGCAAGCTTGTCGGCATCAACACGGCGATATTCTCGCGTTCCGGCGGATCCAACGGCATCGGTTTCGCGATCCCGGCGCACATGGCCCGTTTCGTGGCCAGGGCGGCGGACCAGGGCGGCAAGGTCCAAAGGCCCTGGCTGGGCGCCAGGGTGCAGTTGGTCAGCGCGGAGATTGCCGAAGCGCTGTCGCTTGAACGTCCCCGGGGCGTGCTGGTGACGTCGGTGCATGAAGGATCGCCGGCGCTTGAGGCTGGCTTGCAGGTGAGCGATCTGGTGATCGCGGTTGACGGCAAGGAAGTGACCGACCCCAATTCCTTCGGCTATCGCTTCGCCACGAAAATGACCGGTGGAACCACTGAATTCGTCGTTCTGCGCGAGAACAGGGAAGTCACGCTGACGGTGCCCCTTGTTGCTGCACCGGAAACGGTTCCACGGGACAAACGCGAACTCACCGACTATTCGCCGTTCGAAGGCGCCACGGTGATGAACCTGTCTCCGGCGGTCGCCGAGGAACTCGGCCTTGAGGGTTTGTATGAAGGGGTCGTGATCTCGGAAGTGCGGCGCGGAAGCGCGGCGGATCGTGTGGGTCTGCGTCCGGGCGATATCATCCGCACCATCAACCGTCAGTCCGTCGAAACGACCCGGATGCTCGAGACGATCACCAAAACGCCGCCGCGCGTGTGGCGCCTCGACATCGAGCGCGACGGCAAGGTGTCCCAGATCACCTTGCGGGGTTGAGGGCCGGGTGAGCGATCTCTTCGAAGCATCCGGATTGAGCACGGCCGGACCGAGACCGCTTGCGGACCGGATGCGCCCGACGCGTCTTGCGGACGTGGTCGGGCAGGATCACCTGCTGGGTGCGGACGGCACACTCACGCGGATGCTTAAAACGCGCACGCTCGGCTCGCTGATCTTCTGGGGGCCGCCCGGAACGGGCAAAACCACCATTGCCCGTCTGCTGGCCACGGAAACCGATCTTGCCTTCGAGCAGATCTCGGCAATCTTCTCGGGGGTCGCCGATCTCAAGAAGATGTTCGAAGCGGCCAGGGCCCGGCGGATGAGTGGCCGTGCGACGCTGCTTTTCGTTGACGAGATCCATCGGTTCAACCGGGCCCAGCAGGACAGTTTCCTGCCGGTGATGGAGGATGGCACGATCACGCTGGTCGGCGCCACGACCGAGAACCCGTCCTTCGAGCTGAATGCGGCTCTGCTGTCGCGCTCGCACGTGATGACGTTTCATTCCCTGTCCCGGGAAGCGATCGACAGTCTGCTGAGCCGGGCGGAGGAGACCGAGGAGCGTTCGCTGCCTCTGGACGCGGAGGCGCGGCAGGTGCTGGTGCGGATGGCCGACGGCGATGGACGGTCCGCGTTGACGCTGGCAGAGGATGTCTGGCGGGCGGCGGACGATGACGAGATATTCGATGCGGAGCGTCTGCAGCAAATCGTGCAAAGGCGCGCGCCGATCTACGACAAGGGCGCCGACGGCCACTACAATCTGATCTCGGCCCTGCACAAGTCCGTGCGCGGGTCCGATCCCGATGCCGCGCTGTACTGGTATTGCCGCATGCTCGATGGTGGCGAGGATCCGATGTATCTGGCGCGCCGCCTTATTCGCATGGCGGTCGAGGATATCGGTCTTGCGGACCCCAATGCCCTGGTGCAGGCCAACGCCGCCCGCGACGCCTACCAGATGCTCGGCTCACCGGAAGGTGAACTGGCGCTCGCGCAATCGGTCATCTATCTGGCGACGGCTCCCAAGTCCAACGGGGCCTATGTGGCCTACAAGGCGGCCATGCGCGATGCCAAGTCCAGCGGGTCGCTGCTGCCGCCCAAGCATATCCTGAACGCGCCGACCAAGCTGATGAAGGAAGAAGGCTACGGGACGGGCTATCAGTACGACCACGACGCTCCGGACGGGTTTTCCGGCCAGGACTATTTTCCCGAGAAAATGGGCCGCAAGAGCTACTACGATCCACCGCAGCGCGGTTTCGAGCGGGATCTGAAAAAACGCCTGGAATACTGGGACAAGCTGCGCAAGGAGCGCGGCTGAAGGACCTCTGCATTGAAGCGGATGCTTCAGGAGCCAGGCCGACGGGTCGGACGGGGGAAGAACGGGCGGTCTTCTGGACTGCGGCTCAGTCCGCTTTCAGGCGGTCCAGAGCGTTTTGGAGGGATTTCTTCAGGTTGTCGCGGTCCTGCGGGCTGATGGAGTCCGGCAGGCCCACGGCAAGATCGCCAAGCTGCCGGGTTATGGCAGGCAGATCGGGTGTCTGCCGGACCGCCGCGGGCTCTTTCAGGCCGATCACTTCATATGTGGTGACCGGATAGGCGATGCCCTTGATCGTGATCTCGCCGTTTTCGACACAGCTGATGTGATCCTTGACCTGGGAATAGGTCTCGAAGGAGGTCAGGATCGAGCCCGGTGTCGACAGGCTTTCCAGTCTGGAAGCGGTGTTCACGCCGCGGCCGATGATCGTGTAGTCGAGCCGGGTGTCGCTGCCGAAGTTGCCGACAGTGCAATAGTCGGTGTGGATGCCCATGCGGCACTTGAGCGGCCTGGAGATGCCGGCCGCGCGCCAGACATCCTGGAGCTGCGTCATGCGCTCCTGCATTTCGATGGCCATGCGCACGCAGGCCAGCGCGTCCTCGGGCACCCCGCGCGACTCCGGGTCCCCGAAAAAGATCAGGATGGCATCGCCGACATATTTGTCGATCGTCGCACCGTGCTTGAGCGCGATATGCGACATTTCGGTCAGATACTGATTGAGGATCGAGGTCAGTTCTTCCGATTCCAGCCTGTCGGCGGTCTCGGTGAAATCCGCGATATCGGAAAAGAAGACGGTGAGCTTCTTGCGTGTCGCGGCAATCTTGACTTCCTGGCGACCGTCGAAGATCGACTTGTAGACTTGCGGCGACAGATACTTGGCGAGTTGCCTGGACAGATCCTCAAGACGACTGGACTGGTTGGCGAGCTGATCTTCGACAGCTTCGCCATGTTCGATGGTGGCCTCGTACAGAAGGCGGAGATCCTCAAGTTCGGATCTCAGATACGCGTTTTCTTCCTCAAGGACGTCAAGAGGGGCAGGGTCCGCGGAAGTCTTGTTCGCAGCCGAGTGTCGCACCAATTTGTTATTACTCTCTGCCATTTCAGTCTGCGATGTTGTGATCGGGCCAGTTGGTCGGCTTATAGTCTCGATTGTTTAAGAATCAGCCGTAAAAGTAGTGACTATCCTAGCCTCATATTCCCTGTGGACGATCAAAAAAACGATTTTCAAGGCAAGGAAGTTCCATACCGGACAAGCTTCGCACACGGTTCGGCTGGAATTGACGTAGGGCAGCATGAATTCGCGGTGCGTTTTGTACCTCGCGAATACGCGTGATTTCGGACCTGACAGTTGTCGACAGGTACCGGGCCACGTGCCGGACCGACAGGATTGCGGTGATTGCATGAAGGAAATAGAACTCAGACTTGCGCTTGTGCTTTATGGCGGTGTTTCCCTGGCCATTTACATGCACGGTGTCAGTCGCGAGGTCCTGAATCTGGTCCGGGCTTCAAGTATCCGGCTCGATCGGAAGGCGCGCAAGGCGCCGCCGGAGACCGGCGAGCGGGATCTGACGCCGGTACAGCACGCCTTCCACGATCTTCTCGATCTGCTGTCACCGGTGGCTGACATCCGGGTCGTGGTCGATGCCATCGCAGGCGCTTCGGCCGGCGGGGTCAACGGCATCATGCTGGCGCGGGCGATCACCCACGACCTGCCCCTCGACAGCCACAGCCGGATGTGGCTCGAAAATGCCGATGTCACCCGATTGGCGCGGCCTCAATCCGGTCTGTCCCGCTATCTGAAGATCTCGATTTCACCAATGCTGGACCAGATGATTTCGTCTCGGCTCAAGAAGCAGATAGAAAGCCCGGAAACCCGAGAAAAGCTGCGATTGTTCATGCAGGCGCGCTGGTTCTCGCCACCGTTTTCCGGCGAGCGCTTCATCAGCTGGATGCTCGATGCCTGCCGGGAGATGGAAAAGGATGCCGTGGCTGGCCAGAGCCTCATTCCGCGGGGCCAGACGCTGGATCTCTTCGTCACCATCACCGATTACAATGGTGTCAGGCGGCGGATTCACCTGGACGACCCTGATTTCGTGGAGGAATGGGATCATCGGCGGATCCTGAATTTCCGCGCGGACCATCGCATGCCGGGTTCTGTCAACAGCCAGTTCGATAGCGACAACATTCCCGATCTTGTGTTCGCGGCGCGGGCGACCTCCTCTTTTCCCGGCGCTTTTCCGCCGGCGACGGTCGCGGAGATGGAGCGGGTTCTGGCCGGTCTCAAGCAGAGCTGGCGCAACCGGGATGCCTTTCTTGCCCGGGGATTCCAGCTCGATGCCGACACGGCCGCCCGGCACTGTTTCGTCGACGGCAGTGTGGTGATGAACAAACCGTTCGCTCCGGTGCTGGACGTCATCCAGGACAAACCGGCGGCGCGCGAAGTCGCCCGGCGTCTGATCTATGTCGATCCGGCGCCGGTCGAGCACACGCAAGGCGGTGCCGGAGTGAGCGAACTGCCGGGATTCTTCCGGGTGATCCTGGCCTCGCTCGCCCATATTCCCCGCAACGAACCGATTGGCGACGACCTGAAGGAACTGGAACAGAACAACCGGCGCAGCCGCTGGCTGTCCCAGTTGATCGATTCCGCCGGACCGGCGGTCGATCAGGCGGTGTCCGGCCTCCTCCCACGGCGCCGGAAGGTGACGCCCGAACTGTTGTCCAGGTGCCGCAGGCAGGCCACGGTGGCGGCTTTCGAACAGGCCGGCTTCGCGTTTTTGAACTATCAGTCGCTGAAACTGCATTCGCTGGCCGAACGGCTGGCGCGGCTGACCGTCCGGCTGAGCGGGCCGGACGAGGCGCGCAATCATGAAGAAACGCTGCTGGGGCTGATATCGGATCACTTCAACGCTCTGGTCGCGCAAAGCGGGGATGTGCTGGGCAGGACCGACCCGGTCATCGTGGGCCTGCTGCGCGGACTGGATATTGACTACAGGATCCGCCGGCTGCGTTTTGCCATCCGCAAGCTCAACGGTTTTTACCAGCACAAGCGCGACGGCACGGTCGCGCGCCCCGACACGGAGGCGCTCGATCATCTCAAGGGTCTTCTTTACGAGCAGATCGATCATCTGGGCTGGCGCTGGAAAGAGCCGTTCTTCGGCGCGAACAGCCGTGAACTGGCCGCCGCTTTTCTGCGCGACGTGGAGGCAGGTGCCAGCACCGCCGGTGCGCATGTCGCGCCGCTGCTCGCGTCCTTCACGGACAGAATGGGGCTGGCCGATCTGGACAGACTGCAGGATGAGATGTTTTCGGAAACGGCGCGTAGTCTGCTCGACCGGGACCGTCACCTGTCGCTGATGCGCTCCTATATCGGGTTCGGCTTTTTCGACCTGATCACGTTTCCTGTCCTGCAGCGCAATGATTTTTCCGAGGTGACGGAAATCCTGGTCGACCGGATCAGCCCGACGGATGCCGCCAGCCTCTATACGGAAGGGTTCGATCTCAAGGGCAAGTCGCTGAATACCTTCGGCGCCTTCTTCAATCGCGGCTGGCGCGAGCACGATTACCTCTGGGGACGGTTGAACGCTGCCGACCGGCTGGTCAGCATTGTTCTGTCCGCAGCCGGGGAAGGCACTTTGCCGCAGCCTCAGGTCAATCAGGCCAGGGCCTGCATCTTTCTAGCGATCCTGGAAGAGGAACGGAGCAAACTCACTGAAATTCCGGAAGAAATCGAGCGGATCGACAAGCTGGTCCGTTCCATCTTCCCTGATTTCGAACATGTTGCCGAAGAGGTTTAGGCGGACGGGCCGACAAATCGGCAAGTGTTTCCTTGACGCGAGGTCCGCTGTTTGGCTAACCACAGGAGGCGTGGGCGCCAACCGGACGGACCAGGGACTTCATGGATTTTGTAATTTCGATCATCGGGACGGGAGCCGGGGCATTTTTTGCCCTGTTCGCGGGGCTTTACGTCATGAGCCTGTGCGTGCTGTTCACGACCGGGCTGACGATGACGGCGCTGAACAAGCGCCATCCCGACCGGAAAATTCAGAAACGGCAGCCGACCCACGATGCTCTCAGGGACATCAGGTCCTCCATGGGGCAACTGGCGATCACCAGCATCTGCCTGTCCATCGGTCTCTACGCGCAGATGCGCGGCTGGACCCTGTTCGCGCCGGTTGCCCTGTCCTGGTGGTCCGTGCCCCTGTTCTTCGTCGTGTCGCTCGCGCTTCACGACACCTGGTTCTACTGGGGGCACCGGATCCTGCATACGAAGCTGTTCTACCGGTTTCACAAGCCGCACCACATGACGGTTACGCCGACCGTCTGGTCCAACGATGCCGGCTCCAGTGTGGATACGATCTTCGCGCATTCCTACTATGCCCTGGTTCTGTTCGTGGTTCCGATGCCGCCGCTCGTGTTCCTCGGACACCGCCTGTTCGACCAGGTTTCCGCGGCCATCGGCCATTGCGGCTACGAACATTTCGCCAGCCGTAGCGCGCGCAAGCCGTGGCCGTTGCTGTGCACGCTCTACCACGATCAGCATCACCAGTATTTCGTCTATAATTACGCCAACTACTTCTCCTTCTGGGACCGGTACTGCGGCACGATCCATCCGACCTATGACGACAAGGTGGAGGGCTTCGAAGCGCTCTATGCGGGCAAGCAGGATCAGGCGTGATGGATCTTCTGATCGACTATCTCACGGTGTTCGCACTGACTTACCTGGCGATGGTGGCGGTCTATTTCGCCACCGGGTTTGCCGTGCTGGCGATCAACGCGTCCCATCCGGACCGGCGTATCCAGAAGCACCGCGACGGCCTCAAGCGTCAGCGGGAGGAAATCCGCGCGTCCATGTCGGCGCTCGCGACCTCGTCCGCGCTCCTGTCCGCCGGTTTCTTCGCGCAGACCCAGGGCTGGACGCTGTTCGCGCCGCTGGAACTTTCCTGGTGGTCGTTCCCGCTGATGTTCGCGGTCTGCTTCGTGCTGTTCGATGCCTGGTTCTACTGGGGCCACCGGCTGCTGCACCTGCCGGCGCTCTACAAGTACCATGTGCCGCATCACCGCTCGATAGCGCCGACCGTCTGGAGCAATGACAGCTCGACCACGGTCGATACCTTGATCGAGCACTTTTTCTATTTTCTGGTCTGGTTCGTTCTGCCGGTTCCCGCGCTCAGCGTGTTCGCGCTGCGTCTGTTCGACCAGATCTCCGGAATGGTCGGCCATTCCGGATTCGAATATTTCGCATCAAGGTCGTCACGGTTTCCTTCGCCGCTGATCTGCACGACGTTCCATGATCTGCATCATTCGCAATTCCACTATAACTACGGTAACTTCTTTTCTTTCTGGGACCGGTTCTGCGGTACGGTTCATCCCAAATACGATGCGCTGGTGCGCTCGATGGAAGAAACCGGCGAGATTCCGGAAACGGAAGACACAAAAATCAAGGCAACCGGGTAAGCCCGCACATTTTTTCGCCTCATGTGCGTTCTCGTTGTGCCAGCCAACCGACCGATTGGAATTTAAGGAAAATCATGCTGAATCAGGCACTGACCGTTCTGCTGGAATTTCTGCCGATTTATGCGGCCGTCTACGTGATCAACGTGTTCCTGTATTTCGCCACCGGCTGGGTGCTGGTGCAGATCCAGAACCGGCATCCCGAGCGGCGCATTCAGCAGAACCGGCGCGGCGAAAAGCGCATGTGGAAGGAAATCCGCGCAAGCGTGCTGTCGCTGACGGTGACCGCGGGCTGTCTCGCGGGTGGCATCTTCCTGTCGCTCAAGGGCTGGACGCTGGTGTCGCCGCTGGAGCTGTCCTGGTGGTCCGTCATCCTGATGTTCGTGGTCTCCATCGTCGCTTACGACACCTGGTTCTACTGGGCGCACCGGTTCATGCACACCAAGGTGATGTACCGGTTTCACGCCGAGCACCACCGGTCCGTCGCACCGACGGTGTGGAGCACCTATTCCGACGATCTGGTCGATGCCTTCGTGATGCAGAGCTACTACCTGTGGATCGTGATCTTCCTGCCGATCGCGATCCCGGTTCTGATCGTTCACCGCCTGTGGGATCACTTCAACGGAACCATCGGTCATTCCGGATTTGAGTTCTGGGCGTCTCCGATGTCGCGGATGCCGTCGCCGATGGTCTGCGTGACTTTCCATGACCAGCATCATTCCCGGTTCCGCTACAATTTCGCCAATTTCTTTTCGTTCTGGGACCGGGTTTGCGGCACCATCGATCCGAAATATGACGATCAGGTCAAGGTGTTCGAGCACATGGGTGAGGACAAGGATGCCAAAACCCCGGCTCCGGGCGAATAGACCCCGTGTCATGGTCCAGTTCGGGGCCGTCAAATGACGGATTGACCCGCCGCACTGCAAAGGCTTTTCTGAAGGAACAATCCGGGTCTGCCGGTCACCCGAGACCGGGGTCCGGCACCCTGATCCGGACCAGTCGGGATGACCTTCAGCAGGTTCGACGCACGTCCGGGGCGGCGGCGTAAGGAAGTCGGTGCCAGAGCTGGCGACAGATCCGGTGTCTGGCCCGGTGAATGATCCGGTGGCATGGGCGCCCGCCGTAAAATCTCTCCGTCGAATGGGGCCAGGATTTGAACCATCTTCTTCTTGTAATGCTCGGCGGTGGTATCGGTGCCGGTGGACGGCATCTGGTGTCGATGACGATGCTCAGGCTGTTCGGACCGGGATTTCCTCTCGGCACGCTCAGCGTCAATATCATCGGATCGCTGGTCATGGGGCTCTTTATCGGCTGGCTGGTCAAGCACGAGACCGCAACCGGCGGTCTTCAGTCGCTGCGCTATTTCTTCGCAACCGGCATACTCGGCGGTTTTACAACGTTCTCGGCCTTTTCCCTCGATACCGCCGTTCTGTGGGAACGGGGCGATACCCACCTTGCGCTCATGTATGTCGCCGCATCGGTGCTGCTGTCGATCACCGCGGTCTTCGCCGGACTGATGATCATGCGCCAGGTCGGTTCCTAACTTTCCCTTCCCTTTGACGGCAATTGCGCCTATACGCTCCGGAACGATTTTTCGCTCCGGCGCCTTCAGGCGCGGGGCCCTGGACCGCGCGGGACCGCAAAAATCCCCTGCCGCCAAAATTGAGAACAACATGTCCGCGATTGAACAGAAACATGTGACCGCCGATGAGGCGGGCATGCGCCTCGACCGTTGGTTCAAGGCCCACTATCCGGGGCTGGGCTTCGGCCGCCTGCAGAAACTGCTGCGCACGGGCCAGGTGCGGGTTGACGGCAAGCGTGTGGAGGCAAGCACGCGCATCGCCAAGGGTCAGATGGTGCGCATTCCGCCGCTCGGCGTCGAGTTGCCCGCCAACGACAAAAGGAATGCCCGGCCGAAATCCACCAAGCTGATCGACGACGACCGCAAGGCCATCGAGGACATGCTGCTGTTCGAGGACAGTCAGGTGATGGTTCTCAACAAGCCCGCCGGACTGGCGGTGCAGGGGGGCTCCGGGCTCAAGCGCCATCTGGACGGCATGCTGGAGGCCTTCACCGACCAGAAAGGCGACAAACCGCGTCTGGTCCACCGGCTCGACCGGGAGACGTCCGGCATCATTCTGGTGGCGCGGACGCGCAAGGCGGCGCAGGAACTGACCAAGGCGTTCCGGCACCGCAACACCCGCAAGATCTATTGGGCGATGCTGGCCGGCGTGCCCAAGCCCAAGCAGGGCCGTATCTCGACCTTCCTGGCACGCGACGAGGAAGAAGAGCGCATGCGGGTGGCCCGTCAGGGCGACGACGAGGCGCAGCACGCCGTCTCGCTTTACTCGGTGTTCGAGCAGTCCGCGCAGAAACTGTCCTGGGTGACCTTGAAACCGGTCACCGGACGGACGCATCAGCTCAGGGCCCATGCCGCCCATATCGGCACTCCGATCATCGGCGACGACAAGTATTTCAACATCGAGAACTGGGAGCTGCCGGGCGGTATCCAGAACCGGCTGCATCTGCTCGCCCGCCGGATCGTGATCCCGCACCCTTCAGGCCACGGCCAGATCGACGTCTCGGCGCCGCTGCCGCCCCACATGCAGCAGACCTGGAACCTTCTGGGGTTCGATGCCTCGGACTACGATCCGGAAACGGACGATCCGGACGACGCGCTCAACAAGCGCTAGCCTCGATGATCCCGCCGGCGTTCAGGGGATGGTTTCGTAGCGCGTCAGGTTGAAGCCTTCGTCCGCGGAAGGCGGCTCGAAATGAGCCGTCACCTTGTCGAACTGTGCCTCGGTCACATTGAAATCATGGGTGCCTTCAGCATTGCGCAGGAGAAGCCGTGCCTTGCAGATCTCATCGGGGGCGTCGAGGTAGTGAAGCTGATGATGGCATTGTGCCTCGTTGACGAGGCGGCGCATCCAAAGTCTGCTGTTCCGCGTGTTGGCCTGGAAGTCGAGAACCACCGACGTCCCGTTCCGCAGCAACTCGATGACATGTGGCGCAATCGTCTGTCTCAAACGGGCGGAATATCGCACATAGTCCGCGAGTGTGCGGAGCTCGCCGGAATACAGACCGGAGAGCCAGGCATCCTCGCTCAGGAGAAGGGTGCAGGGGGGCGAAGCAAGCTGTCCGGCCAGCGTCGACTTGCCGGATGCGACTTTGCCGCAAAGCAGATGAAGTGTGGTTTGAGAGGGTGTCGTCATTGCGGCCGGGAGCGTGTCTCGTTCGATGGAACTGCGCCGGGAACGGGTCTTACAGCCCGTGAAACAGTGCAGTCAGGATCACCGAGGCGAAGGTGACGGCGACAACACCGGCGACCAGTTTCCAGGCGTCGGAACGTTTCTTCAAACCCGGCCAGCCGAGCGGTTTGATCACCTGGATCGCGGCAACCAGAAAAAGCAGAAGAATAAGGACCTTGGTCAAGTGCGGATCCGGAAGGTGATTGGCGTGGCCGTTTCACATAGCCTTTGCCACCACCGGAGTCGAGTGCTTTAGGCGCCGGTGCTTCTGCGGTGCTGGGCGTAGTAGGTCGGCAGTTTTTCCATGGACGGAACGACGATCAGTGTCTTGACCTTGCCGCGTTTGAAGGCATTCAGGAACTTGTTGTAGTCCTTGAAGGCGACACAGCCGTGGGACCCGACCGAGCGGCGCAGCAGGCGGGTGTGGGTCAGCATGCCGTCACGGCCCTTCATGGCGGCCCGGTCAAGCGGCAGCATGCGGATGGCCTCGACACCATGGAAGCGCCGCTCGCGCATGCGCAGCCGGTAGACGTTCGGCGGTGTCGGGCCGTAATTCTTCACATAGGCGTATTTCGGATTGTCCATGCGGTGGCCGATGCCCGAATGGGCTTCCAGCTTGGTGCCGTCCGGCATATGCACGGTGGCGGAGCTGATGTCGTAGACCGCGACCTTGCTGGCCGGTCCGGGCAGGCCGCCCTTCGGGCCGCCGAAGAGTTTGCCGAGCCCGCCGAAGACGCCGCTCTCATCGTCCTCGGGATTGCCCGGCCGTGCGTAGGCAAGGACCGGCGCGGTTTCTTCCGGCGGCGCGGTTCGGCGGGGCTGGGCTGTGGCTGACGTCCTGCGCGGAGCGGCGGGCTTTGTGTCGGGCGCCGGTGGCAGGATCGCGCCCGGCCTGCCGATGGTCGGCGTTGCCAGGCTTGCCATGACGGCCGGTGCGGAATTGGCGATGATATCGGTGTCCGCGATCGCGCCCGTACCCACGCTCTGGTTCACGGCAATGGCAACAGAAATGGTCGAACCGGCGGCTTGCGTTCCGGTTTCCGCGAGTCCGAATTCGGATCCGGACGTGGAACGGGTCTGTGCGGCAAGCAGTGTGCGGGCCAGTTTCAGACGTGCGAGCTTCCGTGCCAGAGCCGCCTTTGCGGCTTGCCGGGCCTTGAGCTGTCCGGTCGCGGCCGCCATCTTGCGCACGTCAGCCAGATCGATGGATATGCTTGCGTGTGCGCTGTCGTGCGGCGGCTGAAAAGACAGCGCTGTTACCTTGACGTTCGCGACCGCTCGGGGCGCGGGTCCGGATAGTGCAGGCAAGGGGAGGGCCTTGTCAGGTCCGGCCTGCGAGAGTGTCAGTTGCCCGGCGGTTCGCGAGTCGGAGGCAAAGTGGGCCGATGTCAGCGACGTTCCCAGATGCGCAACCGTCACCGCGAAGCTCGAGATCAAAAGGGTGGCACCGGCAAGCACGGTATAAAACGCGCGGCCGCTCTTGCTGTCCCCGGTGAGCCTGTTCCGGCCGGTTGAATTGCTGTTGCGTTGCATGCAGACAAAACCACTCTGTCGCGCCGGCCGTACCGGCCGCGGTCCCAAATTCAAATCTACCGGCAGCCATCTTGCGCCAGACGATCCTGCCCACCCACATCAGGGATTGTCGTCGATCATGGTGACCAGTGTGTTTAGAAACATGGTTAACAAGATCCTAAGTGCCGGGTGAGCGCTCGATTGCAAGAATAAAGGGGCAATTTTCAGGCGCTTTTCCAATTTTCGCGATATCCAAAGATTGCGGGTCACTTTGCCGAGCAGCAGGGAAGTCCTTGCCTATCGTTGAAACTGCTTAAGGGGACCCGGAATTTCTCGGGAATTGCCTGCGCGCGCAGCGAAACGGACGGCGGGCCTTGACGCTTGGGTCAAAACCCGGCACATGCGGAACCGCAATTTCCAGTCTTCCGATAGGCCCTCAATGTACCTGATCGTATTTGACGTCGATGGCACGCTGGTGGACAGCCAGAACACGATCCTGCACGGATTGCAGGTGGGCTTCGACGCAGTCGGGCTTGGCATGCCGGATCGGGAAACGGCCTTGTCGATCGTTGGCCGGTCGCTTGAGAACGCGTTTTCCGATCTTGTCGGCCCGTCCGGCCTGGACAAGGTGCCGGCCATGGCCGAGGCCTACCGACAGTCGAAGGTCGCGCGCCGTCAGCAGGGGCTTGACGTCGATCCCCTGTACCCGGGCGCCCGGGAGGCGATCGACAGGCTCCACGCCAGAGAGGACGTTCTGCTCGGGATTGCCACTGGCAAGGCCATGCGCGGGGTCAGCCACATGCTGGAGATCCACGATTTGTCCGGCCGGTTCGTGACCTTCCAGACCGCGGACACGTCGCCCTCCAAGCCGCATCCCGACATGCTGCTGAGGGCCATGGCGGAGACGGGGGCCGATCCGGAGCGGACGCTGATGATCGGCGACACCGGCTTCGACATGGCCATGGCCAAGGCTGCCGGCGCGCATGCGCTCGGCGTCACCTGGGGCTATCACGACCACAGCCGGCTGAACGAAACCGGAGCGGACCGTCTTGTCCATCATTACGGCGAGCTGGATGCGGCGGTCTCGGAAATGTTGAAGTTCAACGAGGAAACAATCTGATGCGTGACTTTATTGAAGTCTTGCAGGAAGACGCTGCCAGGGATCCCGAACAGCGCGCGCGGGACCTGTCCAGGCGCGAACTTCCCAAGCGGTTCTACAAGGAAGCGGCGCATGTTGGGGTCGATGGCGGCTATGCCATCCATCTTGACGGCCGCCCGGTCAAGACCCCCGGCAAGGCGACGCTGCTGCTGCCCAGCGTAACGCTCGGCGCGGCTGTCGCCGCCGAATGGGAAGCACAGGAAAAGGAAATCAACCCGGCTGTCATGCCTTTGACCCGGCTTGCCAATTCGGCCCAGGACGCGGTCAGCGTCCGCTTCGCCGAAGTCGCCGATGAGGTGACGCGGTTCGCCGGAAACGATGCGCTTTGTTATCGCGCCGATGATCCCGAAAGCCTGGTCGAGACGCAGCACCGCCTCTGGGACCCCGTTGTCGACTGGGCCGGCAGTCTGCTCGGCGGGCGCTTCGTCCTGATCGAGGGACTGATACACGCACCGCAGCCCGACGCTCTTCTTACCGCCTATCGGCAGCGGATCGATACGCGAAGCCCCCTGAGCCTGGCCGCGTTGCACACCGTCACCAGCCTGACCGGCTCGGCCCTGCTTGCCCTTGCCCTTGCCGAAGGCCATCTCGATCCGGACAGCGTCTGGTCCGCCGCCCACGTGGAAGAGGACTTCAACATCGAACGCTGGGGCGAAGACGCCGAAGCAACCCGCCTGCGCGCCTACAAGCGCACGGAATTCGATGCCGCGGTGCTGATCCTGCGGGAAGGGTGAAGGCGTTCGCGAGAGAATTGCGGGAGCGGCCTTCCTGAAATTGCGGCTTATGAAGTTTCCTGGGTCCCCGCTTTCGCGGGGATGACAAGGATTTTGTCAGTCACCCGACCTTAGCAAACCAGGCAAAAGATCGTGCCAATCCGGATTGGATTTGGAAATGAGCTCAATCTTCCATGCGCGTTTCCATTTCTTGATATTCTTCTCGCGCTTGATTGCATATTCAACATCCGTGTGTGCTTCGAAATAGACCAGCCTGTGGACTTTATAGCGCCTTGTGAAGCTGCTGGCTGAACCCTCTCGGTGTTGCATGGTTCTTCGAACCAAATCGTTCGTTACACCGACGTAAAGGGTGCCACCCGCTTTGCTGGCAAGTATATACGTAAAATAGGAATGTCGTCGCATGCGCCGTCATTTTCGATTGTGACGCAGACATTAGACAGTTTGTCATCCCCGCGAAAGCGGGGACCCAGGAAACTTCATAGACTGTATCTGAAAACACCACCGCGTATTTAAGCCGCCTTCACCCCAGATAGAACGTGGTCGCCATCAGGAAGAAGATGAGCACGCCGAGGACGTCGTTGGAGGACGTGATGAAGACGCCGATGGCCATGGCCGGGTCGACGCCGATCTTGTCCAGGATGATCGGGACGCTCGCGCCGACTGTTGCAGCCAGGGTGGTGACGCACAGGAGCGACAGGGACGTGGCCAGGGCCAGACGCTCCGGGGCTTCCAGCGGCACCACGAGGGAGGCCAGCAGCACGAGGCAGCCCAGGATGATCCCGGCGACAGCTCCGTTGAACAGCGCGGCCATCATTTCCTTCAGGAGCCTGTAGAAGATGTCGCCCGACCATAGCGCTCCGGTGGCGATCCCCTGAACCGCGACCGCGGACGCCTGGAGACCGGCATTGCCGGCCATGGACATGGTGACGGGGATGAAGGCGGCCAGGATCGCGGCTTCGGCGAGCTGGTCCTCATAGGAGCCGACGACGGTCGCGGCGACGCTGGCGCCGACAAGTCCGGCCAGCAGCCAGGGCAGACGGCCCCTGACGATCCTCAGGACCGTGTCGTCCGAGCGGGCTTCCGCGGAGACGCCGCTCATCAGCAGCATGTCCTCATTGGCCTCGTCCGACGCAATCCGGGTCAATTGCTTCGGCGTGATCCGGCCGAGCAGATGACCGTCTCCGCTGACGACAGGAACCGTGCGCATGTCGCGCTTCCGGGCAAGGCGAAGAACCTCTTCCTGGTCGGTATCTGCAGAGACCGCAATCACGTCCCTGTTCATGATTTTTCCGAGCGGTGTGTCGTGCGGCGCCAGCAGAAGCTTGCCGACTTCCACCGTGCCGACGAGTTTGCCCGACGTGTCGGTGACGTAGACCGTGAAGACCTTGCGGATCCGGTCGGCCTGCTCGCGCATCTGCGACACGGCTTCATCGGCCGTGCAATCCTCGGGCAGGGCAACGAATTTCTGGGCCATCACCCGGCCGGCCGTGTCGTCGGCATAGGATCCGCGCGTACCGATGTCCTCCACGTCGCGGAGGCGGGCGATCAGTTCCTCGGCAACGTCGTCGGGAAACTCGTTGAGGATCTCGACCGCGTCTTCCGGGTCAAGTCCGGCAAGAATGTCGCGAAACTGCTCGAGCGTCGATTCCTCCATCAGGATGGAGCGGAACTCGGGGCGCAGTTCCGCAACCACCTTGATCGACGGATTGGCCGGCAGCCACTGGAACAGCTTGCGGGCCTGTTTCAGCCTGAGCCGTGTGAGCAGCTGCATGACGTCAACCGGATCCCAGCGTTTGAGCATGTCCACGAGCGGGGCCCGCTTGCCCGCCTTGATCATGTCGCGGACCACCTTCAGCGCGGCATCGTTTTCGTCAAGCGGCTCTTGCGCCGGCTCCCGGGTCCAGGAGACGGTGTCAGGCTCGGTAACGGCGCTGGACGTGGTCATGAATGCTCACTTTGCGGAAGGGACCGGTCCGCTTCTATCGTCCGTTTGTGACGTTGCGCTGACAGCCCCGGTCGGGATCAGACTTCGAATTCTTCAATTTCGGCAAAGGCCTGACGGAGCTTTTCGGACCAGCCGTTCGACAGTTTCTGGAAATAGGGGTCGTCCTGCTGGATTCGCACCTGACGCTCGGTGGAAAAACTGTCGGTGTTGTAGAGCAGCATGTCGATGGGCATGCCGACCGACAGGTTGGAACGCACGGTGCTGTCGAAGGACAGAAGCACCAGTTTGGCGGCTTCGCCAAGACGCATGTCGGCGCGGGTAACGCGATCCAGAATCGGTTTGCCGTATTTGTGCTCGCCGATCTGAAGAAACGGCGTGTCCTCGCAGACTTCGATGAAGTTGCCGGCGGCATAGACCTGGAACATGCGCGGTTCCTCACCCTTGATCTGGCCGCCCAGAATGAAGGTGACGAAAAAGTTGTCGGCGCTCGCCGCCAGGGCTTCGCCGTCGATCGCCTTGACTTCCCGCACCGCGCTGCCGACCAGCCGGGCCACCTGAAACATGGTCTTGGCGGTCATCAGGGTGGCACGATCTGCGTCTGCCGAGGTGATGTGTTCGGTCAGCAACGAAATGACAGCCTGGGTCACGGCCAGGTTGCCTGAGGACAGCAGGGTGATCACCCGCTCGCCGGGCTCCTGCCAGCTGTGCATTTTCTTGAACGTTGCAATGTTGTCGACCCCGGCATTGGTGCGCGTGTCGGAGGCAAACACAAGTCCGCGATCCAGTTTCAAGCCGACACAATAAGTCATTCGCAAGCCCTTCAGGCAATGTTCGGGAACAATCCGTCTGGAGAAGTCCGGAGCCGGCGTCGGAAGAATGACTTTTATTGCTGCTGTTGCTGGAAGGCGGCCTGCGCCACATCAACCTCAACCCGCAGGTTTTCCTCCAGACCGCCGAAACGGATCCCCCTGATCGGGGCAGCAGAACGGGAATCCAGGCCCACCGTCAAGCGAATATAGCGATCGTTCGGGCACATAGCGTTGGATATATCAAATCCGGTCCATCCGAGGCCATTGATCAGCACCTCCGCCCAGGCGTGATGGGCTTCCGAGGCCTGCTCGTCTTCCAGCAGCAGATATCCTGAAACATAGCGCGCGGGCATGCCGAGCGACCGTGCTGCGGCGATGAAGATGTGGGCATGGTCCTGACAGACGCCTTCGCCAGCAGCAAGCACGGCGGTTGCGGTCGCGTGGGTCTCGGTCACGCCGACCTTGTACTCGACCTTGTCGCGGATCGCGTGCATGAGGTCGTGAAACCCGGCGATCTTGTCATGGCCTTCCGCGTTCGCCGCCAGTTTGCGGATCGCCTGGTTGGCCTGTGTGAGCGGGGTGACCCTCGTGTAGATCCGGGGCGGCGCGGCCGCATCGGGCTCATGGCCGATGACCCCGCTGGTGTCGGATGTCTCGACGGTTCCGGTCGCGGTGATTTCCACGTCCTCGACAGGTTCGGACCGGGACACCATGTGGACCTGATTGCCGAAGGCATCCTTGTAGGTGGTCGCCCGTTCGATGCCGGGAGCCTCGATCGACCAGTCGACGATTTTCTGGGCGGGGCCGCTTTCAGGCGTCAGGCGAAGCTGCTGCATGGCGTTGGCCAGCGGCGATTCATAACGGTAGCGGGTGGTATGACGGACGGTTAATCGCATGCGGCACCGGGCAAGGGGTCAATGAGAAATGTCTGATGTGGAACAGCGTCCTGTCGGGGCAGGTGGCAAGATCCGGTCCTGGCTGCTCCGGACGGCCGTGCGCAAGGGCCGCGGCGGCCATGAATGTGCGTGTTGACTTGACTGGTTTGCATTCGGACCTCGACCAAATTCCGGTTCTCCACAGACCTTAGGCGAAATTGTAATCCAATGACAGTTGATGGGCGAACTGGTTGTTGCGCCCGATGAAGTCCGTCAGGAATTCGTGCAGTCCCTGCCGGTAGATTTCATGCATCTGTTTTTCGGTCAGCTCACGGGTCAGGTCCGCCGCCATGTCGAGGCTCGGCTCGCGGGAGCCGTAGAACTGTGCCAGGTCCTCGGCGGTGTCCGCAATCCAGTCGCAGCAATGGGCCAGCGAGCGCGGCATCTCGGACCTGAGGATCAGGAATTCCGCGATGTTGAAGGCGTTCAGCCGGGAATTGGGATAGGCGAACCGATAACTGCGGCGGCTGGACAGGGCCCTGAGAATGGCCGACCACTGATAGCGTTCCGCCACGCCGTCCTCGATGATGGTGTTGTCGGGCAGAAGAGACCAGTACTGGGTGTCGAGGATGCGCGCGGTGTTGTCGGCCCGTTCCACGAAATTGCCCATCTGGCTGAAGAAATAGCCGTCATCGCGCAAGATCGTGTTCAGGAGCGCGCCCCGGAACAGATGGCCGCGCTGGTTCACCCAGGCCAGGAAATCCGGAAGCTTGTCCTGGGTCACGGATTGCGGGCTGACTTCCACGAACTCGATCCAGGTCGTGTTGATCGCTTCCCACAGCTCCGCGGTGATGCCGGTCCGCACGGCGCGTGCGTTGTTGCGCGCCAGTTCGAGGCAGGAGCGGACGCTGGTCGGGTTTTCCTTGGAAAAGATCATGTAGGCGATCATGTGGCGGATGTGCAGCTCGTCGTATTTTTCCTGGTAGCCGCTCTCGCATCCGGCGTTGGCGAGCGCGAAGGTCCAGTGGGCGCCGTCCTCCTGTCCCGAATGGGACATGATGGCACCGCGATAGGCGACATCCAGGAGGCGGGTGACATTCTGGGTGCGCTCGTTGTAGCGCGACATCCAGAACAGAGAGGAGGCGGTTCTTCCGAGCATCTAGAGCCTGTCGTGGTTGGGTTGAAGCATTCTGCCGGAGACGCATGCGCTCAAGGCCGGAGGACCTGGCAACGGCCGGACTGGCCACACGGCGACGGGATCACTCCCTGCGAACGGGCCTGACCGGCCTGGGGAACGCTTCAGTCTCGTCATGATACCCTCCCGTTCTCAGTCCTCGAGGACCCAGGTGTCCTTGGTGCCGCCGCCCTGGCTGGAATTGACGACCAGGGAGCCTTTCTTCAAGGCGACCCGTGTCAGGCCGCCCGGCGTGATGCGCACCTGGTCGCCGATGAGGACAAACGGCCTCAGGTCGACATGGCGGGGCGCCACTCCGGAGGCCACGTGTGTCGGGCAGGCGGACAGTGCCAGCGTCGGCTGCGCGATGTAGTTGGACGGGTTGGACTGCAGGACCTTCCTGAATTCGGCGATTTCACGTTTGGAGGCGGTCGGGCCGATCAGCATGCCGTAGCCGCCGGAGCCGTGCACTTCCTTGACGACAATGTCCGCCAGATTGTCCAGCACGTAGGCGAGATCGTCTTCGCGCGAGCAGTTCCAGGTCGGGACGTTGTTCAAGATGGGCTTCTGGCCGGTATAGAATTCGATGATGTCCGGCACATAGGCGTAGATCGCCTTGTCGTCGGCAATGCCGGTGCCCGGAGCGTTGCAGATGGTCACGTTTCCGGCCCGGTAGGCGTCGAACAGGCCCGGGACGCCGAGCATGCTGCCCGGATTGAAGGTGAGGGGATCGAGAAACGCATCGTCGATGCGCCGGTAGATCACATCGACCCGCTTCGGTTCGCGCGTCGTGCGCATGTAGACATGACCGGCGTCAACGAACAGGTCCCGGCCTTCGACCAGCTCGACACCCATGGAATCGGCCAGGAAGGCGTGCTCGAAATAAGCCGAATTGTAGATGCCCGGGGTCAGCACGACGATGGTCTGGCTGGACTTGGACGGATCCGGCGCAACACTCTCCAGGGTCTGCAGCAGGTTTTCGGGATAATATTCCACCGGAGCGACATGGTGGCTCTGGAAGAGCTCCGGGAACAGCCGCATCATGATTTCCCGGTTTTCCATCATGTAGGAAACACCGGACGGTGTGCGCGTGTTGTCCTCCAGGACGTAGAACTCGTTTTCCGATACGCGGACCAGGTCGGTGCCGATAATATGGGCATATACCTTGCGCGCCGGTGTGAAGCCGGCCATCTCCGGCAGGAACGCTTCGTTCTGCAGGATGAGATCTGCCGGGATCCGGCCGGCCTTCAGGATTTCCTGGCGGTGATAGATGTCATGCAGGAAGGCATTGAGGGCGCGCACACGCTGGTCGATGCCGGCGGACAGGCGGCGCCACTCGGCAGCGGATATGACACGCGGGATCGGATCGAAGGGGATAAGACGTTCGGTGGCATCCTCGGCGCCATAGACCGCAAAGGTGATGCCCAGCCTTTTGAAGATCGTTTCAGCGTCCCTGCTTTTGCGGGACAGGAAATTCGCGGGTTTTTCCTCAAGCCAGTTCGCAAGCCTGGCATAGGCTTGCCGCGGCGCTCCGGTCTCGTCGAGCATTTCGTTGAAGAACGTGCGTTCGTCCGACATGGCCTCCCCTTCGTCAATGCTACCTTCTTGAGCAATGATGGCAAATTTCTGAAAGGTGTCAAAGAACAATGTCGCGGCGGCTGTGCCTTCAAGTTAGGCAGAAAATCGGCGGCCGCCAAAAAACGGGACGCAGCGTCAATTTTTCCGGTCTCTCGGGTCGCGTCCCTGTGTCGGCGGGGGCGGTGTTTTTCCGCCCGAGGCGCCCGGATGCCGGTAGACCGGCCTGAGAAAACTCAAATCCGTGGCCGGTGGCGCCGCTGGTCGGGAGCGGTGTCAGCGTCCAGCGGACAGGGATGCGCGAGCGTCCTTACCCGGTGCTCAGCCGCAGGTCTTCCGCAGGCTTCCCCGCTTCCATAGGCCCTTGTGCTGACTATCCTGCAAAAGGCGGCCATGATACGGCATGAAGACAACGAGTTTGGCAGTTTTGGGAGGACCGGATGAAAGAAGTTCTGGCCGAATTGGAACAGCGCCGGGAGACGGCGCGCCTGGGTGGCGGGCAGCGCCGGATCGACGCGCAGCACGCCAAGGGCAAGCTCACGGCGCGCGAGCGGATCGAAATCCTGCTGGACGAGGGCTCCTTCGAGGAGTTCGACATGTTCAAGCAGCACCGCTGCACCGATTTCGGCATGGAAGAACAGCACATCCCGGGAGACGGTGTGGTCACCGGCTGGGGCACGGTCAACGGCCGGACGGTGTATGTTTTCTCCAAGGACTTCACCGTTTTTGGCGGGTCGCTGTCACAGACCCATGCGGAAAAGATCACCAAACTGCAGGACATGGCCTTGCAGAACCGTGCCCCGATCATCGGCCTGTTCGATGCCGGCGGTGCCCGCATCCAGGAAGGTGTGGCGGCGCTGGGCGGCTATGGCGAGGTGTTCCAGCGCAATGTGCTGGCTTCCGGCGTGATCCCGCAGATCTCCCTGATCATGGGACCCTGCGCGGGCGGCGATGTCTATTCTCCTGCCATGACCGATTTCATCTTCATGGTCCGGGACACGTCCTACATGTTCGTGACCGGCCCGGATGTCGTGAAGACGGTGACCAATGAAACCGTGACCGCCGAAGAACTGGGCGGTGCCTCGATCCACACGACCAAGTCCTCCATCGCCGACGGTGCGTTCGACAACGATGTGGAAGCCCTTCAGGAGATGCGCCGGCTGATCGATTTTCTGCCGATGAACAATCAGTCGGATCTCCCGGAGCTGACCCACTTCGATGATCCGGACCGGATCGACACCAGCCTCGACACTCTCATTCCGGACAATCCGAACAAGCCTTACGACATGAAGGAACTTGTCCTGAAGACGGTCGATGAAGGCGATTTCTATGAAATCCAGGGCAGTTTTGCCGGAAACATCCTGACCGGGTTCGGCCGGATGGAAGGCCGGACCGTCGGCATCATCGCCAATCAGCCGATGGTGCTTGCCGGGGTTCTGGACTCGGATGCGAGCCGCAAGGCCGCCCGGTTCGTCCGTTTCTGCGACTGTTTTTCCATCCCGCTGGTGACTTTTGTCGATGTTCCCGGCTTTCTGCCGGGCACGTCCCAGGAATATGGCGGCCTGATCAAGCATGGCGCCAAGCTTCTGTTCGCCTATGCGGAGGCAACCGTGCCGAAGATCACCGTGATCACGCGCAAGGCCTATGGTGGCGCGTACGATGTGATGAGTTCAAAGCACATTCGCGGCGACATCAACTATGCCTGGCCGAGCGCGGAAATCGCCGTGATGGGGGCCAAGGGCGCCGTTGAAATCCTTTACCGCTCGGAACTGGGCGACAAGGACAAGATCGCCGAGCGCACCCGGGAATACGAGGACCGGTTCGCCAATCCGTTCGTGGCCGCGGAGCGCGGCTACATCGATGATGTCATCCGGCCGCATTCGACGCGGCGCCGTGTTGCCAAGGCTCTGGCGCTGCTGCGATCGAAGAAGGCCGAAATGCCGTGGAAAAAACACGACAATATTCCGCTTTAGGGTACGGGCCCGTGCAGGTGTGACCGGAGCGGAAGGCGGCCGGGCGGATGCGCCCTTCCGGCGGCGTCAGTTCCAGCGTCTGAAGGGGCCGCGCTCGAACAGGGGTTCCCTGCATTCGAAGGCAACCGGGCATTTGGGATGATCCCGGGTCGGTCCGAACTGGGTGAACAGGACCTGGTTGCGGTCGCAATAGCTGCGGTTCGAGACAAACATGGAATAGGTGTGCCGGCCGGTGGTGAACACAACGGCGCCGTGCTGGCGGACCAGGTTCTGGGCCTGTCCGCAGGTCATCTGGCGAAGATCCGGCCGGGCCTGTGCTGCCGTGGACATGCCGAGCCCTGCAAGGACGAGCGCCGTTGCAAGCAAGTGGTTCTTCCGCATTTCTGCCTCCTGAGGGTCCGAAGTCACCCGGCCGCCGGCATCTGTACGCGCACGGCTCCTGCGACTTCCTCTGGTTCTTGTACCAATGAGTGTGGATTATGACCCGGGGAGGCGGGCTGAAATGTGACCCTGAGCACGGATGGGCCGATTGCGCGTTCTACCGGGTGTTCCGGGACAGTTGGCTGGCGCAGACGGAGTGCGGTGTCGCCTTCTGGATGCCGCGGAGGGAAAAACCCGCATATCGCTTGTCGTCGAACAGAACCATGACTCTCGGGGCGGAACGCATCTGGTGCCAGAAATAGGTCAGGTTGTCGGGGCAGGAGGCGCAGGTGTTGTGGATGTATCCGTCGTGACCGACCCTGAACTTGATGAGCTTGCGGTTCAGTTCCACCCGGACGACGGTATCCGGGGCCGGCAACCGGCCGTTGATGTCGATCCCGATAAGAGCCGCCTTGATATCGTGGCTGGGCGGACACCAGATGGCAAACCGGGCACCGTCCCTGTTTTCGGTCCAGTAACGCTCATAGCCATGCGCGGTATCGCTGCGCCAGATGCCTGCCTCGGCAGCACCGGCAGGCGATGCGCCAATCATCAGGCAGACACCCAGTAGAAAAATAATCCGATTCATCAGACCTGTCCAAATAATCATTGGAAAAATTACATAGGCCTGCCTAAGGAATCCTTAAGAAACAAGGTGTTCCACTGAAGGGGATAATTTGTGCGGTGGGCGTCTGAGTTTGAAGCGCGGATCAGCTGTTCGGCTGTTTCTTCTGCCAGTCGGTCGGGCAGACCGGCCCCGGCAGGATCTCCGGAGCGCCTTTCAGCGAGAAACCGGCATAGCGCTGGTCATAGAACTTGACGGCCATGGAGTGGGCGGCGCGCATGCGGTGCCAGATGTAGCCGAAACTGTCGGAACACGTGGCGCAGCCGGTGTCGATATAGCCCTGATTGTTGACGGGAAGTTCAAGAATTTCCTTGTCCAGAACCAGCTTGATCCGGGTGTTGGGCGCCGGAGTCTTGCCGTCTATCAGGATATGAAAAAGCGTGCCGTTGACCTTGCGCTCAGGGTGACACCAGACAACGAAACTCGCCCCGGAACTGTTAGTGGTCCAGTAGCGTGTAAAGCCGTTGACCTCGCCGCTGTTCCACTTGCCAGCGCTTGCGGCGAGTGCTGCGGGCGCTAACAGCATACTGGCGAGAAGGGCGCCTGCCACGCGTCTGATCATCTGAATTCCTCGTTTGCACAAGTAATTACTGCAATAAGTTTATTAATATTCGGATAAATTACAATCCTGTCACCGCTCCCGGAACCGGCTCTTCGGCAGGCTCCGCAAAAACACGTCTCGCCCTTTGGATAAGTTGCGTGCCGATCTGGCGCGGCCTACAACTTTTAAAACAGGCCAGTCGGGTGGAAATTCATGTTTTCGAAAATTCTTGTCGCCAACCGGGGTGAGATCGCGTGCCGGGTTATCAAGACCGCGCGCCGTATGGGCATCCGTACGGTTGCTGTCTATTCCGATGCGGACCGCGATGCGCTGCATGTGGAAATGGCGGACGAAGCGGTGCATATCGGGCCGGCGGCGGCGGCGGAGTCCTATCTCGTCGCCGACAAGATCATCTCGGCCTGCAAGCAGACCGGGGCCGAGGCGGTCCATCCGGGCTACGGGTTCCTGTCGGAACGCGCGAGTTTTCCGGCCGCTTTGGCAAAGGAGGGCATCGTCTGGATCGGTCCCAATCCGCGCGCCATCGAAGCCATGGGCGACAAGATCGAATCCAAGAAGTTCGCCAACGAGGCCAATGTCAGCACTGTCCCGGGTTATCTCGGCGTGATCGAATCGGCGGACCAGGCGGTCGAGATCGCCGAGGATATCGGCTACCCGGTGATGATCAAGGCGTCGGCCGGCGGTGGCGGCAAGGGCATGCGCGTTGCCTGGAACGCCGAAGAGGTTCGCGACGGCTACGTCCGCTCGAAATCGGAGGCCGCGTCGTCCTTCGGCGACGATCGGGTCTTCATCGAAAAGTTCATTGAAAATCCGCGCCACATCGAAATTCAGGTTCTGGGCGACAAGCACGGCAATGCAATCTATCTGGGCGAACGGGAATGCTCGATCCAGCGCCGCAACCAGAAGGTCATCGAAGAGGCGCCGTCGCCGCTGCTCGACGAGGACACCCGCCGGATGATGGGCGAACAGGCGGTCGCCCTGGCAAAAGCCGTCGATTACGACAGCGCCGGAACGGTCGAATTCGTTTCCGGTCAGGACAAGAGTTTCTTCTTCCTGGAGATGAACACGCGGCTGCAGGTCGAACACCCGGTGACCGAACTGATCACCGGGGTGGATCTTGTGGAACAGATGATCCGGTCGGCTGCGGGCGAGGCGCTGCAGATCAGGCAGGACGATGTGAAGCTGAACGGCTGGTCGGTGGAAAGCCGGATCTATGCCGAAGATCCCTACCGCAATTTCCTGCCGTCGATCGGACGGCTGGTGCGCTATCGGCCACCGGAGGAATCGGCCAGCGACGGCGTGACGATCCGCAACGACACGGGTGTCGTCGAGGGGTCGGAGATTTCCATGTTCTACGATCCGATGATCGCCAAGCTGGTCACGCATGCACCGACCCGCGCAGAGGCGATCGATGCGATGAGTTCTGCGCTGGACGCGTTCTACGTCGACGGTATCCAGCACAACGTGCCGTTCCTGACGGCGCTGATGAACCATCCGCGCTGGCGCTCCGGACAATTGTCCACCAGTTTCATCGCCGATGAATATCCCGATGGGTTCGCACCGGCGCAGCCGGACGCGGCCGCCTATTCGGTCCTGGCGGCGGTGACGCTGTCGATGGGCGCGCTGGAGCGCGAGCGGCTGGATCATCTGCCCGGACGGCTGAGGCCGCATTCGGGTGCCATCCGCGAGGACTGGGTGATCAAGCTGGACAAGACCTATGTGCCGATCCGCCTGGTTGCAGGCTATCCCGGCACACCCGTGGAAATGGACGTAGCGATCGGCGATGGACCTGTCGTGACCGTTGAGGCCGACTGGGCCCCGGGGGATCCCCTGTGGTCCGGAACGGTCGGAAACCGGCAGGTCACGGTTCAGGTGCGGCCCGTGCGCGGTGGCTACCGTCTCGACTGGCAGGGCTTCTCGGTGATCGCGAAAGTCATGACCCCGCGCATTGCAGAGCTGGACCAGCTCATGCCGGAAAAACTTCCCCCCGACACATCGAAGCTGCTGCTGTGTCCGATGCCGGGCCTTGTGGTTTCGATCGCCGTCGCGGAAGGGCAGGAAGTGAAGGCAGGCGAGCAGCTTGCGGTGGTGGAAGCCATGAAGATGGAAAACGTCTTGCGCGCCGAACGGGACTGCACGGTGACGGCCATCAAGGCGACCCCCGGCGACAGCCTTGCCGTGGATGCGGTGATCATGGAATTTTCCTGAGCACCCATCCTAGCCGATCAGAAACACCGGCCGGGCGAGAACTTTGGCCGTTCAGCGGCCTTTCGGCCCGGCAGCCGTGCGTTTGCAGCAGCCAGGGCGATCAAAAGCCGGCGCCTTCAAGGGGGGCGCCGGGCAGCCGGCCCCTGCCGGGCTGGCCACAGCATGTTCCATCCGGGACGATCGGGTCCGCCGTCAACACGGGGTTTC
Source organism: Roseibium sp. AS2 (assembly GCF_038900065.1). Classification (NCBI taxonomy): domain Bacteria; kingdom Pseudomonadati; phylum Pseudomonadota; class Alphaproteobacteria; order Hyphomicrobiales; family Stappiaceae; genus Roseibium; species Roseibium sp. AS2. The sequence continues at coordinate 739,080 of NZ_JBBMQN010000002.1, forward strand.
AGGGGCTTGCGACTTCTCGCAGGTTCTGTTTGAGTTCGGCCGCTGATTGATACGGGCGGGGCGTGCATGGCTGTTGATAGCGAAAATCTGGTCACTGAAGACAAGCAGGCCGCGGTTCTGGTCAACCTGATCTGGATGCTGGTGTTTGCGGTTCTGGTGATGCTGACCCAGATCGGATCCTTGTCCACGGAGGTCCTGGACTGGGACGAGAGCACCTTTGCCCTGATGGCGCAGAGTGTAGCACGCGGACATCTGCCATTTGTCGAGTTGTTCGATCTGAAGCCACCGGTCCTGTTTCTGGCCCTCGGGGGCTGGATGAGCGTTTTCGGTGACACTCTGTGGTCCCTCAGGGCGTTCGGAGATGCCTGCCTGCTCGTGATCTGCTGTTTCACGTTTCTGACGGCCAGCCGGTCTGCCGGCGCGTTCAGCGCCGGGCTCGGTACTTTGTTTCTGATCAGTCTGAGTGCGTCCGGGTTTGCCCAGCACACGCAGACCGAGCATCTGGCGATGGCATTTCTCATGCCGGCCGTTTACCTGGCCTCTTCCCCGTCGCTGACGCCCGCGCGTCTTGCCGCCGCGGGATTGCTGGTGTCCCTCGCGGTCCTGACCCGAAGCAATCTCGGTCTGGTGGCCGTGACACTGGGGATCTATCTCCTGATCGTGCTGCGCGGCCAGGGGATGCGTGGCGCTGCCGGAAGAGTGTCGTCTTACATCGTGGGCGGAATGGTGCCTGTCGTGTTGCTGGTCGGCGTTTACGCCGCGCAGGGCGAACTGGCCACCTTGAAGCTGGCGATGATTGATGCGCCGATCTCCTATGCGTCGCGGGAAGACGGCTCCATCATGAACACCTTGAGCGCGCATGCGGTCTACTGGGGCGGCAGGATCCTGCACGAACCGCTGTTGTTCGCGAGTGCGACGCTTGTTCTTGCCGGGGCGTTCGTCGTGCTGGCAGTTCAACTGCCGGGGCGTTCGGGCAGAACGTACCTGTTGGGTGAGCGCACCGTGTTGGCAACGGGTTTCGTCCTGATCGCGGTCTTGCTGTCCATCATTTTGGGAGGCGCCGCCTATTCCCACTACTGGAACCAGGTCTTTCCGCTGCTGGCTGTCCTCGTTGCCTGCGGGATCTCGCGGGCAACGGGATCCCGTATTGTGCACGGAGCGGGTGTTGCGGGCGTTCTTGTCATGGTCGCGGGGGCACTGGCGATCACGCTGCCATCGGCAATCGGCGTGTTCGAGAATCGTGGCAGATTGCAGGACGCCCATTTTGTCCAGAAAGCTGCGCGGGTCATTCTTGCCTCGGACATCGCCGACAAGCGGGTCTGGGCGATGAACTATCAAATCGTGCACATGTATCTGAATTCCGTTCCGCTTTCGCGGGCGCTCACCCATCCGGCGAATATCAACCCGGACAGTTCGGTCTACAGGCCCCTGGCCGATGCGGGCTATGTGTCCGGTGACGAAGTCGGCAGGCTGATGGACCTGAAGCCGGCGTTCATTGTCGCAAAAGACATGCCGCCCTGGTATTTTTCGGAAACGACTGGCGCGCGTGTCGGAAGCTGGATTGAAGAGAACTACTCCGTCTACCGGCAGCTTGGTGACCTGGTGATCTATCTCCACAAGGACCATGCCGGATAGGCTCGTAGAAAGATGTTGTTTCGAAAGGTGAATTTTGACCAGCCCAACACTGCTCTTTGATCTCGACGGGACGTTGACCGATCCGTTCGAGGGGATCGTCCGCTCCATCCAGTATGCTCTGGAGAAGATGGGAAGCCTGGTGCCGGCCGCGGAAGATCTGCGCTGGTGCATCGGACCGCCCCTGTGGGACAGCTTCGAGGTTCTCCTTGGAACGGACGAGCGGACCGAGCTCGACCGGGCGGTTGCCTTCTACCGTGAGCGGTACACGGTGACGGGCCTTTTCGAGAATGCGCTGATCGACGGTATCGTGGACTGTCTCGCAGCGCTGCGCGATGCAGGCGCGACGCTTCATGTGTGTACGTCCAAACCGCATGTCTACGCCGGCAAGATCGTGGCGCATTTCGGTCTGTCGCCGTATTTCGGCAAGGTCTACGGCTCCGAGCTGGACGGTACACGGTCGGCGAAGGCGGAGCTGATCGGCCATATCCTGCGGCAGGAGGGAATCAGGCCGTCGGAATCGGTCATGATCGGCGATCGCAAGCATGATCTCATCGGCGCCAATGCCAATGACGTCGCCGGAGTCGGGGTCCTTTGGGGTTATGGCAGCCGGGAGGAACTGGAGGCGGAAAGACCGATATTGATCGCTGAAAGGCCCGAGCAGATTTCAGCGATACTGAAAATTTAGGCCTGTCAGCGTTGCAAAGGCGCCGGCCAACGCGTAAACAGCGCTGAGGGAACAGTTCTCGGGGCGGGGTGAAACTCCCCACCGGCGGTATCAGGGAGACCTGGAGCCCGCGAGCGCCTGGCGGCAGCACCTATCTATGCGCTGTCAGGGTCAGCAGATCCGGTGAGAGGCCGGAGCCGACGGTTGGTGTGATTTCGACACTCGGGATCCACCTGAAAGTCCGGATGAGAGAGAACTTGGCCGCAAGCCCCAGCCGGGGCGGTGCGGGCGCGTGTCTGTTGAGACTGTTCTGATGGACTATGGAACGGATCACACAGAAGGGCATGCCATGCCGGACAGTTCCCGGAAATCACTTCTTGCCGCGCTGGCCATGGTCGGGGCGGGGGCCTGTTTCGCACTGGTCAACGGCGCCCTCCAGGGCGCGACAATGCAACTTGGCGTCCCGTCGACATCGGCCGCCTTCTGGCAATATGCGCTGGGCCTGCTGGTGGCCTTGCCCTTCGTCCTGCGGCGCGGGCCGGGAGCGTTGAAGACGCGGCAACCCGGATGGCATCTCCTGCGCGCCGGTTTCGCCGTGATCGGCATCCAGCTCTGGGTCGCGGGTCTGGCCCAAGTCGAGATCTGGCAGGCGATCGCATTGGTGATGACGTCGCCGTTCTTCGTCATCCTCGGCGCCAAGCTGTTTTTCGGCGAGCGGGTCGGCGTGGTCCGCTGGCTGGCGACGCTTGCCGGCTTTTCGGGCGGAATGATCATTCTGGAACCCTGGACGGACAGTTTCAGCCTGGCGGCCCTTCTGCCCGTCGGAGCGGCGGCGTTCTGGGCGGGGACCTCGCTGGTCACCAAGAAGCTCACCCGGACCGAGCATGCCGATACCATCACGGTCTACCTGCTGCTTCTGCTGACACCGGTCAACGCTCTGCTGGCGCTGGGCGAGGGCGGCATCGTGCCCTCCGGCGCGGCTCTCTGGCTCCTGGTCGGCGCCGGCGTCCTGACGGTGCTTGCCAACTACCTGTTGACGCTCGCCTACCAGAAGGCGGATGCCACCTTCGTGCAGCCCTTCGACCATCTGAAGCTGCCGCTCAACATCGCCGTCGGGTTCTTCGTCTTCGGATTCGCCCCGGCCGGCGCCTTCTGGCCGGGCGCGCTGGTGATCGTCGGCGCGTCGCTGCTGGTGATGCTGGACGAACAGAAGCGCATGGCGCGGGCAAACGCCCTAGCCACCCGGTCCGAAGCGCACTAATCTTTGCCGCAGCGGCTGACAGGAGTGCTTCATGACGGCGGACACATTGACCGTTCACGTACTGATAGAGGGCCGGGTGCAGGGTGTCGGCTACAGGGCCTGGTGCGCGGACCAGGCGGTGGCGCGCGCGCTTTCCGGCTGGGTCCGGAACCATGCGTCCGGCGCCGTCGAAGCCGTCTTTTCGGGGCCGTCGGACACGGTGGTGGACATGCTGGATGTGCTCTGGCAGGGACCGTCCCTGGCCCGCGTAAGCCTTGTCAGGGATCTGGAGCCGGTCGATCCCGTCGACAGCGGCTTCGAGATTTGCGCAACAGTCTGACCAACCTGCCGAAATGCCCGTGACCATTCGCCTCTTCCTGTATCAATTTCGAAGTTCGATGTTGAGTTGTCACGGAAATATCGCAATGATCTGATCTCTCAAATGGAGCAATCGGAGCGGTCCGCTCGCTCCGCCGGAATAACCCAGGGAGATTTTCTGTGAAGATTGCGATACTTGGCGGTGACGGTTTTGTCGGCTGGCCCACATCCTTGCACCTGTCCGATCAGGGACATGAAGTCCATATCGTCGACAATCTGAGCCGGCGGTGGATCGACGCCGAACTCGGCGTGCAGTCTCTTACGCCCATGGACTCCATCCAGGAACGCACCCGCATCTGGAAACAGGAAACCGGCAACACGATTCGTTTCCAGCTGATTGACATCGCCAGGGACTACGAGGTCTTCAAGGCGTGGCTGGGAGAAACCCGGCCGGACGCGATCATCCATTTTGCGGAACAGCGCGCAGCTCCCTATTCGATGAAATCGGACCACCACAAGAACTACACAGTCAACAACAACGTCAGCGCCACACACCATCTGCTCAACGCGATGGTGGAGCTGGACCTCGATGCCCATCTCGTGCACCTCGGCACCATGGGCGTCTATGGCTATTCCAGCGTCGGCGCGGCGATCCCGGAAGGGTATCTGTCCGTCGACGTGGAGACGCTCAGCGGGGACAAGGCCAGCCAGGACATTCTCTATCCTGCCAATCCGGGCTCGATCTATCACATGACCAAATGCCTGGATCAGCTCCTGTTCCAGTTCTACGCCAAGAATGACGGGCTGCGGATTACCGATCTGCATCAGGGCATCGTCTGGGGCACGCATACGCAGCAGACCCAGCGCCACAAGCAGCTCATCAACCGGTTCGACTACGATGGCGATTACGGCACCGTGCTGAACCGGTTCCTCATCCAGGCGGCCATCGGCTATCCGCTGACGGTGCACGGCACCGGCGGACAGACACGGGCGTTCATTCACATCCAGGATTCGGTGCGCTGCATCGAGCTTGCGCTCAAGAACGCGCCCGTGCGGGGCGACAAGGTCAAGGTGTTCAACCAGATGACCGAAACCCACCGCGTCCGCGACCTCGCGGAAATGATCTCGCGTCTCACCGGCGCCAAGGTGGCTCATCTGCCGAACCCGCGCAAGGAAGCTGCGGAAAACGATCTGGTGGTCGAGAACAAGCAGTTCCTGGAGCTGGGTCTCAACCCGATCACGCTGGAGGAAGGGCTGCTGAGCGAGGTGGTCGATGTCGCCAGGACCTATTCCTACCGCGTCGACCGCAGCCGCGTCCCGGCGGTATCTGCCTGGACGAAGCAGATCGGGGAAGAGATCGAGCGGGATCCGGAACATCCCAGGCTCAAGTCGGTCTCCTGAGGACGGAAGATGCAGGATGCTCCCCGGTTTGACCGCGCCCCGGGCGCCAGGACTGCCTATGTCACGCTGGTGACCAACAGCGACTACGTGCTCGGTGCGTCCGCCTTGCTGCGTTCGCTCCGGCGCACCGGCACGGCGGCGGATCTGGTGGTCCTGGTCACTCCAGGTGTCGAGGACGCCGATCTGTCGGTGCTGCAGGAGTTCGATCCGCGCTTGGGACGGTGCGACCGGCTGCCGACATCCGAGGCCTTCAACGAACGCCATGAGCGCGGCCGGCTGCACACGGCGGCGCCGTTCACCAAGGGCGGCAAGCCGGTGTTTCACACGCCGCTGGACAATTTCGTGAAACTGCGTCTCTGGCAGCTCGAGGCGTATGAGAAGGTCGTCTTCATCGACGCGGATGCGCTGGTTCTGAAGACCTGCGACAAGCTGTTCGACTATCCGGAATTCTGCGCGGCGCCGAATGTCTATGAAGGCCTGCAGGACTTCCATCGCATGAACAGCGGTGTCTTCACCGCCCGGCCGAGCCAGGCGACCTATGTGGCCATGCTCGAGCGCCTCGACCGGCCGGAGGCCTTCTGGCGGCGGACGGACCAGACTTTTCTGGAAAGCTGGTTTCCGGAGTGGCATGGCCTGCCGGTGTTCTACAACATGCTGCAATATGTCTGGTTCAACCTGCCTGACCTGTGGGACTGGAATCGGATCCACATCCTGCATTACCAGTACGAAAAACCCTGGCAGGAGGGCCACGACAAGTCGGAACGGCTGCGGCCCCTGATCGACCTCTGGCAGGCCTTTGCCACCGGAACGGGCATCCCTGAGGATATTGCCGGACTTCCCGGCCCGCGGGATTGGCCCGACCGAAAGGTGTCGTGAATGCATGTCCTCCTGACAGGCGCGAGCGGCGATATCGGACGGTTCGTCATGCGCAAGCTGTTGGCGGACGGATGCAGGGTGACGGCTCTGGGCCGGCGCCCGGCCGAGGACCCTTCAGTTGCGTTCAGCTGGTTTGATCTGGCTGATCCGGTGCCGAACCTGCCGGCAGCCGACGCATTGGTGCATTGCGCGCTGCTGCACGAACCGGGCAGGTTTCGCGGCGGGGAGGGCTCGGATCCCGAAACGTTTCAAAGCGTGAATGTGGACGGGTCCCGGCGGCTGTTCGAGGCCGCCAGAAGGACGGGTTGCCGGCAAGCGGTGTTTTTGTCCAGCCGGGCGGTCTATGGCGATCACCGCAGCGGCGAAATCCTGCTGGAAACGGACGAGGCCTTGCCGGACTCGCTTTACGGCGAGGTGAAACTGGCCGGCGAACGGGCTCTGCAAGCGCTTTGCGGCGGCAGCTTTCGTGGCAGTGTGCTGCGCGCGACCGGGGTTTACGGGGTCCCGCCAGGAAAGACCGGGCACAAATGGTCGGACCTTTTCGAGATTTTCAGGCGGGGAGAAGCTGTACCGCCGCGGATCGGCACGGAAGTTCATGGCGACGATCTTGCCGGGGCCGTTGCCCTGATGCTGCGGCAGGACCTGAATGCGGGCAGTCCCTTCGGGATCTTCAACGTGTCCGATCTGCTCCTGGACCGGCACGAATTGCTGCGGCTCTATTCAAAAACCATCGGCATGGACCGGGCTCTGCCGGTGCCGGTGCCGGGGGACGGCGCGCCGGGTGTCATGGCGATCGACAGGCTCAAGACACTTGGCTGGTCGCCGGGAGGTGTGGGACGCTTGCAGGCGTTTCTGCGTTCTCAATCCTGATGGCCCAGTCCTGATCGCCCAATCGTGAACGTATGTCCTGAGTGCAGGGCGCGCGGTCCCGCTGGTGGAGGGGCGGAAGTGTCAGGCGTCCACTGTCGGACCGAAGATCTTTTCGAATTCGGCTCTGAGCACACTGTCGTTCTCGGCCATCGTCACCGGGATGCCGAGATCGACCAGACTGGTGACGCCATGGTCGGTAACACCGCACGGAACGATGCCGGAAAAGTGCTCCAGCTCGGGTTCGACATTGAAACTGATGCCGTGAAACGTGACCCACTTGCGCAGCCGGATACCGATGGCGGCAATCTTGTCCTCGTGGCCGGCACCGCGATCCGGGCGCCGGACCCACACGCCGACCCTGTCCTCGCGACGTTCACCGCGCAGATGATACTGCCACAGCGTGCCGATCAGCCAGGCCTCGAGCGCGGACACGAAGGCGCGCACATCGGGCTGACGCCGCTTCAGGTCGAGCATGACATAGGCGACCCGCTGGCCGGGGCCATGATAGGTGTGCTGTCCGCCGCGCCCGGCGCGATAGACCGGGAACCTGTCGGGGGCCACCAGGTCGCTGTCCTGCGCGCTGGTTCCGGCGGTATAAAGCGGAGGATGCTCAAGCAGCCAGATCTGTTCGCCGGCGTCGCCGGCAATGATTCTCTGGACCCGGTCGTCCATCTCCCGAAGCGCGGTCTCGTAATCGACCGGATCGTCCGAAATCCGCCATTCCACCGGTGGAGAGCCGGATTCAGGCAGAAAACTCAGGGAAAGGGCGTCTCTTTCTGCGGGTGACATGTGGATGACACTTTATTGTTTTTTGAGCTGGCTTGCCGTGCCGTGATATGGTTAAGCGCTGGCGGGTGTTCGCCCTATTTAAGGATCAAGGCGTCAGATGACCACCTTCGATGAGATCAATGTCGATATTTCCGTCGTGCTGGGCGAGAACGAAATGCCCGTTCATCAGCTGTTGCGCATGGGGCGTGGTGCCGTGATCGACCTGGACGTTTCCGAGGATGATGACGTCAAGGTCTACGCCAACAACACCCTGGTGGCCAAGGGTCAGGTTGTGCTGCTCGGAGAACGCATCGGGATTTCGATCACCGAAGTTCTGCTGCGGCCACCCGAAATCCGGCCGATGCGCACCGACGGGCCGCTCTGACCCGCTGAAATCTTCCGGCACGTGGAAAACCATGCACTTGTGAATTATTGCGAAATCGGCACTTGCGCCCCCAAAGTCCTTTTGCTACATGGAGCGCCTCGACGCTGACAGGCGCCGGGAACAATCGAATATGCGGTCGTGGCGGAATTGGTAGACGCGCAGCGTTGAGGTCGCTGTGGGGTAAAACCCGTGGAAGTTCGAGTCTTCTCGACCGCACCATTCGAACAGCAACCCTGTTGCTTCAATTGGCCGCCTCCGGGTGGCCTTTTTGATTCCTGACGCTCCGCATCCGGAACCTGCTTCAATTCGATGATGGAATTCGCCCGAGGGCTTTTGACCGCTGTCGCGATGTGCTTTCCTCTTCTTTCCTGAAACAGTCGCTACGGCGAGCGGCGCCGACCGGCCGCCGGCCAATGCGTCCCGGAGAACCGTGATGGTGTCAAAGTTCCGTTTCCCTGTTGCCGTATGTGTCGTTGCGGCTTTGCTGCTGGCGATCCATTCGCTGCCCGCCGCGGCCCAGAGCGCCATGATCCCGGCCGAGGCCGTTGCCGGATCGGCGACCGTGCCGGTGGATGGCGACATTCTGCGCTACCGGGCCGTGCTTGCCGAAACCGAAGAGGGCGCAGACCTTTATATTTTCACGGACGCGGGCGACGGCTGGAAACAGACCGTCCATGCCGGCGACATCGTCTGGCGCGGCGGCATGTATGGTCAGGAGCCGTGGCTCGAAGCCAGGGACCATGGATCTCTGAAGATCTATTCGGAAAATTCCGCCGTCGGCCGGGAACGCTGGGAGCAGATCCTGACCATCGCCTATCGCCGCGGCGCGTTCGTGGTCGCCGGCTACACCTACACCTATTACGACACGCTTGACCCGGATGCCGCCGGACAATGCGACGTCAATCTGCTCACCGGAAAGGGCGTTCACAACGACAAGACGTTCAAGACATCCCTGCCGGCCATGAAGGTGGGCGACTGGACCATGGACACGCTTCCTCCGGAATGTGCGCGCTGAGGCTCGCATTGGCATGAGGGAAGGTGCTGCCGTGCCTGCCTCGGCCCCAATTCCGCCGGGAATGCGGGTGACCGTGACGCGGTGGCCCGTGCCGTATTGCGGAAGCGGCGGCGATCCCAAGGAGACCTGACGGCATGAACACATCTGCCGCACGCGCCAGACGTCTGTGGCCCGGGCCATTGAAGGTCTCGGCGCTGGCGGGCGTTATGGTCAGCCTCACGGTGATGCCGGGGGCGGCGCAAAGCCTCTCCGTCAATCCAGGTCGGTTCGGCGCGATGACCTGCCAGCAGCATTGGTATGTCGAGCAGGAAGTCCTGGCGGAGGGGCGGGTCTGCCTGAAGAGTGCAAGGGCCCGGCGCGCCTTCCAGCGGGCAAAGCGCTGCATTTCAGACAGCGAGGTCATCCTGCCCGAAAAGGCACGCGATTATCTCGAAATCCTGCGCCAGTCGGCGCACGCCAAGTCGTGTCCGGGCTTCTGATCCGGCTTGAAATGGCTGTACGGTCATCCGTGCTCGGGTGCGCCGATGTGTCGGCTTATCCGCCGTAAACCGACCGATCCAATGCTGCCTGGTGCGAGACTTTGAACCGGCCCGCTTTTCCTGTGGCGCTTTCTAACGGCAAACGATAGTTCTGGGCACAAGGCCCGGCGCCGCTTCGCCGGGAGTGATCGACGCGTGATGAAGGGAGGTGCCGGATGAGCGAAGCAGCGGAGCTTGAAAAGGCCGCCACTCCCGGTCCGGCAATCGCGGTTCGCGACGAGGAAGAGCACCTCAATCCGGAATTCATTGCCGCCGTCGAAGCCGCGATCCAGGAAAATGACGGTGATGCGCTGGGGGCGCTTGCGGCCGATCTGCACGAAGCCGACACCGGCGATCTTCTGGAAACCCTCAAAACGGAAGACCGGGCGGCGTTTGTCCGCTTGCTCGGGGACGACTTCGACTATACCGCGCTCACGGAGATCGACGAGGCGGTCCGCCTGCAATTGCTGGAGGACCTGCCGCATGATGTCATCGCCGAGGGTCTGGAAGACCTCGATTCGGACGACGCCGTCTACATTCTGGAAGACCTTGACGAGGACGACCAGGCGGCGATCCTGGAAGAGCTGCCTTATGCCGACCGGGCGCAGTTGCAGAAGGCGCTCGATTATCCCGAAGACAGCGCCGGCCGGCGCATGCAGAGCGAATTCATCGCTGTGGCACCGTTCTGGACGGTCGGTCAGACCATCGACTACATGCGTGAAGCCCGCGACCTGCCGGACAGTTTTTACGAGATCTACGTGGTCGATCCGGCCTTCAAGCTGCTCGGCTCGGTCCATCTCGACAAGATCCTGCGCACCAAGCGCAAGGAGAAGGTCACGTCCATCATGCAGGAAAGCCGCCAGGCCGTGTTGGCGACGGAAGATCAGGAGGAAGTCGCCCGGCGGTTCGAGCGCTACAACCTCGTTTCTTCCGCCGTGGTCGACGAGAACGACCGGCTGGTCGGCGTCCTGACCGTCGACGACATCGTCGACGTGATCCAGGAAGAGGCCGAAGAGGATCTGCGCGCCCTTGCCGGGGTCGGGGACGAGGAGATTTCCGACAGTGTCGTGACCATCGCACGCTCACGGCTGGCCTGGCTGGTCGTCAACCTCGGCACCGCAGTGCTGGCTTCCGTGGTGATCGCCCTGTTCGAGGACACGATCGAAGCCATGGTGGCGCTCGCCGTGCTGATGCCAATCGTCGCTTCCATGGGCGGCAACGCGGGGACGCAGACCATGACCGTGGCCGTGCGCGGGATCGCGACCCAGGAACTGAGCGCACGCAACATGATGCGCGTCCTGAACCGGGAAATACTGGTCAGTGCCTTGAACGGTGTTGTGCTGGCTTTGCTGATCGGCCTGACGGCCTGGCTGTGGTTCGCAAGCCCGGGCCTCGGCGTGGTGATCGCGGGGGCAATCGTGATCAACATGCTGTTTGCCGGCCTGTCCGGCCTTCTGATCCCGATCGCCCTGGACAAGGTCGGCGCGGATCCGGCGATTGCCTCCAGCGTCTTCGTGACCACGGTCACGGATATTGTCGGCTTCTTCGCCTTCCTCGGCATCGCCGCCCTCTGGTTCGGATTGCCGCTCTAGCCTGGCGCCATGTTCGAGGGGGGAAGGCTCAGCTTTCCAGACCCGCCTTGCGCAGGTTGTCGCGCAGGGTCATGACTTTGGACTGAAGATCCAGGACATCGTCCATTTCCAGGCCTGTTCCGGACAGGACGCAGGCACTGAAGTGGGTGGTCTTTTTCTGCAGGGCGCGGCCCTTGCGGGTCAACTTCAGGATGACCTGACGCTCGTCCTTCGGGTTGCGGGTACGTGTGACCAGACCCATCGTCTCGAGACGTTTGAGGAGCGGTGTCAGCGTGTTGGTATCGAGCTGCAGTTTCGATGTGATGGTGCCGACCGGAACGTTGTTGTTTTCCCAAAGCACGGTCATCGCCAGATACTGGGGATAGGTAAGGCCGCTCTCCTTCAGCAGGGTCTTGTAGACCGAGTGCATCGCGTGGTTGGCCGAATAAAGCGCAAAACAGAGAAACCTGTCGAGGGGCAGATGATCGCGGGCGATCTCTTCCCCGTTTGCAAGAGACCGGTCAGCGGAAGCGGCGGGAGGCGGGACAGATCCGGGGATGTCTTCGAGTGCGGCCGGAGAGGGCGGCTTGGCCGCAATCACCGGATTGTCCGCATCGGACGCGGGTGCGGAGCCGGCCGATCTGGCTGCCTTGCGGCGTGGCTTTTTCGCGGTTGTTTCGACAGTCTCCGGGGCGCCCTTTCTGGATTTCTCCGGCTTTCCCGGTTTTTCGGGTTCGGAGAGACCAATCGCGTCCAGCAGTGACATCTGGTTCGTCTTGTCATTCATGAAGCCGTTATAAATCGCGCGCGATATGATCGCAACCCTTTGGTCTTTACAAGTCCCGTCCGGTTGTGAATAATATATATCGTACACGATAAAAACGCAGGCGATATAAAATTGACCGGCGCGTGAACCAGGTTTGAAGGAGAAAACCGATGTCAGTAGATGTGCTTTATGAAACCAGGGCCCGGGCGACCGGAGGCCGTGACGGTGTCGCGGAGACCCTGAGCGGTTCGTTCAAGGTGAGCCTGTCGACCCCGAAGGAACTCGGGGGAGCCGGTGGTAACGGCAACAACCCGGAAGAACTGTTCGCAGCCGGTTACGCGGCCTGCTTCATCGGGGCGATGAAATTCGTCGGTGGCCAGGAGAATATCGCGGTTCCCGCCGACACGTCGATCACGTCCACGGTCGGTATCGGGCCGCGTTCGGCGGGCGGATTCGGGCTGACCGTGGCGCTGGAGGTTTCCCTGCCAGGGGTTGAGAAGTCCGCCGCCGAGGATCTTGTCGCCAAGGCGCATCAGGTTTGCCCCTATTCCAATGCGACCCGCGGCAACATCGATGTGAAGCTGACGGTCGTCTGACACTGCTGCGACCGGTGAACGGGGGATGAGGACGCCCCCGGTCAAACCGGCAAGTCCGATGCCCTGCCGGCATTCTCCCGGGCGCAGTCCGCTTGTCCGGGGGAATGCCGGCCTTTGCCTTGATATCCGGGTCATCTGCGACAGCCGCGCGGGGAAAGAGAGGCGCATCCACTGGATTGCGGCGGCGCCAGATGCTCATGGCAAGGCTCGACAGCTCCGCTTGCAGGGGTATGCTCGGGGCGCGTCGGACAGCAAGGACGCAATCAGGGCATGGGCATGGGCAGGAAACGGGAACGGATATGCGACCGAAAATTGACGGCATTCTGGAGACCGCGGTCTATGTCGACGACATGGACGCAGCGCATGCATTTTATTCGGAAATACTGGGTCTCAAGCGCATGGTCGCCGGCGACCGGCTTTATGCCTATGACGCTGGTCCCGCGCAGGCGCTGCTGGTGTTTCACCGTGGCCACACCGGCGCCGATGTGGCGACGGCAGGCGGCGTCGTGCCGGGTCATGACACCACCGGACACAGCCATTTCGCGTTCCGTGTTTCCGCCGGTCAACTGGAGCCGTGGCGCCGCTTTCTGGCCGGCGCGGGTGTCGAGGTGATCAGTGAAGTTGTCTGGCCTGCCGGTGGTACGAGCCTTTATTTCAACGATCCGGACGGCAATGTCCTGGAACTCGCCACCGCGCCGCTCTGGCCGAATTTCTTGTCGTGAATCTTAACCGTTTTCACGCAGTTTCGGGTCAGTTTGAGATCCAATACGGAGCTGTCGGGTGGTGGTGCAATGAATGTCTTGCAAACGATGCTGCGGACCCTGTTCTATGTTGTGGTCGGTGGCGTAATCTCAATTGGCGGAGCGGCGTTTTTCTTCATGAACTGGGAACCGGACCGGGATGATTTTCCCGTGCGTGGCATTGATGTGTCCCATCATCTTGGAGATATCGACTGGCCCCGGGTCGCGGCCGATGATGTCGCCTTTGTCTATATGAAGGCGAGCGAGGGTGGTGACTTCAAGGATGGAGCCTTCGCGCGCAACTGGGCGGGTGCCGGCAGCGCCGGGCTGGCGCGCGGGGCCTATCATTTTTTCAGCCTGTGCCAGCCCGGGGTCAAACAGGCGGAAAACTTCCTGAGCGTGCTGCCTCGGGACAGCTCCATGCTGGCGCCGGTGCTGGATCTGGAGTTCACCGGCAATTGCGACAGACGCCCGCCCGCCGACGACGTCCTGCGCGAAATCAGCGCGTTCACGAACCTTGTCGAGCAGGCCCTGGGCAAACAGGTGATCTTCTATGCGCCTGATGCGTTTCACGGGGCCTATCTGAAGGGACGGGGCCTCAACCGGCGCCTGTGGGCGCGGTCGATCTGGCACTCCCCGGACTATGCGCCGGACTGGACCTTGTGGCAATATCACGACCGGGGACGGGTCGAAGGGATTTCCAGCAAGGTCGACCTCAATGTTCTGCACCCGGATTCGGATCTTGACAGACTTCGGTTGTGATTGATCAACCGCATGTTTTATCAAATGAAAAGCAGATGAGTTGACTTTAACGTAAAAACACTGAACTGTTCGCTGCAACAAGGAGCGGGCATGCAGCGCTATTTTACGATTACCCAGCTGACCCAGGAATTCGATGTCACCACAAGGACGCTGCGTTTCTACGAGGCCCAGGGGCTGGTGACGCCGACGCGCCGGGGGCGCCAGCGGCTCTATACGCCGGGAGACCGCACCCGCATCAAGCTGATCCTGCGCGGCAAACGCCTCGGGTTTTCCCTGAACGAGATCAAGGAAATGATCGAGATGTACGGCAGTTCGCCCGGGGAAAGCGGGCAATTGCGCCTGTTGCTCGACAAGATTGCCGCCCGGCGGTCGGAACTGGCTGAAAAACAGCGGGATATCGAACTGACCCTCCTGGAGCTGGACGAGGTCGAGGCCGGCGCAATGGTCCGCATGTCGGAGCTTGCCGGGCGCACGCGGGCCGAAGAGGCATGATGGATCTGTCGCCAAGGGACCCGAACTGGAAAGACCGGGTCAGAACCAGTTTCGACGCACAGGCGTTCATGACCCATCTCGGTGCCCGGATGACGCATGTCTCACCGGGAGCTGTCGATCTTGAGCTTGCAATGAAACCCGACCTGACCCAGCAGCACGGGTTTTTCCATGCGGGCGCGACGTCGTCGATTGCCGACAGCGCAGCCGGGTATGCCGCGCTGAGCCTGTTTGCGCCCGGCTTCGGCGTGCTGACCAGCGAATACAAGATCAATCTGCTCAACCCGGCCAGGCAGCCGGTTCTGCTGGCGCGGGGCAGGGTGGTCAAACCGGGGCGGACGCTGACGATCGCAAAGGCGGATGTCTACGGACTTGACGACGGCGACCAGATTCATGTCGCCACGGGCCTGTTCACGCTCATGAGCGTTTCCGGCGTCACCGATTGAGGCCGGCTGGTTTTACGGTCGCAGAACTTTTTGATTGAAATATGTGCTCCCGGTTCGGGGAGCCCGGGAGGAAACACCATGATCCGCAATGATTTTCCGTCTTTCAACTTCGACCTCGGCGAGACTGCCGACATGTTGCGAGACACGGTCCGCTCCTACAGCCAGGACAGGATCGCTCCGCTGGCCGAGAAGATCGATCGCGAGGACTGGTTTCCGCGCGAGCTTTGGCCGGAAATGGGCGAGCTCGGCCTGCACGGAATCACCGTGGAAGAGGAATGGGGCGGCTCCGGGCTCGGCTACCTGGAACACTGCATCGCCATGGAAGAGGTCAGCCGCGCCTCGGCGTCCATCGGGCTGAGCTACGGGGCCCACTCCAACCTGTGCGTCAACCAGATGCGCCGCTGGGGCAGTGACGACCAGAAGAAGCGCTACCTGGAAAAGCTGGTGACGGGTGAACACCTGGGGGCCCTGGCCATGTCGGAGCCGGGCGCCGGGTCGGATGTCGTCTCCATGAAACTGAGGGCCGAGAAGAAGGGTGACCGCTACATTCTCAACGGGTCCAAGATGTGGATTACCAACGGCCCATCCGCCGACACCCTGATCATCTACGCCAAGACCGACCCGGACGCCGGCCCGAAGGGCATTACCGCGTTCCTGGTGGAAAAGGGTTTTCCGGGCTTTTCGGTGGCCCAGAAGCTCGACAAGCTCGGCATGCGCGGCTCGGAGACGGGGGAGCTTGTCTTCCGGGATTGCGAAGTGCCCGAAGAGAATGTGCTTGGCGAGGTCGGCAAGGGCGTCAACGTGCTGATGTCCGGCCTGGATTATGAACGGGCGGTTCTGGCTGCGGGGGCCGTCGGCATCATGCAGGCGGCGATGGATGTGGTGATCCCCTATGTCCACGACCGCGAGCAGTTTGGCCAGCCGATCGGCACGTTCCAGCTGGTCCAGGGCAAGGTTGCCGACATGTATGTCTCGATGAACGCCACCAAGTCTTACGTCTATGCAGTCGCCAGGGCCTGTGACCGGGGCGAGACCACCCGCGAGGATTCAGCCGGTGCGATCCTGTATGCTGCCGAGAACGCGACCAAGACAGCCCTTGATGCCATCCAGCTTCTCGGTGGTAACGGCTACATCAACGAATATCCGACCGGCAGGCTGCTCAGGGACGCCAAGCTCTACGAAATCGGTGCCGGAACGTCTGAAATTCGCCGTATGCTGATCGGCCGGGAGATCTTCAACAAGACGGCATGAGCCGGCGCAATCGAGGCCAACATGAAACAGACCAAAGTTCCGGACCATCCGGATGCGAAGTCGCCGGCAGGCGCCGAGATCCGCTTCATCATGGATGGCCCGACGGGCAACATGATCCACTCGACCGTTCCGCCCGGCCAGATCAACCGGGCCACCCGGCACGAGACCGTTTACGAGTTCTGGCACGTGCTCGAAGGCAAGGGGCAGATCTGGCGGAGCGACGGGGTGAACGAGAGCGTCGTCGACCTGGAGAGCGGGGTGTCCATCGACATTCAGGCGGGCACCGCGTTTCAGTACCGCAACACTGGCGGCGCTCCCTTGATGTTCATCTGTATCTCGATGCCGCCGTGGCCCGGCGACACGGAAGCGACGTTCGTCGAAGGGCCGTGGCAGCCGACCATCTGACACGCCTTGAGATCCTCCGGCCGGCCTGATGCGTAAGGTTGACAGACAAGAGCCAGGGGGAAGCGATGACGACGGTCGCAGTTGTAACGGGTGCCAGTGGCGGGATCGGATCCGCCATCCGAAGCGTTCTGGAACGCTCTGGCGACTATGACAGGGTCATCGGCTTCAGCCGGTCCTCAGAGCCCGCGCTGGATCTGCTTGACGAGACCAGTATCCGGGAGTGCGCCGCATTGGCAGGAGACACCGGGGGAACCATCGGGCTCGTCTTCGACGCAACCGGTGCGCTGACGCTGAATGGTTCGCGCCCGGAAAAGAGCCTGCGCGAACTCGATCCGGTGTCGCTGGCGCGGTCCTTTGCAGTGAATGCCATCGGACCGGCATTGCTGATGAAACACTTCCTGCCGCTGTTGCCGAAGTCCGGTCGAAGCGTGTTTGCCACGCTGTCGGCGCGGGTCGGGTCAATCGGCGACAACAGGCTTGGAGGCTGGTACGCCTACAGGGCGTCAAAGGCCGGGCTCAATCAACTGGTGCATACGGCTGCGGTTGAATTGGCGCGCGGCAAACCGGAGGCGGTCTGCGTGGCGCTGCATCCAGGCACCGTCCGCACGCCGCTGGCGGAGGGATTCGCCAAGAACGGGCTGCAAGTGCAGGAACCCGAGCAGTCCGCGCGGCGGCTGCTTGATGTTGTCCGGGGTCTTGAGCCCGCGCAATCGGGCGGATTTTTCGATCAGCAGGGGGACATCATCCCCTGGTAACGGCGGGTGATTGAATTTTCATCCCGGCGCGGTTTGAATGAGGCCATCATTTCCCGGGTTTCCTGCCCTGTCGAGGAAAACACCATGTCCGACGCCTTCTTTCATCCTGTTTCCGGTTTCGACCTGCCGCGTTTTGCCGGCGTGCCGACCTTCATGCGCCTGCCGCATGTGGATCTGGACCATCCGCGCCTGAAGGATGTGCGCATCGGCCTGATCGGGACGCCCTGGGACGGCGGCACCACCAATCGGCCGGGACCCCGGCACGGACCGCGCCAGTTGCGCGACATGTCGACAATGATCCGGGCCGGCAACGGGGCAACGGGCGTCAGGCCGTTCGAACTTGTCAATTGCGCGGATCTCGGCGATGTCGGACCCAATCCCGCCAGTATCGAGGACAGCCTCACACGCATCACCGAGTTTTTCGACAAGGTGGTGGCCGCCGGCATCATACCGCTGACTGCCGGAGGCGATCATCTGTGTTCGCTGCCGATCCTGCGGTCTCTGGCGAAGAAGCGGCCGCTCGGCATGATCCATTTCGACAGTCACACGGATCTCTACAAGAGCTATTTCGGCGGCATGCTCTATACGCATGGCACGCCCTTCCGCCGGGCGGTGGAAGAGGGGCTTCTGGATCCGAAACGAGTGGTCCAGATCGGTATACGCGGCACCGCCTATGACAGCGAAGACAGGGATTTCGCCGACAGCGCCGGCATTCGGGTGATCCCGATAGAGGAGTTTCACGCCAGGGGGGCAGAGGATGTCATGACGGAGGCGCGGGGGATCGTCGGCGAGGCTGATACCTATGTCTCCTACGACATCGACTTTGTCGATCCGGCCTTTGCCCCGGGAACGGGGACACCGGAGGTCGGCGGGCCGAATTCCTTCCAGGCTCTCCAGGTCGCCCGGCTGCTCGAGGGTGTCAGGATCGCCGGCGCGGACCTTGTCGAGGTCTCGCCGCCTTTCGACGCCAGCGGCGGCACGGCCTTCCTCGGTGTGTCCATCATGTTCGAGATGCTGTGCAACATGGCCGTGTCGGCGACATCATAGCTTCAGCTGTCCTCCGGGGGCGCGTTTTGCGGCCGGACCAGCGTGCTGTTCAGCGAGATACATTGCCGCCGGAGGAAAAAAGATGTTCTTCTTTCCGGCAAGGGAGACCTTTGCCGAGGTCTGCCGGAACTGCGCGGTTTGAAACGCTGAACCCGGCCGATGGCGCAGGTGCTGGAAGCAGGTATTGTATTTGTCCGTGCGAACGGCGCCCGCTGATGCGCAAGCCCCTTTAGGAATGGACCCGATCATGTCCGGTGAGACCGACCTGAACACCCTGATCGCGCAAATGCGGCCGATGCTGGATCCGGTCCCTTACGTGTTCTGTACCTTTGCGACGAAATCCATGACGGAGCTGGCGCTCTGCGAGCCGATCGGCCTGTTCGCCGAGACGGAAGGTCTGACCGCGCTGCTGCCGGTCGAGCAGGCGCGCGGCCTTGGGCTCGCGGAGGCGGAGTGGTTTCGCAGGATCACACTGACGGTGCATTCCTCCCTGGACGCCGTCGGGCTGACTGCCGCCGTGGCCGCCGCGCTCGCCGACAGGGGCATCCCCGCGAATGTCGTCGCGGCCTATTTTCATGATCATGTTTTCGTGCCGGAAGAGCGCGCGGAGGAGGCCATGTCTGTCCTGCGGCACCTTGCCGGAGACGATCAGGACGCGTCCGTGATCGGTTCCGGTGGGGGGCGAACTTGAAATTTCCAAGGTTTTTTCCTTGCAATTTGCGGTGCGCCTTCCCATTCCTAAGCTTGAGCAATCAGGGGTAAGAGCATGCAACGGGTCAAGCGGCGTCTTGCGGCGATCATGTGCGCGGACGTTGCACAGTATTCCGCGCTGATGGAGCGGGATGAAGACGGCACGCTGGATCGCCTGAAAGCCTATCGCACGGTGATGTCATCGCTGACCGACCGGCACAACGGACGGATCGTCAATACCTGGGGCGATGCGGTCATCATCGAATTCGCTTCCGTGACAGAAGCCGTGCAATGCGCCGTCGATATCCAGAACGAGCTGTCACTTCGCAACGCCGAGCTGCCCGACCTCAACCGGATGGAATTCCGTGTCGGCATCAATCTCGGCGACATCATGGTCGAGGGCGACGATATCTACGGTGACGGCGTGAATGTCGCGGCCCGGCTTCAGGAGCTTGCCCCGAGGGGCGGGATCATGCTGTCCCAGTCGGTTTACGAGCAGGTCCGGACCAAGATGGCGCTGGGCTTCGATCCGCTGGGGCCCCAGCACGTCAAGAATGTCAGCGAACCGGTTGAGACTTTCGCCGTTCGGCTGGGTGGCAGAAATGCGCCGGAGAAGGCGGATGAACACGCCGGCACAGCCGGAGACGGACCGCAGCAAGGAACGGCGCATCCCGATTGGGAAAAGGATACCAAGGCGGTCGCCAACGGTTTTGAGGAGGCGCGCCGCTGGCTGCGGGCCCAGCCAAGGCGCGTGCGCAGCTGCGTGTTCATGATCGGCTTCTTCTTCGTGCTCAATTTGCTGACATCCGGGCTGACGTCCCTGTGGTTCGTTTGGCCGTCGCTGCCCTTCGCGATGATGCTGGTCTGGCATCTGTTCGTCGGGCGCCGTGAAAAGGCGCTTGACGGACAGACACAGCAGGGCGACTGACCGCACGGTACGGTCCGTTGCCAATCTGCTAACTCTTTTCGCGCTATTGAGGGCCTCAGCATTTGCGAGCGTCCGTCACATCGCTTACACATGAATCAACGCAGGGATGGCGGGTCCGTCCGCCACCCCTTCCAGAATGCCGGCCTTGCCGGTCCCAACAGCCAAGGGAGCTTCATCCTGCGCATGAAAAACTATTCGACCACGGTGCCTGCACGCCTCGATGATGACGAGGACGAAAAATCCAAAAGCCAGCCGTCGATCCAGGTCGACAAGCATCTGTTCGAAGCGCGCACGGTTCTGATCACCGGTCCGGTGACCCAGGACATGGCGCGCGACGTCTGTGCCCGCCTGCTGGCGCTGGCGCAGGTCTCGAACGATCCCATCACCGTCATCGTGTCGTCCCCGGGCGGACATGTTGAATCCGGTGACATGATCCACGACACCATCAAGTTCATCGCGCCCGAGGTCCGCATTCTGGGCATGGGCTGGGTCGCAAGCGCGGGGGCGCTGATTTACGTTTCCGTTCCCAAGGACAAGCGCTTCTGTACCCCGAACACCCGGTTCCTGCTGCATCAGCCGTCCGGTGGTGCCGGCGGCATGGCCACGGATATCGAAATCCAGGCCAAGGAAATCATCAAGATGCGCGACCGGCTCAACAGGATCTTCGCCGACGCGACCGGTCAGCCGATCGAACGTATCGAGAAAGACACCGATCGTGACTACTGGATGAGCCCGGAAGAAGGGATCGAATACGGTCTTGTCGGGAAAGTCGTCACGAGCGTCGACCAGCTCGGCTGACGCTGCCCGCGTCAGTCCGAAAGTGTCATTGCAATAGTCGAGGACGCCGGCCGATTGGCCGGCGTTTTTATTGATGCCTGCGCCACGTCAGGCGTTCAGCGGGTCCGGCTCGATCGCATAGACCAGAACCGGTGCAACCGGTTTTGGGTCCAGGACCTGCGGACGAAGCTGGTCCATGAGCTGTCTCAGGGTGTCTTTCTCGTCTTCCGTGGATCTTTCGGTAAACAGCACGGCGACCAGATGGTCGACGAACCGGATATAGACGTCCTCACCGGTGCAAATCGGGGACAGCAGGTCGGCGACGGGCTTGCCGTCGTAGAAAGGCGCACCTCCGGAGAGAAAGATCAGGAACTCGGTCAGGTCATCGGACCGCTCGAATTCCTGGCGAAATGTGGCAAGGTCGAAACACGGGTCCTTGTCCAGCCGCGCGTGCAGATCCGGCATGGCCTGCATGATCGCCTTGCGGCCGCCGAGTTTCATGTAGAGTGTCATCTGGCTATCCTCGATCGTACCTTCGAAACTATATCGAGAGCCTGCCGCAATCGGGCCAACAGCCCTGTGACCTCGATCACGGTTCGTCCCTTTGCAAAATTCGACAGTGTCATTGTCCGAGATTTGCGGCCCTGGCCGGCAAGGGCCATGGAAGACCCCGCGTCGGGCGCGGAGCACCATGTCCTTGAATTGTGACAGCGGATTATCCGTTTTGTGACATTCCCTTTTCCGGCCCGGTGCCGGCCCAGAACCTGGTCCAGCGCCTGGTTCGAGGCCTGGCCTGACGCCTGGAGTGCCCCATGTCACAGGCGGTTTTCGCGGTCATAAAACCGTCGGGTTGCCGGGCTCATGTGGCTGCCGGGCTTTACCTGAACGGGATTCGCTGAATGTTCTTTTATCTCTCCAAGATTGGCGGGTTCGTGATCCAGCCGTCCAACTTTCTGCTGGCGCTGATTGTCATCGGCCTTTTGGTCGGCATGCGGAGACACTGGCGCCCGGGCGGTCGTGGGCTTGCCTGGGCCGGAGCGATCGGTCTGGCGATCTGCGGATTTTCACCTGCTGCGAACTGGTTGCTTCTGCCGCTGGAGGACCGGTTTCAGCGGCCCGGGCAGATCGAGGGATTTGACGGCATCATCGTCCTGGGCGGTGCGGTCGATACGGTCGTGACGGGCGCACGCGGCGACACGGCGCTGACCATGTCGGCCGAGCGCATCACGATTACCGCACGTCTTGCCACCCGGCTGCCAGATGCGCTGGTGGTCCATACCGGCGGCCGGGGCGTCATCGTGTCCTCCCAGGCCACGGAAGCGGAGGGGGCCGCGCGTCTGTTCCGGGATTTCGGCATTTCGCCGGACAGGATTGTTCTGGAAGATGCCTCCAGAAATACCTGGGAGAATGCGGTGCTGGCAAAGGATCTGGTCAAGCCTGAAGCGGGGCAGACGTGGCTTCTGGTCACCTCCGCCTATCACATGCCTAGGGCCATGGGGGTTTTTGAACAGGCCGGGTGGACTGGCGTTACCGCCTATCCCGTCGACTACAGGACGAGGGGCTCGGAAGACAGGATGCTCGGTTTCGATGGCGCGTCGAAAGGTCTGAGGCGGTTCGATATCGCGTTTCGCGAATGGGTCGGGCTCGCTGTTTATCGGCTGACGGGCCGGAGCACGGCGTTCTTTCCCCACCCCCGGGCCTGAAAATCCGTTTCACTCTTTACCATCATGTGAACAACCGCCTCTTTTACCGGCCGGCTGCTTACCCCATATTAGGCTTGATTTAAGAGACAAGAGGACGTGGGCAAATGGTCCTGGAAGCGCCGCTCGTTGCGGCAGACGTCGTGCAATGGCTGTATAGCGATGCACCCCAGCTCAAGGGGACGCTGGAGATCATCACCGAACTCGGGCAGCGTCTGCGCGCCGGCAAGGTGCCGGTTGACCGTGTCACCACCGGGATCTGGGTGGTGCATCCAAATGTGCGCGCGGAAGCCTCCATCTGGTCGAGCGACGGCACGCCGGAACTGGTGCTCTACACAGCCGACAGCAAAACAAAAGACGACTATGTGAAGAGCCCGGTAAAACGCGTGCACGAAAGCCGGCAGCCTGTGCGCATCGCGATCGAACGGGACCCTGCAGCTGCGGATGAATACCCGGTCGGGGCGGAAATGCGCGAGGAAGGCTATACGGACTATATCGCCTTGCCGATGCCGTTTTCGGACGGGTCGGTCAAATTCGCGAGCTTTGCCACCAAAACCCCCGGCGGATTTTCGAATTCCCATGTCGGCGTCTTCGATTCACTGATCCGTCCGCTGGCCCTGGTGTGCGAGTTGAAGACGCTCCGCCGGACGGCGGAAACCGTCCTGAACACCTACGTCGGCCCCAGGGCCGGATCCAAGGTTCTGGACGGCACGACACGGCGCGGGGAGGGGGAATGGATCAAGGCGGTGGTCTCCTTTGCCGATATTCGCGGTTTCACCCGCTTGTCGAACACGCTGCCGGCCGACAAGATCGTCCTGTTCCTGAACAAGTATTTCGGGGCCATGACGGCGGCTGTCGAGGCACATGGCGGCGAAGTGCTGAAATTCATCGGTGACGAGGTCATGGCGATCTTTCCGTACCAGTCAGACGAGGAGGCCGGCCAGGCGGCCCTTCGGGGGCTGATGGCGGCGCGCGAAACCCTGTCCCGGATCGCCGAAATCAACTCGGACAAGACCTGCATGGAGACCCCGGACATGAGCGTTGGAATCGCGCTGCACGCCGGGGATGTCTTTTACGGCAATGTCGGCAGCGAGACCCGGCTCGATTTCACCGTGGTCGGACCCGTGGTCAATCTTGCATCCCGCATCGCCGGACTGGCCAAGGATCTGGAACGGCAAGTTCTGGTCTCTGATGCCATCGCGGAGATCATGGGGTGCCGGTCGGGGCTTTTCGGCCGCTATCAGGTGAAGGGGTTCGATGATCCTGTCGCGGTGTACTCACCGGATTTGAGCGGAGCCTCGGAGATGGGGTATTGCCCCGACAACACTGCCGAGCGGGCCTTGGAAGCGAACTGACGCCGGAGCAGCACCACAAGCACCGACAGCGTCGCCGCAGAGAAGACGTAGGGACCCGCGAACCAGCCCAGGAAGCCGATCGAGAAGAAAAGCGCGCGCTGGCCGCGGTTGAAATGGCGGCCGGCGAGCACGTTCAGTTCGCCTGCCTGCGCAGCCATCTTCCGGATCTGGTCGTCGCTCGCCCACCCTTTTTCCGGCACGGCGCCCATGATGATGCTGGCATAGTTGAACAGCCTGTAGGCCCAGCCGAACTTGAAGAAGCCGTAGGCGAAGACCAGCATCAGCCCCAGCACCTTGATCTCCCAGAGAGCCCGGTTGTCGGCGACCGGGATCGACAGATCTCCGGCGACCTGGAGAATGCGCTCCGTTGCGTCCAGAAGCGCGAAGCCTCCGCCGATCGCCAGGAGAGACGCGGAGGCGAAAAAGGCCGTTCCCTGCTGAAGTCCGGACATGATGGCCGTGTCCATGATGCGGACTTCGCGCACGCACATGGAGGACATCCAGCCGCGCCGGTAATTGTCCATGGCGAAGGACAGTGTTTTCTTGCGCAAAGGGCTGACATCAACGACAAAATTGAACCCGAACCAGGCCACCAGAAACCAGGCGGCCGCAGCGAGGTCCAAAAGCGAAAGCGCCTGCATCGCGAACCTTTCCGTTTTCCGGGCGGTCGAATCCTGCCCGTGACTGTCATAACAGAGTTTGGCGGCCCCCATAAGTGACATCGCCGGGGCGAGAGGTACCGGATCGTGGTCGGCCTGGCTTTGCGGTGCCGGCGTGCAAACCCGCGGCGGGAGCGTCGCACCTCCAGCTTGTCGCAACGCAACATATGAACAGGAGCCGGGTTCTTCGTGTGGTTGGACTTCTTTATAAGTATCTGAAAAATATAGATTAAAAAAGATCTGCAAAAATGTTGAGGCTGCTGCTCCTTTTTTGCGCTTGCGAAACGGTAAGGGATCGTTTACCTCGTCGCCTCAATGGCGCCATATTTGAATTTGGCTGGGGGCAGGCGCCGATCAAGAAGTGTAGGGATTGAATGGACGAAAACGTGCAGAAATCTTGTTGGAGCGTCACTCTATGGACTGTCGCTGCAGTGGGCATCGCATTGACAATGGTGCTGCTGTTCAACGATGTGGAAAGTGCACAACAAGCCGTTGCCGCCGCTCAATAAGCGCGCGGGACGCTCAGGATACCAAAGGCGCAGCGGATGGCTGCGCCTTTTTTTTGTTTTTGGCATTTGTGTTCTTCTTCGGCAGGCGCGAACCGTGTCAATCGGACACTGTTGCCGCACCCGGGCTGTTCGGCCGGGATGACGGGCCGAACACCTGACGGAACTCCATCTGCCGCACCACTGTCTTGTGTGCGGGCCGGCTGATCAGAAAGCCGGTATAGGCCGCCTGTCCGAGGGGCAGCACGACCAGTTGCACCGCGCCGGCACCGGGCCAGTCCAGATCCGCTCCCCAGGCAGGTACATCGTGCGGGCTGGATTTCCCGAAGAGTGCCACGATATCGGCCGAATGGAGCAGCGAGGTTCCATTGGCGTTCCATTGCAGCGCGGCCAGACCGTCTTCCAGCCGGAACAGATGAATTTCGGATCCGTTTATCAGGACGTTCAAACCGTCGCCGGCGGTCCTTTCGATCAGGACCGTGGCAACATCCGTGTCCGGGGCGAGCGGCGTCCGGCCCTCGACGGTTTCAACGAACCCATTCGTGTTCACCATCTTGAAAGTTCCGACTGGCGGTTCTTCCCCGGCGACGAGCGGCGTGGAGAGCAGGAAAAACATCAGGAATTGCGCAAACAGTTTCAACGAAGCCGACCTTCAACGAGACAAGGATGCTCCTGAAGACCCGCAAGCCATACGATCCGGTATCGAGGCCCGCCCGACAGGTTGCCGACTGTTGCCGGGCGTGTCGCTGAGGCCGGAACCTGCATCTGCCACGGCCTACCGACATGGACGATCCGGAAAAGGGACCTTGCTTTCTTCAAGAGCGCTCAGGAGCCGAGGATACCCGGAGAAAGTTTGAGAAAGGATTTAGGAGACCGTGACCGGACCGGGCCGGGCAGATTTCGTCCCGGCGGACCGGTTCGCGTCTATCTTGACAACGCCACGACCAGGTCTTCGACCGCTGAATGGTCCGGCTGCCATCCCGTGATGCGGTGTGTGTGACTGGTGTCGATGGCTTGCGACAATGCGTAGCCGGCGGTCCAGTCGCTGTCCGGATCGACATCGTCGGCGGCGGGCGCGGTGACGATCTCAAGCGGCCGGCCGTGGCGGGCGGAGATGTGAGATGCCAGATGGCCGACGGAAATGCCGGAAATGCTGGCGGCGATCAGGGAGAGGCGGAATCTCGGCTGCCGCAGCGCCAGCAGATAAAGTTCCGCGAGATCTCCGGTTTCCACAAGCGGCCAGACGGTGTCCGGCGTCGCGCGCGTCTCGAAGGGCCGGCCGGCCTTGAGGGCCTGTGTCATGTCGGCGATCGGCCCTGTTTCCCGGCTGCAGGCAAGCGCGGGGTGGACCACCGCGAGATTGAGGTCCGTGCCGTTCGACAGCATGCGGATGGTTTCGCTCATGAACCGGAAGGCGGGCAAGGGCGAAAAGGACGTCTTCTCGGTTATCTTGCGACCGCCTCCGACTGCAGGAAACAGCCAGATCCCGCCGGTATAGATCACCTTCAACGGTTGATGGCGATGTCTTGCCGCCTGTTTCAGGGCGAGCATGCACTGCCGGTCGGTCCTGCCCATGTCACTTGAAAAAGTCGCCCCTGCATGGATCAGCGCGTCGCAGGAGGCAGCCCTGGAGACCCAGCCCTCCGGCGCGCGCAGGTCTCCGGGATAGGCACTCGCACCCAGTGACCTGAGTTTCGCCGCGGAAGCTTCGGACCGTGCCAGAGCGATGACACTGGCGCCGTCCCGGACAAGCCGGCGGACCACCTGTGCGCCGATGGTGCCGGTGCCGCCTGTAACAAACACATCCATTGCCAAAGAGAACCTTGTCCGCAGACCAGAGAGCATCATCCGATCATAGCGGTTCATTTGATCGATACAAAAGTGGTCTTTGCGAGGCCGAATGCGCACGGTGATGCCGCCACCCCAGGCACAATCCACCGTCATCTGACTGCCCGATCTTGACCTTGCCCGCAGGCCTGCTACGTCACAGACATGACCTTGCATCTCGTGAAACTGTGTGTGGGTGCCGACAGCGTCGAATCGCTGCAGGCCTGGATCGATTTTCGCATGGACAATGCGGCCCGGACCGGACTGCCGGCGGAATCGGTCCACACCACACGCATGACACCGTCCCGCAGCGAGGAGCTGCTGGATGGCGGGTCGCTCTATTGGGTGATCAAGGGCCGCATTCAGGTGCGGCAGCACCTGACCGACATCCGGCCCTTCACCGACGAGGCGGGGATCAAGCGCTGCGACCTCGTCATGGAGCCCAGGCTGATCCTGACACAGTATCAGCCGAAACGCCCGTTTCAGGGCTGGCGCTATCTCAAGGCCGCGGACGCGCCGGCGGACCTGAAAACCGGCGGTGACGCCCAGCCCATGCCGGACGACATGCGCCGCGACCTGACGGATCTCTGCCTGCTCTAGCGATCATTTCCGCGCCCGGTTTCCAATGCTCTGTCGAGGTGCTCGAGCAGGAGATCCAGTTTCGGCCAGCTGTCGCGAAATCTCGGGCTGTCGGCCTTGCGGGTCATGGTGAGGTGCGCATAGCCGTGCACGACGGACCAGACCAGGATTTCGACCTCTTCCGGTTCCGCGCCGGACGGCACGAACGGGGCGCAGGCTTCGCGCAGGATCGTATAGGCATTGGAGGAATGCCGTTCGAACTCGTCGTCTTCCTTGTTGAAGGTCTGGCCGGAAAAAATGAACAGAAACAGTTCCGGCTGCGTGCTCGCAAAATCGAGGTAGCCGTGGCAGATCGCGTTCAGCCTGTCCATGGCTGAAGCATCCGCCTGTTCCAGCCGTGCCGTCATGGTCTGGCAGAACACGCTGTAGCCACGCGCGGCGATGGCGGTGGAAAGGCCCGCCAGATTCTTGAAATGATAGGCCGGGGCCGCGTGTGACACGCCCGCCTGTGCCGCGCATTTCCGCAAGGAAAGACCGTCGGGGCCCCGCTTGCGCAACAGGGCGACGCCCGCATCCACAAGAGCGGTCTTGAGAGTGCCATCCCGGGGGCGGCGCGCGGGCGAAGCGGGTGTTTTCATGAAAGCGTCATCAACGATTGACTTGACAGTGTCAAGTCGCGACTTATCTTGACAGTGTCAAGTTTAATGGAGGTCGGCAATGGAACGGGTGTTGAGGGTTTTCGGTTGGGGTGGTTATCTCGTTGCGGGACTGTTGTCGGTTCTGGTCGCGGCCGTGTCGTACCGATTCGTTCCCGACGGCGTGGTCGTGGCCATGGACCATGTGGCCCATAATCTCGATGGCAACGCTCTGGCGCTCTACGCCCATATCGGCCTGGCCCCGATCGCCCTGGCGGTGATGCCGTTCCAGTTCTGGCCGGCTCTCAGGTCGCGGCGGCCCGCGATCCACCGCTGGCTCGGGCGGGTCTATGTCGCCGCGATTCTCGTGTCCGGGCTTGCCGGGCTTCAGCTTGCCTTTCACACCACCGCAGGCAGTTTCGCAGGCATCGGATTCGGTGTGCTGGCGGTGGCATGGCTCGCATCCACGGCAACAGCCCTTGTGCTTGCCTTGCGCAGGGAAGTCTCCCGTCACGCGGCCTGGATGATGCGTTCGGCAGCGCTGACGTTCGCTGCGGTGACACTGCGTCTTTATCTGGGCATGTCCATGGCATTCGGTGCCGACATCGCGGTGGCCTATCCCGTGATTGCCTGGGCCTGCTGGGTTCCGAATGCCCTTGCCGTCGAGCTCTATCTCCGGATTGCGCGCCCGTTAAGGGCCCGGCGCCAAGGCGCGGTTGCCATCGCGAATTGATCCGCACGTGTGCGGCACCGCCGCACGTGCGCTTGCCAAACCGGGCTGACGGTCCCAATTTGAGGGTCAGCGATTGGCAGGAGGACAGCGGCCGTGGTGGCACCAACGGGCAAGAGTACAAAGGTACCGTTCATTCGGCAGGACCAGAGGCCCGACACGCAATCCGCGGCTTCGGATGTGGCGGCCTTTCTGGACAAGGTGCGGGCGACGCCGGATACCGGACAGGGGGGGCGGCTGATCTTCGCGCTTGATGCGACCATGAGCCGTCAGCCGGCCTGGGATCAGGCCTGCCATATCCAGTCGGAGATGTTCCGGGAGGCCGGCAAGATCTCGGGACTGCAGATCAAGTTGGTCTATTTCCGGGGGTTCGGGGAATGCAGGGCATCGCGATGGTTTGCGGACGGCGACGAGCTTGCCACCGTCATGAGCCGCATTTCCTGCCAGGGCGGGCGCACCCAGATCGGCAAGGTTCTGTCGGCGGCCCTGAAGTCCGCCGACGCGGAGAAGGTTGCCGCTCTTGTCTATGTGGGCGATTGCATGGAAGAAGACGTCGATGACCTGTGCGACAAGGCCGGGCGGCTGGGTCTACTCGGCGTGCCGATGTTCCTGTTTCAGGAAGGGCGCGACAGCGTCGCTGAACGGGCCTTCCGGGAAATGGCAAGGCTGACCCGCGGTGCCTATTGCCGGTTCGAGCCGGGTGCGGAACGCCAACTGGCCGAACTGCTCAAGGCTGTCGCCGTTTTTGCGGCTGGCGGGCGAGACGCTCTTGTGGCACTGGAGAAGAAAGGCGGGCACAGTGCGCGCCTCCTGTTGGAACAGATCAAGCCTGCCAAATGATTTATCTGCTTATCGGCCTGATACTGCTCTCGGCGCTGTTGCTGCTCGCGAACCGTATTGTCACCGCGAACCCGGCGGCCCTTGCCAGGGGGCTGCGCACCCTGGCGGGCGTGTTCCTGCTCGGTCTGGCCGCCGTGTTCGCCCTGACCGGCCGGGTGATCCTGGCGATCCCGCTGCTGGGGCTCGGCCTGTCGGTGCTGGGCTTTGCCGGGCTGAGCCGGCTGGGGAGAGGTTACAATCCGAAAAAGGCGTCGGGGCAACGATCGCGGGTCCGCACCGCAATGGTGGAAATGGAACTGGACCATGACACGGGCGCCATGTCCGGGACGGTCCTGGTCGGCGGCCATCAGGGTCGCGAGCTCGATGACCTGAGTGAGCCGGAACTGGAACAGTTCTGGCAGGAGACTGCCCAGGACGGCCAGAGCCGGCAGTTAGTCGAAGCTTATCTCGACCGCCGGCTTGCCGACTGGCGAGAACACTTCCAGCCGGATGGAACAGATCGGCAGGGAAGCGCGCCTGGCCCGGGCCCCATGACAGATGAGGAGGCCTACCAGATCCTGGGGCTTTCGAGTGAGGCCGGGGACGCGGAAATTCGAGCCGCGCACCGTCGGTTGATGATGCGGGTCCATCCCGACCAGGGAGGCTCCGGTTTCCTCGCGGCGAAAATCAACGAGGCTAAAGACACGCTTCTCAGAAGACATTGACGGATCCGTTACGCGGTTACTGATAGATGGCGAAGCAGGCGTATTTTGCCTTTTTCAAGGATTTGCAGGCGTTCCAGGCTGCAGACTTGCTGTCAAAGCCGATGAAACGCGCCCGGTAAAGGGTCTGTCCGGCGGATTCAACGGGTTCGGTATAAGGGACGCGGCCCCGCAGGGAGGCTCCGGTTTTGGCCTTGGCGCTTTTCAGCATGGCAATGGCCTGATTTTCCGATTCGGCGGCGGCGATCTGAACCTGCCAGCCCGGTTCGACATCGGGCGTGTCGCTGGTTGCCACGGTGACGGTGTCGGAAGCCGTTTCCAGCTCTGCCGCGACCGTTTCCACCGGTGTGGGGTTAACCGCGATCGTCTCGACCTTGACGCTTCTGGTCGGCATCGGCTGGGAAGGTACGCTCTGAGGCTGGGCGCTGCCCGACTGTTTGGCGCGGGCCGCCTGCAACAGTGCGACCCTGGAGATCGAATTGGTGGTCAGGGGGGCATCCGGACTGTCCGGCGGGATCGGGGGCAGGGACGTTGCCACCGCGAAGGTGCTGTCCAGGCGATGCCTGATCGCTTTTGGCGGCAGCGGCACGTTTGTACCGAAGCCGGGAACGGCGACCGGAGCCGGCGCGGCTCCCGACGAGACAACAGGCGCCGAGACTGTGGCCGAGGCGAATGCGGGAGCGCGCTTGGGAACGACGGGTGCCGGAGCAGGCGCCGGTGCGTTCAGGGCAAGCACCATCGGCGCACCGGTCGCCGCCGGCGCGGGCTTGCTGCCGGGCTTGGCGTTGGGAAGCGGCGGGTTGGACAGGGAGGCGGCCACGAAACTCGGCTGCACGCGCCGTGTGGCGATCAGCGGCGCCGATTTCGTGCCCTTGCTGGCCTTCGGCAAATAACGGCCGATGAGCTTGGTCATCTGGGCGTTGCGCGAGGCCCCGGTCTTGCCGCCCATGACCACCGCGACGATCTGGCGGCCGTTGCGGTTGACCGAGGTGACCAGATTGAACCCGGACGCGCGGATATACCCGGTCTTGATGCCGTCCACACCCTTGACCCGGCCCAGCAGCTTGTTGTGGTTGCCGTAGGTCCGGCCCTTGTATTTGTAGGCCCGTGTCTTGAAGTAGCCGTAATACTGGGGAAAGCGCTCCTGGACGGCGATGCCGAGCCGGGCCATGTCGCGCGCCGTGGTCCGCTGCCCCGAATTGGGCAGGCCGTGCGGATTCCTGAATGTGGTCTTGGACATGCCGAGCTGGCGCGCGGTGCGCGTCATCCGTTCGGCGAATTTCTTTTCCGATCCACCAATATTCTCGGCGATGACGGTGGCGACATCATTGGCGGATTTGGTGACCAGAGCCAGGATCGCGTCCTTGACCTTGATGGTGCTGCCCGGCTTCAGGGCAAGCTTGGAGGGGGGCCGTCCAGACGCGTATTTGGACACGGTCAGGGGGGAGCTCAGCGACAACCGTCCGGCTTCGAGTTCCTCGAAGACCAGATAAAGGGTCATGATCTTGGTGAGCGAGGCCGGATATCTGTATGCATCGGCCGAAGACGCATAGAGGGTCTTGCCGGTCTTGGCATCAACGACGATGCCCGCATACTTCGAATTGGCCAGGGCCGTTGCCGGAAGGCTCAACAGGAGAACGCCGAGGACCAGGAGCCTGCCTGTGTGGACGAGGGTCCCTGCATTGCGAAGAAAACGCATACCAAACACAATAACTATCCCATATCGGGTTACACGGTTCGTATCTGGAGCTGCGCGGCCTGGATCTAACCCCCGTGCGATTCAAGCCACCGCCCCGTTGCTCTCAGGCCATTTGATTGAATCACGGTTACGAATGTGTAAATGAATGACATGAAAAGCACTTAAAAAAATAGTTTTTTGTTAGAGTTAATGCTTGGTTAAATTTAAAGAGAAAGTAATTATTGGTTTTATTTAAGTAATTTTTTCTAATGACTGTATATTTTGCGTTAATGGTCCGTTTATTTTCTGGGGTCTGCTGTCTCGTCGGTGGCGTGCAGATGATCACGGAGGGCGTTCATCTGGCCGTTCGGCCGTGTTGAACGTGAGGTGACGAACCTATGGGTGTGGTCTGCTGAATTTAACGCAACTGATAAACGGCACGATTCAGGCAAAAAGAATTCAGAGTTCGCGCAAAGGTTGTTTTTGCATTGCAAAAACACCTTGACACTTATGGTGCAGTGCATTATTTCGAAGTCTCGTTAGGTAACGCAAGAAACGAACCGGTCGTCCAAGGTGGCCCGAAGTCGGGACTTCAGGGCACCGGGACGCTGGACGAGGGCAGTGAAAATGATGAACAACTTTGAAGATATCCAGAAACTGGGCAAGGACAACATGGACATGGCCATGGAGTCTTTCGGGTCTTTCAGCAAGGGTTTCCAGGCGATCGCCGCCGAGGTGGCCGACTATCAGAAGAAGTCCTTCGAAGACAGCACCGCCGCAGTCGAGAAGCTCGTGGCTTCAAAATCCCTGGACAAGGCTTTCGAGGCTCAGGCCGATTACGTCAAAACCTCCTATGAAGGGTTTGTCGGCGAAATGACCAAAATCGGTGAAATGGTCACCGACCTGTCCAAAGATGCCTACAAGCCTTACGAAGGCGTCATGGGCAAAATGGCGAAATAACCGACTATTTCAGCCGTTTCACGACGGCGTCGAATTTGGAACCCGGCTCATTTGAGCCGGGTTTTTTCATATATGCACAGATTTGCCCGGCAGTGCGGGCCTTTTTGCCCTGCGACAACGGGATGCCGAATTGCGTTGCTTTCCCATCTTTTAATCGAATTCAAGCGACCTACATTGATCAATAACAGCAGCGCAGTCGTCCTGATTGTGCTGTTCATCTGAATGTTGATGAAATCGACCATTGCGCGAGCGCGGCTTGCGCGGCAGGATTGCCGGTGACGTTCATCGACAGGCGGCGTGACCCGCGGCCCGGAAAAGCTCCGGTCCAGCCGCATCCGCCAGTCTGATCGAAACCGCGAAATTTGGTGATGGCCGGAGTGATTGAGGCGATAGTAACGGTAATGTCGGCGGGCTCTGATTATGACGATGACGGTGGCGACGCCGGAACGGTTGTTGTCACCCGGACAAAAACAGCGACCAAGCGGCCCAATCTCTATCGTGTGCTGCTGCTGAATGACGATTATACGCCCATGGAGTTCGTCATCCATGTTGTGGAGAGTTTCTTCCAGAAGAATCGGGAAGAGGCGACACGCATCATGTTGCATGTTCACCATCACGGCGTCGGGGAATGCGGAATCTTTTCCTATGAGGTGGCGGAAACGAAAGTCACCCAGGTCATGGATTTCGCGCGCAAACACCAGCATCCGCTGCAATGCGTCATGGAAAAAAAGTGAGGACCATCGCACGTGCCTTCCTTCTCACGAAGTCTTGAAAAAGCGCTCCACCAGGCTCTGGCCTTTGCCAATGAACGCCAGCAGGAGTACGCAACGCTGGAGCATCTGCTTCTGGCCCTGCTCGACGATCAGGACGCGGCGGCCGTCATGCGGGCCTGCAATGTGGATCTGGACACGATCCGCCGGAACCTGATCGACTATATCGAAACGGAACTGGAAAACCTGGTCACGGACAGTGACGAGGATTCCAAGCCGACCGCCGGATTCCAGAGGGTCATCCAGCGTGCGGTGATCCATGTCCAGTCGTCCGGCCGGGAAGAAGTGACCGGAGCCAACGTGCTTGTCGCGATCTTCGCGGAGCGCGAGAGCCATGCGGCCTATTTCCTGCAGGATCAGGACATGACCCGTTACGACGCGGTCAACTACATCTCGCACGGCATCGCCAAGCGTCCGGGCATGTCGGATGCCCGCCCGGTCGACGGGGCGGAGGAAGAGGACGTTCTGCCGGGCGCCGAGACGGAAAAGAAATCCAGTCAGAAGACCGATGCTCTTGAAGCCTATTGCGTCAATCTCAACGAGAAGGCGCAGAAGGGCAAGATCGATCCGCTGATCGGCCGTGACACCGAGATCCAGCGCACGATCCAGATCCTGTGCCGCCGGTCCAAGAACAATCCGCTGTTCGTCGGCGACCCGGGAGTCGGCAAGACCGCGATTGCGGAAGGCCTAGCGCGCCGCATCGTCAACGGCGACGTTCCGGACGTTCTCAAGGACGCAACCATCTTTTCGCTCGACATGGGCTCGTTGCTGGCCGGGACCCGGTATCGCGGCGATTTCGAGGAGCGCCTGAAACAGGTGGTCAAGGAGGTCGAGGACTATCCGGGTGCGGTGATGTTCATTGACGAGATCCACACCGTGATCGGTGCGGGCGCGACTTCGGGCGGGGCGATGGATGCCTCGAACCTGCTGAAGCCCGCGCTGGCCTCCGGCGCCATCCGCTGTATCGGCTCGACCACCTACAAGGAATACCGCCAGTTCTTCGAGAAGGACCGGGCCCTGGTGCGCCGTTTCCAGAAGATCGACGTCAACGAACCGTCGATCCCGGATGCCATCGATATCCTGAAGGGCCTGAAGCCCTATTTCGAGGACTTCCACAAGGTCCGGTATACCAACGATGCCATCAAGACGGCTGTTGAACTGTCGGCGAAGTACATCGCCGACCGGAAACTGCCGGACAAGGCCATCGATGTTCTCGACGAGACCGGCGCGTCGCAGATGCTGGTTCCCGAAGCCCGGCGGCGCAAGACCATCGGCGTCAAGGAAATCGAGAACACCATCGCCACCATGGCACGAATCCCGCCGAAATCCGTTTCCAAGGACGATACCGAGCTGCTGGAAAATCTCGGCACGGACCTGAAACGCGTGGTTTACGGCCAGGACGAAGCGATCGAGACGCTGGCCTCGGCCATCAAACTGGCCCGTGCGGGCCTGCGCGAACCGGACAAGCCGATCGGCAGCTACCTGTTTTCCGGTCCGACCGGTGTCGGCAAGACCGAAGTCGCGCGCCAGCTTGCCTCCTCGCTCGGTGTCGAGCTGATCCGGTTCGACATGTCGGAGTACATGGAACGGCACACGGTGTCCCGCCTGATCGGCGCGCCTCCGGGCTATGTCGGTTTTGATCAGGGTGGTCTGCTGACGGACGGCATCGACCAGCATCCGCATTGCGTGCTGCTGCTGGACGAGATCGAGAAGGCCCATCCGGACCTGTTCAACATCCTGCTGCAGGTGATGGACCACGGCAAGCTGACCGATCACAACGGCAAGCAGGTCGATTTCCGCAATGTCATCCTGATCATGACAACGAATGCGGGCGCCGCGGACATGGCCAAGACGCCTGTCGGTTTCAACCGGATCAAGCGGGAAGGCGACGACGCCGAGGCGATCAACAAGCTGTTCACGCCTGAATTCCGCAACCGCCTCGACGCGATCATTCCCTTCGGCAATCTGCCGATGGAGGTCGTCTACAAGGTCGTCGACAAGTTCGTCATGCAGCTTGAAGTGCAACTGGCGGATCGCGGTGTCACGTTCGAACTGACCGAGGATGCCACCAAGTGGCTGGCCGACAAGGGCTACGACAGCCAGATGGGGGCCCGTCCCCTGGGCCGGATCATTCAGGAGCACATCAAGCGCCCGCTTGCCGACGAGGTGCTGTTCGGCAAGCTGAAAAAGGGCGGCATGGTCAAGGTCACGGTTTCCGAGGACGGCAAGGGCCTGTTGCTGGAAAGCATCGAGGAACGCGCGACGCCGCCGAAGGCAAAGGCCAGGGCTGAGATCAAGCCCAAACCCAAGCGCAAGCGCAAGCCGGCTGCCAAGGCGGCAACGGCCAAGGAGGCCAAGTCCGCACCCGGCAAGGGCGGACCGGCCAAGAAAAGCCTGGTGCCGAAAGTCCCGCTGGCGGATTGATCATCGGGCGTTTTAGAAACGCCCGATGCTCCAGCACCTGGAAAGCGGTCAGCTTCTGGACGATCAGCCGGCTGACTGACTGAATTCATCGAAAGCCCCGGATCTGTCCGGGGCTTTTCAGTTTGTGGCCAAACCCACGGCGTCATTGCGGACGGTCTGCAGCGCAGCTGCATGGCCAGAGCCGGAATCCAGCGATTTCTTCGCGCCGTAGGCGCGTCTTTAATAATTATTTCAGATGCTTGACTTGCTCTTGCGCCCGCCTTCGCTCGCGCTGACATGCTGGATCCCGGATCATCGCGCAGCGTCGCTGCACTTGTCCGGGAGGACCAACTGAGAGTTTGTCAGCAGTGTCAGGCCATGGCTCCGGCAAGGTCCTTCGTCATGCTGCTTTCCAGCCGGTTCTTGTGGTTGGCGACAAATTGTTTGCCGGTGTCGTAGCCGATGTCGAAGAGCGTCGACATGTTGGAATGGCTCCAGTCCAGGATCTTGGGCCAGTGGTGGTCGGGAATATGCCGGCCGAATGGCATGCGCAGCAATTCCGACCGGCGGCTGTGCGTGCGGGGGCGCTCCGAGGGCACGCCTTCGGCTAGCTCGCGCGCCTTCAGATAGGCCTCCCGCGCATCCACGAAGGCGGCGTAATCTTCACCGGCGAGTTTCACGATCTCTTTCAGCTTGCGGTCCTTGTGATCGGCCGGAAGCGCAGCGACCCTTTTCCTGAAAGCGGCCAGGTCGACATCGGCGCTGCCGAGAAGGTCCGCGAGTTCATACAGTTCCTGTTCCTTCAAGATTTGGGCGTGTTTCTCCCTGAAGGCGCCGACGTCGGAGCCGGCCAGGTCCGCCGCCTGCTGGTAGGCATTCAAAAACCGCTGCCGTGCGTTTTGCGCACGCTTGGTCTTGAACGTTGCGAGGCTGTTTTCGGACAGGCGGGTGAGGGGGGCGATGATCGACTGAACCCATGCATCCGTCAGGTCGCGCGGCTCATCGATCAGTTTGCGGTGACCCAGAATGTCGAAGAAGATGATCGTGTCGATGTTGTTGTCGACCATGATGTTTTCCGGGTTGAGGCGCAAGGGTTCGAATGCGGACCCTTCCAGATAGGTCTTTGTCCCGGTGCCGGGACCCGGAGCGGGCAGCTTGTAGGGCTCATAGATGAACGGCATCGCAAGAGCGGCCTTGCAATGATCGATCGTGAGGTCTTCCTGGTTGAAGGACACATCGACCCGGTCCTCGACGCAATAGGCGCCAAGGCGGAAGGCGATTTCGCCAAGATTGGCACCAAGCCCGTCGAAGTCGGTCATGCCGTCGATCCAGGACGGTGGCTGGCAAAGGCCCTTGCTCCACGGGTTGAGCGTGGACGGGGTGAAGGTCGCGGACATCAGGGCCAGCCAGTCACCGGCAAGACGCTGATGCATGGTGTCCCTGGGAAATTTCAGGAACATGTTGTTGAATGGCGCCAGCGCTTCGGCGAACGGCCCGGGCTTTTGAAAGACCTTGTAATTGAACGGCATGAACCGGTAGATGGCGTCCTCGATGCCCATCGAACTGGTGGCCCTGAGCGTGCGCTGTCTGGCCTGCCGGAGGCTCTCGCCCGGATGGTCCCGCTCCGGTGAGGCATAAAGGAGGCCGGCCAGCATGCCGGCGCCCGTGGTGGAAATGACCTTGAAATCGAGTTCGGCTTCGTCGAGCGCAAGCAAGGCGCCACTCATCAGGGGGAGGTGCGGCGCACCTCCGCCCAGAACAAGTCCGATCGGCATGTATGTATCCCCAGCGTTAGACAATTTCAGGTTTAGGCTACCATAAAATACCCGTCGTGGCAGGGGTGCTGGCTTGCACCAAATGCCATGGCTGCATTGGTGTTCATTCACAGGTTCGATGCGGCCCGTTCAGCGGAACAATTTTCCGGTGCCGGTCCCGATGACCGGCTATGGTGACGACGTGAACAGGAGATATTCAATGACCGACAAGAAGGTGGCGCTGATCACGGCCGGTGGTTCGGGCATGGGGGCGGATGCGGCGCGGCGGCTCGCGGCGGACGGGTTCAGCGTCGCGATCCTGTCCTCCTCCGGCAAGGGCGAGGCCCTGGCCGGAGAGCTCGGCGGTGTCGGCTTCACGGGCTCCAATCTGTCCAATGATGACTTGAAGCTGTTTGTTGAAAAAGCTCTAGAAGCATATGGAAGAATAGATGTTCTTGTGAATTCATCCGGGCATGGCCCGAAAGGTGATGTTCTGGAGATATCCGACGAGGACTGGCACCTCGGCATGGACACCTACCTGATGAACGTCATACGCCCGAGCCGGCTGGTCGCGCCGGTGATGGCCGAACGGGGAGGCGGCACGGTCATCAACATTTCCACGTTCGCAACCTTCGAGCCGGATCCGCTGTTTCCCACATCGGGCGTCTTCCGGGCCGGGCTGGCAAGCTTCACCAAGCTCTTTGCCGACAAGTTCGCACCCGCAAACGTGCGCATGAACAACATCCTGCCGGGTTTCATCGACAGCCTGCCGGAAAAGGAGGACCGCCTGGCCCGCATTCCGATGGGCCGTTACGGACGTGCCGACGAAGTGTCCGGTCTGGTGTCTTATCTTGCCAGCGATCAGGCGGCCTATGTTACCGGCCAGAACATCCGCATCGACGGCGGGTTGACCCGGTCGGTCTGACCGGCCGCTTCCGGATCCTTGATGACGCGCAATCTGCCTCAAACCATTTCGCGTTCATTTATGAGGCCGTGACCTAGACAGCTTGTCCGTATAAAGGTAAGGCTTCCTTACTAAAATCCAGTTCTTGAGATCAGGTCCATGACTGCCCATTCCCGGTCTGCGCCGCCTGTCGCGCCCGAAGATCCGCTGCCTCCCGCACGGGTCTGGATGCTGCGTGGCGCGCGTGCTGCCATATCCATCCCCGCGCTTATTCTTACGGCCGCCTTTGTCGGTTATGCGGGACTGGCCCGCGAGACCGGACTGACGTTGGCCGAAACCCTGGCCATGACCGGCCTTGTCTGGGCATTGCCGTCGGTTGTCGTGCTGACCGGCGCGCTTTCGTCCGGCATGGGTCTGCTGCCGGCGGGAATCGCCGTTGCGCTGGCGTCCGTCAGGCTGATGCCGATGACGATGGCGCTGATGCCGCTCATCAAGGTGCCGGGCAAGACGCGCAGCTGGCAGTTGCTGATCGCGTCCCACTTCGTGGCGGTGACGGCCTGGGTCTTTGCCATGAAGAACCTGCCGGATATGCCGAGGGAAGGGCGATTGCCGTTTTTCGTCGGATTTGGCAGTGCCGTTTCCGGATTCGTCTTCTGCATGACGGCGGTCGCCTATCTGCTGGTGGAACGTCTGCCGGATGTGGTGGCGGGCGCGCTGTTCCTTCTGACGCCGGTCTATTTCCTGTGTTCGCTCTGGGGGGCCGCGCGGCTGAACGCGGACAAGGCCGCGATGGTGGCCGGACTGGCGCTGGGGCCGGTGTTCTTCCTGTATCTGCCGGGGCTCGACCTGTTGTGGACCGGGCTTGCCGGCGGCACGATCGCCTATCTGGGCACACGCCTCATGCGCCGGGGGCTGTCGTGATGGACGGGCAGGTGGCGAGCGTGGCCATTGCCGATACCTGGTGGTGGCCTTTCGTGATGATCCTCGTCGCCGGCTGGCTGGCGACGGATGTCTGGCGGTGGCTGGGGGTCTTTGCGGGCGGCTGGCTTCGAGAAGACGGCGAGCTGCTGATCTGGGTCCGCTGCGTGGCGACGGCGCTGGTCGCAGGCGTCATTTCCAAGCTGATCCTGTTTCCGCAAGGGGCTCTGGCCGAAACATCGCTGTCGCTTCGGCTGGCGGCGGCCGGATTCGGCTTCGCGGCGTTTTTTCTGTCCAGGCAGCGGGTTGTGGTCGGCGTGCTGGCGGCGGAAGTGTTTCTTCTGGCCGGCTGGCTCGGGCTCGATGCATTGAACGGCGCGTTCTGAAGAAAGATGCCGCGCCGTTTTGGCCACTGCCTCAGCTCAGGGCCGCGCGGATCTTTTCCGCCTGGCTTGCGAGCACGTCCGGGTCGGCCATGTCGCCGGTATGCGGCCTCAGCGGCACGCCGTCGAAGCGCGGGATAACATGGACGTGGGTGTGAAACACCACCTGGCCACCGGCCGGTTCCGAAAACTGCTGGATCGTCGTGCCGTCCGCATCGAAGGCCTCGATCACGGTCCGCGCCATCTTCCGGGCAGTCGCCATGACGGCATTGAGATCCTCGGGATCGATATCGAGAATGTTGCGAGACGGGGCTTTCGGGAGCACCAGGATATGGCCGTCGCCGCGCGGCATGATGTCCATGATCACCAGGGTCTTCGTGTCCTCGTAGACCTTCTGGCACGGAAGCTCACCGCGCAGGATCTTCGCGAACACATTCTGGTCGTCATAGGCGGGCGTGGACATGGGGTGAATTTCCTTCATCAGGTGCCGGGACAGGCGAAGTATGGGTGATTTTACCGGAGACTATGCCCAGAGGCAGAGGCGGGGCAAGAGGCAAGCTTCGCCGTTTGCGCTGTGACGGACAATCACACAAAATCGGCCGGCGGACCTGGTACCGGTTCCGGCCCAGGGCGGGGGGCTTCAGGGAACCGCGGGTAGGCCCTTGAAGCCTCGTC
Source organism: Roseibium sp. AS2 (assembly GCF_038900065.1). NCBI lineage: Bacteria > Pseudomonadati > Pseudomonadota > Alphaproteobacteria > Hyphomicrobiales > Stappiaceae > Roseibium > Roseibium sp. AS2. The sequence continues at coordinate 779,970 of NZ_JBBMQN010000002.1, forward strand.
AGGTTCCGCAGAAGGTCTGGTACGGTCCGAAGGCGGCCGGTGCCGGTTCGGCGTAGGCCTCCAGGCCGGGCCGCTCCTCGTACGGAGAACCAACAGCTTCCAGCAAGGTCCTGACAAATGTGTAGTCCCCAGTTTCCGCCGCGGACAGGGCCTCTTCGACCTTGTGGTTGCGTGGTATATAGAGCGGATTGACCCTGTTCATGCGGGCCTTCAGGTCCGTGTCCGGAGCGGCCTCCTGCTTAAGCCTCCGCCGCCAGTCCAGCAGCCAGGCATCGATTGCAGGCAGATCGGTGAACAGATCCCGGAACCTGTCCGGCGCGCCCGCCGCGGCGTCGCCAAGCCGGCGAAAACACAAGGTGTGGTCGACGCCCTGTTGCTGCATCAGGCCCAGCAGGGTCTCGCAAAGCTCCTGGTCGCCCGGGTCCTCTGTTTCCAGGCCGAGCTTGGCGCGCATGCCGGTCAGCCAGTGCGTCCTGTAGAGGTCGGCGAAGCGGCCAAGTTCCGCGCTGGCGCGTTCCACGGCCCCGTCCGGATCGTCCGGGGCAATCAGCGCCAGCAGTGCCTCGGCCAGACGCGCCAGGTTCCATTGCAGGATCGACGGCTGCTGCCCGAAGGCATAGCGGCCGCCGTGATCGATCGAACTGAACACGGCCGCGGGATCATAAGCATCGATGAAGGCGCAGGGGCCATAGTCGATGGTCTCCCCTGAAATGGTTGTGTTGTCCGTATTCATGACGCCGTGGACGAAGCCGACCAGCATCCACCGGGCGACAAGCGCAGCCTGACGCTCCACGACCCGCCGCAACAGGTGAAGATAGCGGTCGTCGGCGCCGGTCAGGTCCGGATCATGGCGTGCGATTGCATAGTCGGCGAGCTGGCCGACCTTGTCGGTCTCGCCCCGCGCGGCGAAGTACTGAAACGTGCCGATGCGCAAATGGCTGGCGGCCGCGCGCGTGAGGACCGCACCGGGTTTCTCACCGTCGCGATAGACGGTTTCGCCTGTTGTCACGGCTGCGAGTGCGCGCGTTGTCGGGATGCCGAGCGCATGCATGGCTTCCGCGATGACATATTCGCGCAACACCGGTCCGATCACCGCCTTTCCGTCACCACCGCGCGAAAACGGCGTCGGACCCGAGCCCTTCAACTGGATGTCCCGGCGGCGCCCGGCCTGATCGAGGACTTCACCGATCAGCAGCGCCCGGCCGTCGCCGAGTTGCGGGGAAAAGCCGCCGAACTGGTGGCCCGCATAGACCTGGGCAAGGGGAGAGGCGCCTTCCGGTGTTGTCACGCCGGAGAGGATTTCAGCGGCTCCGGCCGTCTCGCGATGCAAGCCGTCCAGGCCAAGGTCTTCCGCCAGCGCGGTGTTGAACAGGATCAGCTCCGGTGAGGGTACCTTTGCCCCTTCCCAGGCCACATAGAAACCGGGCAGATCGCGGGCGAAGGAATTGTCGAACCGGAATGGCGTCTGTGATGAGGTCATGGGTCTCGCAATAGCAGGTTTCCAGGACCGGATGTAGGCACTGCGGTTCACAAATCCAGCCAAGAGCACGGACAATCGCAAGTGCTGCCGGCAGAAGCATCTCATTTGCCAGCGAGCGCGGCGCGGGAAAATTGCTTCCGCGTGTACCATAATTCTGCAATATGATGCCGTTACGTGAAATTGCTACCACCAGCGTGGCCGGCGGGTTTCGCATCAGCACGCTCAAAAGGAAAATGACATGGGTTTCTTCGATTTTGTAAAGGATGCCGGTAAAAAGCTTTTCGGCGATGACGAAGCACCGGCCTCGAGCGCGGAAGCGATCGAAAAGGAAGTTGCCGATCTTGGGCTGGACGGCGACGTCAAGGTCGAGGTGAATGGCGATACCGTCAAGATCGCCGGCGCGGCACCGACACAGGAAGCCCGTGAAAAGCTGATCCTTGCCGCTGGCAACATTCTGGGAATCGGCAAGGTCGAAGAAGAGATTTCGGTCGCCACCAGCGAGCCGGAAGCAACTTTCCACACGGTGGAAAAGGGTGACACGCTGTGGGCGGTCGCCGAAAAGGCCTATGGCAACGGGGCCAAGTATCAGGCGATCTTCGAAGCCAACAAGCCGATGCTGTCGCACCCGGACAAGATCTATCCGGGCCAGGTCCTGCGCATTCCGGCCCAGTAAGACAGGCTTGTAAGACGGGTTTGCAAGACCGGTTTTTCAGACCGCGGTATATGCCGCGGTCTGTCTGCTCGCGGGGGCCCGCAGTCAATCTGACCTTCTAGAACCGTGCCGACAGCCTTGCGTTGACGCCGTGATCGCTTGCGGTTTCGCCCAGTTCGCTGCTGTAGCCGAGAGTCGCGCTGAGGCTGCCGCCGATGCCGAAGTTCAGGCCGGCCTCGAACAGGGCGGCGTGCCGGAGATGTCGACGGCATCACCACCGGAAAACTGCATCGTCGAGGCCGCATCCAGATCACCAATGGCGTGACGCCAGCCGAGGCTGCCGGTCAGCGAGGCGTTGGACGCGCCGATAGCTGCGATCTGTGCTTCCGCCCGAAGGCCGAGCGTGGTGGTGCCAAGGGTTTGCGATGTGGAAGCAACGGTGAGCGCCGCCGCGCCGCCGGTCTCGGTGAAGCCGTCGCTGTGCTGATGGATAAGGGCCGCCGCTGCGAAGGGTTCAAGCCGGGCAAACGGCGTCTCGAACATATAACCGGCTTCTCCGAAGACATGCGCGGTGGAGGCCGCGTAGTCGGCGGTCAGGGTGTTCTTGAGCGTGCCCGCGCTGACATTGCGCGTGGTGGAGACGTCGTGCCAGGCATAACCGGCCCCCAGATGCAGGCCGAGCGCGCCGAACCGATGGCCGGCATAGGCACCGAGCTGGTAGTTGTCGGCATCCCCCGACGAGGTGCGGGCGTCGACGTCGAAACTGGTTTTGCCGTAACCGGCCAGCACACCGGCGCGCCAGCCGTCGAAGATGTCCGTATCCAGACCGAGGAAAAAACCGCCGCTGGTGTGGTCCATCTGCGCCGTGTTGCCGTTGCCGCCGGTCTCGCCCCAACTGCCGTAGGCCTTGCCCCAGGCAGTCACGCCCATGGAGCGGTCCGGCGCCTGACCCGCGCCGTTGTAGGCGATCATCGGCAGGTCACCCGCCGCCAGTCCGTCGAACGCGCCGCGAATACGCTCGCCGACGGCATCGCGACCAAAGCGGCTTTGCTGAACCAGAAGCGTGTTGGTTGAGGCATGCATCTCGCCCGAAAGACCGTCGAAGGCCTCCCTTGCGTCCGCTGCGCTGAGGACAACGACCGCATCATAGAGGGAATTGCCATTGCCGAGGCTGCTGACGGCATTGGCCGTTGCGCGCTGGTTTCGCGTTTGGGCTGCGGAGGAAAAACCCGAAGAATTGCGCGTCAAGGTCAGCGTGACGGCCTTCGCGCCATAGACGAGCGCGGCGTCGAGAAAGGCAAAATTCTCGCTGACGGACCCGAAGGTGCCGGTCACTCCGGTGCCTGCAGTGAGGATCGTGTAGGCGGTGGAGGCGGCGTAGGTGGAACCGTCGTCCGTGCCGTTCTCCGCGCTCACGCTGACCGCAGCGCCGCTGTCGATCGTCACCGCACCGGTGGCTGCAAGCTTGTCGGAATTGCCGTCCTCGTCGACCTCTACAGCAAAGGTGGAACCGGAGTCGAAGCTGGCATTGCCGGAGACATTGAGCGTGCCGATGGAATTGCCGGGCGCGACTGTGGTACCGGACCGGGCCGTCAACGAGCCGACGGTGCCGGAGCCGCCAAGCGTGCCACCATTCAGGGTGATGCCGCCGATGCTGCCGTTGACCACCAGCTTGCCGGCATTCAGCATTGTCGTGCCGGTAAGACCGGAGTTGTCGCCGGTCACAAGCAACGTTCCGCTGCCGGCCTTGCTCAGATCATCGGCATCAAGGGTTCCGCTCATGGTCAGTGTGCTGGTGCCCGCTGTGGTGAACGCCAGGGTGCCACCGGCTGCAAGCTCGACATCGCCGGAAAGGGTCCAGTTGGATCCGTCGGCCGCGACAATCGTCTGTGTCTCCTTGAAACCGGAGGCCTCGGTGCCGGTGCCATCCAGTTTCTGCGTGCCCGCGCCGGAACCCAGAACCACCTCGCCGACCAGAGAAGAGCCGGTCTTCAAGGAAAGCGTATTGCCGGAATTGACCAGATCGATGGCCCTGGCGCGTGTTGTTCCATCGCCGCTCAGGCCGCCCGAGATGGTTCCCGAGTTGACGATCTCGAAACCCGCGGCACCGGCATCGGTGTTGGCGATGCCGGCTCCGCCGCTGCCGGTTGCGCCATCATTTCCGCCGGGCCCGGTTCCCGCACCGCCCACGCCACCGGCGCCACCTGTGATCGTGCTTGTGTTGGTCAGCGTCTGCAAATCGGTTCCGGTATAGGAAAGCCCGGCTCCGCCGACACCGGCGTTGCCGCCGTCCGTAGCGGTCAGATTGTAGACGGTCGTTCCGCCCTTGCCGCCAGCTCCGCCGGTAATCGTGTCGGCAACGGTGAGCGTTGTCCCGGCGACTTGTATCTGGCCGCTGCCGCCATCGGTGCCGTCTCCGCCCGGTGTGGTCACCACCGGCAGTGTTCCCGGGATCAGTGCGAACCCGAGCGCGGTTAACGGTGTTCCTGCCGTATTCGCTACGACAACCTGCGTATTCACGGATTCCGAGGAAATTGTGAGTGTGTCGTTGGTGCCGAAGTTCGTGACTGAGGCGGTGATACCGGAGATTGCCGAAATATCATTCGCGAAGTCGGCCAGGGTATCGCCAGTGTTGATGGTGACTGTGGATGTTGTGCCGTCGACTGTAAAATCAACCCTGTCGCCGTTGGCGATACCGGCAATCGCGGTGAGGTCGATCACGCCCGCGTTTATTCCCAGCGTTGTGCTCGTGGTGGACGATGCATCGCTGTTGGTGATGGAGGTTCCATCGGTACCTGCTGTGCCAACGGAGCCGGCCTGGACCGCCGTGACGGATGGTGCGGCCAAGACAGCGGTTCCAAGAACGATGTCGAGTGTGGCGAGACGCAGGGTGCTGAATGCGCGTGTGGAAAACGAAGATGGCAGGGATTTTGGTGGGGTGAAACTCCATGTCGATGGAACGTCCGTATGACAATTCGACAAGCCGGAAGGGATCGTGTGCTTTTTTTCGATACGCATGAATAAGTTGCCTGGCGGACCGGATCTCGCCAATTTGATCCTGGCTTGATTCCGCGCGATGTATCTGTTGTTGAAGTTGTGGGCCCGACCCTGTGGATCGGAATCGTCTGAGAGCCGGCCTTGACCGAAAGGCATCGCCACCGGCCAGTGCATTTGCTTCCGGGAGTCGTTTTAGGAGTGGATTTGCAAGGCGGCTATCCAGTTTCTGCAAAACTGCGAAAATTTTGAAAAACAACCAGGAAACGGGTTCTCCGGCTCAGAAGAAGAGCGTCGCCGAAAGCGTGTCGCCGTAGATTCGCCAGTAGTCACCGGCAAAGCGGCCGGGAGGCAGAATTCCGAATTTCATCACCACCTGAGTGGTCGTGGTGACGGCCGGATCGGCAGCCGCGAGCACCGCGCTTGCCCGGCTCAGGCGGCGCAGGCGAAGACAGGGCGAAGGTGGGGCGAAGATGGACGGGCGGGAACATTCCGGCATGTTCGCGCCGGCATGTTCCCGCAAGCCCGATCGCAGTGTCCTCAAGGAGACGCCGAGCGCCTCGCAACAAGGCCTGGTCCCTCAGGCCACACACAGGCAATGCTTTCAGCGCGCCGTTCGAGGGGCGGTCTTGTCCGCGCAGGAGGAGGGGGGCCGAAACACGCGCGGTTGTATCCCTCAGCGGGACCCTTGCAGCTTCTCCGCTTCGATAACGCGGTTGAACAGGTCGATACTGTTTTGCGCCTCATAGGTCGCAAGGTGCCGGACAAGTCCGCGCAGGGCCTCTGCCGCGGCAGGAGCATCGGCCGCGAAGTCGCTCATCTGCCAGCGCACGATCCGCCAGTAACTGGCTGAAAACGCATCCCGCAGGATCGGGTCCGGGATCAACGCGGACATCAGCGCATGCAGCCGGCTTCTGATGTCGTATTGCAGATCGCGGTCGTCCTCCCCGGCCAGGGAGGCCAGTCCGGAAATCGCCAGAATGTCGGAATGCTGGGTGATGCTGAGCTTCGGAAGGTCCAGCAGAAGCACCGCTTCCAGGATGCCCTTGTGAACCAGCGCGTCCCGGGCACGGTGCTCCGGCCTGAGTGGGACGACAGCCGTTCCGACCCCGCTGCGGGTTTCGACCAGCCGTTCGTAAGCCAGCCGTTGGAGGATCTGCCGGATGGGGGTGCGGGACATGCCGAATTCGGCAGTCAGCGCCGTTTCATGAAGAACCATGTCTTCATCCGGCGTCGCCAGACAGATCGACCGCCGCAGCGCTTCGAGAGCGTGCGCGTGTTTGCTTTCAGTTTGAGGACCTTGGGACATGGTGTGTATTTCTTTGGTGGATGCCCGTTTACAATTTTCAAGCATACCTGTATACAGGATGGAATGATGTTCTAGTATACATGTATATTATGATTCCTTCGAGTGCGCCACCGCCCCGCAAACGACGCCTCCGGATCTCCGATGGTTTCGCCGCCCTGGCCGTGGTCCTTTTGGCCGCACTTGCTGTCCTGAATATTCTCGCCAATCTCGAAGCCGCCGGGGCGAGTCCGGGATTCGGGTTTCTGTCTCAGGAAGCCGGATTCGATGTCAGCGAATCCCTGATCCCCTATGCGTCCGGCGACACTTATCTGCGGGTCATCCTTGCGGGTGTCCTGAACACGATCCTCCTGGCCATTGTGTGCTGCATCCTTGCGACCCTCATCGGGATCGGGTTCGGATTGCTGGGTGTCGGCCCGAGTCCGGTCGGCCGGGGGCTTGCACTCGCCTATGTCGATCTCTTCCGGAACCTGCCGAAGATACTCATTCTGCTGGTGGTCTACGCGGTCGCGGTCAATGGCCTTCCGCATGTGCGCGAGGCCCTGTCGCTGGGACCGTTTCACCTGTCCAACCGCGCCGTCAATTTTCCCGCACTGGTCTGGAGCCCTGGTACCTGGACCCTGCTGGCCGCCTTGTGCGCCGGACTGGGGGGCGGGCTCCTGCTGGTGCGGCTGGCCGACCGGCGCCTGAGGCGCGCCGGACGGCAGGTCCACTGGTCCGTCCGCGTTGCGGTCGTCGGTTTCGCGGTCCTGCTGCCGTTTCTACTCGGCCTCGGGATCGACTTTTCTTTCCCCCGGATGAAAGGATTTGATTTTGAGGGAGGCGGGCGCATCTCCCTGCAATTCGCGGTGGTGGCGGTGACCCTGAGCATCTATCACGGCGCCCAGATCGCAGAGGTCGTACGCGGCGGGTTGCAGGCTGTCCCCGCCGGTCAGAGAGAGGCGGCGAAGGCGCTCGGTCTGACCTCGTGGCAGACGGTCCGGCTGGTCATCCTGCCGCAGGTGTTCCGCATCGTGGTGCCGCCGATGAACAACCAGTATGTCAACCTGATCAAGAACACGTCGATCGCCATCGCGGTCGGGTATTCAGACCTGATGTCGGTGTCAGGGACCATCATCAACCAGAGCTTCAAGCCGCTGGAGATGATGCTGATCACGATGGCGATCTACCTTGTCATCTGCCTGTCGGTGACCACCTCGCTCAATCGCTGGCACCGGCGCCTGACGGTCAGGGAAAGCAGATGAGTTTCGCGAACAGTGCACGGGCACGCATTTCCGCATCGCTGAAGGCGGCATTTTCTTCACCGCTGGCGGCGGTTCTGTCCGTGGTGTCGGCTGTCTTGATCGTCGCGATCGCGATCATTGCGCTGAGATGGTCCGTTTTCCTGGCGGTGTGGCCCTGGCAGGACGCGGAGCTCTGTTCCGCGGCGCGGGGCCTTTGCTGGCCGTTCCTGGTCGAGAAGACGCGCTTCATCCTGTTCGGAACCTATCCTTACGACCTTCATGTCCGGCCGGCGGCGGTCTCGCTGCTGCTCTGCGGGCTGGCCGTTTTGACCTGCCGCCAGTTAACCGGGCGCGGACCATCCCTGAGTGTGAGGCAACTGACCCTTGCCTGGTGCCTGTGCATCTGCCTTGCATTCGTCCTGATGGGCGGGGGAGTGTTCGGGCTGGAGGCGGTCGATCCGGTGCGCTGGAACGGGCTGCCGATCCTCCTGATGCTGTCGATCATCGCCGTGGCGCTCGCCTTTCCGCTGGGCATCCTGCTGGCACTGGCGCGGGTTCAGGACACGCACTGGTTCCTGTCCCGGTTCGCCACCGTCTATATCGAGATTGCCCGCGGCGTTCCGATGCTGACAGTCCTGTTCGTGGGCATTTTTGTTCTGCCCCTGACCCTGCCTGAAGGTGTCGGCGTGTCACCGGTGACGGCGACGCTGACCGCGCTGGTGCTCTTTCATGCGGCCTATTTCGCTGAAGACATGCGCAGCGGGCTCCTGTCTCTGCCGGCGGGTCAGGGCGAGGCGGCCAGATCACTGGGCATGCCCTACTGGAAGGCGATGCGTCTGGTCGTGCTTCCCCAGGCGATCCGCCGGAGCCTGCCGTCCCTGGTGAACAGCACCATCGGTGCCTACAAGGACACCTCGCTGGTTGTCGTCGTGGGAATTCTGGACCTGACAGCAACCGCGCGCATGTCCTTCGGCGATCCGGGATGGCGTGGTCATGCCGTCGAGGCCTATGCCCTCGTCGGTGTCTGGTTCTTCCTTTCCTGTGCATTCCTGTCGCGCACGGGCCGCCGGTTGCACAATGGGAAGGCCGGGTGAACCGTGCCACGCCGCATGGGTGTGACGGAGCGCCGTTTTCGATAGTCAAGGCTTCAAGAAACTGTCATAGTATACTTGTATACAAGTATTGAGGCGCGTTTACGGAGCCTCCTTCGGACTGAAGGAAAAGGATGATCCCGATGAAGAAATTGTTGTCCTCAGCGATCGTGCTGACCACCACGCTACTGGCCGCTCCGGCCCATTCCGGACCGGTGCTTGACGATATCAAGGCGACTGACAAGCTGATCTGCCTGGTCAATCCGAATTCCCCCGGCTTTTCGGTGCCCGACAGTGAAGGCGTCTACCAGGGGTTCAACACCGATTTCTGCCGGATGGCGGCAGCGGCCATTCTCGGGGATGCGTCCAAGGCGGATATTCGCGGCATCGGGTTTTCCGATTCCATGAAAACGCTCGTGGCAGACGGTGCCCACATGGCCTCGCGTTCGATCACCGCGACCGGCACCCGCGATGCCGATCCGGGCATGGCGTTCGTCGTGACCACCTTCTACGACGGTCAGGGTTTCATGGTGCCCAGGTCGCTCGGCGTGAAAAGCGCGGCCGGGCTCAACGGCGCGACGGTCTGTGCCGAAGACGGGTCCACGACGCTGCTGAACATTGCCGACTGGTTCGGGGACCGGGACATCGCGTACCGGGTGGAGAACATCGCCGACAAGACGGCGCGCCTGGAAGCCTTCTATTCGGGCAAATGCGACGTCTATGCGTCCGATGTCACCGCGCTCTTGAGCGACCGGTTGCTGTCCGACACACCCGAGGAATACGTGGTTCTTCCGGAGGTCATTTCCGCCGAGCCGCTGACCCTGGTCACCCAGCCGGATCAGGCTCTGGAAGCCGCGGTCTTCTGGGCCTTTCAGGTCATGCTGAACGCCGACCAGTTCGGGATCAATTCCGAAAATGTCGCCGCTATTGCCGCGGATCTGGACAATCAGCCCAAAGGCGTCCGCCGGCTGTTGGCTACGGACAGCGCGACGGCCGAGATGGCCGGCAAGCTCGGCTTGCCGAAGGACTGGGCCTTTCAGGTTCTCAGTCAGGTCGGCGCGTATTCGGAAGTCTTCGAGCGCCATCTGGGCAAGGAAACCCCGTTCGGTATCGAACTGAAGGAAACGGCGAACGCGCTGGTCGGCGATGGCGGTCAGATGATGGCCTATCCGATCCGCTAAAGGGAACCGCGGCAGCGGCAAGACCTCTGACCGGCGGATGCAGGATCACGCATCCGCCGGTTTCAGGGTTGGGATCTGACAAAAACAAGAATGATACCAACCTCAACAAATAGGAACCCATTGGATGGCTTGTTCGGGGCTGCCGGCAAGGAGCGGGGCGCAGACCGGCCTGGTAGGCCGGTCAAGGGGCGCAACGCAGTCCGGTGGGTCTGAACAAGCCACCGGAGGCCCTGACATGAGCGTGTTCCGCCGCGTCGCGCGTCTTGGTCGATGTCCCACATCGCCCTGCGACACGCTCCTCACGGAACACGCTCATGTCAGGGTCGAACAGGTTCCTAATTGTTGAGGGTGGTATAAGTCTGGAAGACACCTGATGGAAAAATATCCCTCCGAAACACGTGCGCGGCTGATGGAAGACACAACAAGCATTCGCACCGTCATCGCGTGCCCGGGCGGCGGGCACATCGTCACCCTGGGCTTTCCCGGCCTGGCGTTCGATATCCAGGGCGATGCCTATATCGATCCGGAGCGCCTGGAAGCGACCGTATCCGCACCCGCTCTTTCTGACTGCAGCATCCTCGTCGTGCTCGTTGAAAGGGACGAAGTTCCGCCGGAGGCCTGGCAGCTTCTGCAAGGCGCAGCGGAGGCACGATCGATCCGGCTGGTTCACCTGCCCATCCCGGACTACCAGGTGCCGGACCAGGCTTTCATGACAGCCTGGCGCAATATGGATGGCGATCTGACCGGCGCCCTGACCGCCGGCGGAACAGTTGCGCTCGCCTGCCACTACGGCGCCGGCCGCTCCGGCACCATCGCGGCCGGCATGCTGATCGAGCGCGGTCATCCTCTCGACCGGGCCATCGCCGTTATCCGTTCCGGATTTTCCGAGTCCATCGAGAGCGAAATGCAACTGGAGTGGCTGCGCCGGATCGCACAGGAGTAGGGCGGGGCTCCGCGAAGTGTGGCCCCTCAGCCCCAGGTGATCGTTGAAGGCCCGCGCCAATGCCCCTGGACCTTGCGCTCAGGGCCAATCGGCACGCAGCCCTTCACGGCCGCCGCGGCGATGAAAACAAGTATCACCCACGGCCGCCGGCCTAGATGAACCTGAACCCGAAGACCTCCTTCAAGCCTGACAGGGCGAAGGTCGGGATCGCGGCCACGAAGGCACAGCCCAGCAGGACACCGAGGGGAAGCGGTGCGGTGCCGAGGACGAAATTGCCGAAAGGCGTGTAGATCGCGCCAGCGGACAGCACCAGCGACAGTCCGATCGCCATCAGCAGTTTTGGGTTGCCGAAGGGGGATCGGCGGAAGAGGGTTGTCGTGGTGCGCGCATCGAACACATGCCAGATCTGGGCAAACATGATGGTGACAAAGGCCATGGTCTGCGCGGTTTGCAGCTCCGCATCGCGTGCCAACGCGGTCTGGAACACCCAGAACGTGACGCCGCCGACGGCGAGGCCCCTCAGCACGATCCTTTCCTTCAGCCCGCCGGCGAAGATGTCTTCGTCGCGCGGTCGCGGCTGGCGCTCCATTATGTCGTCTTCACTTTCTTCGAATCCGAGCGCCAATGCCGGAATTCCGTCGGAAACGAGATTGACCCAGAGGATCATCAACGGTGTCAGCGGCATCAAGGGATCGGCCCCCATCAGGATGAAGGCGAACAGGATGGTGGAGACTTCGGCGACGTTCGCGGTCAGGGCCTGGCGGACGAACTTCAGCAGATTGTCATAGATGCGCCTTCCTTCGCGCACGGCCTGCACGATCGTCGAGAAATTGTCGTCCAGCAGCACCAGCGCGGCGCTGTCCTTGGCGACAGACGTTCCGGTGATCCCCATGGCCACACCGATATCGGCGGTGCGCAGGGCTGGGGCGTCATTCACGCCATCGCCCGTCATGGCCGCGACTTCGCCGTTTCGCTGCAGGGCGCTGACGATGCGCAATTTGTGTTCCGGCGAAACCCTTGCGAAAACCGCCGCATTCACGACGACCCGCTCAAGCTCATCGTCATCCATCCGGTCCAGTTCAGCGCCGGTATGGACGGTCTGGTCGTCTCGTGTCTTGATCCCGATCTGCTCGGCGATCGATTTGGCGGTGATGGCATGGTCACCAGTGATCATCACCGTGCGGATTCCGGCGCTGGTGGCGTCTGCGACGGCCTCTTTCACTTCCGGCCGGGGAGGGTCCATGATGCCGTGAATTCCCAGCAGAACAATATCCTGTTCGGGGTTCTCGGGATCGATCGTGCCCTCTTCGGCCTGGCGATAGGCGACCGCCAGCGTGCGCAATGCGTCGCTGCCGAAAGCGTCGATGACAGCTTCAATCTCGGCGCGGCGTTCATCCGTCAACGGCACGTTCTGGCCGTCGATCCGCACTTCCTTGGCCCGTGCGAGGATCACGTCCGGAGCGCCTTTGGCGACGAGGTACTTGTTGCCGTCTGAAAGCCGCACATGCAGGCTCATCATCTTGCGTGTGCTGTCAAAAGGAAAGGTCTGCAGAGTATCGATCTTGCTGTCTTTCAGGCCCTGACGGGTGATGCCGACCTTTTGGGCCGCGACCACAAGAGCACCTTCCGTCGGATTTCCCTGAATGGTGTACCGGCCATCGACCGTGATCAGCTCGGCGTCATTGCAATAGGCCGAGACGCGGAGCATCTGCTGCAGGTCTTCATTTCCCGCGGTATCCGCGACCGTGCCGTCCTCGCCCAGAAAGTCTCCCGTGGGATCGAAGCCCTCTCCGGTGACGGTCCAGGTTTTGCCGCCTGCCCAGATGCGCATCACCTGCATCTGGTTTTGCGTCAGGGTTCCGGTCTTGTCGGAACAGATGACCGACGTGGTGCCAAGCGTTTCGACGGCGCTCAGCCGCCTGGCCAGTGCGTTGTTGCCCGCCATCCGCTGTGACCCGAGCGTGAGCACGATGGTAACGACGGTCGGCAGCCCCTCGGGAATTGCGGCGACCGAAAGCGAGATTCCGGTGTTCAGCATTTCGGTCAGGTCCATGCCCTGCATGACACCGATGCCGATGACGATTGCCACCACGCTCAGAGCGGCGCCGATGAGAATGCGGGACAGGTTTTCGATCCGCTCCTGCAGGGGGGTCTTGGGCTCTTTCGCGGATGCCATCAGGCCCGCGATATGACCCACTTCCGTCGCCATGCCCGTTGCGGTGACGACACCCTGTCCGGTTCCATTGACCACCTTGGTCGACATGAAACCCATGTTGAGCCGGTCCGCGAGCGCGACGTCCTCGCCTGTGATGGCGAGGGTGTGCTTGTCGACCGGCTCGGATTCGCCCGTCAGCGCGGCTTCGTCCACCTGCAACCGGTGCGCTTCGCTGAACCGGATATCCGCGGCGAGGATGTCGCCGGCCTTGAAACGCAGGATGTCACCGGGAACGATGTCGGCGGCGGGGATGTCGATCCAGTCTCCGTCCCGACGAACGAACGCATGGGGCGCTGCCATTTCGCGCAGGGCCGCGAGGGATTGCGCGGCACGGTGTTCCTGCAGAAAGGAGATGATCGCGTTGACCAGCACGATCACGCCGATCGCGATGGCGTCCACCCAGTGGCCCGTATAGCCCGAGATCACGGCCCCGCCGATCAGGATGATAAGAAGCGGGTTCCTGAACTGGGCGAGAAACAGCCACAGAGGCGAAACCTGTTCAGCCTCGTCAAGTTTGTTCGGCCCGGTTCGGGACAGTTTTTCCGCTGCCGCCTTGCTGTCCAGACCTCTCCCGAGATCCGCGCCGAATGTCTGCGCTGCCTGTTCGACGGAGATGCCCCAGGGCTCCCTGGGCGTCTCCGACGGTTCCGGGGTTTCCATTCCGGGTGACTGAACTGTGGCAGTTTTGGACATGTCAGATTCGTCCTTCTGTGACGGTCAGCTGTGAAATTCGATTTCGGCGCAATCCGGATCGATCGTCGTGCCCTTTTCACCGCGCAGCGCGCCTGGAATATCGGCGAGAGCGCAGATGACGGATTTTCCGCCTGTGGAACGGGCGAAGTCCTGAGCCGATTTCACCTTGGGACCCATCGAGCCCGCGGGGAAATCGAACTGGTCCATCTGGTCGGGAGAGGCCCGGCGAATGCCGCGTTGCCGCGGTGTGCCCCAGTCGAGATAGACGGCGTCCGCGTCGGTCGCGACCACAAAGACATCGGCATCGATTTCGCGGGCCAGCAGCGAAGAACAATGATCCTTGTCGATCACGCATTCCACTCCTTCAAGATTGCCGTCGCTGCCGTATCTGGTCGGTATGCCGCCGCCACCTGCGGCGACGACAACCGACCCTTTTTCCAGAAGCCAGCGAATGGGTCTGACCTGAAAGATGCGTTTCGGGGCAGGAGATGGCACCACCCGGCGCCAGGCGTCGCCGTCACGCCTGACCGACCAGCCCTTTTCGGCCGCGTTGGCCTTTGCCTCCGTCTCGGAATAAACCGGACCGATGAATTTGGCCGGATCGGCAAAGGCCGGGTCGTCCGGATCGACTTCGACCATGGTCAGGACGGTGGCAAGAGGCTTTTCAAAAGGCAGAAGATTGCCCATTTCCTGCTCGATCATATAGCCGATCATGCCCATGGTTTCGCCCACCAGAACGTCCAGCGGGTATTCGTCCACGTCGGTGTAAGCCGCCTCCTGGAGGGCAAGAAGTCCGACCTGCGGGCCATTGCCGTGGGTCACGATGAGTTCATGGTCTTCCGCCAGCGGCGCCAGGGTCCGGGCGGCAGTGCGCACATTCTGACGCTGGTTGTCGGCGGTCAGCGCCTGACCGCGCCGCAACAGCGCATTGCCTCCAAGGGCCGCCACGATACGCATGGCTCAGGACCCCAGGGTTGCAACGAGGATGGCCTTGATCGTGTGCATGCGGTTTTCCGCCTGTTCGAACGCGATGTTCATCTCGCTCTCGAACACCTCGTCTGTCACCTCCATCTCGGTGATCCCGAATTTTTCGTGGATGTCCTTGCCCACGCCGGTCTCCAGATTGTGGAAGGCGGGGAGGCAGTGCATGAATTTGGCGTTGGGATTGCCGGTCTTTTTCATCAGATCCATGTTGACCTGATACGGGGACAGCAGCTTGATCCGTTCCGCCCAGACTTCCTTGGCTTCTCCCATCGAGACCCAGACATCGGTGTGAATGAAGTCCGCTCCCTCAACCGCATTGATGTCATCGGTGATTGTCACGCGTGCTCCCGATTGCGCTGCCCGCTCCGTTGCAAGGGCGCGCACGTCATCATGGGGCTGGACTTCCTTCGGGGCGATCATTCTCACGTCACAGCCCATGATCGCTCCCAGCATCAGCAGCGAGTTGCCCATGTTCGACCGGCAATCGCCGGAATAGGCGAATACGATGTCCTTGCGCGGCTTGTCGGCGTGCTCGACCATGGTCTGCATGTCGGCCAGCATCTGTGTCGGGTGCCAGTCGTCCGTCAGACCATTGTAGACGGGCACACCGGCGTATTTTGCCAGTTCCTCGACCATGTCATGCCCGGCGCCGCGGAATTCGATGGCGTCAAACATGCGGCCGAGCACCCGCGCGGTGTCCTTCATCGATTCCTTGTGACCGATTTGAGACCCCGACGGATCCAGATAGGTGATGTTGGCGCCTTGGTCGTAGGCCGCGACTTCAAAGGCGCAGCGGGTGCGGGTCGAGGTTTTTTCGAAGATCAGGCAGATATTCTTGCCCTTGAGAGACTGCTGCTCCGAATGGGCATATTTGGCGCGCTTGAGGTCACGCGCCAGGTCAAGCAGAAACAGCATTTCGCGCTGCGTGAAATCCGCGATTTTCAGATAGCTGCGGCCCTTGAGATTGAACGCCATTGTGATTTCCCCTTGGATATTCGAATGAAATCAGTAAACCGGGTCGCGCAGGATCGGGCAGGTCATGCAATGCCCGCCGCCACGGCCACGGCCCAGTTCCTGTCCGTTGATCTCGATCACCTCGACACCGGCACTGCGCATGCGTTTGTTGGTGAAGGTGTTGCGCGCATAGCCGATGACGACACCGGGTTCGAGAGCAACGACGTTGTTGCCGTCGTCCCACTGCTCGCGTTCCGCCTGGAATTCGTTGCCCCCGGTGCCGATCACAATCAACTCGCCAAGACCCTGCACCTCCTTGTAGACGTCGAAGATCGAGCCGGTTTCCTTGCGGGTGTCGATACCGCCCTTGGCGTCCGGACGCAGCGAGAAACAGGTGATCGCGTCGGCGACCTCGTGGAACGCGGTGATCTTGTCCTGCTCCAGACAGGTGAACACCGTGTCCAGATGCATGGCCGCGCGTGATTTGGGCATGACACAGGCCACTACACGTTCTGCTCCCCCCGATGCAAACAGGCTCTGCGCGACCTGAGTGACGGCCTGGCGTGTGGTTCGCTCGCCCATTCCGATGAAAACAGTGCCGTTTCCGATCGGCATGACGTCACCGCCTTCCATGGTGGCGTTCTGGAAATTCTCGTCACTGTCGCCCCACCAGATATCGAACTCGGCGTTCATGAACATGGGATGGAACTTGTAGACCGTGCGCTGAAACAGCGTTTCAGGCCGCCGCGCGGGCCAGAACATCGGGTTGCAGGTGACACCGTTGTAGATCCAGCAGGACGGGTCGCGCTGGAACTGGGCGTTGGGAACGGCCGGGATCAGGAATTCGCTGCCCGGAAGCTCGGCCTTGGCCAGACGGGTGAGTTCGCCCTCGGGGACATCCGAAACGATGACGCCTCCCATCAACTGCCGGGCCAGAGCCGTGCCACTCAGCTCGTCGAGCCAGGGACGCATTGCCTGCGCCAGGCCCGGGCCGACGGCGTTGGCCGTGATCAGCCGGTCGAGCACGAAGGCGCGCGCGCCCGCGCTCTGGTCGATGGTTTCCGCCAGAAGGTCCTGAATATCATGGACCTCGATATCGCGGCTCTCCATCACCCGGACGAATTCGGCATGGTCTTCGCGCGCTTTTTCGACCCAGATCACATCGTCGAAGAGCAATTCCTCACAATTGTTCGGGGTCAGTCGGTCATGGGCAAGAGATGGACGTGAAACCATGACTTTTCTGAGTTTGCCGACTTCTGAATGCACGCCGAATTTCATGCTGACCTCCCAAGAACATTTGAAACCCGAACGCCACGGCCTGACGCGTTGCCCGAATTCCTGAAGATGCGGTTCAACTCATTGCCGCGCCAAGGCTGAGTGCCGCCACGATAATGACCGCGAGTACAAGCAGAAGCGGGGCGACAAAACGCAGCCAGCGGTCGTAGGAAACGCGGCCGATGGCGAGGCCGCCCATGACAACGGCAAACGTCGGATTGAACAGGTTCACCCAGCCGTTCGCCGATTGATAGGCCGTCACGACGAGATCGCGGCCGACACCTGCAAAGTCCGCCAACGGCGCCATGATCGGCATCGACAGGGTCGCCAGCCCCGAAGAGGAGGGCACCAGAAAAGACATCAGGATCTGGATGCCGAACATGACGGTGATGAAGAGAAATTCGCTCAGGCCGGAAACGACGCCCTCGGCGCCGGCGAGTATCGTATCCGTGATCTTGCCGGCGTCCATGATCACGACGACACCCCGTGCCACGCCAATGATCAGGGCCACGCCCAACAGGTCGCGCGCGCCGTCGACAAAGGTTTCCACAAATGTGGCCTCGTCCATGCGCGAGCCCTCGTCGAGCTTGCCGACCCACCAGACCAGGATGGACATGGTGAGGAAAAGCCCCGACATTTCGCCCATCCACCAGTCCAGCGCGACCACACCGTAGATCATGACCGCGAAGGTCAGTCCGAACAGCGTCAGGATAAACGTGCGGGTTCCCGTGAGATCGGGAAAGGCATCGTCCTCACCGGCTCCTTTCAGGAAATGAGCCCGGTTGTCTTCAGCCTGGTCCGCGACAACTGACGTTGAGGCATCCGCTTTCACGCGTGTCGCATAGCGCATGACGAAGGCGATGCCGGCAGCAAGGCACAGGGCAAGAATGACGAAGCGCAAGACGATCCCGTCGGTGAAAGGGATGCCCGCGCCCTGTGAGGCGACAACGGTCGCGAATGCGTTGAAGGTCGAGCCGAGCGTGCCGATCCCGGCGCCGAGCATGATCACGGCAACTCCGGTCAGCGCATCGTAGCCGGCGCGGATGAACACGGGGATGATCAGCGCGTAGAAGGCCAGGGATTCCTCTGCCATCCCATAGCTTGTTCCGCCGAAAGCGAAGGCGGTCATGAGGATCGGGATCATCAGGATCTCGCGCCCCGCCAGCCGGTGCAGCAGCCAGCCGATGCCGGCATCAATCGCGCCGGTTTTGGTGACGACCATCAGAAACCCGCCAATCACCAGAACGAAAAGCGCGACGTCGATCGCCGCGCTCGAGGAACTGCCCAGCAGGCCCGGGTCGTACATTCCGGCAATGGGCGCCAGGATGACGGCCGTGAGGCCCTGGGGATTGGGGTCGACCCTATGATATGTTCCGGGTACCGGCGCCTCGCTGCCGAGTGCCTCGTTCATGGCGCGCTGGTATTCGCCGGCTGGAATGACCCAGGTCAGCGCGGCGACAATCGCGATCAATGCGAACAGTATCGTGAAGGCTGTCGGAAATTTGAACCGAGCCATGAGAGGCCTCCCGTAAAATATCACAAGGGAGGTTAGCGGATCAGGAAAACAGTTCAATGACTTTCTGGAGACGGTTATTTGAGACTTGCGTGGTTGCGAGTCTCGATACCCCTTGACTGGTTGTGGTAAATACTTACCAATTTGAGAGGAATCGAATTATCTGGAAATACAAGTTTGGAAGCTGTTTTCCTGTTATTGAGCCGACCGGACAACTCCCATGCCCCTTATCGAACAAATTGCAGATGTCGTGGATGGCCTGGCGGTGTGTGTGCTGTTGACGGGGCTGGTGATTTCAGTCGTGGCCACCATCAGGAATGCGCGCGCCGCCGATACGCCTTTCATCGAGACCATGACGGGCGATGTCCTGCGGGGATTTCGCATTTCGCTCGGCCGCTGGCTGCTCACGGCCCTGGAAATCCTCATCGTGTCCGACATTCTGCATTCCATCGCGCATCGCACACTGGAGGAAGTGGCGTTTCTCGGGGGTGTCGTCGCGATCCGGATATTGCTGTCCTATTTCCTGGATCATGACATTGAACGGATGGAACGGCAGCCGTCCAAGGCCGGCCGGACTGAGGACCCCTTGCCATGAATCTTGACGCGCGAACACCGTCCCTGGCCTGGTCGCTGGTTCCGGTTGTTTCGCTGATGGCGCTTCTGGCGTTGGCCTATGCCCTTTTTGGAGAGGAAGCCGCCGGGGGAGCGAACCAGATCGCATTGCTGTTTTCAGCCTTGATTGCAGTGTTCGTCGGGGAGCTTCACG
The DNA here is from genome assembly GCF_038900065.1 of Roseibium sp. AS2. Lineage (NCBI taxonomy): Bacteria > Pseudomonadati > Pseudomonadota > Alphaproteobacteria > Hyphomicrobiales > Stappiaceae > Roseibium > Roseibium sp. AS2. The sequence continues at coordinate 799,240 of NZ_JBBMQN010000002.1, forward strand.
GTTATTCCTGGACGGAGATGTCGGAAGCGGCCCGCGACAGCGTCATGACCGGCGTCGGCGCCGTCTTCATCCTGCTCGCGGTGGGCTCCCTGATCGGAACCTGGGCGATGAGCGGCACCCTTATGGCGATGGTCTACTGGGGTTTGAAAATTCTGTCGCCCGACTATTTCTATTTTACCGTCGTTCTGATCTCTGCTGCGCTGGCCTTGTGCATCGGCAGTTCCTGGACAGTGGTGGGAACCCTCGGCATCGGGCTGATGGGCATTTCGCAGCAGATGGCGCTGGATCCCGTCATAACAGCCGGGGCGGTCATCTCCGGCGCCTATTTCGGAGACAAGTCATCGCCGCTTTCGGACGCGACCAATCTGGCGACGGCCGCGGCTGGGGCGGATCTCTATTCGCACATAGTCGAAACGCTGTGGACATCGGTCCCGACGCTGCTGGTCACGCTGCTGGTCTTCTGGAGCCTTGGTCAACCGGTTGATTTCGATGCCAGCGGTATCACCGGAGGCATTGCGGCAAACTACAATGTCGGCATATTGCCGTTTTTGCCCCTGGTCCTCGTTCTGGGGCTCGCCGTCCTGCGCTATCCGCCCTTCGTCACGATCTTTCTGGGTGCTTTGTCCGGTGGTGTCATTGCCATCATCGTTGCCCCCGGCAACGTGATTGCTCTGGCGGACGATCCGGACCTTCCGGTGGCGCTGGCCATGATCAAGGGCGTGTGGACCGCGATGGCGGACGGCAACGTGTCCGCGAGCGGATATGATGTTCTGGACCGGTTCCTCAGCCGGGGCGGGATGTCCTCCATGCTTGTGACTGTCTGGCTGATCCTGACAGCGCTGGCCTTCGGTGGTGTCGTGGAAAAGATCGGTGTTCTCGACCGGTTGCTGGCACCGGTTCTTGCGGCGGCCAATACCGCGGGACGGCTGATCTCGGCGCTGGTCGTGGCGGCGATCGGCACCAACGCCCTGGCATCCGATCAATATATCGCGATCGTGCTGCCAGGCCGGATTTTCCAGAAGGCCTTCAAAAAACTGAACCTGGCTCCGGTCGTGCTGTCCCGCGCCGTCGGGGATTCCGCCACCGTGACAAGCGCTCTGGTGCCCTGGAACAGCTGCGGCGCCTACATGGCCGCAACCTTGGGCGTCGCCACGGTCTCCTATGCGCCCTACGCGGTCTTCAACCTGCTGAACCCGCTCGTGACGATCGCCTTCGCCTTCGCCGGTTTCCGGATGATCGCCAGGCGCGATGGTGCAGCCGAACCGGAAGGCCAGGCGTAGACTCAACGAAGGTTGTTCATTCGCATTCAAGCCTCGACCAAATCCTGGTTGTCCACAGACCCTTGAATTGCAGTGAGGAGATTGCGCGTGGTCGAAGGTGCCGCCCTTGGCCGCGGTGCGCTAGCCAAGGCCGAGGGCGGCGCTGTCACCCGGATCGATGTCGAAGACCGGGCCGATCGGCGCCGCCACGCTCGTCCCAGGCACCGTAGACCTGGCCCCACCTGACGGGGCTGCTGGGCGTCGCGTTTGATTATTGGCTGGCGCTCTCTCATTCGGCGGTTTCAAGACTTGAAACTTTCGTATACCAATGTATGCCATTTCGCAATTTCAGAGAGGTCTCGCTTTGCTTTTTGGATCGAAGGCGAGTGCGCTGCTGCAGACTTTGTTGACTTTTGTCATTTCAGGGGCCGGTGCAGCCATATTCTGGGCGCTGGATTTGCCGCTGCCATTTCTGTTCGGACCGTTGTTCGCAAGCCTTCTGGCGGCGCTTTCCGGTGTACGCCTGCGCGGCGCTGGTCAGGTCTCGGTTGGTGCCCGGACCATTCTGGGTGTTGCGGTCGGGGCGTCCATCACGCCACTCGTCCTCAATCAGATACCGCATATGCTGGTCTCGATCGCGCTTGTGCCGCTCTATATTCTTGCGATTGCAGCGGTCGGCGTGCCGTTTTTTTGCAAGGTCTGCAAGTTTGACAGGGTCACAGCCTATTATTCCGCCATGCCCGGCGGTTTGCAGGACATGGTGATTTTTGGGCAGGAAGCGGGGGGAGATGTTCGCGCGCTGTCCCTTGTTCATGCCACGCGCGTTCTGGTCATCGTCAGTCTGGCACCGATCATTCTGACGCAGATGATGGGTATCGGACTGGACAACCCGGTTGGAGAACCGGCATCAGAACTGCCGCCGTTCGAAATGGTCCTCATGGTGATTGCCGCCCTGGTGGGCTGGAAGGGCGGGGAGAAGATAGGCCTGTTCGGCGCGTCGATCCTGGGGCCGATGATCGTTACGGCTGCCCTGTCGCTTCCGGGCATCATACTCCATCGGCCACCTTCAGAAGCAATTCTGTGCGCGCAGTTCTTCATCGGAATGGGTATTGGCGTCGGGTACGTCGGCATAACCTTGAGGGAGCTTCGCCAGTTCGTCGCGTCGGGGATCGCCTATGTCCTGTTGCTCGCTGCTCTGGCGCTGGTATTCACCGAGATCGTGGTGACATCCGGTCTTGCTGCTCCCCTCGATGGACTTCTGGCGTTTTCTCCGGGGGGGCAGGCCGAGATGACCGTATTGGCGATCATCGCCGGTGCGGACCTGGGGTATGTTGTGGTTCACCATCTCACACGGCTGATCTTTGTCATCACGGGCGCACCGCTTCTTGCGAAGTTCTTCCTGGCGAACAAGAAAAACGACCAAGACCAGGACTGACCGGTCTTTCGGGCCGTTACAGCATTTCGCCTCTCAGGCTGTGTTCAGCCAGCATGGTCGAATGTGCCTGAATCCGGGTTTTGAACTCGCCGACGAAGGCGACGGTGAGTTGGGACCGGGTTGCGAATTTTGGAAACACGAGCGCGAGGATGAGCTCCACATGCGGCTCGAACGGGATGGCGACCACGTCCGGATCATTGATATCAAGCACAAATGGATGCGCCAATGCAACGCCCATGCCCCGCTTGACCATCGGCAGGGCAACACCTGACTGGTTGACCTCGACGACAATAAGGTCGGAGATCCCGAACTGGTCGAATGTGTCGCGCAGGGCGAAGCCGGGCGGTGTCTCCGGGCCCTGGGCCATAACGGTTTCATTTCGCAGCAATTCCGGCGTGATTACGGCGTGTTTCTGAAGGTGATGTCCCCGTGGCAGCAGGCAAACCATTTCCGTCTTGAGCAGCGGCTGAATGTCCAGTCCATTGCCGTTGACGGGCAGAAATGTCAGGCCGACTTCAGCGTTTTCGGTGCGGACCTGATTGGCAACATCGGATGCGGTCATCGACATTATTCTGAGGCGGACGCTTGGCCGGGACTTGCGAAAATCCGAAATGGCGTCCGGGATCAGATTGTTGATCATGGTCGGAACGCTGGCGATTGACAGGTGACCTGCCTTGGCATCGCGCAGACCTTCCACCTGATTTCTCAATGCGCCCATCTGGGCAATCAGTTTCGTGATGTCGGGCAGGATTGCCCTGGCTTCCGCCGTCAACTGCAGGGTACGTCCGACCCGCTTGTAAAGGGTCAGACCCAGCAGGCTCTCCAGATCCCGGAGGATCTGGCTGACGGCGGGCTGGGAAATCCGAACCAGCCGGGCGGTTTCGGTAACGTTCTGGGTTAATGCGAAGATCCGGAAAATTTCCAGGTTTCTGAGCTTGGGGTCCAATTGTGCCTCCGAAAATATATAAGTATCAGCTTATATCAAAATTAAAAATTTGTATTGGATCTGATGAAATGAAAATTGCAAAACAGATTTATAGCGCTGCCGATGCGCCGAGATTGGCAATTTTTATGAAGTCAGGACAAGAGTATGAGCGATTTACCGAGGTTGAACGGGGCAATCAGGGCGTTTGAAAACGGAGCAATTGCACTGACTGCTTTTTCCGTTGCCGAGATTACCGCCGCACAGGCGATCGACGCTGCCGACTATGATGCCGTTGTCTTCGAGATGGAGCACAACCCGTTTGATGTGACCCTCCTGCGCAACTGTCTGCAATACATGATTGACCGGCGCAGGGTTGCCAGTTCGGGCAGTGTCGCTCCATCCGTTACACCGATGGTGCGCCTTCCTTCCAACGGGGTCGAGCGCAACCAGTGGATGGCCAAGCAGGTCCTGGACATGGGCGTTTACGGAATTCTCTGGCCGCATGTCTGCACGGTCGAGGATGCCAGAGCCGCGGTCGCCGCATGCCGGTATTCCCGTCCCGCCGGATCCGCCAATTTCGATCCCGCAGGCCAGCGCGGCGACGGTCCCGGGATTGCTGCCAAATACTGGGGTCTGACCCAGCAGGAGTATTATTCGCGTGCCGATGTATGGCCGATCGATCCCAAGGGCGAAATCCTTGTCGGCATGATGTGTGAAAAGGTCGAGGCCTGGAAGAACCTTCCCGACATTCTCGATCAGGTTCCCGGAATCGGCCTTGTGGTCATCGGCGAAGGGGATCTGTCACAGGACCTTGGCTTTCCGCGCCAGTACGACCATCCGAAAGTTGTCGAGGCGATGACCGATATTCGTCGCATATGCGCGGAGAAGGGCGTTGTCTGCGGCCACCCGCACGTGAACCCGAACAACATCGACGGGTTGATCGATGAAGGCTACCGGTGGCTGATGGCATCGCCCACCCGTTCCTTCGCCGCCCTTGAAAAGGGCCGTGCCCGTCTTTCCGGGCAAGCGAAGTGATGTTGCGGTGCCAGGTCCCGGCAGCCGGGGCCAGACCGTGGCGTGTTGCGAAACGCGCGATGATGAGGGAGGGCCGCACGATAAAATCCGGAAAATGAAGCCGTTAGTTCAATGGCTTCGAGACCTGTCAGTTCGGTACTACACGGAGGAGGACCGGCCGGTGACACCAATTTCGAACAGAATTTCCATGGGAGGAAATACTATGAATTACCTGGGACTTTCCACATTTTGCAAAGGCGCAAAAGCGGCAGCCTTTGCCATGGCGGCCTCTGCCGCCCTCAGCGCGGCAACGCCCGCATCGGCCGAATATCCGGATGGAGATATCCGAATGGTTATCCCGTTCGGCGTTGGCGGTGGCAGTGACACGCTTGCCCGCACGATTGTCGGCGTGATCGACGAATTGAAATTGCTGCCGGTCAGCATCTATCCGGAGAACCGTCCAGGGGGGAGTGGTGCTATCGGCTATACCTTCGTCGCTGGCGAAAAAGGCAATCCGAATGTCGTCGCGACCGTCAGCGTCAGCTTCTTCACCACGCCGTTGCGCGGGGCGTCACCGGTCAGCTACAAGGATTTCACCCCGCTGGCCGCGATCTCGATCTCGCCCTACATCATGGCCGTTGCCAAGGACTCGCCGATCCAGTCCCTTGACGATGTCAAGGCGGCGGGCCGGCTGACGACGGCCACCGTTGGTGTGGTTTCGGATCCTGCCCTGCTTGCCGCGCTCACGTCCAAGGCGCTTGACGTGAAAATCGATGCGGTCCCGTTCGACGGGGAAGGCGAGGCCATGGCCGCTGTGCTGGGCGGCCATCTCGATTTTGTATTCATGAACCCCAGCGAGATCCTGCCTCAGATCGAAACGGGGGCGATGCGCGCGATCGCGGTGAGCACCGCTGATCGCATTGCCGCCTTGCCGGAAACGCCCACATTCACTGAACTGGGATATGATATCGAGCATACCCAGTTGCGCGGTCTGGTGATGCCTGCCGATGTTCCGCCGGAAGTCGTGGCCTATTGGGAGGATATTCTGAAACAGGTCGCCGCAAGCGATGAGTGGCGCACCCAGTATATCGATCGCTATCTTGACGAACCTGCGTTTCTGACCAGCGCGGAATATCAGAAGAAGATCGAAGAAACCAACGAGCGCTACAAGGCTCTGATGGAAGAGCTGGGCCTTCGTTAAAGGCACGGCTTCAGGGCTCCGGGGAAACCTGTTCCTTCCCCGGAGCCGGGCTTCCGGTCACGTGTTTCATACTGCGTATCCAAGGATAAAAGGTCCCAAGATGACCAATCGGGTTGATCAGCTGTTTGCGGTGTTCTTGATATTTTTCGGCTGTTACGTCGTCTGGGCGGGAACGGACTATGGATACATGCGGGGCACGACACCTGGTCCGGGGTTCTTTCCGGCTATCGTGGGAGGCGTGATCGTCGTCCTGAGCGTGGTCAACCTGGTGCGCAGTCTCGCTGGCTCGGAACGTCTGGCGGACAGCATGAAGCTGATTGACCTGGCCAAGATCGCGGGCATTTCCCTGGGGCTGCTGGGGGTTGTCCTGCTGACACCGTATCTGGGCCTCATGGTGGCTGTCGCGCTGCTGATGCTGGTCGTCGGGTTCACGATCAATCCGACGCTGGACAAAAAGTTCCTGCTGCGCCTGCTCCCGACCTGCGCGCTTTTTCCCGTGTTCCTGAAGTTCGGTTTCGGGCATTTGCTGGGCATACCGGTCCCGGTCAACCTGTTCGGTTTTTAAGCTGCCCGCCCCAAGCCGGCACACAGGACACCAAAGGATCCACAAATGGAAATATTCTTTCTGCTGTTCGAAGGTATCGCGCAGGCGGCACAGCCCGCGACCTTGAGCGCGACATTGTTCGGGGTCGTCATCGGGCTGTTCATCGGGGCCTTGCCGGGGCTCGGGCCGACTGCGGGCGTCGCCATCATGCTGCCGGTGGCAATCGGTTTCGGCGGCGTTCCGGCATTGGCCTGTCTGGCCGGCGTCTACTACGGTGCCATGTTCGGCGGGGCGGTCACCTCCATCCTGTTGGGTATTCCAGGAGATGCCCCCTCTGTGATGACCGTGCTGGACGGCCACCCGATGGCCAGGAACGGGGAAGCCGGCCGTGCCCTCGGGATGAGCGTGTTCGCGTCATTCTTCGGCGGCATGATCGGCCTGCTTGGTCTGGTCGTCCTGTCCATACCGATCGCGAAGGCCGCCCTGGCCTTCGGTCCGACGGAGATGACGGCCCTGATGTGCCTGGCCTTGTCCCTGGCAAGCGTGCTGGGCGGGGCCAATCCCTTCAAGTCCTTTGTGGCGCTGGGGATCGGCTTCTGGCTCGGCATGATCGGCATTGACCCCATCGCGGGCCCCATCCGGTTCAACTTCGGCTTTATCGAACTGTTCGAGGGGCTTGATTTCGCTATCATCGCCGTTGGTCTGTTTGGGTTGACGGCCATCTACACCAGTCTCGGGTCCGACGTGAAGAACGAGATGGTGAGCTTCAAGTTCTCAAATCTCTTTCCAAGATTGAAGGACGCGTTGCAGTCCAGGTGGGCCTTGCTGCAAGGCGCGGTGATCGGAGTGTTTGTCGGTGTGCTGCCGGGGGTGGGCGCAACAACGGCGACAATGATTTCCTATGCGCTTGCGAAACGGTCCTCGAAGACCCCGGAAAGATTCGGCTCGGGCGCCATCGAGGGGATCGCGGCTCCGGAATCTGCCAACAACAGCGCCTCCTACTCGTCGATGATTCCGCTCTTCACGCTCGGCATTCCCGGGTCGGCGACCACGGCCGTCATGATGGGCGGGCTGCTCATGCTCGGTCTGCAGCCTGGCCCCTTGCTGTTCACCAACAACGGTGACTTCATCTGGACCGTCTTCGGGAGCTTCTGGATCGGAAACCTGATGCTGGTGTTTCTGACCTTGCTGTTGACGCCGTTGCTGGCAAGCGTCCTCTTCATTTCCACGGCGCTCCTGTATCCGGCGGTGCTGGCGACCGTGGTGTTCGGCGTGTTCGCGATCGAATATTCCATGAGCGCGGTTATCATCACGCTTCTGGCGGGCACCTTCGGCCTGATCCTCCTGAAACTGGAATACCCGCCTGTGCCGCTCATTCTGGGTCTGATCATCGGCCCGATGCTTGAGCGCAACATTCGCAGGACCCTGATCCAGTCGGAAGGCGATCTGTTTGTGTTCCTCGAGCGCCCGATCGCGCTCTCCCTGTTCGTCCTCACGGCACTGGTCATCCTGTCGCCGCTGATCGGACGCTTCATCCGGAGACCTGCGGCCCCGGCCTGAAACAGACCGGCCCCCCGGGTTTCACTCTCATCAACAAGCAAGGCGGACGATCCATGCGTGCGACTGGACATCACTTTCTTCAAATTCCGGGGCCGAGCGCTGTTCCGGAACGAATCCTGAGAGCAATCGCCATGCAGACGATTGACCACAGGGGACCGGACTTTCCCCAGGTTGGCCGGAAAGCCCTCGAGGGCCTCCAGGAAATCTTTCAGACCCGATCCAATGTGTTCATCTATCCGGCTTCCGGCACGGGCGCCTGGGAAGCGGCGCTGGTCAACACCTTGTCGCCCGGCGACAAGGTGGTCATGTTCGAGACCGGTCATTTTGCGATGCTCTGGCAGAAACTGGCGCAGAAAATCGGTCTGGACACAGAGGTGATCGCGGGTGACTGGCGCGGCGGCGCCGACCCGCAACAGATCGAGGACCGGCTGCGCGCGGACACAAACCATGAAATCAAGGCTGTTTGTGTCGTTCACAACGAGACCTCCACGGGATCGGTTTCACCGATCGCCGAGGTCCGCCGGGCTATCGACGCCGCCGGTCATCCGGCCCTTTATCTGGTGGATTCGATCTCCGGCCTGGCCTCGCTGGATTTTCAGTTCGACGCGTGGGGTGTGGATGTCTGTGTGTCCGGATCGCAAAAGGGACTGATGCTCCCGCCGGGACTGTCCTTCAATGCCGTCAGTGCGAAGGCGCTGGAGCAATCCAGGGCGGCGGCTTTGCCGCGGTCCTACTGGGACTGGCAGGAGATGATCGGCCCCAATGAAGTGGGCTATTTCCCCTATACGCCTGCGACCAACCTGCTCTACGGGCTCAATGTGGCCATCGACATGCTTCGGGAAGAAGGCATGGCCAGTGTGTTTGCCCGCCACGCCCGCCACGGGCATGCAACCCGTGCAGCGGTCGCGGCCTGGGGGCTGGAGGTTCTGTGCAACCGGCAGGGCCAGGAAAGCGGCGTGTTGACGGCCGTCCTCATGCCCGAAGGCCATAGTGCGGACGCCTTCAGGGCGGTGGCATTGGAAAATTACAACATTTCGCTTGGCAATGGCCTGTCGAAGGTTGCCGATCGCGTGTTCCGGATCGGGCATCTGGGCGATTTCAACGACCTGATGCTGATGGGAACTCTCTCCGGCATTGAAATGGCCCTGGAAAAAGCCGGTGTGCCTCACCGGAAAGGCGGGGCGAACGCGGCAATGGATTATCTCGTCGCCAACGCCTAGGTCACATGGGCGAGGCATGATGCGCCGTCTTGGGCCGTCATGCCGCCTGCGCCGTCGGGGATTCCGCCCCGTGACAAGCGCGCTGGTTCCCAGGAACCGTTGCGGCGCGTATATGGCTGCGACGCTGGGGGTCGGGACGGTGTCCTCTATCTCCTACGCGGTTTTCAACCTGCTGAACCCGCTCGTCACGATCGCCTTCGCCGGTTTCCGGATGATCGCCGGAGAGAGCGGTGAGGGGGCGTCACAGGCCACCCCGCCTCGGCATTCAACACTTCAGCCTTCGACACTTCGGCCTTCGACACCGGGTCGAGCACCCGGCGCCGGAGCCTTTTGTGCGGACCATTGTGGCAAGCCCGTTGCTTTAAGAGACAACGCCAGACGAGATCGCAACCCGGATCAGCTCGGTCGTGTTCCTGGCGCCGAGTTTTTTCTTGATCGCGGAGGACGTGTTGGCGGCCGTCTTGTAGCTGATACGAAGCGCGTCCGCGATTGCCTGGAGGTCGTCGCCCTGACCAAGCAGGCGCAGAACCTGATACTCCCGCTCCGTCAGCATGGAGAGCGGATCGGCATGCCCGCCGATCTTGGACGTTGCGACCGACATGGCCATTTCATGTTCCAGATAGATTTTTCCCGCTTCCAGCGCCTGGACCGCGGCATGAAACTGGTCCGGCCCGGAGTTCTTCGTCAGATAGCCGGCGGCGCCGGCGGACAGGGCCTTGGCGACGAAAACGGCTTGTTCGTTCATCGAGAAGATGAGGATGCGCGCGTGCGGCACCTGCCGCAGCAACGGGTCTATCAGGTTTAGTCCGCCGAGGCCGGGCATGCCGAGATCGAGAATGATGAGGTCGGGCGTGTGCGCCCTGGCCAGGGACAGGGCGTCCCGGTCGGTCAGGGCCTCGAGTACATGCGTGTAGTCCAGTTCGCGCAGAAGCTGCCCGCAGCCCAGATGGGTAACCGGATGATCGTCGATGACGAGCGCCGTTTTCATGAGACTGCCCGCAATCCCTCGGGACGGCCCGAGGACACCAGCATGGGCAGGCGGGAGGTCAGTCTGGTTCCTCCGGCTTCGGTCGCGTCGATGGTCAAGCTGCCACCGACCGCGCGGATCCGGTCACGCATGGCCGTCAAGCCCCTGCCTTCGTTGTGCGCGCCGGTCATGCCCTGGCCGTCGTCCTCCACGCCGAGCTGCAGCGTCGCACCGCCCTCTGTTTCCTGCCGCGACAAGGATACGGTGATGCGGGCGGGTTTGCCATGGCGAAGGGCATTGGTCACGCCTTCCTGGAAAAAACGGTAGACGGTGAGATCGACGATCTCGGGTGTCTCGGGCAAGTCTTGCGGGAGATCCACGCGCCAGTCGACATCGGGGTGGGTCTTGCGAAACGCCGCGAAGAGATCCAGAAGAGCATCGATCAGCGGCAACTGGCCGATCGCCATCGGTCTGAGCGTCGTCAGGAGGCGGCTGTTGGAAGCCTGGATCTGTGCGACGATCGACTGAATGCTTGAAGCGTCCTGCGCAAGGTCCCGGTCGTTGTTCGCTTCAGCGGCGCGGGCGATCGCGGACGATTTGACTTTCAATCCGAACAGACAGGGGCCGAACTCGTCATGGAGTTCCATGGCGAGAGTGCGGCGTTCCGCATCGCCGAGTTCGACAATCCTGCGGTTCAGCCTCACACGGTCCGCCTCGGCGGTCTCCAGGGCTTCCGAGAGGGCGTCGAAGTCCTCGAAAATCGGTACCAGATCGGCACTTGCGCCGCGTCCGACCCGGACCGAATGCTGTCCCTGCCGAAGCTGGGCGAGCGCCGTTCGCAGCGTTTCGAGGGGGCGGAGGGTCCGGTTCACCAACATCGTCACGATCAGCGCGGACACCATCGCGGTGCCCGCAACGATCCAGATCATGCTGGCGACGTCATGCCAGACCTCGGCGATCTCGTCGCCGGGGGCCGCCGTCATCGAAACATAGCCGTGCAATCTGCCGTTGGTCTCGATCGGAATGCGTGTTTCCCGGGGCCCGGGTGTTGCCAGGCGCACGAACCAGTCGGGCGCAGCGCCCGGTTCGTCCGTCTCGGAGAGTTGCCGCAAGGGCAGAACGCCCAGGCGCGCGTCGAGCAGCATGATGTCGACATGCCGCGGCGCCACCAGGATCTCCGCAAGGCGCGGCAGCACGTCGGCGGGCGAGGACTGGCGCAGTGCGTAACCCAGATTGGACAGGACCAGCGCCCTTGCGCTGTTGGCGCTGGCTTCGATCTCCAAGCGGACCGCTTCGCGTGCGTTCGCAACCAGGATTGCGGTCGTCAGGGAGACCGCAATCAGGTGGACCAGACAGATGGAAAGCACTGCCTGACGGTTCAGATGCATTCGACCGAACACAAAATCCTCCTCAATTCCAACCGGCAAACCGTAGCGCGAGGAATGACATCCGTCGATCAAAGAACTGGAATCCGGGAACAATCGGCAATGGGATTGCCGATTGTTCCCGGTGACTTTTGGGAGGCACGGCGCGGGACGCGCTGCTAGCGTTCGAAGTGGAAAAGCAGGAAGGAGCCGGGAAAACGGTCGGTGCCATCGTGCCTCCTCACGATTGCGGCGTCACTCCCGCCGCGGCGCTGGATATCCGGACCGCTGTCCTGCGGATCGCCTGCCCTGGCTCCTTCTCTTTTCCCGGCTGGACTTCTCCGGGGACGGCCGTTTGGTTGCCGGCGGCCTGCCGGCCCCGACACAGATCCGCCAGCACGGCGGGTCCCGCGAACCTGATTGAGGGAGTTTGAACAAGGTGTGCCCGATGACCGCGCGTTTCCTGACCATGCTTTGCCTTGCCGTTACGGCGGCGTCCCCGGCCTTTGCCAACAAGGTGTTCGTGAGCAACGAAAGAGGCAACACCGTCACGGTCGTCGACAGCGACACGTGGGAAGTGCTTGAGGAGTTTCCCGCCGGCAACCGGCCGCGCGGCATCACCATCAGCCCGGATGGGGCGCTGCTTTATGTGTGCGCCTCCGACGACGACACGGTTCGCGTTTTCGACACCGAAACCTACCAGGAGGTCTACACGCTGCCCTCCGGCCCGGACCCTGAGTTGTTCGTGATCCATCCTGAGGGCAATCCGCTCTATATCGCCAATGAGGACGACAATATCGTCACGGTGACGGACACGCAGAGCCATACGGTGCTCGCCGAGGTGCCGGTCGGTGTCGAGCCGGAGGGCATGGCGATCAGCCCGGATGCGAAATGGGTTGTGAACACGTCGGAAACGACGAACATGGCGCACTTCATCTCCACCGGGGACTACAAGATCAGGCACAACGTGCTGGTCGACCAGCGGCCGCGCTATGCGCAATATTCCAGCGACGGCACGAAACTCTTCGTGACATCGGAGATCGGCGGCACGGTCAGCGTGATGGACATTGCCGCGGACGGCACGCCGACCCTGGTTCACAAGATCGGCTTTTCGGTGCCCGGTGTCCTGCCGGAATGGCTGCAGCCGGTCGGGGCCAGGGTCACGGGGGACGGCAAATGGCTGTTCGTCGCGCTCGGTCCGGCAAACCGTGTCGCGGTGGTGGATGCGCAGACCTACGAGGTGAAGAAATACATTCTCGTGGGCCAGCGCGTATGGCAACTCGCCTTCACCCCTGACGAGAAATACCTGCTCACGACAAACGGCAATTCGAACGATATCACCGTGATCGATGTCGAGGCGCAGGAAGCCATCAAGTCCATTCAGGTGGGGCAGCAGCCCTGGGGTGTCGTTGTGCAGCCGAACTGACCGACAACAGGGAGAAACTCTTCGATGAAACGCATATTTCTTGCCTCGCTGATGACGCTGCTGGCGCATCCCGCGCTGGCCGCGCCGCTGTGCGACGATCTCGGCTTCGCGGGGCTGCTGGCCTCCTGCAACCGGGGCGAGCCGATCGAACTGACCCTGGCCTCCGGCCAGCCGCTCTCCAAGGAGGGCGTCTACACGCTTCAATCCGGTGCCTACTACAAGATTTTCATCACCGCCGACGGATCGGCCGAGCTTGCGGTTTCAGGCCCCGATTTCTTTCGGGCGATCTGGATGAACGAGATCGTCATCAACCAGATCGAAGTCCGGCCGATGGCCATCGACAGTCTTGAATTCGACGCGGCGGGAACCGCCGAACTCTCCTTTGTCGCCATCAAGCCCGGAAGCCACACGCTCAGAATTCCCGGCTCCACGGGCGGATCTCAAAAAGTAACTTTCAACATCCAGTGACTGTCAACATCCGGGTACAGGGGACATCAAATGAAGACTTCGATCATGGCTGTGACGGCGATAATTGCCTTTTCCACGAGCGTTTTTGCCGCTGGTGAAGAGGAGGTCAGTGTGGAAACGGAAGCCGCGATCATGGCCAAGCTGACCGCTATGGAATGCCAGATGGCGCCGGACGATATCGAGGTCACCGAGGACGGCTTCGAGCTTGACAACGTCATCTGCAAGGGAGGCAAACAGTTCGACATCGAGCTCGATGGCGACCTGAATGAAACCGGACGCCGGGCCGAATAGGACGTCAGCAATACGAAGGCACCATGAAGGGCTCCATGAAGGCTTCGGGCGCGGTCAGGCGCCCGGAGCCTTTATCGCGGACACGGTGCAGGCAGCTAGGCCGCCGTGACGCGCCAGATGATGTCGCCGACGTCATCGGCCATCAGCAGCGACTTCCTGTCAGCTCCGATGGTCACGCCGACCGGGCGTCCGTAGGCGGTCTTTTCGTCCTCGGACAGGAACCCGCTGAGGATATCGCGGGGCGGGCCGTTCGGCTTGCCGTTTTCGAATGGCACGAAGATCAGCTTGTAGCCGCTCAGCTTCGAGCGGTTCCAGGAGCCGTGCTGCCCGATCACCATGCCGTCGCCGAAGCCGGGCAGGGTGCCTGCGGGCATCCAGCACAGGCCGAGAGAGGCCGTGTGCCCGCCCAGGGCATAATCCGGCCTGATCGCCCTGGCGACCATGTCTGCGTCCTGCGGCACGCGGTCGTCCACCGTGTCGCCCCAGTAGCAATAGGGCCAGCCGTAGAAGCCGCCGTCCTTGACGGAGGTCAGGTAATCGGGGGGCGTTTCGTCGCCGAGACCGTCGCGTTCGTTGACCGCCGTCCACAGTGCCCCGGTGACCGGCTCGAAGGCCATGCCGACGGCATTGCGCAGGCCTGATGCGAAGACACGTGCCTTTTCGGTCGCTATGTCCAGCTCCCAGATCGCCGCCCGGCCTTCTTCCACCTCCATGCCGTCATCGGCGATGTTGGTGAGTGATCCGACCCCGGCATGGATCTTTGTCCCGTCCGGCGAGACGATGAGACTGCGCGTCCAGTGGCCGTGCGGCTTGAATTCCACGAGCTTCCTGCCGGGACCCGCCAGCGATGTGGCACCGGGGACATAGTCGAAGACCACGATGCCGTCCGTGTTGCCAAGATAGAATTTCGTTCCGACCAGGGCCATGCCGAAGGGCTGGTTCTGATTTTCGACGAAAATCTCCCGTTGCTCGGCGACGCCGTCGCCGTCGGCGTCCCGCCACAGGGTCACCCGGTTGGCGCTTTCGCCGATGGCCCTGGCCCGGCGCATGGTGGCCTGGGCGGCGCGGTCCATCAGGGTCTTGGGCGGACCGGCCTGTTCCTTGGATTCGGCCACCAGAACATCGCCGTTCGGCAGAACCTCGATCCAGCGGGGATGTTCGAGGCCGGAGGCGAAGGCGTTGACCTTCAGCCCTGGCGCGCAGGTGGGCAGATGTCCGTCCTCCCAGCCTTTGGCCACCGGCATCTTCAGGGTCATGATCCCCTGTTTCCTCGCCTCCGGAATGTCCGGTGCCGTCCCCATGGCCTGATGGGACGGTGCCCCGACCCGCCGCAGCAGCGCCACGGCGCCGCCCACCAGTTCCGTTGCCTTCGCGATAAGTTCCATGTCCGGTCTCCAAGCTGGTTCGGGGACAACCTAACGGAGGTCGGGGGGCCATGACAGGGGCATTTGCCCTGGTGTGAGCCCGCCAGAGCGGATGTCGGCGCACGGGGCCTTGCGGTCGTTCTTCCGGCGCAGGGCACAGGGCTGCTTTGCCCTTGACCCTGACACTAATGTCAGGGGGCTAGACCCGGTTTGCGCGCCAGTTTGCGCACCAGTGTGTACGGCGTTCAGAACCTGGAAAGGCATCAAATGACACAAGAAAGCAGTTGGCAGGACAAGGTCGCAATTGTGACCGGGGGCAGTTCCGGCATTGGCGAGGCGACCGCGCTGGCGCTGGCGGAACAGGGCGCCAGGGTACTTGTCACCGGGCGCGACGCGGCACGGCTCGCCGATGTGGGGGCACGCCATGGTGCCTTGGCGATCCTTGAAGCCGACAGCGCCGATCCGGACAGCGCCGCGCGCATCGTCGACGCGGCCCTGAGCCGGTGGGGGCGGCTGGACCTGATCGTCAACAATGCCGGCGCCGGCCGGCCGTTGCCGGTCGAGGCCTATGACGTGGCGGTGATTGCCGGCATGTGCGCAGTGAACATCACCGCGCCCTCCCTGCTGATGAAGCAAGGCCTGCCGGCCCTGCGGGAGACGAAAGGAGCGGTCGTCAACATCGGCACGGCGGTGTCGCGCACTGCCGCGCCGCCGATGGCTCACTACGGGGCGACAAAGGCCGCTCTGGAACATCTGACCCGCTCCTGGGCCATTGAACTGGCCGGTGACGGCATAAGGGTGAACGCGGTTTCTCCCGGCCCGGTCAAGAGCGGCGCGCTGACCGGCATGATGGGTCTGCCGGCGGAGATGGCGCGGGACATCGAGGCGCAGGAGGAAGCCCAGGTGCCGCTGGGGCGGCGCGGTCTTGCCGCTGATATCGTGCCCTGGATCCTGCGGCTGGGCAGTTCCGGCAACGCCTGGCTGACAGGCCAGGTGTTGACGGTCGACGGCGGCTGGGCGCTGCGCGCCTGATGCTCCAGGGGCCGGGCGGCTGTGCGGCAGCCGCCCGGTGTGTCTTGATCTCGCGTCAGACCGCCAACACATATGTTGCTGGAACCGTGACAGAAGGGAAGGGACCGCGATGCAGGCCAGGGAAGCGGCGGAGAGGCTCGGGATTACGCAGCGCATGCTGCGCCACTACGAAAAAGTCGGCCTGATGGATGTGCGCCGGTCCGAAAACGGCTATCGCCTCTACACCGAAGCGGATCTGCGCCGCGCCGGCCGCATTCACGATTTCATCGCAACCGGCTTTTCCACCCGGGAAATCCGGACCATGACGGCCTGCCTGACGGACGAGGGCGCCGGGCCCTGCGAAGGCGGCATCGAAAAACTGATGGAAAAACTCGGCCACATCGACCGGCTGCGGGCCGATCTCGAGGACCGCCGCGAAGCGGTTCTCAGCCGTCTTGCCACGCTCAGACACGCGCTTTCGCAACGGACCTCTTCAGGGTGATGAATTCCTGTTTCCCTGCCTTCGGTATGTGTGGAACAGATTGGGGAGCACATCACCGTGTATTGATAAAGCCCTGGCGCGGTCTTGCAGACATCCATCTGGACCCGATCCTTCGGAATCGGTCGGCTGTAGCGCTTCGTGCCCTTGCGGATCATCCGTGGCCTTTTCAGCCGGTTCAGGCCGTGCCGAACGAGCACCTTGTGATGGTGTCGACGCTGAACTTAAGACTGTGCAGGCGGTGAAGCTCTTTGCGCAGGCGCTTTATCCCGAGCCTGCGGCTGCGTCGCAGCGTGAGGATGCGCTGCTCCTCGGCGTCATGCACCCTCTTGCCGTTGGAGCGCAAGGGGCGCCGGCTTCTGTCAGTCAGACCATTCAGCCCTTCCGCCTGATATCGGCGCCACCATTTGCGCAAGGTCAGTCGGGAGACTCCGCAACGTCGACAGGTCAGCCCTGCATCGCCCGTTCGCTCGTAAGTCCGCACCCATATCAATCGCGCTGCCGGTGTCATCGTGACCTCCACAGTTGTTGGATAGGCCAAATCATAGCGCTAAATCAGCAACCGCCAGGGTGCAATCATGTCTGCGGACATCACACATATCGGGCCGTCCCGGGAATTCTTTGGCGTGCAAGCGAAAGCGATACCCCATCCCATGCAGTATCTGCCTGACGATAATTTCAGGCCTGCTATTCTTTGCTCCGATCCGCGCCATTAGCAACGAGCGCGAGGAAGCGACAGGGATGCGTGCGTCAATCACGTTTTTTGCCGCGCACCTTCACGTGATCGACTAAAACTTCACCAATAAACTCTCCCAACAGCACGGGTACGGCGTTTCCGATCATACGTCCTAGTGTATTGAAATTAATAGTCGATTCCTCTGGAGTAAAAGCATAATCTTTAGGGAAGCTTTGAAGCATAGCAGCTTCACGAAGACTGATTGCGCGGTCCTGCTCAGGATGCCCAAATCTACCATTTCCAAATCCATAGCACTGTGTCGTCATTGTTGGGGCAGATTGGTCCCACTCCATTCTTCCGTAAACGGAAGGATATGTAGAGCCAGTTTGCCGAGTGTGGCAAGCCGCGACGAGATCCTCAGGCCAATCCCGCCAAGTACCACCTGGTTTCGAATGGCGAATACGTGCCAAATTTAGTTGACTAAGTGATGCGGAAGCGTGAAGCGGGTCATTTGGGTCCGCGGTTCCCGCTTCGATAGGGGGGAGCCTGGAAATTGCATCCCTTACTGTTACGGTGGGTTTGGCGGCTTCTGGTATAGTGATCGGTCCTAGCTTTGATGCCACTAGCACGAGGCGCTGCCGCCTTTGCGGAAGGCCAATGTCACGGCCATCTATGACCGCAAAGTCTACGAAATACCCAGCGTCCATTAGCGCAGCGACGAAATCTTTGAAAATCTTCTGCTTACGTAGGGGAGGGACGTTCTCCATTGTCACAAGATTAGGCTGAACTGCCAAAACGATTTTCAAAAAAGAGGAAAGTAACTCCCAATCCTCATGTGGTCCATCGCGTCTTGCTGACTGCGAATACGACGAAAAAGGCTGACAGGGCGCGCAGCCAGCTAGAAGAGTTACTTCCGACCCATTGAAAGCCGATAGGATGTCCGAGGGTATGAGTTCCGCAACATCTGCTTCCATGAATTTGGCGGCATTGTTAGCTTCCATCGGGAAACGACATGCGGGATCAAGATCGACGCCAAGGCGAACATGTATCCCCGCTCGTGTCAGGCCATGAGTCAAGCCACCCACACCGCAGAACAAATCCACTGCAGCGATTTGATTTTCGCGACTCATGCGTCCATCCCCTCTGCTGTAAGATAGCTCTTGTTTTCCAAGAAGGTCTGATACGATTCAGATACGGCCCGCAGGTACGGCAAAACTCGTTTGGCAAGACCGTTAAGATCATCTAATGTGAGGTCATAAGCGCCTTCCTCGAACGTACTAGCGCCGTGCGCAATGGCATTTCTTCTGCGTGCGAGATATTCCAATGCGGTGGTTTCATCCCTGTATGCGGTTTCGTAGGCGGCACGTTTGACGTCAACTGATAGCTGTAAATTACATCCAAGGCGTTCCGCAACTTTCCTGATTGCCTTGTCATCCCAACTACCCGGTTCACCCTTCACCCTGAATGTCGTCGGACTGTTGCCTGATGCTAAAGTACCACTGACTTCTGTTAAGCGCCTCAATGCGCCATCGCCAATTCGTTCCTCGCCACTCCACACTTCTGCGCGAACCCATTCTTTCAAGACCGATTCTGTCCAACTTTTAGGTTTTTCCGTCACAACGGTTTCGCCAACTGAAGTCAGGGTTCTTGTCGTGATGGCCTCAACAATGTTGTAGAGATGGATTAGAAGGCCGGACTTAAGCGTGTTGACGTGACGGATTTCGACGTGAATGTCACCCTCTCTCACTATTTCATCCACGCGTGCTTCAAGCATTCTTGCGATTGATAAGTGTCGCGCGAATTCATCTTCTCTTTCCGCCAAATAGCTCAAGACGTCAATCATTTGTCCGCCAACCAGTCCCTAACCAGCCTTATCCGGCCTAGAAGCTTGCTTTTCACATTCGCAGCATCTGATTTGGTTGCAACTTTGAAGGGGGCAGAATCCAGCAACGGAGTGATATTCGGGGCTCTCTGTAATAGACCGGGATCTACGCGTAGTGCTAACGCCGAGCCGACGGCTATGGACTCGAACCGAACTCGCGGCACTTGATTTCCAGTTTGGGATTTCGTGAATCCATTTGGGGATACCAATTCTACGAATTGAAGCATTTTCAGGAACTCATCGCGCATCGCATCGGCGGTAACTGAAGTTCCATGTTGTTCTATCTCAGCCGCAATGCGCTCATTGGTTTCTTTTACGAACGAGAAATAGAATCTCCTAGGCTCTTCCTTGTAGTTAAGTATATCTCCATGTCCGCCGTCTGCACTTATCAATGCCGGATCAAAACTCTGCAGATACGCGAAGAAGCGTGTAACTAGTTCTTCGCGTTCTCGCTTGTCAACAAGGGGTTGGCTGATTGGCGTGAGAGCTTGAAACTGCGGCGTTTCGGCAAGTGAGATGATCATGTCGGTGAATGGCCCGGGGAGGCTGCCACGCCGCACCTCAGCGTCATTGGCCGTGGTTCCACCAGTGTTGATACGGGCAAACATTTCTGTACGGGTGATTGCATCGGTGGAGTTATCGAGAATGATAACGCGGAGGGATTTTTCCGCGAACATCAACTGCCGAGAAGTTGGGAAATCAGTGTAACGAAGGCCATTTGCCGCTGGGATAGTCTCCAGCTCGCGCAAGGCTATTTTATCAGCCATGAAGTCTCGGATCGTCCTGATCCGTTGGGAGCCATCGACGATCTCCATCCGACCGGCTTCATCCTGCCAGAAGAAGACAAACGGAATGGGTAATCCCATAAACACAGATTCGATGAATTTGGATTGCTTGACAGATGTCCAGACGAACTCGCGTTGATATCCAGGCACGTAATAACGGTCGGTATTCAATTTTTGTACAATGAATTCGAAGGAGTATTCAGTCACCGTGAATTTCACCGTGCGTGAATACTCCCGAATCTGCTTCTCTGCTTCATCAACATGAAGAGGGTCGATCTTTTTGCGTCTTGTTTTTCTTACCATTTTCTTTCCAGAAGTTCCGCCTCCATAAAGACGAATCATGCCATTCTATTTAGCCGAACTGCATAGACGTTAAATAGTTCGATGTTTCAGAGGCATAAGGCCACAGCTTTGTCTGCACGTGCCCTGACACCAACGCCCACAGTTTATACCTAAAGCTACATTTTTTCATCAGATGATCATCTTAGGAACTTTGATCGAAATTCACCGCAGGTAGCGGATAACTGCCAATTGGGTAGAGTGCTTGTTTCTTTGCTCCGCATCAAATGCTCGCCTCCGTTCTGGAATTGACATCATCACTCCCTGACATAGAAAACCCGCCCGATCGTTTCCGATGAGGCGGGTTCCTAATGTTCAGTACCCGAGAGCAACGCTATGGTCTCAAGAGTCCATCTTTTGCGTCACTTGCCAGGTTGCTGTACGTGAATGCATAGTATTGCTCAGTGAAGAAGTTAAGTATCTGAAAATAAAAGATTTTATTTTCTCTTTCTGCTCAGGTCGTTCAAGAATTGGTGCAAAGCCGTAATCAAATGAAATCAAAAGGCTGCTCAATCGGAGCTAAAGTGGCGCTCAAATGGAACCAAAATGCTGCTCGTCTGGAGGTTGGATACAAAAAAGCCTCCCGAAGAGGGAGGCGTCCGTCGAAGTAAAAGTCGGTTCGTTTCAGGATAGAAGGATGGGCAGCAGTGGCAAGGTTCTCGATAAGCTTTGACCGCTTAAGCCGGTTTACCGTTTTCGCCTATGCCCGCACCAAGGCTGAGTTGCCGGCGTTGAGCAAAGGACTCTTCTTCCGCTGCGTCTGGATGTGCCATCCGCTTCGTAAAATCGTCCAACCAGGCAACCGTTGCGTCGTCAGCCTCAACGTCGGACTTGCTCCGCTTGCCTGGCACCGAAGGAGTGCAGGTCTCGCTAGGCCTGCTGGGGGTCGTCTCGTTGGTCATCTTTCGCGAACTCCCGAGTTTTCTCTGACGCGATTGCTCGATCGTAAAATGTTGCATGAACCTGTTCAACTGGGAACGCGGGTTCAACGTCGGAGTCCTTCAGGTGCTTAATTGCGGTTCGAAGATGCAAGCCAAGCCGACGCGAAAGAGAGCTTGCCGTTTCGTAGCGCTCTGAGAACGTATCGAATTCTTGTCGCTTGACGACCGTTTGCGGACAACGGTTGACCGGGTTGATCGCGGTCTCAGCCTGGAGATAGCCGAATTCAATTAGTCCCTTGACCACGCGCGTTGACGTTTTGAGTTTTTGTTCGACCTCGCGCAGGGAATAGCCGCCGTGATCTTCCCGTCGAACATGCGACTTCACCTCCTCCAGATCGACGAGGACGGAAAGAAAACCGGTCTCTTTCGGAGAAGTTCGGACGGTGAACAGGCGTCCATCCAGGATCAGCTGAACGACCTTGAGCGTGGTGCAGTTCGCAACCTTCGCTGCGTGCAAGATTGGCGTTAAATTCGGCTCTTCCCCCGTCGCCGGCAGCGCCTTGGCAGTCAGCGCCTCGAGGAAAGCATCCAAATCGCGTTTCGCAAAGGCATGGTGACTGAAGGTTTCGGTGCCGCCATAGAGCCAGGGCTTCAGAATGTTCGCCTCGAAGAGAGTTCGCTCAAAGGGGCGAGGCACATTGATGTATGTCCTGACGTGGTTCAGGGACATGCTTTCTTCGATCCGATCGAGAATAAATTTGGCGTCGTTGGCGCGGAATAGGATACGCTCGTCTGACCGACCAAGCTGATCTTCATCAATCAGGCCGACTGCATGGAGCACCTTCTTCAGTCGTTTTGGGTGAGCTCCGGTTTCAATGTGAGCAGAGTGAACGGAATGGAGGGTGCGCTCCTCCGGATGTTGGCCAAAGATCTCATCATCTGGCCCCATTGGCAGCGTGTTGAACGCGTGTTCGGTGATGATAGTCCTTAAAATATCGTAGGCGGCGTCAGTTGTCTCGTGGGCAAGCCACTCGTAAAGGCGTCCGTAGATCTGCCTTGGACCCCAGGCCCGACGTGTGTCTGTGAAAGTCTGTTGCATGTGATCTAGGTACGCACAGATTCCATCGGAGCCGTGAATGCAGATCTCAAAGCCTACCTGACCTGCATCGTACCACTGGTCTTCAGACAAGTTTTCCGCAGTGACATTCGCACCAAAAAGATTTGTCGCACCGATGATTTCGCAGGCTCGGGCTGCTGCATAAGCGGGAAGGGCCGACAGCCAATTGTCGGGTCGGTTTCCGGAGATCCGGCTTTCCACATAGACCTCGAGGTCGGATGGTTTTCGGTGCTGCGCAGAAGCAACGTGCCAATCGACGTCATCCACGAAAGGTCTGAGGAGCAGCGAGAAATCATGCACCTTTTGCGGATGGTCATCGGTCGCAGCAACGACCAATGGTGTGTTGTGTTTCGAACAGGTGCGAATGGAGGCGATGTTCCACGACCAGCGTCCGTAGGGCCTCACCTTTTCATGGTCGACGTTTCGCTCAAGGTCTTCCTGAATGCAGTGAGGGCAGACTCGAACTGTGGCGCGACGTAGCGATGCTCTCGGCAGCGGCTCCCCGTTAAGCTCGAACCTACAATTAGCGGTGCGTTCGAAGGTTGTTCCTGGAAACCCATCTTCGAAGCCGACGAGTTCTGTAAACTTGGAAAGTCCCGTAGGATCTCCATCGCAGAGATCCTGGAATTTCAGCCTCATGTCGAGGCAAAAGGAACGGGCGTCGCGAGACGCCATGGTGGCGATACGAGAAACGAAACTGGTGATGGTTTCGTCCGCATGACATGTGGGCACGTAGAAGGGATCGAGTTTCATGATCAAGCTCCACGTGCGACCTTGCGACGCCGCTTTTTCGGCTTCGGCTCTTCATCGATTTTGTTCTCGGGGAAGAGGGTGTTGCGGACGTCAACGGCCTGCCATTCGATGCTGTCAGCAAAGACGTTTTGTTTCGGGTGGCAACCGGTCTTGACCTCATAGGCTCGCTCGAAGTCACCTAGGAGCGGGTTTTTCCTCCCTTCTTGCAGGGTCAGGGAGAGTGCTTCCTGGACGACTTCAATTAGATATCCAAGACGTCCCTCAGTGCCATGCAGGAGACGGCTCGCGATTTCCCGAAGGGGAAGATCGTCAAGAGACAGCTTTGCCTTACGGCTACAATTGTGCAGAACGTTTCGAATTTCCTTCAGATCCGCCTTGCAGGCAGTCAGCAGATCAAGGCGAACGAATGTACTACGGCGGCGAAGTTGGAAATCGCTCTCGATGAAGTGAGCCAGCTTGGGCATGCCAGACAGGATCAGCCACACCGGCCAATCCGCATTCTGCATCAACCCTTTCAGTGTGTCGCTGACCTTGAGCGCTTCAGCGGGGTTATTCAATTGAGTCAGATGCTGCAATTCATCGATGTGCAGGAAACGGATTTTGCGCAGGGCGAGCTGTTCCCGCACCAATCGCCAGACGACATTTTCTCGAAGATCGCGTTGAAGCTTGTACCCCATCGTCTCCAGAATCTCGACACCCAGCTGTTTGAGGTTGCAGGGGGAGGGCGCCCAGACTGATAAAACAAAGGTCTTATCATTGCGGTCTGTCATCCCCAGATCGGCAAATGCACGTTCCAGAGAACGGGTTTTTCCGGTTCCGGATTCGCCGACCACAACAACCGCTCGCCCTTCGTTCAGCCTCCCGACGCGGCTCAATCCCAGCTTTTCTGCGATGTCTTCATAGTCTTCGAAATCATCCAGCAGCTTGTTAAGATGATCGAGAAGCGTTTGGTCGCGAACGTGCGGATAATATGTGTGCTTCAGCTGCGCTTGAAGGACAGCGACTTCTGAATTGCGCTTTCGGCGGTGGCGCGCGCTCTTCTGATGTACCGGAGCCTCTGCTGCCGGGGTTTCTTCGTGGGTGATTTCAGTATTCATCTCAGTCCTCCAGAATGTAGTCAAAGTCATCGTCGTCATCGTCATCGTCATTCCCCAGGAAAGGCGCGGACTCCGCGACGTGTGAAGCCGGGCTGTCAGGCTCGATGTCTGTGGTTTCGGCTTCATCGACGTCTTCGATCTCATCGAAGCCCAGAATGTCGCCATCGAAGTCTTCATCGAGCCTCTGGCGGTCGTCGGAGAAATAAGCGTCAAGCTTGGCGAGGTTATCCAGGGTGAAAACAGGTGATGCGATGCCCCGCCTGGCTCGCGTTTCATCTGCGAGACGACGAAGTCCTGCGAGCGCCTTTTTGACGATTGCCGCAGACTGAGCAGCCTCTTCGCCATACTTCGCCAACATGCGCTGCCGGTTTGCGACATGCGTTTCCAGCGGAACTCCATGCATTTCGAGCGTGGTACATGGAACCTTGAGCCAGCCTTTAGGTGTATCGACTGAGATGTGCCCGAGATCGTCAGGATCGAAACGTACTTTAAGCTGTCCGGTTCGGTACTGCCGACGGATCGCTTGAAGCTCATGGGACTGATACTTGTTGCAGTAAAGCTGGATGCCTTCACTGCGGAGGCGACGTTCCACGGTAAGACCGAAGCAAGCGCGCATTGCGTCTTGGTTCGGAGAAAGTGGGACGCCGACCTTCTTGCGAAGGGCAAGCCAACAATTCCGTGGCGTCTGCCCCCCAAGGCCTTCATGGGGCGTGTTGTGGTAAACATCGACCACCCACCGGACGAGTGCCTGGCCAAGTTCTTCGACTGAAAGCGATGCGCGTGCCCCCGCTTCGTAGTCGCCCTTGTCGACGACGTTGGTGAAAGTGCGACCGTCGAAAAGCGAGATCAGTCCGGTGTGAAATGTGCTGAACACGCGTTCGATAGTCCCGCGCAGATACGGGGCTCCGGCGACGGCGTAATCGACGGCGATCCCGGCATCGATCGCGGCGGTGCTGAATGCTCCGGCGACATAAGCCGGACCATTGTCCACTCGAACCATCTGGATGCGCCCTGCCATGTCCCACGGTGTTTCGCAGCCGGCTGACTTGGCGAAGTCACTCTTGTCGGACATCGCCATTCTCAAGGTTGCAATGGCGAGGTCAGTTGTCGCCGTGGGGGCCAGCTGCATTGCGAGGATGCACTTGGTTCGGACATCAATTGCGGCCGAGAGCTGCATGCGACCGTAATCTTTCTCGAGGGCTTCCTGCGTCGAAATTCCGAGTTCTTCCCAAAGGCCAGTCCGCGTAAAAAGGGTATGGAGCGAGACCAGCCATTCGTCCATTTCGACGACCTGCAAAGGCCACTCTGGGTTATGTTTTCCCTGAATGTACGCGTACTTCTTCTGAGCGTACGAAGTGCCCTTTCGGCCGGCATCGACATGATAGGGAGCGAGCTTGCGAATTTCCGCACGCATGGCCGCGATGCTCGGCTTGAGCAGAGTGGGAAGTCCATTTTGAGCGCGGGTTTCGTTTAGTTCGTCGAAGTGCTCTTCGAATTTTTCGTAGACCCGTTTTACGGTCGGCTTCAGGAGGCTGGCGTATTCCAGGGCGCTACAGCGAAGTAGATCCCTGACTTCCGGATGAAGGCGGTCCGTCCGGTTGCCGCACTTGTGTTTTAGCGGACAAAGCGCCATGACGTTGAAATCGGCAGCCTCATATTTCTGGAGCCAATTACGGACGGCGCTTGGACTAGGGATTTTGAATGTTCCCTCCGTCTGCTGGCTACTGAAACGTGTCCCTGGGAGACGCTGGACAAGCAGGGTGACCCACCGCCCAAAAAGGGTCTCGAGTGTTGGCTCCATGGCAGCGTTACTCCGCGAGGTGTGCCCTTCGGCTTCCATCTTCAGAAATTCGTCGCAAATGAACTGCCGGAACCTAACCATTTCAGCGACTTCAGGCTTCAAATCCGAAAGTTTGATGTTTGGTCCCACCTTGGAACGCACTGCGGGCAGCGAAAAAGCGCCAGGTTCTTCGGTCAGGAGGCCCTGTGCGACGAGGTCGACGAGTTCGACAAAAGTGAACCTTTCGTGGACCTCTGGATTATCGACACGGCGCATCACGCATGCTTCGTTGTCCGAGGCGACCTCGGTGTAGGAAACTCCCTTGATCGTAATTTTCGTATGGGGAGCGAAGCGAATTCGGCTGGCAGCGCCGGAAAACGAGGGGGCGTATTGGTTGTTGTTAAGTTCGGACAAGTTCAAGTTCCTTTCCATTTTTAGGTTGTGTTGCAGATTGTGAGGTGAGGGAGCTCTTTACGGAGACGCGTCACTGGCTCCAGATGATGCACTTGTGTTGTGGCGGGCAGAGCGCCTTGGCCTTGAAGTCACCGGCTTCGTACGTGCGGAGCCAGGACCGAAGGGTTTTAGGTTTCGGGCACTTGAAGACGTCGATCGGCTGCCCTGAAAATTTCGAGCTGGGTGTTGTCGTTGAAGGGGCCTCGGGTGACCGGCTTTGGCTTCTGCTTGTCTCTGAGGTTCAGGACAGTTTTGAAAACCAGGAGCTTCGTCTGCGGGGCACTCCGGTCACGGCCCTCCTCTAATTCGAGGGCCGTGACCGGGCTGGTCGTGTTGTCGGTTTGGGAGGTCTGCGAGATCAGGAAACTGATCGAAAAGCGGCAGCGGTTTTCGCGATGTTTGAGAAACAATGCACGATAATGTGCGCCATACCGTCCAGGTCGGCCGGCTCATAGCGCAGAAGCCAACCGCGCACAGTGCACGGTTTGGGGTGTCCAAATCTCGCGACGCTATTGGGAAAGCCGAACTTGGAGCCGGGAGAATTCTCTGCGTAGTTCTCAACCCACTCGGAGCAAAGCGCCGCGATTGCGTCCTTCAACGCCGCGTCACTATACGTCGAGTGAGCGTCAATACCCATCTTCCGGAGGCGTCCGCAGATGAATTGACGAATTTGGACCATCTCGACAGCTTGATGCGACATGTACAGCAGGTCGCTGCAATCGACGTCGTCATCGTAGGCTTCCGGTACATCCGTGCCGCGTGCCTCGAAGAGGATCCTCCAGGCGACAAATGCCTGGAGTTCCGAATTCAATCGCCTCTCGACATCAAGCGGGTTGTCAACGCGGGCAAGCACGCAGCCGTGTCTGTCCCATGTGACTGCTGTGTACTCAACGCCGCAGATGTCGATTTTCGAATCCGCTTTGACACAGATCGGGTATTCCGGAGACGGGGTGGGCTCGTTCTGAAGTTCGGTGCTGTTCTCGGTCATGTTCAAATTCCTTTCTTGTTAGGCTGCTTTGCAGATTTCGAGTTCGGTCTCTTCGAGGGGACGGCGACGGGTGACCGGCTTCAGTTCCTGCATGTCGATGAGGTTGAGGACCGCGTTGAAACCGTCCGCTTCGAGGTCGAAGAGAGCGACCAGAGAAGCGAAGGGGAAAAAACCGTGCATGGAGGCGAGGTGCTGCCGAAGCTTCTCGATGGCTTCTTCATCGCGAAGTTGCCGCGCCCTGCGGATCAGCGTTGAGTTCCGAACCTGAACGCGAGAAATCTGGCGATCGGTGCGCACAACGATCTTGTCCGCATAGGTCGGGTGCTGCTGCCGGATGAGGCGGTGATCAGCCTCAATTCCACTACGGACGAGGCGTTTCTCGGGTTTGATGTCGTAAGCGATCGTCCGACCACCACGGAACTGGACGTGGAAGTCGAAGGTGTGAGTTCGGCGATTGCCTTCTTCGTCGAAAAAGATCACCGGCTTTGGCTGTTCCTGAATCAGCACAGCCTTTGGGTGTGCAAGCGCGACTGAGAGGAAGTCGGTCTCCAAGGTGCTTTCGGAACCGGCCCAGCGATCGCAGGTAGTGTTCAGGAGAAAACCGCGGTTCGAAACCGAGGATTTCAGACTGACTTTCCGCGAGGCATGGGAGGCGCCGGCGGGGACAAAGTAATTGGGGTTGTCGTTGGACATGGTGGTTTCCTTTTCTGCTTGGTTCTGACGTGACTGTTCACGGCAGATATTCGGCAGGCGAAACCACCGGCATCGATGTTGCCCGGACGGGCAAACGAGCGGATACGGTTCAATGCATTCCACATGGCAAAGTTCTCCTGTTCCCGCGCGGCGGCGGGTTCGAAATTCAATCACTTGAGGGGAGAGCTGCTGTGCCGGTTAAAACGACAAAGAAGGGAATTCGTTTCCCGACATCAGCAACGGATGCTGTTCGACACGACCGAGGAGGTCACGAAGAGACAGCGCTAGGTAATCCACTGCAACGGATGTCATACCTCAGACATCGCGCAAGCAGTCGGTTACCCAACTCAAGCGTTGTGTATCGGGAGATCTTGTGCGGCTTCGCGGAGAGCCGAATTGTTCTGCATGAAAGTCATGGTCGGCTACCTCCTTTATCCTGCCAGACTGAGCTGGTGGGTGAAGCCGAAGTCGAAACACGCATCGCAACCTATTTGCGACCGGCATTTCGGAGGCAAACCTACTACCAGGGTTTTTCGCATTTGGGGAGCCCAGCCGGAGAGCGAACCGGGGTTAACGATAATATGCTGCATTTAGGTTCTCGCCAATTTTATGATTGTTGAATCTACGGATGGCGGAATCTCTGAGTTTTTAGCCAAATGCTCTGCAAGTTGGCGTCGATCGAGCTTCGCTGATTTTTGTAGATCTTTTGCGATCGATAGTAGAGTTGGCTTCTTCGGTTTCAGGATTTCCCGTACGCGGTGCATCTGAGTTTTCAAGACCAGATCGCATTCTCTGGAGAATTTCTCATCGGTCCGGACCATTCTTTGAAGGTCGGACTCGGTGACGTCGGCCCTGAAAACCAATTCGCCAGACAGGCCAGAACAGGCCACAAGCCGGGCTGCAAGCATCGTTGCCCGCTCAAGATCCGAACCGGTCACCAGCCCTGAACCGTCAGACGGCTCATCGAAGAAAAGATCTTCCGCGGCGTGTCCGGCTAAGAACACGGCGATCCGGTTGAGATAGTCGCTGCGAACCTTGAAACCCGAGTTGGAGGAGGGGAGGACGGTTTGTCCCCCTCTTTCAATCAGGATGCCATTCGCCGGCCGGACATAGTCTCGAACGGTGACCTCCGTCGCGATGATGCCCTGGATCACATACGCCGCCACAACGTGTCCGGCTTCGTGAAACGCAAACCTCTCCAGAAGTACAGGAGGAACTTTCGTCATTTCACTGTTGAGAGTGTTGAGTACCTGTTGGACGTCCAATGCCCTGCCTGACCGTCTCGCCGTTCTCCGGCAGTCTCTTGCAAGCCGCTTCAACTCCGCCCCTGTCCATCCCTCGGTCAGGCGTCCAATTTCGCTGAGGTCCGGTTCTGGAAGTTCAGACTTCAGGTGCTGACTGAAGATTGCCTTCCTCGCTTCGTGTTCCGGCGGAAGGATTTCGATAACGCGTTCTAGGCGACCGGGCCTGAAGAAGGCGCGGTCGATTGTCTCCAGACGGTTGCAGGCGGCAACGACGACGACACCGTCGCGCTTCTCGGATCCATCCATCAGCTCTAACAAGCCGGTGATCAATTGGGTCGCATATTCTGGCGCATGACGCGAAAGCGTCTCTCGGTTGCCGACGGCGTCGAATTCATCGACGAACAATATTGCCGGCGCGTTTCGCCTGGCTTCGTTGAAGGCCGAGTTGAGGCCTTTCAGCATGTCGCCGAGATGTCCGAGTGCCTGGGACTTCGACAGGGAGCATTCGATGAACTTTGCGCCACAGGATTTAGCAAGGGCCTTTGCGAACACCGTCTTCCCGGTGCCTGAGATGCCAAATAGAAGAACGCCACGATCGACGTCGCGCCATGAAAGCGCACCAGACTTCCAATCCTTGACATCCCGAGAGAGTTCGAGGCCCCACATTTTCGCCTCACCATATCCGGACATGTCTTCGAGCGACAAAACTTCGTCGTCGTCGCGTCCGTTGGAGCTGTTTGATGTTTCCGCGTCCGCCATCGCATCAAGGATACCGAGGGCTGCCTTGAGTGGCCGGTTTCCGCGAAAGGCGATCGACAGACTGGAGATGTTGTGGGCGATGAGATCGTTTGCGATAGGATCGCTCAATTGAAATCCGCGAGAAATTAGGAGGGCGGCTTGGATATGACGCCTTGTCGGACCGACCTCGACGGTCGCTTCTACGATATTCCGGAAGGAGCCCGTAATCGGATATTGCGGGGTCCCGACAACAACCAGCCGCTCATTTTCGGTCACTCTCTCCAGAAGTAGAGACCCCTCTAACTTCTCCTTGCGCCTGTACCTGGATTTTCCCCTTTGATCGAAAAAGTATTGAAATTCTGGAGCAGTGCCTCTGCCGGGACCTTCAGGGTCGAGGCTCTGAAGTTCAATCTCAAGGGCCCTTTCATAGAGTGTCGTGTCGTTGTCGTTGGGCAGTTCGACGCCGAGGATGTAAGCTGAACGATGTTGGAGATCTGGACGTCGCCGGAGCGCGCGGCGAACTGCCATGCGGGCCATTAGTAGGCCCACGTCGCGTCCGGTCCCGGCAATTAAATTTGGGCGTTTCATTCGAGTGCTTTCAGGCAAGGCTGTCGCGTTCGCTCCGAAGGATTTCGGAACGTCGGCGTCGGGTTTTGGGAGACTTGAAAGAAGCCAGCAGCGCCATGAACACTGGCGGCCGGTTCCAGTCTTTCCGAGTTCGGGGAGCTATGCTGAGAACTATACCAGCTGATCAATGACTTGGTGCTTCGGGGCGGATACAGCTTTGATTTCGAGGGGCTTTTATCCGTTCACTCCGTCGGGCTGCCGATGATGGAAACGGACGACGTCGTCGACATGTTCTCCGAGCCTGGACAGTCCCTTGGTTGTTACCGCCCAGCGAAGATCCTGTGATACCCAAAACAAGGGCTCCAAGAATGGCCCGGCTTCTGACCTCGCTATGATGCCCGGGAAGACCACGAGTGTCTTGCTCCAGTCTCGAAGGGGAGGGCCAGATGTGGCCTCAGGATCTGACAGGTGCGCGCCCTTTTCGAGGGCGATTATATCGCGCGCGATTTTGAAAATTGCAGATGGTTCCAAGTGTGGGACGATCAGTCCCGGAGGCGGTAAAGAATGCAAGATTTGGCTCGTTATTCTGAACGTGAGGAAGGGTTCCCGCAGATGAAGGTCCGCGAGTCTGTATGGGGCGATGCTGTTGGATTGAAAGCTTTGGGGGCTTGCAGGTTTGAAGGATCAAAATATCAAGTATAAAACTCAATATTTCGATTGGCAGCGTTTATGTGGAACAAACGTCCACGTGATGGCCTATCCGGTAAACGCCCTTCATTTGTATTTGCGGTGACTTCGAATTTATTCTGTCTCGATGTAGCGGATCGTTATTTTTCCTGATGTCTGCGTTGATCGTGTTTTTGTTGTGGATGCGTATTCTTTAACAAAAGATGAATGAAAAATTCGTGCGGCATAGCCTCGAACATTGCGGTCGATCGAGTGCACGCTCCAGAAACTGAAATGCCCTCAGAGCAGAGTGTTGCCATTTCCGTCGATGTGTTCGCGGAAAGGAAAACTGAGTCCTTCCAACGGAGGGATTCAATCCTGCGAATTCGGTTTCCGAAGCGTTTTGGGCGTCTCATGAGGGTGATGGCCTGTTCGCAGATCACGGGTGCGATTATGCTGTTTCTGGCGACCAAAATGGTGGGTCACCTCTTTGAAAATTTATTTTTCAGACGGGGCAAAAATATCGTTTTTCAGACGTCCGTTTGGCGTTTGGTCGTTTGGAAACGCTTCTTAGGGATATGATTTGGGGTGCCTTCCAGCCGAAGGTCTCCGACGTGTTCTCATCCCCCGGCCGAGTTTTCGCGCAAAATCATCCGGCGTTATCCGTTTGAACCGGAGTGCCGTCGTCGTCGAGGCCGACGCCGAGTTTGAGTTCGCGACGTCGGGCAAAGAATGCCACCTCGTTCTCTCCAGGTTGCGTCATTTCCTCGGTGAACTTATCCAGCCACCGCATCGTCTCGTTGTCGCTCTCTGCGGCGGAATTGGTCCGCAGCGCGGAGCGCGCAGGGGAGGGAGTGACTTCGGGCGTCGTCGGGTTCGGCTCATTGGTCATATGACACAAACTCCCTGGTGAAGTTGCGCGGATCCCAACGATCGTAGTTTCTTGTCTGGCGGTCTTCAACGGGGAACGGCGGTTCTACACCCAACTGGAGGAGATCATGGATCTCAACTCACGGGGCATGGAGAACGAGCGATAGGCAATTCAGACTTCGACAGCAAACCGGTACTCAGAAGCTCTGGCGTGGCAAAATGCGTTCGCATAAGCCTCCAGTTCACGAGTAGTCCGCACTTGCCTTCGCTGTGTTTCATCATTTCGGTCAGGAAGTCCGCTCTGAACGCGACGCCGAAATAGACGTGTTGCTCTGCATCCTTCCAAGTCGGGTCAATCACTGCGCCGTTTTCATCTACGAGCCAGGCGTGCTGAATCGGTACTGGGAGCGCCGGGTCGAGTGCATATCCCTCCGAATAGAATAGATCCCTATGTGTGAGAGCATAGGCAGTGGCGTTGGTATAACATGCCTTGGCGTCCCTACGAGGTAGCCGAGATGATGCATCCTGGCTGGGGTGGAATTCAGAGCCGAATTGCTGCAAAGCTTGGCTTGGTCCGAATACCTGTTCGTCAGCGGAAAGGGCGTCGATGTAGTTTTTTAGCTGTTCGATAGCGTGTTGGTGGGCTGTCATAGGTGTGTCTGCGAAGTCCAATCTAAAAAAAAGAAACCGCCATTCCTCCTAGACGTCAAGGCGCCGGATTGCAGATGGACCTGCTCGGCTCTTACTGCGGTTTATGTCCAGTCACCGACCAAACACTGCGGATCATTGCCGTCGCAAATTTCTGAGTGAACTAGCGTCGGAAGGATTTCAGAGTGAATCGCTTCACGCTCCTGCCGCCGTTCCTCATCAAGACTTCGTTCAGCCCGGGCTTTTCGAGAAGCACGGTCTGAAGCCGATGCGAGCTCGCGAGAGCTGAGGCATCCGCTGGAGCGATGTCCGCAGCCAGAATGAGGAGTTCCGCGCATCTGGCTTCCGTCTTCGGTGCTTCGGTCTCGAGCAGAAGACGGTCTTCCATCGCGGCGACGAGATCGTCCGAAGCGCGGATCGCCATCCATCGTTCAAGATCGGATCCGCCCAGGTTTGCTTCGAGATCGAGATTGCGGGTTTGCAGGCATGCAATGCGGCGGTCACAGGCTTCGATCAGGTCGTCATGGAGATCTTTCGCAGCGGCAGACATTCGAGCGATCCATTCGCGCATGAGGCGGGACTGGACGGCATTCTTGACCGAGCTATTGGCCATGAGGGCCGCGCTGCCGATCACGGGTGCCAGAACAATGGCTCCGGCCGACCCGATGGTGACAAGCCCAACCCACGCCCCGGCCTTGGTTCCAACCGCTCCCAACAGGCCGCGAGAGGCCCCGTCGATCATCATCCACGCGGGGAGATCTCCCATTGGAATGCGCCCCCGGGCGACTTCAAGGCCGCCGCGCAGCAAACCGATGGACAGAGCGAACTCCAGTATATCCGGATCCGCCAGATCGGCTGCATGTCCAAGCGTTGTAGAGAGCATCTCCTCGACGGTGGGGAGGTCGAAACCGGGGAGGGTTGTGACCAAGGGAGCCCATGGCTCTCCATGCCCCCGTGCCGCCTCCACAAGCGCAGCATTGGCGATCACGGGAATGTCGGGGTTCTTCTCGAAGTGCTCGGAGAGGATCGAAAGGCTTTTCCCGCACTTCACCTGCACCTCGGACCCGTCGACCAGCAGATCGAAGCCTTGCTGGTTGCTGGCCTCCGGGAAGGAGACTGCGTGTCCGTCCGCAATAAGACGGTCGAATACGAGACGCTCGGCGGTGTATCCGCGCAACGAGATCCCGGCGCCGACGCTGGTGAATTCATGGACGCTCGCCGCGAAATCGAGAGGATCGGCGAGATCCGCCTTGCGGGAGAAGTCAGCGGCCTGAAGAACCCTGGGATCCATCGCCACCGAATGCCAGATCATCTCTCCGGCGCTGAGGCTGAAGACAAGAAGGCCGTCGGCGACGTCG
>NZ_JBBMQN010000003.1:0-652846 GCF_038900065.1 Roseibium sp. AS2
CGGGGCAGCCGGGGTGCTTGTAAACAGTCCCGACATTGCTAAAGTCCGGATTGCAACCAGAATGAAGCGCCGGGGCGGTGCAAGGGCGCACAATCGGGACAGACCTGCAGGGGCGAACATGTGATCGGCGAACTGTCTTCAAACGAGATAAACACGCCGGGCGATACGATGGGCAGGCAATCTGCAGGCCGGAAAACAACCTGCGGCACGGACGTCCGTGAACCCTCAAGGCCCGGCCTGAAAATCCGGCTTGCGGATGGCTCGGAGGCGGATTGCCGGGCCGGGATCCATCTGGCGCGCGAGGCGCATTTGCACACGGCGTTCCGGGACATTCCGTTTTCCGAAGACAAGGCCCGGGCGATCTTCGAAAAGACAACCTGCCAGCCGGAGCGTTTCGGGCTGATCTATGCCGTGCCGGGGGTGGACGAACCGCTTGCCGAAGACAGGCTCCTGGGCTTTGCCTCGATGCAGGCGGGTGAGCATTTCCTGGGCACTGGCACACTGATCGCGACGGTGCAGACGCTGAATATTTCCCAAAACTTACCGGCACGCTGCTCGGCGGCAAGGTCGCCCTCCGACCCGTCCAGGCGGTGCGGCAATGGGCCAAGGAAAGGGGCTGCGCGCATCTGCTGGTGCATGTGACCAATGGTGAGAATGCGGAAGACGCGGACCGGTTTTTCCGGCGCTGCGGGATGGTGACGGTTGGGGGCAATTATCTTCTGCATACCTTGAGTAAGATGAATGATAAGTAATAAAATCGAAAACAAGGCAATTCTTGTTGCCTCGATAATTTTTTTCCTATTATTTCTATATAAATTTTTCCCTTATTACTACTTCGCAGAAGAAAATAAGGGAATAGTAGAGCGTGAATTTGAGCAGTCAATTCATAGATTTAACAATCAAAAAGTAAATGTAAGAATTTCTGGTTGTAAGTTGACTATAAAATACAATAATTATTATTGTGAACATAGCGTTGCAGTTGGCGAATATAGAAAAATATACGATCTTCGATATATGAATGGATTGAAGATTAAGAAATCAATTAATAATCTGTCTGTAGCCGTTTTCAATTTTAAAAACTCCGCTCCCAGAGAAGCGTTCCAAATAAAATATCAATACTGTAGTGGGAAGGAAATGACTATTTTCGGAAGCGATCGTTCAGATATTTTTATGGATCAAACGGAATTTCTTGGAAGTATTAGTCGAAATATCAGCGCCTATATATACAGAAACTGCAAGTAATAGACTGGATCTACTATGACTGATCAGTAAGGATTACCAATTCGTTAATGTCTCGCCCGAACCTGGGTAGAGGCGCCCGGGGTGTGGGGATTAAAACGACCGGGGCGAAGGCTTCGGTTGAGACGCTATAGCGGAAGATGCGTGGCGGTGCTGAATGGGGGCGATAGTGTGAGTGACGACAGCGATCTCTCCGATGAGGCGATGGGTAGGCCCGTCGCGCAAGCACAGGCCGGGCAGGTTCCTGTTCAGGCGAAAGCTGCGGCACTCGGGAAGACTTCCGTTTTAGCCCCGCCGAAACGAACCAGCGTGAAACTTCGGCTGGCGGATGGCTCGGAAACCGATTGCCGGGCCGGCATCCATCTGGCGCGTGGGGCGCATCGGCACACGGTGTTCCGGGACATTCCGTTTTCCGATGACAAGGCCCGGGCGATCTTCGACAAGGCGACCGGCCAGCCGGACCGCTTCGGGTTGATCTATGCCGTGCCGGGGGTGGAGGGACCGCTTGCCAAAGACGGGCTGCTTGGCTTCGCCTCCGTGCAGGCAGGCGAACATTTCCTGGGCACCCGCACGCTGATCGCAACGTTGCAGACGCTGAACATTTCCCAGAAGCTTACCGGCACGCTGCTCGGCGGCAAGGTCGCCTTCCGCCTCGTCCAGGCGGTGCGCTACTGGGCCAAGGAAAGGGGCTGCGCGCATCTGCTGGTGCATGTGACCAATGGTGAGAATGCGGAAGACGCGGACAGGTTCTTCTGGCGTTGCGGTATGGTGACGGCTGGGGGAAATTACGTAGACACAAGCCCTTAGCGTTGAAGCCAACAAAGAAAATTACAGGCAAATTTTATGAGTGATATAAGTTTTTTAGGTATTTGGGAGGCCGCATCTCCATATATGCCTGTTGTATTTTTTAGTTCTTTTGTGATAATTTTCGTAATTATGTATAAGTTATTTGGAAAAGTATTAAAAATTCAAGAAAAATATGGAGTCCATAAATGGATATACAGGATTATTTCTATTACAATTACTGTGATCGTTCTGGATGCTGCGATTTTTGCGTTCGTTATCGTCGTTAAATTTTATCTCACAGGAGAATTTGGTTTATGAGTTCTGAATCAATCAATTGACCTGCCACGGGATTCTCCCTCAACCTTTGATGAAAGGCTGACCCAATTTGACAAGTTCCCCGGTGTATCCCGGGGTTGGACTGGAATTTTCCGGCATCAAGGCAGCGACTGGTTTGATCCGGAACCAGGTTTCGTCGAGCTTTGTTTTCCGCCGTCGTTCCGTCGGCAGAGCTTTGCCTGATCGATAAAATCGCAAGGCAATCCGTTCGGGGCGGCACCACGGGACAATTCCAGGTCCAGATGCGTTTCGATGAAGGCCTTCACGACGTCTTCTGAAAGCATGTAGTCGCTGAATTTCAGTTGCCGGTGCACTTCGGTATGCTGATTGAGGGCGCACAGGTGTGCGAGATGCTCCGGACAATTCAAAACCTGCGCATAGGATCGATCGCCACTTTGCCCGGAGCCGCAAACCGCGGGTTTTCCCGGGTCTCTCGGAACCGTTTTTTCCGGCTCATCACAACGGACTGTCTTGCGCCCGCCAGGGCTGTAGCGCTGTGTTTTTCCCGCCTGGGCACATTGCAGCTTTGCGGAAAGATCCTCCGGGAAAGTCAGGCTTGTCACGCTGTCATTGCCTGCGAAGGGAAGTTCGCTGTTCCAGCCGAACGGATCGCAGGGAAACGACATGACAAGCGCGCGCAAGTCGGGCGGCTGACCGGCATTCATGGCAAGATGGGTGTCGTGCTGCCGCCGCATTTCGTTTTTCCAGGTTTTTCCCACCTCGTCTTTCTTCTTTCCATTTTCAGGCTTCACATCACAAATCGGGTGCCGGCACTGCCGCGAGCTGCGCTTGCCTTCGAAAGCGGGGGCCGTGACGATGACACCGTTGAAAAGACCGGGATGCCAGCGTTTGATCAGCAGGCTGGCCCAGCCTCCCGCTGAATGTCCCCCCACGAAGATCCGTTCGGGCGGATAGCCACGCTTTTTAGCATCTTCGATTGTTTGCAAGATCAGTTCAATCCGTTTGCAGACCCAGATTTCGCCGCCACAACCGTCTTCGTCGTGAGATGTGCCCAGCACGGTGCCGGTGCAAGGTGTCTCGACCCGGACCCTCAAACCTCCAATGATCTTCCCGTCGAGATGCCGAACCCAGTGCGGTCTTGAGTTGAGCAGCCAGTAGCAATCATGGCCGAAGTTCTTGTTGAACACTTCGGTCAGGACGTTCGTCGACGACCCGTGATTGAATATGAACAGAATTTCGTTCGAGCTGTTCGATCGGGCCAGTGCGGGACCCGGGTTCCCAAGACCGGTCAAAACCAGCACACATGTCAGGAAAAGCAAAATCAGGTTCGCTCTGCAGCTCATCTACCCCCCATGGCACGTCTTCAAAGGTCCCGTGTTCTGCCGACCCGCCTGTATTTTACGCTTCAACGCGTCCTGCGCCCCGCAAGTGACCTGCCCGCCCTGCCCGTTTCCGCAGTCTCGCCAATTGATTGAAAATTGCAACTTTCAAGTTTTCTTGGCACTGCCTTTTTCGGCGCCTGCACCTTCATTGGCACCAGAACGGGCATCCGCCGGCAAGGTACTTTTCGATCTGGCGTTGCTGTCAGCGAGAATTTTCCACCCCCGGGCGACCGCTCCGCCGGGGCTCCGGTCGCGGCACTCCGGCCGGAGACGGCCATCCTTCGCCCGGACACGCGAAAAGCGCGCAAATCCGCGCGTTGCCACCGGTATGGCACCGGCTTCAATTGCCTTTTATTCCGGGCGGAAACGGCCGTGTCACTTCGCCTGATCCGGATCGCGGCAGCCCGGGGTGCGTGACCCCCGTCCCCATTTGGGGATCGAATTAAGTTCAAATTTTCTGCATTTCAGGTTTGCAACCACGAACCTTCACACGGCCGGAACAGGTCGAAGCAAGGTCTCAACGACAACAAAGCTTCAGGCTTGCCCCGTCCGTTTACTGTGCAGGACGTGCTGGCCACCTTGACAAGAAGGATGCCCGAATTGGCACGCAAGGACCCCATCGATCACGCTCTCATGGCCAGCGAACCGCTGGCCCCCTCGGCCTGCCGGCTCGTACCGGTCGCGGCAACCGGGCTGCACGAAGTCCCGGGCGCCGCCGTTCTGGCGGCTTTTGTGACCGGCGAAGCCGGCGGTGCAGATTATATCTCCGCCTCCCTGGCCACGGCCGGCGGCGCGGACCCGGCGCCGGTTTCCCCCCAGGATCACGCGGGTCCCGAACCGGACATGAGCGAGGCCTATCAATGCTGGCTCTCGCTCCTGTCCCGCTACACCGGCGGCCTCCACTGAGCCGCCCGGGGCTTTTCCCGATCCTTTGACAAGAAAACAAGCGCAAGTCCGAAACCGGCAGGTTTTCAGGCCTCCGGCCGATCCCGACCGGAGGAATGCGGACACGAATGCGCATCGGAGGCGACATGACCTGGTTTTACAATTTGCGACTGACCAACAAGCTGTTTTGCGCCTTCGGCGTTCTTCTGACCCTGTTCGCGTTTCTGGGCGGCACCTTCGTGGTGACCCTGAACACGCTCGACCGGGAATTCACCGAGTTCTCGCAACAGGGCAATGTTCTGGCGGCCACCGCTGAAATCACGCGTTCCTTCGCCAGGCTGGAGGGGCGCACCGGGAAGTTCATCTCTGTGTCCAGTTCCGAAAACATGTCCGAAGCGGTGACCGCCTACCACGAAGCCACCGTCCTGATCGGGCACAAGCTGGAAACCATGCACGACCCCGAGGAACTGGACCGGCTCCACGACGCGCGCAAGCACATCGACGCCTACTGGGAGAACTTTCTGAAGCTCGCCGAGGAAAGAAACCAGCAGAACGATCTTGTCGACGGCAAGCTGCACAAGGCGGGAGACACGCTGCAGGAAGAGCTGGAACTCGTCTTCGAGCACGTTCTGGAAAGCGAGCTCAAGGAAGCCGAACCGTCCCGGGCCCTGTCGCTCGTAACCGATGCGGTCATTCACCTTCTGGTCGCGCGCGATCACGCCAACCGGTTCGTCTATTCGCACCAGAAGGCCGAGCTGGACTATGCCCTTGCCGAAATCGGACGCGTCCGGGAGGATCTGACCGACAGCGCCATCGATGGTGTGTCGTCCAGGGACAAGCTCCTGATCGCGGACGCGGTCAAGCAGCTCGATATCTATATCGACGCCCTCGGGAAATTCGAGACGCTCGATGGCGACATCCGCCGGCTTGAACATGAGGTCATGGTCGAGGAAGCCGGGATCATTTCCAAGGACCTCGAGGAAATCAACGCCATCGCGGTCGCGGCGGAGCACGCGATCGAGGAACTGGTGCATGCGCAGACGGGCGCCGCCCTCGTGTTTGCATCCGCCGCCACCCTCGCCGGCCTCATCATCGGCTTCGGGACCGCCTTCAGCCTCGGGCGCCTGATCAGCCGGCCCGTGGTCCGGCTGGTGCAGGTCATGCAGGACCTGACGAACAACCGTCTCGACGTCAAGATCGACGCCCCCCGGGGCCGGGATGAAATCGCGGAGATGAGCCGTTCGGTGATCGTCTTCCATGAAGCCCTGGTCGAGCGCCAGAAACTGCGCGACGAACAGGCAGCAACCGAAGAGACCGTCGCGCGCCGCCGCTACGAACTGGACCAGATGATCGACGTGTTCGGCAACACCATCCGCGGCATCTTCCAGCGCATGTCCCGGTCTTCGTCGGACATGTCGGCATCCGCCGGGTCGCTCACCGAGATGTCCGCGATTACCGTCGACCAGTCCGCTGTTCTCGACAAGGACGCAACCGAAACCTCGAGCATGGTAGCGACCGTCTCTGCGGCGGCGGAGGAGCTGATTTCGTCGATCGAGGAAATCAGGCGCAACGCGGACCAGTCGGCGGAGATCGCCTCCGGTGCCTCCACCAAGGCCGAACAGACCCGCGACAACTTCAACCGTCTTCTGACCGTCGCCGGCCAGATCACCAGTGTGGTCGACCTGATCCGCGAAATTGCCGATCAGACCAACCTTCTGGCTCTGAACGCGACGATCGAGGCCGCCCGTGCGGGCGAAGCCGGCAAGGGGTTCGCGGTGGTGGCCGCGGAAGTCAAGGAACTGGCGGCACAGACCGCCCGGGCGACTGCAGATATCAGCGAACAGGTCGGCGCCGTACAGGAGACCGCTCAGAGCGCCGAATTGTCCATGAGCGAAATCTACGAAGCGATCGGCAACGTGACGGAAACCGCCGTCAGCATCGCCGCGTCGGTCAGTCAGCAGAAGGATGCCACCACGGAGATCGCGCGCAGTATGGAAACCGTCTCCCAGAATGCCTCCCGGGTGCAGGACAGCGTCTCGCTGATGCGCAGCAACGCCGACACCAGTTCCGAGACGGCGGACCACGTCATGACCGGCAGCAATGTGGTCTATGACGAGGCCGTCGTACTCGGCTCGGAGGTGGAAACCTTTCTTGAGGCCATTGCCAGCCGCGGGGATGAAGAGACCTACCAGGTGCATGAAGTGAACTGGCCGGCGCGGGTCACCATGGACGCGCACACCGACACCGTGACGATGCGCAAGGTGACGTCCGCATATTGCGTGATCGATGTTGCCCTGGAAGGGGACGTCGGAACCCCGGTCCTGTTGCAGGCCGACGCGCTGTCCGCACCGCTCGACGCCCGCATCGCAAAGGTGGAGGACGGCAGCACCACGCTGCAATTCCCGCTCAAGCGCGACCATATCGAAAAACTGCACGCGGAACTCGAGCACAGGCTGCGGCAAGCCGCCTAGAGCATCTGCCCGCATTCGGGCGCATGAAGCCCAGGCGTCAGGGACGCCGTCCGGGACCGCGCATCGAGGCCACCGCCTCGTCGCAACAAACGGAGGGACCTTCCCCCACAAGGGACCTCCAGCTCCGGGGCCGGCAATTGTTCAGGCAAGCGCCGGCCCCGGGCACATTTCAGGAATGAAAACAGATCCGACTGCCAGGAGACGACAAGATGGTGACCATTGCATCCGCCTCGAGCCTGGACCGGGACCCGCGCACCGCGGTCCGGGACTGTCTCAGCCAGCTTGAAGCAGGCGCTGCGCCGGATCCGGGCCAGGACCCGGACAAGGCCCCGGATCCGGATCCGGACCTTGTCATGATCCAGGTGAACGCTGCGCTCGACGTCGACATCATCCGGGAATGCCTGCGCGATCGTTATCCGTCCGCCGCCCTTCACGGCGCAACCTCCTGCCAGGGAACCATGACCGACAAGCGTCTTTGCTCGGCACCGGACGCGGGCATGGCGATCTGGACCTTTCATGATGGCGAAGGAGACACCGGCACCGGCCTGCGCGCCTACAACGGCGACCCCGGAGAGGCCGCGGCACAAGCGATCCTGGACGCCATGGCATCCGTCGACCGGTTCGGAGAAATCCCGCAACTGGTGTGGGTGAGCGCCGCTCCGGGAGACGAGGAGGCGATCATTGACGGCATTCAGTCCGTGGTCGGCCGCGGCGTGCCGATTGTCGGCGGCTCGGCGGCGGACAACACGGTTTCCGGCGGCTGGCAGGTCTTTGACCGGGACAGCACCACCGCGGCCGGTCTCGTCGTCAGCGCCTGGTTTTCCCCTCTGCGGATCGGCACGGCGTTTCACAGTGGATACCGGCCGACGGACCGCAAGGCGACGGTCACCAGCGCCCGCGGCAGGGTGGTCTACAGCCTGGACAACCGCCCCGCCCTCGATCTCTACCGGGAATGGAACGGCCCGGCGATGGACGCTCCCGGCGCAAATCCGATCCCCGATCCGGCTTCGCACACCGTCAACATCCTGCAGGCAACGACGCTTTCGCCGCTCGGGCGGCGCAGGGGCAATCTGGCCGGTGCGTCCATGTTCGTGCTGAGCCATCCGGAAACCGCACGGCCCGACGGCGGCATCAGCCTGTTCACGAATGTGGCCGAGGGCGAGGAATTGCACCTGATGGAGGGCACCGTTGAATCGCTCATTCACAGGCCCGGGAATGTCTGCAGGTCGGCGATGGACATGATCGAACTCGACGCCCGGGACATCAAGGGCGCAATCCTGGTCTATTGCGCCGGCTGCATGCTGACCGTCAGGGACCGGATGAACGAGGTCCACGGCCAGATCACCCAGGCCCTTCCCGGCGTCCCCTTCATCACCGCATTCACTTTCGGAGAACAGGGGCCTGTTCTCGACGCGGAAAACCGGCACGGCAATCTGATGATTTCCGCCGCGCTGTTCGGAGAAACATGATGACCTGTCGTGAGGACGATTTGCGGGACGCCCTGCTGGAACTGGACCGGTTGCGCAAGCAGGAGACCTCGCGCAGACGCGAGAGCGAATGCGTGATGCAGGTTCTCAAGGTGCTCACGGACGAGTCCGACGAGGAAGGCCTGCCGCAAATCATGCTGAACTGCCTGTGCCGGCTGTTCGAACTCGACGAGGCCGCCATCGTCTTCGACCCGGATGCACCCTTGGCCGCCGCGGACAG
This sequence comes from Roseibium sp. AS2, assembly GCF_038900065.1. Lineage (NCBI taxonomy): Bacteria > Pseudomonadati > Pseudomonadota > Alphaproteobacteria > Hyphomicrobiales > Stappiaceae > Roseibium > Roseibium sp. AS2. The sequence goes on from NZ_JBBMQN010000003.1 coordinate 8,768, forward strand.
CCATGGAACCACGCCCACCCTGGCTTCGCCCGAAACCGCCGACTACTGCTTCTGGCCGGAGTTGCCCGCCTTTCGCAAGTACCTTGAAAAGGCGCCCCGCATCATCGCGGACAGCACTCGGGTGCCCGGCCTCCAGGACACCAGGACCAGGCACGGCTCCTTTCTGGCCGGCAGGCTGGGCTTGAGCGACGCCCGCGCGCTTCTCGTGCTCTACAGGTCGCCCGGCCGGACACTTTTCAATTCGCAGGATCTCAGCCTGTTCCTGCGCGTCGTCCCGATTGTCGACCAGGCTCTCAAACGCCGGCAACAGGGAGAGATCAGGTCGCGGCTGGAACTCGAATTGAGCGACCGGCAGAAGATGGAAAGCCTCGGCACGCTTGCCGGCGGCGTCGCCCACGAGATCAACACGCCGCTGCAGTATGTGACCAACAATCTCAGCTATCTGGCTGATGCGGCGGATCAACTGCTCACCTATGCCGGCGATCTGCGGACCGCCTTGGCCGAGGCACCGGCGGATGCGGCGGCGCTTTCCGGCCTGAAGCAGTGCGCCGACCGGAAATGGAGCGAAATGGACGGCGACTTCCTCACCGAGGATCTGCCGGACGCTCTCGACCAGTCCCAGGTCGGGCTGGAACGGATCAGCAAGATCGTCCGCGCCATCCGCGAATTCTCGCATCCGGCGGGCGACAGCGACGGTGAAATCGACATCAACCGCGAAATAGAAAACGCGGTCACGGTTTCCGAGAACCAGTGGAAATATGTGGCCGGCGTCGATCTGGACCTGTTCGGTGACCTGCCGTTCATCAGGGGCGCGTCGGACCATATGCGGCAGGTGCTGATCAACCTGATCGTCAACGCGACACACGCGATCGAAGACCGCAAGGAAGCCGGCCTCGAGGCACACGGCAAGATCGGCATCTCGACCTTCGTGACCAAACGCAACGCCGTGGTGACGGTGACGGACAATGGTGCGGGCATGCCCGAAAGCGTGCTTGCGAGGGTGTTCGACCCGTTCTTCACGACCAAGGCACCCGGCCGGGGAACGGGACAGGGGCTCTCGCTCTGCTACACCATGATCGTGCAGAACCTGAAAGGCCGGATCGACATGGAGTCAACGCCGGACAAGGGCACCACGGTCCGCCTGACCCTGCCCCTTCGCGCGGAAAAAGCGTTCGCCGGCCAGGTCTCGCACTCCTGAATGAAGATGACATGTCGACGGCGATGTCGGAACCGCGCAGACGAGCGCGCAGAGTGCGGGCCCGTGCCTGGTCAAACACTCTGACACCGCGAGGCGACGCCGTTTCCCTGTTCTCCGCAGTTGACCTATGTGTACGCAGTGGGCTTACCCGGTTCATGCGCGGTCCCGAAATGCGCAGGACGAGGGCCACGGGACGTGGGACCAGGGCCTAGGGCCCAGAGCCTCTAGAGTCACGGTACGAAGGACGGTGAACGAGGGATTGAGGACCGTGGAGCCGGGACGGTCCGGCCCGCAAGATCGGCTCTCATGGAAGCCTGAATATGACGGAAGGCCTGAAGTGGCCCGCCGGATGACTTTCTCTGGAAACCTTGCGCCGCGCGCGCGATCCACCCCACCGCGCTTCGCGGCACCGCTCATGTCGAAAGCCTCTTTCCAAGCTGCAAACCGGATCCGGTCCAATGCAAAAGGCTTCGCAGCAATTCGTTGGGTCGGCCTCTGCCGACCGGGTGTCAGGCGGCCTCGGAGCGTGCCGTGCCGGTCAGGTTCGGGCTGCCCGGCGTGAGCGGGATCTTGACCACGAATGCACTGCCTTCACCGCCATCGGACCGCACACGCAGCTTGCCCCGATGCTTGATTTCGACAATGGATTTGCAGATGGCCAGCCCCTGACCGGTGCCCTTGCCCGGCGGCTTCGTCGTGAAGAACATGTCGAAGATCCGGCGCAGGTCGTCCGCCTGAATGCCCGGCCCGTTGTCCCGCACACTGATCGTGCAGACCTCCTCGTCCCGTTTCAGGTCGATCCTGATCTCGCCCTTGCCGCCGGCATAGTCCTGGCTCTGGGAATGTTCGGAGATCGCGTCGGCCGCATTCACGATCAGATTGATGATCACCTGCGACATGTCTCCCGGATAACACGGAACGATCATTTCCGAGCAATCAGGCTCAAACACCAGATCGGCGCTGTGGCGCCATTGGGACCGGGAGACGGTCGCGGCGTTCTCGATCAGCTTGACCAGGTCGGTCTCCGTGCATTCCGTGTCGTCCGGATGCGCGAATTCCTTGATCGACCGCACGATCTTGCCGATCGACTCGACACCTTCGGCCGCTTCCCCGAGCGCTGCGGGGATTTCATCCTTCAGGAAGGACCAGTCCATATCTTCAAGCCGGGCGGCCCTGTCCGCCGGAGACTGCGTGTCCGCCACATCTATGAAGTCAGCCAGGTCCGTGAAGGACTCGCGCAGAAACTTGAGATTGTCGCCGATGAACTGGGTCGGCGTGTTGATCTCATGAGCGACGCCGCTCGCCAGCGTACCGAGTGACTCCAGCTTGTGCGTTTCCATGAGTTCCAGCTCCAGCCGCCGGTTCTTCTCGTTGGCTTCGTAAAGTTCGCTCACATCCGTGTCGACCATGACAAAACCGCCGGAAACGATCGGCCTCTGGGTATGCAGCAGGGCCCTGCCCTCCATCCAGACGCTTTGCCAGCTTTGCACCGTTCCGCTTTCAAGCCGGCTGAGGCGGTCCTGGACGACCTCGGCCTGACCGTCGGCCTCCGCGGCCGGAGCCGCCGCATAGGCGGTCAGCAGAACATCTTCGAACAGATCGCCCGGTTTGCAGCGCTCGCTGCCGAGACCGTAAAGATCCAGCGCGGCCCTGTTGACGAACCGGAGTTCTCCGGATTCTCCTACGATGAAAATGGCTTGCGACACGCTGTTGATGGCATTGTGCAACAGGGTTTCGGCGAACTTCCGGCCGGCTTCCGCCTCGTCCTTCTCGTTCTTCGAGATCCGGTCATAATCCGCCAGTGCGGTCGACATCTTGTTGAACGCCCTGGCCGTGTGCGCCAGTTCGTCATTGCCCCTGACCGGCATGTGATAGCCGAATTCACCTGCCGCGACGCGCACGGCTCCGTCCCTGAGATGACTGAGTTGCCGCGTCAGGACCGTGCCGAGCAAATAGCCGAAAATGGCGACCAGCAACACTTCAAGACCCGCGATCGTCAGCATTCTGCGCGTGCCGGCCGCAACCACATCGTTCAAAAGAGAGGTCGACAAACCGATCCGGACCGAACCGAAGCCGGTCTGGCCGACTTCGATCGGCACACTGACATCGAACCGCTCGTCTTCCACGTGGATGTCTTCAAGGGTGCCGACGTCATCCGGCAGGCCGACGGGAACACTGCCGCCTTCGGCAAGCACCAGTCCGTTCGAATTGCGGATCTGGACATAGATCAGTCCGTCATTGGCAAGCGCCTGGTCCACGAGCACGTCCAGGGTCGCCAGATCGAGTGCCACCACCGCATCGCTGGTCATCGTCGCAAGAAGCTTGGCGGAGGTCTGCGCCCGGGTGCGCAGTTCATTCTGGTTCGAGGACCGCAAGTCGTTGAGGCTGGTCAGGACAAGAATGCCCAGAACGAACACCTCGATCAGGGCAATGCCGAGAATGGTCTTCAGTTTGAATGACATGTCTCTTCTCCTGCCGACGCGATCTCCGTCTGGCCGGCGGTCAGGTTCAACGCACGCACATCATCCCAGGCGGCATCTCCGGCCGGGACGAAACCGGACATTCCGAGCGCTCCGAGCACGGCATCGTCGGCCAGGCCTGTCATGGCCGCCGCAACCGTTTCACGCACGTCAGCCGGCACGGCCGGCGCGGCCGCGAAAGCATGCGGCGTATAACCCTCGGTCCGGTAGAACACACGGAGCTGCGATTTGAGATCTTCGGGAAGATTGCCGAAGGTTCTCAGCACTCCGCCGCCGGCCGGAAAGACGCCAAGCGCCACGGCACGATAGACCGAGTCGTGTGATTTTACATAGGCCGCTTCGAAACTGACGCCTGCCGCGCTCAGTTCGGCTCTCGGCACGACACTCGCGCCAAAGGCCGCCGGCGACGGAAAGGCCAGGGTGTACCCGTCGAGATCTTCCAGTGCGGCCACGGAACTGTCGGACCGGGTCACAAGGATCCCCTTCAGTTTCTTGTCGGCCTGATGCGCGAACGCTTCATAGCCGGCCGTCTCGTGGACGACCGTGTAGTGATAGGGATTCATATAGGCAAAATCATAGGCCTGGTCCGAAAGGCAGGCCTCGAATGTCGGGATATCCTTGGCGGTCGCGAACTTGAACTTGTAACCCGTTTCGCGCTCGAGCCGGTCCAGAAACGGGATCCAGATCTGGGCAAGACGGGTCGCCGACTGCTGCGGGACGACACCGAGGGAATAGACCTTTTCGGCGGCCGCTGTCCGTCCACCGGAAAAAAAGACTGCGGACGCACCCAGGAGCAGGGCGCAAATCCGCAAAGAGTTGAGAGGCTTGGAGAGTGTAAAATGATGCCGCATGGGGGTTCCTTCCGATTTTCAGAAACGTATCAATCGGTCTCCTGTGGAACGATCCCCATTTAGGGATAGATTGTCCTCCTTTCTGTGATGGTGAATTTTCAGGTAACGGAGGCCGGGTCGCTTTCGGTCTCGGACGGCGCCAAGCTCTGGCGCCAGACCACGATATGGGCATCCTGCTCGCTCAGGGATTCCACCGAGCGCAATCTCTTGATGGTCACTGCGCTCAACGGGCTGCCCGCGGCCAGCAGAAGCCGTCCTTCCGCATCGCGAATATCGGAGGCAAGCGTGTCGCCGGCAGCAAGTTCCGTGACCGAAACCTTCAGTTTTTCCGCTTCTGCATTCCCGGCGAACACCTGATCTCCGCCAAGAGCCTGATGCATGGCTTCCAGGATGGCGGGATCGTAGCGCGGCGCATTTTGTTCCAGCTCCGCCATGCACTCCTCGAACGAAGGTGCCGGCCCCGTCGCCACTTCGGCGAGATCGATGAGCGCGCACAGGATCCTGGCCGCCTCCGGCAGGTTTTCCCCCGCCACATCATCCGCCGGAAAGCCGCTGCCGTCATAGCCTTTCCTGCAGTAGTAGATGGCATCTGCGATGCCTTCCATGCGGGGAATGTTCAGCACCAGGTCGCGCGCCTGGGCCGCCGCCTCGTTGACGACACGCTTTTCCTCAGGTGTCAGGCTGTCGCCGTTCAGGTAGCGGTCGGCGAGACTGTCCGGCAGTGTCAGGTAACCGAGTGTGCACAGCATGGCCGAGATTCCCTGCTCCAGGGAAGGTTTCGATCCGAGCGCCTTGTTGACCATGCGCGCCCACCGCTGAATGAGCGAGGCCCTGAGATGCGCGTGGGGGCGGGACATGGCGACGATCTCGACCAGCATCTTGATGCTGCCCGACAGGGTCTGTTCGAGCAGCTCGCGCTCCGCGACCATGGCCTGATGATGATCGATCCCCGCTTCGATGACCTTTTTCAGATCCTCCGAATCGCATGGTTTCGTCACGAAGCGGAAGATGCGGCCGTCGTTCACGGCGCTCACCGCCGTTTGCTGGTCGTTGTTGCCCGTCAGCATGACCCGCGTGGTCGACGGTGCTTTCCGGGCGATGATCCCGAGCAGCTTTATGCCGTCGACCCCGGGCATGTTCTGGTCGCTCACCACAACCGCGAACGGCCCGTTGGTCTGTATCTGCTTGAGGGCTTCCTGGGGACCGTCCGCGGTCGTCACGTCGACGAATTTCCGCAGGACCCGGCTTGCCGCGTGAAGGACGTGAACTTCGTCGTCCACCAGAAGGACTTTGCGGTTCTCGCTCATGTGACTGCCTCGCTCGATAGGGTCTGGAATTCTTGCGCGGCGATGGCGCCCGCGATCAGTTTCGGCCAGTGTTCCTGGGGAGCTTGCGCATTGGTTTCGGCAAGCCCGAGAAGCGTTTTTTTCAGAATTTCCGGCAGTCCGAGAAGAACCGTCAGAAAGGCGGCGCGCAACGCCGCCTGCGCAAGCGTGCCGGAGGCATCGACCGCGCTGCAGCGAAGCCCCAGGCCGACCACATAGGCCGCCGACAGCGAGTCGGGCTTTTGTGTCAGCTCGGCGCAGGCGTCCATCGTCGCCCTGGCCAGGCAATGCGCTTCCGTAACGGCAGCGTTTTCGCCCGCTTTCGCCCGGCTCTGCTGACCGAGCCTGCCGGCCTCGAGCAGCTCCCGCAGCCTGTCCGCGCCCACATGCGAGACGGCCTTTCGGATGCTGCACGTCGGGAAGGGCTGCTTGAAATAGGCCGAGTTGCACAACTGCAGCATGCGCAGGGACAGGCTCGGGTCCTTGCGGACGATATCGGCGATCCGGTCCAGGCAAGGTTCCTCCTGTTCCAAATGCGCCTGCAGTTCGGTGACGATGCCCGGCGGGGTTCCGAGCCTGTCCAGCATCGACATCTCGACCGCGCCGTTTTCGAGCTGGTCGTGAAGCTGGGCATCGACGACATCGCGGATGCCCGCCACGATGGCTTCCGGGGAGCAGGGTTTGGCAAGAAAACGGTGACTGCGTCCGACGATGCGGTAGATCTCGTCGGGCTTCGCTTCGCCCGACAGCACGAAGCGGATGATCTTCGGGTGATGCTCGGAGATCCACTCGAGCAGGCGGGTGCCGTCGACTTCCGGCATCTTCATGTCCGTCACGATGATGTCGACGGTCTCGCAGGTGATCACCCTGACCGCTTCGACGCCGCCCTGCGCGAAATGGAGATCCCATTCATCGCGGTATCGGCGAACATGCCGGCGCACCGCGCTCAGGATGTTCGGCTCGTCATCGACAAACAGGACGCTCACCTTTCTCGTCATCGCAGTTCTCACGCTCCATCAGGGTTGTTGCGCGCGAAGATAGCGGGGACGGGAAGCTCTGCGTATCCCCAATTGGGGACGGTCCGCAGGCAAGCTCCTAACGGGACCGGATCAGAGCGGCCGGCGTTGTCAGGATCAGCTGCACCAGGTCGACCTGACGTCTCACGCCCAGTTTCTGGAAAATGCGTTTCAGGTAGGTCCGAGCGGTCTCCAGGGTCACATTGCAGTTCGTCGCCGCGTCCTCGACGGTTCCCCCGCTTGCGATGGTCTGGGCAAGCACCGCTTCAACACGGGTCAGGCCGAACAATTCGACAAGGCTGTCGACGGAAGGCGGCACGGACCGGCCGGGAACGGTGAACATGATCGCTGCCCGTCCCTGGCCGACCGGCGTGATCACCGCCATCAGCGGTTCGAAATCCTCCGGATCGGACACCGTGACGAACCTCGGCGACACGTCCATTTCCTCGGCCGCTTTTTTCACCGCCTCGCGGAATTCGGTACGGGCCTGGGTCCCGGACACGTAGACCGTGCCGTTCCTGTCGACCACGATGCCCCGGTGGGACTTCAGAACCTCATCGGCGCTTTCATTGAAATAGACGACCTTGCCGGCACCGTCGACGACCGCAACGGCGGGGGTCATGGCCGCAAGAGCCGCCGTCGCCATGTGGCCCGGTTGCTCCCGCCGGGCCGCTACCGCGGCCAGGGCCACCTCGATGGCCTCGATCAGGTTCTCCGACGCACAGGGCTTTGTCAGGAACCGGAACACCCCCGTTTCATTGATCGCATCGATTGCGGAGGCAAGGTCGGCGTTGCCGGTCAGCAACATGTACTCGGTGTCGTTCGAGCCTGTCTCGCGCATTCGGCCGATCATCTCGATGCCGTTCAGTACCGGCATCCTGAGATCGCTGACGATCACGTCGAACCGCGTTTCACTCGCAAGCTCGATCGCCGCGCGCGGATCGCTCTCGAAGCGCATGTCCCAGCGTTCCTGCTGCGGTCTCAGGACCCGCCGCAGGGAACTCAGCATCATCGCCTCGTCGTCAACGAAAAGAACAAGCTTCCTGTCACCACTCATCCCGCAACGTTAGCTTCACAAGGTAAGCAATTGTATAATGATCGACCTTTCCTGAACCGATACCTGTTTGCCTGTGTTGCAGGCCAGTGTTGCCGGCCAGTCTTGCCGGCCTGTTTTTACGGCCTGTTTTTACGGCCTGGGTTGACGGCCTGGGTTGACGGGACCCTGTCCGACCTGATGTCGTTCCCGCTTTCCGGAAAGCGGGATCGGTCTTCAGGAGCGGTCGGACAAGGTCCCATCAAGCTCGAGTGTTCTCAGTTGAGCCGATCACGGGTGGTCAGCACATAAGGCGAATTGTTCATTTTACCGAAGGACAGCGGCTTGCTGTAGAAGTACCCTTGGGCAACCTGATAGCCGATCGAGGCGAACAGGTCCCGCTGGCCGGATGTTTCGATCCCTTCCACGGTCAGCCGCGCATCCATCTGCTTCGCCAGCGCGCCGACCGTCCTGGCAACGTCCCGCGCCCGGTTGCTCTGAAGCGCCTTGGCAACGAAACTGCGATCGATCTTCAATTCGTTCCAGTCGAAGTCGGTCAGATAGGACAGCGCGGAATAGCCCGTGCCGAAATCGTCCAGCGAAATGGCGATACCGAGCCTCTTCAACCGGGTCAGTGTTTCATAGACCGTTCTGCTGTCGCCGATAATGACCGATTCCGTGACTTCCAGCTTCAGCCGCCCCGGATCCAGGCCGGTCTCCAGAAGCACGCTCCTGGCGAATTCGGGCACATCGTCCTGAACGATCTGCAGGACGGACAGATTGACGGAAACACAAGGGTTGCCGCGCATGGTCACCGCATCCTCGCAGGCCGTCTTCAGGATATGCCGGCCGATCTGCACAATGCCGCCGACCCGCTCGGATGCGGCGATGAATTCCGGCGGCGGGATCATGCCGAGTTCGGGATGGTTCCAGCGCGCAAGTGCTTCCATACCGACCATCTTGCCGGTCCGCAGGTCGAATTGCGGCTGATAGACCGGGTAGATGTGATTGAATTCAATTGCCGACTGCAGCTCGTCCTCGATCTTTTTCTTGCGCAGCTGAGCCGCCCGCAAGGGCTGGGAATAGACCGCGACACCGTCGGCGCTTTCAGTGGCGGCCTCCTGCATGGCAAGGTCCGCCCGCAACAACAGGTCGCGCGCGCAGCCCACCGCCGGGCCGCCAAGCGCGACGCCCGCATGCCCCTGCAGACTGATACACATGTCGCCGCACTGTTTGGCCGCGCTGACGATCGCAAGCAGCATCAACGCCAGAATGCGCAATTCGGTGACGGTCTCCACGCCCCGGACCAGCAGAGAGAATTCCGCCCCGCCGGTCCGCGCGATCATGTTGCGATGGTGCAGCAACCCGGCATAGTCCGACAGGTCCTGGCCGAGCATCCCGATCACCTGATCTCCGAAACTGTAGCCGAACTGGACATTGAGATTGTTCAGGCCGTTGATTTTCAGAACGACCACGCCATAGCCCTGTGCCTCCGGCCGGTCCGTGAACGCTTCGTTGACCCGTTCCAGGAATGCTTCCCTGTTCTCCAGGCCGGTAAGCGTGTCGGTATTGCACATCTGGCGAAACCGGGTGTCGCTGCGTTCAAGCGCCCGCCGTTGTTGCCGGATGCTCCAGCCCTGAAACAGGCTCACCAGAAGCAGCACCGGAATGACCAGAAGGATCGCGATCAGCAGCAGGAGTTGCCGGTCGGCCCGGTTGTCGAATGCTTCCTGGTTTTGGGCGGCAAGGGACTCGATCCGGTCCCAGTCGACGGCGTCGAACTTCTCGCCGGCGTCACCGATCCTCCCGGCAAGACCAACGACATCGGCCTTCGGGCCGGAATGTTCGAGAACTGCAACGTCCTCGCGGACCTTTTTCAGGTCATCGGCGATGCCTGACAGGAGGTCCCGGAGGTCGCCGTGAGGCGCCATGGGCAAAGGCGGTGCCTGGGCAGCCACGGCCTGAAAACCGTCCAGCGTCTTCTGGAAATGCTGCTGCGCTTCGCGCGCGCCATTGCGGTTCGCATCACCGGAGGCGGTCAGCAGGACAGACTGAAGGCTGGTCAGTTCGGCCGGCGCATGGAACAGATAGGCCAAGGCCTGCTGACGCGCGTTTTGTGTCCTGAGCGCGTCGGTCGAGCTCAGGAAACCGAGTACACCGCCCAGCAACACAACGGCACCGATCCCGCAAATCAAAAGGGCTGCGCTTCCGGGCGCACCGGGAAGGAGATTTCTGCCGACCATGTTCAAGTCTCCGCTGCTGCCCGAAAGGTCCTGAAGATCCCGCGTGGCATCGGCGGCTATATGCGCCCATCGTCTTCCGGACCGATATCCTCATTTGGGGACGATGTTTTCGGAGACCGGGCCGGCAGGCCTGTCCCCGGCCCGGCCGGTCTTCGGACATGAACCACGCCGGAGACCGGATCCGGTCCGTTCAACCGGGTAGCCATTGAAGAAAACCGCTTCGGATGGAATAACTTCAGTCAAATTCAGTCGCATCATTTCGCGATACGTTGTGAAAGGAATGAAGGATGGGCCGGTTTTCACATACCCTGCGGGGTGTTCAGCGCCTGCGCCGACTGGGGATCGGGTTCGTTGCCGCTCTCGTTGCAGCAGCCGGTCTTTGTACCCAGACGGCGCAGGCCGAGGAGAACAGGTTTGCGCTGGTGATCGGGAACTCCGCCTATCAGAACGCGGGGCGTCTGGCCAACCCCGGGCGCGATGCCGAACTGATCGCCGGATCGCTTGAAAAGGCCGGTTTCGACGTTTCCCTGCAGCTGGACCTCGACGAAAACGGCATGGGACGTGCCCTCGACGATCTGGCTGCCCGCGCGCCGGACCTTGACGTCGTCGCATTTTATTTTGCCGGTCACGGGATCCAGAAGGACGGGCAGAACTACCTGATCCCGGTGGATGCGGATTTGCGCACTCCAACCTCGATTGAGCGGGAAACAATGCAGCTGAAATCCTTCATGACCGTGATGGAGGAGGTCCCGATCAGCCTCCTCTTCATCGATGCCTGTCGGAACAATCCGTTCGCCGAGGAATTGCTGACCCAGGGCAATTCCACTGGCCGGTCGGCCGGGATCACCCGTGGACTGGCTCCCATCCGTACCGTTGGCGACATGATGGTCACCTATGCCACCCTGCCCAATTCCGTCGCCGCCGATGGCGCCGGTCAGAACTCGCCCTTCGCAAAGGCCCTGGGCCGCCACATGGCGACCGCTGATACCGAGGTCTCGGTCCTGATGAAACGCGTCACACGCGATGTTCTTGCCGAGACCAACGGTCAACAGCGGCCACAACAGCTCTCCCAAATGCAGACGGAATTCTACTTCATGCGGACCGGATCAACCGCGCCTGTCCGCCGGGACCAAAGGACACTGCTGGCGGTCTATCCCGGGTCGGTCGCCGTTGGCGAGGAGGTCTCCGTTCTCGCGGACGTGCCGCAAGCCTGCGCTCCCGATTTCTTCAATATCTCGCCATCGCTGCGGATCACGCCGATCCCGACCCGGTTCTTCAAGACGGTGGACCTGGGCGGCGACCTCGTGCGCTACGAGATTTCACCGGGCTCACGCTACGGCCTGTTGGTGCAGGAACAGGATGAAAAAGGACCCAATCGCATCGGGTTCTTCTGCGCCTTGGGGACCGCCCTGCCGGATGCCCGGAAAAAGGACGTCCTGCGCCAGGTCGCCGGACAACTGGCCCGTGAGGTCTTTTCAGGCACCCTGGGCACCGCGCCTGAGCTCGTTACCTATCACTTTGCCGAATTCAGGATCAATTGACGGGCACGAGAACGAGCTGAACGCGCCGGTTCTGCGCGCCGTAGGGATCGGTGGCGGCCTTCAGCTTCGACGCGCCCATGCCGGTGGCGATGATCCGTTGCGCCTGCAGTCCGGCGCTGGCGCCGACAAAGGTCGCCACCGTCTGGGCACGCCTTTGCGAAAGCGCAAGATTGTAGCTGGCGCTGCCCTTGGCATCCGTGTGACCGAGCAGCAGAAAGCGGTAGTTTTTGAACTTTTCCTGGCCGATAACCCGCGAAAGTTCGGCGATCTTGGTGATCTGGTCCGGACGCAGGTCCGCCGAGTTGTAGTCGAACAGGATCTCGACATCGATGGATGGCAATGGTGCGGACGTGACCTTTGCGACAGTCCCGTCCTGCGCAGGCCGCGTGGCGGCGACCTCCTCCCGGTCGACGATCCCCAGATTGACGACGTCATCGAGCGAGAAGGACGTGCCGGACCTGAATTCATCATTTTCGCAGGCGGACGGGTCCAGAAGACAGGTTTCCATATCCGATGCTGCCTGCCGGGGGGCCGCGAGCGGAGCCGTCTTGCCCTCGACCGGTGCAGGATCCGGACCGAGATCGAAATCGTCCAGCGAAAGCGTTGACTGAGCCACTGCAGGCAGCGGAAAGAGCGTCAGCAGAACAAGAAGTGTCGAAACATTCATCAATCGGGTCCTGAACCGGAAACAAAATGCCTTCAAATATCCATGAATAAATTATCATAGCCTCGGCGCAACATAAAGACGATGCGTGACGCGGCTTGCGGCTGGCAGTCCCGGCAGGGAATTGATTTATTGAGCCGGAGCGACAGTGAATTTTTTGAGGGGGGCCTCTGCAATGATTTCCAGACTGTTTCGATTTTCAGGCAGGCAACCGACCCGGGCGGGAATTTTTCTCCTGGCCGTTTGCCTCCTAACGGCACCGATACGCGGGCAAGCAGCGGAAATCCGCTTGCTCGACACCAACCCGGCCTCGGGGCCAGGCTACGACCTGCTGAATCTCGGAACCGTGACCGAGGAGGCTTTTTCCTTCCTGACGGGCATGAAGGCGAGCTTTACATCCAGGGCCGCAGTGAAGGACGCTTCGCTTGCCTATTTCGACGACGGCATATCCGGCGACGGGGCGCATACCTACGAGACGCTGCATATCGGTCCGGCCTGGGGCGGCCTGAAGACGGGCCGGGTGATTTCCATCGAGGGCCAGATCGAAAAGGGGGACCTGGACAAGCTGAAGACGCTGGTCGAGACATCGGGGTTTTCCGATTGCCTGCGTCCCGGATATTGCCCCTACAACAACGTCATCATGCTCGACAGCCCGGGCGGGCAGTTGATGGAAGCGCTGGCCATCGGCAAGTATATCGCCGGTCAAAATTTCCACACGCTGCTACCGGAAAACGCTGTGTGCGAATCCGCGTGTTCGATGATCTTCCTGGCCGGTTACACCCGCTACGAAGGCTACTTCTTTCCGCGCAGGTTTGCGCATGAGACTGCGCGGCTGGGCATACACCAGCCCTTTTTCCAGTTGCCGGAAGGCACCTACGACGCGGGTCAGGTCGACCGGGTCGTCAGAGCGCTGAACTCGGCCGTGACCGAAGTCACGGCCTATTTCCTCAACTCGGGAATAGGCATCGGCTTTCTGCAGAGCATGTACCGGACGGCTCCGGAGAGCATGTATTATCCCTCGCTCGCCGAGATGGCATCGGAACACATCTTCGTGGTCGGCACCAACACCCCGCTTCTGGACATGACCCGCCCCCAGATGCTGTCCTATTGCGCCAATATCTACAGGGGCCGGTACAACGAGGTCGCGCCCGACCTCCTGGCCAATCTCCAGTCGAACGAAAGGACGTTCCTGACATATGTGGTCGGGCGCAATTTCGTCTGCCTCGGCGTCAGGAGCGACGGCACCGGCGAATGGAAATCGTATGTCTGCAGCGGTGAAAGCAAATGCCTGCTGGAAGAATTTGCGCAAAACGACATCTACGAGCTGCAGAAGCGCGGCAGATTGAAACGCTTCCGCCCCTCCGACGTCGCCGTGATGGAGCGCATTGCCGTCGGCCTCGACAACACGGAAGTCGGCCTGGCCCTGAAAGATTTCACGCACCGTGTCGCCATGCTTCACTACATGCAGTTGTTCGCCGAGAAATTCCGGGACTACGCGGCCATGTTCAAAAGCATCCCCGCCAGTCTCGCATTGAGCGGTGTTCCCGGAGAATTCTGCGGCCAGGTTGACGAATACGATGCCGGGCTGGTGCGCAAGGTGCAGGCGTCCATGAACGCAAAAGGCATCACTTCGGGCAAGCCGGACGGATCGCTCGGCCCCAATACCAGGAAGGCCATCAGGCGCACCGGCAAGGACCTTCTCGGTCGGGACGTTGCCGGCATCGAACCGGACCTGCTGCTTGCTCTGGGCCTGCCGGAAGAGGAGTTCAGGCAATACGTCCTCTGCCGGTGAGCCGGCGGCAAGGGAGCCTATGAAGGCCCTTCCCCGTCAGCCCTCGCTTCGTGGCAAGCGGATGGTGAACGTGGTGCCCTCGCCCCAGGTGCTGTCGACCGAGATCTGGCCGCCATGGCCGACATTCACGATCTTGAAGACGATTGCCAGGCCCTGGCCGGTGCCTTTTCCCGGGGCCTTGGTCGTGAAAAACGGATCGAAAACACGGGTCCGGTCCGCATCCTTGATCCCGGTGCCGTTGTCCTGCACACGGATGACGACATTGTTCCGTTCCAGGCCGGTCGAGATGCGGATTTTCCCGCCGCCGGAGGGGGCCCGTTCGGCGATCGCGTCGGTGGCGTTGCCGATCAGGTTCAGGACGAGCTGATGCAGGTCCCCCGCATGGCCGAGCACGCCGGGAAGATCGGGATCCAGCTCGTGCTCGACCTCGGCGATGTTTTTCCAGCTGTTGCGGGTAACGGACAGGGTGGTATCGATCACCGCGTTCAGATCCACCGGCGTCATTTCCGTATCGCCGGGATGCGAGAACTCGCGGATGGCGGACACGATCGAGGCAACCTGTTTCAGTCCGTGAAGGGATTGCGCGATTGCCGAGGGGGTTTCCTCCAGCAGGTAATCGATGTCGAGTTCCGCGCGCTTGCCAGCCAGGGTCGCCGCCAGTTGCTCCCGGCTGACCGGCTCACCCTCTGCTGCCAACGCGCCGTCGACGGCGCCGAGAAACGCGCCGACGGCCCCGCACACTTCCTGAAGGAAGCTGACGTTGTCGCCGATATACTGGATCGGCGTGTTGATCTCATGCGCGACGCCGCTGGCGAGCGTGCCCAGCGCTTCCATCTTCTGCGCTTGAACAAGACTGCGTTCCAGAACCTTCTTTTCCTCTTCGGCGGCAAGATGCCGCCGAATGTCGAGAATGATCCAGAGCCTGAGGTCATTGTATCCTATGAGCGAACAGGAGATCCTGACCGGAATCTCTTCGCCGGACGCCTGCCTGGCAAATCCCTCCGCGGTGCTGTCATCGATCTCCGGCTGCGCCCCGGCACGTGCCCGGACCCAGTCCAGAAAGCCGGCGGATCCCGAAAGCAGGTCCGGCAGCGACTGGCCCGGCGCGGCGCCGTCCGGCAAGGCGAACAGCCGCCGTGCGACCGGGTTCAGGCGTTCGACCTCGAGCCCGCTGTTGGTCAGGACGAGCGCGGCGGGACGTGCGTCGAAAACGGCGCCAAGGACCGCGCGTTCGCGGCCGATCAGTTCGGCCTGCTCCGCGACGTCCTGATTGGCCTGAAAGAGCTCGAGGCTCTTTTTCTCCAGCAGCCCTTCCGCGGCCAGGCGGGCTTTTTTCTCACGAGCGAGGCGGCGCTCCAGGGCTTCATAGGAAAGCTGCTCCAGGGTCATCTCCTCCTGAGCGTGAACCGCGCGACCTGATCGCCGTCTTCATCGGGCAGATCGGTGCGTTCCAGATCGACAGTGTCGCCGTAGTGCTCAATGGCCCCCAGCAGCAGGCCTTCCGCCAGATCGGCCATGTGCCGGCTGGAGCGGTACAGAAGCGAAAGCCTGGTTTCGCTTTCCAGAGTTGGCGCAAGACGCGGCAATTCGGCATCCGGGTACAGCTTGAGCACATCCACGTGGATCTGGTGCTCAACGGCCTGAGCGAACTGGAAAATGTCGCTGCAGGACTGAAAGTAATTTGCATGGTTCCGGCTGAACGATTTCAGCAGGTATTTTCCGAAGGCAAGCAGCAGGTCCCGGACCGGAACCTCGGTGCGGGCGCTCAGGTGCCCGACCAGCGACTGCATTTCGGAGGCATCGTAATGGCCGACCCCGGTATACCCGCCTTCGTTCGGAAGGTCCGCATCGACAATTATTGTCTCGGTCATGTTCGGACCGAAGGTTTCATCCACCAGTCCGAAAAATTCGTTGAAGACAATTCCCTTCATTGCCAGCTCTCCAGCATTGTTTGGTGGGAAATTATCACGCACAGGTGAACGGAACCTATCCCCGTTTGGGAACCCTGTTTCAGGTCGCCGCGGCCAGCTGTTCCGGTTTCCGGTTCATGATCGACAGGGCTGCGCACATCATCAGCGGGCCCACGCCCTTTGAATCGTCATCGACGACCGGCTTGCTGAGGTAGTAGCCGGATGTCCCATCCCGGTAAGTCCCCTCGAAACCGCCAAGACCCGCGACCTCGCAAATGCCCGTCATGTACTGCCTGCCGTCGCTGTCCGTCTTGACGGCCCGTTTACACAGCCGGGAAAAGAGGTCCCGCGGCGTGGCCCAGTCCCACGATGACGCCGCGAAGTTCCGCAAGGCCGCGCAGGCGTCCCACCAGCGGATATCCCGGATGCGTGTCCCGGGTGCCGTCGTCCAGCAGTTCATGACCGTGGTCGGGCCGGAAGACGATGCTGTCATCCGCGCGTCCCTGCTCCCGCCTGCGCGCCTCTTCACCAAGCAATGCCGCGATCAATGCGGGCATGTCCGTATCGCCGCCCAGATGCGCGGCTTCCTCGAACGAGCCGTCGGGATCCTTGGCCACATTGCGCAGATGGGCGAAATGGATCCGGTCGGCAAATCTCGCTGCGATTGCCGGCACGTCGTTGGCCGGATTGGCCCCGAGAGATCCGGCACAGAGCGTCAGACCGTTGGCCCGGCTGTTGTTTGCCGACAGGATCCAGCCGATATCCTCCCCATCGCAGACGATGCGGGGCAGTCCCAGAATGTCGCGCGGCGGGTCGTCCGCATGGATGGCGAAGCGCAGACCGAGGTCTTCCGCCGCCGGGACGACCTCCTCCAGGAAGCGCTTGAGATTGCGTCTCAGCGTGTCCCGGTCGATGCCGTCATAGCGGGCAAGCGCGTCGCGCAGGCCGGCGATGCCGTAGCGGTCGAACGCCCCCGGCAAGCCCGCCATGATCGCGGTGTGAAGCCGGTCGAGCTCTTCCTGCGTCGCCGCTTCGTGCCAGGCCCGGGCAGCGGCGACGGTCTCCGCCGGATAATCCGCTTCCGCTCCCTTGCGCTTGACCATCAGGATTTCAAAGGCCGCCATTTTGGTGAGCGAAAACCGCAGACAGGTGCCGCCCCGGGCCGCCGGGGCGGCCAGGTCCGTCCGCGTCCAGTCGAGCAGCGGCATGAAATTGTAACAGATGACCTTGATGCCTTCCGCGGCAAGATTGGCCATGGACTGCCGGTAGTTCGCGAACAGTCCGGCGAGATCCCCCTCGCCGCGCTTGATCGCTTCGTGGACCGGCAGGCTTTCGACCACCGTCCAGTCGAACCCCGCGGACCGGATCCGGTCCCGTGTCCCGGCAACAGCCTGTCGCGGCCAGACCTCGCCATAGGGAATTTCGTGCAGGGCGGTGACGATGGCGGCGGCCCCCGTCTGCGCGATTTCATTCAGGGAGATCCGGTCGTAGGCTCCGTACCATCGCCAGCCTTCGATCATTCCAGACCCTCGAGCGTGGCCTGCACACCGTTTTCCCGCAGGCTCCCGCAGGCGCTGATCAGACCGGGCCGAAGCGCACCGGCCAGGCCGGGTTCGAAGATTTCGGTGACGCCCAGAAGAGCCTCGACACCGCCGGCCGTGTCCTTGGCCGCTTCCGACAGCGCATGCAGGCGCTCCGCCAGCGGGTCGCGCACGTCGATCGGCCGGCCGCCGAGATCCGTGCCGCTCACATAAATCATCCAGGCCGCCACGGCGGTCGTCAGGCCCGGTGAGCTGCGCCCGGCCGCCAGATTGTCCGAAAGCGTCCCGAGAATGCGTTGCGGCAGCTTCTGGCTGCCGTCCATGGCGATCTGCCAGGTGCGGTGCCGGATACCCGGATTGGCATAGCGGGCGAAAAGCGCGTCGGCATAGTTGGTCAGATCGACCCCCGGCGGCGCCTGGAACGAGGGAATGATCTCGGCCCGCCACAAAGCTTTCACGAACCGCTCGAACACCGGATCCGCAACCGTCTCGGCAATGGTTTCATGTCCGGCCAGATAGCCGAGATAGGCCAGAGAGGAATGTGTGCCGTTGAGCATGCGCAGTTTCATATGCTCATACGGGGTCACATTCGCGACGAGTTCCACACCGACAGCGCCCAGATCCGGCCGCGCATCGGCGCCGTAAGCGACAACAAAATCGTCCTCGATCACCCATTGCCGAAACGGCTCGTGCAGGACCGGCGCTGCATCCATCACACCGGTCTTGGCCGCGAGAGCGTCCACGTCTTCCGGTTTGGTGGCCGGTACGATGCGGTCGACCATTGTGGCGGGGAACCTCCCCTCGCTTTCGATCCAGACCGCGAGGTCCGGATCGATCGCCTGCGCAAATTCAAGGACGATGCCGCGCACCAGCCGGCCGTTTTCAGGCAGGTTGTCGCAGGTCAGGACGGTAAAGGGCGGCAGTCCGGCCGCCTTGCGCCGGGCCAGTGCGCGCACCAGATATCCCGGAGCGGAAACGGGCACGGGATTGACCAGATCTGCCCTGATGTCGGGATGCTCAAGGTTCAGCCGCCCGGTGGCCGGGTCGTGGCAATAGCCCTTTTCCGTAACGGTCAGGCTGACGATCCGGATGGCCGGATCCGCCATCGCGGCCAGCACCGCCTCCGGGTTTTCCGGCGCGACCAGAACATCGACCACGGACTCCACCTGGCGCAGCGTCTCGCCGTCCGGACCCAGTTCCTGGGCAGTATAGACGAAGTCCTGCGGCGCAAGCTGGTCATGCATGCGCGGGCTCTTCAGGCTGACGCCGATGATGCCCCAGTCGCCGCCGGATCTGGCCATGGCCTCTTGAATGTAGAGCGCGCCAAAGGCCCTGAAGAAGGCCCCCAGGCCCAGGTGAACGATACCGGCCTTCGGCGCCGGATCTATCTTGCGGAACAGGCAGGGCAGATCAGCGGGCAAGCCAGCCTCCATCGACGTTGAGCACGGTGCCGTGAATGTATTTCGCCGCCGGCGAGGCGAGGAAGACGGCCGCCTCCCCGATATCGCCGGCCTCACCCCAGCGGCCTGCCGGAATACGTTCCAGGATCTGCCGGTTTCGGTCCGGATCGTTCCTGAGGGCCTCGGTGTTGTTGGTTGCGATGTAACCCGGTGCGATGGCGTTGACGTTGATGCCCTTCGCCGCCCACTCGTTGGCCAGCAGCTTGGTGATGCCGGCAACGCCATGCTTGGAGGCGGTGTAAGACGGCACCCGGATGCCGCCCTGGAAGGAGAGCAACGAGGCGATGTTCACGATCGCGCCCGGACGCTCTGCATTCAGCGCGGCTTTTCCGAACGCCTGACAGGTGAAGAACACGGCCTTCAGGTTGACGTCCATGACCGCGTCCCAGTCGGCCTCGGTGAAGTCGACGGAATCGGCCCGGCGGATGATCCCGGCATTGTTCACCAGGATATCGATTGCCTCGTTCTCGAACAGTGGCGCGGCCGCCATCGGGTCGGCGAAATCCACCGCCACGTGGCGCCCCTTGTTTATCTTAGAAAGCGTATCGTCACAATCCCGGCGGGCAGCGCACAGCACCTCCGCACCGGCGGCGCCCATGGCGATCGCGATCGCCTGGCCGATGCCCGTATTGGCACCGGTCACGAGGGCCCGCTTGCCCTGAAGCGAAAATGCGTTCATCGCAGATCCCCCATGGCAACCATGTCCATGTCCGTGAAATCGACGTTGTCACCGGCCATGGCCCAGCAGAAGGTATAGGCCCCCGTGCCGGCGCCGCAGTGGATCGACCATGGCGGCGAGATCACGGCCTCCTCGTTGGCCATCACCAGGTGCCGGGTTTCCTCGGGCTTGCCCATGAAATGGAACACGCGCTGGTCGGGACCCAGTTCGAAATAAAGATAGGCCTCCATGCGCCGGTCGTGCACGTGGGCGGGCATGGTGTTCCAGACCGATCCCGGCGCGAACTGGGTATAGCCCATCAGCAACTGGCAGCTTTCGGCGACATCCGGATGCAGGAACTGCAGGATGACCCGCTCGTTGGAGGTTTCCGCCGAACCGAGTTCGACACGGCGCGCGTCCTGCACGGTGATCAGTTTTGTCGGACAGGCCCTGTGGGCCGGTGCGGACAGGATGTAGAACCGGCCCTTGCCGGAAAACGTCACCGGGCCCGACCCCATGCCGACGTAAAGCACGTCTCCCCGGGCGACCTCGTAACTCTTGCCGCCGGCACTCACGGTGCCGGTCTCGCCGATGTTCAGGACACCGAGTTCGCGCCGGTCGAGCAGCGAGGCGGTCCCCGCTTCCTTGACCTGATCGAGAACCAGATCGCCGCCGGCCGGAACCGCGCCACCCAGGATCAGGCGATCATAGTGGGTGTAGACAAGATTGATCTTGCCGTCCTCGAACAGGCCGTCCGCATGAAAGTGATCGCGCAGACCCTGGGTATCGAGGGCCTTGGCCGTTTCCGGATCGATGGCATAGCGGGTTTCTACGTTTGGCATGAGAATTCTCCGGTCTGGAGTTGAGTTAAAGAAAATCGTCGCGGCGCGGCGAGAATGTGTCGATCAGGGTGCCGGGTGTCAGGCAGACGCAGCCGTGGGTGGCGCCGGACGGGATGACGAAGCTGTCGCCCGCACCGACCTCGAATTCCTCGCCGTCGATCGAGAAGCGGAACGCGCCGCTCTCCACGTAGGTGGACTGGACATGCGGGTGATTGTGCAGCTTGCCTTCGGCCCCCTGTTCCTCAAAACGGAACGCCACCATCATCAGCTCGGCACTGTCCGAGAGCACCTGGCGGCGGATGCCGGGATCGGCAGAGACTTCGGGAAACGATTTTACGAACATGGCTTCACCTTCAGGTTCGTGACCTAGTGGAACAGGGACGGCAGCCAGAGTGACAGTGCCGGAACATAAGTGACCAGGAGCAGCGTGAAAACAGCCGCACCATAGAAGGGCCAGATCGTCCGCACCGCATCCCAGACGGAAATGCGACCGACGGCACAGCCGACGAAAAGAACCGTGCCGACCGGCGGTGTGCACAGGCCGATGCCGAGATTGAGCACCAGGATGACACCGAAATGGACGGGATCGACACCGAAGGCGGTGGCGACCGGCAGGAAGATTGGCGTAGTGATCACGATCAGGGGCGACATGTCCATGAAGGTGCCGAGAAACAAGAGCATAATGTTGATCATCAACAGGATGACCAGCGGGTTCTCCGACACGCTCTTCATGAACACGACCAGTTCCGCCGGGATCTTCAGGAACGCCAGCAGCCAGCCGAAGGCGGCAGCGCAGCCGATGACAAGCAGCACCATCGCCGTGGTCCTGACCGCCGCCTTTGTCGCTCCGACGAACTCCGGCCAGTGCATGGTGCGATAGGCAAGCGTTGTCACCAGCAAAGCATAGACGGCCGCGATGCAGGAGCTTTCGGAGGCGGTGAACACGCCCGAGCGCACGCCGCCGAAAATGATGCCGATCAGGAGAAGCCCCGGAATGGCGTTGACGAACAGGGCGCCGAGCGCGGCCATGCCGGGAAAATGTTCCGTCGGATAGCCTGCCCGTCTGGCGACGAACCAGGCGGTGATCATCAGGGACGCGGCCAGCAGCAGGCCCGGCAGAATACCCGCGGTGAAGAGGTCGGCGATGGACAGCCGTCCGCCCGCGGAGATCGAATAGATGATCATGTTGTGGGACGGCGGCAGCATCAGCGCGATGATCGACGACATCACGGTGATGTTGACGCCGTATTCGACGGAATAGCCTTTTTCCTTCATTTGCGGGATCATCAGCCCGCCGATGGCGGTCGCGTCGGCCGCGGCCGACCCGGATATGCCGCCGAACAGCACCGAGGCGGTGATGTTGACCTGCCCGAGACCGCCGCGCAGATGTCCGACCACCGCACCTGCCAGGGCGACCAGACGGCGGGCAATGTCGCCGCGCACCATCAGTTCGCCGGCAAAGATGAAGAACGGAATAGCCATCAGCGCGAACACCGAGACACCGGAATTCAGGCGCTGGAAGACGATGACCGGCGGCAGGTCCATGTAAAGCACGGTCGCAAGCGAAGCCGCGCCGAGGCAGAAGGCGACGGGCGTGCCGATCAGCAGGAGGATCGTGAAAGTGCCGAAAAGGATCAGGGGTTCCAACTCACGCCTCCTCAGGTTCGGTTTCGCCGAAGCGCGCGGTCGGCAGCCCGGCGGCGCGCCGTAACAGGCGTTCGATTGAAAAGATGAAGACCAGGCAGCCGCCAACGACCAGCGGCAGGAAGTCGAAGGCGCCGGAGACGCCGAGCGAAGGCAGTTTCACCTCCCAGGCGGACAGGGCCAGCTCTGCGCCGTACCAAGCCATGCCGGCCCCGAAGGCGGTCACGACAAGGTCGGAAATGCTGAACAGGATCAGCTTCGTCCCCTGGGGCAAAAAATACAGCAGCACGTCGAAACTGAGATGATAGCCTTCCCGGATACCGACAGCGGCCCCGAGAAAGATGAACCAGCCCATGAGGATGACGGAGGCCGGTTCGGACCAGACCAGGCTGTCGTTCATCACATAGCGCATGAACACCTGCGCGGAGATGAAAACGGTCATCAGAACGAGGCCGCCTCCGGCAAGCCAGAGGGCTGCCGTGGAGACGTGGCGCATCACTTGCGCGGTGAGGGTCAGGTGAGGTTGCACGTCGGAATCCTGAAAAAGAACCTGCGGCCGGAACCGGCCGCAGGTGAGAGATGATCAGTTGGTCGCGCGGATACGGGCGACCAGGTCTTTCAGCTTGTCCGATGTGACGTGCTTTTCGTAAACGCTGTCCATGGCTGCCATGAACGGCTCCTTGTCGATTTCGGTGATGACCTCGACACCGGCCGCGCGGACCTTTTCCTCGGAGGCCTTTTCACGGGCCTGCCACTGCTCGCGCATCACCGGCACGGAGTCCTTCGCCGCCTGACGGACCGCAGCCTGATCTTCGGCAGACAGCCCGTCCCAGGACTTTTTGGACATCACCAGAACTTCCGGAACGATCAGGTGTTCGTCCAGGGTGTAGTAGCCGGCAACCTCGAAGTGACCGGAAGACTCGTAGGAGGGCCAGTTGTTTTCGGCACCGTCGATGACGCCCGTCTGAATCGACGAGTAGACTTCGCCGTAAGGCATCGGGGTCGCATTGGCGCCAAGAGCGGACATCATGTCGACGAAGATGTCGGACTGCATGACCCGCACTTTCATGCCTTCAAGGTCTTCAATCGATTTAATCGGCTTGACCTTGTTGTAGAAACTGCGAGATCCGCCGTCGAAGAAGGCCAGGCCGACATAGCCGTGCGGTTCGAACGCGGCCAGGATGTCATCGCCGATCGGGCCGTCCATGACGGTGTGCATGTGATCGACGCCCTTGAACACGTAAGGCAGCGAAACGACCTTGGTTTCCTCGACCAGATTGTTGAACGGGCCCATGGAGACCCGGTTCAGGTCGATGACACCGAACTTGGTCTGTTCGATCGTGTCTTTTTCCTCGCCAAGCTGCGCGGAATGGAACACTTCAACGCAGATGCGGCCGTCGGTGCGCTCTTCCAGCAGCTTGCCCATGTGCTCCACCGCCGTGACGGTCGGATAGCCAGCCGGATGCGTGTCCGAAGATTTCAGTGTCACTTCACACGCGAACGCGGCGCTGGTAAGTGCGGCAGTCGCTAGCAGCGATGCCGTCAGGGTTTTCAGTACAGTCATTTCTTCCTCCCAAAATGGCTCATCAGAGCCGATAGGCTTGCTTCACAAGCCTGTAACTGAGGTCTTGTACGACCTCATATGCCTCGTCCTCGTCGAGCCTCCCGGTTCTGACGAGGGATGCGAGGTATCCGCAGTCGACCCTGCGGGCCACATCGTGCCGGGCAGGGATCGAGGAGAAGGCGCGGGTGTCGTCGTTGAAGCCGACGGTGTTGTAGAACCCGGCCGTTTCGGTGGTCTGCTCCCGGAAACGGCGCATGCCTTCAGGACTGTCGTGGAACCACCACGCCGGGCCCAGCTTCAGGGTTGGATAAACCCCTGCAAGCGGCGCCAGTTCGCGCGCATAGGCGGTTTCATCCAGCGTGAACAGGATGATGGAGAGGTCCTTCTCCAGGCCGACGGCGTCGAGCATCGGCTTGAGCGCACGCACATAGTCGGTCCGGGTCGGGATGTCGAAGCCCTTGTCCCGGCCGAAGGTGCTCAACACCTGCCCGGAATGATTGCGGAAGCTGCCCGGATGGATCTGCAGGACCAGGCCGTCGTCCAGGCTCATCCTTGCCATTTCGGTCAGCATGTGTCCGCGGAAGGCATCGGCTTCATCCGGCGTGCAGGTGCCGCCGAGCGCTTTCTGGAACAGGTCCTCGGCCTTCGCAGCCGACAGGTTCTCGGTGCGGGCGTTGGGATGGCCATGGTCGGACGAGGTGGCGCCGAAGGACTTGAAATAGGCCCGCCGGGCCCGATGCGCCCTGAGGTAGCCCTGCCAGGAGGTCGCGTCTTCGCCGGCAAGCCCACCGAAAGTCTCGACATTCTCCGCAAAACCTTCAAACTCCGGATCGACCACGGCGTCCGGCCGGTAGGCGGTCACGACGCGGCCGCTCCAGCCGCTGTCGCGGGTCATGCGGTGCCATTTCAGGTCGTCCAGGGGCGATTCCGTCGTGGCGATGACTTCGATGTTGAACCGTTCGAACAGGGCACGCGGACGGAAGTCCGGGCGGGTCAGGCAATCGGCGATGTGGTCGTAGGCCTCATCCGCCGTTTCCGCCGAAAGCCGCCCGGTCCAGCCGAAGACCTCCTGGAAGGAGTGGTCCAGCCACATGCGCGACGGCGTGGCGCGCAACAGATGGAAGTTCTCGGCGAAGACCCTCCAGATTTTCCGGCTATCCGTTTCGCTCCAGCCCCCGTCCAGTCGCGCCACGCCCAGCGCACTCAGGTCAATGCCTTGGGAAAACAGCATCCGGAACACATAATGGTCCGGCACGATGAACAGTTGGGAAGGATCGGGAAAGGCATCATTTTCAGCGAACCAACGCGGATCCGTATGCCCGTGCGGGCTGACGATCGGCAGGGACTTTACGCTGTCGTAGAGATCCCGGGCGATGGCGCGGACTTCCGGTTCAACCGGAAAAAGACGATCCGGGGACAATCGGTTTTCCGATGTGCCGGGCGTTCCCGCTTTCCCAAGTGCCATTCTGGCCTCCTAATTACCTTGGTGGTCTTGCCGATGTTGCAGCTAGCAAACTGATATGCTAGATGATCAGATAAGTCAAACGAGAGAAATGCGATGACAGACAGCGGTGCCCTGAAGGTGCTCGAGCCCATAAAGATCCCGTCGGTTACCGATACGGTCTTTGCGGAATTGCACCAGCAGATCCTGTCCCTGGAGCTGCCGCCGGGCACGAAAGTGTCTGAAGTCGAGGTCGCGAAAGCCCTTGGGATTTCCCGCCAGCCGGTCAGGGACGCCTTTTTCCGCCTGTCTCAACTCGGCTTTTTGCTGATCCGGCCACAACGCGCAACGGTGATTTCGAAGATTTCCGAGGCAGCGGTTCTGAGAGCGAAGTTCGTTCGCACGGCCCTCGAGATGGCCTGCTGGACCGCAGCCCTCCCATTGATTTCGGACAGCCAGATAGAAGAGCTCGCCAGGACCCTCGGGGATCAGAAAGCGGCGGCGGACGCCAACGACCAGAAACTGTTCCATGCACTGGACGATGACTTTCACCGGCGCATCTGCGAGATCGCCGGGCATGAATATGTCTGGGCGCTCATCAGGGAGCAGAAGGCCCACATGGACCGGGTGCGGTTCATTTCCCTGACAATCGGCGCCGCACAGAAGGCTTATGACGACCACATCGACCTGATCGACGCACTTCGGCAACGCGACCGGTCACGTCTGGAAACGGTCCTGACCGAACATCTCGGGCGGATCGAATTCATTTTGGGCAAGATCCGGGCAGAAAAGCCCGAATATTTTCAGGAATGATCCTGAAATGGCCTGTTCCGGTGCCCGGCCGCTGTGCCGCTCGCGGCTGGCGAAAACCGCCCCGGCGTCACCCGGATTTGCTCCCCTGCCAGGTTTTTCCGGCAGCCACCGCTCTCGTCACAACAGCGCCGCGATGACGACAGGAACAAGCACACTCGTCAGGAGGGCGTTCAGCGCCATGCCGATCCCGGCGAAGGCACCGGCGACTTCGTTCACCTGAAACGCCCGGGCGGTGCCGATACCGTGCGCGGCCACGCCCACGGCAAATCCACGTGCGCGCCAGTCGCGGATCTTCAGCACGTTCATCAGCGGGGTCACCACGACCGCGCCGATTATTCCCGTCAGGATGACCAGAACCGCGGTCAGAGTCGGCAGCCCGCCGAGAGCCTCGGAAATACCGATCGCCACAGGGGCCGTGGTCGATTTCGGACTGATGGAGACGATGATCTGTTCGGGAAGACCGAATGCCATCGACAGGAGCGCCGTAGACACCACCGCGGCGACCGAGCCGGCAACAAGCGCGGCCAGCATCGGTGCGGCGAACTTGCGGATTGCCGGCAGGTTGGCATGAAGCGGAACGGCGAGCGCGACCGTTGCCGGTCCGAGCAGGAAATGGATGAACTGCGCACCCTCGAAATAGGTCTGATAGGACGTCCGCGTCAGCCAGATGAGCGCTGCCAGAAGGCAGACGGCGATCAGGACCGGATTGGCCAGCGCATTGCGGCCCGCGAGCCGGGAGATCCAGTCCGCCAGAAGGTAGACCAGGATCGTGCAGCTCAGCCACCACAGCGGCTCTGTCGACAGGTAGCTCCAGATGCCGGCCGCGTCACGCATCCTCGCCTCCCGTCATCCGGACCACCAGAAGAAAGGTTCCGACACTGACCAGCAGCGTGATCACCGTGCTGGCGACCAGCACGACGCAGATCGCGACCCATTTGTCCGCCAGCAGATCAAGATTGGCGACAACGCCGACCCCTGCCGGAACAAACAGCAGCGACAGGTGGGACAGGATGGTCCTTGCGGTGCCCTCCACCGAAGGCACCAGATCCGGCCTGAGTGCAAGCAGCGCGGCAAACAGCGCCAGCCCGATCACGGGTCCGGGGACCGGCAGGCCCAGAAAGCGGGCAATCACCTCCCCTGCGAGCTGAAACGAAAACAAGACCGCGACCGCACCGAGCATTGCATAGTTTCTCCTGAAAAACGGGGAATCAGCCATTTGCCGAACGGCGTTCCGGCAGCGGCAAATCCTCCCCTCACGGGCGCTACTATGACCTTGACCAACGCCGATCGTCAAAGTGACCGTGCGGTCTCGTCCGCGCCCCGGACATGGCCTCCCTGCGACCGCGACCCCGCACTGGAATGAACGCCGTGTCGTGGCGATAATGCCCCATGACGCAATTACGCTATTTTGCCCCGCAATCAGCCGCGATACTGCCGACACGAAACGGCGGTCCGGCCCGCAAGGCACGGGTCGCCGGGAACAGCCTGTGTTTCCGCCGGCGGCCTCACGGATCGGCTACACCGGAGGAACGCGGCATCGGCACGCTGCTCCCGGCCCATTGAAAAGGAATGAGACATGTCAGCTTTTCCTGACAAGGCACAAATCGTCATCGTGGGTCTGGGCGGCATTGTCGGCGCCTCGGTGGCGCATCATCTCATCGAGCGCGGCTGGACCGACATCGTCGGCATCGACAAGTCGGGCATTCCGACCGACATCGGATCGACCGCCCACGCCTCCGACTTCTGCTACACCACCAGCCACGATTACCTGTCCGTCTGGACCACCCAGTATTCGATCGATTTCTTCGAAAGGATGGGCCACTACGCCCGTGTCGGCGGCCTGGAGGTCGCGCGCACCGGCGACGATGCCTGGATGGAAGAAATCAAGCGCAAGGTGACGTCCGGCAAGGCCTTCGGCACCAATGTGCGCCTGGTCTCCCCTGCCGAGATCAAGGAAAAATTCCCCCTGATCGAGGAGGACATGGTCCAGGGCGGCATGTGGGATCCGGACGCCGGCCTCGTCATTCCGCGCTCGCAGACCGTCGCAGGAAAACTGGTCGATGACGGTGAGAAGACCGGCAAGCTGAAGGCCTTTGCCAACACGCCGGCCCTGACGCTGATCGTCGAGGACGGCCATATCAAGGGCGTCAAGACCCACCGCGGCACGATCATGGCCGAACACGTCATCGTCTGCGCCGGCCTCTGGGGCCGCCTCATCGCCGACATGGTCGGAGAGGATCTCCCCGTGATGCCGGTCGACCACCCGCTCACTTTCTTCGGGCCCTACAATGAATTCGAGGGCACCGGCAAGGAGATCGGCTACCCGCTGCTGCGCGACCAGGGCAATTCCGCCTATATGCGCGACACCGGCGATCCGAAAACCGCCGAAGGCGGCCAGATCGAGTGGGGCTATTACGAGCCGGACCAGCCGCGCATGTGCCACCCGCGCGATCTTCTGGAAAAGGACCAGGCCCGCCTGTCGCCGTCCCAGCGCGACCTGGAAATGGAACAGGTCATCGAGCCGCTGGAACGCGCCATGGAACTGACGCCGATCCTGGGCGAGATCGGCTACAACGAAAGCCATTCCTTCAACGGCCTCTTGCAGGTTTCCGCGGCCGGCGGCCCGTCCTGCGGCGAAAGCCAGAAGGTGCGCGGCCTTTGGTACTGTGTTGCCATCTGGGTCAAGGACGGTCCCGGTTACGGCAAGCTGATCGCCGACTGGATCACCGACGGACGCACCGAAATCGACCACGCTTCCATCGACTACACCCGGTTCTACGGACACCAGCTCACCGAGGACTTCATCGAGAACCGCTGCACCGAGGCGGCCCAGAAGATCTATTTCCCGGCGATCCACCCGCGTGAGCCCTATGCCTCGAGCCGCGGCGTCAAGCGCTCGCCGTTTTACGAGCGCGAGGTCGAACTCGGCGGGTATTTCATGGAACTCGGCGGCTGGGAACGCGCCCATGGCTATGCCGCCAACGAGCACCTGCTTGAAAAATACGGCGACAAGGTCCCGGTGCGCGAAAACGAGTGGGACAGCCGTCATTTCTGGCGGGTCTCCAACGCCGAACAACTGGCGCTCAGCGAGGATTGCGGCCTCATCAACCTGTCGCATTTCTACATGTTCGACGTGGAGGGCCCCGATCACGTCGCGCTGCTGGAATGGCTGTGCGCGGCCAGGATCGGCGGCGACGCCAATATCGGCAAGGGCATCTACACCCATTTCCTCGACGACGAGGGCAATGTCCGCGCCGACCTGACCGTGTTCCGCATGGAAGATCGCTGCCGCATCGTCGACGGCGCCGATGCCGGCCCGCGCGACCTTCACTATGTCAGGCGCGTCGCCGAGGACAAGGGCTTCAACGTCACCGTGACCGATGTCAGCGAGACCTTTACCACCATCGGCATCTGGGGCCCCAATGCCCGCGACAATCTCAAGAAGGTCGTCGCCGATCCGGCGGCGCTGGAACCGGACAACTTCCCCTTCGCGGCCATCCGGCAGATCGAGATCGCCGGCAAACCCGTCTCCGCTCTCCGGCTGTCCTATGTCGGCGAACAGGGCTGGGAGCTGCACATGAAATACGAGGACGGCCTCGCCGTCTGGGATGCGTTGCGCGCACTCGGCATCATGGCCGTCGGTGTGGAGACATACGCCAACTCGCGCCGCCTGGAGAAATCCCTGCGCCTGCAGAACGCCGACCTTCTGACCCAGTACAATCTCTATGAGGCGGATCTCGCCCGGCCGAAAGTCAAGGAAGCCGATTTCCGGGGCAAGGAAAAACACCTGGAATACCGGTCCCGGGACAAGCAGCCGGCCATGTTGTGCACGCTGGTCATGAGCGAGAACACCGATGCGAGCGGCGTCAGGCGCTACCCGGTCGGTGCCCTGCCCGTGATGGACCCGGACACCGGCAAGACCCTGGTCGACAGTCTGGGCCGGATTTCCTACACCACTTCCGTGGCCTTCGGCCCGACCATCGGCAGCAACATCGCGCTGGCCTACCTGCCGCAAGACTACTGTCAGGTCGGCCGCAAGCTGAACGTGGAGTATTTTTCGGAAACCTACCCGGTCGAGGTCGCCGGCGTCGGCTACGCCCCGCTCTACGACCCGGAAAACCTCAAGCCCCGCTCCTGAGCGGGGTGACGGGGGCGGGCTGACGCGATCGCGGGAAAAGGCGCCCCCCATTCGCCTCGCCCTCACCTCCCCCCGGCGCCTTCCCCGACTTGATCGGGGACCCACACACTCGCAGAGCGGGCGGGAAAGGGCCGTGCGGCGCGTCAATGCACCTGTCCGGCTTTTGGCCGGGGCGGCGTGGTATGGATCCCCGATCAAGTCGGGGAAGGCCCGAGGGAGGAGAGGTGGCAGGAGATCTCCGGCTCCGTGTCTGAGTACCGGCCCCCGTGTCTGAGCGTATGGCTCTCTTACACCGCCGAGTGGGCATTGACCGCGATCATGTAGATCGAGGTCGTCCCGGCGATGAACAGACGGTTGCCGCGCGGGCCACCGAAACACAGGTTGGCGACGACTTCCGGCACCAGGATCTTGCCAAGCCGTGTGCCGTCGGCATGGAAACAGTGGATGCCGTCGGCAGCCGAACTCCACACGCGCCCTTCGCTGTCCACGCGCATGCCGTCGGGCAGTCCCTTGTCGATGGTGGCGAACACCCGGTCGCCGGTGATCCGGCCGGCATCATCCAGATCGAACGCGCGAATGACCGACGGCACGTCCGGATCGTGGCTGGAGCCGGATTCGGCCACATAGAGAATGCGCTCGTCCGGCGAGAATGCCAGCCCGTTCGGCTGAACGAAATCCGCGATCGTCGCCTCGACGGCGCCCGTTGACGGATCGATGCGGAAGACATTGTGCGTCTGTTGTTCCGGGTCCGCCTTGTAACCCTCGTAGTCGCTCAGGATGCCGTAGGTCGGATCGGTGAACCAGACCGCACCGGTCGATTGAACGACGACGTCGTTCGGTGAATTCAGCCGCTTTCCCTGATAGCTGTCGGCCAGCACCGTGACACTGCCGTCAATCTCGGTCCGCGTCACAGAGCGTGTGCCGTGCTGGCAGGTCACCAGCCGCCCCTGACGGTCGCGAATGTTGCCGTTGCTGTAGTTGCTGGGCTGGCGGTAGGTGCTGACATGACCGTCCAGGGTGAGCCGCATCATGCGGTTGGCCGGAATGTCCGAGAACAGCAGCACCTGCTGATCGGCAAACCAGACCGGACCTTCGGTCCATTCGAACCCCGTCGCGATCCGGTGCAGACCGGCATTTTTCTGGATCAGGGACCTGAAACGCGGGTCATCGATCTGGTAGCAGGAAAACATCTGGCTCATACGGCCCTTCCTTTGCCCGAAGCGGCTGCGACAATCGCAATGATGATGGTTCCGGTCATGATCAGGCGGACCCCTGCCCCAAGACCGTATGAATTGAGCATCGACACGACCAGGAACATGAGCAGGGCACCGCCCCAGATACCCGGCACGTTCGAGTTCCCGCCCGCGATGGAGCTGCCACCGATCACCACCACGGCAATCGAGATCAGCAGATACTCCGCGCCCATGTTCAGCGCGGCCCCGCCTGAAAAACTCGCCAGCAGATATCCCGTGAGAGACGCCAGCACGGCGCAGGAAATGTAGGTGACGGCCCTGACCGTCTCGACCGGAACGCCGCTCAGCCGTGCAGCGCGGGTATTCTGGCCGAAGGCGGAAAGCCACCGGCCCGCAAGCGAGCGCTCGAGGATAAGCCAGCCGAAAAGGGCGATGACAATGCCGATGACGGCAAGATTGGGAACGCCGGCGAATGACCCCGTGGTAAATTCCGCCAGCACTTCCGGCGGCTTGATCCGCAGTCCCCGGTTCCACCAGATCGCAAGCGACTGGTAGAGGAAGGACGCGGACAGGGTGGCTATGATCGGCGGGATCCGCAGCAGGCGGATCAGCAGGTAGTTGAAACAGCCGGCCCCCAGTCCCACCAGGAGCGCGATCCCCAGACCGGGCAACACGAGGCTCGATGCCCCGTCCATGAATTTCAATGCCAGGGTCCCGGCCAGGGTCATCGTCGCCGGGATCGACAGGTCGACATTGCCCGGGCCGAGGGTGATCACGAACATCTGGCCGATGCCGACGATCGCGGAAAACGACGCGAATGTGAGCGCCGCCGAGAGCAGCCCGCCACCGCCGCGACCGTCTGTCAGGTAAAGGGTCGCGGCGAAGGCAAGCGCGCTTGCGGCAAACGCCCAGAACCAGGGCCTGCGCGCCAGGGAGCCGATCATGTCAGCCATCCGATGAGCCATTGCCGGCCTCCTTCCATTTCCGCCCCTTGCGGGCGAACACCAGTCGCACGGCAAGCACCAGGATCAGGATTGCCCCCTGCGCGCCGATCTGCCAGTCGGGCGACAGGCGCATGAAGGACAGCAGACTGGCGGCAAGGGTCAGCGTCAGCGCGCCCAGGACGGCACCGACGGGGGAGACTTTCCCGCCTGTGAATTCGCCGCCCCCCAGAATGACGCCCGCGATCGAGAGCAGCGTGTAGCGCAGCGCGATGTTGGCGTCCGCGGACGTGGCCAGGCCGACAAGGCACATGCCCGACAGCACACCGAACAGGCCCGCCAGCGCGTAGGCGCCCGCCTTCAGTCTGACCACCGACCAGCCCGACCGGAACACCGCCTGCGCATTGCCGCCGACTGCCCGCAGCAACGTGCCGGTCGAGGACCGCATGATCAGCAAGTGCGTCAGCCCGGCGATCAGCACGCATGCCACCACTGCCATGGGCACCAGGGGAGGCTTCACCGTCATGACCGCGCGGATCCACTCGGGTGCGGCACCGCCCGGCGACGGCAGGATCAGCACCGCAAGACCGGCCCAGACGAAGGACATTCCGAGGGTGACGACAATGGCCGGCAGGTCACGAAGGTGGATCAGCGCCCCCAGAGCCGCATAGGCAAGGATCGACGCCAGCAGGATCAGCGCCCCGATCAGCGGCGCGTCATTGAGATAGGTCGCGGTCACGCAGGCCACAAAACTGACGAAGGCACCGATCGACAGGTCGATGTCGTTGACCATGATGATCATCATCTGGGCAATGGTCGCCAGAGCGATCGGCACTGCCAGGTTGAATAACAGGTTGAGACCGAAGTAGCTCATGGCTCGCGGTTGCAGATAGAACACCGCCGCCAGCAGCACCGCCAGGGACAGCACCGGCAGCAGGATCCTGAAACGTCCGTTCATCGGCCGGCCTCCAGGTTCTCGCCCGTTTCCGGCACTTCACCCGTTTCCTGCATTTCAAACGACGCGGAGAGGATGTTTTCCTCCGTGATCTCGGCCCCGGACAACTCGGCCGAGATCCGGCCGTTGCGAAACACGAACACCCGGTCGCACTGGCAGACTTCCTCGGTTTCCGTCGAATACCAGAGGAATGTGCGCGCCGCGGCCGCCTCGCGCCGGATCAGGTCGTAGGCTTCGCGTTTTGTCCCCACATCGACCCCGCGCATCGGATCGTCCATGACCACGATGGGGGCGGTGGAGGCAAGCGCGCGGGCGAACAGGGCCTTCTGCTGGTTGCCTCCGGAAAGGGACAGGATCGGATTGTCCATGCTGGCGGTTCTGATACCGATCCTGGACTTCCATTCGTTGCCGAGCGCCTGCTCGGCCGCCCCATCGACCAACCCGCGGCGGACCAGGCGCGGCAGGTGCGTCAGTGAGAGATTGCGCAGGATCGACCAGAGCGGAAGAACCCCGTCGCGGCCCCGGTCACCGGCCACGAAGGCGACTTCCGGCGCGCGGACCCGGCGTGTGCTTCCCGAGCGCGAAAAATAGAACCGTGCCAGCGCTTCCGCCTGACCGTGTCCGGCAAGTCCGGCCAGCCCGACGATCTCGCCCTTTCTGGCGGCAAGCCCTTCCGGGGTCCGCAGCACCTCTTCGCCGATCCGCTCCGTGTCGCGATCCCTGGACTGCTTTTGCGCGTCGTCGCCGACGACATGCCCCATCGCGTCGATCACCCCCTTCTGGGTGAAGTCCCCGGCCGGTCTGCTTGCAATGATCTTGCCGTCCTTCATCACGTCGATCCGTGTTGCCACGTCGAAGATCTCGTTGAGCATGTGCGAGATGAAGATGACGGCCCCGCCGCCGGCGCAGAAGGCGCGCACGTGATCCAGCAGCTGACGGGCGATCGAGGCATCGAGCGAGGAGGTCGGTTCATCGAGAATGACCAGCCGGGTCGCGTCGCTGCCGTCTGCGAAGGCGGAGGCGATCTCGACCATCTGCCGTTCCGCGATGGTGAGGTCACCGACGGTCATGCCCGGTTTGATCCTGTGTCCGGAAAAAATCGTGTCGAGGGACTGCAGGATGCGCGTGCCCGCGCGCTGCCGCCATCCGGATCCGGTCAGATCGCGATGCGGGATCCTCAGGTTCTCCAGAACGGTCAGGTTGGGACACAGGGAAAGTTCCTGGAACACGCTGCGAATGCCGCTGGCCCGGGCCGCCAGGCGGCCGGTTGCCGTACTGCCGTCAGGCATTGTGTATTCGATGCGGCCGGTTGTCGGCGTCAGCCCCCCGTTTATGACATTGACCGCAGTGGATTTTCCCGCCCCGTTGTGTCCGATCAGCCCGAGGCATTCGCCCGGGCTGATGGACAAGCTGACCCCGTCCAGGGCGCGAACGGCACCGAAGTGCACGCTCGCCCCGGACAAGGCAACCAGCGGGACATCCGGCTTTTGCTCACCGGCGCCGGTTGCTTGCTGCAAGATGGCGTCTCCCCTACTGCGCGGACGCGATGGCGGCCTGGGCATCTTCCAGACTGTATTCGACGTTCGCAACGGACCCTTCAGGGGTTGCCGCAAGGGTTTCGTCAAGCGTGTCCTGGGTCACCTTCAAATATGGAACCGTCAGATCCTTGGGCACATCGGCGCCGTCCAGGACCTGCTGGGCCACCCACATCGCAAGCGTGCTGACACCCGGCGCGATGGACAGGGACAGGGTCTCGTAGCCGTCGGCGTCACGTGCCTCGGCCCACCATTTCATCTCGTCCTGGCGGTTGCCCATCACGATGATCGGAACATCCCGGCCGGCGGCCTTGATGGCCTGCGCGGCACCGTAGCCGTCGCCGCCCTGGGTCACCACACCGGCGATTTCGGGAAGGCTGGGCAGAATGCCCGCGACCGCCTTTTGCGCGACATCCTGCGCCCAGTCGCCGTGAACCGAACCGACGATCTTGAATTTCGGAAATTCCTCGACGCCCTGAGCGATGCCCGCATGGATTTCATCGTCCACGAAAACGCCGGCCAGCCCGCGAATTTCCAGGAGATTGCCGCCGTCCGGCAGCCGTGACGACAGGTATTCCACCTGCTGGCGGCCCATTTCCTTGAAATCGACCGCGATGCGCCAGGCGCAGGGTTCGGTCACGATGCCGTCGAAGGAGACGACGACGATGCCGGCATCGCAAGCTTCCTTGACGGCACCGTTGATCGCCGTCGGCGACGCGGCGTTGACGACAATGGCGTCATAGCCCTGCAGGATCATGTTCTGGATCTGGGCGGCCTGCTCGGTCGCCTGGTTCTCTGACGTGGTGAAGGCGTCCGCCGCTGCGACAACGCCGTCCTCCACGGCCTTGTTACCGACTTTTTCCCAACTGGTGAGCATCGCCTGTCGCCAGGAATTTCCGGCATAATTGTTGGAAAGTGCAATCCGTTTGTCTGCGGTATCGGCAATCGAATGTCCCGGAAGGACAACCGCGGCGATTGCGGCAGCCCCCAGAAGCTTGGCTTTGATATTCATTTTTCCTCCCTGGCGCAGATTTGCGCCGTCCTTATGCGGAAACGGTTCTCCAGCCGCCTCCATCCATCAGATTGCTTGGTGAAAAGCAGCCGGTAAAGCCGCACACGCGCACCGCAGTTGCGGGTTCCCGCATCTGCGCTGCGTCTGCGCCCCATATAGATGCCTTGCCGTCGGCGCCGGGCTGCCGCAAACTGCAGGGCAATAACGGGAGGAGCTTGTTGTTGCCATGCGACAGGAAGCCGACTGCAAGGGGAAAGAGAGCGACCCCAATCCGCTCTTCTCCCTGCTGCGCATATCAAGACACCTGGCCGGGCAGGTCGAAATTCGCTCCGCCTTGCGTTCGGTCAAGGCGGAAATCGAGAACCTGTTGCCGATCGATCATCTGGATGTCTGCCTCGTGGATGAGGCCGTCACCTGGAACACGAGCTATGAAGTCGGCCTGAAAACCCGCTGGAGCCTGTCGCGGACACCGGTGGTCAATTCGCCGATCCGCAGCATTCTGCTGGGCGAGACCGACTACATGCTCACCGGCAACGCGATCGAGGATCCGCGCTACACCTATGAAGGGTCGCTGGCGCAGCCGATCATCAAGCACAAGCTGCGCAGCCGGGTGAATGTGGCCATGAAGGTGCTCGGGCGCACCATCGGGGCACTGAACTGCTCCTCGCGCACCCCGGGCATCTACGACATGGATACCGTGGAACGGGTCCACCAGATCGCCGACGTGCTGGCACCCTATTTCTATTCGCTCAAGTCCAACGAAAAGGCGAAGCAGGCGGCCGTGGTCCGGGCCGAGGCTCAGGCCAGGGAAGAAGGTTTGCGGCAGGGGGCGTTCGAGCTGACCCGGGTTCTGGAACAGGAACGCCAGCGCATCGGCATGGATCTGCACGACCAGACACTGGCTGACCTGACCCGCATCATGCGCGCGCTGGAAAAGGCGGACACCGAAGCCGACAAGGCGCGTGTGATCTCAAGCATCCGGGACTGCATCCAGGATCTGCGCGGCATCATCGACACCGCCGTTCCCAGCGTGCTGGACATGTTCGGCTTCGCCCACGCCCTCAGAATTCATCTCGAGCGCGCCGTGGAAGACGTCGAGGCGACCACCCTGCAGATCACCGATGACACGGACGGCCTGATCGACCGGCTGGATTCGAGCACACGGATTTCGCTGTTCCGGATCGCGCAGGAAGCGATCAACAACGCCGGTCGCCATGCGCGCGCCGATCGGATCGGCGTCACCCTGACAAGCGACGGCGGCGAACTCATCATGGTCATCGCCGACAATGGCGTGGGGCTATCGGCCAGCCGGGCCGGATCCCTGCCCCTCAAGGCGACCGGAGGCATTGCGCACATGCGGACGCGGGCACGGCTGGTGGCTGCCGAATTCACCATGTCCTGCGAATCCGGCACCCGGATTGTTGTCAGGCTGCCTCTGGATCCGCCTGCCATGCCGGAAGACATGACCGGCGCATCCACGGAGGAGATCGCATGAAGGTGCTTCTCGTCGAGGATGACCAGTTCCACGCCGAATTCATGAGCGACGCCCTGCGACAGGCCCTGCCGGAAGTCGACGAGATCCTCCATGCGGTCAACGGCGTCGAAGGCGAGGCCCTCGCGCGCCGGGAAGTCGTCTCCGCGATCGTGATGGACCTGCAGATGAAGGAGCGCAACGGCATCGACGCGGCGCGCACGATCTGGCGGGAGCGGCCGCAGACACGCATCCTGTTCTGGTCGAACTATTCCGACGAGGCCTACATGCGCGGCATCGCCCGGATCGTTCCCAACGAGGCGTCCTATGGCTATGTCCTGAAGACGGCGACCAGGGAGCGGCTCCAGCTCGCCCTGCGCGCGGTTCTTCTGGAATCCCAGATCGTCGTCGATCAGGAAATACACAGGGTCCAGCAGCGCAATGTCAGGACCCACGACACATTGACCGACAGCGAATACGCCGTGTTGCTGGATCTGGCGCTCGGTCTGTCCGACAAGATGATTTCCAGACGGCAAGGGCTTTCCCTTCGAACGGTCCAGAACCGGCTGCTGTCGCTCTACGACAAGCTCGGCGTGGACAGCATCGAGGCCGGCACCCGTGATTTTGCCATCAACAAGCGCACCCGCGCGATCACGCGCGCCCTGAACCTGAGGGCGATCAACGCGGAGAGCCTGGAAAGCGCCGAACGCGACCTGCAGAAATGGCTGAGCGAGGCCTAGGCGGTTTTCTGCTGCAAGTCGCCAGGACTTGCGGCAAGGCCGGTTGCTGCGCCATAGGTTATACAAATCGCAATTGAAAGGAAACCGTTTGACCGCGTTTGGAGATTGTTCGGCAAGGAGCACGTCGCAGAGCGATGTGGATCATCGGTCAAGACGTGCGAAACGGCAGAACAGTCTCCAAACGCGGCCTGCGGTGGCTTGTTCCGGCTCACCGGGCAGCGTTGCGCTGCTTGAACGGTCGACCAGACCGCCCTTCGCAAGGCGCCTCGTCGGCGAGCCGGGACAATGCCTTCAAACGGGTTCCTTTCAACTGCGCTTGGTATAAGACATGAACTGGACCGACTTTGCCGGCTGGGGCCGGCGCATCGCCGGCTGGGCCGCGGATTATCACCGCACCCTGCGCGACCGTCCCGTCCGCGCGCAGGTCGCGCCGGGCGAGATCCTCGATGCCCTGCCGGCGGCGGCGCCCGAGATCGCCGAGGAAATGGAGCGGATCTTCGCCGATTTCGAGAAGATCGTGCTGCCGGGCATGACCCACTGGCAACACCCGCGTTTCTTTGCCTATTTCCCGGCCAATGCCGCGCCGGTGTCGATGCTGGCGGAACAGCTCGTCTCCGCCATGGCCGCCCAATGCATGCTCTGGCAGACATCGCCGGCGGCGACCGAACTGGAAACGCGGATGATGGACTGGCTGCGCCAGGCCGTCGGCCTGCCCGAGAGCTTCACCGGCGTCATTCAGGACAGCGCCTCGAGCGCGACGCTGGCCGCCGTCCTGACCATGCGCGAGCGCGCGCTGAACTGGCAAGGCAACCAGGCAGGACTGTCGGGCCAGCCCCGGCTGCGGGTCTATTCCTCCAACGAGGTGCATACCTCGATCGACCGTGCGATCTGGATCTCCGGCATTGGCCAGGACAATCTGGTGCGCATTCCGGTAGAAGGGCCTCGCCGGGCCATGAACCCGGACGCCTTGCGCGCCGCCATCGAGGCGGATCTGGCTGCGGGCCACACACCCGCCGGCATCATTGCCTGCACCGGCGGGACCGGCGTCGGGGGCTCCGACGATGTCGCCGCCGTTGTCGCGGTCGCACGGGACCACGGCCTCTATGTGCATCTCGACGCCGCCTGGGCCGGGGCGGCCATGATCGTTCCGGAGTTCCGGGACCTCTGGTCCGGTGTGGACGGCGTCGATTCCATGGTGTTCAACCCGCACAAGTGGCTGGGCGCGCAGTTCGATTGCTCCGCCCATTTCGTCCGCGACCCGGAAGACCTGGTCCGCACGCTGGCGATCCGTCCGGAATTCCTCAAGACCCACGGCCATGACGGCGTGGTCAACTATTCGGAATGGTCGATCCCCCTGGGCCGCCGTTTCCGGGCACTCAAGTTGTGGTTCCTTTTACGTTACCACGGCCTGGAAGATCTGCGCGGGCGCATCCGCAACCATGTCGCCTGGTCGGTGACGCTTGCCGGGCGCCTGCGCGCGGAGCCGGATTTCGAGATCACGTCCGAGCCGGTTCTGTCGCTGTTCACTTTCCGACATGCGCCTGCCGGCGTGGACGATCTCGACACCTTGAACCAGACACTGGTCGACGCCATCAACGACGACGGCAGGATCTACCTGACCCAGACACTTCTGGAGGGCCGCAAGGTGATCCGCTTCCAGGTCGGCCAGTTCGACTGCACCGCCGCCGATGTCGACACCGCCTTCGACGTCATCACCGAAATTGCCCGCAGACCGCCGATCTGACCGGGCACGGGTGGCCACGGGCGGGCACGGGCGGACAGGCCCGCAGGCTGCGTCCCTGCCCCGGATGTACGGGCTCAGTCCCGAAACGCCGCGCGGATGGCTGCCGTCATCGTGCCGGCCAGGGTCTCGTCGGCATGCGCCGCCGTGGCAACGACAAGCCGGGAGACCGGCATTTCGGGAAAGCCCTGCCCGGCGCCCAGCACCCTCATGTGATCCGTGAGCGAAGACCGGCCCAGCAGGCCGACGGCGATACCCGCCTCCACGGCCGCCGTCACCCCGGCAACACTCTGGCTTGAAAACACGATCCGGTAAGGCTTGCTACGGCTTTCCAGGGCGGCAATCGCCGCATCGCGCCACCAGCAGGCCCGGTCGAACAGGGCAACCGGCACCGGATCGGCTGCCGCGAGATCCTGAAAACTGGACGTGACCCAGCAGGTCGGGTCTCCGTGGATCACCTCTTCCCGGGGGCCAGGCGTCTCGACTTCATGGACCGCCAGATCGAGCTGCCCGCGCGACAGCAGTGCGGGAAACTCCGTGCTCAGCGAACAGGTGACCTCCAGCTCCACCTGCGGATGGGACTGCGCGAACGCTCCCAGGATCTGCGCCAGTTTCGCCCGCCCGTGATCGTCCGGGATGCCGAGGCGCAGTTTGCCACGCAACCCGTCGGACGTGATATCGCGCAAGGCAACGTCCAGCCGCCCGGTCACGTCTCTTGCGACCGGCATCAGGCGCTGTCCGGCATCGGTCAGCGCCACACCGCGCCCGGTCCGCGCGAACACGGCCCGTCCCAGCACCTCCTCGAGCCGCATGATCTGAAGGCTGGTCGCCGACTGGGACCGGCCGATCCGGCGCGCGCCTTCGGTGATGCTGCCGGTGCCTGCAACCGCGAGAAAGGTTCTGAGAAGGTCGCTGTCGAGATCTTGCATCGGAAAATCATATATCTGATATTGAAGATATTCG
Organism: Roseibium sp. AS2; assembly: GCF_038900065.1. Classification (NCBI taxonomy): domain Bacteria; kingdom Pseudomonadati; phylum Pseudomonadota; class Alphaproteobacteria; order Hyphomicrobiales; family Stappiaceae; genus Roseibium; species Roseibium sp. AS2. The sequence goes on from NZ_JBBMQN010000003.1 coordinate 49,473, forward strand.
TTTTATATATGACGCATCGCCACCTATCGTGCAAGCCGGACAAACCGGAGGCCGACATGGACGCACAACAGACAATTCCGAAGAACACCCGGCGCATGAGATGGGGCATTGCGGCGGCGGCAGGGCTCGCACTGAGCGGAGTGTCCGCCGGCCTGTGGCCACACTTCATGTCCGGCATGGCCATGTCGGTGATCCTGGGCCTGGGCGAGGTCGCCCCCATCGTCGTCTTCGGCATTGTCCTGACCGCATGGATCATCGCCAGCGGCGCGGACAGTCACGTTGCCGGCGCGTTCGAGACCCGGACCCCGGCCGCCATCGTCATCGCAGCGGCCATCGGTGCGCTCACGCCGGTATGCGGCGTCACCGTCCTGCCGCTGATGACCGGCCTGCTCGCCGCCGGCATTCCGCTTGCCCCGGTGATGGCATTCTGGCTGTCGTCCCCGGTCACCGATCCGGCCATGCTGGCGACCACGGCGGCAACCCTCGGTCTGGCCTTCGCGGTCGGCAAGACGCTGGCGGCCTTTGCCCTGGGCATCTATGGCGGAGCCGTAACGGCGGCACTCCCGCGCCTGGTAGGCAACCGCCCGATGCTGCGCGACAACGCCCTGGCAAGAAATCTGGCCGCCCGGCGTTGCGGATCCGACAGGTCCTTTGCCCCGCGCATCTGGCGGCACAAGGACAGGCGCCACCTGTTCGCCGGTCAGGCGGTTGCCACCACCCGCCTGATCCTGCTGTGCCTGATACCGGCCTTCGCCGCAGAATATGCTCTGAACGCAGCCGTCACGCCCGGATCGCTGGCGGCCTACGCGGGCGCGGACAAATGGTGGTCGATACCCGCTGCGGTTCTGGTGGGCGCGCCCGCCTATATAGACGGATACGCCGCGCTGCCGCTGACACGCGGCCTCATCGACAACGGCATGTCCCCCGGAGCCGCGATGGCTTTTCTGGTCTCAGGCGGCGTGGTCAGCATCTGGGGGGCGCTCGCGATCTTTCCCGTGCTCGCGCTGCGGCCGTTCCTGCTTTACCTGCTGCTGGCGGTCTCCGGGTCGCTTTTCGCCGGCTATGCCTTCGAATGGCTGTACCAGGGCGAATGGCTGTCCCCGGGGTGACCCGGGTACACCGCTCACCCCAGCACGACAACCTTGGTACCCAGGCTCACCCGGTCGTAAAGATCGATGACGTCCTGGTGCCACATGCGGATGCAGCCGCTGGAGGCATTGGTGCCGATACTGCTCGGCTGGTTGGTGCTGTGAATGCGGTACAGCGTGTCCTTGTTGCCTTGCCACAGGTAAAGGCCGCGGGCGCCGATCGGGTTGCGCGGCCCGCCGTCCTGGCCGTCCCGGTATTTCTCCAATTTGGGATCGCGCTCGATCATCTCGTCCGGCGGAAACCATTTCGGCCATTCCCGCTTGAAGCGGATCACCGCCTCCCCGTTCCAGGCGAACCCGGCCCGGCCGACCCCGATCCCGTAGCGGATCGCACGTCCCCCCGGCTGGGTCAGATAGAGAAACCTGTTTTTCGGATCGACGACAATCGTGTCCGGCGGATATTTGCTCGGATAGTAGACGACCTGCCTGAGATATTGCGGATCGAAATTCTGGTACTGGATCCCGGGAAGGGAAAATCCCCCGTCGGTCACGGGCGCATAGGCCGACGCGTAATCCGGTGTGCCGTCCGCAAGGGGCGTCAGGCCGGCCTGCAATATCGAGCTTTGCTTGCTCTGGCAGCCAGCCAGAAGCAGCCCGACCCCCGCTGCAAATGTGCGGCGGTTCATCATCAACGCCATGTCGCGTCCTTTCAGCGCTCCTGTACCAGCCTCGCGGCGGCGTGGGAACGCACGGTCAATAAGTTCAAAAAGCCAAGGAACTAATCACTCTATCCTGCAGGGAAGGCAACATGATTATGGTAAACAGGCGCTTAACGGCAGCCACCGGGCGCACGCACCAATTGCTGGCCGTCCCGGCCTTGAGCCGGGACCTTCCCCTTATGCGAATTGGTCTCGGCTCAAGACCGGGACGGCAGACGCGAAGAAAGCTTGGCGGTCGACCGCTCCGTCGGCCCGGTTATTGCGCCGCCTGCAGGCGGCCGGTTTCGATCCCGCTGAGCACCCGGTCGGTGAGACCCGCCGAAACCCAGATCGCGGTCAGCGTGATCCAGGCCGTGACCGCGAAAATGGACGCTCCGGTGATGCCCGCGCCGACGGCGCAGCCCCCCGCCAGCATGCCGCCAAATCCCATCAGCGTGGCGCCGGTCAGATAGCGGGCCATCGACCTGCCGCCCTCGAAGCCTTGCAGTTTCAGTTCGCGGGTCAAAAGCGCGGCCAGGAAGGACCCGAGAAAGACCCCCGGCACCAGGCCGATATCGAAATCCAGCACGTTGCCCGGCGGCGACAGCAGCAGCATCAGCGTGTCCGCCGACGGTCCGGTAAAGGTGACCCCTTCCACCTGAACCGGATCGAAGGCCTGCCGCGCCGTGGACGACGTGAACCACCAGGCAAGCGGGATCGCGAGGCCGGCACCGACAGCCGCGACCGCTTGCCAGAGCTTCAGTCTGGCGCGCCAGGCAAACACCAGCCCGGCGGCAAGCCAGAGGCAGGCGAACGCAATCGTCATGGCGGACGTCAGTCCCAGATGGGCGGCCAGATCGTTGCCGCCGATATCCCCGGTGGTCCATAGTCCCGCGAGCCATTCGCGCAGCGGCCGGAACAGGCCGCGCAGGCTCGCCTGCGCGATCACGGCGAAAACCAGACCCGACAGCAGCGCGCGCAGGTTGCCCGTCGCGGACAACACCAGCAGACGGCTGGCGCAGCCCCGCGCGAGCACCATGCCGGCCCCGAACATCAGCCCGCCCAGCAACGCGCCCGACAGGCTTTGAGGCGAGGCCAGTTGACGCGCTTCGCTGGCCTGAACCTCATTGATCGCGGCAAGTACCTGGGTCACGAGAACAGCAGCGGAAAACGCCAGCAGCCAGACCGGCAGGCGGTCATTCGGCGTGCCTCTTGAAAACTCCAGACTGGCCGCGCGCAGGCAGAACCGGCTTTGCTGGGCGAAAGCGCCGAACAGAACACCGACCACAAGGCCACCAAACGCGAGCAGCCAGGGTTCGGAGATCGTCTCCAGCAGGAATGTCAGATCCATCGCCCCCTCCAGAACGGCCGCTTCGGCAACCGGAAGGGCTGTTCTGCCTCATTTCCGGCCATGAGGCATTGACCTCTCTCAAGGAAACATAGATAAATTCAAAAGTTTGAATATGTGGAGGAAGACATGTCCGGATCATCGCGCAAAGACCTTTCCAGGCGCTCCGTTCTCGCAGGAGGACTGACCGTGGCGGCGGCCGGACTGGCCGGTGCGGCGCGCACGGCGTCCGCCGAGGCGCAGCTGACACTCGGCGATCACGACATCACGGTGTTCTCGGACGGCCACCTGTCCCTGCCGATGAATTTCGTCCTGCCTGAACAGAGCGAGGAAGACATCGCCGCCCTGCTGAAACCGCACGGCATGGCGACCAACATGCTGACCCCGGACTGCAACGTCACCCTGCTCAGGACAGGAGACCGTGTGGTGCTGTTCGACGTCGGCGCAGGGGCAAACTTTCAGCCGAGTGCGGGCGAACTGCCGGCCAAGCTGGAAGACACCGGAATCGATCCCTCGGAAATCACCGACGTTGTCCTGACCCACGCCCATCCGGATCACCTTTGGGGCATCCTCGACGATTTTGACGATCCGTTCTATCCGGAGGCCAGCATCTGGGTACCCCAGGGCGAATGGGACTACTGGCGTGCCGACGGCACGCTGGCCGCGACGCCGGAGGAACGCAAGAGCTTCGTGGTCGGCGCCCAGTCACGCTTCGAGGCGATCGAGGATCAGGTTTCCATGATCCGCCCCGGACAGGAAGTCTTGCCGGGCGTGGAGGCCGTCGACACCGCCGGCCATACGCCCGGCCACATGTCCTATGTCATCCACGGCGGCTCGGAAAGCGTCATGGTCATCGGCGACGCGATCACCAATTCGGTCATCTCGTTCGAAAAACCGGGCTGGGCATCCGGATCGGATCAGGACCGCGACATGGGCATAAAGACCCGCAGGCGGCTTCTGGACCGTCTGGCCCAGGACCGCATGCGGGTGATCGGGTTTCATTTCCCCCACCCCGGCAGTGGCCGCGTGGAAAAAGCCGGCGGCGCCTACAGGTTTACCGCCGGATGAAACTCCGGTGAATCAATCCGGTGAACGGGTCCTGTACACGAAGGAGACTATTCCGCGGCGGCCTGACGGGCTCCGTCATGGCTGCGGCGGAACACGCCGCGAACCGATCCTTCCAGCAGCCAGGCAAGACCGACCCTGGCGCCTAGCGCCATGGACACCATCACGACCGGCGCGGAAATGGCGAGTGTCGAGAACCCGGTGATGCCCTGGCCGACGGTGCACCCCATCGCGAAGACGCCGCCGACCCCCATGAACGTGCCGCCCAGTATGTGCCGGCCGAGTTCACGGGCGTCGTCACACGCCTCCCAGCGAATGTCCCGCTTCCACAGGGCTGCGGCGACGGCGCCAAACAGGGTGCCGACGATCAGGCCGACGCCATAGTCGGGCCAGGTGCCCGTATAGGTGATCAGTTGCAGGATGGTGTCCCCGACCGGCACCACGAACGATCCGGCTTCGATCTGCACCTCCTGGAAGGAACGCGCGGCAACAAAGGTGGTCGCCCACCAGCCGAAGGTGATGACGCTTCCGATAATCACGGCAGCCAGAATGCTGCTGCCCTGCCTGCGGTAGGCGGCCGACTTGAAGATCCAGAAAAGCCCGGCCAGCGCGATTGTGACCGCCAAGGCAGTGCGCAGATCGAGGCCGGTCCAGGCGGACAGGATGTCGCCCATTGACTGGCTGCCGCTGCCCGCCAGGGACACGGCCAGGTCGTCGACAAGCGGAACACGCAGGACCCCGACAATGCCGCGCTGCGCGGCAAGGGCGGACAGGCCGATGACGGTCAGCACCACCAGCGCCCGCAGACTGCCGCCGCCCAGGCGCAACACGGCCCCAAAGCCGCAAGTGCCGACCAGCGCCATGCCAATCCCGAACATGAACCCGCCGAGAATGGCTCCGGTCCAGGCAAATTCGGGGGACAGATAGAAAGACGCACCTATGTCGGCCAGCCCGAAGGCGGCCAGTACCTGGGTGCCGATCAGAGCGGAAACCGAGGCCAGGACCCAAGTCCTGAGACTGCTGCCGTCCCCCGCATACCAGTAGCGCTCGAGCGCAGACAGCGTGCAGAAGTGGGTCGCACGGGCGGCAAACCCCAGAACGCATCCCGCCAGCACCCCCAGGAGCGGCGCCAGCAGCACCGGATCCGAAACGATCATGCCCGTTTTCCCTCCCACGGTGGTGACCTGAACAAAGGTTCAAGGCCACGTTTCCCGGCCGCCGCGTTGACACGGCTTGTGTGAAAGAGCCTAACAGGCGGCGAAATCAGCGGCAATCGCCGTCGATGCTGCAGCGCACCCGGCCGCGTGACAGGACACCGTGTCACTCGGCTTTCGGCCGGACATCCTTGCAGAAAAGCTCGTACAGGCTGGTGATGATCGAATTCACCTCGTCGTCCATGAGCTTGTAGTAGATCATGCGGCCGTCGCGGCGCGACTGGACCAGGCCTTCCAGGCGCAGCCGCGCGAGCTGCTGCGAGACGGCGGCCTGCGGCATGGTCAGGATGTCCTCGATCTCGGAAACGGATTTTTCCCCTTCCGACAGCAAGCACAGGATGACGAGCCGGACTTCATGCGACAGGGCCTTCAGAAGATCGCTGGCTTTGCGCGCCTGCGCCAGAAGCCGGTCGAGGTCCTTCTTATTCATGTCTTTGTCGAAGACCGGTAAGTCCATGAACGCCTTAAACTCCATCCGCCCGCTGCGCCGCACCGCACAATACGGAACATCCCTGATACATGCCCGAAGTTCTTGCCCGGATCAACAAGATCAGTTGATCTTTTCGGGAAGCTTTTCAAGCATGTCCGACAGCAGGGGCCAGAAGAAATGCGCGCCGGGATACCCCCGCAACCGGCCGTATTCAACCCCGTCCGCCACAAGTATGAAAGTCGGCGTGAGCCGCTCGCGCGCAATCCCGGACAGATCTTCCGGCCAGGCGCCGGTTATGTCGACCCGCCGCAACGGCGCCGTCTTGCCCTCTTCGGTCTTCGGGTAGGCAACACCGATGTCCTCGTTCCAGCGCTTGCACCAGACGCAGCCCGGCTGCTCCAGCATGATCAGCTCCGCAGCCGCCGCGGGCAGCGCAACCAGACACCCTGCAATCAGGGCGCCGGCAAGTGCCGGCAAGCGATTTGTGAAGGCCATTTTGCCATCTCCGAATTTCTCTGATTGCAATATATAGTATTTTTTGAATATTTTAAAGCATCCAAGCTCGAGACTCACAGGGAGGTGATGAATGCTGGATGTTTCTCTCGGCGGGGCGTTTCTGGCCGGGCTGCTTTCTTTCGTCTCGCCCTGTGTGCTGCCGATCGTGCCGCCCTATCTGTGCTATCTCGCTGGTGTCAGCGTCGACGAACTGAAGGGCGATGCCGCCACGGCGGAGACCGGCCGGCGCGTCATTTTCGCCGCAATCGCCTTTGTCTTCGGCTTCACCGTGGTGTTCGTGGCCCTCGGCGCGACAGCCAGTGTCATCGGCCAGCAGATCGCCCGCTACTACGACGTCCTGTCCTATATCGCGGGCGCCATCATCATCCTCATGGGCCTGCACTTCCTCGGCGTGCTCCGCCTCGGCCTGCTCCTGCGCGAGGCCCGTGTCCATGTGGAGAGCAAGCCGGCAGGCCTTGCAGGTGCCTTCCTCATGGGACTGGCCTTCGCCTTCGGCTGGACGCCCTGCGTCGGTCCGGTCCTTGCCGCCATCCTGTTTGTCGCGGGCTCTTCCGGCTCCGCCTGGCAGGGCGCCGGCCTTCTGGCTGTCTACGGCCTGGGCATCGGCCTGCCTTTCGTGCTGGCCGCTGCGTTCGCAAGCCGGTTCCTGAAATTCGCCGGCCGGTTCCGAAAACACATGGGTACGGTTGAAAAGATCATGGGTGGCTTCCTGGTCCTCACCGGCCTGCTGTTCATCACCGGCCAGATGTCCGCCATCGCCTTCTGGTTGCTCGAAACCTTCCCGGTTTTCACGCAGGTCGGCTGACATCAAAAGAGTTCTATTGGGAGGATTGTGACATGCGTATCTGGAAATATCTGATCCTGGCACTCGAGATCTCGGTCGCGGTCGGCACGACGGTCCTTGCCGCCACGGCCTTTGCCGCCACCATGGGTGAAGACGGCCTGCACAAGCAGCCCTGGTTCACCGTGACCTTCCGCGACATCGCCGAGGACATCGAGACCGCCTCGGACGAAGGCAAGCGCCTTGCCATCATTTTCGAACAGCGCGGCTGCATCTACTGCCGGCAGATGCATGAAAAGCTGCTCTCCGACCCGGAAGTGAGCGACTACATCAAAGAGAATTTCATGGTCGTCCAGTACAACATGTTCGGCGACGAGGAGGTGATCGACCTGGACGGCGAGGAGCTGACGGAAAAGACCGCCGCGCGCAAATGGGGCTATGTCTTCACCCCCACCATCGTGTTTCTTCCCGAGGACGTGCCGGCGGACGGAACCGTCTCGGACGCCGCCGTCGCGACCATGCCGGGCGCCTTCGGCAAGTGGACTTTCCTCAACATGTTCCGCTGGGTTCATGACAAGGGCTACGACAGCGACGAGCATTTTCAGAAGTATCATGCCCGTATTATCAATGAGTTACGGGAAGAAGGCCGGCTCGGATCCGAGTAGCTGCGGGTCTGGACCCGGCAATCCGGAGCATGCTAGTAAAAAGACCTATTGCATAACATATGCAAAAAATCATATCTTTTAATATGAGGAGGACAGGCAGGCTCGGGAATCGGACCTGCCGCAGAAACGGAACCGGGCCGGAACCGGACGTTTCGCTTTGAGGAGGAAAGCCGACACAATGACGAAGGTCGCGACATTCAAAGCCTTGCCGGCGGCACTGGCCGGCATCGCTCTCATGACCGCATCCGTGGCATCCGCCGGAACGGTGGCACCCGACAGTGTCCCGATCGTGGACATGGAACTCGGCCAATCGCTGACGGGAGCCCCGGGTGACGCGGTTGCCGGGCGGGAAGCCTTTGCTGACCGCAAGCAGGGCAACTGCCTTGCCTGCCATGCCAACGCCGATCTGAACGACCAGCTGTTCCACGGCGAAGTCGGTCCGGTTCTGGACGGCGTCGCCGACCGCTGGAGCGAGGCACAGCTGCGCGCCATCGTCGTGAACAGCAAGGACGTGTTCGGCGAACAATCCATCATGCCCGGTTTCTACACCATGAAAGTGGGCATCAACGTTGCCGGGGATCACCAGGGCAAGACCATTTTGAACGCGCAGCAGGTGGAAGACGTTGTCGCCTACCTGCTGACACTCAAAGAAAACTGATCTCGGGTTTCAAGGAGCAAGAGATGACCTTTACCAGACGCCAAGTTTTCGGTCTGACGGCAGGCGCCGCGACCGTACTGGCATTCAATCCCACGCTTTCGTTCGCCATGACGGACAAGACGGATGCAGCCATCAAGGCCTTCACCGGCGGGGCGGCCCCGACAGAAGGCACCGTGTCCCTGGACACGCCTGAAATCGCGGAAAACGGCAACACGGTTCCCGTCGGCGTTTCTGTCGACAGCCCGATGACGGCCGACAGCTATGTCGAATCCGTTCTCATCCTGGCGGACGGCAACCCCAGCCCGGCCGTTGCCACCTTTCACTTCACCGCGATGAGCGGTGCAGCGGAAGCCAAGACCCGGATCCGGCTGGCCAAGACCCAGGACGTCATCGCTGTCGCCCGGATGAACGATGGCTCGACCTTCATCGACCGCAAGGAAGTCAAGGTCACCATTGGCGGCTGCGGCGGCTAATCGAACGGATCAGGACACGAAGGACACACCATGGCATCCCCCAAACCACGCGTGAAAGTGCCCAAGAAGGCATCTCAAGGCGAAGTCATCACGATCAAGACCCTGATCAGCCATCCGATGGAATCAGGTCAGCGCAAGGACAAGTCGGGTGAACTCATCCCGCGCCAGATCATCAACAAGTTCACCTGCGAATTCAACGGACAGGTTGTCTTCAGCTGCGACATGGACCCGGCGGTTTCCGCCAACCCCTACATGGAGTTCAACGCGAAGGTGAATGAACCGGGCACGTTCAAGTTCACCTGGGTGGACGACGACGGCAGCGTCTACGAGACGGAGAAGAAGATCGCTGTTGAATAGGGCGCGGGACAACCATCCGCGCAAATCGGGAGGAGACGATTTGGCCAAGACATACAAAAGCATAGCCACCCTGTTCACGGCGCTCGCGCTCGGAACGGGCATGGCGCTGGCCGGGGGGCCATCCGAAGACAAGCTCGTCATCGACGGGGAAATGGAAATCAGGACGCGCGTCGCGGCTCCGGAAGATCATCCGCTGGATGAGATCATTTCCGGCTGGCACTATCGCACGGAAGAAACCCGCGATCTCGAGGCGGACAGCTTTCAGAACCCCGGCATGCTCTATGTGGAGCGCGGCGAGGAAATCTGGAACACCGTGGACGGAGCCGCCGGCAAGTCCTGTGCCTCCTGCCACGAGGACGGTGCGGAATTCCTGAAAGGGCTGGGCGCGACCTACCCCAAATGGAACGCCGACGCCGGCAAGCCGTTCAACATCGAGTTGCAGATCAACCAGTGCCGCGAAGCCAACATGGAGGCCAAACCCTACAAGTTCGACGCGGCCGACCAGAAGGCGCTCACCACCTATATCAAGCATCAGTCGATCGGCATGCCGGTGGAAGTCGATCTGACCCAGGGCGACATGAAGGCCTGGTGGGATCAGGGCAAGGAAGTCTACTACACCCGCACGGGACAGTTGAACCTGGCCTGCGCCACCTGTCACGAGGACTACAACGGCAACTACATCCGCGCCGATCACCTCAGCCAGGGCAATGTCAACGGGTTCCCGACCTACCGCCTGAAACAATCGGCGATGGTCTCCCTGCACAACCGTTTCCGCGGCTGTATCCGCGACACAAGGGCAGAGTTTCCGGCGGCCTTCTCGGACGAGCTGATGGCCCTGGAGGTCTATGTGACCTGGCGTGGAACGGGCCTTGACGTCGAAACCCCGGCGGTTCGCCAGTAGGCGCACCCGTCCTTTCCGGCGCGGACACAACTGCCGCGCCGGCTCCCTTGCCGCCAGTTCAGGGGTCCGGATCAGGAATTTCAGATCACGGGCATCGGGCGGAAAGACCAGTCATCATCCCGCCTTCGGGATCTTGAAGGCGCATGAGAGATCGTGCGCCAACGGGAAAACAATGCGCAATTTCAGCAGGCCTGACCGGCCTGCCGGCCAACAGATCCGGCCAGCAGATGGAGTGAATGGGTATGTTCTCGAGACGTGAGTTCCTGATGGCGGCGACGGCGACGAGCGCGCTGCTCGGCTCCGGCATGGCGGGATCCTGGTCGCGGCTGATGGCGCAGCAGGCGCTCACCGAGGACCAGTTGCTGACCATGGAGCCGGCCGGCCGGCTCACGCTTGTCCATATCACCGACATTCACGCACAGCTCAAGCCGATCCATTTCCGCGAGCCGTCCATCAATCTCGGCATCGGCGACGTCGCCGGCAAGCCGCCCCATGTGACCGGGGCCGATTTCCTCAAGCTCTACAATATCGAGCCGGGCTCGCCGGATGCCTATGCGCTGACCTCCGAGGACTACGTCGCGCTCGCCCGGACCTACGGCAAGATGGGCGGCATGGACCGGGTCGCCACCGTCATAAAGCGGATCCGCGCCGAGCGCGGTGCCGACAATGTTCTGCTTCTGGACGGCGGCGACACCTGGCAGGGCAGCTACACGTCCAACGAGACGCTCGGCCAGGATATGGTCACGGTGATGAACGCCCTGGAGCCGGACGCCATGACCGGCCACTGGGAATTCACCTACGGCACCGACCGGGTTGAAGAACTCATCGAGAGCCTGCCGTTTTCCTTCCTGGGGTCCAACATCTACGACAACGAATGGGACGAACCGGCCTTCGAGGCCTGGAAGATGTTCGAACGCGGCGGCGCCAAGGTCGCCGTGATCGGTCAGGCGTTTCCCTATACCCCGATCGCCAACCCGCGCTGGATGATCCCCGGCTGGTCCTTCGGCATCCGCGAGGAAGACATCGCCAAACACGTCGCCGAGGCCCGGGACGAAGGCGCGGAGCTGGTGGTGCTGCTGTCCCACAACGGCTTCGACGTCGACCGCAAGCTGGCCTCGCGGGTCGACGGCATCGACGTGATCCTCACGGGCCACACCCACGACGCCCTGCCCGAACCGGTGATCGTCAACGACACGCTGGTGATCGCCTCCGGCTCCAACGGCAAGTTCGTCTCCCGGCTGGACCTGGACATAAAGGACGGCAAGCTGGCCGGCTATGCCTATCGCCTCATCCCGATCTTTTCCGACATCATCACCCCGGATGCGGACATGTCGGCGCTGATCGACGAGGTCCGGGCGCCCTTCGAGGACCAGCTTTCCCGGGTGCTGGGCAAGACAGAAAGCCTGCTCTACCGGCGCGGCAATTTCAACGGCACCTTCGATGACCTGATCTGCCAGGCGCTCCTGTCCGAACGCGACGCGCAGATCGCGCTGTCCCCGGGTTTTCGCTGGGGCACGACATTGATACCGGGCCAGGACATCACCTTCGAGGACGTCCACAACGCCTGCGCCATGACCTACCCGGCGGCCTATCGCTCGACCATGACCGGCCAGACGCTGAAGGACATCCTGGAGGATGTCGGCGACAACCTGTTCAACAAGGATCCCTATTACCAGCAGGGCGGCGACATGGTCCGCGTCGGCGGCATGGGCTACACGATCGACCCGAACAAGGCGATCGGCGAACGTATTTCCGCCATGACCCTTCTTGCCACGGGCGAAGCCATCGATCCGGCGAAAGACTATGTCGTTGCCGGCTGGGCCTCCGTGAACGAGGACACCGTGGGCCCGCCCATCGACGAGGTCGTCGAAGCCCACATTCTCAAGAATCCCGTCGTCAGCCTGCCGGACAACCAGTCCGTCAAACTGGCCGGCTGACCGCAGTTCCAAGCAAATCCTGAGGACACCCCCAAGGACACGATCATGAGTGATACCAAGGTTTCCCCACCCTCAAGTCTTTCCCGCCGTTCCCTGCTGAAAGCAGGTCTTGCGGCCGGCGCCGGTGCCGGCGCGGTCGCCGGCTCCACGGTTGCCGCCCGCGCGGCGGGAGATCCCCTGATTACCGAGATCCAGGACTGGAACCGGTATCTCGGCGAAGGCGTCCAGGCGCGGCCCTATGGCGTGCCGTCGGAATTCGAGGCCCATGTGGTGCGCCGCGACGTCGAATGGCTGACGGCGTCCACGGAAAGCTCGATCAACTTCACGCCGCTTCATGAACTCGACGGCATCATCACGCCCAACGGCGTGTGCTTCGAGCGTCACCATGGCGGCGTCGCGGAGATCGACCCGGCGGACCACCGGCTGATGATCAACGGCCTTGTCGACACGCCGCTGGTGTTCACCATGGAGGACCTGAAACGGTTCCCGCGCGAGAACAGGATCTATTTCCTGGAATGCGCCGCCAATTCGGGCATGGAATGGCGCGGCTCCCAGCTCAACGGCTGCCAGTTCACCCACGGCATGGTCCATTGCGTGATGTATACCGGCGTGCCGCTGAAACTGATCCTGGAAGAGGCCGGCATCAAGACCAACGCCAAATGGGTGATGCCCGAAGGCGCCGATGCCTCCGCCATGACCCGGTCAATCCCGATGGACAAGGCGCTCGACGATTGCCTGGTCGCCTTCAAGATGAACGGCGAGGCTTTGCGCCCGGAACAGGGCTACCCGCTGCGCCTGGTCGTTCCCGGCTGGGAAGGCAACATGTGGGTCAAGTGGCTGCGCCGCCTCGAAGTCGGCGACGAGCCGTGGCACCAGCGCGAGGAAACCTCCAAGTACACCGACCTTCTGGAGACCGGCAAGGCCCGCCGCTTCACATGGGTGATGGATGCCAAGTCGGTGGTCACCAACCCGAGCCCGCAAGCCCCTGTCCCCCATGGCAAGGGTCCGCTGGTCATTTCCGGCGTCGCCTGGTCCGGCAACGGCCGCATCACCCGGGTGGATGTGTCCATCGACGGCGGCCGCAACTGGAAGACCGCCCGCATCGACGGCCCCAGCCTGCCGAAGGCGATGCATCGCTTCTATCTCGACATCGACTGGGACGGCTCGGACCTTCTGATCCAGTCCCGGGCCATGGACGAGAGCGGCTTCTACCAGCCGACCAAGACCGAATTGCGCGCCGTCCGCGGCGAGAACTCGATCTACCACAACAACGGCATCCAGACCTGGCATGTCAAAGCAGACGGGACGGTGGAAAATGTCGAAGTTTCTTAAATCAATCTGTCTCGCAACCGCTCTTGCCGCCCTGCCCGGCCTTGCTGTCGCGGGCGATGCCGCCAAGGGCAAGAAGGTCTTCAAGAAATGCGCCGCCTGCCATGCGGTCGGCGACAATGCGAAGAACAAGGTCGGCCCCCAGCTCAACGACGTGTTCGGCCGGACCGCCGGCGCACTCGAAGGCTACAAGTATTCCAAGGCCATGATCAAGGCCGGCGAGGAAGGCCTGGTCTGGGACGAGGCCACCATGACCACCTACCTTGAAAAGCCGAAGGCCATGATCAAGGGCACCAAGATGGCCTTTGCCGGTCTGCGCAAGGAAGCCGACCTGGACAACATCATCGCCTATCTGGCGACCTTCTCCAGCGCCGCGCACACCACGCAGGAAAGCGCTGCCGAACCGGAAACCGATGAAGCCAGCCAGCCCACTGCGGTGGCGGCAGCCCCTGCGGCAACGCCGGCCAAAGCGCCGGTCTCCGCGACCCGTGACGGCGGCGTGTTCGGCCTCGGCCGCAAGGCCACCGGAGACGAGGTCGCCGCCTGGGACATCGACATTCGCCCCGACGGTCAGGGGCTGCCTATCGGCTCAGGCACGGTCGCGGACGGCGAACCGCTCTATACCGACAATTGCGCGGTCTGCCACGGCGACTTCGGCGAAGGCGTCGGCCGCTGGCCGGTGCTGGCGGGCGGTCACGACACCCTGACAGACGAGCGCCCGGAAAAGACCATCGGCTCCTACTGGCCGTATCTGTCGACCGTCTACGACTATGTCCGAAGGGCCATGCCCTACGGCAATGCGCGCTCGCTCTCCGATGATGACGTCTACGCCATCACCGCCTATCTTCTCTATCTCAACGACATCGTCGAAGACGAGGATTTCGAGCTTTCAAACGAGAACTTCGTTGAAATCCGCCTGCCGAACGAGGACAATTTCATTGCCGACGACCGGGCTCAGGAGGAACAATATGCGCGCAAGGGCGATCCCTGCATGAGCGACTGCAAGGCGGAGCCCGTCAGCATCACCATGCGCGCAAGGATCCTCGACGTGACCCCCGGTTCCGTCGACGACGATGACGCCTCGGGGCTTGGAGGCGTCGACTGATCTGACGTGACCTGACGGGTTTGGGAGGGCCCTCAATGGACGGAGCGAAACGAAACGAACCCCTGAAAGCGCTCTTTGCCGGGAGCAGGGCCGTCGCCGCCTTGCCATGGCATGGCCCGGTGCTGTCCGGTTTGACGGCGACCGCCGTTCAACCCCGGACTTCCCGCCATGCCCCAGTCTCCCTCCTCTCCCCCCTCGAGGGCGGAGAGGGGCGCCGGCGGAAAGGCCAGATCGTCTCTCGGGGCCTCACGATCGCAACAAGGGCTCTCACACACGCCCGTTCCCTGCTGGCACTGGCCATCCCCGTCCTTTTGCCGTTCCAGGCCACCGCCGAAGAAGGCAACCCGGTCAAAGGCGAGCAGGTCTTCAGGGCCTGCAAATCCTGCCACCAGGTCGGCGCGGAAGCCCGCAGCGGGGTCGGCCCGCATCTGGACGGATTGTTCGGCCGCCAGGCGGGGGTGCTGGACGGCTTCAAGTATTCCGGCGCCATGAAGAAGCTCGGCCAGGACGGGCTCGTCTGGAACGATTTCACCCTTGATCAATATCTGGAAAAGCCGCGTGCCTATGTGCCCGGAACGCGCATGTCCTATCGCGGCATGGCCAGCGAGGGCGACCGTTCCGACGTGATTGCCTATCTGAAGGCCCTGTCCCGGGAAGCTCCGGCGGCGGACCAGAGCGAGGCAGAGGCCTCCCGGCCCGAACTGGGCGCGGCGGCAATGCATTTGGACGGCGATCCGGAGTTCGGCGAATATCTCGCCAGCGAATGCGTCACCTGTCACCAGGTCTCCGGCCGGGCCGACGGCATTCCGTCGATCGTCGGCTGGCCCAGGGAGCCGTTCATCCGGGCCCTGTTCGAATACAAGTCAAACATACGCAGCCATCAGGTCATGCAGAACATGACCACCAATCTCGGCAACGAGGAAATCGCAGCGCTTGCGGCCTATTTCGGCTCTCTTGATCCACAATAACAACACTCCGGGGAGCCTCCCGCCGCGCTGCACATCTGGGAGGAAGACAATGCCAAATATCTCACGCCGCGCCTTCGGTCTGATGGTCGGGGCCGGAGCCTCGACCCTGGCGATGCCCTATTACGCCCGCGCCCAGGGCAAACCGCGCGCGGTCGTCATCGGCGGTGGCGCCGGCGGCGCGACAGCCGCCCGCTACATGGCCAAGGACGCCGGCGAGGATCTCGACGTCACCCTGATCGAGGCCAACCCGCAATACACGACCTGTTTCTTCTCCAACCTGTATCTCGGCGGCTACCGCGATTTCAATTCCATCACCCACGGCTATGACCGGCTTGCCGGCAACTACGGCATCACCGTTGTCAACGGCATGGCCGCGGCCGTCGACCGGGACGCCAAGGAAGTCGTGATGGCCGACGGCTCGAAGGTGCCCTTCGACCGGCTGATCGTGGCGCCGGGCATCGACCTGATCTACGACAGCGTCGAAGGCTATTCGGAGGCAGCAGCCGAAGTCATGCCCCATGCCTGGAAGGCCGGACCGCAGACACAGCTCCTGAAGGCGAAGCTCGATGCCGTCGAGAACGGCCAGCAGATCATCATGGTCGCCCCGCCGAACCCCTATCGCTGCCCCCCCGGCCCCTATGAGCGTGTCTCCATGATGGCCCATTTCCTCAAACAGAAAGGCTTCAACGACACCAAGATCATCATCATCGATCCGAAGCCGAAATTCTCCAAGCAGGCGCTGTTCACCGAAGGCTGGGACAAGCACTATCCCGGCATGATCGAATGGTACGGCCCGGACGTGCATGGCGGCATCACCAGCGTCAATGCGGACACCGGCGCGGTCGAGACCGACTTCGACACGTTCACCGGCGATCTGGTCAACGTCATCCCGGCGCAGAAGGCCGGCATGATTGCCGCCAGCACCGGCCTGACCAACGACAGCGGCTTCTGCCCGATCGATCCGGCCTCGATGCGCTCAAGCGCGGATGACAACATCTTCGTCATCGGCGACGCCTCGATCGCCGGCGACATGCCCAAGTCCGGCTTTTCGGCCAACAGCCAGGCCAAGGTCGCGGCGATGGCGGTGCGCGGCGACCTGACGGGCTCGAAAGTGTTCCCGGCCAAATACTCCAACACCTGCTGGAGCCTGATCGAGACCAACGACGGCGTCAAGGTCGGTGCCCAATACGCCCCGAGCGACGAAAAGATCGCCTCGACCTCGTCCTTCATCAGCCAGACCGGCGAAGACGCCGCGCTCCGCCAGGCCACCTACGAGGAATCCGTCGGCTGGTACAACGGCATCACGGCGGATATTTTCGGGAGTTGAGGGAAGTGAAGGGGTCTGCGGCCGGGTAGGTGCCCGGCCGTGGGGGGAAGCGTGCAAAGGCAGAACATCGGGCGCCGAACGTTTGCTGCGCGTTCGTGCGAAACATATGCTGAGGTGAATTGACCTCGAAACTCAGGCTGAGACAAGGCGCTTGTTTCCGCGTCCAGGAATGATCCGAACGGGCCGAAAGCGGACTGGAGGATTGCAGCTCCTGTGTTCACCGAAGCGGACATTCACTTTGAACAGGTCGATGACCCTTTCCGGCCTCCGGACATTCGGGCCATGCCCTACGAAGGCCCGCTGTCCAAAGCCGTCATTGTGTCGAGGACTCACAATCGGAAAAGCCGCCCTACCCAGCAGCAAGGTCCGGCCCGCACCGCAGCGGGCTCTAGTTCAATCAGTCCTTGTCACACCTATTGCACACGCGTCTAATTCCGAAACGTCAGGCTGCTCTGAGCGATCACCCTGCCTTTCAGGGCGGCGGTCATTTTTGCCCAATCAACTGCGCTGCTGTCGCGATGAGGCAAGGTTTCCGGAGCTGCCGCCAACGCAAAAAGCGTGATGGTGTATTCATGCGAGGCTGCCCCTGGAGAACACGGTGGCGTGTAACCCGTGAAGTTTCCATCCTTGTCGGACCCTTCATCCCCAATCGAACCGGGATTGCCCCTGGGGATCGCTCGCGTGTCGGCGGGGATGTTCCAGAGCAACCAGTATTGGCTGGGGGCATCGCGCCCCTCGATCGTGCCGCGTGGATAATGATGCATGATCAGGGCAAAGCTTTTGGTGCCCTCGGGAGCACCTGCCCAGGCAAGCGGCGGGGAGACACCATCGCCTCCATCTCGCACGCATTTCAGGTCGGCAGGAAGACGGTTCCCATCCTCCAGGGCTGGGCTTGTCAGATTGAAGAGAGCCTCTGCGGCGGCAGCCCCCGCGATGCCGTTAAGCATCGCAAGAAGCGACGTGATCGCCACGAACCGGAGCGGCGACCTCATCGGCAGAACTCGCCGGTTTGGATGTCGCCGCCATTGGTGACGGTTTTGGTCTCGAAATTATAGCAGTTCTCGGTGTCTGAGGGGCGGTAACGGATGTAATAGTCTTTCCCCTCATAGCTGTAATCCATACTGCGGCTGCCGTCTTCTTCCTGGGTGAAGATCAGGTTCTCGACGCCGCCCCGAGGAGGCCGCCCGGGGGCGGACCCACGACCCGTGGCGGCGTTGGTCAGCGGCGCGGTTCGGGGCAGTTCTCGCAGATCTTCGACCTCTCCCATCAGGCACTGCACGATATAGGGGGCCTCTTCAGAGGTGTGATAGCGATAGCCATACGCCTGGTCCGGCTGACCATTGCAGACGTCCAGCATGCCTTCGACAATCGGCGTGCCGTCGGGATTGTTGTCCCCGTAAATCGGGAAGCCGTCGAAGGCCCAGCCGATGATCGCGTCGTCGCCGGCGTTCTCCATCCGGGCAATCATGCAGACGGGTTTCATGTGGTAATGATAGTCGTCTCCGCGCCCCGCATGACCGCCGCAGATGTCGAGTTGCTGGGTCTGATAGGTGTCGTGCCGTGTTTGGTAATGGTGGAGATCTTCCTGTGTCATCTCGCCACCGCCAGTGTAGTCGAAAATCGGCACGCCATTGACCGCCACGCCAAGTGCAGCGTCACGGGTTTGCGGCGTGTCTCCCAGCACGGGCTCCAACGGGATTGGAGCATCATACTGTTTGGCGGGCACCGGCACCTGTTCGTTCGTGCCGACGATGCCGGTCATCAGATCGTGGTCGGGATAGGTGTCGGAAGAGATGATCGCCTTGCCGTCTTCGCAGGTGACGGTAACGCTGTCGGAAAAACCGGCTTCTGCGACCGAGGCTTTGACCGCATCGCACTGGTCCTGCACGCGGTGGCTGTGATCTTCATGAGCCTGCGCCGGCGCGGCGAAACTTGCGGCTGAGCCAAACAGAATGGAAAGCATGCCAAGGCCTTTGGCGGCAGAAAACTGTGTCATCGGAGGTTCTTTCGGAAAGGTCTTCGGCGGCACATGATCCGCTGAAGAAGGAATGGAGCGTTCAGCGGTACAGGCGGGTTATTCGGCCGTCAGGCGGCACAGGACGGTGTTGTCCGTCTTCAGGTCGTCCCCCCAGATCAGCTTGGCGGACGGGTCCCAGTCAACCTCGTCGTATCCGTCTTTCGGTCCGACTTCACGGGCGCTGTGCTCTGTGGCCGTGGTCCAGTCCGACGCGTCGAATTCAGCGGTGTCCCAGCCCTCCGGCTCTTCGGTGATCTCAAAGCCGCAGACGCCTTCGCCCGCCACCGGATCGGCTTCGTCGGCGCAGGCGGTGTCCAGGGGGGCCTTGTGAACGACAAGGCATTGCCAGCCAGAATCCGACACCGCGACGAGCGCCCCATCAGCATCGTGAATCTGCACGATCGCCCCGCCATCGCCCATCTGCTGACGAGGGGCGCCGATATATTCAAGGCCTGTATCGTTTTGCTTGAAGTCCTTCATTCTCAGGCCGACCACGAAGGGCCGCTCGGCCTCGAAGATAAAGCTCTCCGCGTTGAAGGACCGTTCGGTTGTAATTGGCACGCTGTCTTCCGCAACCTGTTGCCCGTCGACGCTCATGGAAAACCAGTTGTCCACCCAGACGTCGGCAGAAAAGGTTTCAGCTTGGGCCGCGCTGGCGAGGGCCACGCAGGAAGTCAGCATTGCGAGTTTGAGGCGCATGATCAGTTTCCTTGATTTTCGAGGCGCGAGGCCGCGTCTGCCATCCAGTATAGACACGCGGCTTTGCGGTGGCAGGAAGCGAAACTTACAAAGTTGTAAGGTAATTGCGCTTTGTCCTCGTGGACATTCGCGACTAAGAATGAGGCGCAAAACGGCTGAATGTGTCCGGTGTCGGACCCGTCGCCTCTGAGAGTTGAGGCTGCAATTGAAAATCCTGTTGCTGGAAGATGATCTTGAGATCGGCGAGTGGGTGCGCGACGGGCTGAACCGTTGCGGCCATGTAATCGACTGGTTGCAAGACGGGCGCGAGGCGCTGGTCGCGGCGATGAGTACCGCCTATGACCTGTTGATCCTTGATCGCATGACCCCGGGGCTCGACGGACTGTCCGTACTACGTGCCATCCGCGCGGCACAAAACAGCGTGCCGGTTCTTTTGTTGACGGCCCTGGGCGATGTGGATGACAGGGTCGAAGGACTGCATGCAGGCGCCGACGACTATCTGCCGAAACCCTTTGCCTTTTCGGAGCTTGATGCCCGTGTTGCCGCATTGGGGCGACGTCATGCCGAGTTGGACAACACTGAAGGTACCACCCTCGTCGCAGGTGATATCCAGCTTGATCTTCTCAAGCAGCGCTGCCTCAGGCAAGGCAAGCTGATCGATCTGAATCCAAAGGAGTTTCGCCTGCTGGATACCTTCATGCGTTCGAACGGACGGGTGCTGACACGCGCAATGCTGCTGGAAAAGGTGTGGGACATGAACTTCGATCCCACCAGCAGTGTTGTGGAAACCCATGTCAGTCGCCTGCGCGCCAAGATCGAGAAGCCCTTTGGCGATGCGGTGATCAGGACAAGGCGCGGAGCGGGCTATGTTTTTGAACCGAAAATTTGACCTGATCTCCGTCTTGCGCATGTCGGCACTGCGCCAGGCCGTCATCATGACCTTGGCCTTTGTACTGATCGTCTTGGTCGCGGGCGGGATTGCGATTTCCGCCTTCGAGCGCGAGACGCAAAGGCGGATCGAAGATGATCTTCAAAGTCGGTTTGCAGAGGTGCGCGCCGACATTGACCGCCTCGGCTTTGATCTGGCCCGCTATCCTGATGCCAAGAACGAACGTATTGAATTTCGCCCCGGTCCCAGTGATATCCGGCCCGGAATTCACAATTCTCTGGATCTCAATTTGTGGTTCTGGCCAAGCGACAGGGCCTCGTCGGCAGAAGGTTCTGATCCCGAAGGCCTTGAGGATTGGATCTATCTGGCCGGTCCGGCAAAGGGTGGCCAGCTGATCGTTGCCACCGAACTGCACCGTCAGGATGACTTCCTGCAGATCATGCTGAAAACCATGGGACTTGTGGGGCTTGGCGCTGCACTTTCAGCTCTATGCCTGGGCCTCTATCTGGGCGCGCGGACGCAACGCCGGATCAATGCCATTTCCAGGGGCCTGACCGACTTTGGGGCCGGAGATTTGTCCGCACGCGTTGGTGGTCCCGCTCGGCATGACGACCTAGGCGATCTGTCGCGCCAATTGGACACGACCCTGGATCAGCTCGACACGCTGATCCGACAGTCCCGTGATTTTGCCGGCAATATTGCCCATGATCTCAAAACGCCCCTGTCGCGACTGCGCATCCGGTTGGATCGCGCCTTGATGGCAAGCGAAGAAGACAGCGACAGCACGACGGCCATCGAGGCGGCCATTGCGCAGACCGAACAGATCAACGCGATCTTTGATGCGTTCCTCCGCATTGCCAAGCTCGAAGCCAGAACGGCACGTGCCTCTTTCTCGTCAGTGGATCTGGGGCAGTTGGCGGTCGAGATCTTCGAAACCTACCGCTATGTGATTGAAGCCTCGGGCCGGACCTTGGAGCTTGACAACTCCAACCCGGAAATCGTGCCCGGGGATCGTGTTCTGCTGTCTCAGGCGGTGGCCAACCTTTTGGAAAACGCGATCCGCCACACTCCCCAGGGGACGCAGATCTGGCTTTTGGCCCTCGGCCGCTCAATCGGCGTAGCCGACGCGGGACAAGGCATCCCTGCCGAAGAATTCGAGCACGTCACCCAACCACTCTATCGCCTCGAACGCAGCCGAACCACCGAAGGTGTGGGGCTGGGTCTCTCCTTGGTAAAGACGATCGCAAATCTCCATGACGCGAAGTTGTTGTTCTCGAAAAACCCTCAGTTGCCGGTGAATGCAGGGCTCTACGTGAAGATTGAAATGCCGTAGCCAGTCGCGTGACACTTGCCTGGCGGCACGAAAGAACTGTCATCACTCTACAACCCGAATTTGAGCGAGCCGGAGACATTGCCCTGTCTGGGAACCGGGTTTTTATGAAAGTATGGGAGGGCCTTGCACTGCCATCCCTCCCGGAGGCCTTGGCTTTGCAAAGCTCCCTCCCTGCGCATTGCTACCATTGGAGCATGACGCAGCGAATTCACGCTTCCCACCCTTTACGCACGTCAGTGAAAAACGCAGCAAAAGACTGCTTCTCTGCCTCAACAGCTGCTGAAAAGCACCACGTTTCCGATCTCCGGTTTCAGGTCGCCGGTCTGCATGGAGGACGATCAGGAAGTCCAGATCGTGCGGCAGCCGCGACTGATGCATACCGCCAGATCGAGGTCTCCAACCGGTTGCGCAATCTGCCGGCAACCTGCATCGTCGACAGCATTCCTGGACAGCCAGTCACCTTGTCCCGTCCGAATTCGGCTACATCGGCACAGCCTTCACCGACCCAACCGGCAAATCATCTCCCCTCGAAAACAGGGCTGCGGCCCTTGCCCGGGCAAGTGCAGCACATGCCGGCGTCATCCCGGAAAAGCGAAGCGCAGAGCCGGGCCTGCTCGCAGGGCAATTTGTTGAACCGGTCGGAAATTGGTCGGCGGCGTTTCTGCAAGTCATCCGCTCTCTGGAAATGAGTGGGTCCAGGCACTCCCTCCGGTCGGCCGGGGTGACGCCAGCAAGTGCGGCAAATGTCCGGCCGACTGCGATGGCCCTGCCTTCGAATGCACCGGTCACGACAGGCAACCGGACCTGAAAAACAGGACATTCCGCCCGCAATGTCACCATGACCGGATGCCCGATACGACCGCTCCGCCCGAAACTCCCCCTCAGCCCTAACCGCACAAAACCCGTATTCAAGGTGACCGATTAAAATTTGTTCCATAGCTCAAAATTGGAGCAGGTGACCGGAATCGCCCACCATCCGGGATATTTCCGGCAAAGCCAGACTTTAGAATAAAATAATAATTTCAATACTTTAGTATAACGCCCAAGCCGGCAGAAGCCCCCCGACCCCGAACGCAAAACCCTCCCGGCCCCGGCCACTTCTGCCGTCGGCTGCCGCATTTTCAGGGCTTGCGCCGGACCAATTCCCCCTTGATACTGAGACCAATAAAGATTGGTTCACGATACGGTACGGCATGATTGAAGCGGAAAAGCCCTCACAGCGGAACTCGAGCCTGGCGCTCGAGCGCCTCAGGATCATCGTCGACCAGCTCACCGCCGAAGGCACCGAGCAGGTGCCGACCGAGCGCGAGCTTTCGGAGACCATCGGCGTCGGCCGCCGGGCGGTGCGGCGGGCGCTGGAAGTGCTGGAAACGGAAGGCAAGATCTGGCGGCGGCAGGGAGCCGGGACATTCATTGGCCCCGAGCCCGCCCAGCCGGAAAAGCAGATCCTCGCTCTCAACGAGAATTCCAACATGCTGGAGGTGATGGAAGTCCGGCTGCAGATCGAGCCGGTGCTGGCCCGGCTGGCCGCCCTGCGCGCCACTCCGGCGGACATCGCCGCCATGCGCGACGTTGCCGGCCGCCTCGCCGAGGCCGAGGACATGGACGGACGGGAACTGTGGGACGGCGCGCTGCACCGGGCCATCGCACGGGCCGCCAACAACACCCTGTTCCTGGCGCTGTTCGATGTGGTCGACCGGGTTCGCCAGGATGCCGCCTGGCGCCATGTGCGCGAGGCACTCAGGACCGATGACGCGATGACCCTCTACAAATCCCAGCATGTCGACATCATCGGCGCCATCGAGACCCGCGACCCGATCTCGGCGGAAAAGGCCATGCGCGGCCACCTTCTGGCCCTTCAGCAGCGCCTTCTCTTCCAGAGCGCGACAGAGGTGGGCGATGACGAAGGCCACTGAAGCGCAGGGGGCGCCAGTCCTCGGCGTCGACAATCTTGCGCTGCGCTTCAAGGGCGCCCCCGCCAACATCATCGACGGCATTTCGTTTCAGGTCCATCCGGGCGAGACCCTGTGCATCGTCGGCGAAAGCGGTTGCGGCAAGTCGGTCACCGCCCTGTCGCTGATGGGCCTGCTGCCGCGCGCGCTCGCGCAGGTCATGTCCGGCACGGCCATGTTCGGCGATCGCGATCTGCTGACCCTGCCCGAACGCGCCATGGCGGACCTGCGCGGCAACACCATCTCGATGATCTTCCAGGAACCGATGACGTCGCTCAATCCGTCCTACCGGATCGGCCACCAGATCGCCGAGGTCGTGCTGCGCCACAGGAAAGCGACACGGGCCGAGGCCAGGCAGCGTGCACTCGACATGCTGGACCGGGTCAAGATCCCCGCCGCCTCCAGCCGTCTGGACGACTATCCCCATGAACTCTCCGGCGGCATGCGCCAGCGCGTCATGATCGCCATGGCCCTTGCCAACGACCCGGCGGTGCTGATTGCCGATGAGCCGACCACCGCGCTGGACGTCACCATCCAGGCCCAGATCATCGACCTGATCGAGGAGCTGCAGAAAGAGACCGGCACCGCGCTCGTCATGATCACCCATGACCTCGGCGTGGTGGCGGAAGTCGCCGACAGGGTCTGCGTCATGTATGCCGGCCGTATCGTCGAGGACGGTCCCGTGGAAGCCATCTTCGACGATCCTCAGCACCCCTATACCATCGGCCTGATGAGCTCGGTGCCCTCGGTCGGCCCGCGCACGGGCCGGCTGACGACCATCGGCGGCATGGTGCCGACCATCGACAAGATGCCGGACGGCTGCCGCTTCACGCCCCGCTGCCCGTTCGCGCAACCGGCCTGCGAAGCCGCGTCGCCGCCTTTGACCGAACTCGGTCCCTCGCACCGGGCCGCATGCCACTATGCGCCGCTGGAAACCGCCTTCGCCGAGCCTGCATCTGCGGAGACCGGATCATGACGGTCCTGAGGCCCCCGACCGCCGAGCGGATCATCGAGACCCGTGCGCTCACCAAGCGGTTCACCAGCAGCAAGGGCCTGTTCGGCGGCACCGTCTCCGTCAGCGCCGTCAATGACGTTGCCCTGGACATTCGGCGCGGCGAGACTTTCTCCATTGTCGGGGAAAGCGGCTGCGGCAAGTCCACCCTGGCGCGCCTGCTGGTGCGGTTGCTGCCGGCGTCCGAAGGCGCGGTGCTCTACGAGGGCAACGACATTTCCGAGCTGTCGGAGCTGGAAATGCGGCGCCTGCGCAAGGATCTCCAGTTCGTCTTCCAGGACCCGTTTTCCTCGCTCAATCCGCGCATGACCGTCGGCGCGCTGATCGAGGAGCCGATCAAGGTCCACACCCGGCTTTCACGGTCCGAACGCCGCCGGAAGGTCGCGGATCTTCTGAAGAAGGTCGGCCTGCGCCCGGCTTTCGCCAACCGCTACCCGCACGAGTTTTCCGGCGGTCAGCGCCAGCGCATCGGCATCGCCCGGGCCCTTGCCAGCGGACCCAAGGTGATTGTCGGCGACGAGCCCGTGTCCGCGCTCGATGTCTCCGTGCAGGCCCAGGTGATCAACCTTCTGGAAGACCTGAAGGCCGAATTCGACCTGACCCTGATCCTGATTGCCCATGACCTCGCGGTCATCCGGCACATGAGTGACCGCATCGCCGTGATGTATCTGGGCGAGATCGTCGAACTGGCGCCCAACGACGCCTTGTATGACAAGCCGCTGCATCCCTATACACAGGCCTTGATGCGGGCGATCCCGATCGCCTCGCCCCATGGCCGGTCCATGGACGTATCGCTGACCGGCGACGTGCCCTCGCCGCTCGCGCCCCCGTCCGGCTGCCGCTTTCATCCCCGCTGCCCGCATGCGAGCGATGTGTGCACCACCACCAGGCCCCCGCTGGCGGAGGCCGGTGCACGCATGGTCGCCTGCCATCACTGGGAGAAAATCTCCGCGAGTTCCCCGGACACCGTCCGGGAACCGCCAAGGAGTGCAGACGCGGAAAAGCGCTTCGCGCTGTTTCGCGAAAAAAGTCAACGACAAGAGCCGACCACGGCCGGAACAACTGAAAAACAAACTTTCCGAGAGGTGTGACAACAATGCGTAAGCAATTCCTGGCAGCCCTGCTGCTCAGCGCGACAACCCTGGCAACGGCGGCCCAGGCCGCCGACCTGCGTATCGGCCTTCAGGACGATGCCGACGTGCTCGATCCGGATCAGTCCCGGACCTTCGTCGGCCGGATCGTCTATGCGTCGATGTGCGACAAGCTGGTCGACATCACGCCGGACCTTGAAATCGTTCCCCAGCTGGCCACTGGCTGGAGCTGGTCCGACGACGGCAAGGTCCTGACCATGGACCTGCGCGACGGCGTGACCTTCCACGACGGCACCCCGTTCGACGCCGAGGCCGTGAAGGCCAATATCGAGCGTTCGAAAACAATGCCGGAGAGCCGCCGCAAGAGCGAGGTCAAGTCCATCGAGAGCGTCGATGTCTCCGGCCCGCTGCAGGTCAAGTTCAACCTGACGGCACCCGATGCGACGCTGCTGGCCCAGTTCGCCGACCGCTCCGGCATGATGATGTCCCCGACCGCGGCTGCCGCCGCCGGCGTGGACTTCGGCGCCAATCCGGTCTGTTCCGGCCCGTTCAAGTTCGTCGAGCGCGTTCAGCAGGACCGCATCGTGCTGGGCAAATACGACGGCTACTGGAACGCCGATGCCATCAACTTCGACACGGTGACCTTCCTGCCGATCCCGGACACCACCGTGCGCCTTGCCAACCTGCGCTCCGGCGACCTGGACATGCTGGAGCGGCTGGCGGCCACCGACGTCGCCTCCGTCAAGGGCGATGACGCTCTCTCCTACGCCGAAGCCGTCAGCCTTGGCTATCAGGGCATCACGGTGAACATCAACAACACCGAAAAGGGCGACAATCCATTCGGCAACGATGCAAAGATCCGCCAGGCCTTCAGCCTGTCGCTCGATCGTGACGCGATCAACCAGGTGGTCTTCGAAGGCGCCTTCGCGCCCGGCAACCAGCCCTTCCCGCCGACCAGCCCCTGGTACGACAAGGACTATCCCGTCCCGGCCCGCGACGTGGCCAAGGCCAAGGAGCTGCTGAAGGAAGCAGGCTATGACAGCCTCGATGTGGAAATCCAGGTCGCCAACAACCCGGTCCAGACCCAGATGATGCAGGTCGTCCAGTCCATGGCCGCCGAGGCCGGCTTCAACGTCAAGCTGAAGACGATGGAGTTCGCCAGCCTGCTTGCGGACCAGTCCGCCGGCAACTATCAGGGCAGCCAGGTCGGCTGGTCCGGCCGCGTCGATCCGGACGGCAACATCCACCAGTTCATGACCTGCGAAGGCGGTATCAACGACTCCAAGGTCTGTATTCCGGAAGTGGACAAGCTTCTGGATGAAGCCCGCACGAGCACCGACCTTGCAACGCGCAAGGCCAAATACGATGCCGCGCGCGATATCCTGATCGAGGAACTGCCGATCATCTATCTCTATCATGTGACCTGGATCTGGGCGCTTTCCGACAAGCTGGAAGGCTTCACCCCCTATCCGGACGGCATGATCCGCCTCGAGAACGTCAAGTTCAAGTAAGTCGAACCAACCTCGGATCCCGGCTTTCCGCCGGGGTCCGCTTCAACTCGGGTCGTGCCTGAATGCTGTCCTATATCGCGCGCCGGCTGCTCATCGCCATACCGACGCTCATCCTCGTGTCGATCTTCGTCTTCGTCTTGCAGAAACTGCTGCCCGGCGATCCGGCGCTCGTGCTTGCGGGCGAGGAACGCGATCCCGAGATGCTCGAATTCATTCGCGAGAAATACCGTCTCAACGATCCGATCATCATGCAGTATTTCTACTGGGTGAAAGCTCTGCTGCAGGGAGACCTGGGCATTTCCCTCAGAACCCGCCAGCCGGTGCTGGACCTGATCGGCGACAAGCTGCCGGTCACCATACAGCTTGCGGTAATGGCGATGATCATCGCCTTCGCGATCGGCATCCCGGCGGGCATCCTCTCCGCCGTCAAGAAAGGCACGGCCGTCGATTATGTCGCCAATTTCATTGCGCTGTCCGGCCTGTCGATCCCGAACTTCTGGCTCGGCATCATGCTGATCATGCTGGTCTCGGTAAACCTCGGCTGGCTGCCGGCCTCCGGCTATGTGTCGCCCTTCGAGAATCCGGTGAAATCGTTCCAGACCATGATCATGCCCGCCTTCGTTCTGGGCACCGCGCTTGCCGCCACCTTGATGCGCCACACCCGCTCCGCCATGCTCGGCGTCTTGAAAGCCGATTATGTGCGCACCGCCAGGGCCAAGGGCCTTCTGGAAAAGACCGTCATCCTGAAACACGCTTTCCGCAACGCACTGCTGCCGATCGTCACCCTGAGCGCGCTCCTATTCGGCGAGCTGCTTGCCGGGGCTGTCCTGACCGAGCAGATCTTCACCATTCCCGGCTTCGGCAAGCTGATCGTCGATGCCGTCTTCACCCGCGACTACGCGGTGGTGCAGGGCGTCGTCCTGTGCACCGCCGCAGGATTCATCCTGATGAACCTGATCGCCGATGTTCTGTACTTCCTTCTCAACCCGCGCATGAGGAGCAGCCTGTGAGCGCCGTGACCGCCACCGCCGAAGCTGCGGAAGAGACCGTCAGACCGGAAAACCGTGCCTGGAAGAAGCTGAAGGCCAACCGCAGCGCCCGGTTCGGCCTGATCCTCGTCGCCTTCTTCATCGGCATCGCCCTGGCCGCGCCCATCCTGCCCATCGACGACCCGATCGCCACAAGCTGGAGCGACGTTCGCAAGGCCCCGTCTGCGGCCCACTGGCTGGGCACGGACGAGATCGGCCGGGACATCCTGTCCCGCATGATCTGGGGTGCGCAGGCCTCCCTGCTGGCCGGTGTCGTCTCGGTGGTCATCGCCGTTCTGGTCGGCGTGCCTTTCGGCCTCGTGTCAGGCTATTTTGGCGGCTGGACCGATCAGGCGATTTCGCGGGTCACCGACGCGCTGCTGGCAACGCCTTTCCTCATCCTGGCGATCGCGCTCGCGGCGTTTCTGGGGCCGAGCCTGACCAACGCGATGATCGCCATCGGCCTGTCCGCCGTGCCGATCTTTGTCCGGCTCACGCGCGGACAGGTGCTGGCGGTCAAGACCGAAGACTTCGTGGAGGGCGCGCGCGCCGTCGGGCTGACGCATGTGGCCATCATGGGCCGTTACATTCTGCCCAATGTCCTCGCCCCGATCCTGGTCCAGGCGACACTCACGGTGGCCACCGCGATCATCGCCGAGGCCAGTCTTTCCTTTCTGGGGCTCGGCCAGCAGGCCCCCGCACCCAGCTGGGGATCGATGCTGAATGTCGCCAAGAACTTCATGACCCAGGCGCCCTGGATGGCCTGGTGGCCGGGCGCGGCGATCTTCCTGGTCGTCCTCGGCTTCAACCTGCTCGGCGATGGCCTGCGCGACGCTCTCGACCCGCGCGAGACCTGAAACCGTTATTTCAACCCAAAAGAGTAGATCATGTCGAATTTCACCACCCGCCCCGAAATAACCGGCTCCTTCGGCGTCGTCGCCTCCACCCACTGGATTGCCAGCGCCGTCGGCATGAGCATCCTGGAAAAGGGCGGCAACGCCTTTGACGCGGCGGTCGCCACCGGTCTCGTGCTGCAGGTTCTCGAACCGCATCTCAACGGCCCCGCCGGCGACCTTCCGGTCATCTTCCACGATGCGAAGACCAATGAGACCAAGGTCATTTGCGGCCAGGGGCCGGCCCCTGCAGGGGCGACCATTGCGCACTACAAATCCGAGGGCATGTCCCTCATCCCGGGCAATGGCCTGCTCGCGACCGTCATTCCGGGCGCCTTCGACGGCTGGATGCTGATGCTGCGCGACAGGGGTACGCTCAGCCTGCGCGATGTTCTGGAACCCGCGATCTATTACGCCGAACACGGCCAGCCGACATTGCCGGGCACGGCTTCGACCATCGCCGGCCTCAGTGATTTTTTCGAAAAGGAATGGCCGACCTCCTTTCAGACCTGGCTTCCGGACGGCAAGGCCCCGAAGACGGGAGAGCTGTTCCGCAACCCGGTGCTGGCGCAGACCTGGAAACGTCTGCTTGATGAAGCCGAGGGCAAGAGCGGCCGCGAGCAGCAGGTCGACGCCGCGCGCGACTGCTTCTACCGGGGCTTCATCGCCGAGGAGATCGGCAGCTTTCTTGAAACCGCCGAGGTCATGGACGGCTCTGGCAGCAAGCACAAGGGTATCCTGACACGGGACGATCTGGCCAACTGGCAGGCCACCTACGAAGACCCGCTGACGGACGATTATCACGACTGGACCGTCGCCAAGACAGGCCCCTGGGGCCAGGGCCCGGTTCTGCTGCAGTCACTTGCGCTTCTCAGAGGGATCGACATCGGCGCGATGGACCCGGCCGGGCCGGATTTCGTCCACCACATCACGGAAGCCATGAAGCTCGCCTATGCCGACCGCGAGGTCTATTACGGCGATCCGGACTTCATCGACGTGCCGCTCCAGAAGCTGCTCGGCGAAGACTACAATTCCACCCGCCGCGAGCTGATCTCGGGCAGCGCGTCCTTCGACCTGCGCCCCGGCACCCTGCCCGGTTTCGAGGACCAGGTTGCCCGCAGCATGGCGGTCATCGAGCGGGCCGGGATCGCCGATACCGGGCTCTACGAGCCGACCATGGCACATCTGTCGGAGCGGCGCGGCGACACGGTGCATCTCGACATCATCGACCGCTGGGGCAACATGGTCGCGGCGACGCCGTCCGGCGGCTGGCTGCAATCCTCGCCAATCATTCCCTCCCTCGGTTTCTGCCTCAATTCAAGGGCCCAGATGTACTGGCTGGAAGAAGGGCTCGCCTCGAGCCTGGCGCCGGGCAAGCGTCCACGCACCACGCTGACACCGAGCCTCGCCTTCCACGAAGGCCGGCCGACGCTCGCCTTCGGCACGCCGGGCGGTGACCAGCAGGACCAGTGGCAGCTATCCCTGTTCCTGCGCCTCGTCCATCATGGCCTCAACCTGCAGGAGGCCATCGACCTGCCGCTGTTCCACACCACCCATTTCCCGACCTCCTTCCACCCGCGCCAGCGCCAGCCGGGCCACCTGATGGCGGAAGGCAATTTCAGCGCCGACACGATCAGGGAGCTCAGGGCGCGCGGCCATTCGGTCGAGGTTTCGGGCAACTGGACCATCGGCCGGCTGACCGCCGCCAGACGCGAGGCGGACGGAGTGCTGAAGGCAGGCGCCACACCAAGGCTCATGCAGGCCTACGCCATCGGCCGCTAGCGCGTGTCGCGGCCAACCGGATCGGACGCAGGTCAGATCCGGTTGCCGGTCGACGCGTCGAACAGATGAATGTCCGCCGGCTTCACTTTCAGATCGAGCGGCATGCCGGGCCTGAGGTCTGGATCGGGGGCGAGCCGGGCGGTGATCTCCTGGTCGCCGAGCATGCAGATCGCCATCGTGTCCGAGCCGAGCGGCTCCAGCACATCGACCGTGACCCGGATCATGGCCTCGTCAGTGGGACAGCGGATCAGGTGCTCCGGCCGGACACCGACCAGGATCCGGCGGTCTTCGGCCAGCCGCGTTTGCCCGAGCGGGATCCGCGTCTCGCCGACAAGCGCCGTGCTTTTGCCGTCCACGGCGCCAGTTTCCGCGGCCAGAACGTTCATCTTCGGTGAGCCGATGAACTCGCCGACGAACCGCGTTTCCGGCACCGTATAGACATCCACCGGCGCGCCCTGCTGGATCAGCTCACCGTCCTTGAGGATGACCACACGATCAGCGAGGGTCATCGCCTCCACCTGGTCGTGGGTCACATAGACCATCGTCGTTTTCAACATGCTGTGCAGGCGCTTGATCTGGGTGCGCATGTCGACACGCAGCTTGGCATCGAGATTGGACAGCGGTTCGTCGAACAGGAACACCTTCGGTCGCCGCACGATCGCCCGGCCCATGGCGACACGCTGGCGCTGACCGCCCGAAAGCTGTCCCGGCTTCCTGTCCAGAAGCTGGGTGATCTGCAGAATGTCGGCGGCCTCCTCGACCTGGCGCCGCCGCTCCCCGGCGGACATGCCGCGCATCTTCAGGCCGAAACCGATGTTGTCGGCAACGGACATATGCGGATAAAGCGCGTAGTCCTGGAACACCATGGCGATGTCGCGATGCTTCGGCTCGAGGTCATTGACCACCCGGCCGTCGATTTTCAGCGTGCCGCCGGAAATTTCCTCAAGACCCGCGATCATCCGCAGCAACGTGCTCTTGCCGCACCCCGACGGACCGACGAAGGCCACGAACTCGCCGTCCCTGACATCCAGGTCGATGCCCTTGACCGCACGAAAAGATCCGTAATTCTTGACGATTTTCTCTAGCTCGATAGCGGCCAATTCTGTCCTCCCGCGCCTTTCGGCAGCTCTGCTTCCGGTTCGGTGTTCCCGCCCCGGCATCGGCGGTTTCCCGCTTTTGCCGTCCGGGCTGCCGCCGCGTTGTCCGTTTGCCGCGATGCTTTCGCTTGCGTCATCGCATCATTATCGTTACATTATCGATAACGTTATCGATATTCAAGCGGCAGATCACAGACATGGCGGCGGAAAGCTTCGACACTCAGGAAAACGGCAAATCCGGGCACACCCGGCAGCAGCCGCGCCGCGCCACCAAGCGCAGCCACGCGATCTTCGAGGAACTTCAGAAGGACATCATGCTGGGGCACCTGCCCCCGCGCGCCGCGATCCTGGAACTGCAACTGGCCGACCGCTTCGAATGCAGCCAGAGCACGATTCGCGAAGCGCTGATGTTCCTGCAGACGGATGGTCTGGTGGAGCGTCTGCCCCATCGGGGCACCTTCGTCGCGGACAGTCGCGGCGAGGATGCCCGCGAACTGATCCTGATCCGTCACGACATCGAGTGCCGGGGCGTGATCCGTGTCCTGAACCACTTCGGTCCGCTTCTGCGCAAGGAACTGGAAGCGGATCTGGACGCCATGCGCCAGGCCGCAAAAGAGGGCGACGAATACCGGCTCTCCCTCCATGACCGGAATTTTCATCTCAATCTCTACAACGCCGCCGACATGCCCAGCGTCAGCCCGATCCTGCGCAGGTGCCTCATTCACAATCACCGCTACAAGATCCTGAATTCCGAACCGAACCGGGGTCTTGTGGAGACCGCCGAACGCCATGTGGCGATCCTGGACGCCCTCGCCGCCGGCGACGAGAAACAAGCGATCGAGGCCCTGTCCCGCCACATCACCACGATCGTGGATTTCGGGCCGAGCATTCTCGCCGTCGATGCGGACACGGGTCCAGAGAAATTGGCGCCAGAGAAATCGGGATCGGCGAAATGATGTCCGCGACCCTGCCTATGCCCCTGCCCTCGGACGCGGACCTGATCCCGACACAGCGGATGCAATGGATCCTCGAGCGCCTCGCCAGGGAAGATGCCGGCCTCGGCGATCCGACGCTTCTGCCCGCGCGGCAAGGCCGCGAGCTGGCCGAACGGACCAATCTTCGCTGGAACAGCGACCTTCCCGATCTGTCCGTCACGGAATTTGCCGTGACCGCCGCCGAGGGACACTCGATCCCCTGCCGCCTGCTCAGCCCCGAAAAGGCCGACGGCCTGATCCTGTTCGTTCACGGCGGCGGCTGGGCCTTTTGCGGCATGACAACCCATGAACGGTCCGCGCGGCTGCTGGCCCTGGAGGCCGGTGCTCATGTGCTGACCTTCGACTACCGGCTTGCGCCCGAAGCCCCCCACCCCGCCGGCCTGATGGATTGCCGGACGGTCTGGACTGCCGTCACGGCCGGACGGTCGGAGCTGGCCGGGTGTTCGGGACCTCGAGCCCTGGCCGGAGACAGCGCCGGCGCCAATCTCGCGCTCGCCCTGCTGCTCATGATTCAGCAACAGCAATTGCCCGCTCCGGACGCCGCGCTTCTGTTTTATGGCGTCTATGACGCGGACTTCGAAACCGCGTCCTATCTCGGCCAGAAGGACGGCCCCGGCCTGACACGTGCCAAGATGATGCGCTACTGGGACTGGTACGCCGCCGATCCGGCCGACCGGAGCCGGCCGCTGGTGTCCCCGTTTCAGGCAACGGACGACGCCTTGCGCAAACTGCCGCCGATGTTCTTCAACGCGGCGGCCATCGACCCCCTTCGCTCGGATACGGAAAATCTGGTTGGTCGGCTACGCAGCCTGGGCCGGACCGATCCCTACACCCTTTATCCGGGCGTGGTTCACGGCTTCATGCAGATGAGCCTTGAATTGCCGGAGGCCCGCAAGGCTGCGGCGGAAGCCGGGAGGGCTTTCCGCGAACTCACAGGGTCTTGAGCAAAAACAGAAATAAAGTGGAGGAAACAATGTCAAAACTCATTTCGGCCGCGTTCGCGGCAGGACTTCTTGCCGGAACGGCGGTCGCCCAGGCGGACGAAACCGTCCGTTTCTGGTATCACTTCGACAATGCCGACAATCCCATGTCGGAACTGGTCGCCAAGTTCGAACAGGCAAATCCCGGCATCAAGATCGAAGCCGAGAACATTCCGTGGAACTCCTATTACGACAATCTCTACACCTCGATTGTCGCCGGCAATGCGCCGGACGCCGCGATGGTCAAGATGTTCGCCCAGCCGCGCCTGGTCGAAATGGGCGCACTGGAACCGATCGGCGCGCGGATCGACGCCTGGGACGGCAAGGCCGACCTGCAGGACAATCTCCTGAACCTCACCAGGGCCTCCGACGGCCAGACCTATTACCTGCCGGTTCAATATGTGGTGCTCTATCTCTACTACCGGCAGGACATGCTCGAAGAGCTCGGCCTCGATGTGCCGAAGACCTGCGACGACTTCCGCGATGTCGCCATGAAGCTCACCCGCGACACCGATGGCGACGGCCAGCTTGATGTCTACGGCTTCGGCTTCAGGGGCGGCAAGGGCGGTCATGATCACTGGGGCAGTCTGGTGCTCTCGCGCGGTGTCGATTTCTCCGCCGGAAGCCTGACCGGTGATGCCGGCGTTGCCGGAACCCAGTGGGTCGTGGACCTGTTCGAAAAGGACAAGGTGTTCCCGCCGTCCGCGCCCAATGACGGCTTCAAGGAAGTCACCGGCGCGTTCAAGGCCGGCAAGACCGCGATGACGATCCACCACATCGGCTCGTCCAACGGCATGGTCGAGGCGCTTGGAAACGCGGTGTCCGCAACGACCGTTCCGGAATGCGGCGGCGGTCACTGGACGTCCTTCGGCGATGAATCCACGGCTGTCTTCTCCACGGCGGAAAACAAGGACGCCGCCTGGAAATGGATTTCCTTCCTGTCGACCGCCGGCAACAACGCCGAGTTCAACAAGGCAACCGGCCAGTTGCCTGTCACCAAAACGGACTCCGAAGGCTGGACACTGCACGAGAAACGCTTCGTCGATGCGACGGTCCAGTCGCTGCCCTTCGCCAACCTGCTGCCGAACACGCCGGAAACTTCGGACTTCGTCAACACGGTCTGGCCGGTGAACATGCAGCGCGCCCTGACGGGCGAGATCACCGCGGAGCAAATGAACGCCGAAATCGACAAGCTCTACAATCCCTGAGTCCTCCCTGGGCGGTCGTTGGCGGGCACGTTGTCCGGCAACGACCGTCCCCTTTTCCAACCGACACAAACAGCACTTGCCTGAAAACGGCAGACGAAAGACTTGAACTGCGTGCGGGAGACACCTCCCGCACCGAATGGAAATTCAACCATGCCCACCATCGACGAAGCGGCGGTCCAACCCGGATCCAGACCGCCAGGCCGGGCGGCCCTTGCGCGCAAGGTGCTCCCCTATGCCCTGCTCTCGCCCGCAGTCCTCGTGACACTGGCCATCGTGTTCTTTCCGATGATCCAGGCCGCCTGGATGAGCCTGCACGACTACATTCTCTGGAAACCGAAGGACTTCACCTTTGTCGGGCTGAAGAACTTCGCGGCCGCCCTCCAGGATGAGGTCTTCTGGATTTCGCTCAGGCATACGGTCATCTGGATTGCCGTGACCATCCCCGCCCAGCTTCTGCTCGGCCTCGCCACGGCCCTGCTGCTCAATCAGAAATTCCCCTGGCGGCCCCTCGCACGGGCGCTGATCATCATTCCCTGGGCGCTGCCGAGCGTGGTCATCGCGCTGATGTGGGTGTGGATTTACGATGCCAATTACGGCATCCTCAACGAGTTCCTGTTGCGGCTGGGCCTGATCAAGGCCTCGGTCCCCTGGCTCGCCGACCCCGACACCGCTCTCTACGCCATCATCCTGACGCTGACCTGGCAGGGCTTTCCGTTCTTCGCGGTGATGATCCTGGCCGGCCTGCAATCGATCCCGAGCAGCTATTACGAAGCGGCTTCCCTGGACGGCGCCGGCCCGCTGCGCCAGTTCTGGCACATCACCCTGCCGGGCATTTCCGGCGTGCTGATCACCGCCGTCCTGCTCAGGACGATCTGGGTCGCCAACTCGATCGACGTGATCTACGTCATGACCGGCGGCGGACCCGGCTATGCCACCTACACCCTGCCGCTCTACGCCTTCATCAAGGCGCGCACCAATCTGGACTTCGGCTACGGCTCGTCCCTCGCCGTCCTGTTCACGCTGATGCTGCTCGGACTGGTGATCGTCTATCTTCGCCGCGCAGGGAGGTCCGTTGACTGATGGTTGGACGCAAATCCCTGTTGCGGCGGCTGTTGACCGTCGATCTGCCGATGCTGCTCATCCTGGCCTTCACACTCGGGCCGTACCTCTGGATGCTGCTGACCTCTCTGACATCGGAAAGCCGCCTGTTCACCGAAGGCCCGAGCCTGATCGGGGCGACCCTTGAAAACTACATCCGGCTGTTTGCCACCGTCGGCTTTCTGACCAACCTGATCCACTCGTTCATCATCGCGGGCGGCACCGTCGTGGTCGGCCTCACCTTGAGCGTGACCGCCGCCTATTCCTTCTCCCGCTTCTCGTTCCGGGGCAAACGCTACCTGTTGCTGCAGTTCCTGATCATCAACATGTTCCCGGTGGTGCTGCTGATCCTGCCGCTGTTCGTGATGATGCGCGTTCTGGGCATTCTCGACACT
This sequence comes from Roseibium sp. AS2, assembly GCF_038900065.1. Lineage (NCBI taxonomy): Bacteria > Pseudomonadati > Pseudomonadota > Alphaproteobacteria > Hyphomicrobiales > Stappiaceae > Roseibium > Roseibium sp. AS2. Next base: position 86,313 of record NZ_JBBMQN010000003.1, read on the forward strand.
CACCTGGCGCTCATCATCGCCAATGCCACGGTCGCGATTCCCTTCTCCGTGTGGATGATGACCAGCTACATGAACGGCATCCCGAAAAGCCTGGACGAGGCGGCGATGACCGACGGCTGCAGCCGGCTCGGCGCACTCTGGCGCGTGGTGCTGCCGCTGTGCACGCCGGGCATCATCGCCACCGGCATCTACATCTTCATCACCGCGTGGAACGAATATCTCTACGCCCTCACCCTGGGCGGGCGGAATGTCCGTCCGATCACCGTCGCCATCCAGACGCTCATCGGCGAATACGAGGTCGAATGGGGTCTGCTGACCTCCGGCGGCATCATCGGCGCCATGCCCGCGACCCTCCTGTTCCTGATCGTCCAGAAACGCCTGATCAGCGGCCTGACACAGGGCGCGGTCAAGGGATGACAATGAAAAGGCAATTGAAAGTGAACAACCCAGTCGGCATCATTTCCATGCAATTCGTGCGGCCCTTCAGCCGCGCCGATCTGGGTCTCTTCCGGCACATTCGCGACCTTGGCTTCGATTTCGTCGAACTGCTGGTTCCCGAGCCCGACGATGACCTGGACCTGAGCGAAACCGCGGCGGCCCTGCGGGACGCGGATCTTGGCGTCGTGCTGGCCGCCAGGGTCAATCTGCAGCGCTCGATCGCCAGCGGCGACGCGGCGTGCCGTCAGGGCGGCATTGACTATCTGAAACGCTGCGTCGAAGTTGCAGCAACGCTCGGAGCCCGGATCATCGGCGGCCCGCTTTATGGCGAGCCGATGGTGTTCGCGGGCCGCCCGCCGGTCCCCTGGTCGGACGATGACATCAGGGCGCGCGCGGACAGGACGATCGAAGGCCTCGCCGCCGTGGCGCCGGGTGCCGCCGACGCCGGCTGTGTGTTCGCGCTGGAAGCCCTGAACAGGTTCGAGACCGACATCGTCTCCACCACGCGGCAGGCGATCGAGGTCTGCGACGCGGTCGACAATCCGGGCCTCGGGATCGTGCTCGACACGTTCCACATGAACATGGAGGAACGCTCCATCCCCGACGCGATCCGGGCCGCCGGGTCGCGGGTCGTGCATTTCCAGGCCAATGAAAACCATCGCGGCTTCCCCGGCACGGGCCACCTCGACTGGCCCGCGATCATGAAGGCGCTGGCCGACATCGGCTATGACGGCCCCGTGTCTCTGGAACCCTTCCGCAGGGACGACGACCGGGTCGGCCTGCCCATCGCCCACTGGCGCGCCCCGCGCGAGGACGAAACCGGAAAACTGCAGGCAGGCCTGGCCCTGATCCGCTCCTGCCTTGCCATGGCGGAGAGCGCCCAATGACCCTGAACATCGGATGGATCGGCTGCGGCCGCCACGCCACCCAGATGCTGATGCCCCAGCTCGGCCGCAACGGCATCAACATCGCCGCCGTCTGCGACGTCAACAAGGAGGCGGCCGCGAACGCCGCCTGGCAATATGGCGCCGATGCCGTCTACACGGATTACCGCGAGCTGATTGCCCACAAGGGCCTCGATGCCATCGGCATGGCCGTCGGGCCGGATCTCCATCACGTCGCCTCCATCGCTGCCCTGGAGCACGGTTTGCCGGTGTTTCTTGAAAAGCCGCCGGCGAAGGACACCGCAGCGGCAAGAGAGATCGCGGCCGCTTCCGAGCGCACCGGCAAGCCCGTTCTGGTCGGTTTCATGAAGCGCTATTCCACCGGAAACCGGATGGCCGGCAATGTCCTGCGCAAGGGGGATTTCGGCCAGGTCCTGGGCATCACCGGCAGCTACATGACCGCGCCGACCTATTTCGCCGGCGAGGTCGACTATACCGGTTTCTACCTGCACCACTGCGTCCACTACATGGATCTCATCCCCTGGTTCGCAGGCAGCGATTTCAGCGACATGGCGCTACGCAAGATCGAGCCGAAGCCGGGCCTTCTGCTGTTCCATCTCAATTTCGAATGCGTCAACGGGGTTATCGGCACCATCGTCATGGGCACCGTCCAGTCCCGGGGCACGCCGATGGAATCCATCCAGATCATGGGCGATCATATACGCTTGGAAGTCGACAACATAATCAACGTCGCCTGCTACCGCGACCCGCCGTTCAAGGCGGACGACCCGGATGCGACCCTGTCGGACACATCGGACACCCTGTCCTGGACGCCGAATTTCACGGCTGCCGCCAACGAGGACCACAAGGGCTACCATGCCCTGATCACCGACGTCGCCGCCGCCTTCCGGCAGGAAAAATCGTCAGCCCCGGACATCCATGACGGCGTGCGCGCGATGGCAAACCTGGAACGGATGGTCGGCTTGATTTGAGCTGATCTGATCTGAGCCGGGCAGATCGGCCCCGGCGCATTCCACACCAGCCGCCACCCGGCCCGCTCAGGGCCCGGTGGCGGCTGGTGGAAGTTCGGCAGGTGCCTGCTCAGACCTGCGGCATCTTGAAGAACGAGGCCGGGGTCAGGATCGTGTTGACCTGACCGACCAGGTAGCCTGCGTCCGAACTCAATTTGAGATATTCCTGCCACTTGGGATCGGCCGCCAGTGCAGCCCGTTTCGCCGCCCTGTCGGCCGCGTCCTCATAGACCCAGACATGCACGTAGGAATTGACGTTGCCCGTCTCGACCGCGCCGTAAAGAATGGGTTGCCCGAGATGTTTGGACTGGGTTGCCCAGCCGCTTTCCTCATAGAGCTTCATGTGCTTGCGGATCGTGCCGGGACGGCAGGTGTATGTGCGGTGATCGAAGATCATTGTTGTGTCTCCCTGGAGGAATTGAAGCCTGTCAGAAGCCTGAGCAGTTCGGCTGAAGAGTAGATGAGCATCACCGCCCCGGAGAGCGGGATGGTGATGTAGAACAGGGCGGTCGGCAGCCCCAGAATGGGCGTCAGGGCTTTCGCGCTGCGCGTCAGGTCGGCGCCATATGCCGTCATCACGACCAGAAAACAGATCGCGAGCAGCGTTGTCACCAGACGCAGGATCCGCGCCGGAATCGCAGGAAGGGACCGCTCCAGCCAGTCGACCTGGAAATGGTCCCTTTCCCGCCAGAGGGCGGCGGCCCCGATAAAGACCATCCACGCGAACAGCCCCTGGACGATTTCATCGAACCAGGAGAACCCGGCGAGCTGAAATGTTCGCGCGATCACGTTGGTCAGCAGCAGCAGGAACAATGCAGCCAGGCAACAAACGGGAATTGCACGCAATATGAACCCGGTGATCCTGTCGATAGTTGCAAGCATGGCTAGTTTCCGAGCAGGAGGTTGGGAAGCCAGGTCGACACGGCCGGAAAGGCGATGACGGCCAGAAGCACGACACAGAGCCCCGCAAGATAGGGAAGCAGGGCTTTCGACAGACGTCCGACGCTCAGTTTTGCGATCGAGGACACGGCGAACAGCACCATGCCCACCGGCGGTGTCAGCAAGCCGACCATGGAACACATGATCATGATGACCCCGAACTGTACCGGATCCACGCCGATCTGGGTCATCACCGGGTAGAACAGCGGCACCGTCAGGACAATGACCGCGATCCCTTCCAGGAACATCCCCAGCACCAGCAGGATCGCAACCACGATGGCCATGATGACGACCGGGTTGTCGGAAAATCCGATCAGGCTGCTGACCAGCTGATTTGGGACACGCTGATGGATTAGCAGCCAGCCGAAGAACCCGGCCGCCGCAATCACGAACATCACGCGGATCGTATGCTGGAGCGTTTCCCAGAGGATGCCCGGCAGGTCCCGGACCGTGATTTCCCTGTAGACGAACATCGACAGGATCAGGGCATAGGCACTTGCCGCGACGCCTGCCTCGGTGGGCGTTACGATCCCTCCGAAAATGCCGGCGATGATGATGACCGGCGTCAGCAGCGACAGGGCCGCGCCGAGGAAACTGCGGCCGATTTCCAGCCAGTCGATGCGGTGGCGTTTCGGCATGCCCCTGCGATGGGCGATGACCCAGACCGACGCCATCAGCGCAAGGGCCATGAGAACGCCGGGCACGACGCCTGCCAGAAACAGCTTGGCAACCGAGACACCGGTGATCGAGGAATAGAGAACGAAGGGGATCGAGGGCGGGAACACCGGCCCGATGGTTGAAGAGGCAGCCGTGATCGCGGCCGAGAATTCGGGATCGTAGCCCTTGTCCGCCATGGCCTTCAGTTCGACCTGGCCCAGACCCGCCGCGTCGGCGACGGCAGCGCCGGACATGCCGGAAAAGAACAGCGAGGCCAGAACGTTCACCTGTCCGAGCCCGCCACGCACATGGCCCACGCACGCATCGGCGAACCGGAAGATCCGCTCTGTTATGCCGCCGGTGTTCATCAGGTTGCCGGCCAGGATGAAAAACGGAATGGCCAAAAGGGTGAACCCGGTGGTTGCCGAGAACATGCGCTGCGGCACCATCGCCAGGATGCGGAAATCGCCCTGCAGGGCATAGAAGCCGACGGCGGTCAGTCCCAGCGACACGGCAACGGGAAGCCCGATGGCGATCAGGGTGACCAGAGCGGCCAGTATCAGGAAGGTTGTCATGTGATGTCCCGGGCGTGCTGCCCCGTGAAAGTCACGGGGCAGCGAACCAGTGCGTTAATCGAGGAAACTGAGGAAGGTGTTCATGTTGTCCGCACCGCTGTATTCCGCCACACGCTCACGGGCAGACCCCATCTTGGCGGCGAATTTCGAGTGATCCGGACGCGTCACCTTCATGCCCTTGGCTTCCAGCGCCGCGATTTCCTCTTCTTCCTGCGCAATCACGGCAGCGCGCATCATGTCTCCGGCCGCCTTGCTTTCCTCGCGCAGAATCTGCTGCTGCTCCGCCGTCAGGCTTTCGAAGGCGTCCTTGTTGATGACATGCACCATCGAATTGTAGACGTGCCTGGTCAGTGCCAGATGCTCCTGAAAATCGTTCAGCTTGTAGTGGTAGATGACGCCGATCGGATTTTCCTGGCCGTCAACCACACCCTGGTTCAGGGCATTCGGCAATTCGGGAAAGGCGATCTGGGTCGTTGCCGCGCCGAGACCTTCCAGGGCGGCGACGATCTGCAGCTCGGGCGGTGTGCGCAGCTTCAGCCCGACCACATCGTCCGGGCTTTCAATGGGACGAACCGAGTTGGTTATGTTCCTGAAGCCGTATTCCCAGTTGGAGAGCATGACAAGACCCTGCTCCTCGAGTTTGGGAGCCGCCCATTCCATGAAGGGTCCGTCCAGGACCTCGTGAGCATTCTCGTAGGACGAGAAGGCGAACGGCGTCATGACCGTGCCGAAGGCCTTTTCGTATTTGTCCAGCCCGCCCTGCGTGGGCAGGTTCATTTCGATCGCACCCAGAATGGTCTGTTCGAGTTGCTCCGGAGGTGCGCCGAGCTCATTGGCGGGGTAAAGCTCCACTTCGATCGCGCCGCCGGTGCGCTCCTTGACGTTTTCCGCGAATTGGACCGCCGCCAGATGGCCGGGATGGCTCTCCGCCGCAAAATGCGCCAGACGCATGGTAACGTCCTGGGCCATGGCCGCCGAGGCCATTGCAAGCCCGGTTACGGTAGCAAGTAATGTGGATCTGAGCATCTTTGGTTCCTCCCGTTTGATGCAAATGTAACCACCCCCGACGTCTTCCCTCGCCGTGGGGTGGGATCAGTTGTCCGTCTTCGGCGGAAGCGCGGCTTCCACGCCTGAAAACTCCTCGTATGGCTTGATGACGGCGGTACAGCCCTCGTCCGCGTGCCCCATGATGGAGGCCAGCGCGTAGGTCTGGTGGATGGACTGTGCCATGAAGCCGGGCATGCCGGCCGACTCGAGCCATTCCGCGTAGTAGCGAACGTCTTTCTGGGCGTTCGCCAGCGACATGTGTGGCGTGAAATCCCGGCGCAGGGTCATCTCGCCATAAAGGTCCATCATGCCCGACTTGCCTCCGGCAGCGGAGATGATGCCGATGACCTTTGTCATGTCGAGGCCCTCCTTCGCGGCAAGCGCGAAGCCCTCGCAGAAGCTCGCGACGTTGGCGAACGCGATGTAGTTGTGAATGAGTTTCAGGCGGATCGCGTGACCCGCCGGCCCGACATGGAAAATGTTTTCCGCATAGGTATCGAAGATCGGTCGCAGGCGGTCCAGAAGCGCCTCGCTCCCGCCGAACAGGATATTGACCTCGCCCCGATCCGCATGGATCGGCGTGCGGGTCATCGGAGCCTCGACATAGTCGATGCCGTGATCCTCGCAGGCTTGCCGCATCACATCGACATGCTCGACGGAAACGGTGGTGTGATCGAGAAAGATACTGCCGGGCTTCATCGCCGCCAGGAGACCGTTCGGACCCAGGGCAAGTGCCTGCACCGCTTCCGCGGTGGTGATGCAGACCGCCAGGACGTCCGCATTCCTGGCCATATCCACTGGCGAGGCCCCGGCCTTGGCGCCCTGGGACACCGCCAGGGCAACGGCGCCCGCATCCAGATCGGCAACCGTGAGATCCAATCCCGCCAGCAACATGTTCTTGGCGAGCCCCCGGCCCATGCCACCCAGTCCGATCAGTGCGATACGTGTCGCGGTCATCCGCTTCTCCCTGTTGTTAATCGCAAGAAAACATAAAATCAGTTGTCAGACAACCTGTTTTCTGTTTTATTATTATTGTTGATGGCCACCGGCTCGAATTGTACTAGGTTGATGTAGGCCTACCGGAGCACAGGAATGAACGAGAACTCACCCCTTTTTGACCGCATAGACCGGCCCCGCAGGCTGCCGGACGAAGTCGCGGTCTCGATCAGCAAAGCCATCGACAGCGGACAATTGCAGCCCGGAGACCGGCTTCCGACCGAGGCGGAACTATCCCAGCGGTTCGGCGTCGCCCGAACGGTGGTGCGGGAAGCAATTTCGTTTCTGCGCTACAACGGCGTTGTCGATTCCAGGCGGGGTGTTGGCGCGTTCGTTGCGGATCCGAGCAAGCGGTCGGCCTTTCGCATAAGCCCCGCCTGTTTTGAGAAACGAAAACAGATCATCCAGCTTCTGCAATTGCGCACCGGGGTTCAGGCGGGAGCGTCCGCGATCGCGGCGGAGTCCCGCAGCGAAGACCAGATGAAGGAAATCGAGGACATCTTCAGAAAAATGGAAGCCGCCGACCTGCTGGGGCCCGAGACGGCCCTGGAGGAGCGGGTTGACCTGGAGTTGCTCCTGTATCGGACCATCACTGAGGCCTCGGGCAATCCCTACTATGTGGATGTCGTCGCAATGATCGAGACCAACATTCAGGACAACCTTCGCTCCGCATTCCTGAAGAACGCCGCCGCATCCGAATTCGGCGCGGAAATTTTGGACGAACATCGCGCTGTTGTCGACGCCCTGGCCAAAAAGGATGCCGAAGCAGCCCGACTTGCCACGCGCAGGCGTTTCGAGCGGGCTGCCGAACGGCTGGCCGCCCGGGAAGACTTCGCCTGAAAAACTCTTGAGGTGAAATTGTGAGTGAACTGTCAACGCGCCATGGCGGCGCGCTTCTCGTCGATTGTCTTGTTGCCCAGGAAGTCGAGCGCGTCTTCTGCATTCCCGGCGAGAGTTTCCTTGCGGCCCTGGACGGTCTCCGGGATTCCCGGATCGACGTGGTCGTCGCGCGCCAGGAAGGCGGAGCGGCCATCATGGCGGAGGCCGTCGGAAAACTGACCGGCAAACCGGGCGTCGCCTTTGTGACACGCGGCCCGGGTGCGACAAATGCAAGCGCCGGCGTCCATATCGCGTTTCAGGATTCAACACCGATGGTCCTCTTCGTCGGCCAGGTGGCAAGCGACCAGCGCGACCGTGAAGCCTTCCAGGAAGTCGACTACAGGGCGATGTTCGGCCCGCTGGCGAAATGGGTTGGGGAAATCGATCGCGCGGACCGCATTCCCGAATATGTTTCCCACGCGTTCCATGTCGCCCAGTCCGGGCGTCCGGGTCCGGTGGTTCTCGCCCTTCCCGAGGACATGCTGTCCGGCCCGGCCCAGGGTCAGGCGGCCCCCGCCGCGGTGTTGCCCTCCGGCAAGGCCGCTCAGGAAGACATTCAGGAAGTGATCGACCGGCTCAGACGTGCCCGGAACCCGATGGTCATTGTCGGCGGCGGAGGCTGGTCCGCAGAGGCCTGCGACGCGCTCGCCAAATTCGCGGATGATCTCGACCTGCCGGTGGGCGCTTCGTTCCGCTGCCAGGATTATCTGGACAACCGGCATCCGAATTATGTCGGTGATGTCGGTATCGGCATCAATCCGGCCCTTGCCCAAAGGGTTCGCGAGGCGGATGTCGTGCTGGCGCTCGGGGCCCGGCTGGGCGAAATGACCACGTCCGGATACACGTTGCTGAAATCGCCGGTGCCGGAACAGAGCCTTCTTCATGTCCACGCCGACCCGTCCGAGATCGGCAGGGTCTACCGGCCCGACCTTGCCGTTGTCGCCCAACCCGGCGCCGCCTGCATCCAGTTGGCTCAGGCATCCTCGAGATCGCTCAGGCGTCCGGAGCGCGTCCTTGCGCGGGCCGCCTATGACGCATGGCAGGAATTGCAGGAAACGCCGGGTGCCTTGAAAATGGAAAGGGTGATCGGCCACCTAAACACGGTGCTCCCGGATGACGCCATCCTGGCGAACGGCGCTGGAAACTATTCCGCCTGGCTGCACAGATACTACCGGTATCGCGGTTGGCGCACCCAACTGGCACCGACATCGGGGTCGATGGGCTATGGCCTGCCGGCGTCCATCGCCGCGAAACTTCAGCATTCCGAGCGCGACGTGATCTGCCTGGCCGGAGACGGCTGTTTCCAGATGGTCAGCCAGGAGTTCGGCACCGCCTGCGAGCAGGGCGCCAACGTCGTTGTCCTCATCAGCGACAATGGCATGTACGGCACCATTCGCATGCACCAGCAACGGCACTATCCCCGGCGCCCCTCGGGAACGAAACTGACCAATCCCGACTTTGCCGCCCTGGCAAGAAGTTATGGCGGTCTGGGGCTCACGGTCTCTGCGGATGCGGAGTTTCCGGATGCCCTGGAACAGGCGCGACAGGCGTCCGTGCCCAGCATCCTTCATCTGAAGCTCGACCCGAGGGCACTGTCGCCGAGACTTGAGCTGGAGGACGCCGGCTGAGCCGATGCGGATACGGGCGCAGTGACCAGTGAAACCGAAATGGGGAGCGCCGCAAACCTGTCCGTCAGGAATCCCCGAGTTTCCTTGCCGCCAGATGCCGGATCCGTTCGGGCTGCGGATGATGGTCCGCCTTCTCGCTCATGCGGGCCCAGAGGGCCGCTTGCAGGGTGTCCCCTGTCAGCGTCATGAAATCATGCGCCCGCACCGCCGGGTCTTCGGAAACAAGAAGCCCGTCACGGGCCGCGCACCAGGCTTCCAGGTGTTTTTCCAGCTCTGGAAAGGCCGCAGCGTGTAGCGCGCACTCCGCCCGCAGGAACCGCTCCAGCGCCGCGCCGCCCCCTTTCGGGATCAGCCTGGTTGACAGCGTGCGTTCGTGGATCCCGTTCGCCCCTTCGTAGATCGCGGTGATGCGGGCGTCACGGTAGCATTGCTCCAGGTGATATTCCTTCAGATAGCCGTAACCGCCGAGCACCTGCATGCCCAATTCCGTGGCGCGCATGCCCGCTTCCGTGCACCAGACCTTGGCGACCGGCTTCAGAACTTCGGCAAGATCCGGATCGGTGCCCGCCTCGATCGCCACCAGCGTCAGATGCGCCAGCGCCCGCCCGCCCAACGCCAGGGCGTCGATCTCGTCGAGCATGCGCTTAACGTCCGCGTGCCGGTCGAGCGTCACCGGCTGTCCGTCCGCACCGCGGCCCTGGATCCGCTCCCCCGCGTAGCTTCGCGCGATATCAGCGGCCCGGGCAGCATGGGCGACGCCCTGCAGGGCGACATCGACGCGGGCGTGGTTCATGATCGTGAACATCGCTTTCAGCCCCAGACCCGGTTCGCCGATCAGCTCCGCGTCTGCCCCGTCAAACAACAGCTGGCAGGTCGGCGAGGCATGCAGCCCCATTTTTTCCTCGATACGGGTGACCGCGACCGCGTTGCGGCTGCCATCCGTCCGCGTGCACGGGCACAGGAACAGCGACAGGCCCTTGATGCCGTCATCGGAGGTGCGCGCCAGCACCAGATGGTGGATCCTCGCGCTCATGTCCTGATCGCCGCCGGAAATGAAGATCTTCTCGCCCGTCAGGGACCAGCCATCGCCGGAAGATACCGCGCGGCAGCGGATACGCCCGAGATCCGAGCCCGCTTCCGGTTCCGTCAGGCACATGGTCGCCAGCGCCGTTCCGGACGCGAAGTCCGGCAGATAGCGTTTTTGCTGGTCCGTGGTGCCGAAGGCCAGCAGCGTGCCGGTGGCGCCCGGCACCAGCCCGGTCACCATCTGCAGGCTGTGGTTGGCGCCGGAAAAGATCTCCGACGTGATCGCAAGAACGGTCGCATCCAGCCCCTGCCCGCCAAAGTCCTCGGGCACCGTCAGCCCCGGCCAGCCTTGCTCCGCATAGGCCTTATAGCCATCGCCGAACCCGTCCGGCATGCGCACCCGGCCGTTTTCCAGCCGGCAGCCCTGGCGATCGCCCGGCTCGTTGAGCGGAGCAAGCTGCTCTTCGGCGAAGGCCGCGAAATGCCCGCCGATCTCCGATGCCAGCTCAAGGTCCCACTGCGGCAGGCAAGACGCGCCGGCAACATGCTCCAGAGAGAACAGGATGTCGTCGAGGGGAGCTGCGAACGGTTTCATGCGTGACTGCCTTTCATGTTGCGTGTGGCGCGCCGAGCGCCGACTTCGCCATGTCCTTCCCCCCTCATCCCGAGCAGGGCCGGCGGCCCGGCTCGAAGGATGCCGACGCCATTTATATAACTCCGCCGTCCCGGCCCCGAGCCGGGACCTCCTGCAAACCGGCTGCAACCCCGGACCTGGCCCCGGCGCGAAGGCCGGGGCGGCGGTGGCGTGGCTGCACCCCACGCTCCCAGTCACCCCGGCCGACCGAAGGAAGAGCCTGGGCCCACTCGTTTCCAGAGCGCATGCCGGTTCACAGCGAGCCGGACGAGCGCCCCCTGACTTCGGCAAGTTGCAGTGCGAGTAGGCCCCGGCTCTGCGCTTTGCTTGGCCGGGGTGACAAACGGTCTGTGTCACAGGCACAGACCGACATAACGGATCCTGCCCCTGCCCCTGTCCCGGCCCAAATTCCAAAACTTCACTCCACCGCGAACAGCGACACCTTCACCGCCGCGGCCAGTCGCCGTCCGGTGCCGACGAAGAGCATCCGGTTGACCCACTCGTGGCGCTGGTCCCCGGTTTCCAGCCGGGCCGTGGTGCGGAAATAGTAACTCGCGGGATCGACGTCCTCGCCCCGGGCAATCGCTGCCAGAACGTCCGGCGGGCCGTGGCGCACGCCCTTGTTGACGATCTCGATCAGCGCCCCGTCGTCGGTCCGGAAGGCATAGCGCGTGTCGATGTCGGCGGAGCCGTCGCCGAAGACCGTCTGCCAGTCCGCTCCGAGATTCAGCACCGTTCCGCTGATCCTGCCCGACACGGCGCCCCCCGTGATCGGAATGATCCGGCGCTGCCCGGCCCGGCCCGGGCCCATTTCCATCGGCGCGCCGAGCGTGACCTCGACGTCGCAGAAATGGGTGAGGTCCGGAGCCTTCATGACAGCCCTAGCAACCGCGCTGCGTTGCCCTTGATGATGTCGGGCCTGAGCTCGTCCTTGATGGCGATCTTCTCGAAATCCGCCAGCCAGCGCTCCGGCGTGATCATCGGCCAGTCGGAACCGAACAGCACCTTCTTCTTCAGGATCGAATTGCAATATTTGACCAGGATTTCCGGAAAATACTTCGGCGACCAGCCGGACAGGTCGATATAGACGTTCGGCTTGTGCTGGGCGACGGCCAGCGCTTCCTCCTGCCAGGGGAAGGACGGATGCGCCAGGATGATCTTCATGTCCGGAAAATCGACCGCCACATCGTCCATGAACATCGGATTGGAATATTTGAGCCGCATGCCGTTGCCGCCGGGCATGCCGCTGCCGACGCCGGTCTGGCCGGTGTGGAACAGCGCGATGGCGCCCGCTTCCGCGATGGCCTCGTAGAGCTCGTAGGCCATGCGGTCATTGGGGTAGAAGCCCTGCATGGTCGGGTGGAACTTGAAGCCCTTGATGCCGAACTCCGAGATCAGCCTGCGGGCTTCGCGTGCGCCCAGCTTGCCCTTGTGCGGATCGATGGAGGCGAACGGGATCAGCACATCGTCATTCTCGGCGGCGAGCTCGGCGACCTCCTCGTTCTTGTAGCGCCGGTAGCCGGTCTCGCGTTCCGCATCGACCGGGAAGATCACCGCGGCAATGTTCTGTTCGCGGTAGTGGGCAGCGGTTTCCGGCACGGTCGGCGGATGTTTCCAGGGTGCGCGGAAATAGCTCGCCATCGTTGCCTGCAAGTCGTCGTAGCCGTCATCGGAATGACAGCCGCACGGCTCCTCGGCATGGGTATGGATGTCGATCGCCCGAACTTTCGAAATGTCGACCATGTCGGTTTTCCCTCAAATTGTGACCACAGCCGGGTCGTCGTCCCTGTAAAGCCGCTCCAGCAGCGCTGCACGGCGTGTCAGTACCTTGCGGAAGTTCAAGTTGCCCTTGGCCGTCATTTCGCCGTCCGGCATCGACGCCGGTTCCGCCAGCACGATGGCCCGCGACACCCGTGTCGAGCTGCCGCTGATTTCGCGCGCGCGTTCGCCGAGGCGCCGGTGAATTTCGCCCCGCAGCAACGCACAGGAAAGAGCGCCGCCGTCCGCTGTCAGATCGAAGCCCTCGCGGGTCAGCTCCTCGGCATTGGGAAAGACCATCACGCCGATCTGCTGGCGGTCTGCTCCGGTAATCACCAGGTCGGCGGCGAGCGGCGCCAGCAGCGACAGCATGTCGAGCCTCAGTTGTGCCGCGCGCACCCAGGTGCCCGACTGCAGCTTGAAGTCCTCGGAAATGCGGCCATCGAAGCGCATGCCCTTGTCCGGGTCGTCCGGGTCCAGGAACATCATGGCGTCGCCGGTGATGAAAAAACCCTCTTCATCGAACGCCTCTTTGGTCCGCTCGGGGTCGCCGTGATAGCCGGGCATGATATTGGGACCCTTGACGCGCACTTCACAGCGCATGTCCGCGTCCGGCAGGAGCTTGACGGTGACACCATTGACCGGAACCCCGACAATGCCCGAACGCGGCGCCGGCTCCTGCTGCATCATCGCGCAGGGCGCGGTTTCCGTCAGACCCCATGACGAGGTCATCAGCGGGACCTCGCCCGCCACCTCCATCGCCATGCGTTCGAAGCCGGACCAGACCTCCTGCGGCAGGGATGCGCCGGCATAGAAGATCAGGTCCAGATCCTGAAAGAAGCGCCGGCGCAGGTCCGCGTCTTTTTCCAGGGCCGACAGCAGCATGCCGAAACCGAGCGGCACGTTGAAGGCCAGTGTCCCGGTCTGCAGATTGAGGTTCTCGATCGTGCGCTCGAACAGACCCTTCACCGGCTTGCCGTCGTCGATGTAGAGACTGCCGCCATTGGCCAGCATCATGTTGAAATTATGCGATCCGCCGAAGACATGGTTCCAGGGCAGCCAGTCCAGGATGACGGGCGGGCGTCTGCGCAGGAACGGCAGGGCATCGGCCAGTTGGACCTGGTTGACGCACATCATCCGGTGGGTGGTCAGAACTCCCTTCGGACTGGAGGTCGACCCGGAGGTCATCAGGATCTTTCCGACCGTATCGGGCGTCACCTTCGAGAAGGCGGCATCCACATCGATGCCGCCGTCACCCTTGAGCAGATCGGCGAAGGCGGTCACGGCCCGTCCATCCGCTCTGCCCCCCGCTTTGCCCCCCATCTTGCCTTCCGGGTGGCTGGCGACGATCTCGACACCCTGAAGCGCCTCCAGGGCAAGGGCTTCGCCGAACCGGGCGGCATCGTCCACATAGGCCAGCTTCGGGTTGATCAGGCCGATGACGTCGCGCAGACGCCCGTGGGCCCCGTGAACCAGAGCGTATTGCTCGGCCACCGGAACCAGTGGCACGCCGACATACTGGGCAGCGAGCGCCAGGATGCCGTGATCGACACCGCTGCCGGACATCACCAGGATCGGCGTTTTGTCGTCCAGGCCCCGGGCCAGCAGCGCCGCACCGACGGCGCGTACCTTTTCCAGGACGCTTCTGTAGTTCTCCCCGCGCCAGCCGGCACCGCTGCGTTCGGCCAGGAAGACCCGCCCGGGCGCCGTGTCCGCCCACTGATGCAGCCAGTCGCCGGTCCGCTCCACGCTCGCGCTCAGCGGATGTTTCGAGCGCAGCAGGATCGAGCCGTCCGCGCGGGTCTGCCGTTCCACCGAATGAGGCTGAAAATCCGATGTGCGCTTCATCCTTGCTTCTCCCAAAAGCATCTCAGCCCTCCCGGCTGCGATTGGCTTCTATCAATTGCATCACCTTCATCGCACTCGTCAGCGCATCGGGACTGATGCCCTGCGTGAGCCGGTTCTCATGCACCTTGACGGCGGCAATCGCGTTGTCGCACAGGTGCCGTCCGGCCAGCGTTGCCTTGAGCGCATAGGCCCTGCGGTCCTGGGGCAGACGATCTCGGACGATCAGGTCGCGCCGCTCCAGTTCATCGATGATGACGACCAGGTTCGGCCGTTCGATATCCATCGCCTCGGCCAGTTGCGACTGGCGCAGGCCGGGATTGTCGACGATCAGGACCAGCGCCGAATAGGTGATCATCCTGAGATCGAAGGGCTTCAGCGTCCGGTTGAGATCCGACTGGATGACATTGAAGGTCCGCTTGATCTGATAGCCGTGAAACGACCGCAGGCAGCAGTCACTGACATGGCTGACGGTCGTCTGCAATTCGGGCGGAACAGGATTCTTTCTCATCGGATCACCTGAAGTTCGGGGAGCGTTTTTCCAGAAAGGCCGCCAGCCCCTCCAGAGCGTCCGGGCTGGTCTGGGTGATGGCCGCGCACAGGCTCTCGGTAAACAGGCCATCGGTCTTCGACATGTCCGAGATCCGCGCCAGCGCCTGGATCATGATGTAGTTGGACAGCGGTGCGTTTGACGCGATCTTGCCGGCCAGCTCCCGCGCCTTGTCGAGCGCCTCGCCTTCGCCGACCGTGTAGTGCGTCAGTCCGAGCGACTGGCCCTCCCCGGCGGAGTACCTGCGGCCCGTCAGCATCATTTCCGTCATCCTGTCCGCCCCCAGAATGCGGCCGACACGCACCGATGCGCCGCCGCCGACGAAGATCCCGCGCCGGCCTTCCGGCAACTGGAAGAAGGTCGACGGCTCGGCGACGCGCACATGGGTGGCGCTGGCAAGTTCCAGCCCCCCGCCGATGACAGCGCCGAACAGGGCGGAAACCACCGGCAGGCCGCCGAACTGGATCCGTTCCATCACCTGGTGCCAGCCGCGGGAGTGTCGCATGGTGCCTTCCGCGTCGCGGGCGACATGTTCGCTGAGGTCGAGGCCCGAGCAGAAATGTCCCGCCGTTCCGGTCAGCACCACGGCCTTGACCTCTTCCGGCGGTTTTGAAAAGAACCCGTCGATGGCCTCGAGCAGCGCGTCGCACATGGCGTTGCGCTTGTCCGGGCGGTTCATGGTCAGGGTCGCGACAGCGCCGCTCACCTCGATGTTCAGGATCGGTTCGCTCATCGATTTGTCCTCAGCGCGGCGGCAGGCGCACAGCGCCGTCCAGACGGATGGTCGTTCCGTTGAGGAACGAATTGCTTGCGATGTGCCCGGCAAGCAGGGCGAATTCGTCAGGCTCGCCCAGGCGTGGCGGGAACGGGATGTTGGCCGTGATCTTGGTGGTGACCTCTTCCGGCAGGCCCTCCATCATCGGCGTGCGGAACAGGCCCGGCGCGATTGCCATGACACGGATGCCGTGCTGGGCAAACTCGCGCGCAGCCGGCAGGCTCATCGCGGCAATTCCGCCCTTGGAGGCGGAATAGGCGGCCTGGCCGAGCTGACCGTCCTCGAAGGCGACGGAGGCTGTGTTGACGATCACGCCCCGCTCACCGGTCTCCAGCGGGTCTTCCCCGAGCATCCGCTTCGCCGCGTGGCTCATGACGTTGTAGGTACCGAACAGGTTCACCTTGAGCGTTTTTTCGAACGTGTCGAAGGACAGCTTGCCCTCCCGGCCGACGATGCGCGCGGCATGGCCGACACCGGCGCAATTGACGACGATCCGCGGCGCGCCCTCCAGCAACCCGGCAGCCTCGTCGAGCGCACGCCCGACGGCCGCTTCGTCGCTGACATCGGCCTGGACCGCATGGCCGCCGATCTCGCCGGCGACCATACGCGCCCTGTCGATATCGAAATCGAGCAGGACGACCCTGGTGCCCTGCGCCGCGAAATACCGGGCCGTGGCAGCGCCCAGGCCGCTGCCGGCCCCGGTCACCAGTGCGGTGTTGCCCATCAGCTGCATCGCGTTTGCTCCAGTTCAGTGTGATCTATCATTGTTATAATTCATATCTATTTGCATGTGACGAGACGCCTTGCCTGCCGTCCCGGCCTTCCGGGCGGCGCTAGCCGCCCAGAAGAAACAGTGTGATGGAAGGGAACAGCACCAGAAGGACAACCCGGACGATGTCAGAGGTAACGAACCACAGCACCGCCTTGTAGGTGTCCGTCATGGGTGTCGACCGGTCCATCGAATTGATGATGAACAGGTTCATGCCCACCGGTGGCGTGATCAGCCCGACCTCGACCACGATCAGGACGATGATGCCGAACCAGATCGCGACATGTTCCGGGCTCATGCCGAATTCCAGAACGCTGATCACCGGAAAGAAGATCGGAATCGTCAGCAGGATCATCGACAGGCTGTCCATCAGGCAACCGAACACCAGATAGAACAGCAGGATCAGTGTCAGCACCGTCCAGGGGCTGAAGCCCTGGCCGATCACCCAGCCGGAAAGTTCCTGCGGCAATTGGCTGAGCGCGAGAAAGCTGTTGTAGAAACTGGCGCCGAGAATGATGAAGAAGATCATCGCTGTGCTCATCGCCGTCTGGAGAATGCTGTCGAGAAACATCTTCCGGCTCAGGTTGCCGGAGACAAGGGCCAGCACGCCGGTTCCGGCCGCGCCCACCGCCGCACCTTCGGTCGGCGTGAACCAGCCCAGATAGATGCCGCCGACCACCAGCCCGAACACGAGCAGCACCGGCCAGACATCGAGCAGAGCCCGGATCCGCTCCGCATAGGGCACCGGCTCCCGCGTGCCCGCCGCACCGGGATTGACCCGCACATAGATCGAGATCGTGATCATGTAGCCGATGGCCGCCAGGATCCCGGGAATGAAGGCGGCCAGAAACAGCTTGGCAATGTTCTGTTCCGTCAGGATCGCGTAGATCACCAGAATGACGGAAGGCGGTATGAGAATGCCGAGCGTGCCGCCGGCGGCGAGCGTCGCCGTCGAAAAGCCGCCGGAGTAGCCGTAGCGGCGCAGTTCCGGCAGGGCGACACGGCTCATGGTCGCGGCGGTCGCCAGCGACGATCCGCAGATCGCCCCGAACCCGGCGCAGGCACCGACCGCGGCCATCGCGACGCCGCCCTTGCGGTGCCCGAGAAAGCTTTCCGCCGCCTTGAACAGCGATGACGACATGCCCGAATGTGTCGCGAACTGCCCCATCAGCAGGAACATCGGAATGATCGTCAGCGAATAACTGGAGAAGGTCGAATAGGTTTCGCTCTTGAGCTTCGACAGGAAGATGTTCGGGCTGCCGGTGGCCAGGTAAAGGCCGCCAAGTCCGCAGATCATCATCGCGAGCCCAATCGGCGCGCGCAGGAAAATCAGGACAAGCAGGACGGGAAAGGACAGGTATCCCAGTTCAAGCAGGCTCAATGGTCGGCCCCCTCGGCTTGCGGCTCGGTCCGGCGGCCCGTGATCAGCTCAAGGATCCGGACCCCAGCGCAATAAACCGCGACGAGCGAGGCCACCAGCGCGGCGCAGAAGCTCAGCGCGAACGACCACCAGATCGGAAATTGCAGCAGGAAGGTGGTCTCATTATAGCGCATCTTGTCTCCCATGCCCACGAACAGGCGCCAGGTGATCACGAGGATCAGCGCACTCAGAAGCACTTCCCAGAAGGTCTCGAGGAGCCGGTTCAGCCAGCGCGGAAATCCGTTCGCGAAGATATCGACGGTGGCATGGCCGCGCCGCAGCTGGCAGATCGGCAAAAAGGCGAAAATGGTGAAACTGATCCCGGCCTCGACGAGTTCGAAATCGCCCGATACCGGACCGACACCGGTCGCGATCAGGGCGTCGGCGGCACTTTGCGAAATCGACTTCAGGAATTCGGAATGTCCAAGCGTGTTCAGTCCGCGGCCCAGCACGCTGATGCAGGTCAGCGCGATCAGCGCCGTGAGCACCAGACCGCCAAGGATCGCCATGTAGCGCGCGAGGCGCTCCACCAGTGTGAGCAGCATTGTTCAAGTATCCTGTGGGAAGGTGGTCCCCGGAAGACATGCCTCCGGGGACCGTCCGCTATCGCGTGGTCAGTTGGCCATCAGTTCGTCGGCCCTGGCTTTCAGAGCCTTGCCGTCGATCCCCTTGGCGTCCATCTCCGCGAACCACTCGTCGATGCTGCCCTGGGCGGCGGCTTGCCACTCTTCAGCCTGCTCGGGCGTCAGCTCGATGATGTTGTTGCCCATCTCGACGGCCGCGGCACGCGGTCCGGCATCGTCCGCCTGCATCTGCTTGCCGGCGAACGCGGAGAATTCGACACCGGAATTGTTGTCGATCACCGCCTTCAGATCGTCCGGCAGGGACTCATACCGGTCCTTGTTCATCGCGAACAGGAAGGTGGTCGTGTACAGCGCGTTGCCCGGAAACTCGGTGTGGTTCTTCACCAGCTCGTTCACCTTCAGCGCACCGACAACCTCCCACGGAATGACGGTCGCATCGACCACGCCCTTGCTGAGCGCCTCAGGGATCGCCGGCACCGGCATTCCGATCGGCGTGGCGCCGAGATTGGAAAACAGCTTGTTGGTGACGCGGGTCGGCGCGCGCAGCTTGACACCGTTGAGATCCGACAGCGCGGTGATCGGCTTGCTGGAATGGATCACCCCGGGTCCGTGCACCCACAGGCCGAGCGGCTTGAACGGCGCGAACTCGGTGTCCATCATGGTTTCTTCGGCAAGGGTCCAGTAGGCCCGCGACATGGCCCCGGCATCGGTCATGGTGAACGGCAGCTCGAACACCTCGGCGCGCGGAAAGCGGCCCGGCGTGTAGCCGGCAACGGTCCAGACGATGTCGACGACACCGTCGACGACCTGGTCGATCAGTTCCGGCGGCTTGCCGCCCAGCTGCATGGCCGGATAGCGCTCGATCTTGATGCGTCCGCCGGATTCGGCTTCGACCTTGTCCGCCCAGGGTGTCAGGACGTTCTTTGGAACATTGGCCTGCGCCGGCAGGAACTGATGCATGCGCAACGTGACTTCCTGCGCCAGCGTGGTCGACGCCGCACCCGCAATCGCGATTGCGGAGACGGTCGCCGCCGCGGCCAGCCGGGCGAGTTTGCTATTCAAGTTGATCATGGTTTCCTCCCTGTTCGATCAACTTCGGGGCCTGACAGGGGTCCTCCTCCCCATCAGGTGATGGCTTATAATAGTTATATATTATAACTTTATTCAAGCCATTATTTCAGGGAAGGTCAGTCAGGACATGTCCCGTTTCCGCACAAGCGCTGTCTTTCGGCAAGCGTTTCCTCCCTTCCTGTCTCAAAGCATCACAACATATCGTGATTTTTACCGGAGTTTGTGATGAATTGATTTCGAACGCAAGGACTTCCGTGCGGCCAGCAGACGGAATGGAGAAAGAAACCTGCTCTTTCCAGATATTGGGCAGGTATCAGGCCGGATCCTGGCCGGCCTCACGGTGCTCTCCGAGAGGACGTTCCCATGAAAAATCCGGCGAGTCGATGAGAGCACCGCGCGCTTGTTCGAACGCACGCTGGCTCTCGTCGACCCGCCGGAAGGTGTCCGGCCTCACGCGGACCGGGAGGTCAAGGCCGGAGAGTGGACAAGTTGTTCGAACAGGCGCGCAACGGCTTCCGCTCCGGGATCGTTGTGGCCGGACAGGTTCGCCTCGGATACATAAGCCGCCCGGCCCGCCCGCGCCCGGGTGATGCGGGCGGTTGCGTCTGCGCCCTGGCGGGCTGATTCAGCGGCGACCCCGATACCGTTTTCCAGGCCATTCAGTGCCGGTAGAAGAGCGTCGATCATGGTCCGGTCACCCGGTCCGGCCCCCCCCACTTGCATGATCCGGTCGAGACCGGCCTTCAGTGCACCTATGGCACCGCGCCCGCTTGAGGACGCATCGCCCGCCGCCGCGAAGAAGATCGCCAGCAGCACCCCGGAAGAGCCGCCCATGGTCTGGCTGAGCTCCAGTCCGATAGCCCGGTAGAGCTGGGTAAGATCCGCCAGCGGCAGGCGGTCAAGGGCCTGGATCAGAGCCCGTGCCGCGGTTGCCAGCGTGCTGCCGGTGTCGCCGTCGCCGGATTTCGCATCCAGCGCGTTTAGGTCGTCCTCCGCAGCAATGAGGATATTGCAGCAGCGCTCGATGAATTGCCGCGTCTCGTCGTTGACCGAGGGCAGTGGCCGGATCGGCGCCAGTCCGTCCGGCAGCGGCCGCACCGAAACCGGGCCGAGCGCAAGGCAACCGGGCCAGGCCCAGGGCGCGACAGGCGCCTGCAGCAACGCTTCCTCCGATTTACCGACGGGCAGCAGCGACACGGAAAACCCGTGCATGTCCAGCGAAGTCATCAGAGCCGCCGGCCCGATCACCCAGCGAATCCGGCTGCCGATGCGTGACGCGGTCATTTCCTCAAGCAACACGGACATTTCAAGAGGCGTGGTGCTGCCGAGATTGTTCAGAATGGCCACATGCGGCCCGGGGGTCAGGTTCGGTTCCAGCCGGTCAACGACCATGGCCATGGCCGCCCGGGCATTGGAATAGTCGACCTGCTCGATCCCGGCTTCGCCGTGGATACCAAGACCGAGTTCTGCCTTGCCGGTAGCGATGCGGTCCTCCTTTGGTGAACCGGGAATTGTGCAGGTGTCGAGCGACATCCCGATGGAGATCGCTCCGTCGATTGCCCGCCCGGCCGCATCCGTGATGGTTTCCAGATCGGCCCCCTGATCGGCCAGTGCACCTGCAATCTTGTGTACGAACAGAGTACCCGCAACCCCGCGCGCCTGAGGCAGATCCGGCAGAGCGACATCGTCATCGACGATGACCATGCTGACCTTCAGCCCGAAGGCCCGGGCCCGTTCCGCCGCCAGACCGAAATTCAGCCGGTCGCCGGTATAGTTCTTGACGATCAAAAGGCAGCCGGCCTTGCCGGTAACGGCCAGAATGCCTGCCAGCACCGCGTCGACAGAGGGCGAGGCGAAAACCTCGCCGCAGACGGCTGCCGTCAGCATGCCCTGGCCAACGAAACCGGCATGGCTCGGCTCGTGGCCGGATCCGCCGCCCGAAACCAGCGCCACTTTCGACTTGTCCCAGTCCGTGCGCACGACAACCTTGATATGCGGGTACCCGTCCAGGCGGGCGAGCCGTCCGCCGGCGGTCCGGAGCATCCCGTCGATCGCTTCGGTGACGAGCGCTTCCCTGGTGTTGATGAACTGCTTCATATCCCGTCTCCTCATGCCAGAGAGTATTGGTTTCGACCCACCCGGCGGCCCTTTTCCGTCTGCCGGTGAGGC
The DNA here is from genome assembly GCF_038900065.1 of Roseibium sp. AS2. Taxonomy (NCBI): domain Bacteria; kingdom Pseudomonadati; phylum Pseudomonadota; class Alphaproteobacteria; order Hyphomicrobiales; family Stappiaceae; genus Roseibium; species Roseibium sp. AS2. Next base: position 107,988 of record NZ_JBBMQN010000003.1, read on the forward strand.
GCATCGACCAGTCCTGTGCGGAGAACTGGGCATGCCGTGCAGCGACGTCCAGCGGGCGGAACCGGGCCACCGCGGGCCACGATTGGAGGTCCTTCGGATTGCGTCCCGCCTCGTGTTCGAAAACTCAGAATGCCCTGCGACGCGCGTCTCGCCGAAGGGCCCGCAATCGCGGTCGGAAAAGTCATGTTCACCCCTCTTTGGTATCAGGCAATTCGAGCGCCGCTGGCGTCGAAGAAAAGCGGATTGCGCGGCTGGATGGCAAGCGTTTCGCCGGGCTCGTGGACCACGCGATTTTCCGAAAGGGTGACGATGTCGTGCCCGTCCAGAGACAGGTGCAGACGGGTCTGGTCTCCCAGGTGCTCCACCCGCGTGATCCGGGAGGGCTTGCCCTCTCCCTGGGCAACATGCTCGGGGCGAAGACCCATTGTCCTGGCACCGGCTGGAGCCCCGGCAAACATGTCCGCAGGCAGCACATTGATGCGCGGCTGACCAAGCCTCCCGGCCACATAGAGATTGACCGGGCTTTCATAGATCTCCCGCGGCGATCCGAATTGCACCAGGCGGCCCTGGTCCAGAACCCCGACATGTGTCGCCATGGTCATTGCCTCGATCTGGTCGTGGGTGACATAGAGCAGGGTTGCGCCGAGGCTCTCCTGAATACGCTTCAACTCGATCCTGAGATCGGACCTGAGCTTGGCGTCGAGAGAGCTCAATGGCTCGTCCATCAGGTAGATGGACGGATTGCGCACCAACGCACGGCCGATGGAGACCCGTTGCATTTCACCGCCCGACAGGTTGGTCGCCTTGTTGTGGAGCTTGTGCGAAATCCGCAGGACCTCGGCCACCTCCGCAACTTTCCGGTCGATCTCGTCAGCCGGCGTTTTCAGAATCGGAGAGCGCAGCGGAAATGCAAGGTTGTCGCGCACGCTCATATGCGGATAGAGCGAATATTGCTGGAACACCATGGCAACGTTGCGTTGCGCTGGCGTGTCGCCGGTGACATCTCGTCCGCCGATCACGACCTCGCCCGCGTCCGGCTGCTCGAGCCCCGCGATCAGCCGCAGGATAGTAGTCTTGCCGGCACCGGTCGGCCCGAGCAGCGTCACAAACGCCCCGTTGATGATTGTCATCGTCAGATCTTCGACGGCAACCGTTTCCCCGAATGCTTTCGACAGATTGGCGAGCCTGACCTCAGACATGTGCAAGCACTCCCTCGTTCAGCTCGGAGCGCAACGCCCGCCCCGATTGATTGTCGAAGAGGGTCACGCTCGGCCCGTTGAAATCCAGCCCGACGGTCTCCCCCGTGCGCACCGCCTGATCCGACGGTATCCGGGCCTTTAGTTCGCCATTGGCGGTCTTCACGGTGACAATCTGCGTGGTGCCGAGATATTCCGCTGCAACGACCTCTCCCCGATAGGGTCCGTTGTCCGTGAGCGACACCTGCTCCGGCCGTATGCCGAACACCATGTCGCCCTCGAACGGCTCTGTCTGCCTTGGCACAGCGATGTCCACATGGTGCAGGTTCACCGTCGAGGAGCCTGCGTGAACCTGACCGTGGAAGCGCAGGAAATTCATCGAGGGTGAGCCGATGAATTCGGCCACGAACAGGGTCGCCGGCTTGTCGTAGATGTCCTGCGGCGTGCCGAATTGCTCGATCACGCCGTGGTTCATCACAACGATCTTGTCGCCCATCTGCATGGCTTCAAGCTGATCATGAGTCACATAGACGGTGGTTGCGCCCATCCGGTCGTGCAGGGCTCGCAATTCCTCTGCCATGTGTTCGCGGAATTCCGCATCGAGCGCCCCAAGGGGCTCGTCCATCATGAAGGCCTTGGGGTCGCGGACGATGGCCCGGCCCAGCGCGACACGTTGACGATCACCGCCCGAAAGCCCACCCACGGGCCGGTCGAGAATGCCGGTGATGCCCAGGATTTGAGCGACCTCGGCAACTTTCTCGCGCACCTGGAGTTTCGGCATGCCCTGGCTGACCAGCGGATAGCTGATATTCCTGCGCACGTTCATGTGCGGGTAAAGGGCGAACATCTGGAAGACAAAGGCGATGTCGCGCTGACTGGCGGGTCTGCGGCCCACTTCCTCGCCATCGATATAGATCTCGCCGGCGGTCGGCAGTTCCAACCCGGCGATCATGCGCAAGGTGGTGGTCTTGCCGCAGCCGGAGGGTCCCAGCAGCATGAAGAACTCGCCGTCCTCGATCTTGAAGGAGGAGGATTGCACGGCCGTGAACGCGCCGAACTCCTTCCTCAGGTTCCTGATCACGATCTCAGCCATTCAGATCACTCCGGAAAGTGGCTGACGACGATGAACATCACCGTACCGATCAGCGTGACAATAAAGGAATAGGTGTATGCCCAAAGAACCAGCGGCTGCATCAGCATGATCACGCCAAGAGCGATCAGGATGGACGCCAGCATTTCCCAGGACCCGCGGCGAAAGTGGACAAGGCCGGTGACGAACGCACTCATTTACGCACTGCTCCGAAGGTGATCCCGCGCAGCAGGTGCTTGCGCAGAAGAATGGTGAAGACCATGACCGGGAGGAGAAACAGGGTCGCGCCGGCGGCGACCGCTGGCCAGTCCTGGCCGCCGACGCCGATGATCGTCGGGATGAACGGCGGCGCGGTCTGCGCCGTACCGGAGGTCAGCAGAACCGCGAAGGCGTATTCGTTCCACGAGAAGATCAGGCAGAAAATGGCCGTGGAGGCAATTCCCGTCGCCGCCTGCGGCAGCACCACCTTGAGAAATGCCTGAAAGCGCGTGTAGCCGTCGATCAGCGCCGCCTCCTCGTATTCACGCGGGATCTCGTCAATGAACCCCTTCAACAACCACACCGCCAGCGAGATGTTCACCGCCGTATAAAGCAGGATCATGCCGAGATGGGTGTCCGACAGGCCGAGCGTGCGGAACATCAGAAAGATCGGAATGGCGACCGCGATCGGCGGCATCATCCGGGTGGACAGGATAAAAAACAGGAGATCGTCTTTCAGCGGCACCTTGAACCTGGAAAAGGCATAAGCGGCCAGCGTTCCCAGGAAGACGGACAGGAAGGTCGAACCGAACCCGATGATCACGGAATTCAGGAACCGCTCGCCGTAGCGCGACGGCCCGGCGATGACCATGTCACGCTTGCGGACAATCTCCTCATACCATGTGGCCGGCGGCGGAAGGGCCTCCAGCTGCTCGGGCGATACCCGGGTCCGTGTGGTGAACAGGTTCACATAGCCTTCCAGCGAAGGCTGGAACGAGAGCTTGGGTGGATAGGCAATAGCATCGACCGGCGACTTGAAACCCGTTGTCAGGATCCAGACCAGCGGCAGCAACGTGATGACCGCATAGGCGATGACAAGCGACCCGGCCACCCATTTCTGCCGCGCGGACGGTTCCGTGATGGAGTAACTGCTCATCTTTCCTTCACCTTGTTGAGCGCCTTCACATAAATCGAAGCGAGGCCGAAGACGGTCACGAACAGGATGATCGCATAGGCAGATGCATAGCCTGTGCGCCATTTCTCGAATGCTTCGCGCTTGAGATTGATTGAGGTCAGCTCGGTAATCGAGCCCGGGCCGCCACCGGTCAATTGCACGACCAGATCGAACATCTTGAAGTTTTCGATGCCACGGAACAGGACGGCCAGCATGAGGAACGGCAGCACCATGGGCACCGTGATGGTCCAGAATTGACGCCACTTGCTGGCCCGGTCGATTTCCGCCGCCTCGTAGATGTAGTCCGGTATCGATCTCAGTCCGGCTAGACAGATGAGCATCACGAACGGGGTCCACATCCAGGTGTCGACAATCACGATGGACCAGGGCGCCAGCGCAACATCACCGATCATCTGGAACGAGGACGGGTCGACGCCAGTCAAAAAGGAAACCCCGTAGTTGAACAGGCCGATCTGCGGCTGATAGAGGAATGTCCAGAAATTGCCGACCACAGCGGGCGACAGCATCATCGGCAGCACGATCAGGGTCGTCCAGAGGTCGTTGCCCCTGAATTTGCGGTTGATCAGCCAGGCCAGCGTGAAGCCGATGAGCACCTGAAGAACAATCGTCCAGAACAGGAAATGCGCCGTCGCCTGCATGGTCAGCCAGATGTCGCCGTCGGTCAGGATGCGCTCGTAATTGCGCAGGCCGACATAGTCGATCTCCCGGTTTGGCCGGTTGGCGCGGAAGTTGGTGAAGCTCAGGTTGATCGTCCAGATGAGCGGAAAGATGTTGACCGCAAGCAGCAGGAAGATGGTTGGCGCGACAAAGAGCCAGGCAATGGTGCGGTCGGAGAACCCCCTGATTTTCGTCGCGACCGACGGTGGGGTCGCCTTAGCAATGTGGTCGATCGGTGTAACGGCCATGAGATGCTCTTCAATGGAAACGGTGCCGGAAAGAACCGGACAGAGCCCGGGTGAACGCCGGGCGGATTTCCGGCGCGGTCCCGGCGGCCATCCGCCGGTTGAAACTGTTTTGTCCTTGAGCAACAGCCGGCCTGGCGAAAACATGCGGGCCGGCTGTTTCTGTTCTCCGGATCAGAGCTTGCCTTCATCCTCGAAGGTTTCCGTCCAGTCCTCGATCAGCTTGTCGAGCGCCTCCTGGGCGGTCCCCTGGTCCGCCACGACGTAGTCGTGCAGACGCTTCTGCATGGCAAGAAGCAGCTCGGCATAGGCCGGCTCCTGCCAGAAGTCCTTGACGTTGTCCATGGCCAGAAGGAAGTCGGAGGCAAACGGCGCACTGTCCGGGAAACCCGGGTCGTTCAGCACGCTGACATGACAGGAATAGCCGCCAAGATCCCACCATTTCTTCTGAACGTCAGGCTGGGCGAACCACTTGATGTACTCAAGCGCCGCGTCCTGCTTGTCGGAATAGGCGACAACGGAAATCCCCTGCCCGCCAAGCGTCGACGCCTCGACGTTCTGGCCGGGATTGACGAAGAAGCCGATCTTGTCGCCGCCGACATCCGGATCCGCGTACAGTCCGGGGAAGAAGGCGAACCAGTTCATTGCCATGGCAACCTGGCCGGACTTGAAGGCATCAAGCGACTGCTCCATGTAGCTGTCGGTATAACCCGGAGGCGTCGCCGTCTGGTAGAGCTCCTTGTAGAACTCCAGCCCCGCGACCGCTTCCGCGGAATTGACCGCGCCTTCCATGTCGTATTTGCCTGGCGTCATCTCGTATTTGAAACCATAGGGATACATGGAACTGGTGGCACCCATCGTGATGCCTTCCGAACCGCGTTCGGTGAAGATGGCCGCGCCGTAGCGAGTCTGGCCATCGATTTCGCGTTCCTGGAAGAATTGCGCGATCTCCAGAAGCTCTGCCTGCGTTTTCGGCGGCGCCAGATCGCGGCCGTGCTTCTCCTTGAACGCAGCCTGGATCTCCGGCTTTTCGAACCAGTCCTTGCGGTAGAACCAGCCGTTGGCATCGCCCATGGCCGGCAGTGCGTAATAGTTCGGCGTTCCCTTCGGCCAGGTGGAGTAGGCATAGACGGTCGCTGCAGCGAAGTCGTCCATGCTGATGCTTTCCTTGTCGAAGAAGTCGTTCAGCTTGACGTAGTGACCGTTTTCCGCACCGCCGCCGATCCACTGGCTGTCGCCGATCAGAAGATCGCAGAGCTTGCCACCGGAATTCAGTTCGTTCTGCATGCGGTCCGCGAAGTTCGGCCAGGGCACAAACTCGAAACTCATCGAGTGCCCTGACTCGGCCTCGAATTCCTTGGACAATTCCACAAGCGCATTGGCCGGATCCCAGGCCGCCCAGCACAGCGTCAGGTCTTCGGCCTGCGCATTCGAAACAGTTAGTCCGCTGACCGCCACGATTGCGGTCGCCGCGAAAAAATTCGCAGTTTTCATCGGTGAAGTCCTCCCGAAAAGATCGCGCACCGGCGCATGCCGGGCGGTGCACTCCTCCAAGTGCCCGGCCACGGTAAGTGACATACGTATGTCAAGTCAACAAAAAAACTGACATACGCCTTTCTTTGAGTGTTTGGAAAGAGCTGTGCCGATCGGGCCACCCGGTCTGCCGTGATCTGTAGAGCGACCAGAATGAATGGAAGTTCTGCACTCGCGCCTGGCCGAAACCCGGCCTGAACAAGCGCGGAATCAGGTCAATACAGGTTTTCGCGCATGATGATCTCGATGCGGATCTTTTCCTGTGCCTCGTAGATGTCCCTGCCGTCGCACTTGGCACGCAGAACCCTGAGAGCGCTGCGCACGAGATGACCGACGTTCTGGGCAATCACCGCATCCAGTTCGCCGTCCGCCAGAGCCTGGCGAGTCACCGTGGTCAGGTCGTGCGCGATGACAACAAGCCTGCCGAGCTCCCCTTGCTCCCTGAGGGCATCCAGCATGGACGCGTTGCCCGAGCCCATGGAATAAACAGCCTTCAGGTCCGGATGATCCCGAAGCGCATGGGCCAGGGTTTCCCGAATACGATCCGGATCGTCGTGAAATTCGATCGTCGGCAACGCCTTCAGGTCTGGAAAATTCCGAGATAGCACCTCATCCAGCCCGAACCGCCGCTCGATGCTGTCGCGCGATACCATTGAGTTGGCCGCAACCAGAATGCTGCCGGTTTCATTGCGCAGGAATTTTCCAAGCAGGGCACCTGCTGTCTTGCCGGCGGAGAAATTGTCGATCCCCGCGAAGTAGTGACGGCCTGAATTTGGCAGATCGGAAATCAGCGCCACTACATAGACACCGGCACTTCTGATATGGGCAATCGCATCGCGCACGTGGGGCGTTTCCGGCACCATGATCGCCACCCCGTCCAGATCGGGCAGGTTCAGACGTTTCAGCTTGTCGACGACTTCATGCGGGTCCGCTGCGTTCACCAGAAGAATGCCGACGTCCGTGCGGTCTGCGACCTGCGCGCCCGAAGCCTCCTCGACGGCGGCAACAAGTGTCTCGATAAAGTGGTTTGGTCCGTCGGGAAGCACAAAAACAAACCGGTAGCGACGCTGCCTGGCGAGGTTTGCCGCAGCGGTGTCGCGCACATATCCCAGTTTCTGGACCGCCGCCTTGACCCGCTCCGCGTTCTTCGGGCGCACATCCGTACGGCCATTCAGAACCCTGTCAACGGTCGACAGGCTGACCCCGGCTTCGCGCGCAATATCGTGAACGGTTGGCTTGACCATGCCGCCTCCTCAGTCCGACCAATGTCGCGCGGCAACCTGACATACGTCAATCAGTTTTCCGCGGAACCGCTGCACTCTCACCAGAATTCTCCCAAGGATTTCAGGCGATTGCTGGTTCACCTGGCACCTGCATCAGACAGGCAGGCCTGTCCGCCAACACGAACACTCCAATAGGCTGATTCACCCGGACCGGCAAACCGGTGGATATCCGGACCTCAAGCCATGTCATCCAATCCACCCGGAACACCCGTCAAAGGCCACGACACCTTGTCTGTTCTTGTGGTCATGGTTTTTTTACAGTAAAGGGCACGACCGCAAGACACTCGGTGGGACGGCGCCGATCGTAGCCACTTGACCAGATGTCCGTGCCGCAAACCGGAAAAAGGCCCGATCAGGACCAGAAACGGAATCGCCAGTGCCCTCCGGAATAGACCTTGTCATTTTCGACTGCGACGGCGTGCTGATCGACAGCGAGGTCATCAGCGCCCGCATGCTGGTCGCCGAACTCGCCCGGCGCGATGTCCACATCACCATGGACTATGTCGCGCACCATTTTCTGGGCCGCAGCTATCCGGTGGTGCTGCAGCAGATCCGCCTGGAATTCGGCGTCGACTTGCCGCCGGAATTTGAAATCGCCTACCGGGCAAACCTGTTGAAGGCCTTCGAAACCGAATTGAGACCGATCAGCGGCGTCCGCCGCGCGATCGAACAATTGCGGACCGACTATTGCCTCGCCACAAGCTCCAGCCCGCCCCGCCTTGCCAGGTCGCTTGAAATTACCGGCCTGACCGACCTGTTCGAAGGACGCGCCACGACAGCCTCCGAGGTCGAGCACGGCAAGCCTGCGCCGGACCTGTTCCTGCTGGTCGCCGAAAGACGCGGCGTGGCACCGGATCGCTGCCTGGTGATCGAGGACAGCGAAAACGGCATCAAGGCGGGGCTGGCCGCCGGCATGCGGGTCTGGCGCTTCACCGGCGGCGCGCATCTCACCGCGCTTGCGGACGCGGAGAATGCGGCGGCAGGAGCCGCACGGACCTTCTCGTCCTTTGAAGATTTCTTCCGGATCGAGCCTGATTTGCAGTTGGCAGCGACCTGAAGACGCGCACCGGGCATGAGGCGATCCGCGTGTTTGCGGTACGGGTGCCCTGCGGGGAAATGACAACTGGATATTTTCTTACGCTACGTTAGCTTAAGTTGGATGCTCTAAATCCGGCCCGAACCGGAAGGTGTCCACGGATGCGTCCCAAAACACAAAAACCTGCGTTTTTTCCCTTGGTCGTGGCGTTCACGGCATTCGGGATCGGCGCTATCGCAGCCTGGCTGATCGCAAGCCAACAGCTTCATACGGTTCTCACCGACCAGAAAGACTATGTTGTCAAAAGAATAAGCCTTGAATTCCAGCATCGCGACAAACTGTTCCGGGCCTTCGCCGGCACTGCGAGCCAGGAGTGCTCGGAAACTTTGCTGGCGGACTTTCGCCGCGCGCTTTTCGAACACGACGGCGTCCGCGACATTGCCGTCTTTGACGATGACACCGGCGAAATCAGATGCACGGCCCTGCTCGGAGAGTTGAGCCGGCCGGTGAAACTGTCACCCGAGACCGGCATGGCAACCCCGACGCCGGATATGTCCGTCTGGATAGATCCTGAAGGTCTCGATTATCCCGGCGTGAAGAAATTCATTCTTTTCCAGCATGGTCCGGTCGCCGTCATTGTCTATCCCACATGGCCAGGTGACCTGCCCCCCGGCCGCGCCTGGGAAGTGACCGCGACTGCACCGGACGGAAAGACCGAGGTCACGACCCTTGGACAGAGCGGGGTGTCCCTGGATTACCAGCGCACGCGCTGGAATCCTTTCACCGCGTTCCTCTACCTGCGTTCCTGCGAACTGGAAAGCGGTATCATCTGCCTTTACCTGCAGGCCGGGGTGGGCGAACTGATCGTCACCGAATGGCCGCTGCTGATGACAGCCAATCTGTTCAACATTGCCTTGGCCGTCCTCGTTTTCCTTCAGATCCGCACCTACCTGATGAACCGCAATTCTGTCGCCGGCCGGGTCCGACGTGCAGTCCGCTCCGGTGGCGCTCAGTTCAGGTGTGTCTACCAGCCAATCATCGACCTGCGGTCCAGCCGGCTTTCCGGATGCGAGGTGCTCGCACGCTTCGAGGATGCGCACGGACTGCTGTCTCCCGCGGAGTTCATTCCGGAAATCGAACGCCAGCGCCTGACCTGGATCTTCACGGAAATCGTGCTCGCGCGCGCCCTGAAGGATCTGGAAAAGATCCTGGAAGCCCATCCGGAACTCGGCATTTCGGTGAATTTCTTTCCCGCCGACCTCGACGACGCCCAAGTCGACAGGCTCTGCACGAGCAAGCCGCTTCGGCGTGCCGCCCTCCGCAAGCTTCGCCTGTGCTGTGAAATACTGGAAACAGGCATACTCGACCCGGATCGCATGCAGAAGGTCCATGGCTTCCTCGACCGGTGCGGTTTCCTGATCGCAATCGACGATTTCGGAACCGGCTACTCCAACATTGCCCAGGTCAGGAACGGCCACATCGATCTCATCAAGATCGATCGCTCCTTCGTTCAGGAGCTCGACAGAAAACTGCCCGCCATGCGGGGAAACCTTGTCGCCCCCATGATCGAGATCGCCCGTTCGATCAATGTCGATGTCGTCGCCGAAGGTATCGAAACGGAAGCCCAGTTGTCACAGATCATGGATCTGAAGGTGCGTTACGGCCAGGGATATTTCCTCTCGAAACCCCTTGAAATCGACGACTTCCGGGAGTTCGTGCACGCGGACCTGAAAAACGCGCCCAGCACCGTCGTCAGGCTGAAAAAATCCTGACCCTGCAACCGCCCGGGAAAGAGAAATTTCGCTGGACGACTCGCGGCAAGCAACGCGAACATTTGCATCTTTGACGGATTTCTTTCAGCTTGTGCCCCCATTGCGACGAGACTGAAGGCGACATGAAACAGAAGAACCCCGCAGAGGCCACACGTCTCGACGACGCCGCACGAGCCGGCTGGCTGTACTATGTGGCCGGAAACACGCAGGATGAAATCGCCCGCAAGCTCGGAGTCTCGCGGCAGTCGGCGCAGCGGCTCGTGTCGCTGGCCGTCAGCGAACGGCTCGTCAAGGTCCGGCTCGATCATCCCATCGCCCATTGCATGGAACTGAGCAGCCGGGTGAGCGACCGTTTCGGACTTCAATCCTGCGAGGTCGTGCCGAGCGATCCGGACGCGCCATCGTCGCCGATCGGCATTGCCCAGGCGGCTGCGGCCGAGATGGAGCGCCATTTCAGCTCCCGGCAGCCCAGGATCATAGCCTTCGGCACCGGACGGACCCTGCGCGCCTGCGTCGACCAGCTTCCCGCCATGGATTGTCCGCAGCACCGGATCGTCTCGCTGCTGGGCAACATGATGTCGGACGGGTCCGCATCGGCCTACAACGTGATCATCCGGCTCGCAGACCGCGTCAATGCCCGCCATTATCCAATGCCCCTGCCGGTATTCGCACGCTCCCGCGAGGAGTTGCACCTCCTGCACAATCAGGAAGCGGTTCACAATATTCTCGACCTGATCCGCCAGGCCGACGCAACCTTTGTCGGCATCGGCAACATGGGCCCGAGCGCTCCGCTTGCCATGGACGGCTTCGTCAGCCTCGACGAAATGCGGGCGCTGGAGAATGCCGGAGCGGTCGGCGAGATCACCAGTTGGGTCTATGACCGCAACGGGGACCTGATCGAGGGACACACCAACGATCTGGTTGCAAGCGCCCCACTCCTGCCGGCGGGCGACAAACCCGTCTACGGCGTGGCCGCCGGCAGCACCAAGGTACCGGGCATGCTGGGGGCCCTGAGAAGTCGTTTGGTCAATTGCCTGATCACCAATGAGGCCACCGCTGAGCAATTGCTCAAAGAGTGAGCTTTTTCTCACTTATTATAAACAATTGATATTTATACTTATTTTGCACTGCAGCGATGATTGTTTGATCAGATTCATGATTCATCGCTTGACTCGAACACAGCTTCGTTGCGAATATTTGCTCGCAAGAATGGCAAATGCCCAATCTCGCTTGGGAGGATAAATATGACATTTCATACCCGTGCGCTCCTCGGCGCATGTGCGGTTGCAGCACTGTGTGTTCCGGCAACTGCAGACACGCTCACCATCGCGACCGTCAACAACGGCGACATGATCCGCATGCAGGGTCTGACCAAGGATTTCACCGACAAGACCGGCCACACCGTCGAGTGGGTCACGCTTGAGGAAAATGTCCTGCGCCAGCGTGTGACCCAGGACATCGCCGCCAAGGGCGGCCAGTTCGACATCATGACCATCGGCATGTACGAAACACCGATCTGGGGCAAGCAGGACTGGCTCGTCGCACTCGACGATCTGCCGGCAAGCTACGACACCGACGACATCCTGCCAGCCATGCGCGGCGGCCTGTCGGTCGATGGCACGCTCTATGCGGCGCCGTTCTACGGTGAAAGCTCCATGATCATGTATCGCACCGATCTGATGGAGAAGGCCGGGCTGGACATGCCCGACGCGCCGACCTGGGAATTCGTTGCCGACGCGGCTCGCAAGATGACCGACAAGGACAACGAGATCTACGGCATCTGCCTGCGCGGCAAGCCGGCTGGGGCGAGAACATGGCGTTCCTGACCGCAACCGGCAATGCATTCGGTGCACGCTGGTTCGACGAGGACTGGAAGCCCCAGTTCGACACGCCCCAGTGGAAGGAAACGCTCTCCTTCTACATCGACCTGATGAACGAAGCCGGCCCTCCGGGCGCCTCCACAAACGGCTTCAACGAAAACCTGTCGCTGTTCCAGCAGGGCAAATGCGGCATGTGGATCGACGCCACCGTGGCGGCCTCCTTCGTGACCAACCCGGATGACAGCACGGTCGCCGACAAGGTCGGCTTTGCCCTGGCACCGGACACCGGCCTCGGCAAGCGTGGCAACTGGCTCTGGGCATGGGCGCTCGCCATTCCGGCAGGCACCCAGAAGGAAGCCGCCGCCAAGCAGTTCATCGAGTGGGCGACGTCCAAGGAATACCTGGAACTCGTTGCCGCCAATGAAGGCTGGGCGAACGTTCCTCCCGGCACCCGGACCTCGCTTTACGAGAACCCGGAATATGCCAAGGTGCCGTTTGCGAAAATGACCCTGGACAGCATCAACTCCGCTGATCCGACCGATCCGACTGTCGACCCGGTGCCCTATATCGGCGTGCAGTTCGTCGCTATCCCGGAGTTTGCCGGCATTGCGACCCAGGTTGGCCAGGAATTCTCCGCGGCGCTTGCCGGCCAGCAGACGGTCGACGAAGCCCTTGCGAAGGCACAGACCCTGACGGCCGAAGAAATGGAAGCCGCGGGTTACTAGGACTTCGCAACTTCAATCGAGGGGGCGGGACCCGTCCCGCCCCCTCTCTCTCTTCTTGAATTAAGACGTTTTCACCCATCAGTGACGGCAAGGCCCGTCGACAGATCAGGTGTGACCATGGCAACCCAGCATTCCCGTTCCGCCGCCCGCATCATGATGGCTCCCGCCGTCGTCCTGCTTCTCGGCTGGATGCTCATTCCGCTGACGATGACCCTCTACTTCTCGTTCAAGAAATACCTGCCGCTGCGCGGTGGTGATCTTGGCTGGGTCGGGTTCGACAATTACGTCCGCTTTGTCTCCTCCAGCGCCTTCTGGCCGAGTGTCCAGACGACCCTCGTCATCGTCGGCGGCGTCCTCGTGATCACCGTCGTGCTCGGCGTCCTGCTCGCGGTCCTGCTGGACCAGCCGCTCTGGGGCCAGGGCATTGTCCGCATTCTCGTGATCGCGCCCTTCTTCGTGATGCCCACGGTCTCGGCGCTGGTATGGAAGAACATGTTCATGGATCCCGTGAACGGTCTTTTCGCGCATCTTTGGAAATTCTTCGGTGCGCAGCCGGTGGAATGGCTCAGCGATGCCTCGCTGTTCTCGATCATTCTGATCGTGTCGTGGCAATGGCTGCCCTTCGCAACGCTGATCCTGCTGACGGCGATCCAGTCGCTCGACAGCGAGCAGCTCGAGGCCGCCGAAATGGACGGCGCCCCGCCGCTGTCCCGCTTCGCCTGGATCACCCTGCCGCATCTGTCCCGGGCCATCACGATCGTCGTGCTGATCCAGACGATCTTCCTGCTGGCGGTCTTCGCGGAAATCTTCGTGACCACACAGGGCTCGTTCGGCACACGGACACTGACTTACCTGATCTTCCAGCGCGTCCTGGAAAGCCAGAATGTCGGTCTCGGTTCCGCCGGCGGTGTTTACGCCATCATTCTCGCCAACATTGTCGCGATCTTCCTGATGCGCATTGTCGGCAAAAATCTGGACTCGTGAGGAGGTAAAGACCATGGCCCGCGCAGTCACCAATCGCCGCAAGGCCGTCAACACGCTGATCGCGTGGAGCATCGGCCTGCTGATCTTCTTTCCCATACTCTGGACGATCCTGACCAGTTTCAAGACAGAGGCCCAGGCGATCAACGATCCGCCGCTGTTCCTGTTCTTCGACTGGACGCTTGAAAACTACTCCGTCGTCCAGGAACGCTCCGACTACATGCGCTTTCTCTGGAACTCGGTGATCATCGCCGGTGGCTCGACGATCCTCGGCATCCTGATCGCGGTGCCTGCCGCCTGGTCGATGGCCTTCGTGCCCTCCAAGCGGACCAAGGACATCCTGCTGTGGATGCTGTCGACCAAGATGCTGCCGGCGGTCGGCGTTCTCTACCCGATCTATCTGCTGTTCATCCAGTTGGGCCTGCTCGACACCCGCGTCGGTCTCACACTGGTGCTGATGCTGATCAACCTGCCGATCATCGTCTGGATGCTCTACACCTACTTCAAGGAAATCCCGGGAGAAATTCTTGAAGCGGCCCGTATGGACGGCGCGTCCCTGAAGGAAGAGATCCTCTACATCCTCACGCCGATGGCGATACCCGGAATTGCGTCCACCTTGCTGCTCAACATCATCCTGGCCTGGAACGAAGCGTTCTGGACCTTGAACCTGACCGCGGCGAAAGCCGCCCCCCTCACCGCATTCATTGCCAGCTATTCCAGCCCGGAAGGTCTGTTCTACGCCAAGCTGAGCGCCGCCTCGACCATGGCGATCGCGCCCATCCTCATTCTCGGCTGGTTCAGCCAGAAACAGCTTGTGCGCGGCCTCACCTTCGGCGCGGTCAAATAGAGAGAGACAGAAAAATGGGTCAGATCACTCTCAACCAGATAACCAAGAGCTTCGGCGACGTTCAGGTGATCCCGCCGCTGGACCTTGAGATCAACGACGGTGAATTCGTGGTCTTTGTCGGCCCGTCGGGTTGCGGCAAGTCCACGCTCCTGCGCCTGATCGCGGGCCTGGAGGACGTCAGCAGCGGCGACATCACCATCGATGGCAGAAACGCCACCGAGGTGCCGCCGGCCAAACGCGGCCTTGCCATGGTGTTCCAGTCCTATGCGCTCTACCCGCACATGTCCGTGCGCAAGAACATCGCCTTTCCGCTGCGCATGGCGGGCCTCGACAAGGCCGCCCAGGACGCCAAGGTGGAAGCGGCGGCCAGCGTCCTCAACCTGACCGACTATCTCGACCGCCGGCCGGGCCAGCTTTCCGGCGGCCAGCGCCAACGCGTCGCCATCGGCCGTGCCATCGTGCGCGAGCCCGCCGCCTTCCTGTTCGACGAACCGCTGTCGAATCTGGACGCGGCCCTGCGCGTCAACATGCGCCTGGAAATCTCCGAACTGCACCAGACCCTCGAGACGACCATGATCTACGTGACCCACGATCAGGTCGAGGCCATGACCATGGCCGACAAGATCGTCGTGCTGCAGGCCGGTGTGATCGAGCAGGTCGGCTCGCCTCTTGATCTCTATCACGCGCCCCGCAACAAGTTCGTCGCAGGTTTCATCGGCTCGCCCAAAATGAACTTCCTGATGGGGACCTATGCGGCCGACTATGGCGCCACCACGATCGGTGTGCGGCCGGAACACCTGACGGTCTCATCGAGTGGCGGCAAGTGGAGCGGCAAGGTCGGCGTTTCGGAACATCTGGGATCCGACACGTTCCTTTACGTCGACGTCGACGGTCTGGACGAGCCGATGACCGTGCGGTCCTCCGGCGAGGTCAATTTCCGCCATGGCGACACCGTTCACCTGACCCCGGACCCGGAAAAGATCCACCGGTTCGACGATCAGGACCTGAGGATCCCATGAAGCGTCTGGACGGAAAATCCGCGCTGATCACCGGTGCCGCCCGCGGCATCGGCAAGGCCTTCGCCGCGCGCTATGCCGCGGAAGGTGCCACGGTTGCCATCGCCGACATCAATCTTGCAGGCGCCGAGCAAGCAGCAACCGAGATCGGATCGAACGCTTATGCCGTCGCGCTCGACGTGACCGACCAGGCGTCGATCGACGCGGCAATCGCCACCGTTGAACAGACCGCGGGCGGCCTCGACATCCTGATCAACAACGCCGCGCTGTTCGATCTGGCACCCACCGTCGAGATTTCGCGCGAGAGCTGGTCCAGGCTTTTCGACATCAATGTCGGCGGCACGCTGTTCATGCTGCAGGCGGCCGCGAAGTCCATGATCCGTCGTGGCCGGGGCGGCAGGATCATCAACATGGCCAGCCAGGCGGGCCGGCGCGGCGAAGCACTGGTCGGCGTTTATTGCGCGACCAAGGCGGCCGTGATCAGCCTGACCCAGTCGGCCGGCCTCGACCTGATCCGGCACGGCATCAACGTGAATGCCATCTCTCCCGGCGTGGTTGACGGCGATCACTGGGACGGCGTCGATGCCCTGTTCGCCAGATACGAAGGCCTGCCGCCCGGCGAAAAGAAGGCGGCCGTCGGCGCGGCCGTTCCCTTCGGCCGCATGGGCACCGCCGATGACCTCACCGGCATGGCCGTTTTTCTGGCGTCCCCCGATGCCGACTATATCGTCGCGCAAACCTACAACGTCGATGGCGGCAACTGGACGAGCTGACCAATGACTCAAAAGCTGAAACTCACCGTGCTTCACAATCTACCTGACACTGTCAAGGCTCCGGCGTATGCGCGGACCGATCTCACGCCCGGCATCCTGCATATCGGCGTCGGCAACTTTCATCGGGCCCACCAGGCAATCTACCTCAGCAGGCTGTTCGATCGCGGCGAAGGCCTCGACTGGGCCATCGTCGGCGCCGGGCTCAAACCCTATGACGAGACCATGCGTCAAAAGCTTGCCCCCCAGGACTGGCTGACGACCGTGGTCGAGCTCGATCCACAGGGGCTGAGCGCGCAGGTCTGCGGCGCGATGATCGATTTCATCGACGTCGATCCGGCGGCCATGGTCGCCCGGCTGAGCGAAGCCGACATCCGCATCGTCTCGCTGACCATCACCGAGGGCGGCTACTTCGTCGATCCGAACACCGGCGGCTTCGACACCACCCATCCGGAAATCCAGGCCGACATTGCCAGGCCGGACGCGCCCGAAACCGTTTTTGGCGTTCTTGTTGCCGCACTTTTGCGGCGCCGCGAACGTGGCGTCGCGCCGTTCACGGTGATGTCCTGCGACAACCTTCCCGAAAACGGCCACATGGCCAGACAGGCCGTCGCGGGCTTCGCCAGAGCCCTGTCCGCCGAGACGGGCGCATGGGTCGCGGACCACGTCGCCTTTCCGAACGGCATGGTCGACTGCATCACCCCGGCAACCGGAGAGCGCGAGCGCGCACTGGTCAGGGACCGCTTCGGCCTCGAGGACGCAGCGCCCGTCGTTTGTGAACCGTTCCGGCAATGGGTGCTGGAGGACAATTTCCCCGCCGGCCGCCCCGCGCTGGAAAAGGTTGGCGTCGAATTCGTCAAGGACGTCGCGCCCTACGAACTCATGAAGCTGCGCATCCTGAACGGAGGCCACGCGGCCATTGCCTATACCGGCGCCCTGCTCGGACATCATTTCGTCCACGACGCCATGGCCGATCCGCTGATCCGGGCGTTCCTGAGGAAGCTGGAGGAAGACGAAATCCTGCCGACCGTCCCGGAGATAGCGGGCGTCAGCTTTCCGGCCTATCTCGACACGGTGATGGAGCGTTTTTCCAATCCCGTGGTGGGAGACACGATTCCCCGCCTCTGTCTGGACGGATCGAACCGGCAGCCGAAATTCATCCTGCCGTCGATTCAGGACCGTCTGGACGCGGGCCTGCCCGTGACCGGCCTGGCATTCGAGACCGCATTGTGGTGCCGGTATTGCCTCGGCCAGGACGAGGCCGGCGGCACCCACGTGATCGAGGACGAAAACGCGGCTCTCCTGCAGGGCTGGGCAAGGGATGTCTATGAAGGTGGCACGGGCGCATTCGTGATGCCGGACCTGTTCGGCGGGCTCGGCACGAACGACGTTTTCCTGTCGGCCTTCCGCCACGCGGCCGAAAAGATCGCCGCCGAAGGTGTCGCCGGAGCGATGAACAGCTACCTGGACCGACGTTTCGAGGCAGCCTGAAGCCACCGTCCGGTCGGACCATCATGACGTGCTGCGGGAAACACCCTTTCCTCACGCATTGATCGCTTCGTGATGCGCGACCGCGATCTGCTGGGCGACCCTGGCGGCACGCGTGATCAGCTCATTGCGCGGTTCGCCGATATAGGTCGCCGTGAACCGCAGCGGCGTCGGCAGCCAGCCCGGATCGAAGGTGGCGATCCGTTCCTCCTCCACGAGCCGGCGCCCGAGTTCCTGCGGCAGAATGCCGACGGCGATCCCGGACGCCACCATTTCGAACCCCGTCGACAGGGAATTCGTCGGAAAGATCTGCGCCGCGATGCCATGACGGTCCCGAAGCTGCTGCATCAACTCCCGATAGGGACGGGAATTCCGGGTATAGGTGATGACCGGCGTCACGCTGAGATCCGGGTCGGGAAGGTCCACCGGACGGTACCAGGCGAGCTCGAAGGCCGGCAGATCCAGATTGTCGACATTGAATTCGGAGATCGGTCCCATCAGGATCGTCAGGTCCAGGGACCGGTCCAGCAGCATCTCCCTCAGATTGAGCGAGATATCGACCGAAACCTCGATCTTGAGGCGGGGAAAGTTGCGGTGCAGTTCTCGCAGGAACTCCGGCAGCCAGGTCTGTGCCACCGTCTCCGCCACACCCAGCCTCAGCAGGGAGCTGATGCTGTCTTCCGACATCACATCCCCCTTGATCCGTTCCAGGATGGCCATCACCTGATCGGCATGCTGCTTCAGCAGCACCCCTTTTCGGGTCAGCACGACACCGGTCGACACCCTGCTGAAGAGCGCGGTGCCAAGATAGGCCTCCAAACCGGAAATGCGTGCAGAAACAGCCGGTTGAGATATGTGCATCTGTTCGGCGGCACGCCTGACGCCGCCCATTCGTGCAACTGCCAGGAACGTCCTGAGTTGTTCAAGCGTCATGAAAACAGACCTCTTTCAAGCGATCGAAATAGTTGATCACTTTGGACAGAAATTGACGATTTGACTTGATATTAGATCCGCCCCAGCATTTTACCACTCATATTCGAGGTGGACATGACGACAGCGCTTGCCGATTTTGCCCAATTGACCGAAATGACCCCGTCCGACGCGCGCCGGGCGATCCGGCTCGGCCGCTACAGCGGTCATACGGCAGGTCTTGCCGGCGGCAGGCTCCAGTGCAATCTGGCCATCGTCCCCGTCGAATACGCCGCCGATTTTCATGCCTTCTGCCGCAACAATCCCAACTCATGTCCCCTGGCGGGTATCTCCGCTCCCGGCGAAGCATCAATCGCGCGGCTCGGAGCAGATGTCGACATCCGCACCGATGCGGCCCGCTACAATGTCTACCGTTTCGGCAGACTGGAAAGACAGGTCACCGATCTTTCCGGCCTGTGGCAGGATGATCTCGTCGCCTTCGCAATCGGCTGCTCCTTCACCTTTGAAAAGGCCCTGCGCCAGGCCGGCATCGCCATGCGCCACATCGACGAGAATGTCACGGTCCCGATGTACCGGACCACGCTCGAAACAGTGCCCAGCGGCCCGTTCGGCGGCGGCATGGTGGTCTCCATGCGGCCGGTGCCCGAAGACCGGCTGCAGGACGTTCGACGGATCTGCCGCAACTACCCGCTCGCTCATGGCGTACCCGTTCATGCGGGGGACCCGCAAGCCATCGGCATCTCCGATCTGAATGCTCCGGACTGGGGCGAGAGGGTCGAGATTCGCACGGGTGAGGTCCCCGTGTTCTGGGCCTGCGGTGTCACTCCGCAGGCCGCCATAATGACGGCGAAGCTGCCGCTATCGATCACCCACGCCCCCGGTGCCATGCTCATCGCCGATGTCGACGAGCAGACGGACCCAATCTACCAACTTAACGATAACTAATTGAAATACATAATAAACAGAGGATGGAACTGAATATGAAAAGCTTGTTGAAACTGTCCGCGGTCTCGATGATCGCACTCACAGCCGGCACGATTGCCCAGGCTGAAGAGCTTTCCGTCGTCGGAAGCTGGAGCGGCCTGCCGCTGCACAAGGAATATGAAGCTCCGTTCTGGACGGAAAAGCTTCCGGAAATCTCCGGCGGCGAGCTGACCGCAACGCTCACCACCCACGACCAGATGGGCATCGGCGGTGGCGACGTGTTTCGCATGCTGTCCCAGGGCGTCTTTGATGTCGGCATGACCGTTGCCGACTACGCCGTGTCCGACAGCGTCGCGCTGGAAGCCCTGGACGTGCCGCTGATCGCACCTGACGCAGACACCGCGAAAAAGGCCGTCGATGCGGCAAGACCCATGGTCGACGACATCTACAAGGACATCTTCAACGCCAAGGTCCTCGGCATTGCCCCCTACCCGCCGCAAGTGGTTTTCTGCAATGCCGACATCGCCTCTCTGGATGACCTGAAGGGCAAGAAGGTTCGGGCCTCCGGACGCATGACCGCGAAGTTTCTCGAAGCGCTCGGCGCCGAAGGCGTCAATGTCGGCTTCGGCGAAGTCCCCGGTGCCCTGCAGCGCGGTGTCGTCGATTGCGCCATCACCGGCGCCGGCTCGGGCTACAATGCCGGCTGGTGGGAAGTCTCCACCCACCTGATGCCGATCCCGCTCGGCGGCTGGGACCCGGTCGTCACCGCGATCAATCTGGACAAGTGGAATGCACTCTCCGACGAGCAGAAGGCCACACTTGAAAAAGGCGTTCAGGAATACGTCGAGGCCCCCGCGTGGGAAAGCGCCCAGAACGCCCTGGAGAACGATATCGTCTGTTTGACCGGCAGCGGCGAATGTCCTTACGGTGACGCCAGAGATCTGGTGCTTGTGGAAGCCAGCGACGCGGATCTGGCGAAAGCCAGGGAAGTCCTGATCACCGAAGTTCTGCCGGACTGGGCGGAACGCGCGGGCGGCGACTGGGCCAAGCGCTGGAGCGAAACGGTCGGTGAAGTCACCGGCGTCAAACTCGACACGAACTGAGGCCCCCTTCGATGATGTCCCTGGTATCCCTCATCCGGCGGTTGAACGACCGCCTCGCGATCGGTGTCGGCCTTGCGCTGATGGCCTGTGTCGCGTTCACCCTGGTGGAGATTGTCAGCCGCCGGCTGGGGGCTTCGCTCGGGGGCGTCGACGAGATCTCCGGCTACGTGATGGCCGTCACCACGAGCTGGGGCATAAGTTATGCCCTGACGGAGCAGGCGCATGTGCGCATCGACCTGCTCCGTCAGCGCCTCGTTCCTTTCGGGCGCGCGGTCTTCGACATCATTTCGCTCTTCTGCCTGGCGGCGACGGCCCTCGTGGTCGCCTGGCGTGGATGGGCCGTGGTGGAAAAAACGCTTTCCACCGGTGCGCGCGCCAACACGCCGCTTGAAACGCCGCTGCTGATCCCGCAGTCCCTGTGGTGGGCGGGCTGGGTCTGGTTCGCCGTTTCGGCCAGCCTCCTGCTGGTCTCCGTCCTGGTGAGGTTCACGAAGGCCGACTACACGTCCGTTGACCGGATCGCCGGCGCGCGGGGGGAAGCATGATTGCCTTCACATCCTTCGGCCTGCTGGGGCTGCTGACCCTGTCGATTCCGGTCGGCATCGTCCTCTTCCTTCTGGCCTTCGGCATCGACACGTTCTTCAGCCCGTTTCCCCTGATGCGCGGGCTCGGTCAGGTGGTCTGGTCGTCCTCCAACAGCGCCACGCTCATCGCCATTCCGCTGTTCGTGCTGCTGGGTGAAATCCTGGTGCGCAGCGGCGTCGCCCGGCGGACCTATGCCGCGCTGGAAAAATGGGTGGCCTGGATGCCGGGCGGCCTGATTCACGCCAACATCGCCACCTCGACCATGTTTTCCGCGACCTCTGGTTCGTCCGTCGCCACGGCGGCAACGGTCGCGACCGTCGCCATGCCGCAGGCGCAGGAACTCGGCTACAACCAGAAACTCTTCTCCGGCGCGATTGCCGCCGGCGGCACGCTCGGCATCATGATCCCGCCGTCGATCAACCTGATCGTCTACGGCTTCCTGACCGAAAGCTCGATCCCACGGCTCTTTCTTGCCGGGCTCATCCCCGGCCTGTTTCTGGCCGGCCTGTTCATGGCGATCACCGTCGTCCTGTGCGTCATCCGGCCCTCGCTCGGCGGTCCCCGGCGCTCGAGCACGGCAGCGGAAAAACTCTCCGGTCTTGCCGATCTTCTGCCCATTCTCGGCCTGTTTACCGCCATTGTCGGCACGATCTATGCCGGCTGGGCGACGCCGACGGAAGCAGCCGCCGTCGGCGTCGCCATCGCCCTCGTGATCGCCGCCCACCAGAAAGCGCTCAATCGGGAAATGCTGTTCGAAGCCCTTCGCGGAGCGGTAAAGACGTCTGCCATGATCATGCTCGTGGTCATCGGCGCCTATGTCCTCAATTTCGCCCTCACGGCCGCCGGCGTCAGCCGGGCGCTGCAGAACCTTCTGGGCGGACTGGGTCTCGGGCCGCTCGAAACCCTGCTGGTGATCGTCCTGATCTACATCGTCCTCGGCTTCTTCATCGAAACCCTGTCGCTGATGGTCGCGACCATCCCGATCGTCGTTCCGATCATCGTCGAGCTCGGCTACGACAAGATCTGGTTCGGCATCCTGATGATCATCCTGGTGGAAATGGCACTGATCACGCCGCCCGTCGGGCTGAACCTCTATGTGGTCCAGGCGGCGCGAAAAACCGGAAGCTTCAGCGATGTCATGCTGGGCTGCATTCCCTATGCGCTGGCGATGCTGGCCATGGTCGGACTGCTGATCCTGCTGCCGCAACTGGCGCTCTTCCTGCCTTCAACACTCTGAGAAAGAACTCCCATGCAATTCAAAACCGCGACAGGAGTGCTTTCCTGCACTCCGGACCGGCTCATCGTAGCCGGCTGGACCGGCCGCGATCGGGCCGCGGTCGATCATCATATCGAGGAACTGGCGGCCATTGGCGTGCCCGCGCCGTCGTCCGTGCCGCTCTACTACCAGTGCGCGCCTGCGCTGCTGACACAGGAAGCCTCCATTCAGGTACTCGGCGACCAGTCCTCCGGCGAGGCGGAACCCTTTCTCCTGAAACAGGACGGCAGGATCTGGCTCGGGCTCGCCTCGGACCATACGGACCGGTCGCTGGAGACCTACTCGGTCGCCTGGTCCAAACAGGCCTGCGCCAAACCCGTCGCCGACACGCTCTGGCTGTACGAGGACGTCGCCGATCGCCTGGACAGGCTGACATTGCAATCCTGGATCCGCGAGAGCGACGGATGGGTGGCCTACCAGGAAGGCACGCTGGCCGCGATGCTGCCACTGCAGAAGTTGATCGACGGTGCCGGTCTGCGGGACGGCACGGCCATGCTGTGCGGCACCCTTCCCGCCATCGGCGGGGTCCGGCCCTCCGCCGAAATCAGGATGAAACTGGAAGACCCGGGTTCCGGCCAGTCGATCTCTTTGAGCTACACCAGCACTTTTCTCGATATCGTTTCGTGATATCCATCGGGGCTGGCGCCCGGGCAGACCTGATGACGATGGCTGGCCCGGGCTCTTTCCCTTGATGACTTTTTAAGGTCCTGTCCATGAGCACGCCGTTTCCCTGGTCCCCTGAAACCTTGCAGAACCGCCTTGTTTCATTCTTTCAGGCGGCGACCGGCGACCCGGCAGCCGCGGATATTTTCATCAGGCTGCTCGAAGACGGCGCCCGGGCACAGGCAAGGCAGGCAGCAGGAGCAAGATCACCGCTGGCCGGCGCTCTCATCAGCGTCAAGGCACTGTTCGATGTTGCCGGTGAAGTCACCACGTCCGCCTCGAAGGTCTTGCGCGGTAACCCGCCAGCGGCGGCACACGCGCCCGCGATCGCCCGTCTCGATGCGGCCGGAGGTGTGTTCGTCGGATTGACCAACATGTCGGAATTCGCCTATTCCGGCCTCGGTCTCAACCCCCACCACGGCACCCCGCGAAATCCGGCCTGGCCCGGTTGCGCTCCCGGCGGCTCCACCAGCGGCGGTGCGGTTTCGGTCGCTCTGGGGCTTTGCGACGTGGCCATCGGCAGCGACACCGGCGGTTCGCTCCGCATTCCGGCAGCCTTTACCGGCATCACCGGGTTCAAGCCGACCCAGGCCTCCGTGCCCCTGACGGGCGGCAAACCGCTGTCAGACAGCCTCGACAGTTTCGGTCCGATGGCAAGATCCGTCGCCACTTGCGAACTCGCGTGGCAGGTCATGGCCGGCCGGCCGGCCGTGCCTTCGTCTCCCGCCGCGACCCGTCTGGTCATCCCGCGCAACTTCGGTTTCGACGAGATCGACGCCCAGGTCTCCAAAGGCTTCGAGGCGGTTGTCCGGCAGCTTCAGGATGCGGGTTTCGACGTGATCGAGAAGACCCTCGCCTCGATGGCCCTCTACCGGGACGTACCGCCCTGGCACATGACATCGGTGGAATCGCGTGCCCATTACGAGGATCATTTCCAGGGGTCACCGGAAGACTTCGATCCCCGCGTCCATGCCCGCATGGCCCGCGCCGATGAAATAACCGCAATCGACTACCGCCAGACCCTCAACCGGCGTGCGGACTTCATCGCAGCGTTCCGCGAGGACCTGGGCGGCGACATGCTGCTGCTGCCGACCACCCCGATCCTGCCGCCGAACATCGACGATCTCGCCGATGACGACACCTTCAACCGCATGAACCTGCTGGCGCTGCGCAATCCGTCCCTGGCGAACATCGCCGACGCCTGCAGCCTTGCCCTGCCCTATTCTCACGACGGCAAGGTCCTGAGCGCAATGCTCGTTGCCACCGGCGCACAGGACGACACCCTGCTTGCCTGCGGGAAGACGGTTGAAACCACGCTTGCGGGGATTGGTTGAATCGAGCTGCTGCCGGTTTGCACCGAAGGGTCCGCCTGAACCGGTCGACCTCCGTCTCGCGAATGTGAACCGGGTCCTCGTTGCAAAAGATCCGGTGCCGCTTACCTTTGCCGCGAATGGAAGATGCGTTTCCCAAGCACTCCAAGACACCCCAAGGCACCATCAAGCGCGGCGGTAACCATATGACGGGATTGACGAGACGGGACATTCTGGCCGGAGCAGCCGCACTGGCACTGATGCCGTCGGCGGCAGTGGCATCAAGCCCTGACTTCCGGTCCCTCGGGCTTGCCCGGCCGGCCTTCGAAATCGACCCAAAGCTCGACCTGACGGATCTTGACGGGACGCGGCACAGGATCGGCGATTATCGCGGCAAGGTGCTGGCGGTGTCCTTCTGGGCGACCTGGTGTCCGCCCTGCCGCAGGGAAATGCCTGCTCTTGCGCGGCTCGCACGGGAGCTTGGCCGGGACGATTTCGCCGTTCTGGCGGTCAATGTCGGCGACCGGGAAGACAGGATCAGGGCGTTTCTCGAAGAGATCGACGATGACGGCCTGACCGTCCTGATGGACACCGGCAAGACTATGCCCGGCATCTGGTACCTCAGGGGGCTTCCGGTCACCTACATCCTGAACGGTTCGGCCGAGGTGATCCTGGCTGCGGTCGGCGACCGGGTCTGGGATGCGCCGGAGATGGTGACGGCGCTGAAGGAACTGAACCGGCGCTGACATGCGGCGCAGCTCCGACAATACGTCAGGCCCCTTGAGGCAACCAAGGTGGCAACCACGTCAGTCCGCCTCCACCGGAACGATCACGGGCCGTGCGCTGCCGCGCCGTTCCAGGATCTCCAGCGGGAAACCATAGGCCCGGGACAGAAGCTCCGGCTGCATCACCTCGTCGCGCGCGCCGAAAGCCAGCCGCGTGCCATCGCGCATCACCAGCGCCCGGTCCGCGAAGGCGGCGGTCAGGTTCAGGTCGTGCATGACCGCGACAACGCCGCCGCCCCGCGCCGCATAATCGGCAGCAAGGCGCATGATCTGGTATTGATGCTTGATATCGAGGCTGGAGACCGGCTCATCCAGAAACAGCCAGCGCGGCGGGCCGCCCGCGGGGACCGGGTCCCAGACCTGGCACAGGACCCGGGCTAGCTGAACCCGCTGCTGTTCGCCGCCGGACAGATCCTGATAGATCCGGCCTTCAAAACCGGACAGGCCGACCCGGGCCAGGGCCTCGGCGACCCGCCGGGCGCGTTCCTGCCGGTTCCGGCGCCGGTCGATCAGACCGAGACCGACCACCTCGGATGCGGTCAGAGGAAAGGAGATCTGACTGGCCTGCGGCAGCACCGCCCGCATGTCCGCCATGAATTCCGGAGCGAGATCGCCGACCTCCAGACCCGCGAGCGTGATCTGACCGCAATAGGACATCTCGCCGGTCATGGCTTTCATCAGCGTTGTCTTGCCCGAGCCGCTCGGCCCGATGATCGCGAGCATTTCTCCGGTCGCAGCGTGAAACGACAGGTCTTTCACGATCGGGGTTTTTCCGGCGGACACGCTGACGCCGGAGACGGCAAGCCCGCTTGCCTGCGCCGCAGCCGTTACCTTGGTCTGGTGAAACATCTTTGCCTCCGTCACAGCCCGGTCAGGCCGCGTTTGCGCAGCAGGATCCAGAGGAAGAAAGGCGCTCCGGCAAAAGCCGTGATGATGCCGATCGGCATTTCGGCCGGCGCCACGATCGTCCGCGCCAGCGTGTCCGCCGCGATCAGCATGCAGGCGCCCAGAAGCGCGGAGGCCGGCAGCAGAAAGCGGTGGTCCGGACCGATGCTGAGCCGGAGCAGATGCGGCACCACGATGCCGACGAAGCCGATCCCGCCGCTGACGGCAACGGAGGCGCCGGTCGCCGCGGCAACCAGCAGGATGCTGATGTTCTTGAGCCGCTGGACCCGGACACCGAGATGGGCCGCAGCCGCTTCGCCGAGGGTCAGCGCATTCAGCCCCCGCGCCAGAAATGGCACGCTGGCCAGCATCACCAGAATGATCGGCGCTGCGGAAAGAAGCTTCTCCCCGTTCGCACCCGCGAGCGAACCCAGTCCCCAGAACTGCAGGTCCCGGAGCTCCTGGTCGTCGGCGACGTAAACCAGAAGGCCGGTCATCGCCCCCGTCAGCGCTCCCAGCGCGATACCGGCGAGGAGCAGCGTCGCGACCGATGTGATGCCGCCGCGCGTGCCGATCCGGTAAAGCAGCAGCGTGGTGATCAGCCCGCCGAAAAACGCCGCGAACGGGATCGCATAGATGCCGAGGACGGCCATCACCGGCGCAAGGGCCGCATTGCCCAGAACAATGAACAGCGCCGCGCCCAGACCGGCACCGGCAGAGACCCCGACAATGCCCGGGTCTGCCAGCGGATTGCGGAACAGGCCCTGCATCACCGCGCCGGACACCGCCAGCGCGGCACCGACCAGCCCGCCGAGAACGACACGTGGCAGACGGATGTCCATCAGCACGACCCAGTCCCGGACGGAAACGCCATCCGGAACGCCTTCACCGGCGCCGAGCAGATGTCCTGGAACATGCGGCAGGATGCCCAGCACCGGGATGGCGATCGGTCCGGTCGCAAGGCTGGCGAGCATGACTGCCACCGTCACCACGACCAGGGCAGCGATCACCGCCCGTGCGAGCGGTTCCCGGTTGCCGTCCCGCGCCTCGCGTCTGCCGAACCAGCTGCCGGAACGCGAAGCCCGCTCCGAAAGCGGCGTGTCACTCATGGCCCGGTCAGCTCCGGATACCGGAAAGCTCGACCGCCAGGTCCCGGATGGCCGCTGCGGTGCGCGGACCGAAGCCGAGCAGATACTGGCCGCCCATCTTGACCAGTCTGTTGTTCAGGCCGGCGGGTGTCTGGCCGAGCGCGGGATGCTCGAACAGCGCTTCCGCGCTGGTCCCGTGATCTCCGGTCCTGTCCATCATCAGCACCACGTCCGGCGCGGCGCTGAGGATGGCCTCGTCGCTCAACTGCTTGTAGCCGGAGAAGTCGGACACCGCGTTTTCCGCGCCCGCCAGTTTCAGGATGCCATCGGCGGCCGTGTCGCTTCCCGACGCCAGAATGCGCCCGCCCTTGGTGGACAGGACAAACAGGACCCGGACGCCGGACGACTTGCCTTCCGCATCCTGCTGCGCGGCCGACAGATCGGCTTCCAGTTTTTCCGCGAGGGCCTCGGCCTTTTCAGGAACGCCCAGCACCGCGCCGACCTTGCGGACCTTGGCGACAATGCCTTCCGCCGTATAGGTTTCCGGAACATCGGCAACGGCCACGCCCGACTTTTTCAGCACGGCCACCGCTTCCGGTGGCCCGCTGCCCTCCAGCATGAGAACGAGGTCCGGGTCGACCGACAGGACACCTTCGGGCGACAGCGCGCGAATGTAACCGACATCGGGCAAGGCGTTTGCTTCCTCGGGGAAAATACTGGTCGTGTCCCGGGCGATGAGCCGGTCCTGTTCACCCAGCGCGAAAATCACTTCAGTGACGGAACCACCCACGGCGACAACCCGGGAGGCCTGAGGCGGCCCGGCGTTGTCCGCAAGAGGCGCCCTGCCGGGCGTGAACACGGCTGCGAAGGTCAAGGCCAGCGCGGCGGCGATACCGCAAATGCGGCTGGATGGCAACGCGCTCATTCTGCAGCTCCCAACTGAACGGACGGCTCGAGTTTCGGCAGTTTTTCCACCATGCCGCGCCAGTCGGAACGTTCCGGATTGCCCTCGCCGCGCACGCCGAAGAACTGGATGATCTGCTGGCCGTCACTGTCGAAGGCTTCCACCGACGTGACATGGCCGACATCCGCCGGCTTGCGCACGGCCCAGACATGGCAGATCTGGTCGGTCCTCAGATGCAGATGGAACGTCGGGTCCATCACGTTGATCCACGGCCCCTTCTCCATGACGGTCTTGATCTCGCCGGAGTGGATCTGAATGCAGCCGCGGTTGCCGACAAAGCACATGATCGGAATGTCCTCGGACGTTGCCAGACGCAGCAACGTCGTCACGGAACTCCGGTCCAGGGACCATGCCCACGCATCGCCGGCCAATTCGTAGGCACTGACACGGTCGAGCTCCAGGTCTTTCAGCATGCCGTGAAACTGGTGCGGATCGGTCATGCGCTGCCAGCGGTCGCGCAACTCAGTCTCGGAACCTTCGGACGGCAGCTTGCGGGAAAACGGCTCGGCCTCACTGATGACGGGCAGCACGTCCGGGGTCTGATCGTCCAGAAGAAGCGCTTCCACCAGCCTGTCCCAGGCTGCCCGGTCGGTTTCAGGGCGGGCATGGATTTTCTGAACCGCGTCGCCGTGCGCGTCGAAGAACTGCAGCGAGCGGCGGACGTCCTTGCCGTCCTCCTTTTCGACTGCGAACCCATGCACCCAGACAGACGGGAACATGCGCGTGTCGATCTGGGCGCCCAGCATCAGGGCGGCCCTCTTGCCGTTCACGAACTTCTCGAACGGCCCGATCTTTTCATGCACGGCGCTTTCGTTGCGGGTCAGCGCCATCACCGTGCCGACGTCCTTCAACCCCGGAAACAGGACATCGAAGTCCGGCGCAATCCGGCGCGCGCCATGCCCGACCATACTGGCGACCAGCTCCGCTTCCGAGATATCGAGAATACGAGCGAGATCCCGCTCCCGCATCTTCGGGTTCTGAGCCCGCGCCTGCCGGATTTCGGCAGCGCCCGGTCTGGTTACGGAGGAGATCGGATCGGCTTTCATGAGTCGTGCCCTTTTGGTGTTCATCCGCCCGCGCCGCCATCCATGCTCCCCGTTAACTCCATGAGATAACAAAGTTTTTTGAACGTTTCTAAAGTGGCAATTTCTTGCCGCGACAGCGAACTTATTCTTGACTCGTATACTCACCTTTCATTAGGACATCAATACCTGAGTCACTGGCTCATGTTATAAATGCTGTGGTGAGAGGCAGCGAAAAATAAGGACGCGAACAACGCGCACTCTTGGAGAATTTTATGGGGCTCACGAACATCGGCAACAGCCGCCTTATGGGTGGGGTTGCCCTCTGGATTTTGACGTTTAATCACGGGGCGGCCGCGCAGGACGTGCTGCCGGACGCAGCGGCGACCCCGCTGCAGCGGATCGTGGTCGGCGCGGGGATCGAAAAGGTCGCCATCGACACGCCCCAGGCTGTCACGGTGCTTGACCAGGAAGCCATCGACGATCTGCAGCCTCGCACGATTGGCGATATCTTCAGAGAAATTCCCGGCATCACGCCGATCGGCTCGAATTCGGTGCTGGGCGAAAGCCTCAACATTCGCGGTATCGGCGAAGCGCTGTCCGGGGACGAAACCCGGATCATCATCCAGGTCGACGGTGTCAACAAGTTCTTCGAACAGTACCGGATGGGATCGTTTTTCTCGGACCCGGAACTCTACAAACAGGTTGAGGTTCTGCGCGGCCCCGCCTCCTCGACCCTCTACGGATCGGGCGCCATGGGCGGTGTGGTCACCTTCACCACCAAGGACGCCAGCGACTTCCTCGATCCGGGCGACCTGATCGGCGGACGGCTCAAGACCTCCTGGGATTCCAACGGCAACGGCTGGCTGGGCAGTGCGATCGTCGCTGCGGAACCGGTCAAGAACCTGGAACTGCTCGGCGCACTCAACTACCGCCAGTCCCAGGACATGACCGACGGCCACGGCGACAAGATTGACGACACCGACTTCTCGTCGATCAACGGTCTGGTCAAGGCGCGCTACACGTTCGGAGCAAACGAGGACCAGTCGGTCTTCGCAAGCTATCAGAACTGGTCGAGCGACGAGGACAACCAGAACTATGACCAGGTCGCCTGGGGCACGAGTTTCGGGGATGTCGACCGCACGGTCACCGACCAGACCGCCATCATCGGCTACGAGAATGCCTTCACCGGCAATGATCTTTTCGATGTGAAGGCCCAGGTCAGCTGGTCTGACACACGGGTGGAACAGAACAACCAGGACGAGATCTGCCAGCAGTTCGCACCGCCCCCGGCGCCGCCGACCTGTTACTATCCGTTCGGCTACAATGCCGAATATTCCTACGAGACCTGGCAGGGCAAGGCCGACAACGTTTCGACCTTCCAGCTCAGCGACACCTGGATGGCCTATCTGACGACCGGTGTGGACGGACAGTTCCAGGAGCGCCGCAATCCACGCGACTTCGGCACTTATGTGCGCAGCGGCTCCGGGTCGCACCCGGAAGGCGACACCAAGAATGTCGGCACCTACGCCCAGGCGGAATTTGTCTGGAACGACCGCATCACCCTGATCCCGGGCATGCGCATCGACTATTCCAATGTGCATGTCGGCAGCTATGTCGACAGCACCGGCAGCACCGTCGATCTCAATGAGGACAAGACCAAGATCGGCTACTCGCCGAAACTGGCGGCCATGATCAAGATGTCCGACTGGTTTGGCGTGTTCGGCTCAATCGCCCACACCGAGCGGCTGCCGTCCCTCGACGAGGTCTTTTCCAACTACACGGTCAACGCGATCGAAAAGGAACAGTCGAACAACTTCGAAGCCGGGATCACGGTGTCGTTCGATGATCTGGTGAAGGACGGCGATGCCTTCCGCCTGAAGGGAACCGCCTTCCGCAACAACGTCACCAACTACTATGCCAGTTACTGGGACGGCACTTCGGTGGTTACGGAAGTCATTCCGAAAGCGCGCTACCAGGGGCTGGAGCTTGAGGCGTCCTATTGGACACCCGGTGTCTACGGTTCCCTTGGCGCGTCCCTGATCCGGGGCGAGAATGCCAACACCGGCGGATACATGAACGCGGTTCCGGCCGACAACGCCTTCCTGAAGGTCGGATATGTGCACCGTCCCTGGAACTTGGATTTCGGCTGGAAAGGTGACTTTCACGCCTCCCAGGACCGGGTCGGAGACGACGAGGACAAGACCGCGGGTTATGTGCTGCATAACCTTTATGCATCGTGGAAGCCGACCGAAGGCCATTTCGCAGACAGCGAATTGCGTTTCAACGTCGACAACATCTTCGACAAGTCCTACCGCAGCCACCTCAGCAACGACGAAGGCGTCGGCCGCAGTTTCAAGCTGAGCTTCGCCAAGACGTTCTGACCACCAGGCCGCCGTCTGTCCCCGCGGGCGGCGGCCGTTTTCGAGGGAGAAACGCATATGAAAGTACCGGAACTCAGTGCCGTTGCCACGCTTGGCTGCGCGGCCCTATTTTCCCTCGCCGCCAGTTCGGCGATGGCAGAGACCACTGCCCCGGGAATCTCGCTGGAACTCAACAAGGCGGAAGACACCGGTGGCGGCTGCCACCTTTCCTTCGTCATGAGCAATCTTACCGGCACGGCCCTCCCGGCCGCGGCCTACGAACTGGTTCTGTTCGACGACGCGGGCGTGATCAGCCAGATGTCGGTGTTCGATTTCGGGTCGCTGCCCGACGGCAAGACCGTCGTACGGCAGTTCCAGCTTCCCGGCCTGCCCTGCACGAAAGCCGGCCGGCTTCTGATCAACGGTCCGGCGGGCTGCACCGAACCCGCATCCTCCGGCCATTGTACCGCCTCGCTCACCCTGTCCAGCCGGACAGGTCTTGACCTGACCCAATAGGAGCCGACCATGCTGTCCGAGATCCTTGCGCAAACCGCTTCCCTGCTCCAGATCGGCGGCCCCGTCGTGACCGTGATCGCAGGTCTTTCCGTGATCGCCCTGGCCCTTGTCCTGGTGAAGGTCTTTGAATTTCTGTCCTGCGGCATCGGCACGGCGAAACGGGCCGGCGATGTCATCCGGCTTTGGCAGGCCGGTCGTCCCGGCGACGCCAGGCAGCGCATGCCCACGCCCAAGAGCGCCGCTGAAAAGGCCGTCGCCGTCACGCTTCAGCTGCTGGAAAGCCGTGTGCCCCGGCAAGACATTGAAGAGCGCGTGAGCGTCGAGGCCACGGGCAATCTGCACCATTTTTCCAAAGGCGTGCGTGCACTGGAGGCCATCGCCCAGATAGCCCCGCTGATCGGCTTGTTCGGAACGGTCCTGGGCATGATCGAGGCCTTCCAGGCCCTGCAATCCGCAGGCACCAACGTCGACCCCTCCGCCCTCGCGGGCGGCATCTGGGTCGCCCTGATGACCACCGCGGCCGGATTGGGCGTCGCCATGCCTGTCTCCCTGGTGGTCACCTGGCTCGAAGGCCGTCTGGAAGCGGAGCGGGTGGCGGTCGAAACGCTGACCTCGACCCTCCTCATGCAGCTGCCGGCCACCACCGAGGATGCCCCGCAACCGCTCGCGGGACAAAAGTTCGCCTATGCGCGTTGACCGTCCAGCCCGCAAGCAGAAGCCGATATCGCTGACGCCGCTGGTCGACGTCATCTTTCTGCTGCTTCTGTTTTTCATGCTGTCCTCGACCTTCACCACCTTTGGTCAGCTCGATCTTGGTGCGCCCGCAGGCAGCGGCGGCACCGGCACGGTTCCGGAAGCCATTCTGGTGCTCGAGGAAACCGGTCTCCGGCTGAACGGACGTGAAATCGGCGAGGATCTGCTCATGAAGGAGGCGCAGTCCCTGCTGGACCGGGACGTCGACAGCCTCCTGCTTCTCGTGCGCGGCGCAACGACAACGCAGCAACTTGTTGCAATCATGAGCCGGCTGAAAAGTCTTCCGGACCTGAAGATCGTGGTGGCGAACGCACAATGATCCGCATGCCGAGAAAAGCCGAAAAGCGGCCGCTGGAATCGACGGTGTCCCTGATCAACATCGTCTTTCTGATGCTGATCTTCTTTCTTGTGGCAGGCCAGCTGGCACCGCCGCAGGACCCGGAAGTAACGCTCTCGGAAGCACAGGCGCCGTCCCTGCCGCCGCCGGACGCGCTTTATGTGCGCAGCGACGGAAGCCTGTACTTCCGTGAACAGCCCGTCACGGCGGACGCCTATCTCGCCGAACGTCTCTTGCAGAACGACACCGGCGCCGACCGGATTGAACTGGCCGCGGACAAGGAGCTGGAGGCGACGCAATTGCTGCAGCACGTCGCCGAGCTTTACCAGGCCGGCGCAAAACGCGTTGTCGTCGTTACCCGTACGATCTCCGAATGAACATGATCTCAAGACCCCTGATGATTGCCCTCGGCGTGTCGCTGGCCGTTCATCTGGCCGCAGTCGCGATGTCGCTTCAGCAGCGCCCGGAGCTGGAAGTCGAGGGCGCCGGCGAGGTCACCCATGCGGTCCTCGGACATTCGCCTTTCGACACCGTCCAGGCAGGCACCGTCGAGCAGACGGCCATCAGCGAACCGGTTGAGGCCGAGCCCGTCGAAATCGAGCCGGTCAAAACCGCAAAGGCTGCCGAGGTCGTCCAGCCTGATAAAAGCCTTCAGCCCGTGGATCCCCTCCCGCTTCCACAGGTCACACCGCCTGTCCCGATTGAGACCATAAAACCCGTCCCCCAGGCAGCCGTACCTGCAGCGCTTGCCCTGTCCGCGACACCGGCCCGAACCTTCGCACTGCCTCAGGCGCAACGGCTGGAGACCGTCACGCCGCCTGCGAGCGATGCGGTCCCGCCGGCGGAGCCCGACAGGACAATTGTCGAAGCCGTTCCCGCTCAGGCCCGCGAAGCGGTTGCCGCGACGGACGCCAGGCCCCTTGCCCCCGACCGGTCCGTACCCGAGACACCGGCGATCGCTGCAAAGCCCGTCGAGGCAAAACCGGTCGCGGCAGAGCCTGTCCGTCAGACAGTTGCCAGCCAGGCCCCGACCCGGGTGGTGCAGGCCGAAGCGGATCCGGTGCCGACACCGCTGTCGAAGCCTCCGGCCCCTCCCCGCAAGAAGGCCGAGAAAAAACCCGCGAAAAGCCCGTCCCGCACCGCGAAGAAACCGGATACCCGGAAAACGCCGGCACAGGTCAGCAGCCGTGGCGGCTCGGGCGGGTCGGCGGGCGTGACCGCGCAAAAGGGTGGATCGCAAAGAAAAGGCAAGAGCAAGTCGGCCGGCAACTCGGACGTCACCAACTACCCTGCCAAGGTCCATCGCAAGCTGGTGCGCGCCGTCCGCGCCCCCCGCGGCGGACGCAAGGCGCGCAGCCGGGCCGTGGTCCATTTCACCGTCCGCAGGAACGGGGCCGTCGCCAACATCCGGCTGGCCCGCTCTTCCGGCTCCGGCCCGTTCGACCAGGCGGTCCTGAAGGCGGTTCAGCGCGCCGCGCCGTTCCCGCCGATCCCGGCTGCCGCGGGCAAGAGCAGTTGGTCCTTCACGCTGCCCGTGACATTCCGGTAAAGCCCTGCCGGCCCGTTCCCGGCCAGTTGTTCAGGGCCCCGGAAAGGTCGCGCGCCAGCGGCGTAGGAAAGTTTCGCGGGTCAGTGCGTCGAGTGCCACCATCAGTGCCGGCGACAGGCCGATCGGGCGCAATGCCGTGGCACTCAGCGCCTCGCCTTCGTTGCCCTCTTCCGTCTCCAGGAGCGGACTGATCAGCAGCGTGTTCCTGAGCGCCAGCGTTCCCTCCGCCGACAGCAGGAAATCCAGAAATTGCGCGGCGGCCTGGGTATTGGCACCCTGCTTCGGGATCATCAGGGCCCGCGCCAGCACGAGGGTGTAATCGGAGGGCAGCACGATTCCGATCCGGCTGTCCCCACGCTGGTACCCCTGGGCATAGGATCCCAGGACATTGTAGGCGATCAGGTATTTTCCCTCGGCCACCCCCCGGATGATGTCCACCGAACAGCAGGTCGAAACCGCCCCGGAGCGGCCGAAGGATTCCTGCAGGGCACCGAAGGTGGAGGCTTCCTGCGCATCGGCAAAGGCGAACAGGTAGCCGAGGCCGGACTGCTCGATGTCGTAGGTGGCCACCCGCCCGGCATAGGGGGTTCCGGCCGGCCTCAACAGGTCCAGCAGATCGAAGCGTGTTTGCGGGATATCCCGGTCCGGCACCAGGTCTCGGTTATAGACCATCACTGCCGGCTCGCGGGTGATGCCCCACAGTTCATCGCGCCACCTGAGCGCATCGGGCAGCCGTTCCGTCAGCCGCGAGGAATACGTCCAGGCGCAGGCCTCGTTGACCAGCTGCACCATCTGGTGCACGCCTGAACTGATGACGACATCGGCCCCCGCCACCCCTTCCCGGCAGTTCCGGCGGCTCAGCCGGTAGAGTTCGTTCGAGCCCCATTGTTCGTAGCGCACCTGCAGTCCCGGACGGGTCGATACATACGTCTCGACGACCGGTCCGAAGACGGCGATATCCGTTGTCGAGCGCATGACCAGCACCTCGGCCGGAGCGTCGGCGCCGAACAGCGCAACCATTTCCTGCCCCTGCGCACCCGGCGTGGACAGAACCAGGAGGGCGGCCGTCAGCACCGTTCTGAAACTCGTCAGGATCATGATGATCTTCCCGCGGCAGCCCGGAAAACCAGCGATGCCTTGAACGTGCCGCCGGCGGTTTTGTCCAGCCTCAGCGAGCCGCCGAAGGACGAGGCCACAGAATGGGCAATGGCAAGGCCGAGACCGGAGCCCGCCTGCCTGGACAAGGTGCCCTTGTTGAACCGGGAGCCCAGGTCCGCGAGGGTTTCGTCATCCGGTCCCGCACCGGCATCCTCCACCCACAGCGCTGCCCTGTCCCCGTCCTGCCCGGCGCCGATCCGAACCGGCGCACACCCGTACTTGAGGGCGTTGTTGAGCAGGTTCTTCAGGGCCTCCTTCAGGGAGGGCGCGTCGGCCGGCACGATCACCGGCGTTTCGCCGATCTCAAGCTGAACATCGCAATCCGGGTTCAGCACCGCATGATCGCCTTCTTCCAGCACATCGAGGGCGATGTCGCGCAGATCCACCTGTTCCCTGCGCGCGCTGTCGCCGCGGTGAATGACCAGCGCCTGGCTCAGCATCTGGTCGAGCAGGCGGCCAAGGCTTGCCGATCGGGACTGGATGCGCTCGACGATCCTTTCCTTGCGCGACAGGTCGGTTTCATCGGCAAACAGGTCCGCCTGGGCCCTGAGCGCCGCCACCGGCGTCCGGAGCTGGTGGGCCGTGTCTGAAATCAGGTGGCGCATGGAATTCATCTGCCGGTCGAGCCGCGCCATGAAGCCGTTGAGCGCGCTGATCATGACCTCGGTCTCCCTCGGCACCGCCGTGTCCAATGGGGTCAGGTCATGCGGATCGCGGGCCGACAGTCCACCCGCGATGGTCTGGAGCGGGGTCATCACCGAGCGCACCACCACCACGGCCAGGAGAACCATGGCAAGGCCGGACACGCCCAGCACGTAAAGCGCCTTGCGGGTGATGTCATAGGCCATGGCGTTGCGGGCCCTCAGGGTCTGGCCGACGACCACCTTGATCGTGCCGTTGAGGGTGCGTTCGGCGAACCTGCGCGAGACGACAGCAAAGCGGGCGGGTTCGCCGAAGAAACTGCCGTCGAAGAAGCCCTCGCCCTGGCGGCCCGCCGCGCTGCGTCCGGCACGCCCGGCCGGCAGCACAAGCTCGCTGTAACCGGTCAGCGTTTCGCCGCCGGGTCCTATGATGCGGTAGCCGATACGGTCTTCCGGAGCGAGCGCGAGCAGTTCGAAGGCGGAGACCGGCAACTCGATCTCAGGCCGGCCATCCTGAACGCTGAGGGCCGAGGCGATGTCGGTCGCCGCACCGAGAAGCAACCGGTCATAGGCGGTTCTGGCGGCTTCCCGGCCATAGGCGAAGGCGGCGATCGACACGATCACGCCCCCCAGGACAAGCAGGATGGCGATCCCGAACGCGACCCGGGTCGTCAGCGACACGGTAGCCAGCCTGCGCAGAAGATCAGTCATCGGCCTCCAGCTTGTAACCAAGCCCTCTTTGCGTCTCGATCCGGACGGAACAACCGGTCAGCTTCTTGCGCAGGCGCGCGATATAGAGTTCCAGCGCATTCATGCCGACATCCGTGTCCTGAAAACTGAACACGCCCTCGAACAGCCGTTCCTTGCTGACCGTCTTGCCCCGGTTGCGGATCAGGATTTCCAGCAGCGAGAATTCTCGCCGGGTCAGGTTGACCGGACTGTCTTCCCTGCGCACGACCCGCGCCGGGGCGTTGAAGGTGAGATTGCCGACGGTCAGTTCCTCGGCCTTGTCACTCAGCTCCCGCCGGTAGAGCGCCCGGATGCGCGCTTCCAGTTCGCGGTGATCGAAAGGTTTGACCAGATAGTCGTCCGCACCGGAATTGAGCGTCGAGACCCGGTCATCGACCGAAAACTCTGCCGTCAGCATCAGCACAGGGGTCCGGTCGCCCCGAGCCCGCAGGTCTTTCAAAAGATCGGTGCCCAGCCCGTCCGGCAGGTTGATGTCCAGAACGATCACATCGTAGCGCTGGACCTCCAGACAATCCCGGGCCGCTTCCAGCGTTTTGGCCGGATCGCAGGCAACGCCTGACCTTTCCAGCCGGATCATGATCGCTTCCGCCATGTCAAACGTGTCTTCAACAAGCAGCAAGCGCAAAGAATCTGTCCTCCCGTGCCAACCATTGCACCCCCCATTTGCAGCTTGCAAGCGCCACGAGGCAGGTTGACAGGTTGGTGACAGGGTTTGCCGCTAGTCTTGCCACACGTTCGTCGGGAGGACCCGCAACCGCGGCACGACGGATCACAAGGGCTGTTACAAAGCCTTGCTTTCATGTGGAGGAAACACATCATGACGTTCAATCCGACCCGCCTTCTTCTGGCGGCCGCTTTCCTTGGCGCGTCCGCATTCGGCGTCTCCGCCGCGGACTTCAAGCCGGAGAACCCGGAATGCATCGCACCGGCCAACCCGGGCGGCGGCTGGGACTTCACCTGCCGCCAGGTCGGCAAGTCGCTTCAGGACCAGAAACTGCTCGACACCACCATGCAGGTCGTCAATCTGGCCGGCGGCGGCGGCGGCGTTGCCTTTGCCGAAGTGGTCAACAAGCGCGCTGACGACAACGACCTGATCGTGGCGGCCTCTTCCGCCACCGCGACCCGCCTTGCCCAGGGCGCCTATCCCGGCAACACCATGGACCAGGTGCGCTGGCTGGCCGCCATCGGCGCCGACTACGGCGTGATCGCCGTCGCAGCCGACAGCCCGGTCAACACGCTTCCCGAACTGCTCGACCAGATCAAGGCCGATCCCAGCTCCGTCTCCGTCGCCGGAGGCTCCGCCGTTGGCGGCTGGGACCACCTGAAGGTCCTGATCGCGGCCAATGCCTACGGCATCGACGACGTGCGTTCCGTCAAGTACATCGCCTTTGACGGCGGCGGCGAGGCCGTCACTCAGCTTCTCGCCGGGTCCGTCCAGGCCTTCACCGGAGACATTTCCGAAGCAAAGGGATTTGTCGACAGCGGTGACGTCAAGGTGATCGCGGTGCTGTCGCCGGAGCGCCTGCCGGGTGAATTCTCCGAGTTCCCGACCGCCAAGGAACAAGGCATCGACGCCATCGGCGCGAACTGGCGCGGGTTCTACGCGCCCGGCAACATGTCCGACGATGCCTACGATGCCTGGGTCGGCATGATCTCCGAACTTTATGCCAGCGAAAAATGGAAAGGCGTCATGGCCGCCAACGGCCTGGCTCCACTCGACCTTCAGGGGGAAGAGTTCCAGCAGTTCGTCGCCGGTTCGGTCCAGCAGATCCAGGACATCTCCAAAGAGATCGGCATCATAAAATAACATCGGCCCCATTGATCCCGACCGGGGGGCGCGGCTTCCGAGCCCCCCGGCCTTGATGATCGAAACCCTGTCGTGATCGTCATCCCGTCCAGGCAATGCGCGAGCCGGAACCTGGGAGCCACGCGTATCTGCGCTCTTCCCCGGTCCCGAAATTTCGCAGCGCTCCCTTCTGGATTACGACTGAGCGTTTCGCAAAATCTGAATTCACCAGATTGGCGTTTTCCGTTTCGCGCCCCTTTTTTTGCCGGCAGCCGCCGCATTCAGGAAGGTACCCATGAGCGACCGCATTTTTGGGCTGGTCGGGCTTCTCCTCGCACTTGGATATGCCTGGGCCGCTGTCAACATTGAGGAAAGTTTCCTGTCCGACGCCGTCGGACCGAAAGCCTTCCCCCTGATCATCGCCACAATTCTCGGACTGTCGTCCCTGGTCATCATCATCCGCCCGGACAAGGCACCCGAGTGGCCGTCCTTCATGCGCTTCATGGAAGTGGGGGCCGCCGTCGCGGTGATGATCCTCTACGCGATGCTTCTTCCCGAACTCGGGTTCGTGATCGCGACCGCGCTGGCGGCGGCCTATCTCACCTGGCGTCTCGGCACCCGGCCCCTGTCCTCCGTCCTGTCGGGCTGCCTGACATCCCTCGGCATCTACGCGGTGTTCCACCTGGTTCTTGGCCTGTCCCTGGCCAGGGGTCCCCTCGGCTTTTAACGGAGCGTTCCCATGGAAACCCTGTCTTCTCTGGCCGACGGCTTCGTCATTGCGCTGACCTGGCAGAACCTGCTGCTGGCCCTGCTCGGCTGCTTTCTCGGCACCATGATGGGCGCCTTGCCCGGCCTTGGCCCCTCCAACGGCGTCGCCATCCTGATCCCGCTGGCCTTTACGCTTGGCCTCGGCGCGACCCCGTCGCTGATCCTGCTGACCTCGGTCTATTACGGCGCCATGTACGGCGGCCGGATCTCCTCGATCCTTCTGAACATCCCCGGCGACGAACCGGCGATGATGACCTGTCTCGACGGCTATCCGATGGCCAAGGCGGGGCGTGCGGGCGAGGCGCTGGCGCTCTCCGGGATCGCTTCCTTCGTCGGCGCCTTTCTGGCCACCTGGGGCCTGATCCTGCTGGCGCCGCAACTGGTCAAGATCGCGCTGCTGTTCGGCCCGGCCGAGTATTTCGCCCTGTTCACCCTCGCCTTCGCCACCCTTGGCGGCGTCGCCGCGAGCAACCAGGCCAAGACCGCCTTTGCGGCGGCCCTCGGCATCGGTCTTGCCACCGTCGGTGTCGACACCCAGACCGGCGTGCCGCGCTTCACCTTCGGCGAGGTTCATCTTTACGATGGCATCGACTTCCTGGTCGCGATCGTCGGCCTGTTCGCCCTCTCGGAAGTGTTCCTGTTCCTGGAACACCGGCACGGTTCGGCCGATGCCGACGCCAAAAAGGTCTCCGTCGGCCGCATGATGCCGAGCTTCGCGCTTCTGAAATCCTGCACGCCGACCATGCTGCGCACCAGCGTGCTCGGCTTCATCGCCGGTGTCCTGCCGGGCGCGGGCGCCTCGCTCGGCTCGTTCATCGCCTACACCATGGAAAAGAAACTGGTCGACAAGGACGGCACCTTCGGCACCGGCGACCCGCGCGGCGTCGCGGCCCCCGAAGCCGGCAACAACGCCGCCGCCGGCGGCGCCCTGGTGCCGATGCTCGCCCTCGGCGTGCCCGGTTCCGGCACCACCGCCGTGCTGCTGGCCGTGCTGCTGGCGCTCAACATCACCCCCGGCCCGCTGCTCTTCACCCAGCAGCCGGACGTGGTCTGGGGCCTGATCGCGGCCCTGTTCATCGCCAACTTCATGCTGCTGCTCATGAACATCCCGATGATCGGCCTGTTCACGAGGGTCCTCCTGATCCCGCCGCGCCTCCTGATGCCGATCGTCGCCATGGTCAGCTTCGTCGGCATCTACGGCATCTCCGGCTCGTCCTTCGACCTGCTGGTGATGATCGGCTTCGGCGTCATGGGCTGGGTCTTGCGCAAGCTCGATGTGCCGCTGGTCCCGGTCATTCTGGGCACGCTGCTCGGCAACAACATGGAAAACAACCTGCGCCGGGCGATCACCATCGACAACGGCGACTGGTGGACGCTGGTGGACAGCCCGCTCTCCATCGGCCTGTGGACCCTTGCCCTCATCGGCTTCCTCCTGCCGGTCGTCTTCGGCCGGGTGCTGAAATCGCGCATGCGCCGCATGAAGAAGGACGAGGAAGGATCGCTGGTGGATTGAGCACCCCACCCCACACCCGGCGCCTTCCCCGACTTGATCGGGGATCCAGTCCACTTCGCACTCGGCAACGCCCGTCGATCTGCCCGAAGCCGCCACCAAGCGTGACATCGCGCCTGCTTCGGCAACCAATGGATCCCCGGTCTGCGCTCCGCTTGCCGGGGAAGGCGCCGGGGGCGAGGCATGGGCTGAGAGCTTCACGGACGATGCGGAAGGAACTGCAACGCCGTGGACAGCGGCGTGACCTTCAGATCTCCGTCCGCATCCGGTATCCCGGCGCGAAGATCAGGCGGACGTGGGTGATGGGCAGGCCGCCGGCCCAGGTGATGCGTTCCATGGCGAACAGCGCCGTTCCCGGTGAGGTGTCCAGCTTGTGCGACAGGGTCTTGTCCGCGTTGACGGCGAAGAAGGAGATATCGCCGTGGCTGTAGGGAGCGTTGTGGACCAGCCATTCGTTGGCGCTGACATCCTCGAAGGTTCTGTCCCGAGCCTCCGGAGCGGCTTCCAGGTTGATGTAGCGCTCCTCGTAGGCGTAGGGTCGCTCATCGGAAAAATGCAGCGTCTTCAGGAACAGGACATCCGATCCGAGCGTCACCTGAAAGGCGCCGTGCAGCATCGGCGGCAGCGGGCGCAGGTCCCGCTCCAGCAGGCTGTGCCGGTAGCTGCGCCCGAGGGCCTCGACTTCCTCGCGCAGGATCGGAATGGTCAGCGTCGCCCGCTGCGGCGGATTGAGCGCGACCCGCGTTCCGGCCCGTCGCTTGCGCACCACGAGACCGCTGTCCGCCAGATCCCTGAGCGCCCGGTTGACCGTGGTCCGGGCGCAGCCGAATTCCTCGGCAAGATCCGCTTCGTGGGGGATCTGCGCGCCCGGCTGCCAGACGCGGTCGTGAATGCGCCTCAGAAGTTCGGCGCGGATGCCGGTCCAGGAATTTGTCTCCGTCAGCGTCACGTGTCGAACCGTCCAGTCTCGGTCATTGATCAGAGCCGGCCGCGCAGGGAAGCCATGGTGGTTCTGTAGCGAGCCCGGATGGCGTTGCCTTTTACATGGTTTCCGCGCGAAACAACATGCCGGCCGGCGGACCAGACGTCCGACACCATGCGGTCGTCGCCGGCGAAGATCCAGGCATCGAGGATTTCGTCGCCGTCCCGGCCCTCAAGGTCGATGGCGGTGCCGTCGAGCGCCACGAGGTCGGCGTAAAGGCCTTTCGCGATGGCGCCCGACAGGCGGCCCGCCGCCTGTGCCCCGCCCCGGATGGCGCCGTCGAAGAGAACCCGCCCGGTGGATTTTTCCTTGGTCGCGACCGATGCCCGGCAGGTGTCGCGCAGGCGCTGGGAGTATTCCAGCGTCCTGAGTTCCTCCGAAAGTGAGATCCGGATGTTGGAATCCGAGCCGACCCCGAAGCGGCCGCCATGTCCCAGATAGGCGACACCGTCGAAGATGCCGTCGCCGAGGCTGGATTCGGTGATCGGGCACAGGCCCGCGACGGCACCCGTTTTCGCAAGCCCTTCGGTCTCCGCCGGTGTCATCTGGGTGCAGTGGATCAGGCACCAGCTCTCGCCGACATCATGGTGGGCCAGCAGCCAGTCGACCGGGCGCTGCCCCGTCGCCGCCAGAACCTCCTCGACTTCCGGGATCTGCTCGGCCAGATGCATGTGCAGCGGCGCGCCGGCCGCCAGGGCGATGGCGCTTTCCAGACCGTCCCCGTCAACGGCACGCAGCGAATGCGGGGCAACGCCGATCACCGTATCACCGGGCAAAGATTTGACTGCCCGGGCCGCCTGCTCATGCAGCTTCTGGAAGCGGTCGATATCATTGCCGAAGCGGATCTGGCCCGCCGCGAGCGGGCGCCCGTCGCAGCCGCCGAACTGGTAGTGCACCGGCAGATGGGTCAGGCCGATGCCGGTCTCCGCCGCTGCCGCAACGATGCGTTCGGACATTTCGCCAAGATTGCCGTAAGGTGTTCCGTCCGGCTGGTGGTGCAGATAGTGAAATTCGCCGACGGCCGCATAGCCGGCCTCCAGCATTTCCATCTGGACGAAGGCGGCGATCGCCTCGACGTCCTCCGGAGTGAGCGCATCCAGAAAGCGGAACATAATCTGGCGCCAGGTCCAGAAACTGTCGCGCGGCTCGGATCCGCGCCGCTCGCTCATGCCGGCCATGGCCCGCTGAAAGGCGTGGCTGTGGAGATTGACCGGCGCCGGCAGCAGGATGCCGACCCGCTCGCCTTGCGCGGCGGCTTCCTTGTCAACCCGAGAGATCTTGCCGTCGGCACTGAAGGTCACGGCGACATTGTCCGACCAGCCGTCCGGCAGCAGCGCCTCGTCCGCAAATACCGTTGCACCGGAAACCGTCGACATGCCGCTTTTTCCTCCGTTGACACCTTAATATGTGCATGCATATTATCTTATAACGCAATCTAATCAAGCCGGAGATGGCCGTGTCCCGACGCCTCCTCACCAACGCCAGACTGGCCACGCTGACCGCCAACGGAGCGGCACATGGCCTGATTGACGATGG
The DNA here is from genome assembly GCF_038900065.1 of Roseibium sp. AS2. Taxonomy (NCBI): domain Bacteria; kingdom Pseudomonadati; phylum Pseudomonadota; class Alphaproteobacteria; order Hyphomicrobiales; family Stappiaceae; genus Roseibium; species Roseibium sp. AS2. The sequence continues at coordinate 151,805 of NZ_JBBMQN010000003.1, forward strand.
CGCACTGGTGATCGACGGTGACCGGATCGCCTGGGCCGGCACGGCGAACGAACTGCCCGCGGCCTACGCCTCGCTCGCCGGCGAGGATCTGGACGGCCGCCTCGTCACCTCCGGCCTGATCGATTGCCACACCCATGTTGTGTTTGGCGGCAACCGGGCCCGTGAATTCGAAATGCGCCTGGAGGGCGCCAGTTACGAAGAGGTCGCCCGCGCCGGCGGCGGCATCGTCTCCACGGTCAAGGCGACCCGCGCTGCCGATGAAGACACATTGCTCGCCTCTGCCCTTGCCCGCGTCGATGCCCTGATTGCCGAGGGCGTCACCACCATCGAGATCAAGTCCGGCTACGGCCTCGACCGGGACACCGAACTCCGCATGTTGCGCGTCGCCCGCAGGATTGGACGGGAGCGCCGCATACACGTGAAGACAACCTTCCTCGGCGCCCATGCAGTTCCCGCCGAGTACAAGGGCCGATCCAGCGCCTATCTGGACGAGGTCTGCCTGCCGGCGCTGGAAGCCGCTCACGCGGAAGGCCTCGTCGATGCGGTCGACGGTTTCTGCGAGGGCATTGCATTTTCACGCGATGAGATCGCCCGGGTCTTCGAAAAGGCCCGGGGCCTCGGCCTGCCGGTGAAGCTGCACGCAGAGCAGCTCTCCGATCTCGGCGGGACCGCCCTGGCCGCCTCCTATGGCGCTCTCTCCGCGGACCATCTGGAATATCTGGACGAAGCGGGTGTGAAGGCGATGGCAAAAAGCGGCTCCGTCGCCGTTCTGCTGCCCGGCGCGTTCTACACCCTGCGCGAGACGCAATATCCGCCGCTGGAGCTTTTGCGCCAACATAAAGTCCCGGTCGCGCTGGCCACCGACTGCAATCCCGGCTCGTCGCCGCTGGCCTCCCTGCTGCTGACCATGAACATGGGCTGCACCCTGTTCCGCATGACGCCGGAAGAGGCACTTGCCGGCGTCACCCGCGAAGCCGCCAGGGCACTCGGCCTTGGCGACCGTGGCACGCTGGAAGCCGGAAAACGGGCGGATCTCGCCATCTGGAACGTCGACCATCCGGCGGAACTCTCTTACCGGATCGGATTCAATTCCCTGGAAAAACGCATTTTCGGAGGCTCCGAATGAGCGCCCTCACCATGAGCCCCGGCACCGCCACCCTGGCCGACCTGGAGCGGCTTTACCGGGAACAACTGCCTGTTCAGATCGACCGCGCCGCGAAAGAAGCAATCGACCTTGCCGCCGAACGGGTGGCCGTTGCCGCCGGCGGCGATGATGCGGTCTACGGCGTCAACACCGGTTTCGGCAAGCTCGCCAGCGTCAAGATCGAAGCCGGAGACACGGCCACGCTCCAGCGCAATCTGATCCTGTCCCATTGCTGCGGTGTCGGCGAGGCTCTCGATGCCACCACCACCCGTCTGATGATGGCTTTGAAACTGCTGTCACTCGGCCGCGGCGCCTCGGGTGTCCGCTTCGACGTGCTGAGGCTGATCGAGGACTGCCTTCTCAAAGACGTCACACCGGTGATCCCGGTGCAGGGCTCGGTCGGCGCCTCCGGCGATCTGGCCCCGCTCGCCCATATGTCCGCCGTGCTGATCGGCGAAGGTGAGGCGGAAATCGCCGGTGTCCGCATGCCGGGTGGCGCCGCGCTGGCCCAGGCCGGCCTGACCCCGGTCGTGCTGGGTCCCAAGGAAGGCCTCGGCCTCATCAACGGCACCCAGTTCTCCACCGCCTGCGCCCTCACCGCCCTGTTCGACGCGTGGCGGCTGGCGGAGGCGACTTTGGTCACCGCGAGCCTTTCCACCGACGCCATCATGGGCTCGACCGCACCGCTGCTTGCCGAAATTCACGCGCTGCGCGGCCATCGCGGCCAGATCGAGGTCGCACGCGCCATGCGCGCGATCATGGACGGGTCGGAAATCCGCGAAAGTCACCGCGACGGCGACAGCCGCGTTCAGGACCCTTACTGCATCCGCTGCCAGCCGCAAGTGGCCGGCGCCTGTATCGATCTGCTGCGCATGGCCGGCCGCACCCTTGAGATCGAGGCCAACGCTGCCACCGACAATCCGCTGGTGCTGATCGATGCGGACCGGATCGTTTCCGGCGGCAATTTCCATGCGGAGCCTGTGGCCTTCGCCGCCGACCAGATCGCGCTCGCGGTGGCCGAACTCGGTGCCATCTCCCAGCGCCGGGTCGCGCTGATGGTCGACCCGACGCTGTCCTTCGACCTGCCGCCGTTCCTGGCCCGAAACCCCGGTCTGAATTCCGGCATGATGATCGCCGAGGTCACCACCGCCGCGCTGATGAGCGAGAACAAACATCTCGCCAATCCGTGTTCGACGGATTCCACCCCGACCAGCGCCAATCAGGAAGACCACGTTTCCATGGCCGCCCACGGCGCCCGCCGCCTCGCCCGGATGAACGCAAATCTCTCGCAGATCCTCGGCGTCGAACTGCTGTGCGCCGCCGAGGGCGTCGAGCATCGGGCCCCGCTGAAGACCAGCATCGCGCTGCAGAAGGCTCTCGCCAGACTGAGGACAGACGTGCCGCCACTCACCGAGGACCGCTACATGGCCCCGGATCTGGACACGGCGGCAGACCTGATCCGCACGCGTGTGCTGGTGGCGGCGGTCTCCGCGAACGACATGATCGATCTGGGAGACGCCCATGCAGCCGGTTGAAGTCTCAAGAGGGGATGGCCCGTTGGTTCTCGGTGTCCCGCATGCGGGCACTTTTGTTCCCGGCGACATCAAGACCCGCCTCAATGAAACGGGCCGGAAGCTCGCCGACACCGACTGGCACGTCGACCGGCTTTATGCGGGCCTCCTGCCCGGCGCGACCATGGTGAAGGCCAACTTCCACCGCTATGTGATCGATGCCAACCGCGACCCGGAAGGCGTCTCGCTCTATCCCGGCCAGAACACCACGACCCTGTGCCCGACCACCGATTTCGACGGCCGCCCTCTCTATGAGGACGGACAGGAACCGGATCCAGCCGAAATCGACGCCCGCCGCGTTTCCTGGCATGCGCCTTATCACGCGGCGCTCGCCGCCGAGCTGGAGCGGGTGCGCGCCAAACACGGTATCGCCATCCTCTACGATTGCCACTCGATCCGGTCACAAGTGCCGTTCCTGTTCGAAGGCCCCCTGCCCGACTTCAACACCGGCACCAACAACAGCACCACCTGCGCGCCGGAGATCGAGACAGCCGTCGTCGGCCGGACAGGTGCCGCTGAAGGATACACGTCCGTCCTCAACGGCCGCTTCAAGGGCGGCTGGACCACCCGGTACTACGGAAGGCCGGAAGAAGGTCTTCACGCCATCCAGATGGAGCTGGCGCAGAAGACCCACCTGGCATCGGAAGACGTGCCTTTCGCCTACGACCCGGCCAGCGCCGACCGGCTGCGCGTGCATCTGAAGGACATTCTGTGCGCGCTGGAGAGCCTCGCGCCGTCTCTGGCAAACAAGACCATTCAGGGAGCGACCCATGACTGACCGCCGCCACAATGCGCGCGACGTGTTTCCACCCACCGGCACCGAGCTCAACGCCAAGTCGTGGCTGACGGAAGCGCCCTTGCGCATGCTGATGAACAACCTGCATCCCGATGTCGCGGAAAACCCGCATGAGCTGGTGGTCTATGGCGGCATCGGCCGGGCGGCCCGGACCTGGGACGACTTCGACCGGATCGTCGCCAGCCTGAAGAGCCTGGAAGACGACGAGACGCTGCTGGTCCAGTCCGGCAAGCCGGTCGGCGTGTTCCGCACCCACAAGGACGCCCCGCGCGTGCTGATCGCCAATTCCAATCTGGTGCCCAATTGGGCCAACTGGGACCATTTCCACGAACTCGACAAGAAGGGTCTGGCCATGTACGGCCAGATGACCGCAGGATCGTGGATCTATATCGGCACCCAGGGAATCGTTCAGGGCACCTATGAAACCTTCATGGAAGCCGGGCGCCAGCATTATGATGGCAACCTGAAGGGCCGCTGGATCCTGACCGGCGGTCTCGGCGGCATGGGCGGCGCCCAGCCTCTGGCCGCCGTGATGGCCGGCGCCTGCTGCCTGGCTGTCGAATGCGACGAAAAGAGCGCCGATTTCCGCCTGCGCACACGGTATGTCGACGAGAAGACCCGGTCCCTCGACGAAGCGCTGGAGATGATCGGCCGCTGGACCAGGGCCGGCGAAGCCAAGTCCGTCGCCCTGATCGGCAACGCCGCCGATGTCTTCCCCGAACTGGTCAAACGCGGGGTCAAGCCGGACATCGTCACCGACCAGACCTCCGCCCACGATCCGCTCAACGGCTACCTGCCACTGGGCTGGACCGTCGCCGAATGGCGCGCCAGGGCAGAGACCGAACCGAAAGCCGTCGAGAAGGCCGCTCGTGCCTCGATGAAGGTGCATGTGGCCGCGATGGTCGATTTCTGGAACGCCGGCGTGCCGACCCTCGACTACGGCAACAACATCCGCCAGATGGCACTGGAAGAAGGCCTGGAAAATGCCTTCGCCTTTCCCGGCTTCGTGCCGGCCTATATCCGGCCGCTGTTCTGCCGCGGCATCGGCCCGTTCCGCTGGTGCGCGCTGTCCGGCGATCCGGAAGACATCTACCGGACCGACGCCAAGGTCAAGGAACTCATCCCGGACGATCCGCATCTGCACACCTGGCTCGACATGGCGCGGGAACGCATTTCCTTTCAAGGGTTGCCGGCGCGCATCTGCTGGGTCGGCCTCGGCCAGCGCCACCGGCTCGGCCTCGCCTTCAACGAGATGGTCCGCACCGGCGAATTGAAGGCCCCGGTCGTCATCGGCCGCGATCATCTGGACAGCGGCTCGGTCGCCTCGCCCAACCGCGAGACCGAAGCCATGCAGGACGGTTCCGACGCCGTGTCCGACTGGCCGCTGCTGAATGCCCTGCTGAACACCGCCTCCGGCGCGACCTGGGTGTCGCTGCATCATGGCGGCGGCGTCGGCATGGGCTTCTCCCAGCATTCCGGCATGGTGATCTGCTGTGATGGCACCGAGGACGCCGACCGGCGTATCGGCCGGGTGCTGTGGAACGACCCGGCCACGGGCGTGATGCGTCACGCCGATGCCGGCTACGAGATCGCGCTTGACTGCGCGAAAGAACAGGGGCTCAACCTGCCGGGAATTCTGGGAAAATAAATCCACGGCGGGACGCTCCGGACTTAAACCTATGAACGAGGGGTAATACCATGAAAAGACGTGATTTTCTGAAAGCCGGCGCAACCGGCACGGCCGCAGTTGCCGCCTCCACCCTGGCGGCTCCGGCCATTGCCCAGGACGTGCGCCAGTGGCGCATGGTCACCGCCTGGCCGAAGAACCTGCCCGGCCCCGGCGTTGCCGCCCAGATGCTGGCAGACCGCATCACCGCGCTCTCCGGTGGCCGCATCGAGGTCAAGCTGTTCGCCGCCGGCGAGATCGTTCCGGGCAACGGCGTGTTCGACGCCGTCGGCCAGGGCACGGCCGAACTCTACCACGCGGTCCCGGCCTACTGGGGCTCCAAGTCCAAGGGCATCCTTCTGTTCGGCTCGCAGCCCTTCGGCCTGACGGCCCCCGAACAGGCCGGCTGGCTGATCCATGGCGGCGGCCAGGCGCTCTATGACGAGATCTACGGCCGCTTCAACCTGAAGCCGTTCCTGTGCGGCAACTCCGGACCGCAATGGGCCGGCTGGTTCCGCAACGAGATCAACAGCGTCGACGATCTGAAAGGCCTGAAGTTCCGCTCCACCGGTCTGGCCTCCGAAATGTGCTCCAAACTCGGCATGGCGGTTCAGGCCATGAGCGGCCCGGCCATGTTCCAGGCGCTGCAGTCCGGCGCCCTGGATGCGGGCGAGTTCATTGGCCCGTGGACGGACAGCGCGCTCGGCTACTACCAGATCGCCAAGAACTACTACTGGCCGGGTGTCGGCGAGCCGTCTTCGGCGGAAGAATGCGCCGTCAACCTGGAGGCCTACAACGAGCTTCCCGACGACCTCAAGGAAGCCGTCCAGCGTGCCTGCGCCAGCCTCTACAACGATGTCCTGACCGAGTACAACACCCGGCACGCCCAGGCCCTGACCCAACTGGTCAACGATCATGGCGTGATGGTGCGCAAGCTCCCGGACGAGGTGATCCTGGCCATGGGCAACGCCGCCGGCGAAGTGATCGCGGATCTCAGAGCCAGCGACGATGAACTGGTCGTGCGCATCACCGAAAGCTTCCTGGCCTACCGCAAGCTGATGCGCGACTACATGCCCTACGCCGACAACGGCCAGATGAACGCCCGCGTCATGGATTACAGCTACGACTGACCGGAAGGCCGGCCCGGGAGAGCTTTCTCCCCCGGGCCGATCCCGTGTCCCCTCCGGCATTTTCATGAGAAAGCGCGTCGGCGCGGTCGAAACGCAGGGAGCAGGGCAGCGTCGCGGAGCCCGGGACATGGGAGCAGGCAACCGGTGCCTCTTCTTTTGTCATCCCATTTTGTCATGCCATGGCTTGACCACGGGATACATTCCGTCTCCTGTCTTCGCCTGTAAGAGGGTCCTGGTCTTTGCATGGAGTGCCGGATCAGGACCGGCAGGCAACGGCGAAGCAAACAGGCAGGCAGCTCCGCCCGATCTCAATTCCGCACAGGTGCGCACCGAGAAGCAGGACAGCTCAGATGGACAAACTCGCCGGCGCGCTGGAGCGCGTCAATTCAGGCATCGGCAATTTGCTGTGCTGGGCGGCGCTCGCGATGCTGCTGTTGCAGTTCGCGATCGTTCTGCTGCGCTATGTCTTCGGCTACAGCTACATCTTCCTCGATGAAGGCGTGCTTTATTTCCACGCGGCGATCTTCATGCTCGGTGCCGGCTACACGTTCCTGGTCAATGCCCATGTCCGCGTCGACATCTTCTATGCCAGGGCCAGCGACCGCCTGCAGGCCCGGATCGACCTGTTCGGCCATCTGTTCCTGCTGACGCCGGCACTGCTTCTGCTGATCTGGTTCTCCTGGCCCACGGTGCGCGGCAGCTGGGCGATCCTGGAAGGACCGATTTCCGTCGGCGGCATTCCCGCCTCGTTCCTGCTGAAGAGCCTCATTCCGGCCTATTGCGTCCTGTTGCTGATCCAGGGCGCCGCCGCCTTCCTGCGCGACCTTGAGAAACTGAAGAGGACCCGCGCATGAGCCTGCCCCTCGACCTGATCATGTTCGGCGCCCTGATCGCCTTCATCCTGCTCGGCTATCCGGTCGCCTTCACCATTGCCGGTGTCGCCACCGGCTTTGCCCTTCTCGGCTGGATGCTCGGCGACTTCAACATCCAGCTCATGGGTGCCATGGGCCAGCGTTTCTTCGGCGTTCTCACCAACCCGGTGCTGACGGCAATCCCCCTGTTCGTGCTGATGGGCATCATCCTGGAAAAGAGCCGCATCGCCGAGGACCTGCTGGAAACCATGGGGCGGCTGTTCGGCAAGATCAACGGCGGGCTCGGTGTGTCCGTCGTGCTGGTCGGCGCGCTGCTGGCCGCCTCGACCGGCATTGTCGGCGCGACCGTGGTCGCCATGGGGCTGATTGCGCTGCCGACCATGCTGCGCAATGGCTACGACCCGAAACTCGCCTCCGGACTGGTCTGCACCGCCGGCACGCTCGGTCAGATCATACCGCCGTCGACGCTTCTCATCATCCTCGCCGACGTCATGTCCAACGCCTTCCAGCAGGCGCAATACGCGCAAGGCAAGTTCACCATCGAGACCATCTCGGTGGGCCAGACCTTCGCCGCCGCCATGGTGCCGGGCCTGCTGCTGGTGGTGGTCTATTGCGTCTATATTCTCGTCCGCGCCCGGCTGTTTCCCGCCGACGCCCCCGCGATGAAGGATCAGGTCGACCAACCCTCCGGCGCCGAGATCGCGGGCGCCATCGTCCCGCCGATCCTGCTGATCGTCGCCGTGCTCGGCTCGATCCTCGGCGGCATCGCCTCGCCCAACGAGGCCGCCTCCGTCGGCGCCATCGGCGCGATCTTGCTGGCAGGACGCAGGCTCGGCGTCTCCACGAAGCTGATCGTGGCGGCAACCGCCGCCCTGCTCGTCCTGGCCGTCGCAGCCTCCCTGCTGCCGGTGCGCCTGCAGCGCTCGGACATCACACCTGGCGGTTATCTGCTTGCGGCTGTCTACGCCGGCCTCGGCCTTTTCGCGATCGGCGTGGTCCTGCGCATCCTGGTGGCGGCCTTCTCGGACGGCCTGCTCAAGGCGTCGCTTCTGTCGACGCTGACGGTCACCTCGATGATCTTCGCCACCATCCTGATGGCGAGTTTCTTCTCGCTGGTCTTTGTCGGTCTCGGCGGCGAGGACCGGGTCCACGCGATCCTTGCTGAAATGCCGGGCGGTGCCACGGGCGCGCTGATCTTCGCCATGCTGTTCGTGTTTCTGCTCGGCTTCTTTCTGGATTTTGTCGAGATCTCGGTGATCCTGCTGCCGGTCCTGATCCCGCCGCTGATCCTGATGGGCATCGACCCGGTCTGGCTGACGGTGCTGATCGCCATCAACCTGCAGACCTCGTTCCTGACCCCGCCCTTCGGCTTCTCGCTGTTCTACCTGCGCGGCGCCGCACCGAAGGAAATCACCACGGGACAGATCTATCGCGGCGTGGTTCCCTTCATCGCACTTCAGATCGTCGCGGTCGCGATCCTATGGCTGTTTCCGGTCATCGCCACGTGGCTGCCCCGCTGGCTGTATTAGAGCATCCCGTCTGTTCGAACCGGTTTTCGGCCACGCCTTTCGAAGGCGTGGTCCTTTTTTTGCGCTTCCCTACGATTGCGAATTGGATTCTGGTGCATTTTACGTTATTTTTTCCGTAAAAGGGAGAAACAACAGGGATGGACAGTTTCTGGGGGGCGATTGGCGGAGCCTTTGGCCTGGTTTTCGCACTTGATCCGGACCTGATGGAGATCATCGGACTGTCGATGCGCGTGACGCTGACCGCCGTCCTGTTCGCCTGCGTGATCGGCCTGCCACTGGGAGCCGCCGTCGGCACCTTCCGGTTTCCCGGACGCTCCGTTGTTGCCGTCAGTCTCAATGCGCTGATGGGCCTGCCTCCGGTGGTGGTCGGCCTGCTGGTTTATCTGCTGCTGTCAGCCTCGGGCCCGCTCGCCCCCCTGCGCCTGCTCTATACGCCGACCGCCATGATCATCGCCCAGATGGTGCTGGTAACTCCGATCGTGGCAGCGCTTACACGGCAGGTGATAGAAGATCTGAACCTTGAATATTCCGAACAGTTTGCGTCCATGGGTGTTGGCCCTATCGACCGCATGGGCGCGATGCTGTGGGATGCCCGCTACAGTCTGTTGACGGTCGCACTGGCCGGATTCGGGCGGGCAGTCGCGGAAGTCGGCGCGGTCATCATCGTCGGCGGAAACATCAATCACGTCACCCGCGTGATGACCACCACGATCGCGCTGGAAACCTCCAAGGGCAATCTCCAGCTGGCGCTGGCGCTTGGCGTCATTCTGCTGATGATCGCCTTTGCCGTGAATGCCGGCGTCATGGCGTTGCGCGCGTCCGCCGTGAGGGCCGCCTATGCGTGAGTTTGCGTTCACTCCGGCGCCCGGTCTGCCGTCCTTCGACAGGAACGCGGCGCGAGACCCTTTGCTCGAAGTCCGTGACCTGACCTACTCCGCTGGTGGCGAACAGCTCCTGAAAGCCGTGAACCTGACCATCCGCCCAGGCTCCCGCACCCTGCTCATGGGTCCGAACGGCGCCGGAAAGAGCCTGCTTCTGCGCCTGATGCACGGCCTGCTGCAGCCCGATGACGGCGCCATCCTGTGGCAGGGCGCCCGGTTGTCTCCCGCGGCACGAAGCGCCCAGGCCATGGTCTTTCAAAGGCCTGTGCTGCTGCGCCGCTCCGTCCTGGCTAACCTCAGGTTCGCGCTGTCCGTGCGCGGCCTGCGCGGCCGGGAGCGCAACGACAGGATCGCCTCGGCCCTTGAGGCCGCCGGCCTTGCCCATCTGGCCGGACGGCCCGCCCGGGTTCTGTCCGGCGGCGAGCAGCAGCGACTGTCCCTGGTGCGCGCCCTGGCCTGCGAACCCGACCTTCTCTTTCTGGACGAGCCCACCGCCAATCTCGACCCGGCCTCGACCGCGGCGATCGAAAAGCTCGTTCTGGAAGCCAACCGGCAGGGTGTCACCATGGTTCTGGTGACCCATGACGCCGGACAGGCGAAACGGCTCGGACAACATGTGGTCTTCCTGCAGGACGGCGAAGTTGCCGAGGCCGGGCCGGTCGGAGAAGTCCTCAACGCACCGCGCAGCGAACCCGTCCGCGCCTGGCGGGAAGGCCGAATCTATCTTGGCCCCAACACAAGATCCATGAACGGAAACACTGACGACTTTCCTGGGAGGTCACAATGATCAAAAGAGTATTCCTGGCGCTTGCCGCCACACTGATTGCCGGCGCTCTCGCCGGTCCGGCCGCAGCCGCGGACGACAGGTTCATCGTCGTCCAGTCGACCACCTCGACCCAGAATTCCGGCCTGTTCGACGACCTGCTGCCGAAATTCCAGGACAAGACCGGCATTGAGGTCCGGGTCGTTGCCGTAGGCACCGGCCAGGCCATCAAGAATGCCGCCAATGGCGACGGCGACGTCCTGTTCGTGCATTCCAAGCCGTCGGAGGAAAAATTCGTTGCCGACGGCCTCGGGATGTCCCGCGCGGACGTGATGTACAACGACTTCGTCATTGTCGGCCCGGCGGACGATCCCGCAGGCGTTGCCGGCTCCAGTGATGTGGTCACTGCGATGCAGACAATTGCCGGCTCCGGAGCCCCCTTCGCCTCACGCGGCGACGACAGCGGCACCCACAAGGCCGAGCTGCGCCTGTGGGCAGCGGCGGGCGTCGATCCGGACGCGGCCTCCGGCGGCTGGTACCGCGAAACCGGGTCCGGCATGGGCGCTACCCTCAACACCGGCACGGGCATGGGCGCCTATGTCATGACCGATCGCGCCACCTGGATCGCCTTCGGCAACAAGGGCGACTATCAGATCGCGGTGGAAGGCGATGCCAGAATGTTCAACCAGTATGGCGTCATCCTGGTAAATCCGGACGTTCATCCGCATGTGAAGGCGGAAATGGGTCAGGAATTCGTCGACTGGCTGCTGTCAAAGGACGGCCAGCAGGCGATCGCAGACTACAAGGTCGATGGCCAGCAGTTGTTCTTCCCCAATGCCAACAAGGGCTCGAGCTGAGCCGGCAGACCGCATAGCCCGCAGCTCCTGTCGGTCCGGCCCCGGCGACATTGGTCCCCGTGTCCGGGGGGCCGGCGCACGCTGCGCCTGCGCGGGAGTGTTTGTCTCATCCAGCGTTGTGATGGGCCAGGCTTCCCGGAGTTCTGTTGGGACATGAGAGGCCATGCTGCTTGCGCCAGTCTCCCCCCTTGCGGGGGAGATGTCCGCGAAGCGGACGGAAGGGGGGGCAGCGCTGCCGTAAAGTGCTGAAACCCTGAGTGCGCCGAGAGGGGGATACCCCCCTTTGTCTCCTTGCGGAGACATCTCCCCCGCAAGGGGGGAGAGGGACAACAAGCGGTGATGCCGACATTTCGACGGCGGTCCCGCTCACCCGCAGACGCGTGGGACAAGCCCTCCACTGACGAGGTAGATTGAGGGACTGCCCACCCAGAACACCGCCCTCACCTACCCAGTCTTACCGAAGAACTGCTGGTCTGGTCGGCGCTGGAAAAGCCCATGTGCTTCAGCGCCTGGTTGGAGCCTATGGCAATCACGATGATGGCTGCAAAGGCCAGAAGCATCGCTTTCATTGAGTGTCTCCTTTGGTCGCCCCGGGACCAGTCGTGTCGGGGGCGGTTGCCGTTTTCAGGTAGTCGATCAGATCGTCCCGGTCCCTCTGCGCGACGATCCGCTGCATCGGCATTTTGGAGCCCGGGATGTAATGGTCCGGCCCGTCCAGGAACAGACGGTCGATGGTCTCCGCCGACCAGACGATATCAGATCCCAGCAGGGTTTCGGAATAGGGATAAGCCGGCAGCGTGCCGGCGCGGCGGCCGAACACGTTGTGGAGCGTCGGGCCGGCCTTGCGACCGCCGTCCGCGCTCAGGGCATGGCAGATCGAGCATTTGCGCGCGAATTGCCGTTCCCCGTTGGACATGTCCTCGGGTCTTTTAAGAAACTGCGGTGTGTCGGTCGCCATCGGATCGAAGCCTGCAAGATCCGCCAGAGGCCAGGAATAGACAATGTTCTCGATGCCGCCTGCATGCAGCACGGCGCCGTCCCTGGAAAAGGCCAGCGCCCAGATCGGCCCCTTCAGAGCGGCCCGGAAGTCCGTCTCGATCGACCAGGTCTGCGTGTTCAGCACGGTGATGTAGCCATGACCGTCGCCGGTCGCCAGCCGGGTGCCGTCCGGACTGACGGCAAGGGCCAGGATCGGGCGGCGTTCGAACGCGAATTCGTGCAGGCGTGTGCCGGTTTCAATATCGACGATCCGGGTCACCCCGTCCTGGGACCCGTACGCCAGCCAGGTTTCCGGGTCGCCCCGGCCTTCTCCGGGACCGCCGCCGACAGCCAGGACGTTGATGCCGAACCCGTTGCGGTCGAGGATGCGCAAGGCAGCTTTTTTCTCGAGATCCCAGAGCCTGACCGACCCGTCGACGGAGCCTGAATAGAGCCGCTTGCCGTCCCTTGAAAAGGCGGCCGCATTGACCCCCGCCGTGTGCCCGCTCAGGAACTCAGGTGCTCCGCCGTTCACGGGCCACAGCCCCAGCCGCGCGTCCCAGCTTGCGCTGGCGATCAGGTCCCGGCCCGGCGACACCGCAAGCCCCGCCACCTTGGCGGTATGTCCCTTGAGGCGCACTGCAGCACCGCCCGGCAGATCCCACAGAAGCAGATCATTGTCGTCCCCCGCCGACACGATCCGGTTTTCGTCGACGAACCGGACCACCTTGACCGCCGCCGCATGGCCTTCCAGCCAGCGCGGGCTGCGGCCGGTCCACAGTCCGACCGAATTGTCGAAACTGGCCGTCGCCACCGCACCGCTGTCCAAGGATACGTCGATGTCCATGACCGGTCCGCCATGACCCTTGAGGGTCTGGAAATCGGCGGCACCGGCCGGTGCCGAAAAACTGGTCATCACGGCCGTCAAGACGGCGACCAACCACCGGTTGGCGGCCCCGGCATCAGACTGGACATACTGGCCCGGTCTTGTCGAAAGGGACATCACCGGCGGATCCTATTCCGCCGGAACCGCGTCTTTGGTGTCCGCCTGCCGTTCGGCGGCCTCGGCAGCCTCGACCTCTTCGACCCACAGGCCATGGTGTTCCCTGGCCCATTGCAGCTCGACCTCGCCGGAGTTCATGGCATCGAAAGCGCCTTCCATGCCGACCGAACCGATATAGATATGCGCCAGGATCATCGCCATCATCAGGAAGGCGACAATGGCATGCCAGAGCTGGGCGTATTGCATCTCTTCATGCGGGGCCATGGCGGTCGGCAGCGGTCCGAACCCGAACAGTTGCGGCAGTCCGAGCGCGTTCATTTTCTCGAAGGTCGCCGCGAACATCGGCATTTCGAACGGGAACAGCAGCGACAGGCCGGACACGGACACCGACACGCCGAGCACGAGTACGCCCCAGAAGATCATCTTCTGGCCGAAGTTGAATTTCCTGGCCGGCGGATGCACGCCCTTCTTCAGAAGACCGCCGCCGACGGCGATCCATTTCAGGTCCGTCCTGTTCGGAATGTTGTGCGCCACCCACATGACGAACACCATGATCAGGCCCAGCATGAACGCCCAGGCAACGTTGTTGTGGATCCACTTTGAGAAATGCGCCATCGGCGCGAAGGCGTCCCTGCCGACCAGCGGAATGATCGCGAAGCGGCCGAACAGGGTCAGCAGGCCGGTCAGGGCAAGAAGTACGAAGGACCCGGCCAGAAGCCAGTGACCGAACCGCTCGACCGCCTTGAAACGGGTGATCGTCCGGCCTGTTTTTTCACCGTCGATCCGGATGCGTCCGCGCAGGAGATAAAACAGCAGCAGCAGCACCACAGTCGCGGCCAGAAGCCAGGCGCCGTAGGTCGCCAGCGGTCCCTTGCGCCAGGCCAGCCAGCGCATGCCGCCATCCTGCATCAGGACGGTGGCCTCCTTGCCGCCGGACGACACGGTGATGTCGGCGGAGCCGTAGCGCAACGCCCGCCACAGGTCCGGATCGGAAGCGCCGCCCAGCGTGCCGAGCTGGGACGACATCGCGGCGGCGGAAGCCGGGTCGCCTGTGTTGCCGCTTCGGAACGTGGAATCGACCTTTTCGCCCTTCTGGCGCTTCAGGATGTCCTCAAGCGTCTGGGCACCACCTGTCGCGGATCTGTCCGGTGCCGGGTCCTGAGCAAAGCCCTGAGTCAGGAACGCAAGAAGAACAATCATTGCCAACGCCAAGCGTGTCATCGCCGAAACCTCTTTTGAATGTCGCCGGAGTCGCACGGGGCGGCATTTCTGCCGCCCCGCACGCGCATGTATTACGATTGATCGAAGCCCCGTGCGTGCGGCCCGCTTGAATGGGCCGCTGCGCCAGCGCTCTTTTGATCAACCGCCCTTCTGACCATAGGCGGTGCCCCAGCCCCAGGCGCCCGAGCCGAAGCCGCGGGCCACCACGCGCTCGCGGTAGATGGCTGACACCACGTCGCCATCACCTGCCAGCAGGGCCTTGGTGGAACACATTTCCGCGCACAGCGGCAGCTTGCCTTCGGCAATACGGTTGCGACCGTATTTGGCAAACTCGGCGGTGGAGTTGTTCTCCTCCGGACCACCTGCACAGAAGGTGCACTTGTCCATCTTGCCGCGCGATCCGAAATTGCCCGCCTGCGGGAATTGCGGTGCGCCGAAAGGACAGGCGTAGAAGCAGTAGCCGCAGCCGATGCACAGGTCCTTGGAATGCAGGACCACGCCTTCTTCCGACTGGTAGAAACAGTCGACAGGACACACCGCCATGCAGGGCGCGTCCGAACAGTGCATGCAGGCGACCGAGATCGACCGTTCGCCGGGTTTGCCATCGTTGATGGTCACCACCCGGCGGCGGTTGATGCCCCACGGCACCTCGTGTTCGTTCTTGCAGGCCGTGACGCAGGCATTGCACTCAATGCAGCGTTCGGCGTCACAAAGGAATTTTGATCTTGCCATTGTGTATCCTCCTTACGCTGCCGAGATCTTGCAGAGAGTGGCTTTGGTCTCCTGCATCTGGGTCACCGAATCGTAGCCGTAGGTCTGCGCCGTGTTGGTGCTTTCCCCCAGGACATACGGATCGGCGCCCTTGGGGTATTTCGACCGTTGATCCTCGCCCTGGTAATGGCCGCCGAAGTGGAACGGCATGAAGGCAACGCCCTCGCCGACACGTTCGGTCACCATGGCCATGACCTTGACCTTGCCGCCTTCCGGACCTTCGACCCAGACCTGAGCACCGTCACGCACCCCGAGATTGTTGGCATCCCTGGGATTGATCTCGACGAACATGTCCTGCTGAAGTTCCGCAAGCCACGGGTTCGACCGGGTTTCGTCACCACCGCCTTCATATTCGACCAGGCGCCCGGACGTCAGGATGATCGGATAATCCTTCGAGAAGTCCTGCTTCTGGATCGAGGCATAAAGCGTCGGCAGACGGTAGAACTTCCGGTCCTCGTAGGTCGGATAATCCGCCACCAGGTCCCGCCGGTTGGTGTAGAGCGGCTCGCGGTGCAGCGGCACCGGATCCGGGAAGGTCCACACGACCGCACGGGCCTTGGCATTGCCGAAGGGCGCGCAGCCATGCTTGATGGCCACCCGCTGGATTCCGCCGGACAGGTCGGTCTTCCAGTTGGTCTTGGGTCCCGCAACCGCTTCGATGGCAGCGCGTTCCTCGTCCGTCAGGTCACCGTCCCATCCCAGATCCATCAGCATCTGCATGGTGAACTCGGGATAGCCGTCCTGAATTTCCGCGCCGGGATTGGAAACCCCTTCCGCGAGCAGGTTGTCGCCGTCCCGCTCCACGCCGAAACGGGCGCGGAAGCACAGGCCGCCTTCGGCCACCGGCAGGGACATGTCGTAGAGGTTGGGCGTTCCCGGATGTTTCATCTCCGGAGTGCCCCAGCACGGCCACGGCATGCCGTAGTACTCGCCGTCGTTCGGGCCGCCGACCGCCTGAAGCGTCGTCCGGTCGAACGTGTGCTGGTTGGTCATGTGCGACTTGATCCGCTCCGGAGACTGGCCCGTATAGCCGATGGTCCAGAGGCCGCGGTTGAACTCGCGGGTGATGTCCTCGACATTCGGAGTTTCCGGATCTTCCATCTCGATGTTGCGGAAGAGACGGTCGCCAAAGCCGAACTTATTCGCGAACTTGGCGATGATCACATGATCCGGCAGGCTCTCGAACAGGGGCTCCACCACCTTGTCGCGCCACTGCAGCGAGCGGTTCGACGCGGTCACGGAGCCCCGTGTTTCGAACTGGGTGCATGCCGGCAGCAGATAAACGCCGTCGGTACGGTCATGAAGCACGGCGGAGACGGTCGGATAGGGGTCGATCACGACCAGCGTATCCAGTTTTTCCATTGCCGTCTTCATTTCCGTCATGCGGGTCTGGGAGTTCGGGGCATGGCCCCAGAGCACCATGGCCCGCACCTTGTCCGGGTTGTCGGTGTTGGCCGGATCTTCCAGCACACCGTCAATCCAGCGGCTGACCGGGATACCGGTCAGGTTCATGAGGTTCTTGTCCTTGCCGTCCGCACCCTTGACGGTCTGGAACTGGCCTTTCAGCCAGTCGAAATCCTCTTCCCAGACGCGCGACCAGTGGCCCCAGGCACCGGCCGAAAGACCGTAGTAGCCCGGCAGCGTATGACTGAGGACACCGAGATCCGTCGCGCCCTGAACGTTGTCGTGGCCGCGGAAGATGTTGGTGCCGCCGCCGGCGGTGCCCATGTTGCCCAGCGCCAGCTGCAGGATGCAGTAGGCGCGGGTGTTGTTGTTGCCGTTGGTGTGCTGGGTACCGCCCATGCACCAGATCACAGTGCCTGGCCGGTTGTTGGCAAGCTGCCGCGCGACGCGCTTGAGCTGGCTGGCCGGCGTTCCGGTAACCCGCTCGACCTCGTCGGGCGTCCACTTGGCGACTTCCTCGCGGATCTGGTCCATGCCCCACACGCGGGTGCGGATGAACTCCTTGTCCTCCCAGCCGTTCTCGAAGATGTGCCACAGGATGCCCCAGACCAGGGCAACGTCCGAACCCGGACGGAAGCGCACATATTCGTCGGCATGGGCCGCCGTGCGGGTGAAGCGCGGATCGCAGACGATCAGTGGCGCGTTGTTCTGTTCCTTGGCGCGCAGCACATGCAGCAGGGAAACCGGATGGGCCTCCGCAGGATTGCCGCCGATGATGAAGATCGCCTTGGAATTATGGATGTCGTTGTAGCTGTTGGTCATGGCGCCGTAGCCCCATGTGTTGGCTACGCCGGCAACCGTCGTGGAGTGGCAGATGCGGGCCTGGTGGTCGACGTTGTTCGTGCCCCAGTAAGCCGCGAACTTGCGGAACAGGTAGGCCTGTTCGTTGCTGTGCTTGGCGGAGCCTAGCCAGTAGACGCTGTCCGGTCCGCTCTCTTCGCGGATCGTCATCATCTGGTCGCCAATCTCGTTGATCGCCTGGTCCCAGCTGATGCGCTTCCACTCGCCGCCTTCCTTTTTCATCGGATATTTCAGGCGGCGCTCGCCATGGGCGTGCTCGCGCACCGAAGCGCCCTTGGCGCAATGGGCCCCGAGGTTGAACGGGCTGTCCCATCCCGGCTCCTGGCCGACCCAGACCCCGTTGGAGACTTCCGCGATCACGGTGCAACCGACGGAACAGTGGGTACAGACGGATTTCACCAGGTCGACGGCGTTTCCGGCCGCCTGGGCCTGTGCCCTGGTCACGGACCCGCCTGTCGCGGTGATGGCGGCAAGGCCACCTGCGGCGAGACCGGAGCTCTTGAGGAAGGTCCGGCGGTCTACCGATTTGTGTGCAGCGTCTCTAAGGATACTTGCACCCTGGGGGCGTCGCGCAACCCCATTGGTCTTTTTCCTAAGCATCATTCCCTACCTTGCTGGTATCGAAATCGATACGGCTGGGTTGGATTTGTTCAGTGAACCGGCCAGCGGGCGTCACGCAACCATAGGCCGGGGGCTGTTTCAGGGTCCGGTCTAGAACCGGGCGCTGTCGAAATAGGCGCGGGTATGCGCCGTGTCCTGCATCTTGTCCGAAGACAGGTCAGGGGCAGCAGCTTCAGCGGTTCCGCCGGCGGCTGTTGCGGCCACGGCGACAGGCGCCGAAAGGGCGGCCAGCTTCAGGAAGTCCCGGCGGCCAGTGCCTTTGTCAGGCTCCGCCTGTTCGGGTCGTTTCATGGATGCATCCTCCTCTCAATGTGGCGGTCCTGCCGCCAGAACGTCTGACGTCAAACTATGCGGGCAGCATGGCGAAGGCCTCGGCCTCGATCTCCATGAAGTGCCGCCCGAGCGTACCGACCGCTCCGTAGAAAACGGAACTCTTGCTGGCTTCCAGATCCGTGAAGAAGTGAACCGCCCAGGGGTCGACATGAGCCTCGAAAAAGTCCCTTTGCCCGGACACCGGTGTCACCGAGCCGAAGCGGCCGGTGATCATGCCGCCCATCATCTCCATCAGTGACGCGATGTTGTCTTCGGGCTCGCGCTTGCCTTCCGCGCGGCCAATGCCGCGGCGGGCCATGTCGGCCCGCAGGTTCGCAAGCGGTTTTTCGTTGAGAAATCCCGTGAGGTAATGGCTGGCGTAGGGCAGCAGTTCGCCGCGGCCGAGTCCGATGAAGAGCCCGTTGAATTCCCGCTCCGCCGTCTCGGGCGCGGTCACCGTCGCAATTTTCGCCAGGACATTCAGCGCATTGCCGAGAGGCGTGTCGTCGCCCTTGAGCTGAGCGACCTGTTCGAGAAGCGTGCGGTCTGCCGGCCCCGCGAGAAGCACACCCAGAAAGTCATAGAAATCCGCCCGGGCACGATCTTCCGGATCGATCACATATTCCTTGACCACTGCGGTCATCCGCGAAATTCCTCTCTCACGTACGGTCCAGGTCACCCGAACTGCCTGCCGTCTGCGCTTCGATTATTCTTGACTTTTAGCCTCAAGAATAGTCAAACCTCATACGACGCCTTGCATTTCGAGGTTCTTCCTGCATTTCTTCTGGTGAAGAACCTTGCACGACATCTGGACGTACGCCTTCGGGATCAGATTGAACGACCTCGACACCTTGCGTCAATTGAAAAGATGTTTTTCCATTTTGACAATAATCATTGTGCAATGCGTCATTTTCTTCGCCGTGCAACTCGACATCCCTCTCCGCAGAGACCACACCTTCGCGGGGAAGAGCGCCCTCTTCATCGACTTCGCCAGAGTCGGCGTCCCGGCCGGAAGACGAAGGCGCGGAGCGGGACGCCATCTGCGCCTCGAATGCCCTCTTCTTTTCCTCCGCTTCTGCAGCCGCGGCGACCTTGTCGAACATGCCCTTGCCGACCTGATAGACCGTTTGCATGTTGGGAATGACGGTCGCCGCATCCGTGAAGTCGTCGGCGTAATCGACCAGCCCGTCCAGATTGGCAAGAACCGGATTGAGCGTCCAGAGCCTGCGCAGTGCCCGCCGGCGCAGCGCCTCCGGCACCGCCGTCCTCATGAATCCGGAAAAGTCGTCCTGTGCGCTGAGCGTGTCCGGGTCGGGCAGACCGAGTTCCTCGAGGATTTCCGGTTCCGGTTTCTGTTCCAGCTCCGCGTGCTGTTCCGCCAGCACCCGCTCGGCCTTTTCGGCCTGCTCGGCTTCCTCGGCGGCGCGAACGGCGGTCTTCCGTCTCGTCCAGAAATCCGGTCCGCCGCCATTGCTCCCGCTCATTGCCCATTGCTCCCGCTCATTGCCCATGCACTTCCGCTCATTGCAACGTGTCCTTCAACTTGCGTCCGGGCGCCCGGTAGACATCGCTCAACTGGCGGATCCGCGGATCGCCGACGCCGTCCTCCTCCAGATCGATCCTGGTCTTGTCGCGCTTGCGCTTGATGAAGATCTCGTCCTCATGGTGCAGTTCGACGAAGTCGCGCACCCAGGCGATCAGGCCCGGTGGCATCGGGATCTTCTCGACCTGCACTTCACTGGAATCCGCGTAATCCTGGCCTTCGTAGGCCGATGCGGTGACCAGCATGACCTCAAGCGGCATTTCACGCTCGACTTCGTCCGCCGGCCGCATCACGACATAGACGGAGGGCACCTTGTCGGACAGGGCCGTCAGATAGGCCTCGGTATCCGCCCGGTGCAGTTCCAGCCCCACCGTCGCGGCGTGATACTCGACCGCCTCGCCTTCCTCGCGCAGCATGACCCAATTCGCGGGCCCGGCCCCGGGCAGAACCGACACTGGCCGCCAGGACCATTTCTGCCATTTCGTGACGCCGGGCAACCGCCTGACAACAACACCGACAGGCATTGACCGCGTGCGTTCCTTGTTCACAGGCGCATTCCTCTCCCTGCCGGCTGAACCGGCTTTTCAGCACGTTACACCAATGCTGTCGCACAACGCATAAATTTCAAGCCCGGCTGAAGTCGCGCTTGACGGGCCGGACGAGACACCTTTGTTATGGGGACCGGATTGTGTGATACGCCGAATTCGAATCGGGGCGCACTGTCCGGTGCGGGGGAGAGGACGCGCGAGCCATGCCAGACACAAAGCTGCTGCTTTGCGACTGCCTGAAAAGTCAGTCGCTGAACGTGGAAGCCATTGAGAAAACAACCGGAATTCCTTGCTCCAAGGTCTACACGGAGCTGTGCCGGAAGGAAGCGGCGAGCGCTGCGGAAGCGCTCGAAGCCGGCCCCGTGGTGATTGCGTGCCAGCAGGAACGGGACGCCTTTCAGGAACTCGCGGAAGAGCTCGGCGTCGCCGACCCCATCTTTGTCGACATCCGTGACCGCGCGGGATGGACGGCTGATTCGGTCTCCACCGCCCCCAAGATGGCGGCCCTGATCGCCGACGCCCTGTTGCCGGAACCCGGCGCCCGGGTTGTCGACGTGATCTCGGCCGGCACCTGTCTCATTCTCGGTGATCCGGAACCCGCCCTCGACGCGGCAGCGATGCTTTGCGACAGCCTGAGCGTGACCGTCCTGATGGCGCCCGATGCCGAGCCGCCCGTATCGGACGACAGGCGATATGACGTGGTCCGCGGCCGGATCAGGTCCGCCACCGGCGCCCTTGGCCGGTTCAAACTGTCCTTCGACGCCCTGCAGGAGCGTCTTCCCGGCGGCCGGGGCGCATTCGCCTGGACCGAGCCGCGCAATGGCGCAAGGACCGACTGCGACATCCTTCTGGATCTGCGCCGCGAACCGGCGCTGCTTCCAGCCGCCGACAAGCGTGAGGGCTATCTGCGCGCCGACCCCGGCAACAGCCAGGCCCGGACCCGGGTCATTCTTCAAGCCTCGCAGATGGTCGGCACGTTCGAAAAACCGATCCACATCCGGCTGGACGAACAGCTCTGTGCCCATTCGCGGGCGCGCAAGACCGGCTGCACCCGCTGCCTCGACTTGTGCCCCACGGGCGCGATCACGCCTGCGGGCGATCATGTTGCCGTCGACACGATGGTCTGCGCCGGCTGCGGCAGTTGCTCGGCGGCCTGCCCGTCCGGCGCCATTTCCTATGACGCACCGCCGGTATCGCACACATTCAATCGTCTGCAGACACTGGCTGCGACGTGGCGCAAGCTCAGCGAAACACCGCCGCGCCTTCTGGTGCACGGGCCGGGCCACGGCGCGGAGATGATCCGGCTCGGCGCGCGCTTCGGCCGCGGCCTGCCCGCCGACGTCATCCCGATGGAAATGACCGGGCTGGCCGGCTTCGGCCATGCCGAGGCGCTCGGGGCTCTGGGCTGCGGGTTTGCCTCGGTGACGATACTCGTCTCGCCGGAAACGGAACAGGACGGCCTGCCGTTCCAGGCGGAACTGACCAATGCCATTTCCGGCGGCACCCGGATCGAACTCATCGAACCGTCCGACCCGGACCAGCTCGAGGAGGCCCTCTACGCAAAGGCTCCGTCGGCGCCTTTGGAACAGCCGATCCTGCCTCTCGGCTCGCGCCGTCAGATCGCGCGGCTCGCCGCGAAGGCGCTCGCTCCGGACGCGGCCGTCATCAACCTGCCCGCCGGCGCGCCCTATGGGTCCGTATCCCTGGACAAGGACGCCTGCACCCTGTGCCTGTCCTGCGTGTCGCTCTGCCCTTCCGGCGCGCTGAAGGAGAACCCGGACAGTCCGCAACTGCGGTTCCAGGAAGATGCCTGCCTGCAATGCGGCATCTGCACGACGATCTGCCCGGAAAACGCGCTCTCGCTGGATCCGCGCCTCAATCTGGGCGACGACGCCTTGCGGCCCCGTGTACTCAAGGAAGAAGAACCGTTTCACTGCGTCGAATGCGCCAAGCCCTTCGGCGTGCGCTCAACGGTCGAGCGGCTGACGGAAAAGCTTGCCGGCCGGCATTCCATGTTCCAGGACGACAAGGCCGTCCGCCTGATCCAGATGTGCGACGACTGCCGGGTGAATGCGGTCTATCATTCCGAAAACAATCCCTTTGCCGGAGGCGAACGTCCGCGCGTGCGCACCACGGACGACTACATCAGCAAGCGGCGCGACCATTGAACCGGACATTCAAGCGATCACTGGTACTGGATGGGGGCACCGAGATCCGCCGGCGGGATCCTGGAAACATACGCCAGAATGGCCTCGAGCTCTTCCAGTGTCAGCTCCAGCGGCACCATGGGCGGCGGCCGGGTGATGTCGAACGGTTCGGTGACACCGTCGATCATGGTGAAGGACGGATGCGGGTTGAGCGCGAAGAACGCCTCGAATCGGTATTGCCAGTCGGAAAAGGCGCGCATGACGGCAAAGGAAGGCGAGGAGCCGATGGTCGACATCCGCGTAGCCTCGTTGACCATGTGGCAGCGCCCGCAATGCAGCACCGACAGCTTTTCGCCTTCGACCGCGTCACCGGACAGAACCACGGCCTCCGGCGCCTGCTGCCGGGCGGCTGCCGCGCTGAAAAGCGCCTTGCCGCCGGGCCGGTAAGCGGAGATCGTGTTGCGGCCGACCTTGCCGGTGATCCAGGCCTCGAACCGCGCCAGATGGGCATTGTCCGCGTCCAGGATCTCGAACGTCCATGTCTGGTCGAGGCCGGAAAAGACCGCACGGCCGGTGCCACCCGCAACAAACCGCGCATCGGCCGCCGCGTCCTCCCCGACCAGTTCGATCCGGACCTGGGTTTTCAGCGAGAATCGTGGCAGCAGATGTTTCATGAACCCGCTCGCGACCAGGGATTGCGGCGCGCTCAGGCGGAACGACTTGCCTGCAGCCCCGGCAGGCACCAGCCCGAAGGCGCCCGCAATCAGGCCCGGCACCAGGCTCAGCAGGCAGATAACAACCAGACGGCAGCCCACGCGCTCCTCCCTCACGTTGCTGGCATATGCCGCAAGGGTAGGTGCCGAAGGCCCCAAACGTCAATGCACCGGCAATTGCCACAGGAGGATAAGATGAGCGATGATTTCAACATGTCGATGCGCAAGTTCCTGAAACAGGTGGGTGTCACCTCGCAGCAGGCCATCGAGAACGCGGTGCGCGAGGCTACACCGACTGACGGCAGAACCTTCGAGGTGAAGGCGGTCGTCACCATCGAGGAACTCGGACTGGAACATGTCGTGACCGGCAAGATCGAAGGGTAGGCAGATCGTGTCGCTGACGCGCGAGAGTGTACTGGAAACACTGAAATCCGTCGTCGATCCGGCGACGGACGAATCCGTCGTGGCATCCGGCATGATGCGGGCGCTGCAGGTGAATGGCGGCGCCATCCGTTTCGTGCTGGAGATCGACGGTGCCCGCGCAACCGAAATGGAGGCGCTGGCCGCGGATGCCGAGGAAAGGCTGAAGGCGCTGCCGGACTGCGACAGCGTTCAGGTCGTCCTGACCGCCCACGCAGAACAGCCCGCACCGCCAGCAAAGCCCGCCGAACCGCAACCCATCAAGCCCAGACCTGCGCCTCCGGGCACGTCCGGCCCCCAGAAGGTGCCGGGCATCGACCGGGTCCTCGCCATCGCCTCGGGCAAGGGCGGCGTCGGCAAGTCGACGGTGGCCGCCAATCTCGCCTGCGCGCTTGCCGCCGAGGGCCGCAAGGTCGGCCTGCTGGACGCGGATGTCTATGGCCCCTCCCAGCCAAAGATGCTCGGTGTCAGCGGACGGCCGACCTCCCCCGACGGCCAGATGATCCTGCCGCTGCGCAATCACGGCGTCACCGTCATTTCCATCGGCCTGATGACCTCCGGCGACGAGGCGGTCGTCTGGCGCGGCCCGATGCTGATGGGCGCCTTGCAGCAGATGATGGCCCAGGTGCAATGGGGCAAGCTGGATGTGCTCATCGTCGACCTGCCGCCGGGCACCGGCGACGTGCAGATGACGCTCGGCCAGAAGTTTATCGTCGACGGGGCGATCATCGTCTCCACGCCCCAGGACGTGGCGCTGCTGGACGCGCGCAAGGGCATCAGCATGTTCCAGCAGATGCAGGTGCCGATCATCGGCATGATCGAGAACATGTCGACCCACATCTGCTCCAACTGCGGCCACGAGGAACATGTCTTCGGCCATGGCGGTGTCGCGGCGGAAGCGGAAAAACTGGGTGTTCCCCTGCTGGCGGAGGTGCCGCTGCATCTGAACATCCGTCTTTCGGGCGACAGCGGCACACCGATCGCGATCCAGTCCCCCGACGCGCCGGAGGCCAGTGTCTTCCGCCAGATTGCCCGGGACCTGGTGGCGGGAGGCAACGCATGAGCGCGCTCCAGTTCCCGCCGCTGTTCACGGGAGAACCGCTGAAAGGCCCGGCCGACCCGTTCGACCGAGCGATTGCCCTCGCCATCTCGGGCACCGACGCGGGCACTGTCGTCTATAATCTGTCCGGTCCGCAACTGAAGGCCAGCGTCATCTTCGCCCCCGAAAAACCTCTGGAAGAGGCCATGGCCGCCCTGCCCGTCTGCGGCCTTGGTCTTCAGGCGGCGCTCGGGGCGCTCGCCCCGCCGGAAGTCGCCGTCCATCTGGATTGGGACGGCGGCATCAGGGTCAACGGCGCGGCCTGCGGCAGATTGCGCGCGAAGGCTTCCACCGCGATACCGCAAGTGGAACCGGACTGGCTGGTCATCGGGCTCGAACTGGACATGGAGAGCCCGAAGGACAATCCCGGCGCCGATCCGGACCGGACCTTTCTGTCGGAGGAAGGCTGCGCAGACATCTCGGCGGGGCAGCTTCTGGAAGCCTGGGTGCGGCACAGCCTTTACTGGATCAACCGCTGGCTCGACGAGGGACCGAGACCCGTCCACGATACCTGGCGCGCGCTGGCGCGTGACATGGGCGAACCGGTCGAGATCGACGGCAACAGGGGCACCTTTGTCGGTGTCGACGAGAACTTCGGCATGCTGCTGAGGCAGGACGGCGACACCACCTTGATCCCGCTCTCGACCCGCCTGGAGGCATGATCGCATGAAACTCGCCCGCGCCATTCACCTGGACGACAGCGACCGAAACGTTTTCTTTTCGCCGGCCCGCACTGGCGAATGGTGCCTGTCCGGCGGTTTTGAATTCTCCGACTGGACCGACGCCGATCTGACCGGCAAGGCCCGGCAGGCCTTCGCCAACGGCTGGCTGGGTCTGGAAACCTTCGGCCGGGTGACCTTCGTGGCCGTGACGCCGATCGAGGAGGCGGAATTTTCAAGCCTGGCCGGCGCTCTGGCGCAGCATTTCGTCGACATCTACGGCGCCCCCTCTGTCGAGGCCGCACGGAGTGTGGCCGAGGAAGAACTGCGCTACATGGCCGAGCTTTGCGAAGAGCATCCGGAGAACACGCTGATCGCGGTTCAGCGGGATCTGAGCGAGGATGGCGTCAGGGAGAGTTTCAGGACAATCGCGGCACCGGAAGCCGAACTGGACATGGTCGCCGTGCATGGGGATATGGATTAGGCTGTCGGCAAGTGATTCCGGGAACGCGCGAAATGGTGAGACGGCTGCTCCTATCATGGTTTTTGGGCCTGCTGTCCGCGGGCATGGTCTTCCTGCCGATGAGGCAGTTCCTGGCAACCTCCCCTGAATATTTCACGCTTTCCAGACTGGTCGATGAGCCCGGCGTCTTTCTCGAAGTAATTGTCGGTTCGCTGATGCTGGCTTTCACCGTCGGACTTGCGATCAGCCTGCCCCTGTTGCTGATCGCGGCCGGCATCGCCTTTGTTTTCAATGGCTGGATCACGCGCTTCCCGCTGGCCTTCGCTGGTCTCGCCCCGCTCGTCGCCGCCGTCATCGTGGCCATGACCGACACTTTCTTGGGTGATAACCTGTGGGCAAGAACCCATCCCTTCTGGGAAAAATTCCAGGTGATCTTCTTGTCCTGGGACACCTGGATCTTCGCCCTGCCGGTCGCTGTCGCGGCATCTTACTATTGCATCAGGGCTTCCCGCAGCCCCCAGACAGCCGCAAAATGAACGTGAATTCCGCCGACTTCCGTGCTGAAACCGATGTCGCGGGAACGACAAGCTGAAAAGGAACACGGAGCACATGACCTTCAAGACTTACGCCGGAGACGCCGGTGTCCTGTCCCGCCGGCTTTTTCTGGGCGTGGCCACCGCGGCCCTGGGCGCATATCCCCTTACCGCCTTCGCCCAGGACCTGCCGCCCGCCGAAACGCCGGGCGTCCCTGTGCCTCCCGGGCAGATCGACATGGCTGTCGGCGAGCTCGACCGGATCGTCAAGGAGCTCATGAGCCGCAGCAAGATCCCGGGTGCTGCGGTGGCGGTGGTCCATGAGGGACGCACCGTCTACGCCAAGGGGTTCGGGGAGCGGAAGATCGGCTTGCCGGAGCCCGTCACCCCGGACACGGTGTTCCAGCTCGCCTCCCTGTCGAAGCCGGTCGGGGCGAGCGTGATTGCGCGGCAGGTAACGCTGGAGCGGGTCTCCTGGCAGAGCCGGATGAAGGATCTCCTGCCCTGGTTCGAACTTGCCGATCCCGCGCGCAGCAAGGTGCTGACCGTGGCCGACCTCTACAGCCACCGCTCGGGTCTCCCCGCGCACGCCGGCGACGACCTCGAGGACCTCGGCTTCAACCGCCAGACCGTTCTGGAACGGCTGCGTCTGCTGCCGCTGTCGCCTTTCCGCATAAGCCATGCCTACACCAACTTCGGCATGACCGCCGCGGCCGAAGCGGTCGCCCGGGCGGCCGGGACCGACTGGGCAAGTCTTTCCGAAGAGGCGATCTACCGTCCCCTCGGCATGGCTTCGACCAGTTCCCGCTTCAAGGATTACATGGCCGCCGCCAACAGGGCGGTGCCCCATGCACGTTCAGGTGATGGCTTCTCGCCGCTGTTCCAGCGCGAACCGGACGCCCAGTCTCCCGCCGGCGGCGTCAGCTCCACCGTCAACGATCTCGCCATCTGGATGAAGATGATCCTGGCGGACGGCAACCATGAGGGCACCGAATGGCTTTCACCGGCCGCGCTGCTGCCGGCGGTCAGCCCGCAGAGTGTCTCCAGTCCGCCGCGAAACCAGGACTCCCGCCCAGGCTTTTACGGCTACGGCTTCAACGTCGGTACCGACCCCTCCGGGCGGACCAAGCTCAGCCATTCCGGCGCCTTTGTGCTGGGGGCCGGCACCTGCTTCACGCTCATTCCCTCGCTCGATCTCGGTATCGTGGTCCTGACCAATGCCGCCCCTGTCGGCGCAGCCGAGTCCATCGCCGCCAGCTTTACCGATCTTACCCAGTTCGGCCACGAGACCCGGGACTGGTATGCCGGTTACAGCAGGATCTTTGCCGGGTTCTTCGAGAAGCGTGGCCGCACCGTCGGCATGACCCCGCCGGAAAACGCCGCCCCGCCACCCGCCGCAAACCGGGCCGTCGGCGTTTACACGCACCCCTATTTCGGCCGTATCGAGGTCGGGACAAGTCCGCGCGGGCTGACCCTCGCAGCCGGGCCGAAACCGATGGAGTTTCTTCTCCTGCCCTTCGACGGCCCGGTGATGGTGTTCGATTTCGTCACGGAAAACGCTCCCTCCGGCTCCCGCTCGACGATAACCTTCGGCGGACCGGCCGGCCCTGCCGAAACCGTGGAGATTGAACTCTTCGGCGAAGAACCGGCGACTTTCACCCGGGTCTAGAAACGGTCCGTGTTCACAGCGGCCAAGAGGCCTATCGTCAAGACAAGCCTCTTCCCGGGGTTCCGCTTCCGCGGCCCCAAAAGGGGTGGGTGGCGCACCCGGGAGCCGCAACCATGTGCCGGTTAGACAACAACCTCCCCGGTCATCCGCAGAGCCGCATAGCCGCCGACCGATACGCCGGTGATTTCACCCTCAAGCGTATTCAGAACCGTCCGCACGATGCTGGGCCGGCCCAGTTCGGCCCCCTGTTCGGCAACCAGCACCGCCTGGCCACCCGCACCGGGCAGAAGACTGTGCGACCGGAAGAGTGTGCAGGCGAGTGCGGCGCTGGTGGTGTCCCCGGCTGTTTCCCCGAAACCGGCGGCACCTCTCCGGAAAGCACGCAGACGGATCTTCATCTTGCCAAGCCCGGAAAAGGCGGACCACCACACGCCGATCCCGTCGACTGACCGCGCCCGGCAATAGCCGTCAAGGGCTGCGGTCTCCGGATGGATCGCCGCAAGGGCCTCCGGATCGGCCAATTGCACGAAGATCAGCCGATGCCCCAATGATACGGCCGACACCTTCACCACGGCGCTTGCCGTCACCCCCAGTAGCGATGCCAGCTCCGCGCTGCCCGGCGCGCTCGTGGTGAAGTCCGGCAGCGGCTGGCGGAGGGCTATGGACCCTTCCGGCGCCACGTCCACCGCAATCTCCCCCGACACCGTTTCCAGTACAAAGGCTCCAGGTCCGATCCGGCCATCATCCCTGAGGGCGCTGAACACGGCCACGGCGCCGTGGCCGCTCATGTCGAATTCCGAGAACGGAGACAGGAATTTTGTCTCGAACCTGTCACCAGCCAGCTGACGAACGAACCCGGTCACCGGCGCGCCCAGATCGGCGGCAATCCGCCGGCGTGCCGCCGGCCAGAGCGGCATGTCCTCGAAAACCGCGGCGCTCATGTTGCCGCCGGTCTCGTCGGCGGCGAACGCTGCGTAAAGGCGGACGGGTAAAGTCTCCATTATGGAACTCACAGACAGATGCATTGCCGCGCATCCGAGCACGCAACAGAATTTGGGGCAACACCGGCGCGGTATTTTCCGGGGGACCGGGAACGCCCAGGCGCTGGTAAATTTGCCCTCACAAACTCGTCAGGAAAACGGGGATCCATTTTATTTTAAAGTGATCGCGGTCGAACCCAAGTATCGGCTGTTGCCAGTTTCACTCCCTCGACAGGAGACGCCGTCATGAATACGACCCCTTCCGCAGTCCCATCGGCGCACAGCGTGCCGGCCCTCAATTTCAACACCCTCGGCCTGATGTTCGTTTCGGGCTTCTTTGCCACCATCGCCTTCGACCTCTGGGGCCAGGTGCTCAGCCCCGCTCTCGGGTTCGCCACCCTGTCCCCGCACGGGCTCGCGCGCAGTCTGCTCGGCAGCCTCGGCCTGCCCGCCAGTGATTTTGCCGGTTATTTCGTCCACTTCTACCTAGTCGGCCTGATCGGTTATCCCGTCGGCTGGATGTTCATTTTCGCGCCGCTGTGGCAGCGCGTCGTGGGCGGCACACACTGGCTGCTGCCCGCCGCGATTTACGGGTTCGGCCTGTGGGTCTTCGCCATCGGCGGCATCACGACCGTTGCCGGCCTGCCGTTCTTTCTGGGTTTCAGCGGCATCACCTGGGTCGCATTGGTCGGGCACGTGCTCTACGGCATCGTCCTGGTCGCCTGTCTCGAACTGATCGCGCGCCGGACCAGCGGCTGAAAGCCCCGACAATCCGGAACGGCACATCGGGACACCCGCCCGCAGCACCTGCGGGCGGGTGTCCGTATCCATGCGTAGTCCGGTCTTCAGTTCCCGGCCTCAAGCATCCGCTGGAAAGCGTCCGTCACGTTCCGTTCCAGCTCCTCGTGGAGTTCTATACGCGTCCGGTCGCTGCCATCCGTACACAGCGTGTCGGTCTCGCCGACCAACTGCATGAATTCATGGGCGCCGTCCGCGCAGACCGGCAAGAAGCTGAAATGCACCGCATCCCTGATCCAGCTGTGGGTGGCTTGCGGCATCAGTCCGGCCAGCCTGTCCGCCTTCACCGACGCCGGGACCGTCTCCGGATCACCCAGGTTGATGAAATGCAGGGAACTGCGGATACCGGCAAGGCTTGCCTCGTCGAAAGCCAGGACCAGAGACGGATCGACAAGAACGGTGGCTCTGACACGCGGATCGAGATTGGATTGTTCGAACCGCGCCTTGTCGACCGAGCGCAGGTCCAGTTTGGCAACCTCGATGGCTTCCCGGTTCCGGTAGCCCCTGCCGCCGGCGAACCACACGCAATCCGCCATGTCCGGATAGGTCTCGCAATAGCGGGCATAGGCTTCGAGGTCCGCACGGGCACCGGCAAGTTCCAGCGCCGCCGCTCCTCCGAGCGAGAACCCGAGAACCCCGATCCTGTCCGCCGCGATCACCTTGCCCCAGTCGGGATCGGCCAGCAGCGCCGAGATCACGTTTGAAAGATCATCGGTGCGCTGCCACAGTTTCGGCGTGTCTTCCGGAGTGGAGTCCCCGCTTGTGGTGCCCGGGTGATCGGGGCCTGCGACGATGAACCCCTTGCCGGCAAGCTTCCCGGCCAGCCAGGCCATCTTGTGAATGGATGCACCCGACCCGTGCGAGAAGACGACCAACGGATAGGTGCCCGGCCTCATCGGGGCGTCCGCGAACGCGTCCGTGCCCTGGAAAATCCTGTCCGCGCCGACCGGCACGATGTCGCCGGAGGCGGCGGCAGGATACCAGACCGTCACATCCAGATCCTGGTCCCGCGCGGGCGAGGTGACCTTTATATCCCTGACGCCGGCACCTTTGCTCGCACCTGGATCTCCGGCATGGGATTGAACGCTCAGTCCGGCAAACAGGATCAGCGACCCTAAAATGACCTTGATTTTCATGATGTCTCCCGCAAGTGGTGGTGATGAGCGGGCACTTTTGCTAACCGTTCCACAAAGGGCGTCCTGAATCGCGATCCAGTCTTCCCCAAACGCGATCGGGGACGTGCCGCTCACCAGCGTTTCGGATCCATCGTCTTGATCTTCGTCCCCCTGCCCTTCGTCTTCGCCCTGCTGCTGTCGCTGCTGTTCGCCTATCTGCTGCGCAGCAACGGCACCCTTTCGACGACGCCGTTCCTGATGCTGATCGGCCTGTGCGTGCTCCAGTCGATTATCATCGGACTGCGCTGGGGCTACGGCATCGCCGAGCTGCGCTTTGTCCTTCCCGTCCTGGCCGTCGCCCTGCCCCCGCTCATCTACGAGTGTTTCCGGGGTCTGGTGGATGAAGCCCAAACAAGCCGCATCCGGCTCGCCGCAGCGCCGCTCGCAGCGCTTGTCATTGTCGTCCTGTTTCTTGTTCAGCCGATCCTGATCGACATTGCGATCATCGCGCTCTTCATCGGATATGCCCTCGCGCTCCTGAAACTGGCCCTTGCCGGCCCGGACGGTCTCGACCTGGCCCGGCTGGAAAGCGCGGGATCGGCCTACCGGGCCATGATCCTGGCCGCCGCCTGTCTGTTCCTGTCGGCATTGTTCGATATCCTGATCCTGCTGGACTTCCAGTGGACCAGCGGAGACAACGCGGTGATCCTTGTCGGCAACGCCAACCTGTTCACCTTGCTTCTGATCGGAGTTGCGGCTTCCGTGGCCGCCCGCAGCCACAGCGGCCAGGAACGCGAGTCCGGTTTGCGCGGCACACCGGCTGCAGCGCAGCCCGTCTCCACCTCCGAAGACGCCGACATTTTCGGGCGCATCGACGCGCTGATGCGGCAGGAGAAGCTCTACCGGGACGAAAATCTGAACCTTTCAAGGCTGGCGCGGCGCGCCGGACTGCCCGCACGCCAGGTTTCCGGCGCCATCAATCGCACGACCGGTGGCAACGTCTCCCGCTACGTGAACGCCTTCCGGATCGGCGAAGTCTGCCGAATACTGAGTGAGGGGAATTCCACCATCACGGCGGCCATGTACGAGGCCGGTTTTGCCACCAAATCGAACTTCAACAAGGAGTTCCAGCGCGTTACTGGTCAGAGCCCGGATGCGTGGCGGAAATCGGCGCGGGAGCCGAACGGCTCCGCACCCTGACGCCGAGGTCCGGACAATGAAAATCCCGGCTCAGGCAGTGCCTGGCCGGGACTGATCATGGGCACATGGTGCGGCGGTCAGACCGTGCCGCTTTGCGCCTTGTCGAAGATTTCCAGCGCGCCGTCCTTTGTCAGCGGAACCGGATTGCCGCCTGCGGTCGGGTCGACGATGGCCATTTCCGCGATCAGGTCGCGTTTGCTGTCATCGACCTTCAGGCCCGCAAGCGTATGCGGCACGTCCAGATCCTCGCGCAGTTTCAGAACGGTATCCAGAACGCCCTGATAACCGCCGGAAATGCCCAGGAACCCGGCAAGGCGCTCGAACTTCTGCTCGATGGCCGGTTTGTTGAACTGCAGCACATAGGGCATGAACACGGCGTTGGTCATGCCGTGATGGGTGTCGTAAAGCGCGCCGACCGGATGCGACAGCGAATGGATCGCGCCCAGGCCCTTCTGGAACGCGACCGCTCCCATGGCAGCCGCGCTCATCAAATGGCCGCGCGCTTCCAGGTTCGTGCCATCGGCGACCACTTTCGGCAGGTTTTCCAGCACCAGGCGGATGCCTTCCAGCGCGATGCCTTCGGACATCGGATGGTACATCGGCGCGGAGTAAGCCTCCAGGCAATGGGCGAGCGCGTCCATGCCGGTGCCGACCGTGATGAAGCGCGGCATGCCGACCGTCAGTTCCGGATCGCAGATGACCGTGGCGGGCAGCATCTTCGGATGAAAGATCACCTTCTTGGTGTGGGTCGCCTCATTGGTGACGACGCCCGCACGGCCGACTTCCGAGCCTGTGCCTGCCGTGGTCGGCACGGCAACGATCGGCGCGATGCCGTCCGGGTCCGCACGGGTCCACCAGTCGCCGATGTCCTCGAAATCCCAGATCGACCGGCTCTGGCCGGACATGAAGGCGATCAGCTTGCCGGCATCGAGGCCCGAACCGCCGCCGAAGGCAATCACCCCGTCATGGCCGCCTGCCTTGAAGGCGGCAACGCCGGCTGAAATGTTGCTGTCGACCGGGTTCGGCTTGACGTCGGAAAAGACGGCCGCCTTGAGGCCCGCCGCTTTCAGGGCGGCAATTGCCTCGGCCACCATCGGCAAGCCCGCAAGGCCTGGATCGGTGACCAGAAGCGGATTGGCCATGCCGGCAGCCTTGACCGCGTTGGGCAACTCACCGATGCGGCCCGCACCGAAACGAATGGCGGTCGGATAGGACCAGTTGACGGAAGGAAGTGCGCTCATGTGTGTCTCGTGGGTTTGAAGCTCTGGTTCTATTGCTATTGCCGCAATTTCATTACAGCGGCTGTCTTATTTAGCGTCACCACTTGCTCCCCTCTCCCCCCTTGCGGGGGAGATGTCCGCATCGCGGATAGAGGGGGGTGATCGGCGGTGCGTCATTTCCCGGTGCCGAGTTTGCCGAGAGCCTGGCACCCCCCTCTGTCTCCTGAAGGAGACATCTCCCCCGCACGGGGGGAGAGGGGAAGCAAGATCAAAAGTTTCAGCGAACAGCTCGCACCATCAGTCAAACTCGCTCAGGTAACCTTCGCCTCAATGCTCCACACGGAAGTGGAAGGATTTCGGCCGGGTCAGATTGTGGAAGCCGATCTCGGAAAGGGCAGCGCCCTTGCCGGTGTCCTTGACCCCGGTCCAGACCAGCGCTGGATCGAGATAGTCGCAGCGGTTCATGAAGACGGTCCCGGTCTCGACCTTGTCGCCGATATCCGCTGCAGCTTGCACGTCCTCGGTCCAGATCGACGCGGTCAGGCCGTAGGGGCTGTCGTTCATGAACTGCAGCGCCTCCTCGTCGTCCTTGACCTTCATGATGCCGACCACCGGACCGAAGCTTTCCTCGCGCATCACCGACATCTGGTGATTGACGTCGGTCAGCACCTGCGGCGCGAGATACGGCGTGCCGTCCTTGTCCGCCTCGAATGTCGAGACATCGATATGCGCCTTCGCTCCCTTGCGCAGGGCTTCCCGGGTCTGTTCGCGCACCCAGGCGGCGAAACGGGACTGGGCCATCGGACCGAGCGTCGTGGCTTCGTCCAGCGGATTGCCGAGCTTGTACTGACTGGTCAGGTCGACAAAGCCGTCGACGAACCGGTCGAATTGGCTTTCATGGACATAGATCCTTTCGATGCCGCAGCAGCACTGCCCGGCATTGAAGAAGGCCCCGTCGACGAGATTCTCGATCGCGTAGTCCAGGTCGGCATCGGCGCGGACATAGGCCGGATCCTTGCCGCCGAGCTCCAGTCCAAGCGTTGCAAACGTGCCCGCCAGCGCCTTTTCGATGGCCCGGCCGCCGCCGACCGAACCGGTGAAGTTGACATGGTCGATGGCCCCCGAGCCGAGCAGCTTCTCGGTGCCGGCATGGGTCAGGACAATATTCTGGAACACCCCTTTCGGCAGGCCTGCGATCTCGAATGCCCTGGCGAGGCGTTCGCCGACCAGAAGGGTCTGTGCGGCATGTTTGAGCACCACCACATTGCCCGACATCAGCGCCGGCATGATGGTGTTGATCGCGGTCATGAACGGGTAGTTCCACGGCGCGATCACCATGACGATGCCGAGCGGCACCCGTCGCAGATAGCGCTTGAAGCCCGGCTTGTCGGTGCGCTCGATGTCCGCCAGCGCGTCGGCTGCGGTCTTTGCGCAATATTCCGTGCGCTCGATGGTGCCGCCGAGTTCGCCGCCGTAACGCACCGGCCGGCCCATCTGCCAGGCCAGTTCCGTCACCACCTCGTCATTCATGGCCTTGAGAGCTTCGAGCGCCTTTTCACAATAGGCCACCCGCTCGGCGACACCGAGCGCCGCCCATCCGGGCTGGGCCTTGCGCGCCACCGAGACCACCTTGTCGACCGACGCCTCGTCGAGCGCCGGCCGTTCGGCATAGACCGATCCGTCGATCGGCGAGATCAGCTTGATCACATCAGACATTTTGAACCTTTCATAACCGCATCTTCCCGTGCGGTTTCAGACAAAGTGGTTGGCTCTTGGTAGCAGTCCCGCCCCCCGGGCATCCCTCATCCTGAGGAAGCGCGCCAGCGCTGTCTCGAAGGCTGCGCCGCTCGTTCCGAGTGTGCCGCCCATCCTTCGAGACCGGCCTTGCGACCCTCCTCAGGATGAGGCTGATCGGAGTGGCGTCCTTCCAATTTTCCTTACGCCCGCTCGAAGCCGCGCGCAATTTCATAATCCGTCACCGCCCGGTCGAATTCCTCGATCTCCCATTCCGCGGCGCGCGCGTAGTGGTCGATCACCTGATCGGAAAAGACCTCGCGCAGGAATTTCGACTTGCGCAGGGTCTCACGCGCTTCGCGCAGGGACTGCGGAATTTCGCGGGCGCGCCTGGCCTCGTAGACATCGCCGGCTGCCGGCGGGTCGAGCGGAAGCTTCTCTTCGATCCCCTTCAGACCCGCGGCGATCTGCACCGCGAGCGCCAGATAGGGATTGAGATCCGAGCCGCCGATACGGCATTCGATCCGCAGTCCCTTCGTGCCTGCGCCGCACAGGCGGAACCCGGCGGTGCGGTTGTCGACGGACCAGACGGTCTTGGTCGGCGCGAAGGTGCCCTTCTGGAACCGCTTGTAGCTGTTGATGTAGGGCGCCAGGAAATAGGTGTAGTCCGGCGCGTATTTGATCAGGCCGGCAACATAGTGGCGCATCGTGTCCGACATGCCCAGCTCGGCCTTGTCGTCGCAAAAGACATTGTTGCCGTCCTTGTCAAACAGGGACTGGTGCACATGCGAGGACGAGCCGACCTTGTCGTGGCGCCACTTGGCCAGGAAAGACGCCGAACGCCCCTTGGCCCAGGCGATTTCCTTGACAGCCTGCTTGGCGATGGTGTGGTACTCGGCCGTATCCAGCGCCGGCGCGTATTTGATGTTGAGTTCTTCCTGCCCGGCCTCGGCCTCGCCCTTGGTGTTCTCGACCGGAATGCCCGCGGCATAAAGATCGTTGCGCACCGGGCGCATGATGTCCTCTTCCTTGGTCGTCTGCAGGATGTGGTAATCCTCGTTGTAGCCCGAGATCGGCTCCAGGTCGCGGAAGCCGCCCTTGCGCATGTCGTCGTAGCTCTTCTCGAACAGGAAGAATTCGAGTTCCGTCGCCATGATCGGCGTCAGGCCGCGTTCGGCCAGCCGGGCCACCTGGGCCTTCAGCATGGCGCGCGGGGAATGCGGCACATCCGCGTGGGTGTCGTGGTCCTGCACGTCGCAGATCACCATGGCCGTGCCGTCCAGCCACGGCACCAGCCGCAACGTGGCCAGATCCGGCTTCATGACATAATCGCCGTAGCCGCCCGACCAGCTCGTCGCCGCGTAGCCCTCGACGGTGTACATCTCCAGATCCGTCGCCAGCAGATAATTGCAGCAATGGGTCTCGTTGAAGGCGCTGTCGACAAAATGCTGCGCATGGAACCGCTTGCCCATCAACCGCCCCTGCATGTCGACGATACAGGCGAGCACCGTATCGATCTCTCCGGTGGAAACGAGCGACTTCAGCGCGTCGAAGGTCAGGTTGCCAGGCATTGATGCGTGTCCGTTTCAGGCGGTTTCGGTAACATTGCAAAGGTCCCGGTCCGGAGGTTTCCCTCCGGACCGGATCCGGTTTCGATCAGGAGTAGCGATACGGGCGTCCGGCCTTCTGCATGTCCTGATTGTACTTCTTGAAGATCTCCACGACCTTCGCCTTGACCGGCGACTCCGCGGCGATCTCGTCCCAGAACGCCATGGCAGCCGCCTCGACGGTTGCCCACTCGGCATCCGGAATGGTGGTCAGCTCCATCTTGGTGCCCTCGACACGCAGATTGGCTTCACCGCCCCAGTACCACCACTGGCGATAATAGTGCGATGCGTCCATGGCGAGCTGAAGCATGGTCTTCAGGTGGTCCGGAAGTTCGTCCCAGCGTTCCTGATTGGCGAAGAACGACCCCGCCCATGCGCCCGAGATATTGTTGGTCAGGAAGTAGTTGGTCACGTCCGCCCAGCCGACGGTGTAGTCTTCCGTGATGCCCGACCAGGCGATGCCGTCGAGTTCACCGGTCTGCACGGCAACTTCGATGTCTTCCCACGGCAGGGTAACGGGCACCACACCGAACTGGGACATGAACCGGCCCGCTGTCGGGAAGGTGAAGACGCGCTTGCCTTCCAGGTCCTTCAGCGAGCGGATCGGGTCCTTGGTCGCGAAGTGGCACGGATCCCAGGACCCGGCGGAAATGTGCTTCACACCGACCTTGGCATATTCCTCTTCCCAGATTTCCTTCAGGCCGTACTGGTTGAACAGCACCGGCACGTCGAGGGAATAGCGGGACGCGAACGGGAAGTAACCGCCGAACACGGTGACGTCGGTCGGCGACGCCATGCTGTCGTCATCCGACTGCACCGCATCGATGGTGCCCTGCTGCATGGCGCGGAACAATTCACCCGTCGGCACCAGCTGGTCGGCGGTGTAGAGCTCGATCACCATCTCGCCGTTGGCGGCCTTGTTGAAGGCATCGATATGCGGCTTGATCACATGCTCGGCAAGCGCCGGACCGGCATAGGTCTGCAGGCGCCATTTGATCTGCGACTGGCCATGAACGGCCGGGGCGGCAAGGGTTGTCGCTCCGGCGGCTGCGGCGGTGCCGAGACCGGCTTTTTTCAGAAAATCACGTCTGTTCGTCATCTCAAGTTCCCCTTTGTTCCAGTTTCATCACAAGCGGTGCGGCCGTTTTCCGGCTCTCGATACTCCCGCGGTCCAACTCCGTTTCACCCGGATGTTGTTCTTGTCCCCTCAGTTCGCGCCTATCTGCCGTACACCAGGTCCGGCAGCCAGAGCGCGATCTGCGGAAAAACCATCACGAGCACCAGGGCCAGGATCATCACCAGCACGAACGGCGTGATCGAGCCGTAGATGTCGCGCATGGTGATGTCCTTGGGCGCCATTGCCCGCATCAGAAAGAGATTGTAGCCGAACGGCGGCGTCATGTAGGCGATCTGCGTGGTGATCGTGTAGAGCACGCCGTACCAGATCAGCACGTCAACCCGGGGCATGCCCAGGTCGAGCGAGCCGACCAGCGGCACATAGAGCGGCGCGACAATCACCAGCATCGCCGTGTCGTCGAGAAAGGTTCCCATCACCAGGAAGGACAGCTGCATCAGGATGAGGATCATCCACGGCGACAGGCCGAGCTGCTCCGTGAACAGGTTCTCGATCGCCTTGACGGCACCAAGCCCGTCGAACACCGCGCCGAACCCCAGCGCGGCCAGAATGATCCACATGAACATGCAGGAAATGCCGAGCGTGTTCTTCAGGCAGAGGGTCAGGATGTCCAGGGTCATGCGGCGCTTGAAGACCGCCGCCAGCAGTGCCGTCAGCGCGCCGATCGCCGACGCCTCCACCAGGCTGGTATAGCCCATCACGAACGGCACCATCATGGCCGCGAAGATCACGATCGGGAGAATGCCGGCGAGCAGCAGCTTGTATCTGTCCTCGCCGGAGGCCGCGCGCTCTTCCGGCGACAGCGCCGGCCCGAGTTCCGGCTGGATCCGGCAGCGTACCGCGATATAGACCACGAACATGGCAGCCATCATCAGACCCGGCAGGATCCCGGCGAGCCAGAGCTGGCCGACCGG
Source organism: Roseibium sp. AS2 (assembly GCF_038900065.1). Taxonomy (NCBI): domain Bacteria; kingdom Pseudomonadati; phylum Pseudomonadota; class Alphaproteobacteria; order Hyphomicrobiales; family Stappiaceae; genus Roseibium; species Roseibium sp. AS2. The sequence goes on from NZ_JBBMQN010000003.1 coordinate 190,682, forward strand.
CGCCCGGGCGATCATCGCATAGAGCACCAGCACCACGGAGGGCGGCACCAGGATGCCGAGCGAGGACCCGGCCTGGATCACCCCCGTAACCATGCGTTTGTCGTATTTTCGCTTCAGGAGTTCCGGCAGCGCGATGGTCGCGCCAATGGCCATGCCGGCGACCGACAGGCCGTTCATGGCCGAGATCAGCACCATCAGGAGGATGGTGCCGATGGCCAGGCCCCCGTTGAGCGGGCCCATCCAGACATGGAACATCTTGTAGAGATCGTCGGCGATCTTGGTTTCCGACAGGATGTAGCCCATGAAGATGAACATCGGCAACGTCAGCAGCGGATACCACTTCATCAGCTTCATCGCCGACGAGAACGGGATGTCGCCACCGCCCGTGCCCCACAGGCACAGCGCGGCGATGGCAGCGATACCGCCAATGGCGCCGAAGACGCGCTGACCTGTCAGCAGCATCAGCATCATGGAGGAAAACATCAGGAGCGCGATCAGCTCATAGGACATCAGAGCGTCACTCCCTTGATCCGGGCGATGTCTTTCAAAAGCTCCGAAACGGTCTGCAGCAGCATCAGGAAGAACCCGAAAACCATCACGAATTTCACCGGCCACAGATACGGCCGCCAGGCGGTCGGACTGCGCTCGATATAGCCGAGCTTTTCGCCGGCCGCTTCCGGTCCGCCGGTCACGAAGGTGACAACCAGGTCCCACCAGAACCCGATCGAGTCCTTGCCGAAGTAGCCGAGCGAATAGGCGGTCGAATTGAGCGCGCCATAGAGGAGGACACACAGATAGAAGATCAGCAGAAGCACGGTGAAGGCATCGAACCAGGCCTTTTTCTCAATGCTCCATTCCGCGTAGAACAGGTCCATGCGCACATTGGAGCCGAGCTGGATCGAGTAGGGTCCGCCCAGCACATAATAGGCGACCATGGCGAACTGGGCGACTTCCAGGGTCCACAGGGACGGGTTGAAGAACGTCTTGGACACGGACGACCACAGCAGGATGGCGGCCATCACGAAGACGCCCCACATGATCATCTTGCCGAGGCCCCGGTTGAAGCCGTCGACGATCCGGACATAGAGGCAAGCCGCCTTAAGCACGGACACCTCCCGAAACACTCTGCGCCGCGCGCGCCAGAACAGGGCCGAGCAACGCGCTCCAGCGGGCTTCCTCTTCGGGCGTGCTGATTTCGTCGTTGCGGATCTCGATCATCAGGCAGGGCAATTGCCGGTACTCGCCGTGGCGGCGGATCGTGTAATAAACGCCGTCCGCCGGCGAATAGGGTTCGTTGTCGCCGACGGTCAGATCACCCCGGGCGGCAAGATCCGCCAGAACCGGATCGGCCAGCCGGCGGTCGTTTTCATAGATCAGGCCGATTTCCCAGGGACGCGCCTTGCCCTTGTAGACCGGCGTGAAGGAATGGATCGACACGACCGCGGTCGGCAGGCCCTTGTCCTTGCGCTGATCGAGCAGCTTGTCGATCGTCTGGTGAAACGGCCTGTGCGCCAGATTGAGCCGGAAGGTCTTCTCGTCCGCCGGCAGATCCCGGTTGCCGGCGATCGCCGTGGTCTCGCTGAGACACGGAATGAGATCGGCGCGGCTTTCCTCGCGGTTGCAGTCGATGATCAGCCGCGACACGGTGCTGTGAACCAGCGGCGCATCCAGCGCCTTCGACAGTCCAGCCGCAACCCCGAGCGCGCCCGGGTCCCAGGCGATATGGGCACTCTTGTCGGCTTCGGTGATGTTCAGGCTGGTGTCATAGGGCGGCGGCAGGAAGTTGGATGCGTGGTCGCAGACAAGCACGAAAGGACCGGTGCCGTCCGCGTTTTCAACCGCGACAGCCCGTGCTGATCCTCCCGTGCGGGGGTCTGTTACCATATCCTGCTCCCTGGAATTCCGTCTCCGGCCATTTGTAACGTTTGTTACAGGATTGCCGACTTTGCCAAGTTCTGTAATATTTGATACGCAGATTGCATCGGCTGTCAAATGAAAATCAGCCGAACAGACCAGGCTGTAGTGACAAATTAACGATCCTGATCCCAACGATGACACTCGTTAATTTGTCACTACAGCCTAGAAACAGGCCGGTGCCCATGGAACGCCCACTTCTGGAAGATATCCGAGACCGTCTGGACGAATTCACCGCCACGGAAAAGAAAGCCGCGCACGCGCTGATGGCGAACTACCCGATGCAGGGTCTGGGCACCGTCGCGCAATTCGCCGAGGCCGCCGGGGTCAGTTCGCCGACGATCCTGCGCTTTGTCGGACGGCTCGGTTTTCCCGGTTTCGCGGAGTTCCAGAAGAAGCTGCGCGGCGAACTGGAAAACCAGCTCAATTCGCCGCTCGCGCGCAGCGCCAACATGGTCGGCGCGCCGGATCGCGACCCCCATGTCGATCAGCTCCTGGAGAACGTGCGCGAGACCTTCGCCCATCTGCCCAAGGGCGAACTCACCGGACTGATCAGACTTCTCGCCGACGAACGCAAGACCATCCATCTGATCGGCGGCCGGTTCACGGACGGGCTGGCGCGCTACATGGCCGCCCACCTCAGGATCGTGCGGCCCAATGTCAACCATGTGGCCGGCCAGCAAGGCAACTGGCTCGACCAGCTCCTCGGCATCGGCCCAAAGGACGTCGTCGTCGTCTTCGATATCCGCCGTTACCAGGGCGAGATCATCCAGTTCGCCGAAGCGGCCGCCAATCAGGGCGCCACGGTGGCCCTGGTCACCGACAGCTGGATGTCCCCGGTCGGCCGGATCGCCAGTTATGTCCTGCCCGCACGCGTTGCCGTGCCCTCCCCCTGGGATTCCTCGCTGGCGCTGATGGCGATCGCCGAAGTGCTGATCGCCGGCGTCACCCGTGAAAATCAGAGCCGCGCCCAGGAACGCATGCGCGCCCTGGAAAAGCTGCGCAATGACATCGACCCTTCAACCGAGGGGCGGACCATCGGGCCGGATATCTGAGCGAAAGTCATGGACCCGGTTTTGCCTATTCTGCCGCGCTGCGCTCCGCCGTCCCGGCCCTGAGCCGGGACCATGTCCTTCTGGCTGTTGCCGCGAGGTCCCGGCTCAAGACCGGGACGGCGTCAAGAGTACGACGTGGGTGCGGCTCTTCTTCGCTGCAAACCTCCGATATTGTCCAAGCGAGACCTCGTCTTCAGCCGGCTATTCATTGGCTGGACATCGACGACTCACCTATACTCGAGAACCGGGCGCACCCACCACCGCGACGCCTTTTAGGTCATGTGCCCCGCCGGGAATGGAGCTAAGTGCAATTCCGATACGAGACCCTGCAGCGCACGGGGCGTTCCGTCCCTTCATCCGGTCCACGCCACGCGCGTTCATCCTGCGCGCAGACCGCCTGCTGGTTCAGGAAAAGCGCCATCCGGAAAAAGGGCTTTACTACACGCTGCCGGGCGGCAAGCAGGATCCCGGGGAGAGCCTCCACGAATGCCTGAAACGTGAATGCCGGGAGGAGATCGGTGCTGACGTGACGATCGAAGACCTCCTTCATGTCGCGGAGGTCTATAGGGTCAAATCCGGCGGCATCGAGCGTCAGCACCAGCTGGATTTTGTCTTCGGGTGCAGCGTTCCGGACGACTATACGCCGGTCCTCGGCAACCATCCGGACCCGCACCAGGTCGCGACGCACTGGATCACGGCTGAATCTTCTCAACAGTTGCGTCCGGCCTATGTCACAAAACTGTTTCCACTTGGCTGTACGCGGATGCCCGAAGTCTATCTCGGACCCCATGATGACTAGAGCGTTGACCAGCCATATTAAATCTCTTGATGAGATTGACCTGCTCAGTCGGCGAGGCGCTGTGCGCGACGCGATCGGGTGCATCGGGCAAATGCGGTATCTGGCCCATTTTGCAGGTTCGCCTCACCCCTGCAAAATGGGCCTGAACCGAAAACCATCGCTCAGGTCAAAAGGCTGAACATGGCTGGTCAACGCTCTCACGTGCCTAAATCCATCCGGGAGAACCTCCATTTCCTATGCGCGGAGATCGATGGCCAGCTGACACAGCTCGAGGCCTTCTTCAAGGCGCCGACAGCCGCGACCGCGCGCCGGATCATGGACCGGGCCGGCTATGCCCACAATCTGAAGACACGGATCCTGGCGGCCTGCGTCCGCCAGATGACGGACGCGAAAAAGGACAACCGCAAGCATCTGACCCTGCGCAGCCTGGAATTTGTCGCCAACGACCTGCAGCGCCTGTCCAGCCTGGCCCGGCAATCGCTGCGTCATGTGGAGAAGATCGAGGACTTCGCGACGCTCGTGCCCGATCGCTACCCGGCCATCGTCAAGCGGGTCCGTCAGGGCGTTGCCCGGATCGGACAGGCCCTTGTCGGGAGCGACAGCGAAAAGGCGATCGAGATCGGCCAGATTCAGGACAAGGTCGAGGCCGACTACCGCAAGCTGTTCAAGCTCTACACAAGAGAGATGCGCAATCCCGACGCGCGGCCTGCCGACATCGCCAACAGCCTGCTGGTCGCCAGCGAAATTCAGCGCATGGGCGACTCGCTGAAAGCGATCAGCGAAGCACTGATATCAGCCAATATCGGCCAGGCCGTCAATTTCGAGCGCTACTTCGCCCTGCGGGGCCTGATGTCGGATCTGGAAGGCCCCGGCGGCGACCTGACCGTGGAAACCATCGCCGAAACCCGGTCGGGCAGCTCGATTTCCGCCATCCGGGACAGGAAGACCGAAACCGTCGCCGCCGTGTTCAAGGATGGCGAGAAGAGCAAGGTGAAGGAAGAGCGCGAGGGCGTGAAGAGCTGGCACTCGATCTATCCCGGCCTTGCTCCGAAAATCCTGTCCTACCAGAAACGCAACCAGTCCGCCGCGCTCCTGATCGAACACCTGCCCGGCCTGACGTTCGAGCACATCGTCCTGAACGAGACCGATGCCCTCTGCGACACGGCACTCACGCGCCTGTCCGCGACGCTGAAGGACATCTGGAAACAGACCAGGACCCAGGAGCCGGCGGAAGCGGCGAGCATGCAGCAGCTTGCCAGGCGGCTTGGTGAAGTGCGCCGGGTGCATCCTGAGTTCAGGGACAGGAAGGTCCGTTTTGCCGGCGAAGTGCTGCCCTCGCTGGACAGGCTCATCGAGGAGGCCGCGGTCCGCGAAGCGGCCGTTCCGGCACCGTTCTCGGTCTATATTCACGGCGACTTCAACGTCGACAACATCATCTTTGATCCCGGCGAGGACCGGATCCATTTCATCGATCTGCACCGCTCGCGCTACATGGACTACGTGCAGGACGTGTCCGTCTTCATGGTGTCGAACTACCGGCTTCAGGTGCTTGATCACGAAACCCGCAGACGCATCATGCACGTGTCCCAGGCCTTCTATAAATCCACCCGGGCCTTCGCGCGCAAACAGGGCGACGACACCTTCGAATTCCGCCTGGCCCTGGGTCTTGCCCGCTCCTTCGCCAGTTCCACCCGTTTCATTTTCGACAAATCCCATGCCCGGCGCATGTGGCTGCGGGGCCGTTACCTCATTGAACAGGTCCTTGCCTGCCCACCCGGCGACGAAGCCCGTTTCCGGCTTCAGATGAAGGAGCTCTTCGTTGACTGATCTGAAAATCGGCGTGATCGGCATTCCCGGAAAATGGTCGACCGAGATCCTTGCCGACGCCCTTGAGGCGGAAACCGGCTATCGCCGCGTGATCGATATGGCCGACGTCGCGCTCGACCTGGAAACGCGGACCCTGATGGCGGGGGACACTGACCTGTGCGGCCTCGATGGCCTGGTGATCAAGAAGATCAGCCAGGACTACAGCCCGGCCACCCTCGACCGGCTGGAACTGCTGCGCGTGGCGGAAGCCGCCGGTGTCCGCATTTTCTCCGGCACCCGGTCCATTCTCGGTCTGGTCAACCGGCTGAGCTGCACGGTCACGCTGGCCAATGCGGGCATTCCGATGCCCGCCACCTGTGTCACCGAGAGCGTTGACCAGGCCCTTGCCGCGGTTCTGCGGTTCGGCAGCGCGGTGTTCAAGCCGCTGTTCTCCACCAAGGCGCGCGGCATGACCCTGATGGATGCCACCGGGGATGCCGCTGAGAGTGCAACGGTGCTCAGGGACAGGATCACGGCCTTCAAGGCGGACAATCCTGTCATGTATCTGCAGAAGAAGGTCAACCTGTCCGGGCGCGATCTCGGCATGGTGTTTCTGGGCGGGGCGTATCTGGGCACATACGCCCGCGTGGCCCAGACGGACAGCTGGAACACCACGATCCTGCATGGCGGCAAATACGAGCCGTTCGAGCCGGATGACGCGCTGATCGACCTTGCCCGGCACGCCCAGGCCCCGTTCGACCTCGATTTCACCACCGTCGATGTCGGCCTGACCGACACCGGCCCGATCGTCTTCGAAGTCTCCGCATTCGGCGGCTTCAAGGGTGCATTGGAAGGCGCATCGATCGACGCCGCACCGCTTTATGCCAGACACGTGATCGAGAAGGTGCGCCCATGACCGACATCACCGTTCAGGACGTCGTCGACGCTCTTGCCCCGGAGCGGGAAACCCGGACATGCGATCCGGTCTTCCTGACCGTCGGCGGTTTCGTGATCGAGGTCCGCTGCACGTCCGAAGCATTGCTGGCCGAACTGCTGCGCTATTTTCAGCACGTGATCTCCGCCCCCGGCAGCCCGCACATGACCGTCCATGTTCTGGGCACCGCGGAACTGCCGTTCAAGGTGGACTACGCCGACTGGACCAGGGAGCCGGGCAAGTCCGGCCGCAAGGACGCCATCTGCGATCTTGAGAACGGACGCCTTGTGATGAAGGTGCGCACCGGGATCCAGTTCGTGCAGGCACCGGCATGGGCGATCGCATTCGGACCTACCGGGGACCATCCCAACCAGGTCATCAATTTCGTCAACACCCAGATCCTCAACCACTTTCAAAGACAGGGCTGGTCCGCCTGCCACGCGGCGGCGGTACGCACGGCGGACAGGGGGCTCGCCATTTCCGGCCTGTCCGGCGGCGGCAAGTCCACCACCATGCTGCGCCTGATGGAAATTGCCGGCACGAAATATGTCACCAACGACCGCCTGCTCGTGCGCAATGCGGGCAACCGCACGGATGCGCTCGGCATTCCGAAGCTGCCGCGCATCAATCCGGGCACGATCGTCAACAATGCCCGCCTGAGCGGCCTCCTCGACGAGGAACGCGAGGAAGAGCTGCGCAACATGGAACCGGACGAACTCTGGCACGTTGAAGAGAAATACGACCTGTTCATCGACGACATCTACGGACCCGGCCGGATTGCCCATGACGCGCAACTGACCGATTTCTGGGTGCTGAACTGGTCCCGGGACAGCACCGCGCCCACCCAGGTGAAGGAGACCGAGTTGAACAGCCGGCCCGATCTTCTGTCCGCGATCGTGAAAAGTCCGGGACCGTTCTTCCAGGCGGCCGACGGCGCGTTCTGGACCGACCGGTCGCAGTTGGACACCGACGCCTATCTGGACGCCTTGTCCGGCGTAAGGGTGTGGGAGGTCACGGGACACATCGATTTCGACGCCTTGTTCGATGCGGGTGCGGACCTGCTGGGACAGACGTCGTGACCGATCGTTTCGCGATCCTCGTGCGCCACGCGGACTACCTCCAGAAGCCGGAGACACCGAGCGCGCTGCAGCCGTACGCTCTTTCCGGGCAAGGCCGGGAACAGGCGCGGGAGGCGGGTGCCGAACTGTCGGCGCTCGCAGCGGACCACGGCTGGCAAGTCTCTCCGGAAGTCTTCTGTTCCCGCCAGCAAAGGGCCTGGCAGACGGCCACGCTTCTGGCTCAGGTGTTCTCGGAAAAGACCGGCGCGCGGCTGCGCGTCACGGAGGATGCGGCGCTCGCCGAACGCAGCGTCGGTGCGTTCGCCAACATGACCGTCGCGGAGATCGAACAGGTTCTCGCCGAGGACCCGCGCCTGGCGTCACCGCCGCAGGACTGGAAGGCCAACAGCCACTACACGCTGCCGGTAGAGGGCGCGGAAAGCCTGATGGATGCGGGCCGGCGGGTGGCCACGTTCCTGCGCGACAGGATCTCGTCGCTCGCGTCGGACCCCGGCGCGAACGCACAGATTTACGTCGGTCACGGTGCCGCATTCCGCCATGCCGCCCATGACCTCGGCGTGCTCGGCTTCGACGACATCCGCAAGCTCAGCATGCACCACGCCAGACCGGTGGTGCTGAAATTCAGCCCCGTGACGGGCTGGTCGCATTTTGGTGGTGCCTGGAAAGAGCGCCGCCCCCTGGAAACCGCATTGGACTGACCGGAACAAGCCGAGAGAGCCATGATGACCCACATGCCCCTGTCCCCGCTGCTGCCGCCGATCGCGCACGACGATGCGATCGATCTCGGTCTGCCGCAGAGCTGTGTTCCCTGGCCGCTCGACAAGCCCGTGCAGCGGCAGACCGCCGCCGCACAGGTGCCTGATCTTGTCGGCAGCCTTGCCCGGGCGAACGATCTCGGTCCCTGGGACTGGCCTGACAAGCCGGTGGTCTTCATATCCGACCTGCACGCCGATGCCGAAAGCCTGCTGCGGTCCCTCGTGGCGGCCAGCGCCATCCGGCGCACCGGTGACGGCCTGACGGAATTCGAACTCACCGTGTTCGGCCGTGCCTCCCAGATCATCATCGGCGGGGATTGTCTCGACAAGGGCCCGAGCAATCTCGACCTGCTCGACAGCCTCGCCTGGCTGATGAAGTCCGGCGCGGATGTGGTTCTGCTCGCGGGCAACCATGATCTCAGGCTCTATCTGGGCCTGGAGGCCCTGACCGTGAAACGCGGCGCGCTCAATGCGCACATGTTCGTGCGCATGGGCAAGAAGGTCATGCCGCTCCTGCGCGAGGTTTTCGACCGGCATGTCGATCCGGACGCCCCGCTGGACAGCATCCCCGACGAGGCCACCTGCCGCAAGCTGATGATACCGGGCAAGAAGTGGACCCGCGCGTTTCCAAAGGCCGCCGCAGGCAGCATGAACGATGCGGCGATCGCCAAGGAAATGGCGCGACTGAAGAAGAAGACCGACAGGTTCGCCGTTCATGCCGCCGAAACGGGCCTGACGATGCGCCAGCTCTATGCCGCCGCCCTCAAATGCCGGGACCTGTTCGTCGAACCGGACGGCCGCTACGGCTGGTTCTTCCGGACCATGAAGGCCGTCCACCAGAGCGGCTCGCTGCTGTTCGTCCACGCGGGCATCGACGACCAGATGGCCGCGCAGATTTCCAGGAAGGGCGTTGCCCATGTCAACCGGCGTTTCCGAAAGGAAAGCCGGGAGGACCCGTTCGAATTCTATTGCGGAACCGTGGCGAACCTGATGCGCACCAAATACCGGGATGTCGACCACCCCCTTACCGAAACCGGCGTGGACGACCTGCATCTGGCCGGCATCAAGCTGCTGGTCCAGGGCCACGTCAACCAGCATGACGGCCAGCAGCTGAAATCCAAGCACGGACTGCTGCACCTGGAAGCGGACGTCACCCTTGACCGCCACTCCAGAAGCACCGAAGGTCTGGAAGGCATCGGCACGGGCGCGACGATCATCCATCCGCACGGCACCATATTGGGCATCAGCCGCGATTATCCGCATGCCAAGCTGTTCAACCCGGAAAAGATCCTTCAACAACATGGATTGTCGCGATGATGGAACGCAAGGGCCGTTTCCGGCACCAGTCCCTCCAGGACAAGAAGTCCGTCCAGAAGCTGCTCGACGCCGTCAAGCGCGGTATCGCCAAGGGCGAATTGCACTTCGGCGACGACACCGGCGAAATCACCCTTGAGCCGAAGGGCCTGATGACATTGCGCGTCACCGCCACCTCCGAGGACGATCAGTCCCGCCTCGACCTGCGCCTGACCTGGACCAACGACAGCGCCGACACCAGGGACAGCGGCAAGCTGAAGGTCAAGGGCGGCTAGGCGCCGGTCCCCTCAACAGATCCGCGGCAGTTGTTCCCCCGACAGCCAGTCGACCACGCGCGAACCGCCGAAGGCTGTCTGCATGATCACCATATGGTCCGCGTCCTCGACGACCGCGCCGATCCTTGCAGCCCTGCCCCCGAGTGGATGCGCGCGCATGACCGCCAGCAGCCTGTCCGCATCCGCCGCCTCGCAGATGCAGATCAGCTTGCCTTCGTTGGCGACATAGAGCGGGTCGAGCCCGAGGAGCTCGCAGGCGCCCTCCACATCCGGACAGACCGGGATTTGCTCCTCTTGCAGAACAACGCCGGTTCCCGAGGCGTGGGCGATTTCGTTGAGTGCAGTGGCCAGCCCACCCCGGGTCGGGTCGCGCAGGACGGCAATGCCCGGCACGGCGGCGGTCATCTCCGCAACCAGTCCGTGGAGCGCCGCGCTGTCGGACCGGATCTCGGTCTCGAACTCCAGGTTCTCCCGTTTTGACAGGATGGCGACACCATGATCGCCGATGGAACCGGACACCAGCACCGCCTGTCCCGGCCTCGCGGCCTTGGGAGAAATGGAAACGCCTTCCGAAAGGACACCGATACCGGCCGTGGTGATGAAAACCCCGTCGCCCTTGCCTTTTTCAACCACCTTGGTGTCCCCGGAGACAACCGGAACGCCTGCCTCGCGCGCGGCCCGGGCCATGGAGATCACGATCCGTTCCAGGTCGGCGAGCGGGAAACCCTCTTCCAGAATGAAGCTCGCGGTCAGCGACAACGGACGCGCACCGGCCATGGCGATGTCGTTCAAGGTGCCATGGACCGACAGGGAACCGATGTCGCCACCGGGAAAGAACAGCGGCGAGATCACATGAGCGTCGGTGGACATCACCAGCCGTCCCGGCGGCACGTCGAACACCGCCGCGTCGTGCCCCTGGTCCAGGATCGGATTTGTCAGGTGCCGGTGAAAGAGGTCCGCGATCAGGGTCGTCATGGCCCGGCCGCCGCCGCCATGGGTCATGTCGACGGACCCGGTGCGGTATGCCGGCGGTGCATCCACGCTGTTCATGCGACCGCCCGCTTGCGCCCGTAGGTCCAGTAGGCGGCGCAGGCCCCTTCCGACGACACCATGCAGGCTCCCACCGGAGTGTCCGGCGTGCAGGTCGTGCCGAACAGCTTGCACTCGGTCGGTTTCTTCACCCCGCGCAGCACCGCCGGGCAGTCGCAGGACTTGACCTCCCGCGATTCCTTCGGGCTGACGGCGAAGCGTTTTTCCGCGTCGAAGCCGGCAAAGCGCGCGCGGATTCTCAGGGCACTGTCCGACACATAGCCAAGCCCGCGCCATTCGAAAGTCCGGCGCAGCTCCAGAACCTGGTCAACCAGGGCCTGGGCCTTGCGGTTGCCCTCCTGGGTGACCACACGGGTGTACTGGTTTTCCACCTCATGCCGTCCGTCATTGATCTGGCGGATCAGCATCAGGGTCGACTGCAGAACGTCGAGCGGTTCGAACCCGGCAATGACCACGGGTTTCCCGAAGTCGCGCGCCGCCGGTAGATAGGGCGCCCAGCCGATCACGGAACTGACATGGGACGGTCCCAGAAAGCCGTCGATTCGAACCGGGGTCTCTCCCGGCTCCGAGGGCGCCTCGACGATATGCGCGATGGCGGGCGGCGTCAGCACGTGATTGCAGAAGACGGAAAAGTTGGTCAGCCCCTCGGCCTCAGCCTGCAGGATGGCGACCGCCGTCGGCGGCGTCGTCGTTTCAAAACCGATGGCGAAGAACACGACCTGAAGATGCGGATTGTCCCGGGCAATCCGCAGCGCGTCCTGGGTCGAATAGACCATGCGGACATCCGCCCCTTCGGCCTTCGCCTTGATCAGGCTCTTCTGCTTTGTGCCCGGCACCCGCATCATGTCGCCATAGGTGGTCAGGATCACGTTGTCCTTCAGCGCCAGCTCGATCGCATCGTCGAGCCGCCGCACCGGCAGCACGCAGACCGGACAGCCCGGCCCGTGCACATAAGTGACATTCGCCGGCACCAGGTCCTGAACGCCATAGCGGAAAATCGCATGGGTGTGGCCGCCGCAGAATTCCATCAGGTGGTACTGCCGGCCCGGATCGGCCTCGCGGGCGATGGCCCCGGCCAGTTTTTGCGCCAGTTGGCCGTCGCGGAATTCCCGGATGTATTTCATGTCCCCGCCTCCGCAGTCTCACCGGTCATCTCTTCCAGCTCCCCGGCCAGAACTCCCGCCTCGGCCATCAGTTGAAGCGTGCGTTCAGCCTCCTCCACGCTGAGCTTGTGCAATGCGTAGCCGACGTGGACGAGGACGTAATCGCCGACTGTCACGTCATCGAGCAGGGCCGTCGAGACCGGCTTCCGGATACCTTCCAGGGCAACGGTCGCCATGTCGTCGCTGTCGATGGATACGACCCGGGCAGGGATGGCAAGGCACATGTCGAAACTCCTATTCGGCGGCAAGGTCCTGCGGCCCGCCGGCCGGCATGGTCCGGGCCGCGTCCAGCCAGGTCAGCCAGCCGTCCATGCCGTCACCGGTGCGCGCTGACAATTGCAGCACCTGGATCTTGCGGTTGATGCGCCGCGCGTTCGCGACCGCCGCGGCGACACTGAAATCGACATGCGGCAGAAGGTCGGTCTTGGTGAGGATCATCAGATCGGCCCTGGCGAAAATATCCGGATATTTCAGCGGCTTGTCCTCGCCTTCCGTCACCGACAGGATCACCACCTTGCAGGCTTCACCGAGATCGAAGCCGGCCGGGCAGACAAGGTTGCCGACATTCTCGATGAACAGAATGCTTTGCCTTTCAAGCGGCAGCTTTTCCAGCGCATGGCCGACCATATGCGCATCAAGATGACAGCCCTTGCCGGTGTTGATCTGGAGGGCGGGGGCACCGGTTTCCCGGATGCGGTCGGCATCGTTCGAGGTCTGCTGATCGCCCTCGATCACAGCGGCGGGGATCCTGCCCGCAAGCTGTTTCAGCGTCTCCACCAGCAGCATGGTCTTGCCGGAGCCCGGACTGGATACAAGGTTCAGCGCCAGAACGCCTTTACCGGCGAGCAACGCCCGGTTCCGGTCGGCGTAAGACCTGTTCTTGTCCAGAATATCGGCTTCCAGCCGGATCAACCGCGACTGGCTCATGCCCGCGACCGAGACACCCGCCGCACCGTCACCGAAGTGGACGTGGCCTTCTCCGTGGTCGTGGTCGTGACCCAGGTCATGCTTGTGGTCATGGCTTTCGCCGCAGCCGCATAGAGTACACATCACACCACCTCCAGTTCGCGGATCTTCAGCTCTTCGCCGCTGACAACCTGCAGTGCTTCGGAGCCGCATTCCGGGCAGGTATCGAACCGCTCTTTCACCGGCACCGTCCTGAAACAGGACAGGCAGAGAGCCTCTGCCGGCGGCCGTGAGATTTCTAGCGCGGCTCCCTCGGCGAGCGAGCCCTTCATGACCACGTCGAAGCCGAACCGCAGAGCTTCCGGCTCCACGCAGGACAAGGGACCGATATCGACGGACACCCGCTTCACCCTTGTGAAGCTGTCCCTGGCGGCCCGGTCCTTCAGGATATCGAGAATGCTCTCGCACAGCGACATTTCATGCATGAGCGGCGTCCTTTCCGCGAACATTCGCGTCCAGCCACGCCATAAAAAACGCTTCCGCCTCGGCGAGATTTGCCGCCGCCCTTTCCGAGAGCCCTTCTTTGACCTCACCATAGTCATAGCCGGAAATCCCGAGCACGAAGGCGCGCGGGCGTGCCCCGTAGAGTGTCTCGCACAGCGCCAGCACCGTTTCCGGCACCAGAGAATGACTGCCGAGCACTTCTGGCGCGCCCGGTGTGATCTCGCGAAAGGAATAGCCGCCGGCCCCGCCGATTTCCGCATCCGCGAACACGACGAGATCATGGGTCGAAATGGCCAGCGCATGCTCGGCGACGAGCTGGTAGTCGGTGTCGATCTCAACCCCCGCCAGACCGCGCGCGGCCATGCCGTCCGAAAACGCCGGGCCAAGCCCGTCGTCACCGCGCCCCGGATTGCCGTAACCGATCAGGAGCATGGTTCGGGCCCCGCACAATCTTCGACCACAGCGCCGTCCCGGCCCTGAGCCGGGACCTTCGCCCGGACCAGGGCTCCGGGGTCGGGGCGGCTGAGGGTCGTGGTCGCCCTCACACGCATTGCGTCCGGCTGTCGACCAGCGCTCCGCCGGCGTCGAACAGCTCCACCTGAAGCGGCATCTGGCCCAGCGCATGGGTGGCGCAGGACAGGCACGGGTCGTAGGCACGGATCGCCACCTCGACATGGTTGAGCATGCCTTCGGTAATCTGCTCCTTGCCGGACAGGTGCTTGATCGCGACATCCTTCACCGCCCGGTTCATGCCCTCGTTGTTATGGGTCGTGGAGACGATCAGGTTGCAATAGGTGACCTGGTCGTGCTCATCGACCTTGTAGTGATGAATGAGATTTCCGCGCGGTGCCTCGATCACGCCGATGCCCTCCTCGCGCCGCTCGCCTGTCGCGATCAGATCGGTGCCCTGAAGATCGGGATCGTGCAGAAGCTCGCGCATCTTCTCCACACAATGCAGCACCTCGATCATGCGGGCCCAGTGATTGGCGAGCGTCGAATTGTTGGGTGTACCGCAGGTCACCGCCTTCAGCTCCTTGAGCGCGGCGTCCGCCAGCGGCGTATCGATGAAGCTCGCCGTGTTCATGCGCGCCAGCGGTCCGACCCGGTACCAGCCGTTCTCCGGTCCGAGTTCGCGGATGAACGGGAATTTCATGTAGGACCAGGAGCGCACGTCCTCGACGATCAGCTCGTGATATTTCGTGTAGGGCACCTGATCGAACAGGACCTCGCCGGTGGACGTGAGTGCCCGCAGCGTGCCGTGATAAAGATCCAGCGCGCCATCGCTCTCGCGCACGATCGACATGTAGCTGGACGGGAAAGAGCCGAATTCGGCGACCAGGTCCTCATGCTCCAGCGTGTAGTCGCGCGCGAGCTTGACCGCATCCTGCGCCCACCCGGTCATTTCATCTATCGAGGCAAGGAAGTGATCACGGCGCTCCACGGGCAGGTTGCGATTGATGCCGCCTGGAATGGCGCCAGTGCCATGGACCTTCTTGCCCGCTGTCGCCTCGATGATTTCCTGACCGAATTTGCGCATCAGGATCGCGCGTTTTCCGAGTTCCGGCTTTTCCTTGATCACTTCGAAGATGTTGCGCTTTTCCGCCGGCGCACCGAAGCCGAACAGCAGGTCCGGCGCCGCCAGATGGAAAAAATGCAGCACATGGGACTGCATCACCTGGCCGTAATGCATCAGCCGGCGCATCTTTTCCGCCGTCGGCGTGAGCTGGTCGACCCCGGCGATCATGTCCATCGCCTTGGCCGCCGCCAGATGATGGCTGACCGGGCAGATGCCGCACAGCCGCTGCACGATCACCGGCACTTCCCACATGAGCCGGCCCCGGATGAACCGCTCGAAGCCGCGGAACTCGACGATATGCAGTCGTGCCTCATCGACCTCGTTGTTCTCGTCGAGGTGTATGGTCACCTTGCCGTGGCCCTCCACACGGGTGACAGGCGAGATCTCGATCAGTCTGGGTTCGCTCATGTCAGCCTTGCGCCTCAGTCGAATTTGATCATTTCGCGCTCGAAGCCCCGGAACTTCCCGGTCAGCAGCTTGGAGAGCGTATCGAAAATGATGTCGCCGCCCGGCGCGCAGCCCGGGATCTGGTAGTCGATCTTGACCACGTCCGAACACGGATAGACCTCGTCCAGCAACAATGGCAGGGCCGGGTCGTTGGGCACGTTGTGGGTCGTGTTGCGGATGTATTTACCAGTGATATAGGCTTCATCCAGGCACTCCCTGAGCGGCGCGTCCGAATGCATGATCGCGTTGCGCATCGCCGGCAGGCCGCCCATGATGGCGCATTGGCCCAAAGCGATCAGCACGTCGCAATTGCGCCGGAAGTCCTGCAGCACATGCACGTTCTCCTCGTTGCA
Organism: Roseibium sp. AS2; assembly: GCF_038900065.1. Taxonomy (NCBI): domain Bacteria; kingdom Pseudomonadati; phylum Pseudomonadota; class Alphaproteobacteria; order Hyphomicrobiales; family Stappiaceae; genus Roseibium; species Roseibium sp. AS2. Next base: position 206,612 of record NZ_JBBMQN010000003.1, read on the forward strand.
GCAGCCGCCCTCGATGAGGCCGATATCGCAGCGCGTGGTGAAGCGCTTCTTGTCGGTCAGCGGCGACCGGTCGACATCCACGAGCTGCATCAGGTCGATCAGCCGCTCGTCGATGTCGAGGATCGCCATGTGACAACCGAAGCAACCGGCCAGGGACGCGGTTGCGATACGGGCCTTGGGAAGCGTGCTCATTTGCGCTTCTCCTCGATCTCGTGACCGATCAGACCCTTGTCGAACTCGCGTTCGCCGATCGGTGTGACGAAGCCGACCCGCTTGCGGATGATACAGCCGACCGGACAGACCTCCGATGAAATCGCGTGATCCGTGACCTCCGCATCCGTGTCGGCGAGGTTCTCTCCATTGACCGCGACGCGCCGGTGAATGCCGCGTCCGACATAGCCGAAGATGCCCTTGCCATCGACATCCTGGGAGGCGCGGATACAGCGTCCGCAACTGATGCAGCGATTGGTGTCCAGCGCGATATCGGGATGCGAGGCATCCAGCGGCCGGCACGGTTCCAGATAGGGAAACCGTGTGGTCTCGGTCATGTCGAGGCGGTAGGCCATGGCCTGCAATTCGCAATTGCCGCTCGCCTCGCAGATCGGGCACAGGTGATTGCCCTCGTGGAACAGCATTTCGACCAGGTCCCGGCGCATCTTGGTGAGACCGGGGGTCTCGTTCTCGACCGCCTGGCCCGGTGCTGCCGGCTGGGTGCAGGCGGCAACGCTGCGCCCGCCCGCCTTCACGGTGCAGACCCGGCAGCTCCCCTGGTGGCGCAATCCCTCGTGGTCGCACAGACGCGGGATATAGACCCCGGCCTCGTCGGCGGCTTCCATGATCGTTTCACCCGCATAGGCGGTGACCTCGACCCCGTCGATGGTGAAGGAGAAGCCGGTCTCTTTGCGCGTGCCGCTCATTGGGTAAAATCCCTGTCGAAAATATAGGACCGGCGCTTGGCGATCTTGCGCGCGCCGTCAATGGCCGACTGGATGTCGAAACTGTCCCGGATGCCGTCCTTGTTCGGCTTGGTCATGGCCGAATAGACCAGCGGAAAGTTCTGCAGGGTCGACAGGATCGGATTGGGCGAAGTCATGCCGAGTCCGCAGCGGCTGGTCTCGATGATCGTGCCGGAAAGATCCTTCAGGTAGTCGATGTCTTCCGGATTGGCGAGACCCTTGCGGAACTTCGCGATCGCCTTCTGCAGGAAGACGTTGCCGACACGGCACGGCGTGCAGTAGCCGCAGCTCTCATGCACAAAGAAGGACATGTAGTATTCGACGATTTCCAGGATGTTGCGCTGGCCGTTGAAGACGATGATCGCGCCGCCTGTGGCCAGATCGTCGAAGGTGAGCCTGCGGTCGAAACTGTCCCTTGCGATCATCGCCCCGCTCGGGCCGCCGACCTGGACCGCCGCCGCGTCCCCGCCCCCGGCCATATCCAGGACCTCCCGCACGGTGTGGCCGTAGGCAAGCTCGTAGATGCCGGGATTGAGGCAGTCGCCGCAGATGGAAAACAGCTTGGTGCCGTGGGACCCCTCCGTACCCATGGCGTGAAACCACGCCGCCCCCTTGTCGACAATGCGCGCGGCGTGGCAGAAGGTTTCCACGTTGTTGACCACCGTCGGGTGACCGAGATAGCCCCGGTTGACCGGAAACGGCGGGCGCGTCTTGGGCTCGCCCGGCAGGCCCTCGCAGGAACTGATGAGCGCGCCTTCCTCGCCGCAGATATAGGCCCCGGCACCGAGTTGCAGGCGAATGTCGAAATCAAAGCCCTTGACCCCGAGAATGCCCTTGCCGAGCAGGCCGCGCCGCCGGCGCTCCTCGAGCACCTGCTCCAGCAGGTCCCGCAGGTAGACATATTCGCCGCGCAGATAAAGGATGCCGTCGCTTGCCCCGACCGCCCTGGCGGCGATGGTCATGCCCTCGATCAGGAGGTTCGGCCGTTCCGTCAGGAGCACACGGTCCTTGAACGTTCCTGGCTCGCCTTCATCCGCATTGCAGATCACGAACCGTTTTTCCGCGCGCTCGGCTGCCGCGAACCGCCACTTTCGGCCGGTGGTGAAACCGGCGCCGCCGCAGCCGCGCAATCCGCTGTCCTCGATGGCCGAGACGATCAGGGCGGGCGTCATCCGCACCGCCTTTTCCAGTCCCGCCTCTGCCGGCACAGGCCCGAGCAGCACCTCGCCGGCGTGGCGGATGTTGTTGTCGACCATGCGGCTTGCCTGCTCATGCGGCGTCAGTGTGTCGAACCGCGCGCTGACAAGCTGCTCCGGTCCGGTTCCGGCCTTGAGGGCTTCGGCCGCGGACCGGGCCGTTTCCGGGGTCAACCGTGTCAGGACCACGTCGTTCACCATCGCGGCGGGGGCCTGGTCGCACATGCCGATGCAAGGTGTGTATTCCAGCGAGAAGGCGCCGTCGGCGGAGGTCTCGCCGATCCGGATGCCAAGCACCTCTTCGAAAACCAGGACCACCTGGTCCAGGCCGGCATACCGGTCGACGATGTCGTCGCACAGGCGGATCGTGACCCGGCCTTTGCGTGTCAGCGACAGGAACGAATAGAAGCTCGCGACACCTTCCACCTCGATGCGGGTCAGGCCGGTTTCCTCGGCAACCATGTCCATGATTGACGGCGCGATGCAGTGGTAGTGATCCTGAACCTCCCGGAGAATATCGAGCATCCGGTGCCTGTCGTTTCCGAAGGCGGCACAGATCGCTGCGATCTCCTCGGCCGGAGGCGCCGCGACGGGACAGACCGTCGTGCTCACACCGCTGGTCTCCCTGCAGCCGTCCTCCATTGCCTCTCCCTCTCAGCCTGCGGGACCGCATCGCTCCGGTTCCCAAATCGATTTGACCATCGACCCTGGTGGCTTTCCATCATGCAGCCGGTTCAGGACACACCTGTGAAAAAGCCCGATGCCCTGCAGGCTCCCAGAGTTGCGGCATGCCGTCCTTGAGCCATGTCAACATGCCTGAAATCAACGCAGACGCCAGGAACTGAAAGCTTCGGCACGCCCTCCCCCTTCCCCGATCAAGTCGGGTCAGGGATGACCGCAGAAGGAACTGGCACCGCTGCATCCTCTCCCCCGGCAGTCATCCCCGGCAAACGCAGCGCGACCGGGGATCCAATCGTTTCCAGAGCGGGTCGGGCGGAATGCTGTCTCTGCGGTACAGACTATTCCAGCTTCCACAACCCAGTGGTGAGGTGGAATGGATCCCCGATCAAGTCAGGGATGACCGCGGAGTGAAATGCCACTGCGGCGTGCCATCCCCTCGCAGTCATCTTCGGTCACGCTGCACCGCCGCAATCACGGCCTGCCCCAGCGCCAACCCGCCGTCATTGACGGGAACCCTTGTGTGATTGAGGACCCTTAAGCCATCCGAAGTCAGCCTTGCCGTCACACCGTCGCGCAAAAGGACGTTCTGGAAGACACCTCCGGAGAGCGCGACAGTGTCCGGGGCCGCCGCCCCCGCCCCGGCAAGCGCACTTGCCAGGGCGTCGATCAGCCCGAGGTGGAACCGGGCTGAAATCTGCGCCGCCGGTAGGCCGCCGCGCAGATCCGCAACGAGTGCGCTCCAGAACGGGTCGACGCCGGCAACGGTGGCACCGGAGCCGGAGAGAGCGAGCGGGTATCCCTCCTCGGCTGCCAGCATCGGCCGGGCGAGGCTTTCCAGTCGCATCCCCGCCTCGCCCTCGAAACTCTGCCGGTCGAAGCAGAGGCCGGTTGCAGCAGCAACCGCGTCGAACAGCCGACCAGCGGAAGAGGACATCGGGGCGTTGACACCCCGTTGGATCATTTGGTCAAGGACCGCCGCCTGCTTTTCCTCCAGAGCCGCTGCCAGCCCCGTTCCCTCAAGATGTGCGCGGTAACCTGGCCCGAAGGCTGCGTGGAGATGGGCGACAAGATTGCGCCAGGGTTCGCGGATCGCGGCCGCGCCGCCCGGAAGCGGCACGGGCGGAAGATGCGCGACCCGGTCGGCATGGCTCAGGCCGCCTGCCAGCACCTCGCCGCCCCAGATCGTGCCATCCGTGCCCCAGCCCAGTCCGTCGAGCACCACGGCAAAACACCTGCCTGCGGCCGAAAGCCCATGACCCTGTTCTGCCAGACAGGCCGCCATATGAGCATGATGATGCTGAACCGGCACCAGCGCCGCCCCATAGCGGCGGGCGAGCTGCGCGCCATGCCCCGCCGACAAAAATTGCGGATGACAGTCGACCGCAATCAGCTCGGGCCGGAACTGATGCAGATCGAGATAAAAGTCGATGAGACGCTTGTAGTCGGCGAAGGTCGGCGCGTTTTGCAGGTCTCCGATGTGCTGGGACAGGATGGCATTTGCACCGTCCAGAAGACAGAATGTGGATTTGAGCTCGCCGCCCATGGCAAGAACCTTCGGAGCGGTCTCGAAGGACGCATCCAGGCGGACCGGCGCCGGCGCAAGACCCCGTGCCCGCCGCAGTATCGCCGGCCCGGCGCGGTCCAGCCGCACGACGCTGTCGTCCAGCCGGTTGACGACTTCGCGGTCATGCATCAGGAACCCGTCGACGATCCCGGAAAGATTTCTTCGCGCCGCCGCATTGTCTGTCTCCTGCGGGTTGTCCGAGAGATTTCCGGACGTCAGCACGATCGGTCCATCGAGCTCTGCCATCAGCAGGTGATGCAGCGGCGTGTTGGGCAGCATGAAGCCGAACCGGTCGAACGCACCGGCGACACCGTCCGCCAGCACCTCGCCGGATTGTTCCAGCAGCACGATGGCAGCAGCCGGACTCGCGAGCAGCTCGCTTTCCGCGCCGCTGACATGGGCAAACCGGCGGATCTGGCCGAGATCCCGCGCCATCAACGCCAGCGGCTTGCCGGGACGCTGCTTGCGCCGGCGCAGCTCCGCGACCGCCTCCGCGTTGTTTGCATCCACCGCGATCTGAAACCCGCCCAGCCCCTTCACGGCGAGGATGACACCGGCTTTCAACCGCTCGGCGGCAAGGTTTACCGGATCGCCCTCCGGTTCTTCACCCTCCACCGTCTCGAACCACAGGCGCGGTCCGCAGACCGGACAGGCAACCGGCTGGGCATGAAAACGCCTGTCTGCCGGATCGTCATATTCCGCCCGGCAGGCCGCGCACATCCCGAACATCGCCATCGACGTCGAGGCCCGGTCGTAGGGAATGTGCCGCAGGATCGACAGCCGCGGTCCGCAATGCGTGCAATTGGTGAAAGGGTAGCGGTAACGCCGGTCCGCGGGATTTCGTATGTCCGCCAGGCAATCCGGACACGTCGCGGTATCCGGCACGACCCCGGTCCTGATCGTGCCTTTCCGACTTTCCAGGATGCGGAAATCGCCCCGGCGAGGTCCGGTGTCTGCCTCGGCGACATCGATCGCGTCTATTCGGGCAAGGACTGGCTTCCGGGTACGAAGCCTGTCGAGAAGAGAGGCAAGTTTTTCCGGCGACCCGTGGACCTCGATCAGGACACCGGCGCCGTCATTGAACACATGTCCGGAAAGATCGAGTTCCGCTGCAAGCTGCCAGACAAACGGCCGGAAGCCGACGCCCTGGACAAGCCCGCTGACGCGAATGAGTTTACCTGTCCTGATCGTGCCGGCCCCTGTCATGCGTCGTTCACGTTCACTGGTGTCTGCATGGATTGAATGACAAACGAACGGCAACGTCCAATCCAAAAAGGATTGTTGTTCCCTTATACCATCCTCAACAAATAAGTACCCATCTGATGGCACTGTTCCTGTTTGCCGGCCAGGCGCGTTGCGCAGGACGGCCTGGTTGGCCGTTCAAGCAGTGCAACGCCGTCCGGCGGGCCGGAACAGGCCACCGAAGGCCGTGTCTGGAGACTGTTCCGCAGCGTCGAAGGTCTTGGACGATAACCCATATCGCCCTGCGACCTGCTTCTTGCTGAACAGTCTCCAGACACGGTCAGATGGGTTCTTGTTTGTCGAGGTTGGTATTACATGCCGGCGTCGGCGAGGTTCAAGGCAGGAAGGCCCACGCGCTGTCCCGGCCTCGAGCCGGGACCAACACGGGAAGACCCCGGCTCAAGGCCGGGGAGGCCAGGTTTCAGAACGTCCGGAAAGACCGATCCGGGCGCCGAAGCGCCCGGACAGGATGACAGCAGCCGTCAGCGCAGGGGTTGCTGGCCGAAGCTGTTGATGGTCTCCAGCCGCTCCAGATTGACGATGGCCGAGAGCATCAGCCGGTCCTGGCTCCAGTCGGACGGTTTCTGGATTGCCAAAGCGGTCAGGAAGATGACAGCGATCATCGGCAGAACGGCAAGAAGCGTCATGCCCCGGTGCGGACGGATCCTGTTTGTCTCCAGCAGGGCTTCCACGCGCCGCCGCAGTTTCTGTCCCGGTGAGCGGCGCAACAGCCGGTCCTGCACTTCGAGCAGCGCAACGGCGGCGATGCCGTTCGACCGGTCCCCGCCTGTCTGATGGCCGCGTTTTCGCAGCCCCGCCTGGGCGGCGCGCAACAGGCACATGCAGTAGGACCTCAGGTCCACATGGGCCTTCTCCGCGACCCTCTGATCGCAGGCGAGTTCGCGCAGGCGTTCCACCTCGGATTTCCAGACATAGAAGAACGGGTTCCAGAAGAACAACGGGCGCAGCAGTTCCAGACCGATCTCCCAGGCGACATCCCCCTGGCGAAGGTGTTGCAGCTCGTGTTTCACCACCAGCTTCAGGTCCTCCGGTTCTCCCAGAAGATCCGACGGGATCACCACATAGTGGTTCAACAGACCGCGCGCGGAAAACGGCACCAGGGCGTGGTCCGACAGCAGCAGCCGGACGCGCCCGTTGCGCCGCCAGTCATGGCACGTGGCCAGCATCCGGTAGAGGCGGACAAAGCTGGTGACCAGCTTGCCGCTGAACCAGGCGAACCCGGCCAGAAGTCCCAGAGCGAGGCCCGTTCCGACCCCCGGCGCCAGGGTCAGGACGCTTTCGCTCAGCCGCGCCCGAAACCCGAGCAGTGCCTGAAAATCCTCTGCGGGGATGGCAATGCCGCCGCGCAGGTATTGCGACACGGCATAGTCGGCCAGATTGACCGACAGGATCGCCGGAACCATCTGCTGGGACAGCATGTACTGATAGGCCGCCGCGGCGATCGGCGACAGAAGTATGATGGCAAACAGCCCGTTCAGGAGGCCAAGCTGGACCGGGAAGTCGAGCTTGTTTCCGAAACGGGCCATCATCAGCTTGGCGCTTACCCACACCAGCGTGGCGATGGCAAGCGTGATGTTCAGATCGATGTAAACATCGAAGACCTGGCTAACTGGCGTCATCTGTCCTCCTCCTGTCCAGCAACGCTCTAATTTCCTCCAGATCGTCTCCCGAAAGCTCGTATTCGTCGACAAGACGGGCCACCAGCGACGCCGGTGTTCCGTCAAACAGCTTGTCCGACAGGTTTCGGATAGAACGGGACTGGTAGGTATCGCGGGTCAGCCGAGGGCTATAGATGAATGTCTTGCCTTCTTTCCGGCTGTCAACAAAGCCCTTCTCATCCAGAATCCGCATGATGGTGGCACAAGAGGTGTAAGCAAGTTTGCGCTCGGGTGGCAGCGTCGCCAGTATGTCCCGAACGGAGCCTTCACCGAGTTTCCAGAGTTCGGTCATGAACTCCAGTTCGACTTCGGTCAAAAACTCGTTGCTCTTCCGCTTTCTCATTACAGGTCTGTGCTCATTTCGGATTGGTTGGGGCTTACACCGTCCATTGTTGCACCATCGTACCGGGAATTACTATTGTTTTAGTCGGTGAACGGGGTCGCATCCTGATGACCGCCGTCGTTGCAGATGGGAAGACCGGCGGGTGCATTCGCCCCCCGGGGCTCCGGTGTCACACCTTCCAGAAACAGAACGCCCCCCAGCCGACGCTCAGGACCAGCGGCCACCACAGCGGGTTGCCCATCAGACCGAGCCACGCCAGGAAGATATAGGCCGCGCCGAGCAGAGTGATGAACAGGCGGTCGCCACGCGTTGTGGTCAGCCCCAGGACACCCCGGCGGGGATGACCACCGGGAAACTTGAGTTCAACAGCGATCAGAACCCCTATCGAGGAAAAGATGCCGACGAACAGAAGCGCCGTCGGCCAGGTCCAGGCCATCCAGCTCAGCATCACACCCTCCCCAGGGCAAAGCCCTTGGCAATGTAGTTGCGGACGAAATAGATGACGATGGCACCGGGAATGATGGTCAAGGTCCCGGCTGCCGCCAGAAGGCCCAGCTCATAGCCGGCCGACGACGCGGTCCGGGTCATCACGGCGGCGATGGGTTTGGCGGCGACCGCCGTCAGTGTCTTGGCGAGCAGCAGTTCCACCCAGGAGAACATGAAGCAGAAGAACGCGGCCACACCCACGCCCGACTTGATCGCCGGCAGGAAGATCGTCGTGAAGAAGCGCGGGAAGGAATAGCCGTCCACATAGGCGGTCTCGTCCAGTTCCTTCGGCACACCGCTCATGAAGCCTTCCAGGATCCACACCGCCAGCGGCACATTGAACAGGCAATGCGCCAGCGCGACGGCCAGATGGGTGTCGAACAGGCCGACCGCCGAATAGAGCTGGAAGAACGGCAGCGCGAACACGGCCGCCGGGGCCATGCGGTTGGTCAAGAGCCAGAAGAACAGGTGCTTGTCGCCTATGAAGGAATAGCGCGAGAAGGCATAGGCCGCCGGCAGCGCGACCAGGACCGAAATCACCGTGTTCAAGGTCACGTAGAAGATCGAGTTGATATAGCCCCAGTACCAGGTCGGGTCCGTGAAGATCTCGATGTAGTTGGCCAGCGTCCAGGTCTGCGGGAACAGGGTGAACCCGGCCAGGATCTCGTTGGTGGTCTTGAAACTCATCGCGACGAGCCAGTAGATCGGCAGCATCAGGAAGAGGATGTAAAGTGCGGGCACCAGGCTCTTGACGCGCATGACGGTTCTCTCCCTAAGCCTTGTTGTCGTTCATCGTCATCAGCGTATAGAACAGCCAGGAGGCCAGCAGCGTGATGGCGAAATAGATGAGGGACATGGCGGCTGCCGGTCCGAGGTCGAACTGACCCAGGGCGATCTTCACCAGATCGATCGACAGCAGCGTGGTTGAATTGCCCGGCCCGCCGCCGGTCAGCACGAACGGTTCGGTGTAGATGTTGAAGCTGTCCATGAAGCGCAGCAGCACGGCGATGGTCAGCACCGTCTTCATCTTCGGCAACTGGATGAAGCGGAACACCGCCCAGTTGGAGGCGCCGTCGATTTCCGCGGCCTGGTAGTAGGCGTTCGGGATCGACACCAGACCGGCGTAGGCAAGCAGCACCACCAGCGACGTCCAGTGCCAGACATCCATGACGATGATCGTCACCCAGGCCGCCACCGGATCCTGGGTCATGTCATAGGAAATGCCCAGTGTGTGGTTCATGAAATAGCCCAGCAGACCGATATCCGGCAGGGTGAAGATGTTCCACATGGCGCCGACCACGTTCCAGGGGATCAGCATCGGCAATGCCATCGTGATCAGGCAGAACGGCACCCAGAACCCTTGCCGGGGCATGGCGAGCGCGATGGCGACGCCGAGCGGAACCTCGATGATCAGGATCATCACAGTGAAAAAGAGCTGCCGGCCGAGCGCGGCATGGAACCGCTCGGAACGCAGGATCTGCTCAAACCAGCCCAGGCCTTCCCAGAAGAACAGGTTGTCGCCGAAGGTTTCCTGGACGGAGTAGTTCACCACGGTCATCATCGGAATGAGCGCGTTGAAGGCGACCAGCAGAAGAACCGGCAGGACGAACAGCCAGGCCCGTTGATTTTGCTTCTTCATCAGGCACCCCCTCCCGGTGTGCTTGCCAGCCAGCCGTCCATGTAGAGCCGGGTCTGGGAGCGTTTGAATTCAAGCGTGACGGCATCGCCCGCGTTCGGAGCCTCGCCTTCCAGGATTGCATGCACGCGCTGATCGAATGCGATCGCCTCGACCACCTTGTGGCGGCCGACATCGGACACCTTCCTGACGGTGGCGGGGACCCCCGGGCCGTTGCCGGAGATGGAGACGAATTCCGGCCGGATGCCGACTTCGGCCCTGCCCTCGCCTGCCTTTGCGAGCGGGCCTTCGAGATCCAGTTCCTTGTCGCCGAAAAAGGCGACCCCGCCCCTGACGTCACATGGCAGTACGTTCATGCCCGGCGAGCCGATGAAATGGCCCACAAAAGTGTGCGCGGGACGTTCGAACAGGTCGACCGGCGTACCGATCTGGACCACTTCCCCATCCTGCATCACCACCACCTGATCGGCGAACGTCAGCGCCTCGGTCTGGTCGTGGGTGACGTAGATCATGGTCGCCTTGACCCGCTGGTGCAGCTCCTTCAGCTTGGAGCGCAGTTTCCATTTCAGGTGCGGATCGATCACGGTCAGCGGCTCGTCGAACATCACCACATTGACGTCCTCGCGCACCAGGCCGCGCCCCATGGAGATCTTCTGCTTGTTGTCCGGGGACAGGTTCGCCGCCCGGGTCTTCAGCATGTCGGAAACTTCCAGCATCTCGGCGATGGCCATCACCCGCTGCCGGACGATGTCCTCGTCCCGGCCGCGATTGCGCAGCGGAAACGCCAGATTGTCGTAGACCGTCATGGTGTCGTAGATGACCGGGAACTGGAACACCTGCGCGATGTTGCGCCTGGCCGGCGGCAGCGCGGTCACATCCTGGTCGTCGAACAGGATCCTGCCTTCGGAGGGCACCAGCAGGCCGGAGATGATGTTGAGCAGCGTGGACTTGCCGCAGCCGGACGGCCCCAGCAGCGCGTAGGCGCCGCCGTCTTCCCAGGTCAGATCGATCTTCTTGAGCGCATAATCGTCATCGCCTCGCGGGTCCGGGCGGTAGCTGTGACGCAGATTGGAGAGCTTGATTTGTGCCATGGTTTTGTCTCCTCAGGCCGCCAGGTCGCCGTTGGGCGCAAAGAAGAAACAGTGGCTCGGATCCAGATAGAAACTTTGGGTCTCGCCGACGAGGTAGGGGTGCACGCCCGGTGACAGCGACACCCAGGACTGACCCTGCATGTCGAAATGGGCGCTGCTTTCCGATCCGCTGAGTTCTGTCACCAGCACATGGCCCTCGAGCCGCACACTGTGACGGGCACTTTCCACCGGCATCACGTGATGCGGCCGGATCGCAATCGTATAGGCGCCGTCGCGCAGGTTCGCGGCGGCCCCGGTCAGGGTCCAGCGAACGTCCTCGTTGAGAACGAGCGTCTCGCCCGTCTTGGTCACCGGTGCGGTGTTGATTGGCGGGTTGGAGAACACCCTGGCCGCATCAAGGTCTTTCGGGTTGCGGTAGATCTCGGCAGTCGGTCCGAACTGGACCACGTTGCCGTCGTTCATCAGCGCCGTGCGTCCGCCCAGCAGAAGCGCCTCTTCGGGCTCCGACGTCGCGTAGACGACGACCGCGCCACGCCCCGCGAACAGTTCGGGTAACTGGTCGCGCAATTCCTCGCGCAGCTTGTAGTCGAGATTGGCAAGCGGCTCGTCCAGGAAAACCGCATCGCTTTCCTTGACGATGGCGCGGGCAAGCGCGGTGCGCTGCTGCTGGCCGCCGGACAACTCGTGGGGCTTGCGGTCCAGAAACGGCTTCAGCTTCAGGATGTCGGCAGCCTCTTCCACGCGGCCTTCGATCTCCGACCTGGCAACGCCGCCGATTTTCAGCGGCGAGGCAATGTTGTCGAACACCGACATGTGCGGATAGTTGACGAAGAACTGGTGCACCAGACTGATGTTGCGTTTCTGCGCCGACAGGCGCGACACGTCCTTGCCGTTCAGGAGGATCTGCCCGGAGGCCAGGCTGTCGAGACCGGCCATCAGCTTGATCAGCGAGGTCTTTCCCGAGCCGGTTTCCCCGAGCAAAACGTTGAACTGGCCGGTTTCCAGCGTCAGACTCGTTTCCTTGACATGGGTAATGCCGGACACACGTTTGCTGACGTTTTTGAGTTCTAGTGACATCTGTTTCTCGTCCGCGTCCGGCTGGGCCGTGAGCGCACCCTCGTGCGGTCCCGGCCTGTCTCTTTCGGATCGGTAAGGGACCGGGGACGTGCCCCGGTCCGGTTTTGCGGGTCATGGGGCCAGTGCCGCGCGGGGTCATGCGACCTGGCGAGGCTCTGCTGTGTTGAGGTCGATCAGCTTGCGGACACCCGGTCACCCGGGTGTCCGCCGGTCCGAGGCTTAGTTTTTCGCCCAGCGGGCTACAAGCTCGTCATAGTTGACGGTCTCGCCCTGGGGCTTCTCGTTGTCGAGCTTGGCCTTCGGAGCACCCGGCTTGTCGAGCCACTCCTGCGGGTCCGTTTCCTCGTTCAGACGCGGACCGCAGCCGCCGTAGACGTTGGCGCGTTCGTCGGCCTGCTGCATGCGGGCCATGACGATGTCCATTTCTTCCGCCAGACGGTCCATGGCTTCCTGCGGCGTGAACGCGCCGGAGTTCACGTCACCGATCTGCTGCCACCAGATCTGGGCCAGCTTCGGATAGTCCGGAACATTGACGCCGGTCGGAGACCAGGCCACCCGGTCCGGGGACCGGTAGAACTCGACCAGACCGCCGAGTTTCGGAGCGCGTTCGGAGAACGACTCGTGGTTGACCGTGCTGTCGCGGATGAAGGTCAGACCGACATGGCTCTTCTTGGTGTCGACCGTCTTGGAGACGACGAACTGGGCGTAGAGCCAGGCAGCTTTCGCGCGATCTTCCGGGGTGGACTTCAGGATGGTCCAGGATCCAACGTCCTGATAACCGACCTTCTGGCCGTCTTCCCAGTAGGGACCGTGCGGGCTCGGCGCCATGCGCCACAGCGGCGTGCCCTCGTCATCCACGGTGTTGTTGCCTTCGGACTTCGGCTTCACCATGTCCGCCGTGAAGGCGGTGTACCAGAAGATCTGCTGGGCGACATTGCCCTGGCTGAGGGCCGGCAGGGACTGGTAGAAGTCGAAGCTGGCGGCACCGGGAGGTGCGAAGTTGCGCAGCCACTCGTCCCACTTGCGGATCGCGTAGACTGCGGCCGGACCGTTGGCGGCCCCACCACGGGAGACGGATGCACCCACCGGGTTGCACGTGTCCGCTTCCATGCGGATGCCCCATTCGTCGACCGGGATGCCGTTCGGCTCACCCTTGTCGCCGGCACCGGCCATGGACAGCCAGGCATCGGTCATGCGCCAGCCGAGATCCGGTGCACGCTTGCCGTAGTCCATGTGACCGAAGATCGGCACGCCGTCGACTTCCTTCACGTCGTTGGTGAAGAATTCGGCGATGTCCTCATAGGCCGACCAGTTGACCGGAACGCCCAGGTCATAGCCGTATTTGTCCTTGAAGGCCGTCTTCAGGTCTTCCCGGTCGAACCAGTCCTTGCGGAACCAGTAGAGGTTCGCGAACTGCTGGTCGGGCAGCTGGTAGAGATCACCATCCGGACCTGTCGTGAACTGGGTGCCCATGAAGTCGTCCAGGTCGAGACCCGGGTTGGTGACGTCCTTGGCAGCTCCGCCCATCCAGTCGGTCAGATTGTAGGCAAGCTGAAGGCGCGAATGGGTGCCGATCAGATCGCTGTCGTTGACATAGGCGTCATAGAGATTGCGCCCTGTCTGCATCTGGGTCTGCACGGCCTGAACCACTTCACCCTCACCGAGGATCTGGTGGTTGACCTTGATTCCGGTGATTTCCTCGAACGCCTTGGCCAGCACTTCCGACTCGTAGGAATGTGTCGGAATGCCTTCGGACAGGACGTTGACTTCCATGCCGGAGAACGGTTCTGCCGCCTTGATGAACCACTGCATTTCCGCAAGCTGATCATCTTTCGACAGAACGGACGGCTGGAATTCCTGGTCGATCCATTTCTGGGCCGCGGCTTCGTCGGCCAAAGCGGACCCTGCCCCCGCAAGCACAGCACCTGCTGCAACTGCGGAGAGTAGATACTTACGCATCTGTATCTCCTCCCATGAGATAATTTTCGCCGTGATTACCCGGCTGACCCTAGGAAGTCACACGGCTGCCATCATGTCAAACTAATTTTTTAGTAGATTATTGACTCTGCACGAGACATGCATAAGTGACTGTTATATATAAAATTTTTCCGAAATAGCAGCTACGCGAAGTCAGCTTCTGACTGTCCCGATCCTGCGTTGGAAGGATCACAGTGTGGCATAAATTTGACACCTGAGGTAGCCCGAAATCCGGTTTCGGTTCTTTCAGTTCCCCTGAATCTGGCCCCGCTCAAGTTTCGTTTGCAGTGCAAAATGAAAAAAATCCACAAATTTCGCGGCGCAACACAAGCCTGTCTTCGACATGGTGCCGTGGTCTGCCGCCCGTCTCCCACAGAACGTCAGTCGCCAGTTCCGCGCGCAACACCAGCAGCAGCCCCGCCAGGGCATGTTGACGGAGGACCGGCACACCATGACTGTGGGACGGAGGCCGGAAATATCCGGCAAAAACCACAACGGGAACGGGGTCTGACCATGGATGTTTCAACCGACGGACCGGTGCTTGTGACCGGCGCCACGGGCTATGTCGCCGGCTGGCTGGTCAAGGACCTGCTCGAAGCCGGCGTCACCGTGCACGCCGCCGTCCGCGACCCCGGGGCTGCCGCAAAGCTGGAGCACCTCGTCCGGATTGCCGACAAAGCCCCCGGCAGCATCAGGTTCTTCGAGACCGACCTGTTGCAGCCCGGGTCCTATACGGAAGCCATGGCCGGCTGCTCGGTGGTGTTTCACACCGCCTCCCCCTTCGCCATCAGCGTTCGTGACCCGCGCCGGGAGCTGATAGATCCTGCCGTGACGGGCACACGCAACGTGCTTGAAAGCGCGGCGGCGACGGCAAGCGTCACGCGCGTTGTGGTGACCAGCTCCTGCGCGGCGATCTACACCGATGCGATCGACTGCGCGCGGGCACCGGGCGGCGTGCTGACCGAGGATATCTGGAACACGACCGCCTCGCTTTCCTATCAACCCTACAGCTATTCAAAGACACTTGCGGAAAAGGCAGCCTGGAAGATCGCGGACGCGCAGGACCGCTTCAGGCTGGTCACCATCAACCCCTCCCTCGTCATCGGCCCCGCGCTGTCGGACGCACCGACCTCCGAGAGCTTTCGGATCGTGCGCCAGATGGGAGACGGCACCCTGAGGCAGGGCGCGCCGAAGCTCGGCCTTGGCGTGGTAGACGTGCGCGATGTCGCCAGCGCGCACCTGGCCGCCGGCTTCAGGGAGGACGCCGAAGGTCGGCATATCGTCTCCGGTCACAACACCAACCTTCTTGAACTCGGCAAGGTGCTGATCGAAAAATACGGCAGCCGCTACCCGGTGCCGCGCAAGTCGCTGCCGAAATGGGTGGTCTGGCTGGCCGGACCGGTCATGAGCGGCATTTCGCGCAAGTTCGTCACGAACAATGTCGACGTGACATGGCGCGCGGACAATTCCAGAAGCAAAAGCGCGCTCGGAATGACCTACCGGCCGATGAAGGCCTCCATGGAGGACATGTTCCAGCAGATGATTGATGCGGGAGCGTTCGGGAAATAGGCGCAGCGTGACAGCTGAGCCTGTCCATAGATCCAAACGCTGCCGGACAAACGTTCAAAGCGCGGTACGCACGTGCCACAGCTCCGGGAACAGCTCGACCTCAAGCATGCGTTTGAGGTAGGAAACGCCGCCCGTGCCGCCGGTGCCGCGCTTGAACCCGATCACCCGTTCGACCGTGGTCACGTGATTGAAGCGCCATCGGCGGAAATAGTCTTCCAGATCGACCAGTTTTTCACCGACTTCGTACAGCGCCCAATGGGCGGACGGGTCGCGGTAGACGGTCTGCCACAGGGCCATGATTTCAGGCACCTCCCCATGGGGCGCAGCGGACGGCGTGGCAGTGATCTCCGGAGGGACGGAAAGGCCCTGCCGGCGGGCGAAGTCGAGCACCACCTGATAGAGGCTCTGTCTTGAAAGCTCGGCGTTCAGGAGCGCGACGGCTCCAGCATCGTGGGCATGCGGCTTGACCATGGCCGGATTGCGGTTGCCGAGCGCATATTCGATCAGGCGGTATTGCAGCGACTGGAAACCGGAGGACATGCCCAGCGCGTCGCGGAACTGCGTGTAGTCGCTCGGTGTCATCGTCCTGAGCACGTCCCAGGCTGAATTCAGTTGCTCCATGATGCGGCTGACGCGGGCAAGCAGCTTCATCGCCTGAGGCATGTGGTCCTGCCCGATCGCGTCACGGGCGCCATTCAGCTCATGAAGCATGAGCTTCATCCACAGTTCCGAAGTCTGATGCTGGATGATGAAGAGCAGTTCGTCCGGAGCACCGGACAGCGGCGCCTGCGCCGTCAATATCCTGTCCAGACCCAGATAGTCGCCATAGGACATCCGCTCCGAAAACCGCATTTCCGCACCTTCGGTTTCCGGATTGTAGGCACCGTCCCGACCGGACGCATCATCGCCGCTCATTGCGCTCTCCCTTAAGACCAATCGATGTTGACAGGGGACATGCCCTGTCCGGGCTTCGCCGCGATCTATAGCGCCTTGGCACCGGATTCGGACAGGAGAGAATTCACGCCGTCAAACCGTCGTCCACTCGTTACCGGAATGCGCTGCCGGCACTATCTGCCGGCGGCACGCAGAATGGCACGGGCGGAAAAATCGTAGTGACTGCTGCCGGATTCGGACTTGCAGAAACTGCGATAGTCGATCTTGTCCCAGTTTCCGTCGCCCAGACGGCTGCGATAGATCCCGACATTCGCCGGCGTGATCGGTGACATCTTGAACAGGACATCGACGGTCACCTCGCCTTCGGCGTGCCGGAAATAATGGTCTCGCAGCATGACCATAGACCAGGCCCCTGCAAAATAGTGCCCGCCGTGGGACATGGTCATCGCCGATTTCCCGACGGCGCTCATGCCGCGGCGCGACCAGTTCAGGCCCGCGAAGTAGATATCCTCACCGGCTGTCAGGTCCGCTTCGGCCGCGGCCCGGCTCGCGCCGATAGCAATGTCGTCATTCGCGGCCCAGACGGCATCGATCCGGGTTCGCGCCAGCACATTTCCAGTTTGCGCGTAAGCGATGTCCTCGCTCCAGGACACCGGGATCGCATGCAGCAGCCTCACGTCGGGATTGTCCGCGACCGCCCGCTGCATTCCCAGTTCCCGCTCCAGCCCCGCCGGTGTGCTGGCGTCACCGGTCAGAGCCAGCAGCCGGATGTCGCCGCCACCGGACCTGGACCGCCTGGCCTGATCGAACAGGCTGCTGGCCATTTCGTAGCCTGCGCTCTCGTTGTCCGGCACGATCGCGGCAATGACATTATGCAGGTCGATGTTGCGGCGTTCCAAAATGACCTTCTGCTTCGGTGTCAGCTTGTTCAGAAGAAACAGCACCTTGCTCGGTCGGCCTTCCAGCAGTTGCATCAGCCTGGCACCGGACTGGTTCTCGTTCACGAGAATAAAATAGTCCGGCAGATCCCCCTTCTCGAGGCGCCGGCTCAGGAGCTCCGCCATGGCGTAGGGTTCGCGATTCGCATAGAGGATTTCCAGATCGGCATTCAGGTCCCCGGCCGCCGCGGTCATGGTTTTAGAGACCTCGCCCCAGAAACCCGTATTGCTGCCCGGATTGATGAAAGTGACGCGAAAATCCGCTGCGTGAACCGCGTGAGAGGCAACGCAGAGCCATACCAGACAAACAATTCTGAAAATCATCATGGTCCTTCGCC
The DNA here is from genome assembly GCF_038900065.1 of Roseibium sp. AS2. Classification (NCBI taxonomy): domain Bacteria; kingdom Pseudomonadati; phylum Pseudomonadota; class Alphaproteobacteria; order Hyphomicrobiales; family Stappiaceae; genus Roseibium; species Roseibium sp. AS2. The sequence goes on from NZ_JBBMQN010000003.1 coordinate 224,279, forward strand.
GCCAGGCCTCGTTACACCGGAAAAAACCGCGGTTCCAGCCGCAGGCTCCAATGCCGGTGATCATAGCCGTTCCAAGGTATACAGTCCGTTGCCGCAGGAGGTTCATAAGTATTTTTCACGATACGAATTCGAGCCACCGACCCATTGGCGTGAATGAATTCCGCCGGCGGCGTGGTGGTCCGGGCCTTGAATCCAGCTCCTCGGCTGCTTCAGCCGGGGAGCACGTCAGCCAGCGCGGTAGCAAGCCAGGTTGCTTCGCCGCCTAACTCTGAAATACCAGAAATCCGTCCTTCTTCCTACCGAATGAGCGAATAGATGGCAGGGTGCTTAACCGAACACCATCGGGACCGGACGCTTTTATTTCTTTTTTAGTTTATCGCCGGCACCAGCCCGGCAAGACTGCCGGTTGCCGGTCGGAGAGGCAAAGCTGCCTATAGAAAGACGTGGTGCAGCCCAGCATTTTATGAAAGCCTGAGCGCGCGTTCAGGAACGGCAGTCGATCAGGATCCAGAAATGTCCATTCAGGCAAGCATTTATCACCTCACACACTACCGCTACGACCGGCCGGTGACCCTGAGCCCACAGATCATCCGCCTTCGACCGGCGCCCCACAGCCGCACACGGGTGCTGTCGCACTCGCTGAAGGTTTCGCCGTCCGGCCACTTCGTCAACCATCAGCAGGACCCTTACGGCAATTGGCTGGCGCGCTTTGTCTTCCACGAGCCGGTCCGCGAGTTCAAGATCGAGGTGGATCTGGTCGCCGACATGACCGTCTACAATCCCTTCGATTTCTTCGTCGAGGAAAGCGCCGAGGAATGGCCCTTCGACTATCCCGATGAACTGCGCGAGGACCTGCAGATCTACCGGCGCCTTGACCCGACCGGGCCGCGCATGAAGGCTTTCCTGGAGACCGTTCCGAAGGACAGAAAGCGGACCATCGACTTCATCGTGGAACTGAACGCTCTCGTGTCGCGGGCGGTCGGCTATGTCATCCGCATGGAACCGGGTGTCCAGACCCCCGAGGAGACATTCGAGAAGGGCACCGGCTCGTGCCGCGATTCAAGCTGGTTGCTGGTCCAGGCCCTGCGGCACCTGGGCTTTGCCTCCCGTTTCGTCTCCGGGTATCTCATTCAGTTGAAACCGGACCTGGAGGCGCTCGACGGTCCGTCCGGCACCGACCACGACTTCACCGACCTGCACGCCTGGGCGGAGGTCTATCTTCCCGGTGCGGGCTGGATCGGACTGGACCCGACCTCCGGCCTTCTCACCGGGGAAAGCCACATTCCGCTGGCCGCAACACCCCATTACATGAACGCCGCGCCGATTGCGGGCATGGCCAGCCACGCCGAAGTCGAATTCTCTTTCGACATGAAGATCGACCGCGTCGCCGAACACCCGCGCATCACCAAGCCGTTTTCCGACGAGGCCTGGACAGCACTCAACCAGATGGGCGCGAAGGTGGACAGGATCCTGGCCCAGGAGGATGTCCGCCTGACCATGGGTGGCGAACCGACGTTCGTCTCCATCGATGACTTCGAGGCAGAGGAATGGAACACGGATGCCGTCGGCCCGACCAAGCGCGACAAGGCGGACGCCCTCATCCGCCGGCTGCGCAAGCGCTTTGCGCCGGGCGGTTTTCTCCACTATGGCCAGGGCAAATGGTATCCCGGAGAAACCCTGCCGCGCTGGACCTTCTCGCTGTTCTGGCGGCGGGATGAAAAGCCGATCTGGAATGACCCGGACCTGATCGCCGAGGAAGGCGGAGACACGGGGGCGGACGCGGAAAAGTCGGAAGCGCTGCTGCAGCAGATCGCCCGGAAGCTGGAAGTCGACCCGCAATATGTGGTTCCGGCCTTCGAGGATCCGGCCGTCTGGCTGGTCAAGGAGGCCAGCCTGCCGGAGAATGTCACCCCGGACAATTCCGAACTGGAAGATGCCGAGGCCCGTCACAGGATCGCGCGGGTGTTCGATCGCGGACTGACCAAACCATCGGGCCACGTCCTGCCTATTCAGCGCTGGCAGGCCAGGGCCTCCGGCCCGAACTGGCGCTCCGAAAACTGGAAACTGCGGCGCGAGGCGCTGTTTCTGGTTCCCGGCGACAGTCCCGTCGGATACCGCATCCCGCTGGAATCGCTGCCGCATGTGCCTCCGGCGCAATATCCCTACACGAATATCGCCGACCCGACGGTTCCCAGGCAGCCGCTGCCGGAGTTCCCCGCTGGGCAGCCCACCGAACGCCCCGCACCCGAACACCCAGGCCCCGGGCGCTCCCAGGGCGTTGCCAGCTTCACCGCGAGCGGGCCTCAGCAGGACCGGCGCGAACAGACGCTGCCGGACGGGGAAATCGGTGACGCCACCGTGCGCACCGCCCTGTCCGTGGAACCCCGGGACGGGCGCCTGTGCATCTTCATGCCGCCGGTGGAGGCAATCGAGGACTACCTGGAGCTCATCGCCGCAGCGGAGGCCGCTGCCGCCGACCTCGGGCTTCCGGTGCATATAGAGGGCTACCCGCCCCCGCCCGACCCGCGCATGAATGTCATCCGGGTGGCGCCTGATCCCGGTGTCATCGAGGTCAACATCCACCCCGCGGCGAGCTGGAAGGAGTGTGCGGCGATCACCGAAGGCGTCTATGAGGACGCCCGCAACACCCGCCTCGGCGCCGAAAAATTCATGATCGACGGCAAGCACACCGGCACCGGCGGCGGCAACCACGTGGTCGTCGGCGGCGCAACCCCGCTCGACAGCCCGTTCCTGCGCCGCCCGGATCTGCTCCGCAGCCTGGTGCTGCAATGGCAGCGGCATCCCAGCCTGTCCTATCTGTTCTCGGGCCTGTTCATCGGCCCGACCTCCCAGGCCCCGCGCGTCGACGAGGCGCGGCATGACGGGCTTTATGAGCTTGAGGTCGCCCTGTCGCAGATCCCGCGGCCGGACGAGGGACCGCCCCCCTTTCCCTGGCTGGTCGACAGGCTGCTCCGCAACCTTCTGGTCGACGTCACCGGCAACACCCACCGCGCCGAGATCTGCATCGACAAGCTCTATTCGCCGGACGGGCCGACCGGCCGGCTGGGCCTCGTGGAATTCCGCGGCTTCGAGATGCCGCCCGACCCGCGCATGAGCCTTGCGCAGCAACTGCTGCTGCGCACGCTGGTCGCCCGGCTGTGGCAGCAGCCCCTGTCCGGCAACCTGACCCGCTGGGGCACTGCGCTGCATGACCGGTTCATGCTGCCCCACTATGTCTGGGCCGATTTTCTCGATGTCCTGCGCGATCTGGACCATCACGGTTTTTCCATGCGTCCGGACTGGTTCGAGGCCCAGGCCGAATTCCGCTTTCCGTTCTGCGGCGAAATCGAGGTCGAAGGCATTCACCTGGAATTGCGGCAGGCGCTGGAACCCTGGCATGTGCTGGGCGAAACCGGAGCCATCGGCGGCACGGTTCGTTACACCGACAGCTCCACCGAACGCCTGCAGGTCAAGCTCACCACCAGCGACCCGGAACGATATGCCGTCACCTGCAACCGGCGGATGATGCCGTTGCAGAAGACGGAGACCAATGGCGTTGCCGTTGCCGGCGTCCGCTACAAGGCCTGGCAGCCCTCCATGGCCCTGCATCCGGTGCACCCGGTTGACGCCCCGTTGACTTTCGACATATTCGACCGCTGGAGCAATCGCGCCATCGGCGGCTGCGTCTATCATGTCGCCCATCCGGGCGGACGCAACTACGATACGTTCCCGGTCAACGGCAACGAAGCCGAGGCACGGCGCCTGTCGCGGTTCGAGCCGCACGGACACACGCCTGGTCTCTATGTGCCCGCACAGGAGCGGCCGCATCCTGAGTTCCCGTTGACCTTGGACCTGCGAAGGCCGCACAATGCCTGACGGTCCTCCGGGGGCCTGTCATTTGAAAGCGGACGCATGAGTTTGAACGAAGACGCAGGCAAGGGATCGCGGGGCTACAGCCTGCTCAGGGACTATCGCCCCTTTCCCGGTGTTTCGGACGAACTCCTGGATCCCGCCCATCGGGTGCGGCCGGTCTGGCGGCCGTTTCTCGAGCACTTGTCCCGTCTGGCTCCGGACGAGATCACCGAGCGTTTTTCCCGGGGCAACCAGTATCTGAATGATGCCGGTGTCTATTTTCGCCAATACGGCCAGGACGGCGCCAATGAGCGCGAGTGGCCGCTCAGCCACATTCCGGTGATCATCGGCCAGGACGACTGGCAGGTGATTTCGGACGGACTGATCCAGCGCGCGGAGCTTCTGGAACAGGTGGTCGCGGATCTGTACGGCGGCAACCGGCTGGTCGCAGACGGGTACCTGCCCGCAAGCCTGATCGCGCGCAGCCCGGAATGGCAACGGCCATTGGTCGGGGTCACGCCGAAGAACGAGCGCTTCCTGCATTTTCTGGCTTTTGAGATCGGCCGCGGTCCGGACGGAACCTGGTGGGTCCTGTCGGATCGCGCTCAGGCGCCGTCCGGCGCGGGGTTCGCGCTGGAGAACCGGGTCGCCACCGGCCGTGTCTTCAACGAATTCTTCGCCAGGGCCAATGTCCACCGCCTGGCCGGCTTCTTCCGCCGGTTTCGCGACCATCTGGTGGATCTGCGCGGCGAAACCGACAGCCGGGTCTCGATCCTGACCCCCGGCCCCATGAACGACACCTATTTCGAACATGCCTATATCGCCCGCTATCTGGGCTTCATGCTGCTTGAAGGCGAGGACCTGACGGTGGAAGGCGGCAAGCTGATGGTCCGCACCGTTTCGGGGCTGAAACCGGTCAGCGTTCTGTGGCGGCGCCTGGACTCCGCCTGGTCCGACCCCGTCGAACTGGAAGAAACCTCGCGAATCGGCACGCCCGGCCTCGTACAGGCGGTCCGCCATGGCGCCGTCACCATGATCAACGCGCTTGGCACCGGCATCCTGGAGACACGGGCCCTGCTCGCTTTCCTGCCGCGCATCAGCGAGCATCTGCTTGGCGAATCCCTGAAATTGCCGAATGTCGCCACCTGGTGGTGCGGCGAGGCGGCCGCGAGAAGCTACGTCAAGGACCACGCCGAGGCCATGATGTTCAGCCCGGCGCTGAGCACCGCGCTGCCGTTCTCTTCCGGCCAGCCGGACTTCATCGGCAAGGATTTTCACAAACAGAAGCAGGGGCCCCTGCCGTCCTGGATCGACAGCGAGGCTGCCGGTCTCGTCGGGCAGGAAGCGATCACCCTGTCCACGACGCCCGCCTATCATGACGGCCTGCTGCGGCCCCGGCCGATGAGCCTGCGGGTCTTTCTGGCACGCACCGGCAAGGGCTGGGAGGTCATGTCGGGCGGTTTCGCCCGAATCGGCCGGACGGATGACGCCAGCGCCATCGCCATGCAGGAAGGCGGCTCGGCGGCGGATGTCTGGGTCGTCGGCGGCCCCAGACACGCCAGGGAATCCCTGCTGCATCAGACGGAATCGCCGTTTTACAAATCCCAGTCGGGCGTGCTGCCGTCGCGGGCGGCCGACAATCTTTTCTGGCTGGGCCGCTATGTGGAGCGGGTGGAGGGCGCCGTCCGGCTCCTGCGCGCCTATCACGCGCGCCTCATGGAAACAGCCGATCCGGACAGCGCCCTGGTCGCGCAGACGAGCGCATTCCTCGACAAGGTCGGCGTCGCACCGGTGGAACCGATCCCCGAGGGTCTGTGCGACACGCTTCAGTTCGCGGTCGCCAGCGCGGGCAAGGTGCGGGACCGCTTTTCCGTCGACGGATGGCTTGCGCTGAACGAACTTGCGCGGGCGGCGACCCACGCCAGGCGGACCCTGCGCGCGAATGCGGATGTCACCCCAGCCATGAGTCTGCTCCTGCGCAAGATCACCGGGTTTTCCGGTCTTGTGCATGAAAACATGTACCGCTTCACCGGTTGGCGGTTCCTGAGCATTGGACGGGCCCTGGAGCGCGCGCACCGCATGAGCGACCTTCTGGCGGAGTTCACCGAGCCGGATGCGCCCGAGGGCGCGCTGGAACTGCTGCTGGAAGTCGGCGACAGCGCGATGTCCATGAGCCGGCGCTACGCGGTGTCGCTCAGCCATGAAACGGTGCTGGACCTGCTGGCAATGGACACGCAGAACCCGCGGTCCGTCCTTTACCAGCTCACCGACATGAAGCAGCATGTCAGTGTCCTGCCGGGCGCGACGGAACACGGCCATCTGTCCGAGCTTGCCCGCTCCGTCCTTCAGGTTCACACCAGTCTGGCAATTGCAACCCCGGACACCCTGACACCGAAGATGCTCGGCGGGCTCAGAGACCGGATCGCCCGCCTGTCCCTGGAACTGACCGATGCCTATATCCGCTGACACCGCGGGATCCCGCAGCTGTCCACCAGAAATCGACGCCCCCGCATGAGGCGACCGTGCTTTACGACCTGAACCTGGAAATCACATATGAATACGCCAGTCCGGCCAATGCCGGGCTTCACGCCCTGCGCCTCATGCCCGGCACCCTTCCCGGCCAACAGAAGCTGTTGAGCGGACAGATCAGGCTCGTGCCCGACCCCTCGGAGCTTTTCGAGCGGATCGATTTTTTCGGCAATGCGGTCACCGATGTCGCTTACCGCAAGCCCCACAGCGAGCTCTGTTTCAAGTTGACCGCCAGGGTCGACAGGGTGGCGGCTGCCGAAGAGTTCGACATCTCTCCGCCCCTGACAGCCCTGCCGAGAGAACTCGGCTGCATTCAGTCGCTCGGGCCCCTGGCACCGGTGCATTTTCTGGGACCCTCACCGCGCCTTCCCATCGACCCGGCCTTCGCGGTCTATGCACGCGAACAGGTCACGCCGGACAGGAGCGCGGTATCGGCGGTCGAGGCACTCGGCAGGGCCCTGAACGGCGACATGCGCTTCGATGCCGACGCGACCACGGTCGACACCCCGGCGCTGGAAGCCTTCGAGCGCCGGCACGGGGTCTGCCAGGACTTTTCCCACATCATGATCGCCTGTCTCAGAAGCATCGGAATTCCGGCAGGCTATGTCAGCGGCTTCCTGCGCACGCTCCCCCCCGAAGGCCAGCCGAGACTGGAGGGCGCGGATGCGATGCATGCCTGGGTGCGGGCCTGGTGCGGTATCGAGGTCGGCTGGATCGAATACGACCCCACCAACGCCGTGCGCGCCGGTCAGGACCACATCGTGGTTGCGAGAGGCCGCGACTATGGCGACGTGGCGCCGGTCAAGGGGACCCTGCGCACAGCCGGCGGCCAGACCACCAGCCACAAGGTGGACGTCGTGCCGCACTGATCTGGCCGATTGATCCCGCGGCCCCGCCCGGGAGATCGCCGCCCGGGCTCATTGCAAGATATCCCCCGCTGGCCGGCTGTTCCCTGTTTTCAACTGCGCGTATTTGCTAAAGTGTCGGGAGCGACCACGGTTTTGGGAGCTGGTGATGCGTTCGGTGCTGATTGCAGTCCTTGTTTTTCTCGTCTCGGCCGGATCATGCCTGGCCGATTACGACCGGTCTAAGGACTGGTTCAACGGCATGACCTACCGGGAACGCATCCGGACCCAGTTTCTGCTGGTCTTCACCGGCGACTACACCGCGCTTGTCGACGGCGCCTTCGGCCGGCTCACCTACGCTGGCCTGACATCGTTTCAAAACCACCGGGACTTCTTTCCCGACGGGGTTCTGAAACCCGGGCAGAAGCTGGTCCTGCAACGCGACGGTCTTGATCTGGTCAAGCGGGTCGGCTTCGAAACATCGCACGAGACCGCAAGCGGACTGACCCTCGGCGTCCCGGTCAAGCTTTTCGAGACATCCTCCCCGACAGAGCGGGGCCACCTCCGGCGGGCCCATGACGGCAGTATCGAGCTGGAAACCTGGCGCGTGGCCCGGCACGAATCCGGTTATGAAACGCTTTACAGGCGCCTGACCGGGCCGCAGAGCGGACGTGTCATCAGGTACAGGACGTTTCGCAATGATTTTTTCGTGGTCTCGGGGCGCCAGGACGGTCGCGACTTTTACCTGAGGGTGATGAAGACACCGCAGGACAGCCGGGGATTCTCGCTTTTCTGGGAACCGAAACACACCGTTTTCATGAACCGGCTGGCGCTCGCCATGTCAAGCAGCATGTCAGCAAGCAGGGCCGGCGGCAACGGCGGTCCGGACATCACCGGTGATCCGGCACCACGGCAGAACAGCCTGAACAGGACAATCCCGCTGCCGGAGACCGCACCATCGCGGTCCGCCGGCAGCGGGACAGGGTCCTGAGACAGGGCGCCCCTTTAAAGGGGCGGACCGCCGGTTCCGGGACCCGATCACACGGCCGCAGAACCGGACTTTCAGGCCTTGGCCTTATGCGGCTTCCAGCTTGGCCAGGAAGCTGTCGACCTCGATCTTGAGCTTCGACGCCTGACCGGAGAGTTCGCTGGCCGCCATGGTCACCTGGCTCGCCGCCGCACCCGTTTCCTGAGAGGACTGGGTGACGCTGACGATGTTTTCGGAGACGGCCTGAGTGCCGTTGGCAGCTTCGGTCACGTTCTGCGCAATCTCTCTTGTGGCGGTATCCTGCTGGTCCATGGCTGCCGCGATATCGGTCGTGGTCTCGTTGATCCGGGCGATGATACCGCCGATTTCGCCGATCGACGTGACCGATGTCTGGGTCTGCTCCTGGATCTCCTTGATCAAGGTGGAAATATTATCCGTCGCCTTCGCCGTTTCACTGGCCAGCGCCTTGACCTCGCTGGCAACAACCGCGAAGCCCTTGCCCGCCTCACCCGCTCTGGCGGACTCGATGGTGGCGTTCAGGGCCAGCAGATTCGTCTGCTCCGCGATGTCGGAAATCATCGAGATCACTTCGCCGATCTTTTCAGCGGTCTGGGACAGCTGGTCCATCTGGCCTTCGGTCTTGGCGACCTCGTCAACAGCCTGTCTGGAAATCGTCGAGGCCTGCGAGACACGTGAGTTGATCTCGCCGATGGAACTGGAGAGTTCCTCGGTGGCGGAGGAAACCGTCGCGACATTCGTGGTGGCTTCTTCTGTTGCCGCCGCGACGGAGGTCGCCTGATTGCTGGTTTCTTCCGCGATGCCGGACATGGACTGCGCGGTCGACTGCAATTCGGTAGACGCTGAAGAGACCGTCTCGACGATCACGCCGATGCTGGACACGAACTCTCTCGAGGCTTCGGCCATTTTCTGTGCGCGTTCCTCTTCGAGCCGGTTCTTCTCCCGCTGCTCTTCCTCAAGCTGCCTGGAGCGGATCATGGAGTCCCGGAAGGTCTGGTAAGCCGTCGCCACGGCACCGATTTCATCGCGGGCGTGAACCTTCACGTCGGTGCTGAAGTCCCCGGAGGTCAGAGCATTGATTCCCGTGACCACTTCGCTCAAGGGGCGCGTGATGGCCTTGCGGATGAGGATCCCGGCGAACGTGAGTGACACCGCGAATACGATCACCGAAATCACCAGGATGCTCAACAGGGCGAATTGTTCGGCGCTCAGCGCAGTCCGCGCCGCATCGAGCGTAAAGGCTTCGAGCTCATGCACGAGAACTTCGAGCTCGTGATTGAGCTTTTCCTCTTCCGCCTTGATCCCCGGCTGCATTTCGAACGCTTCGTTCAAGTCGCCTGCTTCGACCAGGTCGAAGGCTTCGATGGCGTGTTCGTCAAAGCTCTTGTGCTCGGCAGCGATCGACTTGAAAGCATCGTAGACCCTCTGGAACTCCGCTTTCATTTCCTCGGAAGTGGAGCCGGCGGCGGCCTTCTTGGCAAGATCTCTCGCGTCAAAGATTTCCTGGTCGACTTCCTTGGCGTATTTCTCGAACACGTGGCGCGCCTCGACAAATTCGTCACGCGCCTCGCTGTGGTCCGACATCATGACTCCGGCCTTGAAGGCTCTCTCGAGATTGATGGATTGTTCGAGCTGGTGGATCGTTATCTGGCTGACGGCGTTGGTCAGCGGAATGTCCTTGTTGGCAATGCCGTCGATCAGGACACCGATTTTGTTCAACTGAAACAGACCGATTACAGCCACGACCACCAGACCCAGAAGACAGGTCCCGACGACAGCCATGATCTTGACACCAATACTGCCCGACCGCATGGCCTTGGCTTTACCGGGAGCTTCGTTTTGTTCCGTCACTTGCATCATTATTCCCCCAACAATGCTCTCAACTAATAGACGCAACCCGGCACCAATGACTTGGCAGAATCTGGCAGACAGGAGCAGCGCATCTCTGGCCGATGCGGAGGGAAAGATTTCCCCCACGTCATGACCCTGCGGTAGAGCGAGAGAACTCCCTCCGTGTAAACTAAAGATTAAAAGCAAACGCACGTAATGATTGAGAAAATCCGGCCTTCGGAGGCGATGAAACCGGTGGGTGCAATTTGCAATCTGTGAGCCCCTAAAAACAACCCCGGAGAACAGAAGTTCCCGCAAAAAAAAGGCAATTTCAGTGAAATTTATTTCAGTTTTTTTAGAACCGATCGGTGCGGTTCTTCTTATCACCTAGGTAAAAAGCACAAGGTGAATTCACCCAGAGTTAATTCGCACGAATCAGAAAATACCGACCGAGTTGCATTTTCAGGAAATATTTCACCCGGACCAATTCGATCTTGTCCGTGAAAAAAGGTGCGAATAACAACCGCGATAAACAAGACCCTGTCGGATGGCTTGTCCACAATCGGCAGCAACGCGCGTCGCGCGGACCGGTCTCATGTCATGGTCAAACAGGTTCCCGTTTGTTGCGGCTGGTTTAGCGCACGGCCTTGTCGTCGGCATCGAAGAAGTGCATGCGCGCTTCATCGAACCGCAATCCGATCCGCGCGCCCTCCTCGACCGTCTCGGCGCCGCTGATGCGCACAAGCACGGTGTCCAGACCGTCCAGGGCGACATAGACAAATGTGTCCGCACCGAGATATTCGGCCACCTCGATCGTACCGGTGCAATGGCCCTCATCGATGCCGACGATGTTCATGTGTTCCGGCCGGATGCCGAGCCTGACCGGCTTCTGCGCGGATCCCGCGTGCGGGTAGTGACCCGCGCCGTGTCCGTCCAGGGAAAACCTGTCACCGGCCACCGAGCAGGGCAGCACGTTCATCTTGGGCGACCCTATGAACTGGGCGACGAACAGATTGTCCGGATGTTCGTAAAGCTCACGCGGGGAGCCGACCTGCTCGATCACGCCGCCCTGCAGTACCACGATCTTGTCGGCAAGCGTCATCGCCTCCACCTGATCGTGGGTGACATAGACCATGGTCGTGCCGAGGCTCTTGTGCAGACGGGCGATCTCGAAACGCATTTCGACGCGCAGCGCCGCATCCAGGTTGGACAGCGGCTCGTCGAACAGGAAAGCGCCCGGCTCCCGCACGATGGCCCGGCCGATGGCGACCCGCTGGCGTTGCCCACCCGACAGGGCCTTCGGACGCCGGTCGAGATAGTCGTCCAGCTTGAGCACGTCGGCAGCGGCGTTGACCTTGCTGTCGATCTCCGCCTTGGCGATGCCCGCCGTCTTGAGGCCGAAGCCGACGTTTTCACGCACCGTCATGTGCGGATAGAGCGCATAGGACTGGAACACCATCGACAGACCACGGCCCGACGGCGGCAACGCGGTGACATCCTTGCCGTCGATCTCGATCGCGCCCCGGCTGGTCTCCTCCAGACCCGATATCAATCGCAGCAATGTCGACTTGCCGCAGCCGGAGGGGCCGACGAAAATCACGAACTCGCCGTCCTTGATATCCAGGTCGATGCCCTTGATGACCTGCAGGTCCCCGAACCACTTTTCAACCTTGTTGAGCCGGATCGCTCCCATGACCTGTTCCCCTTTCAGGCTGCCTGTTCGACGTGCGAGGGCGAAGCCCATGTGAGCCAGATGGCGGCGGTCCACGAAAACGTCCCGCCGCCGGCACCCGCCCCCGATTCCGGACTGAAATACTCGGCAAAGCCGCTTGTCTCGATCAGCGCCGCCGTATCGTTTCGCAGCCGTTCGGCCCGGGCAGGATCTCCCGCCTCGGCAAACCCCCTTGCGATCATGTAGTTGATCATGGCCCAGACCGGTCCGCGCCAGTAGCGCAGCGCCTCGTAACAGCCATGCTCCGGATCGTAGGACGGCATCATGTATCGGACCTTCGAAGCCATCCGGTCGAAATGCGCCCGTTGCGCCGCCATCGTTGCCGTGTCCGTCAATCCGGCATAGGGCGCCAGGAACGACGCGCAGGAAATGCCGTCGGTCTGTTTGCCCGTCCTCAGGTCCAGCGCCACATGCGCCTGGATGTCCGGGTTCCACAGCGCCTTCGCCCCACTTTCCATCCGGGCGATCCAGCCGCGGATCTCGTCTGCCTCTTTGCCCATCCCGAGCTGCTGGGCCAGGACCAGCAGATCCCGGTTGGCGCGCAGGAAGATGAAGGTCACGCCCGGATCGGCGACGAAGAACGGACAGGTTTCGGCGACCTTCGCCGGGTCCCAGCCGACTTTCCGGCAGGCGGCCACGATGCTCAGGTAGCGGTCGTAATCCTCCTTGTGCGGCCGCATCGCCGGATCGACATGGGAGGTGTCCTTGCGCTCATAGGGTTCGATGTCCCTGACCTCGACGGCGCGCAGCGCATCGTCCCAGTCCGGCAGATTGTCGCGGCCCGATTCCCAGGGATGGATGACTGCGATCACACCCAGCCCGTCCGGATCCCTGTAGGTCATGTACCAGCGGTGCCAGGCCATCAGCTTCGGGAACAAGGCGGCCGCACGCTCAAGAGCCTGTCCCGTGCGGTCGCCCCTGACCAGGTCGAGAACGACGGAGGCGGCCACCGGCGGCTGGGAATGACCGGAACTCGGGATCGGCCCGCCGTTCGTGCCCCAGACACTCGGACCCGGAAAATAGCTCGGGTCGTCCTTGCGGAACAGGATGTGCGGCACCATGCCGTCGCGCCACTGGCCTTCGAACAGCATTTCGATTTCCCGCCAGGCCCGGTCCTGGTCGAAGGTGGCGAACCCCAGCGCGACGAAAACGGAATCCCAGTTCCACTGATAGGGATAGAGCCCCTTGGTCGGAATGGTATAGCCGCCCTGATCGTTGTCCGTCAGGATGGACTTGGCGGTTTGATCCAGATCTGCGTGTGACACAGGTAACTCCCCGGGCCTCTCTGAAAGGGCCCTTTTCATAGATTGCTCAACCCTTGACACTGCCGGCCGTCAGGCCCTGCACAAGGAAGCGTTCGAACCACAGGAAAATGAACAGGACAGGCACGGTCGCAATCACCGCCCCCGCCATGAGGTGCTGACGCGGCACCTCGGAGGAATTCAGGGACACCACGCCGCGCGACAGCGTGAAGATGTCCGGATCGTCCAGGAACATGAAGGCGAACAGGAACTCGTTCCAGGCGATCATGAACACGTAGAGCGAGACCGACGCCAGCGCCGGCAGCGACAGCGGCAGTGTGATCTTCAGGATGACGCCGATCCGGCTGAGCCCATCCATCAGGCCCGCTTCCTCAAGCTCCGCAGGCAGCCCGCGGAAATAGCCCTGCAGCATGTAGAGCGCGACCGGTATGGTGGTCGCCGGATAGACGATCAGCAGCCCGGTCAGGCTGTTGCGCAAGCCGAGCTGCGAGAACACCGCGTAGAGGGGGATCACCAGGACGATCGCCGGCACCATGTAGATCAGCAGCACCGACCGTGCCAGCAGCGCCTGCCCGGGAAAGCGCAGACGCGAGACCGCGTAGGCTCCGGGCACGGACAAAAGCAGCGTCAACACGACGGTCGCCACCGAGACAAAGGCGGACACCATCAGGTAGCGGCCGAAATTGAACTGGGTGAACAGCTCCACGTAGGAGCGAAACAGGGACGTGACGCCCTGGCTGAGGTCGATCGACAGGTCCAGCGGATTGGCGAGCAAGGCCTGCTGGCTCTTCAGCGAGGTCATCACCATCACGTAGAACGGCAGCGCCACCATGATGGTGAAGACGACAAAGCCGACCCCCTTGGCAATCCGGATATAGACGACCTCGCGCTCGTAGCGGGACATGGCCCCGAGCCGGCTCCCCGACAGCGTGATGCGGTTCGCGGCGGTCACTGAGGCGATAAACGTGATCAGGGCCAGCGCCTGCCAGACCGGGACCGTGCCCAGCGAAAGACCGAACGGCGCGGCAAAGGTCATCACCATCAGCACCAGGAACAGGATCGCCGCAGACAAGACCCACGCAGGCAGTCCGCCGGTGCCGTCGGCGGGCTGGCGCCAGACCAGCACCAGCGCGCTCAGCACGCCGGCGAGCGCCGCGCTGGAAGCCTGCGGCAGGGCGACCTCGCCCGTGATCAGGGTGAGCGTGACGCCGAGGACCACCATGGCGGTGACACCCCAGATCAGCCCTGTAATAGCGGTCAGAAGGACACTGCCGGGTCTCATAGCCCCTCCTCCTTCGGTGAGAAGCGGATGAACAGGGTGGCGAATGTGACCAGCACGACGAAGACCACCACGGCAACGGCGGCGCCGGCGCCCAGGTTGGACAGGGCAAAGCCCTGCTCATAGACGTCGACGGTGAGCGTGCGCGTGCCCGCATTGCCGCCGGTCAACAGGAAGATGTCGTCGAACTTGTTGAAGGTCCAGATGAAGCGCAGCAGGAACAACACCGACAGGATGCCCATGAGCTGCGGCAGGGACAGGTACCAGAACTGCTGCAGCGGCGTAGCCCCGTCCATTTCCGCGGCCTCGTACATGTCGGTGTTGATCGACTGCATCCGGGCCAGGATGAACAGGAACGACAGGGGAAAATAGCGCCAGGCCTCGAACGCGATCACCGTGGTCAGCGCCAGCGGAAACTCCATCGGAATGCCCAGAAAGGAAAACTCGATCGCGCGCTGGCCGAAGAAATTGATCGGATCCGTGACAACACCCATCTTGGTCAGGAGCGCATTCAGGGTTCCGGAGAACGGATCGAACAGCACCACCCATGTGAAGGCGACCGCGATCACCGGAGAGACATAGGGAAACAGGAACAGGCCGCGCAGGAACCCGCGTCCGCGGAAGGACGTGTGCAGCAATTGCGCCGCGAACAATCCGAGCACGAGCGCGCCGCCGGTTCCGAAGATCGTGTAGTAGAATGTCACCCGCAGCACGGACCAGAATTCGTCGGCGTTGAAGATCCTGCGGAAATTGTCGAGCGAAAAGTCGAAATTGGTCAGGACGTTGTTGGCTTCACCGGAGATCACGGGCTCGCTTGCCCGCTCCGGACGGTTGGCATCCAGAAACGCCTGTGTGACCGTGCCTTCAAGCCGAAGCCGGTCTCGCCAACCCGGCTCAACCGTACCGATGGCACAGGTCAGCGCGGCTCCCTCCAGCGTACAGGGCACCGGAAGTTCGGTGACCTCGAAGCCGTCCGGCACCACGTCGCTCAGAACGACATTGCGGATCTCCTCGTCCCGGGAGGAATTGCGCAGCCGGTATTCCAGGGTGGCACTGTCGCCGGCAGCCTCAGGTCCGCCGCGCACCCGTTCGTTGACGAGCACGGTCGGCGGCCGCAGATCGGCGAGCTGTACAGGTTTCACACTGATCCAGAAATTGGCCAGCAGCGGACCGGCGACGATCAGCAGGATGATGGCGAATGTCGGCGCCAGCATCATGTAGGCCAGCCACATTTCGCGCCGCTGCATCGGGCCGATGCCTTTCGGCGGGCCTGAAGTGTTTTCCTGGGATGTCGTGTTCATGTGTCCGGCTCTGTCTCATTGCCTTCAGCGTCGGATGGGGCCACGGCTGTCGGGCGATATCGACCCTGCCGCCCGCTTGTATCGCAGGTCTGGGAGGGTGTCGGACCGGGCACCCGAATGGCGGGGTGCCCGGTCTGTACGTCGCAGGTCAGGTCCTTTGCACCCCACTCGCGGAGGCTGAAGGGCCGGATCCTGTTACTGGATCTTTGCCAGTTCCTCGTTGAGTTTCGCCACCGTGGCGGATGCGTCCCGCTCACCGTCGATGTACTCGCGCACATACCTGTTGATGACCTGGCTGTTGATCATCTTGGAGGCGAGAGAAAGCTGGCCGTCCGTAACGCCCCAGCGGCTGGCCGTATCCAGGCCGGCAACGATCGTGTTGACGGTGTCCGCGTCGTAGAGATCCGTGAGCGGCGCCTTGCGGTCGACACCGACCGGCAGCTTGGCCCAGCCGTCGACGAACATGGTCGCGTTGTCCTTGTTGCCGCGGCGGATCGGAAACTTGCCTTCCGGCGCGATCGACAGCGTCGACATGTAGCCCTCATCCATGGAGAACTCGACGAATTGCATCGCGGCCTCCGTGTCCGCATCGTTGGTGATGCCGAAATAGCGGATATCTGCCCAGGCCGCGCCATCCGGATTGGACGGACCGCTCAGCGTGGTGACGACGCCGGTCCGGGAGGCCAGTTCCTTGGAGGTCGGATCGTCGGTGAGGGTCGGCGGCGCGCTGTCCCTGAGACCGGCGAGTTCGTCCAGGATGAACGGCGACCAGATGATCATCGCCGCCTTGCCGGCGAAATAAAGCTCGCGGGACTGTTTCCAGTAGAGGTCGCCGGGAGGCGACGCCTCCGCGATGGCCTTGTAGAAGTCCAGCGCCTCGGTGGTCTTCTTCTCGTCCAGCGCCTTGAAGCCGTTTGCGTCCACCGGGCTGACCCCGTTGGCCAGAAGCACATGCTCCAGCACCTGGCTCATGAAGTTCTCGTCGATCTTGGTCGCGGCGACGAAACCGAACATTTCCGGCGGATTGTGCAGCTTTTCAACCGCCGCCAGAATGTTCTCGTAGCTGTCCGGCGCGGCAAGACCGTTCTCCTCGAACAGGTCCTTGCGGTAGACCACCATCTGGGTCCAGCCGTCGACCGGAACCGAGGCGACGCCGCCGTCAACGGCGGCCATGGCGGCAGCTCCCGGCGCAAAGGTGCCGGCACCCAGGCTTTCGAAAACCTCGGTGGCCGCTTCGGTGTCGAGAATGCCGGCTTCCGCCCAGGGCAGCGCGAACTGGAGGGTGTGATAGATGACATCCGGCAGATCGCCCGCGGCGTAGGCCGCAGTCGTCCGGGTTCCCAGATCGGATTCGCTTACCGGAATGACATCGACCTCGATGCCGGTCTTGTCCTTGAATGCGGCGGCCAATTCCTCCTGCTTGGCCAGGCGCTCGGGCTGTTCTTCCGTTGTCCACAGTCGCAGCGTGTCAGCGTGCGCGGCGGTCAGACCAAACGCAAGCGCGCCTGCGATGGTCGTTGCCAGGAACGTCGTCCTCCCAATCATTCTATTCTCCCTTGGTGCCAGAATGTGGCTGGTTGTTCAGCCGGTCCCGGATCAGCTTTGAAAGGCTGTCCGGTGTCATGGATGGCGCCCCATCGGATGAGCGCCGGATCAGGACCGCTTTGACAAGCGCCTGCAAACTCTTCGGATCCTTGCCGTCCAGAACGTCGATCAGCTTGCGGGCGACCCGCCCGCCCGCTTCCTGCGCGCTCTGGGAAAATGTCGTCAGCGGCGGGTCGAGATATTCGCCGACGGGCAGGCCGTCATAGCCGATGACCGTGACGTCGGAGCCGACCTTCAGACCGAACTTGCGGCAGAACTGGACCGCGCCGATGGCAAGCGCGTCGGTCGCGCACAAAAGCGCGGTCGGCGGCCGGGGCAGGCTGAGCAGCGCCTCGGCTGCCTCGAAACCGCCCTTTCCGCTCAGGTCGCGCAGGCATTCCAGATCCGGATCGTGGGTCACACCCAGATCCTCAAGTCCCTGGCGGTAGCCGTCCCGGCGCTGCAGGGCGAAATTGAGATCCAGCTTCGCGCCGATAAATCCGATCCGCTCATGGCCGAGACTGTAGATATGCCGGACCCCTTCGGCGAAGGCCGCCACGTTGTCGATGTCGAACCAGGCGAAGTCGGACGGATCGCGCGTGCGGCCGTGCGCGACGAAGGGAAAGTTGTGCTCCCGCAGGCAGGCGATCCGGGGATCGTCGACCTCGGTCCGGGTGACGATGAAACCGTCGACCTTCCGACGTGCGATCAGGCGCTGAAGCGTCTCTATCATGTGACTGGGCGAATGGGCCGTGGTCACCAGCAGGTCCAGGCCCAATTCGTCCAGAGCCCGGGCGATCCCGTCGATGAATTCGGACAGGAACGGATCCGCACCGCTGCCGTGGCCGACCGGGATCACGATCCCGAGCGTGTCCTGGCGCCCCCGTTTGAGATTTCGGGCATTGGCCGAAGGCTGGTACCCCAGTTCCTTGACGGCCTTGAGGATACGATTGCGGGTTGGTTCGGAAATGTCGGTATAGTTGTTGAGGACGCGCGAAACGGTTCCCTTGGCCACGCCGACATGGCGGGCGACGTCGTCAATCGTGACGGAACCGCGTGTGCGCGACATTGAACCTCCCGGTATGTTTCCAACCTGCGTGCCCAGCTCTGACCCTGTCCGTTCTGCCAACGGACCAGGCGGCTGATGCTTGCAAAAAGTTTCACAAAACCGATTTCGGAAGTCAACAAAATCGGTTTCGGTGCTTTGCGATTATTCTTTCGCAAAGCGGGAAGTCGCTGTCTCTGCAACGAAACCTGCCGCGTCTTGTTTCGGAACAGCCAGGCACGACGCGCCGGTTTTCCATCAGGCAGCTTCAGGAAGAGGGTGCCGGCGCAGCCACGGCGTCCCGACGCTGCGGCAGTTGCAGAGGCACTTATTGGGGCCTGCCGATCAGAACGGCACGCCGGACACGAGAATGAGATTGGCGTAAGGGGTGCATTCGCCGGTCCGGATGACCGCACGGGCACGGGCCGTCCGTTCCTTGAACGCTTCATGCGGCAGGCGTTCGTCCTCGATGGGCTTGCCTGTTTCGGCCGCCCAATGGGCCAGCCTCACCTCGATCTCCGTGGCGAGTTCCGGCGAGGCCTCGTCGGCGAACACGGCCTGCTCGATGATCATCTCGTCGGCCAGGGCGTCGAGGACGTCGAACAGCCCCGGCACGCCGGGGCTGACCGCCAGGTCGATGACGCCGACATTCTGCGGCACCGGCAGCCCGGCGTCGGCCAGGACGATTTCATCGAGATGGCCGAGCGAGGCCACAAGCTTGCTCAGATGGCGATTCAAAAGCTTCGTGCGTTTCATGGCCTGTTCCTTCCTGAAACAGCCGTCTTCACGTCAGCGACACAAGCGCTTCGCAGAGCGGCTCCGGATCATAATAGGGTGCCGACGTTCTGCTGACGAGATCCAGTCTCAGAACTGCGATCCCCCGCGCCGTGATGGCCTCGGTTTCGCTCACCGGAACGCTGCGGTCGACAACCACGAAATTGAGCAGCCTGTGCACCGGGCAGTCGGCACCGGCATCACGGTGCAGATAGGCGAGCAGCGTGTGGACCCTGTCCGCCAGGCTCAGGTCACCGGCTTCCGGGTCCTGTCCCAGGCTCGGAACGTAGACCTTCGGCACCGTGCGGCTCGCAATTGCCCGGCCGACGCCCTCCGGCAGCAGGTTGGCGATCAGGCTGGTATAGAAACTGCCCGGCGCATAGCAGATCAGATCGGCCGTTTGCATCAGCGAGCGGTTCCGGTCCGCGAACACCGCTCCCGCCGGGTTCCGTCCCTTCAAACTGCGATTGAAAAAGAGATCCTTGATCGGAGAGGACAGCGGCGCATGTTCCTTGCCGGTCAGAAGATGCTGCCCGATGACGACCTCGCCGCTGGCGAGTTCCGCGCCCAGATGCAGATTGTCATCGGTGACCGCCCGCACCGTGCCCTGGACACCGACCAGCTTGGACACCAGAAAGATGATCGGTTCGAGTTCCTGGTTCTGGTTGAGATAACCGCCGGCAAGGATCAGGTTGCCGATACTGGCCCCGCGCAGATCGAAACTCTTCGGGCAGACCGCCCGCAACGCGGCGAGCTGATTCTGGATCAGCGCGCGCATCGGCTGCTCGATGGCGCCGGTCAGCGGATGGCTGCCGGCGATCATGGCATTGAGTTCGCCGGCAAGATCCGCCTGCGCCGCTTTTTTGGCGAACCGGTGGGTGAACAGGCGAAAGACATCCGGATGCCCCAGCACGGTTTCGTCCGCGAGTGCCATCAGCCGGCTGCGCAGATCCCCGATCGCCGGCATGTTGAAGGCCAGCCTCAGTCCCTGCGAGCTGCCGCCGCTGTCGAACGGCGTCACCAGGTGGATGGAATTATGCGTATAGCGCTTCAGTTTTTGCGCGACACCATTGAGCGCCGATCCGCCGCTGAAGAACAGCAGGCGCGGTCCCAGCTTGGGATTGGAGACGAAACGCTCGATGCGGAACGGATCCGGCATGCGCACGGCACGGGTGATGGTGAGTTCTGTCACGTCCAGTTCCCAAAAAGCGGTCCGTTCACGCGACCGTCCCGAAGCACTTACCAGAAAACACCCTAGGCGATCCAGATAGCCCGGAAATCATTGACATTCGTCAGTGTCGGCCCTGTGACGACCTGGTTGCCGATCGTCTCGAAAAACCGGTGGGCATCGTTGTTGAGAAGCGCTTCCTCCGCATCGGCGCCGGCCTTGTCGGCCCGCATCAACGTATCGGGACCGATCACGGCCCCGGCCACCTCCGCCGCGCCGTCGACGCCGTCGGTATCGCAGGCAATCGCGTGAATGCCGGGCGCGCCCTTCAGCGCGAAGGCCAGCGCGAGCGCGTATTCGGCGTTGGGCCCGCCGACGCCGTCGCCGCGGCGGGTGACGGTGAGTTCGCCGCCGGACAGAAGCAGCAGCGGACGGCTGCCTTCAGGGCGTTCGCGCTGGCGGGAAAGCGCCAGCGTGGCATGGGCCCGGGCCGTGTCCCGGGCTTCGCCTTCCAGCGCATCGCCGAGAATCTCGACGTCGCAACCCTCGGCCTCGGCCAGACTGGCCGCCGCCTCGAGACTTTGTGAGGGCGCGGCGAACACGACATTGCTCACCCGGGCCAACCGCTCGCTTGCGGGTGCCAGAACCCGCGTCGCGCCATCCAGCACCTCCGCAACCGTCTCCGGCACCTCAACCTTCCAGGACTTGAGAATGGCTTTCGCGTCTTCCGCCGTGCTGGCATCGCCGACAGTCGGCCCGGACCCTATTTCCGCCGGGCGGTCTCCGGGAACATCGGACAACAGCAGGGCAAGCATCCTGGCCGGATAGGCGGCCGCAGCGAGTTGTCCGCCCTTGACCCGGCTCAAATGCTTGCGAACGGTGTTCATCTGGCCGATGGGCGCTCCCGAAGCGAGCAGCTTCTGGTTCACCTCCTGTTTCTCGGCCAGGGAAATATCGCCGGCAGGCGCGCTCAGCAGCGCCGACGCGCCACCGGAAATCAGTGCCAGCACGTAGTCGTCCTCGCCGAGACCGGACAGCAGATCGAGCATGCGCCGGGTCGCCGCGAACCCCGCCTCGTCGGGGACCGGATGGGCCGCCTCGACGATTTCAATGCCCTGGCAGGGCCGGCCATAGCCGTAACGCGTGATCACCAGACCCTCGCAAGGCCCCCAGACCGTCTCGACCGCCTCGGCCATCCGGGCCGACGCCTTGCCGGCACCGACAACGACCACCCGCCCGGACGGTTTATCCGGCAGATGGGCCGCCAGGCTCTTCATCGGATCCGCCACTTCGACAGCCCGCTGAAACAGCGACTTCAACAACTCCAGGACGGTTTCATCCATTGCATTCTTTCCCGCATTTCTCCGCTGCCATGGTTTGAGCGCAGATCAGGCGGGTTTATCAAGCCCTGAGTGTGTTTCCAAGGAGAATGGCTGAGTTGCGACGGACCAGTTCTGACAGGAAATCCGCGACAGCGCGCACGCGGGCCGAACCGGCAAGATCGGTATGGACCGCGAGCCAGAATTCTTGCGCGATCGCATCGGCATCACTGGGCACATTCTGGAGAGCGGGTTCAGCATCAGCCATAAAACACGGCAGAACCGCCAACCCCAATCCTGCCCGCGCGGCGACCAATTGCGCATAAAGACTGGATGTCACCAATGCGGGCGCGCGTCCCTGCAACACACGATCGACCCACTGTGCTGCGGGCAGGTCGCCATAGTGTTCGGACCATGAGATGAATTCATCGCCGTCGAAGCGTCCGCCATCCCTTGCCTTGCTGTCCACTTGCCTGCGCCGAACATAGTCGACCGATCCGTAGAGGCCGCTGCGCATCGTACCGACCCGGCGCACGGACACGTTGCCTTGTGTCGGTCGGACCAGCCGTAACGCCAGATCGGCTTCGCGGCGGTTCAGGTTTACAGACCGGATATCGGTTACGATTTCCAGCGTGAGTTTGGGATGTTGGGCGCGAAAGTCAGGCAAGGCGGGTATGACCAGGAAATTCGCGAGGTTTTCAGCCGTCGCGAGCCTGACGCGCCCCTCGACGCTCTCGCTTGCTTCCGCACGGCGCTCGAACGCTATGCCGGTTTCCTCAAACGTCTCCGCACGGGCGATCAGGCCCTCTCCTTCGTCCGTCAGCACGTAACCGGTCTGCGAGCGCTGGAAGAGGCGAAGCCCCAGTGTTTTCTCCAGCGCCTCGATCCGCCGCCCGACGGTTGACGCATTCACGCCGAGCTTTTGCGCCGCTCGATTCAGGCTGCCTGTTCGCGCAACAGCAAGGAAATCGCGCACGAGGTTCCAGTCCATGTTTTGCATTTTCGCAGGATAGCAGTGCGTCGAAGAGCGTTCAACAACGCTCAGTGCAACACTAGATATCCGTGACACAAGCAACCAGGAGCCGGCCATGAGCGAACCGATTTTCCATTCTTTCCCGACCCGCACCCTTGGCACCGTCGACGATGGCTTGCAGGTATCAGCCCTTGGCCTTGGCTGCATGGGCATGAGCGAATTCTACGGTGCCCGCGACGACGCACAATCGATGGAGACCCTCAATCGCGCACTCGACCTCGGCATCACCTTTCTGGACACGGCTGACACTTACGGTCTGGGTCACAACGAAGAGCTGATCGGCCGCCTGATAGCTGAACGCGGCCGCGACGCGATGAAGATCGCCACAAAGTTCGGCATTCAGCGCGAAAAAGGCGCTTATGCCCGCGACCTGAACAACGACCCGGCCTATGTCCGCACCGCATGCGAAGCCTCATTGCGACGCCTCGGAACAGACCGGATCGATCTGTTCTATATTCACCGCGTAGCATCGGATCGCCCGATCGAAGAGCCAATGAGCGCATTGGCAAAGCTGGTTGCCGAAGGCAAGGTGCGCCATGTCGGCATCTGCGAAGTCGGTACAGAAACGCTGCGCCGCGCCCACGCCGTTCATCCTGTCACTGCGTTACAGAGCGAATATTCGCTGTGGACACGGGATCCCGAGGACGGCCCGCTGGCGCTGTGCCGGGAGCTCGGCATCGGCTTCGTGCCTTATTCCCCCCTGGGGCGCGGCTTTCTGACGGGACAGATGACTTCCGCGGACGATCTGGACGATGATGATTTCCGCCGCGCGCACCCACGCTTCACGGACGGAAATTTCCAGAGCAACCTTTCAATTGTCGGTCATGTGAAGCGGCTCGCTGCGGAAAAAGACTGTACGCCTGCCCAGCTCGCCCTCGCCTGGGTCCTGGCGCAGGGCCAGGACATCGTGCCGATCCCCGGCACCAAGCGCCTTGCCTATCTCGAAGAAAACGCGCGTGCTCTCGATGTCACGCTGACGCCCGGCGATCTCGATCAACTCGACAGGCTTATGCCGCCCGGCATCGCCCATGGTGAGCGTTACACAGCTGAAGGCATGAAGGGGGTCAACGTGTGACCTGCCTTCGACCGGTTCATTCAGCCAGATCGCCTGCTACACCCCTCAGCCCCTTGTGCGCCCCTCTCACCCGATTGTGCGCAATCCACTTTTGAAACCCGTGCGCGCCGACACCATCTTGAAGGCCACCCCAAGGAGGACGAGACGATGCCAGCAGCCGAACACCCGCACCTTCAAGCCGCCATCCGCAACCCGGACAATCCGGCCCACCTCATGGTGATCAAGGACGTTCCGCGCCGGATCCGCATCTACAGCGGAGAGCTTCTGCTCGCCGACAGCAGCAATGCCCTGCGGGTTCTCGAGATCGGAAAGTCCTTCTACGATCCGGTGATCTATGTGCCGGAAACCGGTCTGAAGATCCATTTGGGCACGCTCGACAAGAGCACCCACTGCCCGATCAAGGGCGATGCGAGTTATGCTGCCCTGGAGGACCGGGAAATCGGCTGGGTCTACCGGACCCCAATTGAAATGGCACGGCGGCTGGCAGGCCATTATGCCTTCTGGCCGGAAAAGGTCCGGGTGGTGGAAGGCGACTAGAACACACTGTCAGCCCTTGCCGACATCCTCGACATAGACCAGCGCCCGTCCCTGGCAGATGCGGGTGCCGTCCGCCGCCTCGCACACGGTCTCCAGGTCGACCAGGTGTTTTTCAGGCCGCAACCGGGTGACGGTGACCGATGCGGTCAGCGGCTCGCCCACCGGCGCCGGCGCCAGGAATTCCAGGCTCTGCTTGAGGTAATTGGTGCCGCGGCCCGGCAGCTTCACACCGAGCAGATAGGAAAACAGACCGCCGATCAACGGCCCCGGCACCGTGTCCGGGACCCGGGCGTTTTCTCCGGCCAGAACCGCGAACTCCTGCATGTCCCGGACCGTGTAGCTGCGCGTCAATGCAGCGCGCCTGCCGATTTCCAGCGTCATTCGCCCACCTCCAGCGTGCAAGTCGCCGACAGCGTCACCGCGTCGTCCGCACTGCGCTTGACCTCGATGTCGATGACCTCAGGCCGGTCCGCATTGCGCAAGAACGTCAAGGTCAGCTCCTCGTTCGCATAGGCCGGATTTGGAAACATCAGGCTTTGCATCACGTGCCTCCGGCCCGGATACAACGCGTCCAGATGACCGAACACCCGCGTATATAACAGCATGCCGTGCGACACGGTCCGCCCGAAACGGGTGCGGGCGGAAAACGCCGGATCGACATGGATCGGATTGTCGTCGCCCGACAAGTCTGCGAAGGCATCGAAATCGGCCTGGTCCGGGGTCCACTTGAAGACAGCGCCGGGAGGCGTCTCGGGGCTGTGGTTCATGGGTTACGCATCCTCAGGTGTTTTTTCGGCCATATACCGGTCTTTCAGAACATTCTTGCGGACCTTGCCGGCGGCGGTCCGCGGCAGATCGGCAACGACAACGAAGTTTTTCGGGATCTTGTAGGCCGCAAGTGAAGTCCGGCACCAGTCCGCGAGCGAACCGATATCGATTGACCTGCCGGGCCGGGCGATCACGAAGGCTGCACCCACCTCGCCCCATTTGGCATTGGCCACTCCGATCACCACTGCTTCCAGGACCGCCGGATGGCCCTGCAGTGCATTTTCGACCTCGGCCGGATAGACGTTCTCGCCGCCGGAGATGTACATGTCCTTGATGCGGTCGATGATGAAATAGTACCCGTCCTCGTCGCGCTGGCCGATATCGCCGGATTTCAGCCAGCCGTCGGACGTGAAGGCGGCGGCCGTCGCCTCGGGGTCGTCCATGTAGCCGGGGGTCACGTTCGGTCCCCGGAACTGGATCTCGCCGTCTCCCGGGCCTTCGACGATCCCGCCGTCGGCGTCCACGAGCCGGACATCTGTCAGCATCTGCGGCTTGCCGACCGATCCAATCTTGTCCCTGGCATGCGCTGTGTCCATCAGGAACACCGTCGGGCCGGTTTCCGTCATGCCCATGCCGTTGCAGATGGTCGCACCACGCCCCTGAAATTCCTTCAGAAGATGCCTGGAAACCGGTGCTCCACCGCATCCCAGGGACCGGACCCGGGAGAAATCCGTCGAACCGATCCGGGAAGACAGGCTCATCGCCTGGTAGACCGCCGGGACCCCGAAGAAACAGGTCACCTGCCCGGCGGCGACAAGCTTCAGCACCGCATCGGCATCGAACTTGCGCAGCACCGTGGACGATCCGCCGTTCAGAAAGATCGGCAGGGTCGGCAGGTTGATACCGGCCGTGTGGAACAACGGCAGAAAGTTGACCCCCCTTTCGCCCATGGACAGGCCGGTGGCCTGGCAATAGTTGACCATGTTGGCGTAAGCCATGCCTGCGGTCTGGATAACCGCTTTGGGCAGGCCCGTGGTGCCGGAGGTGTTGAGCAGATACCAGGGAGCCGTTGTGCCGATGCGGCCGCAGCCGATCGCAGCCGGACTGGTGCGTTCCAGAAGCGGGTCCAGCGCGCTGCCGCCCCCCGCCGTTGCCCCCAGTGACAGCAGGCAGGTTCCCGTCTGTTCAGCCAAAAGCCGCGCCGTCTCCGCGAAGGCTTCGTCGTGGAAGAGCAGTTTTGCGCCCGAAGCCTCGAGGATCGGTTTCAGTTCCGGGGCCGGCTGGCGCCAGTTGAGCGGCACCAGCACGACGCCGGTCTTTTGTGCCGCGAACAGAAGAACGAAGAAATCCGGGTGGTTCAGGCAGAGCACCGCGACGCGGTCGCCTTTGCTGAGCCCCTTTCCCAGCAACAGGTTGCCGAGCCGGCTGGCCCGGTCGTTCACCTCGCCGAAACTGTATCGTCTGCCGGTCTCGTGATCGACAAAGGCAACCGCTTCAGGCATCAGCTCGGCCCGTTTCGCGGCCATGTCGGTCAAGAATTCCATGGCTCCTCCCAATCCCC
This sequence comes from Roseibium sp. AS2, assembly GCF_038900065.1. Classification (NCBI taxonomy): domain Bacteria; kingdom Pseudomonadati; phylum Pseudomonadota; class Alphaproteobacteria; order Hyphomicrobiales; family Stappiaceae; genus Roseibium; species Roseibium sp. AS2. Next base: position 250,779 of record NZ_JBBMQN010000003.1, read on the forward strand.
CTGACAGCATACCTCGCCGACGCGCCTCAGGCGCGTCTTCTTGTAAAATCCTTCATACCTTCCAAAGCCCCCTGCCGGCCGATCAGATCCAGAAACCGGTTCTTTTCCTGGTCGAGCCGCTGACGGACATCTGTGCGCCGCCGCGCATCCCATATGCTCTGCCGCGTCGCCTGATGGGTCTGCGCGTAGCCCTTGCCGAGATCGCCGACCCAGTCGTCGATCAGGCCCGCAAGCCCGGACGCCGGACCGCCTCCCGATACCAGTCCCAACTCCTGTGCCTCGGCGGCGCCGATGCGCGTGTTCCGATACTGGATCGCCAGCGCACGCGCCGTGCCGATCCGGTCCGGCAGCAGCGCCGTCCAGCCGCCGTCCGGGCCAAAACCGACCATGCTGTAATAGGGCTGCACGAAGGCGTCTTGCGCCATGGCCACAAGATCCGCGGCCAGCATCAGCCCGGTCGACCCGCCCGTGACAGGGCCGTTGACCGCTGCCATGACAGGCGCCGGAAAGGCAAGCAGGTCCAGAATGGCCTCGTGCAGACCGCCAACCAGGAGATCCGCGTACGACCTGAGCTGATCCCGCGATCCCGCATGGTCCAGAAATCCGTCCAGGTCGCCGCCGGTCGAAAAGCTGTCACCGCGCCCGGACAGGACCAGGGCCGCGGGGTCCCTCTCGGCTGCCGCGGCGATGGCGGCCCGCAGATCGTCCACCAGCGCCGGCACCAGCGCATTGTGCCGTTCGGGCCGGTTCAGCCAAAGCCAGACGGCGCCTTTTCGCATTTCGGTCTCCACCAGGCTCATCTTACGCGCCTCACGGGTTCCGGCTTCAAGGCTTGATGCCGTTGGCAATCAGGTCGTAGGCGCTGTCGACCAGCGCTTCGATGGGCTTGTCGGACTTGAAGACCACAAGCTGTTCGCCGAGCGAGCGGGCGATCCCCATGAGCGCCCACGCACGGGTCTCCGGATCGCCGGCGGAGATCTGCCCGGCGGCCTCGGCGTCTTCAAGCCCGGTCCGGTATCCGGCCGCGAAGGTCACATAATAGGCTTCATAGGCGTCCGGATCCACGAACAGGGCCTCCTGAACGATCCGGTAGAGATCGGGGTGCGCACGAACGAATTCCAGGAAAGCACGGAGGCCGGCCTTTTCGGCTTCGAGCCTGTTGCCGATGCCCTGGGTCGCCTCTGCGATGGTGTGGCGGACCAGCCGTCCCATTTCCAGAACCAGCTCCGAAAACACCTGCTCTTTCGTGGTGAAATAGATATAGAATGTGCCTTGGGCGACACCGGCTTCGCTGGTAATATGGCCGATGGAGGCGTCGTTGTAGCCCTTCTCGCCAATGACCCGTTCGGCAGCGGCAAGAATTCCGCGGCGCGTGGCTTCCCCGCGCGCGGTCTTGGGCTGTCCCGTTTTTGGATGGCCCGTTTTTGGATGGCCGGATTTGGGGGTTTTACCCGCCGCCCTGATCGGCATGTCTGCCTCGTCGGCCGGTTTGCGCACGTCCTGTATCCTCCCGAAACCATCGAAACATGAACCAGTATTCATGTTTGCGGATTGAAAGCAAGAAACTTCTTCAAATTCGACCGGACCAGACGGAAAAGTGATTCCCCCGGGCAATCCTACCGGCGCGCGATCGAACAGGTTCCTACCTAAGCTGAATGCATGTTTTTTGTGAGTTTATGACCTAGGGCGTTTGGCCGCAGCGTGTGATTTGACCTTGATCAAGGCACAAACATTGATATGCAGTTTTGAATGGCTATAAATTAGCTGCTACTCTGGTTGCGGACGAAAAGACGGGCTCCGGAGATTAACATACCGCGCGGAACTGAAGAGTCGCGCGGGCCTGGGGAGAGGCGCTTGCGGCGAACGCCGGCGAAGAGAGGATCCTGAGTATGGACGTGAACGCGTATCTGGAAGAACGCCTCGGCAAATTGCATGACAACGGGAATTACCGCGTCTTCGCGGATCTCGAACGTCAGGCCGGCGACTTTCCGCGCGCGACACGCTACCGCGAGGACGGCTCCGTTCAGGATGTGACTGTGTGGTGCTCCAACGATTATCTCGGCATGGGCCAGAACGACAAGGTCGTTTCGGCCATGCAGGATGTCATTTCCAAATGCGGCGCCGGGGCCGGAGGCACCCGCAACATTTCCGGCACCAACCACTATCACGTTCTCCTGGAAAACGAGCTCGCCGACCTGCACGCCAAGGAAGCGGCCCTGATCTTCACCTCAGGTTACGTGTCCAACTGGGCGGCGCTCGGAACGCTTGCCTCCCAGGTCCCGGGCATGATCGTCTATTCCGACGCGCTGAACCATGCCTCCATGATCGAGGGCATTCGCCACGCCCGCTGCGAAAAGCGTGTCTTCAAGCACAATGATGTCGCCGATCTGGAACGCCTGATGGCCGCCGATGACCCGGACTCCCCGAAACTGGTCGCTTTCGAAAGCGTCTATTCCATGGACGGCGACATCGCGCCGATCGGGGAGCTCTGCGACGTCGCCGACAAATACGGCGCACTGACCTATCTGGACGAAGTACACGCCGTGGGCATGTACGGATCGCGTGGCGGCGGCGTCGCCGAGCGCGAGGGCCTGATGGACAGGCTCACCATAATCGAAGGCACGCTCGGCAAGGCCTTCGGCGTCATGGGCGGGTACATCACCGGCACCAGGACGGTGATCGACTTCATCCGCTCCTTTGCCTCCGGCTTCATCTTCACCACCGCCCTGCCGCCGGCACTTGCCGCCGGCGCGACGGCCTCGATCCGCCATCTCAAAGACAGCCCGTTCGAGCGCAAGGCACACAAGGACCGTGTCGCCCAGGTGCGCGCGGCGCTCGACAAGCGCGGCATTCCGCACATGGAAAACCCGAGCCACATCGTTCCGGTGATGGTCGGCGACGCCAAGAAGTGCAAGTGGATCTCCGACATCCTGCTGGAGACCTACGGCATCTATGTCCAGCCGATCAACTATCCGACGGTACCTGTCGGCGCCGAGCGCCTGCGTTTCACGCCGACGCCGCTGCACACGGCCGCAGACATCGAACACCTCGCAGATGCCATCAACGACCTCTGGTCGCAATGCGCTCTCGCCCGGGCCGTGGCGTAAACCCGTCAGGACTGCTGTTTGTGAAACCCGCTCTCCTCCGGAGGGCGGGTTTTTTTTCGCCTCCGCCGTTCCGGACGCGTGTGCCCCAAGCCGAACCCCGGTCCGCAATGACTTCAGGGATTTTGCCGTCACCTCTTCTCCAGATCCCGCCCCTGCCCTAGCTACCCTTTGAGAGCCAGTTCACGGGGAGCATCGCCGATGCGGATACTTTTTGCCTTTCTTGCCTGCTGGCTTCTGGCCACATCGGCCTCTCGGTCAGAAGACGTTGACCTGGAACTCGTCCTGCTCGCCGATGCGACCGGGTCTATAGACGAGGCGGAAATCCGGTTCCAGCGGCGCGGCTATGCCGAGGCGATCACCGACCCGTCGGTGCTCAAGGCGATTTCCAGCAACATCTACGGCAAGATCGCCGTCACCTATGTCGAATGGGCGGACATGCTCTCCCAGGATGTCGTGGTCGACTGGACGGTGATCGACGGTCCGGTCCCTGCGGAAGCCTTCGCCGAAAAGCTCATGGCCGCGCCGCGGCGCGCCTATGGGCGCAACGCCATCGGCGCCGCGTTGCTGAAAGGCAAGGACCTGATCGACGGCAACGGCCACAGAGGGCTTCGCCGCGTCATCGATCTCTCCGCCGACAGCGCCAACAACTGGAACGGGCCGACCATTGCGGAGGCAAGGGAGGCCGTCGTGTCCTCCGGGATCGTCATCAACGGCCTGGCCGTCCTGTGCCGGCACTGCTCCGGGCGTCCGGTCTCCTACGATCTCGAAGAACGCTTCTTCCAGGAGATCATCGGCGGCCCGGCCTCGTTCGTGGTCACTGCCGACAGCGCCGGGACCTTCGCCGAGGCCGTGCGCAAGAAACTGATCCTTGAAATCGCCGCCAGGCCCGAGGATTCCCGGCGCATCCTCAAGCGGACGGCGCGGCTACGCATGGAGGAAAAAACAGTCGATACGGTCCCGGCTCGCCGACAGTGAATTTAAAAAACCCTCCGGGAATTTCACGGTTGCCACACGGGAGTGTCATCTGCTTGTGATTTGAGTTGGCGGTGCCGTCTTGCCCTAATGCCGCCGAGGGCTTTGGGAGAGAGATATTTTTTATGGCCACCGGTCTTTTGATGCTGGCGATGTTTACCGTCTGCTACACCTTGCTGGCAAAAACCCTGTCCAACGGCATTCTCACTGCGCCAATCCTGTTCATCGGGTTCGGCTATGTGATGGCTCAGACCGGAATGTTTCCCTTTGAGGATGCCGAACATCTCCTGCACATCGTTGCAGAAGTCGCCCTCATTATCCTGCTGTTTCTGGATGCCGCGCAGATCAACCTGAAATCCTTGCGACAGCGCCATCAGTGGCCGCTGCGCATGCTGATGATCGGCCTGCCGCTGGCAGTTGTGATCGGCACGGCGGTCGCCGCGCCGCTGCTCTCGCCCATGCCGATCCTTGTTGCGGCGCTCGCTGCGGCCCTTCTAGCCCCCACGGACGCGGCGCTCGGCCAGGCGGTCGTCACCAACAAGGCCGTGCCGGAACGCGTCCGCCGGGCGCTGACCCTGGAAAGCGGCCTGAATGACGGGATGGCCCTGCCGGTCATCCTGCTGTTTGCGAGCCTCGTTGGCGAAATGATGCAACCCGAGGCAACGAACTGGCTGCTGTTCGGTGCCAAACAGCTCCTTTTCGGACCGCTCGTCGGCGGCCTCATCGGAGCCGTCGGCGGCGTCATGTTCCTGGCGGCCAAGCGGCGCAAGATGACCTCGGCAACCATCGAGGGCATCGGCGCCCTCGCCATGGCCAGCGGCGCCTATCTGGCGGCTGCAATGGTCGACGGCAACGGCTTCATCTCCGCCTTTGTCGCCGGGCTTTTCTTCGGCAATGTCATCAAGGGCCAATGTGCCTTCATTTTCGAGTTCACGGAAAGCGAAGGCCAGATGCTGGCTTGGGGCGCTTTTTTCCTGATCGGACTTGCGCTGGTACCGAACGCAGTCGCTCATCTCGATGGAAGGATGCTCACCATCATCCTGACCAGCCTCTTCATCGTCCGGCCGCTGGCGATCTGGCTGTCGCTGACAGGCACCGATGCGGCACCGCTGACCAAACTCTTTTTCGGTTGGTTCGGCCCGCGCGGGCTGGCAACCGCCTTGTTTGCCCTGCTGGTCGTCGATCAGCTCGATCACGAGATCGGCGAGTATCTGTTGAATCTTGCCGTCAACGCCGTGTGGATCAGTGCCGTCCTGCACGGTGTCACAGCCGTGCCGCTCTCCAGGTGGTACGGCGCGCGCATGTCGGAAAATGAAGGCGCCGCCGAAATGAAAACCGTGCCGCCGATGCGGCCTAAGCCTACAGCCGAACAACGATAACTGGAACAATCAACTGCCAGGGCGGAAACGCCGTTAGCCGGAGGAATCATGAAAAGACAAGTAGTTGCCTCTTTAAGCGCTTTACCCGACAGAGAGCCGCAATATGCGCTCGTGGCCGATGTCGACCTTGTGGTCGTCCGCTTTGACGACGAGGTCTCGGTTTTCTACGGCCGCTGCCTGCACCGCGGTGCACTGATGTCCGACGGCTATGTCGACGGCAAGAACCTGATCTGCGGTGTGCATTATTGGGACTACCGCCTCGACAGCGGCGTTTCCGAATACAACAATTCCGAGGCCCTGCCGAAATTTGCGTGCTGGGTCGAGAACGACGACATCTTCGTCGACGAGGATGAAATTACCGCCTGGGCGGAGGAAAACCCGCAGCCATTCGACCGTGAGGGCTATCTCGGCCTTTATGCCGATCCCAGCCACGGCGCTGAGGAAGAGCCTTACAACGGCCTGATCCAGCAATATGCCCGGGACGGCCTTTCCAAGACCGGGCATCATGGCAAGGTCGACGCCATGGGTGTACCGCGCGCCGAACTGCCCGACTGGGATGACATCCAGATCCTCACCGCCCAGTTGCAGCGCTTTCCGCTTCTGGATGCCGATCCGGTGGGCACCGATGTGGTGATCGGACCGAATGCGCAAAAACCGCTCCGGCTCAGGATCCCGCTTTTCGTTTCCGACATGAGCTTCGGTGCGCTGTCGGAGCCGGCGAAGGTCGCGCTTGCCCGTGGCGCGGAACTCGCAGGTACCGGTATCTGCTCCGGTGAAGGCGGCATGCTCCCTGAAGAGCAGCAAGCCTGTTCGAGGTATTTCTACGAACTCGCCTCGGCCCGCTTCGGGTTTTCCTGGGACAAGCTCGACAAGGTCCAGGCCTTTCATTTCAAGGGCGGCCAGGGCGCCAAGACCGGCACCGGAGGGCATCTGCCCGGCGCAAAGGTGCAGGGCAGGATCGCCGAGGTTCGTGGCCTGGCCGAAGGCGAGGATGCGATCTCGCCTCCGCGCTTTCCGGACTGGACCGAGTGCTCGGAGGTAAAGGACTTCGCCGACGAGGTGCGCAGCCGCACGGGCGGCATTCCGATCGGCTACAAACTCTCCGCCCAGCACATCGAAAAGGACATCGACGCGGCGCTGGAAGTCGGTGTCGACTACATCATCCTCGATGGCCGCGGCGGCGGTACGGGGGCCGCGCCGATCATTTTCCGCGACAACATCTCCGTGCCGACCATTCCCGCGCTCGCCCGCGCCCGCCGGCATCTGGACCGGTTGGGCCGGTCCGATGTGACGCTGGTCATTACCGGCGGATTGCGCAAGCCGGCGGACTTCGTCAAGGCGCTTGCGCTCGGCGCCGATGCAATCGCCCTTTCCAATTCGGCGATGCAGGCGATCGGCTGCATTGCCATGCGTGCCTGCCACACCAACAATTGCCCCGTCGGCATCGCCACCCAGAAACCGCATCTGGTGAACCGGCTGCAGATCGAAAAATCCGCGCGCCAGCTCACCAATTTCTTCGATGCCTCGGTTGAGCTGATGCAGGTGATGGCCCGCGCCTGCGGCTATTCCCATCTCAACCGGTTCTGCCCGGAGGATCTGACCACCTGGAAACGGGAAATGGCGGATCTTTCCGGGGTTGCCTATGGCGGTGTCACTCGGCCATGATGGCCACTCGAGGAGGAAAGACGATGGACGCGCACGACCTCGACTGGATCAGGGTTGGTCAGATCGACGATCTGCCGGAGGGCCGGGTCAAGACGGTTACCGCCCGCACCACATCCGTTTGCCTGTCCCATTTCGACGGCCGGTGGGCTGCGATGGACAATCATTGCCCGCATCAGCGCGGGCCGCTCGGCGAAGGTTCGATCGAAAAGGGCAGCGACGGCAAATGCTGGATCCGTTGTCCCTGGCACGGCTGGGATTTCGACCCGTTGACGGGCACGCCTCCCGGCGGCCACGAGGACAGCGGCCAGAAACTCTACCCGTTGAAAATCGAGGACGGCGAGATCTTCGTCGGCCTCGAGCCGGAACCGGAGCACGAACGCACGGTCACCGATGTCATGACCGAAACCATGGTCAACTGGGGTGTCAAACGCGTGTTCGGCATGGTCGGCCATTCCAATCTGGGTCTGGCCGACGCAATCCGCAGACAGGTGAACCAGGGCAAACTCGGCTATGTCGGCATCCGCCACGAGGGTGCGGCGGCCTTTGCCGCCTCTGCCTATGGCAAGCTGACCGGCAAACCCGCTGCCTGCCTGACCATAGCCGGCCCCGGTGCGACCAATCTTCTGACCGGCCTGTGGGACGCCAAGGTCGACCGTGCACCGGTGCTGGCGCTGACCGGCCAGGTGCAGACCCAGGTCTTCGGCCCGGGCGCCTTCCAGGACATCGACCTCAAATCCGCCTTCGACGCCGTGTCGCGCTTCTCGCAGCCGGTGCTGGCGACGTCCAATCACGCCGAACTCATGTCGCTTGCGCTGAAAACCGCAATGGTCGAACGCGATGTCGCCCACCTGATCTTCCCGGACGATGTCCAGACCTTGCCCAGCGCCAAGGAGGCCGCCGGTCCGCACGGACGCCTCGGCGGCACGCAGATAACACCTTCCTCCGACGACCTTGCCAGGGCTGTAGATCTCATCAATGGTGCCAGGCGTCCTGCCATCGTGCTCGGCTATGGCGCCAGAACCGTCCGCGACAAGGTGATTGCGCTGGCTGAACGGATCGGCGCGCCGGTCCTGACCACTTTCAAGGGCAAGGGGCTCATCCCCGACAGCCACCCGCTCGCAGCCGGTGTCCTCGGCCGGTCCGGCACCCCGATCGCCAGTTGGTTCATGAACGAGGCGGACCTTATCGTCTCCCTCGGCTCCTCTTTTGCCAATCATACCGGGATTGCACCCTACAAGCCGATCATCCAGGTGGATTTCGAGCGCATGCAGCTCGGCAAGTTCCATCCCGTCACGCTGCCGGTCTGGGGCGAGATCGGCAGGTTCTGCGAGGCCATCGCGGACCGGGTTGCCAGGCCCGGCGACGCGCCGGACCAGATCGCGGAGCTTTCCGGGCGATGGGCGATCTGGCGCGAGGAAAAGGAGCGGCGGCTGACGGAAGATCAGGGCCGGGGCATTCACTCGGCCGCGATCTTCAAGGCCCTTGGCGAACTCTGCCCGGAAGATGCGATCATTCCCGTCGACGTCGGCAACAACACCTATTCCTTCGGCCGCTATTTCGAACCGCGCGGCCAGCGCATCCTGATGTCCGGATATCTCGGGTCAATCGGCTTCGGCCTGCCGGCAGCGATCGGCGCCTGGTGCGCGACCCAGGATTTCGCCGACTACAAGGGCCGCAAGGTGATCTCGATTTCCGGCGACGGCGGTTTCGGCCAATACGCCATGGAGTTCACCACCGCCGTGAAATATGGCATGAACATTACGCATATTCTGCTGAACAACTCCGAACTCGGCAAGATCTCCAAGGAGCAGCGCTCCGGCGAGTGGCCGGTCTGGGAGACCGGCCTGGCCAACCCGTCCTTCGCCGCCTTCGCACGGCTTTGCGGTGGTCAGGGGCACCGGGTGACGGATGCCGCCGAGTTGAACGGCGCCATCGCCGACGCGATCGCTCACGACGGCCCGTCGCTCGTGGAGATCATCACCGACGCGGACCTGGTTTGAGCCGGGGACACGAGGAAACGCGTCCTTGCGAGGTCAAGGATGACAAGTGAACAGGTGTTTGAGGAGGCCTTGGAACACATATGCAGACCGCAGCTGTTCTGATCGACATCGGCCGCTATTACCTGATGGCCGGGGGCGTGGTCGCCGCCCTGTTTCTGGTCGTCGGCATCGACCGGGTGGAGCCCTCCGCGCGCGGGTCCCATGCCTTCCGGCCGCTGCTCATCCCCGGCATTTGCCTGATCTGGCCACTGGTGCTCTACCGCTGGATCGCGCTTGAAAGATCCGGGCCGGAAAACAAAGGAAAGGACGCAGGATGAAACGCGCCCACCGCACCGCCCATGCCCGGATCTGGACGGCCCTCGGTATCCTGCTGCCCCTGGCGTTTTTCACGGTTCTTGCCCTGCGCCAGACGCCGCCCGCAGACCGGCCGGCAATCCTGATCGAGGCGCCGGCCGGCATCGCCGCCCCGGAGATCGACCCGGAGACCACCCAGGAGACCCCTCAGTGAGTGTTCAATACACACCGGTCATCTGGAACCGCAACAAGATCGTCTATGACGCCGTCCTGCTGATTGCCGTGGCGCTGTATCTGTATCTCTTCATCCGTGTCGGCCCGTCATACGAGGATGTCACAAGGCCCATCGACGGGGCAATCCTCAGGATGCGCGCCTTCGGCAGCTGCGCCTTCCTGATGCTGACCGTGATCCTGTGCATCGGTCCGCTGGCGCGGCTCGACCGGCGCTTCCTGCCGCTGCTCTATAACCGCCGTCACTTCGGCGTCATGACCGCAGGCATCGCGGCCGTCCACGCCAACTACGTGCTCGGCTGGTATTTCAATTTCTCTCCGACAGACCAGTATGTCGCCCTGCTTTCCTCCAACACCAGCTTCGGCCAGATCCTCGGCTTTCCGTTCGAGGCTTTCGGCCTCGCGGCGCTGATCATCCTGCTGGTGCTGGCGGCCACCAGCCACGACTTCTGGCTGAGCTTTCTGGGCGCCCCGGTCTGGAAGACGCTGCACATGGCGGTCTATGCCGCTTATGCCTTCGTGGTCCTGCATGTGGCGCTTGGCGCCTTGCAGGGGCCGGGCGACCCGGTGTTCACCGCGATCGTTGCGGCCGGCGTGGTCGTGGTCTCCGGCCTGCATTTCGCAACCGGGCGCATGGAGGCGAACCGGGACCGCGGCGAGGCGACCGCGAAAGCCTCGCTGGAACAGCAGGGCTGGGTCGTCGCCGGCGAACTGGACGACATCGACACCGACTGCGCCAGGGTTGTGTCCCTGTCCGGCGACGAACGGGTGGCGATCTTCAAGTATGACGGCAAACTGTCGGCGATCACCAATGTCTGCGCCCACCAGAACGGACCGCTCGGCGAAGGCAAGGTGCTGTGGGGCTGCATCACCTGCCCCTGGCACGGCTACCAGTACAATCTCGCCGACGGCCGCGCCCCGGCCCCCTTCACCGAGAAGATTTCGACCTACCGTCTGAAGCTGATCGGCACGACCATCCTGCTCGACCCGAACGCCCTGCCGCCCGGAACCCATGTCGACCCGGTCACATTCGGAGACACCCCATGAGCTGGAGACAAACCAGGGACGCGCCGTTTTTCGTCGGCTACCTCAATGCGGTGCCGAGACCACTGGTGGTTTTTCTTTCCATCTTCACAGTGTGCTTCGTAGGCGGCCTGGGGCTCGCGGCCCTTGCGCTGTCGTCGACCCAGAACGATCCGGGCAACGGCGGCTTCCGGTGGGGCGACCGGTTCGAAAAAACCGGCATGCTGGAACTCAGACCCTACCCGGTCTTCCGTGTGCCCGCGGACGGCGAGAGCCCCGCGCGCAGCTACATGCTCGCCGGCCAGGGAAAGCGCGGCGTGTTCGATCAGGCGGAAAGTTTCGCAGACCAGACCGTGACCCTGCGCGGCGTGCCGGTCAGCCGGGGCGACCTCACCATGATCCAGGTCGGCAAGGTGGAAGCCTCTGCCGGGGACACTTCCGGAGACGCTTCCGGGGACACTGGCGAACTCAACCTGTCCGACCCCGTCCCGCTCGGCCGCTGGAAACTGACCGGCGAGATCTGCGACGGCAAGTGTTATGCCGGTGCGATGCGGCCGGGTCGCGGCCTCGCCCACAAGGCCTGCGCCGATCTCTGCCTCACCGGCGGCATTCCTCCGGTCTTCGTATCTTCCGGTCCGGTCGCGGGCCGCAACTTCTTCCTGCTGGCGGACAGCAACGGCAATCTGCTCGGCGACGACCTCGATCCCCTGCTTGCGCTCTACATCGAAGTGGAGGGCGACATCGAGCAACTGGATGACCTGATGATCTTCAAGGTGGATCCGGCAACCGCGAGAGTGCTGAAATGAGCGCATCCGAACAGCCCCGCTGGCGAACCGTGCTCACGTCTCTGGTCATGACCCTGGGTCTTGTGGCCGCCGTCTATTATGTCTGGACCTATGCCAACACGGGCGCCCGGGAGTTCGCGCGCGGCACGCTTTTGACCGATCTCAGGTTTTTCGTCGGTCTGCTCGCCGTGTTCCTGGCGCTGACGTTCTTCGACCGGATTATCGGGTTCGTGAAATCGAGGCTCAATGGCCGGCAGCCCTGATCCCGGACTACCCGTGCAGCAGGTCCAGCAGCAGGCGGTTGAACGCTTGCGGCTCTTCCAGATGGGGCGAGTGGCCGGACTGCGCGAATTCATGCACGTGGATCTCCGGCACATTGTCCCGGTGCCAGCGGATCATGGCCGGATTGTAAAGCTGGCTGCCGGCCCCCGCTGCCAGATGCAGCGGCACGGGGAAGGCGCGCAGCAGCGTGCGAAAATCCTGCTCCGTGAGCGACGCCCACATCCGCCTGAGCAGAACCGGGTCGCCCTTGGCGATCTCGTCTTGCGCGAACGCCATGAGTTCCGGATCCACCGGATGGCCGGCGGCAAACAGCCGGCGGGCGATCCGGGCCGGCAGACCGGGCCACTCGGCAACCATGGTCTCCAGGACAACCGTGTTGATTTCGCGGGTGAGACCATTGCTGGTTCCATACGGCCAGTCGGCGTCGTTCAGGACTTTCGGTGACATGTCGATCGTGACGACGCAGGAGACCCGCTCCGCGCCATGCCGCTCGATCAGGGAATAGACCACCAGGGCCCCCATCGACCATCCGCACAGCACCACCTCGCGCAGATCCTGAGCGCACAGATAATCGTGAAGCGCGTCCGCCGAAGCCTCAATCGTCAGGGGAAGCCGGTCACCGGTGTTTCCATGGCCCGGGAGATCCGGAACAATGCAGCGCGCATCTGCCTTGAGCGCGTCGATCTGACCTTCAAGGAACCGCCCGGGACAGGCCCAGCCGTGCAGCAGGACCACAGGCCTGCCCGTGCCTTCATCCCGGATATACAGCAGATTTTCGCTCACACACGCCCAGCCCGTAGTCGCCCGACAATCCCGGACGGAAAGAAATAGACCGACAGGATAAACAGCACGCCCAGCCACAGCAGCCAGCGCTCGGGCGCGATCAGTGTCGATACGAACGGCACCGCGCCGGTTGCCTCCGCCGCCACGCCCATCAGGGTCTGCAGATAGGTCTGCGCCAGGATGAACAGGGTGGCTCCGAGCACCGCTCCGTAAAGCGTGCCCATGCCACCTATCACAACCATGAGCAGAATGTCGATCATGATTTCCATCGACAGCGTGGTCGCCGGTCCCGTGTAGCGCAGCCAGATCGCCAGCAGCGACCCGGCCAGCGCCGCCATGACCGCCGACAGCACGGTCGCGGTGGTCCGGTACCAGACCACCCGGTAGCCGATGGCCTCCGCCCGGAACGCATTGTCGCGCACCGCCTTGAGCGTGCGCCCGAACGGTGAATTGACGATCCTGAGCATCACCAGAAACAGGATCGTTGAGGCAAAAAACACCAGATAGTAAGCCAGCAGCTTGCCGTTGATCCTGACCCCGAAGACCTTTTCCTTGACCAGCTTGAAGGCGGGCGTCAGCTCGCGCGGGATCTTGTAGTTGAGCCCGTCCTCGCCGCCGGTCAGCCAGGACATCTGCGAGACGAACACCGCGAAGGCGCTCGCCACCGCCAGCGTCACCATGGCGAAGAAGATCGCCTTCACGCGCAGCGAAAACAGACCGATGGCCAGCGCGAAGACGGCCGCCACCACGGCCCCCGCCATTGTGCCCCAGATCAGCGAGCCGTAACTCGGCCCGGTGGTGGCGAGCGCCAGCGCGGTGCCATAGGCGCCGATGCCGAAGAACATGGTATGGGCAAAGGAGACGATGCCGGCATAACCGAGCAGCAGATCGTAGCTCGCCACCAGCACGATGAAGATGCAGATCCGCGCCGCCGTCTCCAGCGACCTGGTGCCGGGAAACAGGAACGGCGCGAAAGCCAGGGAAACGAGCACGATCAAGAGCAGCACGGTCAGCAGCCCGCTGCGCGGCGTGTCGCCGGAGAGAAGTCTGGTCAGCATGGTCCGTATCTCCCCTATTTCGCTTTCACGACCGGATAAAGCCCCTGGGGCCGCCACATCAGGATCACCACCATCAGCGCGATGGTGGAGATCAGCGCCACCTTGGGCGCCAGAAAGGCCGTGTAATTGGCCAGCAGGCCGACCAGCAGCGCCCCGATGAAGCACCCTTCCACGGAGCCGAGCCCGCCGATGATCACCACGATGAACACCAGCACCATGATGTCGGAGCCCATATGGGCGGTGATCGTCTCCTGGTAGAGGCCCCACATGACGCCTCCGAGACCGGCCAGCGCGGATCCGGTCATGAACACGATCAGGAACAGGCGGCGGACCCGGTAGCCGAGCGCCTCGACCATCTCGCCGTTTTCCACGCCGGCCCGCACCAGCAGCCCGATCCGCGTGTTCTTCAGGATGTGGCGCATGCCCACGAACAGCGCCAGGCCGATGCCGACCGCCAGCAGCCGGTATTTCTCGATGGCCGCATCGCCGATCACCCAGGACCCCTGCAGCGCCTCGGGCCGCGACAGATGCATCTCGTCCGGCCCCCAGACCACATGGATCATCTGCTGGGCGACGATCAGCCCGCCCATGGTCACCAGGATCTGCTTCAGGTGCTCGCCATAGACCGGCATCACGATCACCCGCTCGAAGGCAAGACCCAAAAGCCCGGTGACCAGCATCGCCGCCAGAATGGCGATCAGCACGGCGGCCAGGTTCATCATAACGCTGGGCGAGGCCGTCCAGCCCGCCAGCCAGGCCAGCACCGTGAAGCCGACGAAAGCCCCGACGGCGACAAAAGCGCCATGGCCGAAATTGATCACGTCCATCAGGCCGAAAACGACGGTCAGGCCCGAAGCCATGATGAAAATCATCATGCCCATGGCGAGGCCCGCCACCGTCAGGGTCAGCCAGCTCGCCGGATTGCCGATGGCGATCAGACCGGTCACCGCCAGCAGCGGCACCAGCAGGACTGGCAATCTTTGAAAGACCCGCTCGCCGAGGGGGATCTTCTCGAGCCGGGGTTTGATCGATGTCTCGCTCATTGATGTGCCTCCAGGCTCAGTCCCATCAGTTTTTCCTGCAAGGCGGCATCACCCGCCAGCGCCTGCATGGGCCCTGAATGGATGATGCGCCCGTCATCCATCACCGCGACCGTGTCGCCGATGCTGGAGGCCATGCCGAAATTCTGTTCCACCAGCAGGATGGTGGTGTCGGTGTCCTTGAGGTCGCGCAGCGCATCGGTCATCGCCTTGATGATGGCCGGCGCCAGCCCCTTGGTCGGCTCGTCGATCAGGATCAGCCGGCGCGGCTCGATGATCGCCCGGGCAACCGCCAGCATCTGCTTCTGCCCGCCCGACAGCGTGCCGGCGGAGGAATTCCAGAAGGTGCCGATCGGCGGAAACAGCTCCTTGATCCACGCGAGGCGCTTGCCGTCCATCGGCCCGGATGCCGCCGCCAGAACCATGTTTTCCGCCACGGTCAGATCCGTGAAGATGCCCATGTCCTCGGGCACGAAGGCAATGCCGCGCCGGGAGATTTCCGGCGTCGCCAGCCGGGTGATCTCCCGGTCCGCAAAATGAATGTCGCCCTGGCTCGCGGTCCAAAGCCCCATGATGGTGCGCAAGGTGGTGGTCTTGCCGGCGCCGTTGCGCCCCAGCAGAACCGTCACCCCGCCCTCGGGCACCTGAAGATCGACGCCCTGCAGGATGTGATAGGGGCCGATATGCGTGTGAACGCCGGACAGCGACAGCAGAATATCCGCGCTCATGCTGCTTCTCCCGACGTTTCCGGCGCCTTGCCGAGATACGCCTCCTGCACGACCGGCAGCGCGATCACTTCCGCCGGATCGCCGTCGGCGACCAGCGCGCCGTTGTGCAGCACGATGATGCGGTCGGCGAGCGTGCGGATCACGTCCATCTTGTGTTCGACCAGGAGGATGGTCCGGTCCATGTCGGCCTTCAATTTCTGGATCAGCTCCAGGATCACCGGCACCTCGTCGACGCTCATGCCGGCGGTCGGTTCGTCGAACATCAGCACCTGCGCCCCGAGCGCGATCAGGATCGCCACCTCCAGCTTGCGCTGGTCGCCATGGGAGAGCGCGGCGACGGTCTGCTCCGCCTTGTCGATCAGCCGGACTTCGCTGAGCACATGATCGGCCCGTTCCAGCAGCTCCACATGGCTTTCGGCGATGGAAAAGAGATCGAAGCCCTTGCGCGCCTTCGCCTGTGCCACCAGCCGCACGTTCTCGCGCACGCTCAAACTGGGAAACAGGTTGGTCAGCTGAAACGCCCGGCCGATGCCCCGGTCCGTGCGCTCGGGCACGGACATCCGCGTGATCGCCTCGCCGTTCAAAAGAACAGTGCCGGAGGTGGCGCTCAACTGGCCGGAAATCAGGTTGAAATAGGTGGTCTTGCCGGCGCCGTTCGGCCCGACAATCGCCGTCAGCGTGCCCCGCTCGAAGGCACAGGACACACGGTCGACCGCCACATGCCCGCCGAAGCGGATGCTCAGGTCCTTCGTTTCCAGAATGGGATGTTCGTTGGCCAAGATAAGGAATTCCGGGTTCGAGATTGAGGGAGGGGCACGGCCCGTCGATTTCAACATTGCGAGAGGCGTCGATCAAGCGATGGATGCCAGGCTGACAGCATGCGCCCGTGCGGGGACCCGAGCCACGTTGCCGAAGCCCCGGAGCGTGGCATGGCGCCTGCCATTATCCCCAGCGCCTTCCCCGCCCCCGAGCGGGGATCCATTCCACATCGCCGTCCAGCCCAAGCCTCCAAAGCTCTGCAAACCAATGGATCCCCGGTCGGCGCTGCGCTTGCCGGGGAAGGCGCCGAAGTGTGTGGCGCCCGCCGTTATCCCCAACGCCTTCTCCGCCCTCCGAGCAGTCACCGATCCACGTCGCCGCGCGCCGCAAATACGGATGTCACCCCGGGCGAGCGGAGCGAGACCCGGGGCCTACTCATTTCCAGAGAGCAGGCGCAATGGAGAAACTCGGCCGAAAACGTCAGACTTTAAACGTCGCACTTTTTCAACAAGATGCGCTGCGAGCAGGCCCCGGTTCTGCGCTTCGCTTGTCCGGGGTGACACCAGAAGAGGGCCGCCCCGGACAAGCCAGATGCACCGGCGCATCCGGGAGACAGCCCCGCCCGCCCCCTAGTTGCGAACCGGGATATCCATGTCGCCGATCTTCAATTCACGCACCAGTTCCGGAATGCCCCACTCCACCTCCGGATCGACCCGGATCTTGAAGTGATACATGGACTGCAGAGCCTGGTGATCCTCTGGCCGGAACATCATCGTGCCCTTCGGCGTTTCGAATTCCATGCCTTCCATCGCGGTGATCAGCTCTTCGGTGTCGGTGGACCCGGCCTTGCGGATGGCCTCGACGATGGCGATCCCGGCGGACATGCCGCCTGCCGTGAAGAAGTCCGGCGGCGCGTCGAAGCGCTTTTGATGCTCGCTCACCAGCCAGTCGTTCACCGGGTTGTCGGGGATCTCGTGATAATAATAGGTCGCCCCTTCCATGCCGGGCAGTTCCTTGTAGGCCTTCATGGCCGCCAGGATGTTGCCGCCGGTGGCGATCTCGACCCCGAAGCGCTCGGGCTCCATCGCCTTGATCTTGCTGATCGGGTTGCCGCCGCCAGCCCAGATCACGAACAGGAACTTGCGCCCCGGCGCGTCCTTCAGCGCGTCAAAAATCCGCTGTGCGTTGGCGGTGAAGTCCTTGGTGTCGGTCGGCGCGTATTCCTCGAACACCAGATCGGCGCCGGTGCCGGCAAGCGCTTCCCGGAACGCGGCGACCCCGTCCCGGCCGAAGGCGTAATCCTGCGCCAGCGTCGCGATGGAAACACCCTCCCCGCCCAGCGCAACGGCATTGGCGATCGCGTCCTGCGAGGAATTGCGCGATGTGCGGAAGATGTAGCGGTTCCAGTTGGCGCCGGTGATTGAGTCGGCCACCGCCGGCTCGACGATCAGCAGCTTTTCGTATTCCTCGGCCACCGGCAGCATCGCCAGCGCCACGCCGGAGGACACCGGCCCGACGGCAATGTCGACCTCGTCGTCGCCATAGGCCTCCGCCAGAGCGGCCTTGCCGATATCCGGCTTCAGCTGGCTGTCCTTCTCGATCACCACGATCTTGCGGCCGCCGATTTCCATGGTGCCGTCGGTGGCATATTCCAGCCCCATCATCAGCCCGGTATGCGACTGCTTCGCATAGGCCTCATAGGGCCCGGTCTTGCCATAGACATGGGCGATTTTGATGTCCTCCGCCAAAGCCCCCGTGGCCCCGAGGCCCAGCCCCAGACCCAGTCCGGCCAGCACCGGCAGCACCCGGCGTGTAACGCATTTCCTCATGAATTTTCCTCCCGTTGCACCTCAGGCCAACCCTACCACAGACCGCTCCCACAGCCCGCGCAAAGCCTTGATGGCGCCTGACGCAGATTTATATGACACATGAATCAGTATTCATGTCAAGGGAGAAGGTTTGGCGCGTGGGCGGGGTCTGGGATGCGGGTAGTGTCTGAAACTGCGGTACAGCGACCCCGGCGGCCCCAGACTGCCTGTTCACGCAGACAGTAACATCAACGCCTCCCGAGAACATCTCCGGAAACGCCCCGCGCCGTCCCGGACCAGAGCCAGGACGGCACTGCGCAATTGGCATTTCCCAACCTCACCCGCGGTCGTTCCGGACAAGCGCAGCCTACGCTGCGCGCCGATCCGGAATCCAGCATGTCAGCGTGAGCGGAGCGAACACTTTCAAGAAAGAACAAACTGGTGAACGGCTGATGATCTGAGTGTGGGCGCGTGAAAATAAAAGTCCCCGTGTCAGCGTCAATTGAGTCTGGCGTCTACAGAAACGAACGTTGCGATCCGCCGTCAGACGGCTGAACTCAGAATTTTCGGGGGAAGCGAAAGACAATGGCGAGAGCACGAATGCCGACGGAGAATGAGACTTCCAAGCTTCTCGAATGCCGCAGGAGATGCTGCGTCTGATTTGCGCTGAATCGAGACACGGAAATTAGGTCGGGCCAAATCGCCCATTCAGATCGCAACAGATCGAACCCTACCCCAGAAAATCTAGCATTTCTCTGCCTTGATCATCACGACGAGTGCGACACGACGACATCGCAGAGAAAGGGTTTCAAAATTCAGGAAGTCAAACGACTCAAGGAAGAGCTGCTTGTTTGGCCAGGTTTGGTCTGTTTCCATTTCTCCCTCACCACAACCTCCCCTCCGTCTCCGCATCGAAAAACAGCGCCGCCCCCGGCTCGAAACTGACCGCAACCGTGCCTTCCGAAACCGGCGCCTCCTCCCCCTTCGTTTCCACGATCACCCGCTCCCCCGTCGGGCACACGAGATACGAGTACGCCACCCCGCCGAGCTGTTCGCACAGGTCGACGCGGGCGCCGTCGGCGGCCGGGGTGACATGGAGGTGCTGGGGGCGGAGGCCGACGAGGACTTTCTTGCCGTTTGCGGGCAGCGCGACGGAGACCGGGACGGTGGCGTCGCCGAAGGCGGCGATGGTAACCGTGCCGTCTTCCGCGATGCCTTCCACGAAATTCATGGCCGGGGAGCCGATGAAGCCGGCGACGAACTTGTTGTCCGGGTCGGAATAAAGCTGCATCGGCGAGCCGACCTGCTCGATGATGCCGCCGCGTAAAACGACGATCTTGTCGGCGAGCGTCATCGCCTCGACCTGGTCGTGGGTGACGTAGATCATGGTGGCGCCGATGTCCTTGTGGAGGCGGGCGATCTCCACGCGCATGTCGACGCGCAGTTCCGCGTCCAGATTCGACAGCGGCTCGTCGAACAGGAACACTTCCGGGCCGCGCACGATGGCGCGGCCGATGGCGACGCGCTGGCGCTGGCCGCCGGACAGCGCCTTGGGCTTGCGCTTGAGGTACGGGTCGAGCTTGAGGATGCGGCTGGCCTCAGCGACCTTGGCCTCAATGTCGGCCTTCGGATGGCCGTTCATCTTCAGGCCGAAGCCCATGTTTTCCTCAACGCTCATATGCGGATAGAGCGCGTAGGTCTGGAACACCATGGCGATGCCGCGCTCGGCCGGGTCCATGCGGGTCACGTCGCGGCCGCCGATGCCGATCGCGCCCGACGTCGTCTCCTCAAGACCTGCGATCATACGCAGCAGCGTGGACTTGCCGCAGCCGCTTGGCCCGACAAAAACGCAGAACTCGCCGTCCTCGATTGCAAGGTCGACCCCGTGGATGACCTGCATATCGCCGTATTTCTTGACGGCCTTCGTCAGTGTGACACCGGACATGAAACGTTAACTCCCTGGAATATGGCTCAGGCGGGGAACTGCCAGTCCTCGACTGCCGCGGCAATGCCGGAAGCGGCCTGAAGAAGTGCCGGACGCACCTCGATCAGCTCTTCCAGGCTCTTGCGCTGTGTGGATGTGGTCACCGACAGGGCGCCGACCGGCCGGCCCTTCGAATTCAGGATCGGCGCGGCGATGCAGATGATGCCGGGTTCGTGTTCCTCCCGGTCGAAGGCGACGCCGTCGCGGCGGATGGTGTCCAGCTCGGTGCGCAGGGCGGCCTCGCTGGCGAGGGTTGCGGGCGTATAGGCATAGAACGACTGCTTGCGGATGACATGATCGAGCTCGCCCGGATCGATGAAGGCCATCAGCGCCTTGCCGACGCCCGTGCAATAGGCCGGGCCGACCTTGCCGGCCTGGGAAAACATGTCGACGGCGTTGGAGGGGTTCTGCTTGTCGACATAAAGCACCTGGCCGCTGTCGAGCTGGGCCAGATGCACCGTCTCGCCGGCCGTCTCCGACAGCGCGGTCAGAAAGGGCCGCGCGATCGGCGCGATCGAGCTTTGCCGCCAGGCCGCATGGGCAAGGCGCACCAGCCGGATGCCGAGGGTATAGGTCTGCTGATCAACGTCATAGGCCAGCATTCCCTGGCTCACCAGCGTCTGCAGCAGACGGTAAAGCGTTGCCTTGGGAAGCGGGCTTTCGCCAAGGAGTTCGGAAAACCGCACCGGCCGTTCGACAGCCGCCACCTGGTCCAGAACCTCAAGAGCCTTGCCGACCGTTCCGTCGCCGCCAGCTCCGCCCACCTGCTTGTTCATGCTTTCCTCCCGCGGTCCGTTTCTTTGTGCCGGACCTGTTGACAACGTAACCCGGCCGGATCAAAGTATCAATATACAAAACTAAGTTTCACATAATGGAACAACTAGGGAGGACACCATGCGTTCCATGCTGAAAACGTCCGGAGCGGTACTTGCCGTTCTGGCGGCGACCCTTGGCGGAGCATCCGCCGACGGCCTGACCGGCGACCTGAAGATTTTCCTGGACACATCAAACCCGGCGCCGCGCGCGACCATGGAAGAGATGATTGCCCAGTTCGGCGAGAAGAATCCGGAGCTGACCATCGAGACCACGGTGATCGACCGGGAAGCCTACAAGACCCAGATCCGCAACTTCCTGACCGCCAACGCGCCGGATGTCGCCACCTGGTACGCGGCCAACCGCATGCGTCCCTACGTGGAAGCAGGCCTGTTCGAGGATGTCTCCGACTTGTGGGACGGCACGGAACTCGGCGAAAACCTGGCCTCCACCAAGGGCGCGATGACCATCGACGGCAAGCAGTGGGGCGTGCCCTACACCTACTATCAGTGGGGCGTCTACTACCGGAAGGACATCTTCGACGAACTGGGCCTCGCCGAGCCGGCGACCTGGGAAGAGGAAAAGGCCAACTGCCAGAAGATCCTCGACGCCGGCAAGAAGTGCTACACCATCGGCACCAAGTTCCTGTGGACCGCCGGCGGCTGGTTCGACTACATGAACATGCGCACCAACGGCTTCGACTTCCACATGGACCTGCTCACCGGCAAGGCTTCCTGGCAGTCGGACGAAGTCCGCAAAACCTTCGCCAACTGGCGTGAGCTCATCGACATGGGCGCCTTCATCGACAACCACCAGACCTACTCCTGGCAGGAAGCCCTGCCGTTCATGGTCAAGGGCGATGCGGCCGCCTACCTGATGGGCAACTTCGCCGTCGCGCCCCTGCGCGATGCGGGCCTTACCGACGACCAGCTCGATTTCTACCAGTTCGTGGAAATCACGCCCGGCGTCGAAAAGGCGGAAGACGCGCCGACCGACACCTTCCACATTCCGGCCAACGCGACCAACAAGGAAAACGCCCGCGAGTTCCTGAAATTCATGGCCTCGGCGGACGTGCAGACCTGGATCAACGACGGCAAGCATCTCGGCCAGTTGCCGGTCAATGCGAAGTCGTCCGTGGACAAGGACAAGTTCCTCGAGCAGGGCTTTGAAATGCTGTCGACGAATTCTCCGGGCGGCGTCGCCCAGTTCTTCGATCGTGACGCCCCGGCCGAAATGGCCAAGGTCGCCATGGAGGGCCTGCAGGAGTTCATGGTCAAGCCGGACAATCTGGACAAGATCCTGGCCCGCCTCGACCGCACCCGCGAGCGCATCAACAAATAGGCCCAGTCGGCCGGAACGGGACAGGGTGCCTCCGCACCCTGTCCCTGCCCTTTTCTCCTCCGGTGCCCGAACGAGGCCTCCCGACCCAACACGAGTTCCAAAATGGCCCAAGCGTCCGTCAGCGACGACCCCCGGAATTTCGGGCAAAGACCCCGGCAGAGTTCCTGGTGGCATCGCAATCAGCAGCAGTTGACCCCCTGGCTGTTCCTGGCGCCCGGGATCCTGTTCTTCCTGTTCTACGTGATCTTTCCGATCTTCCAGTCGTTCAACCTGTCGCTCTACCAATGGGACGGACTGGGCACGGCCGAATATGTCGGTCTCACCAACTACGAGGAACTCTACTGGGACGACGCGTTCTACACTTCGCTCAAGAACAACGTCATCTGGCTGCTGCTCTACCTGCTTGCCGTGCCCGCCGGACTGTTCATCGCCCTGTTCCTGAATCAGACGGTGACCGGAATCCGGCTGTACAAGTCGCTGTTCTTCTTCCCCTTCGTGATTTCGCAGGTGGTTGTCGGCCTCGTGTTCACCTGGTTCTACGACCCCACCTTCGGCATCCTCAACGTTCTGCTCGGTGCGGTCGGCCTGCCGGCGATCAGCGTCCTGGGCGACGAGAACTGGGTCACTGTCGGCATCATCGTCGCCGGCCTGTGGCCGCAGACCGCCTATTGCATGATCCTGTATCTCACCGGTCTCAATGCCGTCGATCCCGAGCAGATCGAGGCCGGACGCCTCGACGGCGCCAAGAGCTGGCGCATGCTCTGGTACATCATCGTGCCTCAGCTTCGCCCCGCCACCTTCATCGCCTTCGTCGTGACCATCATCGGTGCGCTGCGCTCCTTCGACCTGATCTCCATCATGACCAACGGCGGCCCCTATGGCGCCAGCCGCGTGCTCAGTTTCTACATGTTCGAGGTGGCGCTTTCCGAATACGGCTTCCGCATGGGCTATGGCGCCGCCATCGCCGTGGTGCTGTTCCTGATCATGCTGGCCTTCATCGCCTACTTCCTGTGGTCGATGTTCAAGGAAGAGCGCGCTCGATGACAGGCCGGGACCTCGTTAACGACATATGTGCCCGGTTTCCCGGTGCGGAGCTCTCCGACCCCTGGGGAGGCGGACACGACGCCTGGAAGATCGGCGGAAAGATGTTCGCCTGCATCGGCTCCCTCGGCGATGGCGTCTCCGTGAAGTGCCGCGACGTCGAGACAGCGGCCATGCTGATCGACGCAGGCATTGCCCGGCGCGCGCCTTATTTTCACAAGAGCTGGGTCAGGCTGGACTGGGACACTCCGGAGGACGAGATGCGCCATCGTCTCGAAATGTCCTACGACCTCATTCGATCCTCATTGACAAAAAAGCTGCAGGCCAGCCTCACAGCGAGACAGGAGGCTTAAGATGTTTCCGACACCCATCGAACGCACATCGCGTGCCTGGCAGATCAGCTACCAGACCCTGCTGCCGCTGGCGCTGATCCTGTGGCTGCTGCCGCTGATCGCGGTTGCGATCTTCTCCATCAAGCCGGATTCCGATTTCGCCAACGCCAACTACTGGGGCTGGCCGTCCTCCTTCCAGGGCTTCGCCAACTACGCGCTGGTCTTCGCCGGCTCGGACATGCCGTACTACCTGCTGAACTCGTTCAAGATCACCATCCCGACGGTGATCGGCGCAGTCGCCCTGTCCTGCATGACCGGCTTCGCCCTCGGCATCTACAAGTTCAGGGCCAATATCTGGATCTTCTTCATGTTCGTGGCCGGCAATTTCGTGCCGTTCCAGATCCTGATGGTGCCGGTCCGTGATCTGACCCTGCAGATGGGCCTCTACAACACCATCACCGGACTGGTGCTGTTCCACATCGCCTTCCAGACCGGGTTCTGCACCCTGTTCATGCGCAATTTCATCCGTGCGCTGCCCTTCGAGCTGATCGAGGCGGCGCGGGTCGAGGGCATCGCCGAATGGCGAATCTTCTGGTTTGTCGTGCTGCCGCTGATGAAACCGGCCATCGCCGCCCTGTCCGTGCTGATCTTCACCTTCATCTGGAACGACTATTTCTGGGCCGTGGTGCTGACCCAGGGCGTCGAGAGCCAGCCGGTGACCGCCGGCATCACCTCCTTCAACGCCCAGTACCGCGCCGCCTATCACCTGATGAGCGCCGGCTCCCTCGTCGCCGCGCTGCCCCCGGTCGCCATGTTCTTCCTGATGCAGAAGCATTTCATCGCCGGCCTGACACTCGGGGCGGTGAAGTGATCAGGACCTGGTGCCTCAACGACGCTCACCAGAGCCTGGTCCTCGCCAGCTTCGGCGGCGGCCTGCCCGAAGTTGTCTACTGGGGCGCCGCTCTGCCCGCGGGCGAGCCGCTCGAGATCCTCGCCGAAGCCTCCGTCGCGGACGTGACCGGCGGTATGATCGACCGGAACGCCCCGCTCAGCCTCTGCCCGGAAGCCTCGAACACCTTTCCGGGACAGACCGGCCTGAGTGCAAGGACACGGGACGGCAGTGTCCTCGCCCCTGTGTTTCGCTTCGAGAGCGAGGCCACCTCCGGCCATGACCTGACACTGACATTCACCGACAAGGATCTCGGTCTGACCCTGATCTTCGACCTGACGCTGACGCCGGACACCTCCCTGCTCAAATTGCAGACCCGCCTTGAGAGCGCCGATGTCATCCAGGTCGACTGGCTGGCGGCCCCGGTTCTGCCGGTGCCGGCGCATACCGATGAAATGATCGAATTTTCCGGCCGCTGGTGCGCGGAGTTCCTGACACGGCGGCTGGCTTTCGCCCCCGGAGCGCGGCTGCGCGACAACCGCACCGGCCGCACCGACCATGCCCATTTCCCCGGACTGATCGCCTGCAACGGCCGAACATCCAACACGCAGGGCGAGGCCTTCGCCTTTCACTATGGCTGGTCGGGCGGGCATCGCTCGGTGGCCGAGGAACTGGCCGACGGCCGGCGCCAGGTCCAGTTCGGCCATGCGTCCGGATCGCTTGCGGCGGGACGTCATTTTGCCAGCGCGCCGCTCTATGCCACCTGGTCGGGCTCGGGTCTCAACGGCGCGGCGGTCCGTTTCCAGCGGCACCTGCGCGAGCGCATCGTCACGGGTGCCAGGTCGCCGCGTCCGGTGCACTACAATTGCTGGGAAGCGGTCTATTTCGATCACAAGCTCGACGACCTCAAGGCCATTGTCACCCGCGCGGCGGACCTGGGCGCGGAACGTTTCGTTCTGGACGACGGCTGGTTCGGACGCCGCGACGACGATACCACCTCGCTCGGCGACTGGATCGTCGATGCCCGCAAATACCCCGACGGGCTGAGCCCGCTGATCGACCATGTCAGGTCGCTCGGCCTGGAATTCGGTATCTGGTTCGAGCCGGAAATGGTCAACGAGGACAGCGATCTTTACCGGGCGCATCCGGACTGGGTGCTCGGCCCGGCCGACCAGATCCGCGGCCGCCAGCAACTCGTGCTCGACATGGCACGCGAGGATGTGCGCGACTACCTCTTCGACCACATCGCCGCCGTTCTGTGGGACAACGCCATCGGCTACATCAAGTGGGACCACAATAGGGTTCTGCCCGTTGTCGAGGCGGCCCAGACCGAGGGGCTCTACGCGCTACTGGACAGGCTCCGCGAAGCATTTCCGGACGTGGAGATCGAAAGCTGCTCGTCCGGTGGCGGGCGCATCGACTTCGGCATTCTGGAGCGCACCCAGCGGGTCTGGCTGTCCGACAGCAACGACGCCCTGGAACGCCAGCGCATCCAGCATGACGCCGCCCTGTTCCTGCCGTCTTCCGTCACCGGCTCCCATGTCGGGCCTCGCCATTGCCACACCTCCGGGCGCACACTGGACATCGCCTTACGCGCCTGGACCGCCGCCCAGCGGCACATGGGCTTCGAGATGGATCCGCGCGAATTGGGCGACGACGAAGCGGCGACGCTGCGCAAGGTGACGGACTGGTGGAAGAACAACCGCGACTGGATGATGCACGCCGACATCCTGCGCCTCGACAGCCCGGATCCGGCGGTCATCGCCGAGCAGCAGCTTGCCGAAGACCGCACCCGGTTCACGGTCTTCGCCGCCCAGACCCGGACGTCCGATCAGATCCTGCCCCGTGCCCTGCGATTGACGGGACTGGATCTGTCTGCAACCTACCGGATTGCACTTGCAAACCGGGATGACGCGCCACGCCTGTCGCGCGGGGCGCCGCTCCTGAAAGACGGCCCTCTCGAGGCCAGCGGGCAATATCTCATGTCCCACGGTCTCACCCTTCCCTGGCGGTTCCCGGAAACGGTCTGGGTGCTGGAAGGCCGGAAGCTCTGAGCGCACCGCGCTCGCACACCCCACGGCGCGGCGTTGCCGCAGCCACATGAAAGAGGACCGTCCATGTACGCGAATTTTCCGGATCTCAAAGACACGTCGGTCTTCATCACCGGCGGCGGTTCCGGCATCGGCGCCGCCCTCACCGACGGCTTTCTGGCCCAGGGGGCCAGAGTCGCCTTCGTTCAGCGCTCCGACGCGTCCGCCTTCTGCGACGACATGGAAGCAAAGCACGGCAGGCGGCCGCTGTTCCTGCCCTGCGACATCACCGACATGACCGCGCTCAAGGCAGCCATCGACGCGGCGGCCGAGGCCCATGGAGCCGTTGCGGTTCTGGTCAACAATGCCGCCAACGACAAGCGCCACAAGACCGAGGAGGTCGATGAGGCTTTCTGGGACTGGTCCCAGGCCATCAACCTGAAGGCCTATTTCTTCGCCTGCCAGCACGTGATCGCCGGCATGCGCGCCGCCGGCGGCGGTTCGATCATCAACTTCTCGTCGATCTCCTACATGATGGGCAATGCCGGTTATCCGGCCTACACCACGGCCAATTCCGGCATCAACGGCATGACACGCAGCCTTGCGCGCGAATTCGGCCCCGACAACATCCGCGTCAACGCGCTCGCGCCGGGCTGGGTCCTGACCCAGAAGCAAAAGGACATGTGGGTCACGCCGGAAGGGCTCGCCGCCCATATCGACCGGCAGTGCCTGAAGAGCGAGCTGGCGCCCGAGGACATGGTCGACCCGGTCCTGTTCCTTGCCTCCAAAGCCAGCAGGGCCATGACCGGTCAGGCGCTCGTGGTCGACGGCGGTGTCGTGGTGACGGGATGACCGACGCCAGCGGAACCGCCTGGATCGCGGCGGACTGGGGCACCACCAATCTGCGGGTCTGGGCCCTGGACAGCCAGGGCGGCACGCGCGCCCATCGGCACTCGGCCAAAGGCATGGGAACGCTTGAGCGGGAAGACTTCGAGGCGGCGCTTCTGGAATTGATCGGCGATCTGCTGCCACTGGGGAACACAACCCCGGTGATCGTCTGCGGCATGGCCGGATCCCGTCAGGGCTGGGCGGAGGCCCCCTATGTGGCCGCCCCCTGCACGCCGCCGTCCCTCGAAAACGCGACCCGGGTCGCGACCGGCGACGCAAGGCTCGACGTGCATATCCTGCCTGGCATCAAGCAGCTTGACCCGGCGGATGTCATGCGCGGCGAAGAAACCCAGATAGCCGGTTTCCTGGCTGAAGAGCCGGATTTCCGCGGCCTGCTGTGCCTGCCGGGCACCCATACCAAATGGGCTGTCCTGGAGAAGGGCCGCCTCATCTCGTTTCGGACCTGCATCACCGGTGAGTTGTTCGCGCTCCTGTCCGAACGGTCCGTTCTGAGCCATGGTCTTTCGGACCGGGACATGGACATGGACGCCTTCCGGCAGGCGGTCGAAAGAGGTGCCCTGGAACCTGAACAGCTCCTGTCGGATCTCTTCGGCATACGGGCGGCGGGCCTCATTGCCGGGCTGAGCCCGGACGCCGCCAGGGGACGCCTGTCCGGATTGCTCATCGGAGCCGACCTTGCCGCTGTCCGCGCGGACCTGGCCGATCAGCCCGTCGCGATCCTTGGCAATGACGGTCTCGCAGAAACCTATCGCGCCGCCCTGTCATGTCTCGGCCGCCAGGCCCGTCTGCTCGACGCGGATGCATTGACGCTGCGCGGGCTTGCGCTCGCCTATTCTTCCCATGCAAAGGTATCTTCATGAGCCGCAACCTGATTGCCATCCTGAGGGGCCTGACCCCGGACGAGGCGCTGCCCGTCACCGAATGCCTGATCGACGCCGGCATCACGCGCATCGAGGTCCCGCTCAATTCGCCGGACCCGTTCACGAGCATCGCGGCGATGTCCTCGGCCTTCTCGGATCGGGCACAAATTGGCGCGGGCACCGTTCTGGAACCCGGGCAGGTGGCAAATGTCAAGAAAGCGGGCGGCACGCTCATCGTCTCCCCCGACTGCAACCCGGAGGTCATCCGGGCCACCAAGTCCGCCGGCATGGCGTCCTTTCCGGGTGTCATGACCCCGACCGAGAGTTTCGCCGCCCTGCGCGCCGGCGCGGACGGCCTCAAGTTCTTTCCCGCCTCGCTGATCGGACCGGCCGGCCTGAAAGCCATGCTCGCGGTCCTGCCGAATGGCACCGGGACCTATGCGGTCGGCGGTGCCGGTCCGGACAATTTCGCGGACTGGATCCGGGCCGGCGTCACCGGTTTCGGAATCGGCACCGCCCTCTACAAACCCGGTTTCACGGTCGCCGAAGTCAGCCGGCGGGCGCAGGACATCGTCGCCGCCTACGATGCAGCGGTTGCGAACAGCAGGTGAAGGTCATGAGCACTGTTTTCGACGACCGCACATGCCGGCTGGGGGAAGGTCCTTTGTGGCATCCCGAACGCCGGCAGCTCTTCTGGTTCGATATTCTGAACCGCCGTCTGCTCAGCCGGGACAACGGCACGCCCCGCACCTGGCAATTCGGTGAATATGTCTCTGCCGCCGGCTGGGTGAGCCGGTCCGAACTCCTGATCGCCAGCCAGAGCAAGCTGTTCCTGTTCGACCTGGAGACGGAAGCCTCCTCCAAGGTCTGCGATCTGGAGGCGGACGATGCGGTCACGCGGTCCAATGACGGCCGCGCCGACCCAAAAGGCGGCTTCTGGATCGGCACCATGGGCATCAACGCCGAAAAGGCCGCGGGCGCTATCTACCGCTTTCACAAGTGGGAACTGCGCAAGCTTTTTGACGGCGTGACCATCTCCAATGCCATCTGTTTTTCACCCGATGGCCGGACCGCCTATTTCGCCGACACGGCCACGCAGGTCATTCAAAAGGTGGCCCTTGACCACGACGGCTGGCCCAGCGGCGCGCCGGAGACCTTCGTTGACCTCGCCGCCGGGGATCTCAATCCTGACGGCGCCGTGGTCGACAGCGACGGGTACCTCTGGAATGCTCAGTGGGGCGCCGGCCGCGTCGCGCGCTACGCCCCGGACGGCCGCTTCGTCGAAGAGATCAAACTGCCGGCAAGTCAGATCACCTGCCCGGCCTTCGGCGGAGACGATCTGAAAACCCTGTTCGCGACCTCCGCCGCGGAGGGACTGTCGGGTGCGGTCGACGGCAAGACCTGGCTCACCGAGGCAGCCGTGCGCGGGCAAGTCGAACACCGGGTGGTCCTGTGACCGGCGCCCGGGAGGCCTGACACAGGAACGGCCAACCACACCCGACCGGCCCCTGCATCCCTGCCGGCGCGGGCACACCATCAGAATTCATGGCGGCAGCTTTCGGCCCGGACAAGCCCGCCCGTGAACCAGCGAGCGGAACTCATGAAACGCACACTCGGCACCTGCTATTACCCGGAACACTGGCCGCAGGAAATCTGGGAGGCCGATGCCCGGCGCATGGTGGAAACGGGACTGACCTGGGTCCGCATCGGCGAATTCGCCTGGTCGCGGCTGGAACCGTCCCCGGAAGATCTGCAGTTCGACTGGCTGGACCGGGCGATCGAAACCCTCGGCCAGGCCGGCCTCAAGGTCGTGCTCTGCACCCCGACCGCCACGCCGCCGCGCTGGATGATCGACAGGCATCCGGACATGATCGCGGTGGAGTCCAGCGGCCAGCCGCGCAAGTTCGGATCCCGCCGGCACTACTGCTTTTCCCACCAGGGCTACCAGCGCGAGAGCGATCGCATCACATCGCTGATTGCCGAGCGGTACGGCGACAATCCGCATGTGGCCGCCTGGCAGACAGACAATGAATACGGCTGCCACGACACGACACTGTCCTATTCGCAGGCGGCCCGAAAGGCCTTCCGGACGTGGCTCGCCGACCGGTACCGCACCATCGACGCGCTCAACCGCGCCTGGGGCAACGTCTTCTGGTCGATGGACTACGCCTCCTTTGACCAGATCGACCTGCCCAACCTCACCGTGACGGAAGCAAACCCGTCGCACACTCTGGCCTTCCGGCGTTTTTCCTCCGACCAGGTGGCGGCCTTCAACAGGCGGCAGGTCGACATCATCCGGGCACACTCGAATGCACCGGTCAGCCACAACTACATGGGCCGGGTCACCGATTTCGATCACTTCAGGGTCGGCGACGATCTCGACATCGCCACCTGGGACAGCTATCCGCTCGGATTTCTGGAAGACAGGGTCGGCGCAACCGACGCCCACAAGCGCGCCTTCACGCGACAGGGCGATCCGGATTTCCAGGCCTTCCACCACGATCTCTACCGGGCCGTCGGCAAAGGCCGCTGGTGGGTGATGGAACAGCAGCCCGGTCCGGTGAACTGGGCACCGTACAATCCCGCGCCTCTTCCCGGCATGATGCGGCTGTGGGCCTGGGAGGCCTATGCCCATGGCGCGGAGGCCGTCTGTTACTTCCGCTGGCGGCAGGCGCCTTTTGCCCAGGAACAGATGCATGCCGGCATGTTGCGTCCCGACAATGCGGATGCACCTGCACTGATCGAGGCGCGTCAGGTCGCGGACGAACTGCGCGATGCGCCGGACGTTGCCGCGCCTCGGGCGCCCGTCGCCCTGATCTTCGACTATGACGCCGATTTTGCCTGGGCCACCCAGCCGCACGGCAAGGACCTGAGCTACTTCCAGCTCGTCTTCGACACCTACAGGGCCCTGCGCAAGCTTGGCCTGTCCGTCGACATCCTGCGCGGTGAGACGCGGGACTTTTCCGGCTACAAGATCATTGCCGCACCAGGCCTCATCTACATGCCCCAGGACCTGAAAAACGAGCTGGCCGAAGCAGATGCGCATGTTGTTCTGGGACCGCGCACGGCAGCGCGCAACGCCGACATGGTGATCCCGGTGCCGCTGCCGCCGGACATGCCGGGGCTGGAAGTGACGGTTTCGCGCGTGGAAAGCCTGCGTCCCGACATGCCGATGCCGCTGAAGGGCGGCGGAGCCTTCACGGGGTACCGCGAGGAGCTGGAGGGCGCCGCCGACATCGTGCTTGAGCTCGATGACGGCCAGCCCGCAGCCCTGCGCTCCGGCCACCTGACCTATGTCGGCGGATGGCCCGACGCCATTGCCCTGAAGCGGGTGTATTCAGACCTCTGCCGCACCGCCGGCATCGCGACCGTGGACCTTGAAGACGGTGTGCGCTGCCGGGACACGGGCGGGCTCAGGATCTGGACCAACTACGGCGCCGAAGCGGCGGACACGCCTGCCGGCCGGATCGAGGGAGCCGGGGTTCTGTTTGAAAAGACGTGAGCCGATTGCCAGCCAAGCCGTCCGGCCAACCGGCCTCGGGACGACGCTGGAGCGGTGCGTCTCGAACGACGCACGGCTTGTCCGGATCCGGCTGCCCCATCATCTAGACGGACGGAGGAGATGCCTTGGGGCGGGCAGCGCCCCTCAGGCGGCCTCGTTGTCGACCAGTTGCCGGATGATCGCCGCGTAGTTCTCGGCGCCCTGCGCACCTGTGATCAGGTGGCGCCGCTCGAAGACGACGGCGGGAACGCCCTGGATACCGTTCTCGGTCCAGAAGCCCTGCTCCTCGCGCACGGCCTCGGCAAAATGGGCGTCCTGAAGAACCTGAATGGCTTCCTGCCGGTCCAGCCCGACGGCCCCCGCGATGTCGGCGAGAACCTCTATGTTGCTGACATCCCTGCCGTCTTTGAAATAGGCTTCGAACAGCGCCATCTTCAGCGGGTGTTCCAGGCCCTCCGGCCCGGCCCAGTGCAGCAACTGATGCGCCTTGAAGGTGTTGACCATGCGCATGTCGTCGGTGAACCTGAAATCGATCCCGAGCCCGGCCCCCAGTCCGGTCAGACGCTCGCGCGCTTCCCGGGACTGCTCCGCAGTCGAGCCGTATTTGCGCATGATATGCGCGCGCAGGTTCTCGCCGTCTTCCGGCATGTCCGGATTGAGTTCGAACGGATGCCACTTGATTGCGGCGGATACGCCCGTATCCGCGATCGCCTGTTCAAGCTGCTTGAACCCGACGATGCACCAAGGGCAGACAACATCGGAGACGATGTCGATTTGCAGCACCTCGTCCATGTCGAGGTCGGTGATGTCCGTCATGGTTTTCCTTTCCGTTTCACAGGGACGCATCGCTTTTGGGCGGCGGGTTCCAGCCCCGGTCCGCGCCCTCGTGCCGGTTGTTGCCGCGGTCGACCCGCATGATTTCCTTCAGCGTTTCGGAGTGTGCCCGCATTGCGTCGATATAGGAATTGTCGACACCGCCGTCATTGAAATTTTCGCGCAGCGCGTCCAGCATCGCAACATCGTGATTGCGGAACTCCCGTGCCCTGACGCGCGCGTGGAAGGGATGGTGCCCCAATTCGACAAAGGCCCGCCGCCCGAGCGCCAGCGCCCCCTCGAAGATTTCCCGTTCCGCATGATGCGCCCCGACATTTTCCAGTTCGTAGACATGGTGGCGATCCCTGGCCCGGGCAAGGATCTTCACGTTGGGATAGGTTCTGGCAACGTGCTCGACCATCTGCGTCTGCTTGTCCCGGTCATCGATCGCGGCGATGAACAGATCCGCCTCTTCCAGCCCGGCGGCGTGCAGAAGGTTCGGCCGGGTAGCATCGCCGAAGAAGGTGCGGATACCGATCCGGCTGAGATTTTCGATGGTCTGGGGCTCGTGGTCCAGAATGACCACTTCATAGCCGCTGGTCAAAAGCATGCGCGAGACGATCTGGCCGAACCGTCCCATGCCCGCGACCACCACCCGGCCCCGGCTGTCGATCGTGTCAGGCTGGCGGTCCGACTGTGCCACGACGCGCGGCGCCACCACCTTCTCATGGAAGATGAACAGCGCAGGCGTCAGCAGCATCGAAATCGCGACGATCAGGGTCATGGTCTGCAGGAGGCCTTGCTCCAGGACACCACCGCCGCTTGCGATGCCGAACAGCACGAAGGCGAATTCGCCGGCCTGGGCAAGGCCCAGCGCGAACAGCCAACGATCCGCGCCCTGCAGGCGGAACAGCGTCCCCAGCGCGAACAGCACCGCGAACTTGACCGTCATCAACCCGATGACCAGCCCCAAGATCATGAGCGGTGCGCCGAACAGAAGCTCGAAATCGATCCCGGCGCCAACCGTCAGGAAGAAGAGGCCGAGCAGCAATCCCTTGAAAGGCTCGATGTCGGCCTCCAGCTCATGACGGTATTCGCTGTCCGAGAGGACCACGCCGGCAAGAAATGTTCCCAGCGCCGGCGACAGTCCGACGAAATCCATCAACAGGGCGATACCGATGACCAGCAGCAGCGCCGTCGCGGTAAAGATCTCCCGCAGGCGCGCTTCCGCGATGAAGCGGAAGACCGGGCGCAACAGGTGCCGCCCCGCAATGACGATGGCCGCGATGACTACCAGGATCACCAGCGCCTGGGCCCAACCCGGCAACGCTGCCAGGGCTTCGCCGCCATGACCGGCGCTCTCACTGTTCCCCGAACCGTCAATGCCGTCGTGACTGACCCCGATTGCAAGCAGCGGAAGCACCGCCAACATGGGAATGACCGCAATGTCCTGGGTCAGCAGGACGGAAAACGAACTTTGCCCGCCCCGCGTCTTGAGCCAACCTTTTTCGTTGAGCGTCTGCAGCACGATCGCCGTCGACGACAGGGCCAGAATCATACCGAGTGCCAGCGCGGACTGCCAGGCAAGTCCGAAGGCGATGCCGATCCCGGCAAACACCGCGGTGGTGACGGTGACTTGCAGGCCACCGAGCCCGATCAACTGTTGCCGCATTTTCCAGAGCATCGCGGGCTGCAGTTCAAGCCCGACCAGAAACAGCATCATGACCACACCGAACTCGGCGAAATGCTGGACTTCGGTCGTCTCCGAACCGACAAGGCCGATGACGGGCCCGATCACCACGCCTGCAATAAGATATCCGAGCACCGACCCGAGGCCGAGACGATTGGCGACGGGAACCGCGATGACCGCGGCGCAAAGATAGACAAAGGCTTCGTTGAGCAGCCCCATCAGTGCGTCTCCCCACTGGTGATACAGGCGTCCAGGACATCGTTCAGAACGGCGGCGGCGGCGGCCTTGTCCAGATCGAACCGGTCGGCGACCAGCGCCTTGAGCAGGTCGTCATAGGCCTTGCGGTGCTCCTGGAGCCGGTCTTCCTCCAGCGCACGGCCGGCGCCGAAGAGAGCGAAGGGCGCCAGATAGCGCATGCCGCACAGATCCGCGGTTTTCTCGAACGGGGCCAGCAGGCTGCGCAGCTCGGCACGGTTCACGCCGGTCTGCGAATAGTCCGCCGGCCTGGCCCCGGTAGAGACTGCGTTCAGCAGGACCTTTCCCTGCAGGGCCGTCCCGTGAAGGCCATAGGCAAACCCGTGTTCCAGAACGAGATCCTGCCACTCCTTGAGGAGCGCAGGGGCGGAATACCAGTAAAGCGGATGCTGGAAGATGATCACGTCATGCGCCATCAGGCGCCCCTGCTCCCGGTCGATATTGATATCGAAATCCGGGTACTCGCCGTAGAGATCGACCGCGGTCACCCCCTCCACGTTTCGCGCGATTTCATACAGGGGCCGATTGACTTCCGACCGGTCGGGCCGTGGATGCGTGAAGAGAACAAGAACTTCGGCCAAGGGATCCCCCGTAGGCTGTGCAGGTCACGAACCGGATGTTCCTCTCGGGGCTTATAGAGATCAACAGGGCATCTTGAAAGCCATTGAAGGCAGCCGGCTCTCCTGCCGGCCGCGTCTTGTGGACGATCCCGGCTCCGGCTTTCAGGAGACGGTGACACGCCGATCGGTTTCACCGGCTTCGGCCGTGGCGGTTGCCAGCGACACCAGATGACAGCCGAGATCGCCCTGCGCGCCCAGGTCGGCATCGGCCCTTGTCGCCCGCCATGTCCAGATCAGGTCCGGGTCGACCTGATAGTCCTCGTCGACCATGCCACGGAAATGCGCGATCCGGCCGATGGCGCCCTCCGCAATCAGCTTGCGCGCGTGGGCAATGGCCGGGTTGTGCAGGTAACTGTAGCCGACGATGGTTTTCGCCCGGTCTGTTCAGCCTCTTTCAGCATGTCGCGGGCATCGTCCAGTGTCAGCACCATCGGCTTTTCCAGATGCACATGCTTGCCGGCGGACAGCGCCGCCTTGCCGGCCGGCACATCGCACAGCACTTCCAGTCTCGGAGCCGGCACGTCGCCGAAGACAGCTTTCACCGAGCCATAGGCAAGGGCATGGCACTTGCCGATGAAACCGGTGCCGATCAATCCAAGGCCGGGTCGTGTCATCTGGCTGGTCCTCCCAAGTCGTCCCGAACCTGCAATGACCACGACAACGGATCCGCCCTCAGATTTCATCCATGCCGACGGCGCGGCGCTCGGCGACCGACTTCAGAGCGGCCTCGGCAAGCGCCAGCGCCTTCAGGCCGTCCTCTCCGGACGGAGAAGGCACCCTGCCGTTTTCGACAGCATCAATGAAGGCCGCGATCTCGGCTGCGTAGGCATCCAGGTAGCGGGTCATGAAGAAGTCGTGCAGCGGCGGGCGCGTATAGCCATCCTGTGTTGCCAGTTCGATCGATACCGGCCGCAGGTTTTCAGCGGCAACCGCACCGGTGGAACCATGCACTTCGACACGCTGGTCATAGCCGTAGGTCGCGCGGCGCGAGTTTGAAATGGAGCACTGCTTGCCCGATCCCGTGGTCAGCACAACAATGGCGCTGTCATAGTCGCCGAGCTTGCCGATCTCCGGATCGACCAGAACGGAGCCCGTGGCATAGACGGTCGTGATTTCTTCGCCGAGCAGAAACCGCGCCATGTCGAAGTCATGAATGGTCATGTCCCGGAAAATACCGCCGGACGTCTCAATGTAGGAAGGCGGCGGCGCGCCCGGGTCGCGGGACGTGATCTGCACCATCTCGACATCGCCGATCCGGCCCGCGTCGATGGCATCGCGCACCGCCTTGAAATGCGGATCGAACCGCCGGTTGAAGCCGATCATCAGGAGTGCCCCCAGATCCTCGATCGTCTTCAGGCAGCTCTTCACCCGGTCCAGGGACAGATCGATGGGCTTTTCGCAGAACACAGCCTTGCCGGCGCGCGCGCACTGCTCGATCAGATCCGCATGGGTCGTTGT
Organism: Roseibium sp. AS2; assembly: GCF_038900065.1. Lineage (NCBI taxonomy): Bacteria > Pseudomonadati > Pseudomonadota > Alphaproteobacteria > Hyphomicrobiales > Stappiaceae > Roseibium > Roseibium sp. AS2. The sequence goes on from NZ_JBBMQN010000003.1 coordinate 287,230, forward strand.
CGGTGTGCAGATCACCACGGCGTCGACATCCTCGGACACCGCGATCTCGTCGATCGACCTGACGCTGGCACCATAGCCTGCGGCGAGACTTTCGGCGGCCTCAGGAAAAGCGTCCGCTACCGCAACAAGGGTCGCCCCCTCCGAAGCGGAAACCGCCCTGGCATGTACCTTGCCGATACGTCCGGCGCCCAGCAGCGCAACCTTGATAGCCATGTTTTCCTCCCGGAGGGTGAAGCCACGCATCCCCTGGATCGCGGCTTGCAAAATTAGAATAAAAATTCCAAAATCACTTTAAACGGAATGTGTCAAGCTGAAAAAGAAGAAACGGATGACGGAGACAGATCAGGGCCCCGCAGTCGCAGCCTCACCGCCCGAGACGATCGATGCCTTTTTCGAGCGCCTGGGCAGCACGGCGGAAACCCTGCCCAAGCGCCTGAAACAGTTCGCAGACTTCATTGCGACCAACCCGGATCGTATCCCCGTTTCGACCGTGGCGGAGCTCGCCGAAGGTGCGGACGTGCAGCCCTCGGCGGTCATGCGGTTTTGCCAGGAGATGGGTTTCTCCGGCTACTCCCAGATGCAGAAACTGTTCCGGTCCGATTATTCCCAGAAATGGCCGGATTACGCCACCCGTCTGGCGAAACTTCGCGATCACGGAACGGAATCCCCCTCCGCGTTGCTTGCCGAATTTGTCGAGGTCGGCCGGTCCTCGCTGGAAAATCTGCTGACAACGGTGGATCCGGCCGCGCTGCAACAGGCGGTCGATGTGCTCGCCCGGGCCGAGACCATTCACATGATCGGCTTCCGCCGCGCTTTTCCGGTCACCTCATATCTCGCCTATGCCTTTGAAAAGATGGATATTCCCGCAGTTCTTCATTCCGGGCTCGCCAACATCAACATGGAACATCTGATACGCCCGAACGATGCGGTGATCGCGGTGACCTTCGCGCCCTACTCGCAGAGAACCATCGCCATGGCCACCCAGGCGCGCACCAACGGGGCGGACATCGTCGCCATTACCGATGTGGTGACCAGTCCACTGGCCCGGCTGAAAGCGATCCAGCTTCTGGTCTCCGAACTGGATGTCGGTGCCTTCCGGGCCCTGTCCGCAAGCCTGTCGCTCGCCATTGCCCTGGCCGTGTCCGTCGGCGCGCAGCGCAATCGAATTTGACGACTTTGAAAAAAATCTGTTGCACAAAAATATAAATGGAATTTAAATTCCAAAAAATTGCTACGAGCGCTCAAAGCCACCGACGACTTGCGAGTGAGCGGGCAGCAAGAATGCGCCCGCGGCCCGTGGCGATATCAAGGCCGAAGAACTGCAGGACATGATGGCCGGTGGCCAGGATCTGGCCGCACTGGAAGGCTCCCTGGGCGGCACCGTCTGACCGGCTGTCTGGACTGTGGCTCGCTGGGCCGTGTTGCGCTCGCTTGAATTCAGGCAACCACCTGTTACGCATTTGCGCTGCAAATGCTGCCCCGGGCGACTTCCTGAAACCATGAAACCGCTTGAACGCGATACGCCCTAATACGGACGGAATGTGTACATGAAGAAACTCGATGTCATCACCATCGGCCGGTCTTCGGTCGATCTTTACGGCGCCCAGGTGGGCGGCCGCCTGGAGGACATGGCATCCTTCAACAAGTACATCGGCGGCTCGCCCACCAACATGGCCACCGGAACTGCCCGGCTCGGCCTGAAATCCGGCCTGATCACCCGTGTCGGCAACGAACACATGGGCCGCTTCATCCGGGAGGAACTGGAGCGGCACGGGGTCGACACCCGGGGGGTGGTCACCGACCCGGACAGGCTGACGGCGCTTGTGCTGCTCGGCATTCGCGATCAGGAGCAGTTCCCGCTGATCTTCTACCGGGAAAACTGCGCCGACATGGCGCTGAGCGAAGACGACATCGACCCGGCCTTCATCGCCTCGGCGAAAGCCGTGGTTGCCACCGGCACGCATCTGAGCCATCCGCAGACCGAAGCCGCCGTTCTCAAGGCGCTCGGTATCGCCCGTCAAAACGGGTCGAAAACCGCGCTCGACATCGATTACCGGCCCAATCTGTGGGGCCTGTCTGGCCATGGCGACGGCGAGAACCGGTTCATCGCCTCCGACAAGGTCACCGCGAAGCTGCAGGCGAGCCTGCATCTGTTCGACCTCATCGTCGGCACGGAAGAAGAATTCCATATCGCCGGCGGCACCACAGATACCCTTCAGGCGCTCCGGAACGTGCGCGCTGTTTCGGATGCAACGCTGGTCTGCAAACGCGGCCCGATGGGCGCCGTCGCCTTCGAGGCCGGCATCCCGGACAGTCTCGACGCGGGCGTCTCGGGCCCCGGCTTTCCGATAGAGGTGTTCAACGTGCTTGGCGCCGGCGACGGTTTCATGTCCGGCCTCCTGAAAGGCTGGATCACCGGCGAAGACTGGGTGACCGCCCTGACCTACGCCAATGCCTGCGGCGCATTCGCCGTGTCGCGCCACGGCTGCACGCCGGCCTATCCGAGCTGGGAGGAGCTGCAGTTCTTCCTGAAGCGTGGCGTCCGGAACGGGGCGCTCCGCAAGGATCCGGAGCTGGAACAGATCCACTGGTCCACAAACCGGCACCGGACCCATGGCGGTGACTGGTCGACGATGCGGGTGTTCGCGTTCGATCATCGCATCCAGCTCGAGCAGATAGCCGACGAAGCCGGCGTCCCTCATGAGCGGGTCGGCGCGTTCAAGAACCTGTGTCTCGACGCGGCCCTGAGCGTTTCGGGGGGGCAGCCCGGTTACGGCATTCTGTGCGACAGCCGTCTTGGCCGCGAGGCCCTTTATCAGGCCGCCGGAACCGGCCTCTGGATCGGACATCCGGTTGAGTGGCCCGCCTCCCGGCCGCTCACCCTGGAGCCCGAGATCGGACCGGATTTCGGCGGCCTGGCCGAATGGCCCGCGGAGCATGTCGTCAAGGTGCTGTGCTTCTACCACCCCGATGACACCGCTGCGATGAAGGCGGAGCAGGAAGACGTTCTCAAGCGTCTGTTTGCCGTCTGCCGCCGCAACCGGCTGGAAATGCTGCTGGAGATCATCCCCTCCAAGGTCGGCGCGGTCGACGACGACACGACCGCACAAATCATCAGGCGCATGTATGATATCGGCGTCTATCCGGACTGGTGGAAGCTGGAGCCGTTGACCACGAGAGCAGCCTGGGCAAACGCCTGTGAAGCCATCACCTCAAACGATCCGCACACACGCGGCATCGTCGTGCTCGGGCTGGATGCTCCGGAAGACCAGCTCGCCGAGAGTTTTGCGCAAGCCGCACATTTCAGCCTGGTCAAGGGGTTTGCCGTTGGCCGCACGATCTTCGCCGATGCCGCCCGCAACTGGCTTGCCGGGCGCATCTCGAACGAAGACGCCGTTGCAGACATGACCCGCCGCTTCGAACGGCTGTGCCGTATCTGGGACGATGCCCGCGCACAAACGCGTCTCAACTCAGCTCAAGGACAGCAGCAATGAGCACGACCCGCCTCACGGCCGCCCAGGCCATGGTCCGCTATCTGGCCGCGCAGATGACAGAAGACGGCGACCGCTTCATTGACGGCGTCTGGGCCATTTTCGGCCACGGCAATGTCGCCGGTCTCGGCGAAGCGCTGGAACGGGCCGGCAACGCCCTGCCGACGTGGCGCGGCCAGAACGAACAGACGATGGCGCATACGGCCATCGCCTACGCCAAGGCGAAGAAACGGACCCGCGCCATGGCGGTAACCTCTTCCATCGGCCCCGGCGCGACCAACATGGTCACTGCTGCCGCGCTCGCCCATGTCAACCGCCTGCCGGTGCTGCTCATTCCCGGCGATGCCTTTGCGGGCCGTGCGCCGGATCCCGTGCTTCAACAGGTCGAGGATTTCGGCGACGGCACCGTCACGGTCAACGACTGCTTTCGCCCGGTGAGCCGCTATTTTGACCGCATCAGCCGCCCGGAACACCTTCTGACCGCCCTTCCCCGGGCCTTCCAGGTGATGACCGACCCGGCCGATTGCGGCCCCGTCACGCTGTCTTTCTGCCAGGACACCCAGGCGGAAGCTTTCGATTATCCGGAAAGCTTCTTCGAACCGAAGGTCTGGCGCATCCGCCGTCCGGAACCCGACACCCGGGAAGTCGCCGATATCACGGCTCTGATCAGGGCGGCGCAGTCGCCCGTGATCGTGTGCGGCGGCGGGGTGATCTATTCGCAGGCGGAACAGACCCTGGCCGATTTCGCTGTCCGCCACGGCGTTCCGGTGATCGAGACCCAGGCGGGCAAATCGGCGCTCGCCCAGTCCCATCCGATGAATTTCGGGGCAGCCGGCGTCGACGGCGCCGAAAGCGCCAACACACTTGCCGGGGCGGCGGATCTGGTGATCGGCGTCGGCACGCGCTTCCAGGATTTCACCACCGGATCCTGGTCGCTCTTCAGTCACCCCGGCCGCAAGCTGGTGTCGATCAACGTTCAGAGCTACGACGCCGGCAAACACGGCGCCTTCGGACTTGTCGGCGACGCGAAGGCCTCCCTGGAAAAGATCTCCGCGGCCCTTGGCGACCACAAGGCCCCGGCCTTCGATGCAAAGCTGCGGAGCGACTGGCTGGCAAAGGTCGATGCCCATTGCAGCGCGCGGACCGATGTTCCCGAAGGTTATCTGCCGCTCGATGCCGAGGTCATCGGCGCGGTCCAGCGGACCGCGTCGGACAACACCATTGCCATGTGCGCGGCGGGCACGATGCCGGGTGCCCTGAAGCTGCTGTGGCAGGCGCCCCAGGGCGGTTATCACATGGAATACGGCTTTTCCTGCATGGGCTACGAGATCGCCGGCGCCATCGGCCTGAAACTCGCCCGGCCGGACCGGGATGTCGTCTGCTTCGTCGGCGACGGCTCCTACATGATGGCCAATTCCGAACTCGCGACCGCCGTCATGCGCCAGGTGCCGTTCACCGTCGTCCTGACCGACAATCGCGGCTTCGGCTGCATCAACCGGCTGCAGATGGGCACCGGCGGAGAGCAATTCAACAATCTCTACAAGGACTGCAACGTCGAGGCCCAGCCCGAGATCGACTTTGTCGCCCATGCCGCGTCCATGGGCGCCCATGCGGTCAAGGCGAAGGACATTGCCGACCTTGAATCCCGGATCAGCGCGGCGCGCGACCGGCCAATTCCCACCGTCATCGTTATCGACACCGACCCCATGCACGGGCCGGGCGAAGCCGGAGGCGGCAGCTGGTGGGATGTGGCGGTGCCGGAAGTCTCCGAACGCGCCGACGTCAACAAGGCCCGCAAGAAGTACGAGGCGGCGCTGAAACACCAGAACCTCGTGGATTGACCGTGCCGGGTTCAATGGACTTTAGTTTTGCGAGATTTCCCCCAGGGCCTCATTCCGCGAAAGGCCGTCCCGATGGACCGGCCGCGTAGTCCCTGACGCCCGGCCCATCTTGCGGGACAGCGCGAATGCGCTTCCGCGGGATGAGGCCGGGTTCAGAATTCAATCAAACCAGACGTTCCCAAATACGTTGCAGGATACCAGCCATGATCCTTTACGGCACCAACCCGATTGCCTGGGCCAATGACGACGACCAGACGCTCGGCGCGCATATCCCCACGGAGCAGATCCTGAAGGAGGCTTCGGAAATCGGCTTCGACGGCATCGAGAACGGCCACCGCTGGCCGAACGATCCCGAAGACCTGAAGCAGCTTCTCGGCAGCCATGGTCTGAAGTTCATTTCCGGCTGGTATTCCCTGAACCTGCTTGCACACTCCGTGGAGGCGGAAAAGCTGGCGATCCAGCCGCACCTGGACAAGCTGAAGCACAATGGCTGCAAGGTCTGCATTGCCTGCGAAACCTCCAACAGCATTCAGGGGTCGGCCGACGACATCAACACAAGCCCGGTGCTTACCGCCGAAGAGATGACTGCCTTTGGTGCGAAGGTCGAGGAGATCGCCGCCTTCTGCGCGGCGCAGGGCATCGATCTGGTCTATCACCACCACATGGGCACCGTGGTCGAAACGCCCCGGGAAATTGATGCCTTCATGACCGCGACCGGACCGGCGACCAGTCTGCTGTTCGATGCGGGGCACTGCTATTTCGGCGCCAGGGGCGGCGACCCGGTTCCGGTTCTTCAAAGACATGCCGGCCGTGTTCGCCACTTCCACGCAAAGAACGTGCGCCCGGCGGTCATGAAGGAAATCCGGGACACCGGAAAGTCGTTCATGGACGGCGTGCGGGCCGGCGTCTTCACGGTGCCGGGGGACGAAGAAGGCGGTGTTGATTTCGGGCCCTTGCTGGAGATCCTCAGGGAAACGGGCTATCAGGGCTGGATCGTCATCGAAGCCGAACAGGACCCGGAAATCCGCAATCCTTTCCAGTACCAGAGTCTGGGATTGAAAACCCTGAAAGAGATCGCAAGAAAGGTGACTTTGACATGAGCGACCTTCTCCGCAAACCGGCCGGAACCAGCGGCAAGGTTCACGATATCACCATCGACAGTGCGAAGGGGCCGAAGTCGCCCGGCTGGGGCTATGTCGGCTTCGGACTGTATCGGCTGAAGGCGGGTGAAACCGTTGGTGAGGACACGGGCGATCTCGAGGTCATTCTGGTGATGATCGAGGGCAAGGCGAAGATCTCGGCCGCCGGCGAGGATTTCGGCGAGCAGGGCCAACGCATGACCGTGTTTGAAAAACTGCCGCCGCACAGCGTCTATGTACCCAACGCCACCCGCTGGTCGGCAACGGCGACCACCGACTGCACCATCGGCGTCTGCACCGCCCCGGGCACCGGCGGCCACAAGGCCCGCGTCCTGCCGGTTCCCGAGCAGGTGACACGCGGCAAGGGCGCCAACACCCGCTACATCTATCCGATCGCCATGGAAGAAACGGATGTCGCCGACAGCCTGCTGGTCACCGAAGTGTTCACGCCATCGGGCAACTGGTCGTCCTACCCGCCGCACCGGCACGACGAGGACAACTATCCGCAGATGACCTACCTGGAAGAGACTTATTATCACCGTCTCGACCCGGATCAGGGCTATGGCCATCAGCGGGTGTTCACCGAGGATGGCACGCTGGATGAAACCGTTTCCTTCAGCAGCCACGACGTGGTGCTCGTGCCCAAGGGGCACCACCCCTGCGGCGTGCCCTACGGCTATGACATGTACTACCTGAACGTCATGGCCGGTCCGTTGCGCAAGTGGCGCTTCCAGAACCACCCGGACCACGACTGGATCGCCCAGCGCGATTCCTGACGAAAAAAGGCGCCCGAAGCGCCTTTTTCCTGTCTTTGTCTTGCTGCCGGTCAGGCAGCGATCAGAATGTGGTTTTCCGCCAGATTCTCGGTGAACTTGATACCGCAGCCCTGGTCTGTCTGGCGCACCACGATGCCGGGCAGATTGGTGCCGTCGTACAGCCTGATCGTCAGCTGGTCTCCAGTGGCCAGGCCCGACATGTTCTGGATCTGCGCACCCGTCGTGCTCACATCCACCAGCATGGCCTTGTGCGGTCTGCCGTCCGGCGTCAGGATGGTGACATCTTCGGAAATGATTTTGCGCTGCGCACTCCGCCTGTCTTCCACGTCATGAGTAACGCCTTGCAGGAACTTCTCCACTTCCTCCGTAAGGGTCGCGCTGGCTGCAGAGACCAGGTCGGACGCGCTGTTCACCGATCCGACTTCCGCTGAAGTCTGCTGCACCGCGCCGGCAACCGTGGAGATGCTCGTCGCGGCATTCCCCGTGCTGTCGCTAGCCGATTTCGCGGACCGGGCGATCTCCTGGTTCGCGGAGCGCTGCTCCTCGATCGCGCCGGCGACGGAGCTTGTCAGTTCCTTGATCTCCGAAACCTTGTGCGCGATATGGTCGATCGATCCGGCCGCATCCTTCACCGAAGTCTGAATTCCGGAAATCCGGCCGGAAATCTCGTCGGTCGCCTTGGATGTCTGCTCGGCGAGCTGCTTGACTTCCGAGGCCACGACAGCAAACCCCTTGCCGGCATCGCCGGCCCGCGCCGCCTCGATGGTGGCGTTCAGAGCGAGAAGGTTGGTCTGTTCCGCGATATCGCGGATCAGATTGACGACACTGCCGATATGTTCGGCGGCATCGGACAGGGTCTTCACGTCCTGATTGGTGGTTTCCGCCGCCTGAACGGCCTCCGCGACGATCTTCGCTGTGGATTCGGTCTGGTTTGCGATTTCCTGAACGGTGGCCGTCATTTCCTCTGTTGCGGCAGCAACAGCGGCGACATTCTCCGATGCGCTGACGGCCGCACTGCCGGCCTGCCCCGCTTCGATGCTGGCGTTGCCAGCGATTTCTTCCAGCGTTGTCGCGGCCCCGCGCATCAGGTTCATCTGATCGGACACCGTCGAAAGCCGTTCGGACATGGTCATCTTGAAATCCGCGATCAGGGTTTCCATGTAGCCCTGCCGCTGACGCTCCTTGTCCCGCTCTATCCGGGCGCCTTCCTCCAGTTGGTTGCGCTGAATGGCGTTTTCCTTGAACACGGCGACGGTCTGGAACATATCGCCGATTTCATCCCCGCGCGCTCCGCCGTCGACATCGACATTGGTATCGCCCGTGGCAAGGCGCTTCATGGAGTCGACAAGTCCGTTGATCGGAACCGTGATGGTTCTGGCAACGAACACGCCGACGACGGCAGCGATTCCAAGCAGCACGAGGCCCGTGATCAGCATGCGGTTCCTGATGTCGACAACCGCCTGGAATGCTTCCGCATAGGACTGCGAGGCCACGATGGCGAACGTGCTGCCGTGATAGTCAAACTTGGCAGCCTCGACATCCAGTTTTTCGGTCCCGTTCAAAGTGTCGTACCCGAATGCCAACCCATCTTCGAAAGCCTTGTCGATCACCGGGCTTTCGAGTTTCGTTACCAGAATATCGGTCTGGCCGGCGATCTTCCCGGAATTGTTCCGCATCAGGCGGTCTTCGCCGATCAGTGCCAGCTCACCTGTTTCACCCAGGCCGCGCACATGGCTCATCATCTCGTTGATCACATCGACGGGCATCTGGAACGCCAGAACACCATAGGTCTTGTCTTTCATGCGTATCGGATGGGCGACGAAGCTCGCCGGGGCGTCGGCACTCGGGCCATAGGGGGCGAAATCCTCGAAGGCCACATCGTCATGAGAAGTGATCGCCATTGCCTTCCGGTACACTTCACCCAGGTCGGTATTGGCCCATTTCCCGCCGCCCGCACTGAAATTGGTGGCGTAGTCCAGTTCCTTGAACACCGAATAGATCAGGTTGCCTTCCGTATCGAACAGAAAGACATCGTAGTAACCGCTGTCCTGCTGCATTTTCCGGAACCAGGGATGGTATAGGGCATGAACATCATCGTATGCCGAACCGGTTTCGCTGCGGTCAAGCAGGTGCTTTTCACCGATCGGATGTGGGTTGTCGGTGATATAGGCAGCCTGAAGCGCGGCCTCGGGTTCCTCCCCGGAGGAACCGATCGCGTCCCAGGCAGCCGAGAATTCCTTGACAGCCACGACTGTGCCCGGGCTTTCCGCGGCCAGGATCAGTTCGCTTTCAATCGTGTGCAGATAGAAAAGTGTCTCCTCGACGCTGGTCGTCGCGGCGGTCTTCAAACGATCCCGTGTGAGCTGCTCGACACCATCCACGGTTGTCAGGTAGCTGGAAAAACCGATCCCCACTCCCACGACGGCGGCAGCGCCGATCACAAGAGTAGGTATTTTCTTTGACAGGCGCATTTTTGAGAACATCTGATTCCGTCTTTCACGAAAGGGAACGGCAGGAGCCGACTTCGCGCAAAACTAGGCGTCAGACGAAAATAAAACCTTAATTCAGCCAATAAGATCAACTGCTTAGTTAGTATTGACCATGACTTTTGAATACAACCTATCGTATTTATTGTTATCTATTACAATGGCACTGAAGAAAGACCTTGCGCCATCATGCATGCGAGCCCCGAACCCTCAGGCAGGTTCGAGGCAGTCCACCAGGGCTCCGCGATTGCAGATCACCCGGCCCGCCAGTCTTGCGCCGGCGCCCACGCTGGCGGCAATATCGCCCGATGTCAGATACTCGGCCAGAAAGCCGGCATTGAAACTGTCGCCGGCTGCGGTGGTGTCGACGATACCGGTCACCGGTTCGGGCTGGAAACTCTGCCGCCCTTCCCGGCCGGCGCAGATGACGTCCGCCGGACCGTTCTTGACGACCACCATGCCGGCTCCCGCCGCCAGATACCGGTCCACGCTGACTTCGGGGGTGCTGTCCCCGAAATGCGTCATCTCGTCATCAAACGACGGCATCACTAAATCACACAGGCCCGCGGCCTGGGTCACGCAGGCGCGCATGGTCTCCGCGTTTTCCCAAAGACGCGGCCTGAGGTTCGGATCGAAGGCAATCCTGGCGCCCCTGCCCCGTGCGGCGCGCAAGGCATCCAGAAAGACGACCCGATCTGCGGCCGGCAGGATTGCCAGCGTGATCCCGCTGAAATAGACGAGCCCGGTTCCGGCCAGAGCCGAGTCCAGATGCGCCCTGTCGGACGCAAGGCAGCGGGCTGCCGAATGGGAGCGCCAATAGGCAAAGCTGCGCTCGCCGTCCTTCAACTGAATCATGTAAAGGCCGACGGTCCGCTCGTCGCGTTTGTGCACGGATGCGGTGTCTATGCCGGAACCTTTCAGGAACCCGAGCATCTCCTCGGAGACCTGATCCCGGCCAACGGCCGTGTAGTAGCCGACGGACCAGTTCGCCGGCAGGCACTTGCGTGCGTACCAGGCCGTGTTCAGCGTGTCGCCGGCGAATCCCATGGCATATGTGCCGTCCGCCGTCGGTGCCATTTCGACCATACACTCACCAACGGCTAGAAATTTCAAGGACACGGTACACTCCTGCAGCGGTTGAAAACCGGAAAAACTATAGGCGAAAAATCCCGCGGAAAACCGGGATTTAAATCCATTAGCATAAATCCCGGATCTGAAGAAACCAGACAAAGGGACAACGCCCGGATCAAAGCGCTTTGACCAGGTTCCGGCCGTCATCAAAAAGGCGGAATGCCGCGTCTCCCGGCAATAAAAATTATTTTGCTATTTGATTCCGGCGCGCATGAAACTCTGCACGAACTGGCGCTGGAACAGGAGAAAAGCGATCAGCAGCGGGCCGGAGGTCATCAGCGTCGCCGCATTGATCACCGACCACTCGACACCGCTGTCGATCGCGGAGAAGATGCTGAGCCCGACCGTCACCGGCCGGGTCTCGACCGAGTTGGTGACGATCAGCGGCCACAGGAAATTGTTCCAGTGGTGACTGACGGACACCAGCCCGTAGGCCAGATAGGTCGGCTTGGCCAGCGGGATATAGACCTTCCAGAGCACGCCCAGAAAGGAAGCTCCCTCGATGCGCGCGGCCTCGTCCAGTTCCCGCGGGATCGTCTTGAAGGTCTGGCGCAGCAGGAAGATCCCGAAGCCGGAGGCAATATACGGCAATGCCATTGCCGGGATCGTGTCCACCAGATGGAAAAGGCGCATGGTCTGGTAGTTCTCGACCATCAGGATGTCCGGCATCACAAGGAGCTGGAGCAGCACGAGCGTGAAGAAAATTCCGCGGCCGGGAAACTCGAACCGGGCGAAGGCATAGGCGGCCAGAGTGCACAGAAAGAACTGCCCGGCCAGGATCATCGTCACCAGAAGGAACGTGTTCAGGAAATAGCGCGCGAATGGTGCCGCCGCCCAGGCCTTCGCGAAATTGTCCAGCGTCAGGGGCGCCAGCAGCTCGAACCTTGCCTCATAGGCGGCTGGATGAAACGCGGTCCAGACGGCATAAGCGAGCGGCAGCACCCACAACAGCGCCAGCGCCCAGGCGGCAGCCGTGTTCAGCAGCCGGTCGAAATCAAACGGGACGCGGGTCATTTGTAATGCACCTTGCGATCGAAGAAGAAAAACTGGCCAATGGCAAGGAGCGACAGGAGCACGAGCAGCGCCACGGTCAGCGTGGCGCCATAGGCGGTTTCCCAGAAGCGGAAGGCGACTTCGAAAATATAGAAAAGCAGCAGCGCCGACGCATTGTCCGGCCCGCCGTCGGTCAGGATGAAAATATGATCGACCAGCCGGAAGGAATTGATCACCGCGTTGACGCAGACGAACAGCGTCGTCGGCATCAGCAGCGGAAAGGTGATGCGCCGGAAGATCGTCCAGCGGCCGGCCCCCTCGATCTGTGCGGCCTCCTTCAACGACACCGGGATCGCCTGCAGGGCGGCGAGATAGAAGATCATGAAGAAGCCGGCCTCTTTCCAGACCGTCACGACGATGATCGCGTTCAGCGCGGTATCCGGATTGCCGAGATAATTGGAAGCAGGCCAGCCAAACAGGGTTCCGGTGATCTGGTCGAACAGACCGAAGCCGGGCGTATAGAAGAACATCCAGATGTTGGCGACAGCGATCAGCGGCAGCACCGTCGGCGTGAAATAGGCCATGCGCACGAAGCTGCGCCCGGCCAGCCTGTCATTGACCCAAAGCGCCATCACGATGGCAAGCGCCACGGAAACGGGAATGGTGCCCAGCGCGTACCAGAGATTGTTCCAGAGCACCTTCCAGAACACGGGGTCGCCAAGCATGCGCTCGTAATTGTCCAGGCCGATGAACTTGGCCTCGCGGCGCCCGCGCGGGGTCGAGAAGAAGCTGTTCAGGAAGGTCGTGACCGCGGGGATATGCGTGAAGGCAAACAGGAACACCAGGGCCGGCAACAGCAGCAGCCAGCCATGGATCCATTCGCGCTTGAGTGTCGAAGCCTTCATCGTGTCACGTGCCGGATTGCCTGAGAGTTGGAGCTTGTCAAAAGAAAGCAGGGGCGGAGCACCGAACCCGGCGCGCCGCCCCTGCCGGAGCCTTAGCGGTATTCGGCCAGGATCTCGTCAGCCTGCGCCTGAGCTTCCTTCAGCGCCGTCTCGGCGTCCTTTTTGCCGGTGATGGCCGCGGCCAGGGCATCGTTGAAGAGGCCCGTGATACGCTGGTTCTGGTAGGTGGACAGCTCCGCCTTGGCGAACTCGAGCTGGTCGCGGGCGACCAGGGCCGGAGCGAAGTCGGCGGTGTAGGCCTTCATCGTTTCGGTGTCCCAGGTTTCGGCACGCGGTGCGACGTAACCGGTCGCGATGGTCCACTTGGCGGACTGTTCGGGAGCGGAGATCCACTTCACGAACTCGACGGCTGCCTTGCTCTGTTCCTCGGACGCGCCCTTGAACAGGTAGAAGTTGCCGCCGCCGGTCGGAGCGCCGCGCTGTTCCTTTTTCGGCAGCATGGCGACACCGAACTTGAACGGTGCATTCTCTCGCACGTTGGTGAGGTTGCCGGTGGAGGTCCACATCATCGCGGTCTGGCCCTCGAAGAAAGCCTTCGGCGTTGCCCCCCATTCGATGATGCCCGGAGCCATGACCTTGTCCTTGGTGCTCAGGTCGACCAGGTACTGCAGAGCCTCAACGACTTTCGGATCGTCGAAATTGGTCTTGTTGCCGTCGGCATTGGCCAGGATGGCACCGTTCTCGATGGCCAGGCCCTGGAACAGCCAGTAGGGGAAACCGGATGACGGAATGCGCACGCCCCACTGGGTGACCTTGCCGGATGCGTCCTTCCGGGTCAGCTTCTTGCCGAATGCGACCATGTCGTCCCAGGTTGCCGGCGCGACTTCCGGGTCAAGCCCGGCTGCCTCGAAGGCTTCCTTGTTCCAGTAGAGAACCGGTGTGGAACGCTGGAACGGGATGCCGTAGGTCTTGCCACCGGTCTGGCTGTTTTCCATGAATGCCGGGTAGAAACCGTCGATCCATTTCTTGTCTTCCTCGGTGGTGAGGTAGTCGTCGAAAGGGATGATCAGGTCTTCATCGATCAGGGTGTACATGTCGACGGACAGGATCACCGACAGCTGGGGCGGGTTGCCGCCGCGCGACGCGGTGATCGCCTTGGCGACCGTGTCCTGATAGGAACCGGCATAGACGGCATCGATGGTCACATCCGGATTGAGGGCGACATACTCCGCCGTCAGGTCCTGGATGGTCTCGGCGGCTTTACCGCCGACAGCCACCGGAAAATAGAATTGCAGGTCGACGGCCTGAGCGGAGGCCCAGGTGCTGACCGAGAGAGCCGTCGCCGCGACGGCTTTCAGGAATGTGGACTTCAACATCGGTTTGTTTCCCAAAGTTCGAGCATCCGCACGCATGCGGTTGGTCTGCGCAGGCACGCACAGTCGGTCAGGAACGCAGCAGCGTTCCGAATTCGGCAACAAGATCATCGCGGCGCCGGCCGCTGTCGGCGTCGAAGACGTGCAGCGCGTCCGGATCGAAGCCGAGATCGATCCCCTCTCCGGGGGCAACGGGTTTCGATGCGGGCAGGCGCACCTGGAACGACGTTTCCGCAACGATGCAATCGGCGAGAATATCGGCGCCCAGATATTCGACGGCCCGGATTTCAGCGCTCAGCGGACCACCCTCCTCCCGGCGCATCGCTTCCGGGCGGACACCAAGCTGAAAATCGGGCGCCGTACACACTTTCCTGAAGGCATTGGCCGGAAAAAGGTTCATCGGCGGCGTGCCGATGAACCGGGCGGCGAAGGGGGTAGCGGGCTTCTCGTAAAGGTCGCGCGGGCTTGCGACCTGCTCGAGCCTGCCCCCGTTCATGAGCACCACCTGGTCGGCCATGGTGATGGCTTCCACCTGGTCATGGGTGACATAGACCATGGTGAAACCGAGCTTTTGCTGCAGGTCCCGGATCTCGATCCGCATTTCGTGACGCAGCTTGGCGTCCAGGTTGGAGAGCGGCTCGTCCATCAGGCAGATCGGCTTTTCACCGATGATCGCCCGCCCGAGCGCGACACGCTGCTGCTGCCCGCCCGAGAGCTGTCCCGGCTTGCGCTCCAGCAGCTGGCTCAACCCCAGAAGATCCGCCACAGCCTTCAGACGGCTGTCCCTGTCCGCCCGGCCGACATTGCGCACCTTGAGGCCGAAGACGATGTTCTCGGCAACGCTCAGGTGCGGGAACAGGGCGTAGGACTGGAACACCATGGACAGGTCGCGCTTGGCGCACGGCCGCCCGGTCACATCTTCCGAACCGATCAGGATCCGGCCGCTGCTGACGCTTTCAAGGCCCGCAATCATGCGCAGGGTCGTGGACTTGCCGCAGCCGGACGGCCCGAGCAGCGCCGTGAACGATCCGGCCGGAATCTCGATCGACAGCGCATCGACAGCCGCGGTCTCGCCCCAGAAGCGCGAGACGTGTTCAAGCACGATCGGCTTGCCGGATCCGGGCAGGCAACCGCCGGCTGTCACGCTCCGTCCTCCGTCACGGCCGCGTCTTCGGCGACGAAAACCCCGGTGTCCGTCCCCTTCAGGCTTTCCAGAACTCCAGAGGGCACCGCGCGGTCGGTGAAGACCGCGTCGACATCGCTGAGCCGGCCACCGCGCACATGCGCGCTGCGGCCGAACTTGCTGTGGTCCAGGACAAGAAACGATCTGCGGCAATTGGCCAGGATCGACTGACGGGCGGCGACCTCGTCCTCGTGAAAATCGAGCAGCGTGCCGTCCTCGTCCACTCCGGCAACACCGAAGATGCCGATATCGACCTTGTAGTTGGCGAAGAACGCCTGTGCGGCCGACCCGAGCACGTCCCGGTCTCCGTGACGCAGGCGCCCGCCGGCAATCGTGACCTGGAAAGACGGATTGACGGACGCGGTGAACGCCACGTTCAGGTTGTTGGTGAACACGGCCAGCTTGTCGTGCCCCGTCAACGCCTGCATGACGATTTCCGGCGTCGTTCCAATCGAAAAGGCGAGCGCCTGATTGCTGTCGACATGGCCTGCGACCAGTTTGGCGATCAGTTGCTTTTCCCGAAGGTTGAGAATCTGGCGTGTTGAATAATGGATATTGGCGGCCGGTGCCGGCGGCTCCACGCCGCCATGGGTCCGGCGCAGGATGCCGAGCTCGCAAAGTCCGTTGACGTCCCGGCGAATCGTTTGGGTCGTCACCTCGAAACGTTCCGCCAGGTCTTCCACCGAGGCGAATCCCGTCTTTTGAACAAGGTCCGCGATTTCGGCCTGACGATTTGAAATATCTATTTGCCCAAGCATGTTCAATTGATCCAGTATCATCTCACTCGCTTCGGTCGCGCCGAAGACCGGGTGTCTTCAGGGACACCGTGCTGGTCCGATATAGTCCGGCTATGGACTTGGTTTAATCATGTTCATATGAACCTTATTAGACGCTCATATGAACATGATATGACAGCCCGCGTTTCTGTCTTGACGGTTCGCGCGTTGCCGGACGGCCGCCCGCTGTCGCCGGGTAAAAAATTATTTCCAGTGTCGAAATCGGATTGTCCGCCGGGCCGGGGGGGGCTGCTTGCTTAGCCGGCAAATCCACAAGCCTTTCAACCTGCGGCCTTTGCCTTGCCCGGACTTTGTTTTGCCGGCGAACGGCATTCCCGTCTGGCGGGCCATGTATGTGTTATGTAATATAATAACAAATAAGCTTCGTCACCTATCTGTCAATCAGCTGTCATGCTGCATTTCTAAGTAACTCCCGGGTTCCCTCTTCACCTTCGGGAGATGACATGAAAACGATCATTTGCACTTCACTGGCGCTGGCCCTGACCGGCTCCGTCGCTTTCGCCCAGGATGCTCTGCCGCAGCAGAACAACGCCTGGTTCACCGCCGCCCAGGCTGAGCTTGACGCGAAAGCCGCTGTTCAACCGAACACCAACAAGGCCAAGAACGTGATCATCCTGATCTCGGACGGCAACGGTGTCGGAACCAATTACGCCACGCGCCTGTTCGACGGCCAGCAGAACGGCAACTTTGGCGACGAGCACGTTCTGCCCCACGAGAAGTTCCCTTTCCTGGCTCTGGCCAAAACCTACAACGTCAATGCCCAGACCCCGGATTCCGCGGGTACGGGCACGGCCATGCATTCGGGCGTCAAGACGAAGGCCGGCGTGATCGGCGTCGACGAGACCCTGAACCGCGGCGACTGTTCCCAGGTTGAAGGCGCGACCGTCGCCAATGCCTCCGAAATCTACACCGGCATGGGCAAGTCCGTCGGCGTGGTTTCCACCGCCCGCCTGACCCACGCGACCCCGGCATCCGCCTACGCCCACTCCGCGGACCGCAACTTCGAAGACAACTCCGGCTTGCCGGACGGCTGCGCGGTGCCGGACATCGCCTCCCAGCTCATCGAGGCCGTGAAGGCCGGCCGTGTCGACGTTGCCCTGGGCGGCGGACGCCGTCACTTCCTGCCGAAGGAAGTCAAGGGCGAAGAAGGCAAGGGCGGCAAACGCACCGACGGCAAGAACCTCATCGAGGACGCCAAGGCAGCCGGCATTCAGTACGTTTACGACGACGGTACATTCGGTGCGGCCAGGTTCGATGGCAGCGCCCCAGTTCTGGGCCTCTTCGAAGCGTCCCACATGCAGTACGAAGCCGACCGCTCCGGCGAGCCGAGCCTGGCCGAAATGACCGAAGCTGCCATCAAGGCCCTGCAGGGCAACGAGAACGGCTTCTTTCTGACCGTTGAAGCCGGCCGCGTCGACCATGCCAACCACGCAGGCAACCTGGCCCGCGTCGTCCGCGATGGCGTGGCCTTCGCCGAAGCCGTTGCCAGGGCCGACGAACTGACCGATGACTCCGACACGCTGATCATCGTCACCGCCGACCACGAACACGCGATCGCGTTCTCCGGTTATGCCGGCCGCGGTTCCGACATTCTGGGTCTGTCGATGAAGATCGACCCGGCCGGCACGAAAGCCCTGAACGAGCCGAACATGGCCCAGGACGGCAAGCCTTACACCACCGTTACCTACCTCAACGGCGGCGGCTCCATCCTGACCGAAGACCAGGACTGGACCGGCACGCGCCCGACCGTTTCCCAGGAAGAAGCGACCGACCTGGACTACGTTCAGCAGGCCCTGATCCCGCTGTCCTCCGAAACCCACTCCGGTGAGGACGTCGCGATCTACGCAAAAGGCCCGTTCGCGCATCTCATCGGCGGCACCGTGGAACAGAACTACATTTTCCACGTCATGCATCACGCCGCGACCGCCGAGTAATCGACGTCGTCAAACAAACCCGAAGAGCCCGCCGACGGCGGGCTTTTCTCTATTCTGTCACTTTGCCGTGGTATGGAATCCGCCAGACCCGAGGCAAGCAATCGGAGATCCGGCATGGATCGCAGGAACTTTGTTCTTTCCGGAACCGCATTCGGTCTTTGCGCGGGCTTCGGTCTGGCGGGACCGGCGGACGCAGCCGGCAAGCCCATCAGATTGCGCGAACTCTACAACAAGGACCGGTCCTTTTCGGATCTTGCCAGGTCGCTCGAGGGACAGCGCATCGCCGTGAACGGCTTCATGGCTCCACCCCTGAAGGCGGAGATGAACTTCTTCGTGCTCACCAAGATGCCGATGGCCGTCTGCCCGTTCTGCGAGACCGAAGCCGAATGGCCCGACGATATCCTGGCGATCTACACCAAACGGGTCGTCGACGTGATTTCCTACCGGCGGAAGATTGTCACCACGGGCATTCTGGAACTGGGCAGCTTCAAGGATCCGGAGACCGGTTTCGTCAGCCGGGTCCGCCTCTCCGACGCCGTCTACGAACGTGTCTGAAGTCCCCCGCCCATGACCATGACCCTGCGCGTTGAAGACCTGGCCGTCCGTGCCCCCAATGGCCGCATCCTGGTGACATGCGGCCGGTTTTCCGCCGCCCCCGGCGAAACCATCGGCCTGCGCGGGCCATCCGGCGCGGGCAAGTCGACCTTTCTTTACGCCCTCGCCGGTCTTCAACCCGGCATGACCGGCCATGTCGACTGGAACGGCACCGACCTCACGCCGCTTGGGGACGGCGATCGCGCCAGGTTCCGCCGTGAGAACATCGGCCTGATCTTCCAGGATTTCCTGCTGTTCGAGGAATTGAGCGCTTTCGGCAACGCCACCCTGGCAACCGCTTTCAACAAGGCAGCCAAACGCCGGTCGATTCGCGACACCGCGAAAAGTTTTCTGGCAAAGCTCGGCGTTCCCGCGGACCGGCGCACAGTGGACAGTTTCTCCGGCGGCGAACGCCAGCGCACCGGGATCGCGCGCGCGCTCGCGCAAGACCCCGCCATTATCCTCGCCGACGAACCGACGGCCAGTCTCGACCGGAAGACCGCGGATGCCCTGATCGAGGATCTGGTCACACTGGCGCGCGCCGAAGCAAAGACCCTCATCGCCGTCAGCCATGACCCGCACCTGCTGGAGCGGATGGATCGTGTCATAGAGATTGCCGACGGACGGCTTGAAACGGAGGCCTCTCCTGCCTGACCTGATTTCCGACAGCTGGCAATCTATGCCGCCGCAAGTGCAGGACAGCCTTTGGCTTCTTCTGTTGCTGGCACCGGCTGCCTTGACCGGTCTGTGCGTGCTCTGGGGATTCCGCCCACAGGCGCTCGTCGGCGCGCTGCTGTGGCGGTTCCGCTGGACCAACCTGACTTTCGTGCTGCTGATCGCCATCTCGGTCGGAATCGGCGTCGGCCTGATCGCCCAGGAACGCGGCCTCAGAAAAGGCACGGCGCGCGCTGCCGACAAGTTCGATCTGATCGTCTCCGCCCCCGGCAGCGAGATCACCATGATGTTCGCCGCCGTCTACCTGCAGCCGAGCGATGTGCCGCTCCTCGGCGGCGAGGCCTTTGACGAGATTGCCGGTCACGACAGCGTCGACCTGGCCGCGCCGATCGCCTTCGGCGACAGCTACGGGGAGTCGCCTGTCGTCGGAACCACGGCGCAGTTCGTGGCCCATCTGGCGGGGGACCTGACCGAGGGCCGGATGTTCGCAACCACCGTCGAAGCAATCGCCGGTTCTTCGGTGGATCTTGCGCTCGGTGCAAGCTTTGAACCGGCCCATGGCGTCGGCGACGCCGCCGAAGCGGAGGCCCATGCAGGCCAGGACCTGACGATTGTCGGCAGAATGCCCCCGACGGGCAGTCCCTGGGACCGGGCCATCCTCGTGCCCGTCGAGTCCGTCTGGGAGGTCCACGGGCTGATGAACGGCCACGGCCCGGAACAGCGCGACACGATCGGCCCGCCTTTCGACCCGGCCTATTTTCCCGGCACGCCCGCCATTCTCGTGCGTGCCGAGGCGCTGTGGGCGAACTATGCCCTGCGCTCGGAATTCACCAGGGACGACATGATGGCGTTCTTTCCGGGCGCCGTCCTGGCGCAGCTGCACGGCCTCATGGGCGATGTCCGTCAGATGATGTCGGTGATGGCCGTGCTGACGCAGGTCCTGGTCACGGCCGGGGTCCTGACCGGCCTGATCGTGCTGGCCCGGCTGTTCGCCCGGCGCCTGGCCCTGCTGCGCGCCCTTGGCGCTCCGGGCCGGTTCGTGTTCGCCGTGGTCTGGGCCTATGCCGCGGCGCTGATCGCGCTCGGCGCGCTCGCGGGACTTGCGATTGGCTGGGTCGCGGTGCGTGTCATTTCGAAGGCGGTAACCGCCAGAACGGACATTCTGGTCTCCGCGACCCTCGACTGGCCCGAGTTTCACCTGATGGCCGCCTTTGTCAGTTTCACGGTTCTTCTGGCCTTGCTGCCGGCCTTCATGGCCATGTCACGTCATATCATTACTGATTTGCGCGCCTGATCTCGAACTTTGAAAGGTCTCACCGATGCGTGCCTTCCTCCTTCTTCTGTCGCTCCTGTTCCTGATGCCTCAGCCGGTTGTTGCCTCCGACACCCATGGCGCCACCAAGGAACACGACCATGAAGAGCAGCACGCGGATGAAGACGGCGATCACAAGGCCAGCGCGCACGGCGTCACGGCGCTGCATGCCTGGATCCGGGCCACCTCCGGCGAAGACGCCCTGCTGTTCGTCGAAATTGAAAACGGGTCTGATCAGGACATCCGGATCGTCGGCGGCGAAACCGCGATCGCCGACAGCGTCGAGCTGGTCGGCTTCCGGATGAAGGACGGCGAAGCCGGCTATGCGCCGCTGCAACCGGTTCCGGTGAAACCCGGCAAGGAGCTCATGCTGGAACCGAACGGCCTGGCACTGCGCCTCAACGGTCTGACACGATCCTTCGGCAAGGGCGAGGAATTCGAAATCGAGATCGAATTCGATGTCGGCCATGTCGAGCTGCATGCCCAGGTCGAACCCGCCGACGCCACCCGGCACAGCCATGCCGGTCACCAGCACTAGGCTCGGGACAATTGCCGGTCTCCAGCCGCAACTTCACGCCTTCCCCTGGCGCCTACCCTTCCCCTGGCGCCTACCGGTGAAGAAACGACCGTCCCTCGTTATCAAAGAGATGCAGTTTCTCGGGAGTCGCGGTCAGGCGGATCGGCGTGCCTCTGGAAATCGCATGAATGCCCGGCAACTTGGCGATGAGCGACGTGGCGCCGTTCTGGGCCTTTAGATAAAGTACGGTGGTCTCGCCCAGCGCCTCGACCATCTCCACCGTGGCAGCCACCAGAAACCGGTCGCTTTCCGTGATTGTCAAATCTTCCGGCCGGACGCCCAGTTTCACATTGCTGTCGGCGTCTGAAGCCCCGGAGGCGATGGGCACGACGGCCTCGCCGCCATCGGTCGTGCACACCGTCGTCGTCTCGCCGGCCGTGGTCACCGTCGCCTCGAGCAGGTTCATGGCGGGTGAACCGATGAACTGGGCGACAAACGTGTTGGCAGGTCGCTCGTAAAGCTCGAGCGGTGCACCGAATTGCTCGACATTGCCGCCATGCAGAACCACGATCCGGGTGGCGAGCGTCATCGCCTCCACCTGGTCGTGGGTGACATAGACCATCGTGCTGTCCGGCATGCTCTCCTTGAGCTGCGCGATCTCGATCCTTGTCGCGACGCGCAGCGCCGCATCCAGGTTGGACAGCGGTTCGTCGAACAGGAACACCTTGGGATCGCGGACGATCGAGCGGCCGATGGCGACCCGCTGGCGCTGGCCGCCGGACAGGGCCTTGGGCAGACGATCGAGGTATTCCGTCAGTTGCAGCCGGTCCGCAGCGGCCCGCACCGCGGTGTCGATCTCGGCCCTGGACTTGCCGGCGAGCTTCAGCGCGAACGCCATGTTGTCGTAGACGGTCATGTGCGGGTAGAGCGCATAGGACTGGAACACCATGGCAATGCCGCGCTGCGCCGGCGGCACGTTGTTGACCACCATGCCGTCGATTTCAAGCTCGCCGCCGGTGATCCGCTCCAGACCGGCGATCATGCGCAGAAGCGTCGATTTTCCGCAGCCGGACGGCCCGACGAACACGATCAGCTCACCTTGCTGGATCTCCAGGTCGATGTTGCGCAGGACCTCGACGGTTCCGTAGGACTTGCTGACATTCTTCAAAGACAAGGATGTCATGCGGACTGCTCCCAAATAGTGGTTTTTTTCATGTTATTTCACCGATCCCGCGAGCAGTCCCCGCACCAGATACCGCTGCATTGCGAAGAACACCGCCAGCGGCACGGCAATGGAGACGAAGGCGGCTGTCGCGAGGATCTCCCAGTTGCCGCCGCGCGTGCCCAGAAGCTCCACGATCTGGTTGGTCATCACCGTGGTCGACCCCGTGGCGTCGATCAGGAACACCTTGGCCACCAGCAGGTCGTTCCAGGTCCACAGGAACTGGAAGATCGCGAATGAGGCCAGCGCCGGGAAACTGAGCGGAAGGATGATCCGGGTGAAGATCTGGAAATCCGTTGCCCCGTCGACCTTGGCATTCTCGATGATGTCCCGGGGCAGGCCGACCATGTAGTTGCGGAGCAGATAGACCGCCAGCGGCATGCCGAAGGCGGTGTGCGCCAGCCAGACCCCCATGTAGCCCTTGCCGATACCGATGGCCAGATGCAGCCGCAGCAGCGGGATCAGCGCCAGTTGCAGCGGCACCACGAGAAAGCCGACCACGGCCGCGATCAGCAACGCCCTGCCCGGAAATTCCATCCACGCCAGCGCATAGGCGGCAAAGGCAGCCACCACGATCGGAATGATCGTCGCCGGGATCGTGACCGTCAGCGTGTTGAAGAACGCCTTGGCCATGTTGTCCTGGCCGGTGCCGGAGAAAAGGATGGTCAGGTAATTGTCGACCGTGAATTCGGGTGGCACGGTCGCGGTGATGAAGATCCGCTGACCCCGGCCGGATATCTGCTTGTCGTTGCCACGCCAGACATAGCTGCCGTCGGCCTGAAGGGTCACGCTTTCGCCGTCCTTCATCTCGGCGGTTTCGCCCGGCTGGTAGGCAGCCACGGCCTTGGACGAGACGCCCCAGGCCCGGATCTCGCGCCCAGCGCCCTCGAAGATGTTGCCGGTCACCACGAACATGTCGCCGTCGGCAACCCTGTTTTCATCCGGATCGCCGGTGCGGTAGACCTCGTTCTGCTCGGAGGGAAACAACGCAGCCCACCAGCCCGAGCTGGAAATCTGGTCCGCCGTGCGGAAGGACGAAACGAACAGCCCGACCGTCGGAAACAGCCACAGCAGAACCAGCAGCGCGACGGAGATGTGAACCGCCCAGGTCAGGCTGGATTTCTTGCCCGCGATGTTAGCCGCCATATCTCGAACT
The DNA here is from genome assembly GCF_038900065.1 of Roseibium sp. AS2. NCBI lineage: Bacteria > Pseudomonadati > Pseudomonadota > Alphaproteobacteria > Hyphomicrobiales > Stappiaceae > Roseibium > Roseibium sp. AS2. The sequence continues at coordinate 310,755 of NZ_JBBMQN010000003.1, forward strand.
CCCTACGCTCTGCGTTGTTCTCCGGCGAGTCGGATGCAGGCGAAAAAGCCGCAGACCGTAGCTGAAGCTACGGTCAAGGGGTTCTCGCCTGAAGACGGCCGCCGGAGAGCACCCCCTCGGGCCGGTTGAAACAGGCACCATAGCGCGTTGAATGTCTCGCCCGATGGGCCGCATCGCACTGCGCCATTCGCCTTCTCTGCAGCCTGTTTGAACCGGCGCAGAGCATAGCGAGTTCGAGATATGGCGGCTCACCATCACCTCATCTCCTTGCGGGCGTTGTAGACGTTCCACACCAGAATCGGCGTGACCAGGAACATGATGACGATCGCGCTTGCCGAGCCGATGCCCCAGTCATTGGCGCGGAAAAGCTTGTCATACATGTAGTTGGCCAGCACCTGCGTTTCCCACTGGCCGTTGGTCATGGCAAAGACGATATCGAAGATCTTGAGCACCGTCAGCGTGATCGTGGTCCACACGACCACGATCGTTCCGATGATCTGCGGAACCTTGATCTTGAAGAAAACCTGGAACGGGTTGGCGCCGTCGACGATGGCCGCCTCCACCGTTTCTTCCGGAATGCCGCGCAGCGCGGCGGACAGGATCACCATGGCAAAGCCGGTCTGGATCCAGACCAGCACGACCATCAGAAAGAAGTTGTTGTAGAAGGGCAGCGTCAGCCAGGTCTGCGCCTTGCCGTAGGGCAGGTCCGCGAGCCAGACGCCCGCAGCCGATCCGATGGTGATCCAGATCAGCCAGAGACCGCCCGCGACCGCCAGCAACTGAAGCGGGATCAGCCACAGCGCACGGTTCCTGCCCCCGGCGACAAAGTCCCGGACCAGGGTCCAGACCACATAGGCGACCACACAGGCAAACCCGGCAAGCAGGATTGTCGGCAGTATCTGAAGAAAGAAGACCGAGCCGGCGCCGCCGTCGAATTTCAGCCAGACCGCGTTCAGGACGCCGATCTGGTTCTGCTCTTCCGGACGCGTGTCATAGATCAGCTTGAAGATGACCGAGGCGCCGACGAAGGAGATCGCCATCGGCATGAAGATGAGTGACTTGGCCAGATTGCCCCAGCGGATCCGGTCGGTCAGCTGCGCCACCAGAAGCCCGAAGGCTGTCGAGGCCGCCGGCACGACGATCAGCCAGAGCATGTTGTTGCGCACCGCCTCCCAGAACTTCGCCTCGTTCATCATCTGGCGATAGTTGGCCAGCCCGACGAACGCCCCGCCCTGGTCCCGGTCGGTGAGCGACAGGCGCAGGGTCTCGAAGACCGGATAAGCGAGATAGAGTGTCAGGGCGAACAGGGCGGGAAACAGGAACAGCCACGGGCGAACCATGTTGGCCCGGTTGATGTTGCGTCCGGCATTTGCTCCCTTCGCCGGGAAAATCACGGCGTCCAGGATGACATTGGAAAAATAGAAGTAACCGAGGCAGCCACCGACGCCCAGGGTGATCGTCACGAGCCCCAACAGGGCCGGATTGTCCGTAAACATGGCCGTTCCATCCCATTCAAGACGTGTCGCGATTTGGCGGTATCCTTGCTTCGGGAAGGCGACCTGGACAGCGTTTGCTTTGCAAATGCGTGCGGGCGATTTCCTGAAGTCAATTCAGCGCGACATGCTCTGGAGCTGTATCGCTCCAATTATTGGGAGCCCCCGGAACGCCGGGAGCTCCGGTCTGGTCGATTTGGCGAGGCTTGAGGGGAGCCGCCGATCAGACTGAAAACGGCCGGCCCCGCGAGGGAGGCCGGCCGCCGGAGTTCTACTTAAGAGCGTCCCAGCTTTTCTGGATTTCCCCGGCCACGGCCTTGGCATCCTTGCCGCCGGCATAGTCGACCATTCCGGTCCAGAAGGTGCCCGCACCGACCGCACCCGGCATCAGGTCGGATCCATCGAAGCGGAAGGTGCTGGCGTTGACGAGGATTTCCCCCTGGCCGCGCAACGTATCGTCCTTGTAGGCTGCGGGGTTCACGCCCTTGTGCGGCGTCAGGAAGCCGGTCTGCGCCATCATGACTTCATGGGCGATCGGCAGCTGGAAGAAATTCATCAGTTCCGTCGTGGCGTCGGACGGCGTGGTGATCGCCATCAGTGTGCCGCCGCCGAGAACCGGATTGCCGAGATCTTTGCCGGCATAGGCCGGAAGGTAGAAGAAGTCGACATCGGTGCCGAACTCGACGCCGTCCGGGAAGAAGGCCGGCACAAAGGACGCCTGGCGGTGCAGGTAGCACTGGGGCGGCGAGGAGAACAGGCCCTTCGGGCTGTCGCGGAAGTCGGTGGACGCCACCGCACCGGCACCGCCGGCGACCTTGGCGTCATCGCGCGCGAACCAGCCGAATTCCTCGATCGCGCCAACGACACGCGGATCGTCGAACGGGATCTCGTTGCGGGTCCACTGGTCGTAGACATCCGCCGGCTGGGTGCGCAGCATCATGTCTTCCACCCAGTCGGTGGCCGGCCAGCCGGTGGCCGCACCGGAACCCAGCCCGATGCACCAAGGCGTTTCGCCGTCGGCCACGATCTCTTCGGTCAGAGCCTTGAGCTCCTCCATCGTGCCGGGCACCTCGTAACCCGCGTCCTCGAAATTCTCCGGAACGAACCAGACCAGGCTCTTGACGTTCACATTGTAGAAGAAGCCGAACAGCGCATCATTGCCGTCCTTGTCCGTGTAGGTGCCAAGGTCGACCCAGCTGTCGCCGGCACCGTAATTGCCGGCAACCCAGTCTCCCATGCCATCGGGCATCGGCTGAAGCAGGCCGCGCGCGGCCATGTCGGCGGCAAGGCCCGGCTGCGGAAACACGGCGATGTTCGGCGCGGCGCCGGCTTCGGCGTCGATGACGATCTGCTGTTCGAAGGAGTCGGAACCGGTGTAGATGACCTCGGCGCCGGTCGCTTCGGTGAAATAGGCCAGAACATTGCGGAAGAAGCCGTCTTCGGGCTGCAGCCAGGGGCCGGCGACCGTGACGGTCTGCCCGCTCAGATCCGGGGCGTTTTCAGCCCAGGCATTGTAGCTGTCCCAGTTGAACGGACCTTCGCCCGGAGCGAATTTCAGCTCCGCGGCGCCAGCGGCATTCATGCCGAAGCCGACGCAAAGCGCCAGGCCAGCGGCGCAGGCCATCAAACGAGATTTCATGTCAATCCTCCCAGATTGTCCCTATCCTGAGATAGTCTTTTTAAAGTGGCACACCTCACCGGCTGGCAGCAACACTCCCGATGAGGAAGATCGACAATCCAGCCGGAACCAGTCATTCAAACCGCTTTGGATTTCATCCTAAACATGTCGGCAGGTTCTGGCCTTGTCAAGCGCGCAACGCACCATTTAATATTGCATTTCAATAACAGCCTATCGGGAGGGGCGCCTTCAAAGCGTTTTGGGCAGTATGAGCAATGGCGTGAACCTGAAAGAACTGTCGCAACGGCTGGAGCTGTCGCAAACCACCGTCAGCCGCGCCCTGAACGGCTATCCGGAAGTCAGCGAGGAAACCCGCAGGCGCGTGACCGAGATGGCCGCCAGGCTGGGCTATGCGCCCAACAGCCAGGCACGGCGCCTTGCAACCGGCCGTGCCATGGCCATTGGCCATGTCATCCCGCGTTCGATCCACGAGATGATGAACCCGATCTTCCTGGAATTCATTGCCGGCGCCGGCGAGACCTATTCCATGCACGGCTACGACATGATCATTTCGGTGGTCGAGGACGCCCTCGAGGAGGACGCCTACCGGCAGATCGCCACGCGCAAGAAGGCCGACGGCGTCATCATTCACGGGCCCGCGCACGATGAACACCGCCACAAGCTGCTGAAGGAAATCGGCCTGCCCTTCGTGGTTCACGGCCGCATTCCGGGCGCCGAGACGGAAACGTCCTGGATCGACATGAACAACCGCCGCGCTTTCGAAAGGGCAAGCAACCTGCTGCTCGATCTCGGCCACACGCGGATTGCCCTGCTCAATGGGCTGGAACACATGGACTTCGCGCGACGGCGCCGGACAGGGTTCGAAAACGCGCTCGCCGCCAGAGGACTTGCCGCAGACCCGCAGCTGATGCGCAGCGCGGACATGACCGAACCCTTCGGGTGCGACAATGCCATGGACATGCTCAATGGCGGCAATCCGCCGACCGCGTTTCTGGTCTCGTCGATGATTTCAGCGATCGGCGTTGCCCGGGCCGTCGGTCAATGCGGCTTGACGGTCGGCAAGGACATTTCGATCATCACCCACGACGATGCCCTGTCCTTTCTGCCCAACAGCGGCGAAGTGCCGATTTTCACCTGCACCCGGTCCTCGGTGCGCTATGCCGGACAGAAGGCGGCGGAGCTTCTGCTCAACATGATCGCCAATCCCGGCACCGAACCGACCGCGCTGCACATGGACGCCGAGCTGATCATCGGCCAATCCACCGGCCCGGCCCCGTCCGGGCCGGCGTAAGTCAGCCCCGTCAAACCTGGCTCAGGCCGCAACCTTCAAACAGGGCCGTCATTTTGGAAAGGCCGGTCAGCCGGTGGGTTCTGGCGATCTCGGCCGCGATCTCTTCTTCGCCCGCATTGATCGCTTCGCAGAGCTTGCGGTGATCCGACGCGTCCGCTGCAGGCGCCTTGTTCAGGCGCAACAGGAATGTACTGGCCCGGAAGATCTGGTCCAACAACCCGGAGATCGCCGCCTCCAGCCGGACATTGCCGCTCACCTCCGCGATCCACCGATGGAACCGGTCGTCGAGCACCGCCCATGTTTCCATGTCCCCGGCCTTCACGGCTTCATCCAGATCCTTGAGCAGTTCGGCCACACTGCAGAACATTCCGGGTTGGCCGTTCCTGGACGCCGCCGAGCGGGCCGCCAGCCCCTCCAGCGCCGACAGGATCTGATAGATTTCACAGATATCCTTGCGTGCGATGGGCAGCACCTTGGCGCCGCGCCGCGGCACGAGATCGACCAACCCGTCGGCTTCAAGACGGATCAAGGCCTCGCGCACCGGTGTCCGGCTCATGCCCAGACGGCTGGCGATATCCGGCTCCGGAGCCTGAAATCCTGGCGGCAGCTCGCCCCTCAGGATTTCGGACTTGAGACGTTGATAGGCGTTGTTCACGCGTGTGGAATTATTTTTCGATGACATCTCGGGATGCACCCAGTCTCCATGACGTTGAAAATAAGGGCCTGCGGTGTTCCGCACGCTCAGGGTCGCACACCCACAAACAAGGACGAAATGACATCGGACATGGCGAAACGCCGGGGGCACGCACCTCTGGAGCAAGTGGCCGCCCCGTCGGAACATCCTGAAATCGATCAGGTTTTCGCGTCCCATTGGCAGCAGGTTTGTCCCGCGCACCGACACTGCGAGATGTTTCTATTTCCATGTCCTCCGGATTGGGCCGGATTGCTCCGCCTCAAATCATTGCATGCTTGTTCTTGCGGCCCTTCCCCGTGGCCAAGCGGCACCAGTTCACTCGCGGCGGGGACGTTGGCACCGGCGCGGCGGGGGCTGTTTTCGCCGTCAAACTGATGCCTTCTCAATAAAATTTTTGATTGAATTTTATCAAATATGACTTCCTCCTCGGCCATCAAAGCAGTTTTCAAAAAGCTAAATATCTATTTTCAAAAGACTATTTGTCATTTTGCCACCCCTGAAAAAATATCGTCAAAAATGACGGTGACATGGCGGAATGCTGAATTCCGGCCGATCCAGGCATCTTCTCGCAACGCCGAAAACTCTACTTGCAATTGGTTCTTAAAAGCACTATTGTTGCAACTCGTTCGCAAGAGCATTCTCAAGAAGGTTTGAAAACGCCTGCCATGATCCACCGTCTCCCCCTGTCCCGCCGCAAAGGCCTGTTGTCCACCCTGACCGCGGCGCTTGTCGCCGTGGCAACGGTCTTTGCACTGCCCGCAACAGCATCGGCAGCCGACAAGCTCAACGTTGTCGCGACCACCGGCATGATCGCCGATGCCGCCAGACGGATCGGTGGCGACGCCGTCGAGGTCAGGGCACTGATGGGCCCGGGCGTCGACCCCCATGCCTATCGTCAGACCCGCACGGACATCGTTGCCATGACCAAGGCGGATCTCATACTGCGGCACGGCCTGTTCCTCGAAGCACAGATGGAAGAGTTTTTCGGGAAGCTTGGCCGGACACGTCCGGTCGTCGCCGTCGCCGGGGCCTTGCCCGAAGATCTTTTGATTGCTCATGATGACTATGCCGACAAATTCGACCCGCATGTCTGGATGGATCCCGATCGCTGGCAGCATGTGGTCGTCACCATCCGCGATACGTTGATCGAGGCCATGCCGACGCGTCAGCGCGATCTTGAGGCGAACACCGCAGCTTATCTGCAGGAAATCGAAGCCCTCGGCACCTTCGCCGACCAGGCTCTTGCGACTGTTCCCGATGACGGGCGTGTGCTGATCACGGCCCATGATGCCTTCAATTATTTCGGCGACGCCTACGGTTTCGAGGTCATCGGCATCCAGGGAATTTCGACCCAGAGCGAAGCCGGCCTGCATCGGGTGGCTGAACTTGTCGATCTTCTGGTTGACCGCAAGGTCAAAGCCGTGTTCGTAGAGTCGTCCGTCTCCGACCGCAGCATCCGCGCCCTGATCGAAGGGGCCGCCTCGAAGGGGCAGGAGGTCACGATCGGCGGATCGCTTTTTTCCGATGCCATGGGTGAACCGGGCAGCTACGAGGGCACGTATCTGGGAATGATCGATCACAACGCCACCACGATCACGCGCGCCCTCGGTGGCGACGCCCCTGAAAAGGGCCGCCTTGGCCAGCTGTCGGAAACGATGTGATGTCCATGAGCGCTCGAACAAATCTTGAACTTGCGGCCGACAACGGCACACTTCGGGAAGGCGCGGACACTGCCCTGTCGGACAGCGCGCTCCTGGTCAAGGGCCTGACGGTCTCCTACGGCACCAAGCCGGCCGTATTCTCCGTGGACGCGGCCGTGCCCAGGGCCGCCATGACCGCCATCATCGGCCCCAACGGGGCCGGAAAGTCGACCTTTCTGAAGGCTGTGCTCGGCATCGTGCCGCGCATTTCAGGCACCGTGTCCGTCTCCGGCCAACCGCTTGAAACCATGCGCCGGTCCATCGCCTACGTCCCGCAGCGGGCGTCGGTGGACTGGGATTTTCCAACGCGCGTACGCGACGTCGTCACAATGGGCCAGTTCCGGCAGCTCGGACTGCTCGGCCGGCTGCGCCAGAGCCACCGGCAAAAGACGGCGGAATGCCTGGAACGGGTCGGCATGTCCGCGTTCGCCGATCGTCAGATCGGACAATTGTCCGGTGGACAGCAGCAACGGGTCTTCCTCGCGCGTGCACTGGCACAGAATGCGGATCTCTACCTTCTGGACGAGCCCTTCGCGGGCGTCGACGCCGCTACCGAGAAGGCCATCATCGACGTGCTGAAGGGCCTGAAGGCAGAGGGCAAGACCGTGGTCTGCGTGCACCACGACCTGGCCACCGTATCGGACTATTTCGACCACGTTCTCCTGTTGAACGTCCGCAAGATCGCGGAAGGGCCCGTGGCAACGACGTTCACCGGCCCTGCCCTGCAGGACACCTACGGCGGACGGCTGGCCACGGCCCATATCGATCAGCTCAAACTGGACTGAGCCATGCTTGCCGCATTCCTGTCCGCACTGACCTTTCAGGCGGGTTACAACGCCTCGCTGGTGTCCGTCGGCGCGACCCTGCTCGGCGTGGCCGGCGGCTGCGCCGGCAGTTTCATGTTCCTGCGCAAACGCACGCTCGTCAGCGATGCGGTTGCCCATGCAACGCTTCCCGGCGTCTGCGTCGCCTTCATGGTGATGGTGGCCCTGGGCGGCGACGGCCGCAATCTGCCCGGCCTGCTGCTCGGTTCCGCGGCAACCGCCGGACTGGGCCTTCTGACCGTCGACTGGATCACCCGCAGAACCCGGCTCAGCGAGGACGCCGCCATCGGCGCGGTCCTGTCGGTCTTTTTTGGCCTCGGCGTGGTGCTCCTGACCGTCATCCAGACCCTTTCGCGGGGCAAACAGGCCGGCCTGGAAGGCTTCCTGCTCGGGTCCACCTCAGGCATGCTGTTCCAGGACGCGGTCATCATTGCGCTTGGCGGCGCGCTCTCCACCGCGATCGTCCTGCTGCTGCGGCGCCCGATGACGCTGGTTGCCTTCGATGCGGAATACGCAGGTGCGACCGGCGTTCCGGTTCGGCTCGTCGACCTGGCCATGATGACCGTGGTCATGATGGTGACGGTGATCGGCCTCAAGCTGGTCGGCCTGATCCTGATCGTGTCCTCACTGATCATCCCCTCCGTTTCCGCACGGTTCTGGACAGACCGGTCCGACCGGCTCCTGATCATCGCCGCCGCCGTCGGCGGCGCCGCCGGCTATCTTGGCACCGCCCTGTCCGCTGCCGCGCCCAATGTGCCGACAGGTCCGATCATCGTTCTGGTGAACTTTGCCTTCTTCCTGATCTCCTTGCTGCTTTCCCCCAGCCGAGGTGTGCTGGCCGCCTATTTGCGGCACCGGAAATTTCAGGTGGACGTACATGTGCATCAGGGCCTGGCGGCACTGGCGCGGGGAGAGACCATCCACGAACGGCTGACCCAGAAGGTGATGCGCCGGGCGGGCTATCTGCGGGACGATCTGGTTGCAACCGACATGGGAAGGGCCGCCGCCGCCAAGATGGTTCTGGATGAAGCCCGCTGGGCAAAAGCCCGGCAGATCTTTCACGACGAAGCGGTTTTCGCCAGCTACGATGGACTGACCCCGATCGAAGCGGTCCTGACCGCCGACCAGATCAACGATATCGACACCGCACTGGGCGCGCCGGCCCCGGTTCAGGAGTAAGGGAAAGACATGGGCGCCGAATTTGTTCAACTCAGCCTGACCCCCATCCTGATCGGTGTTCTGGCCGCGATTTCCTGCGCCATCCCCGGCAACTTTCTGCTTCTGCGCAAGCAGGCGCTGATCGGCGACGCCATTTCGCACGTGGTGCTGCCGGGCATCGTTGTCGCCTTCCTCCTGACGGGCACCATCTCGACCTGGCCGATGATGCTCGGCGCGGCGGGCGCCGCCGTGGTCGCGGTCATCATGATCGAGGCCATACGCCGTCTCGGGCGCATTGAAACCGGCGCCGCCATGGGCGTCACCTTCACCACGCTTTTTGCCGCCGGCGTGCTGCTTCTGGAACAAACGGACACCAGTTCGGTCCATCTGGATGTGGAACATGCGCTTTACGGCAACCTGGAAAGCCTGATCTGGCTGTCCGCCGAAGGATGGAACGCACTGCTGGATCCGGCCGCGCTGGCCGATCTTCCGCCGGAACTGCAGCGCATGGCCATGGTCACCGTGATCATCTGCGTTCTGACCGCTGTCTTCTGGCGGGCTCTCAAGATCTCCACCTTCGACGAAGGCTACGCGCGCACGCTCGGCGTCCCGGTGAAGGCGATCGGTTTCGGTCTCGTGATCGTATCGGCAGTGGCGGCGGTCGCCGCATTCGACGCCGTCGGCTCGATCATTGTCATTGCCATGTTCATCTGTCCGCCCGCCGCCGCCCGCCTGATGACCAACCGGCTCGAGCGCCAGATCCTCTGGAGCATTGCCTTCGGTGCAGGCTCGGCGGTTGTCGGCTATGTCCTCGCGGGCTACGGCCCCCTCTGGCTCGGCAGCTCAAACGCGGTCAGCGCCGCCGGCATGATCGCCACCGTCTCCGGTCTCGTGCTGGCACTTGCCTGCCTCTACGCACCCGCGCGATCAAGAATGACAGCACCCGGATCATAGACGCTCAGCAAAGCCGTCATTCTTCAGAAAAATGAGCTGATTCAGATAGTTATCACGACATCATTTGGCAGGATCACTCGTTTCTCCGATTTACGATTTCATGAAAGCATCCGCTGGTCCCAGGCTCGACAAACAACGATCCATCTGCCCTCAACCCAAGCGCATGCCGCGACAAACGTCTCGCAGCGCGATGCAGGCGGCCCGCGATCTCAGAGTTTTCTTTTGGAAAACAACGGCTTCCGCCTCAGATCAAGAACAGGCAGGACAAATTGCAGTGAACCGGAACCTGACGGGTGCCGTGAATGCATTCGAGTATAGATGTTTTATACCTTGTAATAAATGACAGTAAAACTGGAAAATATAAATACTTCCTGCAATTGAGCCAATTCCTGAAAAGTATAAACGATATTTATATTCCACAACTTACTTTTGATTAACTCTAAAAATTTACCTTGAGAGCACGCAACAAACAGGTGCCGCAATGAACAGTTTCCTTGCTCCGGCCAGGCTGACGCACAGGACCCGGACACGGCTCGCCGTGTTTCTGACGGGCGTTTCGCTGTTCGGGTTTCATGTTTCCGGCGCACCTGTATCTGCTCAGTCTCTCCAGGAAGCCATGGCCGCCGCCTATGCGGTCAACCCGGCCCTCAAGGCCGAACGGTCGAAATACGAGGCAACCAACCAGGGCATCTGGACGGCCAGGTCCGAGTTTCTGCCGACGATCACCGGCAATTATCTCGGCGAGCACAATGCCTACAAGACCCGCAGCGGCACCAGCGACCGTGCCTTCTTCCACGAACTCGGCGTTGCCATGTCGCAAACGCTGTTCCAGGGCCTTGCTGGCGTCAACCGGTTGAACCAGGCCCATGAACAAGCGACTTCCGGGCGCAACCAGTTGATCGGCGCCGAGCAGACACTCATGTTCAACACGGCCGACGCCTATCTGCGCGTCGTTCGGGACCGCGCCATCCTCAACCGCCTGAAGGCCTATACAAGCGTCGTTCAACGCGAGGTCAATGCCGCCCGGGCCCGATACAGGTCCGGCGACGCCACCCGCACCGACATCGAGCAGGCTCTGGCCCGCCTCGCGGAGGCACAGGGCAATTCCGATCAGGCTGTGGGGGACCTTGAAGCTTCCGAAGCGCTGTATGCCCGTCTGACCGGGCAACAACCGGCAAGCCTCGGTTGGCCCGGGATTCCCGACGCGATCGAACCCGCCGGGCTCGATGACGCGCTCGCCATCGCCTATCAGAACAACCCGTCCATCAGGGCCGCGACAGCGGACGCCCGTGCGGCACGCTTCGCGGCCCGCGCGGCGGCAGGCGACATGCTGCCCCGCGTCACTCTCGAAAGCGAATGGCAGAACGGCTACCGCGGCAATCTCGGCAACCGGGACGAAGAGGATTTTCGCGTCGGGGTGCGCGTCAGTGCGCCGATCTTCACAGGCGGGCGAAACATCGCCTCCGTCAGGCAGGCCAGGCACACCGCGGCCCAGGTCGAATACGAACTCGACGATACCCAGCAGATCATCCGCGAAAACGTGACCCGTGCAATCAAGCAGCGGACCGCCTCGCGGCTGCGGGCCAAGGCCGGCAAACGCGCCATCAACGCCAATCGCCGGGCGGTCAAGGGACTGCAGGTGGAATTCGACAGCGGCCAGAGATCCCTGCTGGACGTGCTGGACGGTGAACGGGAATTGCTCTTGAGCCAGGTTGACCATGTGCGCGCACGCTACGACGCCCGCATCGCGGACTTCTTTCTCCTGGCCAACATCGGCCGTCTCGCGCCCCAGCATTTTTCGATCATCGAGGAACGACCGGCGCCGGTGCCGCGTATCCTGCCGGTGTTCAGCACCTGGGACCTGCGTCTCGGGCCGACAGAAAACGATGCGGCCCAGGAAGGCATGGTCGCGGTGGCCGTGAATGAACCGGTCCTTCTCGGCACCCGTCCGTCGCTACCGCTGAAGTGACATCGTCCGCCCGCTGGAACGCGGCACACCGCCTCCTTGTGGCCGCCGCCTTCAATTCCGCGTCCGGTCAGTACTGGATGCTTTCCATCTCTGAAAAGTCTATCCGGGCGCCATCGGCAAGTTCGATGTACCCACCGGCATCCTGCGACAGGGTGATTTCGCCGCCAAGCGCATCGACATTCTCGATCGTCCCCTCGGTCATGGTGACCGACCAGTCCGTGCCGTAGGAGCCCAGATCGGTTCCGTCCGGCGCCTTGCTCAGATCGACGATATCGATCCAGTTGAGGCCTGCACCGCCCTGCATCGTGTCGTTGCCGTCGCCGAGCATATAGGCGAACAGGTCCGATCCGTCTCCGCCATCCATGTGGTCGGTGCCGATGCCGCCGCGCAGCACGTCGTCGCCGGTGCCGCCGTAAAGATGATCGTTGCCGCCCTGCCCGAGGAGACTGTCGTCTCCGCCGCGGCCGAACTGCGCATCCCTTCCACCGTCGCCTGTCATGACGTCCGCACCGTCAGTGCCGTAGTCTCCGGCCGTGTCGGTCCCCGCATCGATGACATCCAGCGTGAGGGTCTGCGTGTCGGTGAGGCCACCCCTATCCGTTGCGGTGACATCCAGGGTGATGCTGTCCTCGTTCTCATGGTCGATCACCGTACCGTCCTTGAACTTCAGAACGAAGTCTCCGTTGCGGGCGATCACCTCGAAGCGGTCGTCGGAAACCGTGAAACTGTGCACGTCCCCAAGATCCGGGTCGGTGACCTCGATCGTTCCCACTTCGGCGCCCGTGTCTCCTTCGTCAATCGTCGCATCTGCGTCATGGACGGACAGGGTCTGGTCGAAAATGAGATCGTTGTAATCCCTGTCACCGCCTCGGGCGACATCCTCGAAGCCGATGGTGATACCGCTCTCCGCGGTGTAATCGTAGCCGTCCGGATTGAGAGTTCCGTCGCCGGAGAAAAACACATTCGCATCCCGGCCGGCGAGCAGCGTTCCGTCGCCCAGAACCCCCTGCCAGTTTCCGTCGCCGTCCTTGCGGAACGACACCTGATCGCCATCCGAGAGGCCGCCATTGATGCTGGCGCCGTCGGGGATCAGAAAATAGCCGACATCGGCGGCCTGAACACCTTCCAGGAACACGGTTGTCGTGTCTCCGGCCGACAGCCCGTCAGGGTCCACCCAGACGATCTGGCCACCCGCCGGATCGCCATTGGCATCCCTGTGATAGACGCCGAACACGTTGGAGTGGCCGGCATTTTCCTCCAGGAACGTCATGGTCACCGCCACACCCGGCCCCAGAACGGGATCGAATCCCAGCACAGGGGCTTCGTTGATGTCCGCGATGTCGATCGTGAAGACGCCGTTCGAGGCCGATCCGTCAGACGACGTCGCCGTCACCTCGACATCCACACTTGGCAGGGTCTCATGGTCGAAGCTGACACCGTCGGCGACGGTGATCACACCCGTGTCCGGGTCGATTTCGAAGCGGTTGTCCGTGATCGAATATGTCACGCTGTCCGCCGGGTCCGGGTCGACGGCAATGGCGGCGATGCCGGTGGCCACGCCGCCGGAGCCGTTTTCCGCGACGGTGTTGGGCGATGTATCCGCATCTCTCAGCGGTCCGACCGGAGCATTGATGTCATCGACGTCGATGACGTCGATGATCACCGTTTCCGTGTCGGACAACCCGCCGCTGTCGGTGGCCGTGACCTCCACGCTGACCTGGGTTTCGGTCTCGTAATCGAAGGCCTGATCGCTCTTGAGCTTCAGCAGATAGGCGCCATCGGAGGCGATCACCTCGAACCGGTCATCCGACACGGTGAAGCTATGGCCGTCTCCGGCGTCCGGATCGATGACCGACAGGGGCGCGATCTCGGCACCGTAGAATTCCTCGACCACCGCCGTGCGATGGTCGGAGACGATGGAGACGCTGTCGATCAACGCACCGCCATTGTTGTCGGAACCGATTTCAACAAAGGACAGGGTGTTGGAACCATCGCCGGAAGCACCGACGATGTCGTATGAGAAGGTCTGCCAGCCGCTGCCTGTCGTGGCCGGATCGATCGTGTCGATCAACTCGCCGTTCCAATAGACCTCGGCAACGCTCTGGCCGGTGCTGCCACGCGATTTCATGTCGAAGCTCAGATGGTAGACCTGGCCGTCCAGTTGACCGTCGATTTTCTGGGAGGCCCAGCCGTTCGTGAGAGCCGCCAGATCCAGATGGTGATCGCCGTCGCTCGCGCCGAAACCCATGTGGCCGGCCTGATGCACATCGACATTGCCATAGGTCCAGCCTTCGATGGTATTCGGGTTCTGGTACCAGCCGGACCCGTCCGTGCCGCCCAGTGATCCGTCATAGACCTCGAAGCTGCCGTTGACCGCAAACTGCGTCGCACCGGTTTCCAGATGCACCGTCAGGTCGGGCGGCTCGTTGACATCGGTGATTTCAATCGTGAAAGGACCAGTCGAGACAGACCCGTCGGACGACGTCGCCGTCACCTCGATATCCACGGTCGGCAGGGTTTCATGGTCGAAGCTGACACCCTCCGCGACGGTGATGACACCGGTATCGGGATCGATCTCGAACCGGTCGTCGGTGATCGAATACGTGACCGTGTCAGCGGCATCCGGATCGTCCGCGAATGCCGTCACACCGACATATTCGCCGCCAGAGCCATTCTCCGCGACACTGTTCACCGCCGTGTCGTTGTCGGTGACGGGGCCGACCGGGCCGACATTCTCGTCGATGTCCAGAACATCGATCACGACGGTTTCCGTATCCGACAGACCGCCGCTGTCGGTCACGGTCACATCGACCGAAACCTGCGTTTCGGTTTCGTAATCGAACGCCCGGTCGTCCTTGAGTTTCAGGACATATTTGCCTTCCGACACGACGACTTCGAACCGGTCATCGGACAAGGTGAAGGAATGTGTATCGCCGACATCCGGATCGAAGACCTTGAGCGGCGCGATCTCCGCGCCATGGAACTCCTCGACAACCGCAATCCGGCTGTCGGAGACAATCGAGACATTGTCGATGAAGGTGCCAAAGGAGGAATTGCCGCCACCGACCTCGACGAAGGTGAGCGTGTCCGTGCCGTCACCGGCCCCTCCGACGATGTTGTAACTGTAGCTTTGCCAGCTCGCGCCGGCTTCCGCGGGATCGACGGTACCGATCAGCTCGCCGTTCCAGTAGACTTCGGCGACCGTTTCGCCGATGCCGCCCCGCGCCGTGGCATCGAAGCTGAACGTATAGACCTGACCTTCCAGCATGCCGTCGATCTGCTGCGCGGCCGTTCCGTTCTGGTTGGCGGACAGGTCCAGGCGATGATCGCCGTCGCTTGTGCCCGCGTCCCAGCGGGCCGATTGCTGAATGTCGACATTCTCGTGAGACCAGCCTCCGATCGACGTCGGGTTCTCGTAATATCCCTCCGGGTCCGTGCCGGACAACGTGCCCTCGAATGTCTCGAAGCTGCCGTTAACGACAAACTGCAATGCCCCGTTCTCCAGACAGACCACAAGATCCGGCGGTTCGTTGGCATCCGTGATGCCGATGGAAAACGTCTCCTGCGAGGTGGTGCCGTCGGTGGAAGTTGCCGTCACCAGGATATCGATGGCCGGTTCGGTTTCAGCATCGAAATGCGCCCCGTCGGCCACGGTGATCACGCCCGACTCCGGATCGATCTCGAACCTGTCGTCGCCGGACATCTCGTAGGTCACCGTGTCGGTCGCATCGGGATCCTCGGCAAAAGCCGAAATGCCGACCACATCGCCGGCGCTGGCATCCTCACTGACTGCATTGCCCGTCACATCGACATCCGTGACCGGTCCGATGGGGGCTTCATTCTCATCGCCGACCGTGACCCGGAACGTGCCTGTCGACGTCGAGCCGTCCGTCGAGGTCGCCGTGACCTCGATGTCGATGAACGGCGTCGTCTCGTGGTCGAGCGCCGCGCCGTCGGCAACGGTGATCACACCCGTGTCCGGGTCGATCTCGAACCGGTCGTCGGTGATCGAGTAGCTGACCGTATCGGTCCCGTCCGGATCTTCGGCGAAGGCCGTCACCCCGACAACGGTTCCGCCGGAGGCGTTTTCCTGGACAGAATTGGTGACCGTGTCGGTGTCCGTGACCGGTCCGATGGGGGCTTCGTTCTCGTCGCCGACCGTGACCCGGAACTTGCCTGTCGACGTTGAGCCGTCCGTCGAGGTCGCCGTGACCTCGATGTCGATGAACGGCGTCGTCTCGTGGTCGAGCACCGCGCCGTCGGCAACGGTGATCACACCCGTGTCCGGATCGATCTCGAAGCGCTCGTCGGTGATCGAGTAGCTGACCGTATCGGTCCCGTCAGGATCTTCAGCGAAGGCCGTCACCCCGACAACGGTTCCGCCGGAGGCGTTTTCAGCGACAACGTTCTGAACAGTATCCACATCGGTAACCGGCCCGACATCCTCACCGTCGCCCCCGCCGCCGCCGTCTCCACCGCCATCGCCATCGTCATCCGGCTGCACACCGCCACCGGTACCGTCGCCGACCCCGGAACCTGCGGCGCGGACACCGTTGCCGCCCAGATCGAACTGCGACAGTTCCGCGTCCGGACCGCGCGCCTGGGGAACTGCTCCATCACCGATCCCGGCATCGTCGTTCTGAAGACCGTCGGACGTCTCGACCACGTCGGTGCCACCTCCGGGCAGACGTACGCCCCCTGAACCGCCACCGCCGCCATCCATGCCGAACCCGCCGGCGGACGCACCGTCCGGACCGGTGCCGTCACCACCCCGGCCGCCGGCACCCGCGTCGGCGGAATCGGAGCCTTCATTTTCCAGCGGAACCGCCTGGAACAGGTTGGCAACCGTCGCTTCGCCGGTATCTTCCGGCTCGATCGAGAGGGAGTAGTCATTGCCGCCATCCGGACGATACGGGTCGCCGGCTTGCGCTTCAACGCGTCCCGGTGCGGGGCCGCTTCCGCCTGCGTTCTTCACGGCATCGCCGCCGGAGGGTGTTGCCCCCTGCTTCTGGGCGTTCGCTGAACTGCCGGTATCGGCCATGACTGCACGTGCTCCGTTAGAAATTAACCTCATCACACGCAGCGTTACCTTAATAAAGTAAGACTTCAATTCAAGAATTACATGTACAGTTTTAGATAAATTCACATTTCCAATGTTATTGGTAAACGCTTTTGAAACAATTACGCGTCTTAATAAAGAACTGGAGGCGCTTACATGGCATCTTTTCTCATTGATACTTTTTCCAATACAAAACTCCCGCAGCTGGACTTTACCTCCTCAGTGACTGGTGAGCGGGTAAAAACCCCCGGGCTGCCGCGCTCTGTGATGACCGCCTCCATACTGATCAACATCCTCGGACTGGCCATGCCGCTCACGATCCTGCAGGTCTATGACAGGATCCTTCCCAACAAGGCCACCGACACGCTCGTCATCCTCATTGCGGGCCTCGGCTTCGTTCTCGTCATCGATGCTGTCCTGAAGACCATCCGGTCCTATCTGACCGGCTGGCTCGCCGCCTCCTTCACCCATCAGGCGCATGTGGAGGCCACCCGGCGCCTGCTGAACTCCAGAACCGATCCGGGCTCCGACACGACGGTTTCCAGGCATCTGGACTCGTTCCGGTCGCTGCAGTCGCTCGGCGACCAATACGGCGGTCAGGCCAGGTTGCTGTCGATCGACCTGCCGGCCAGCCTCATCTTTCTCGCCGTCCTGTTCCTGATCGGCGGCCCCATCGGGTTTGTGCCTCTTGCCCTTCTGGCCCTGTTCGCGCTGCGCACCGCAAAGCTCAATACACGCCTCGACCGGTTGATCGAGAAGCGGGCGGAACAGGATCAAAGGAAATACGATTTTGTCTTCGAGGTCCTGTCCGGACTCAACACGATCAAGGCCATGGCCTTTGAACCGGTCATCCTGCGCCGGTTCGAACGTTTGCAAACCGGGATCTCCCGTCTTGGTTACGACCATATAGACCTCGACAACCACGCACGCAGTGCTTCCAGCCTCTTCACGGTGCTGACCACCGTCTGTGTGGTCTCCACCGGCGCCCTGATGGTCATGGGCGGTTTCATCAGCGTGGGCGCGGTCGCGGCCTGCACGCTTCTGGCCGGCCAGGTCGTTCAGCCGCTCCTGCGTGGCATAAACCACTGGACCGACCTGCAACGCGTCAATCACGACTTTCGCGAGGCGAGCACCCTTTTCGATCTGCCCCGCGAGGAGCGCACGGACGATCCCTATCTGAACGTTGTCGGCAATATCAGACTGCAGAACGCAACCTTCCAGCCGCACGGCGATGCCATCGTCACCGTTCGCAATCTGTCGCTTGCGATCAACGCCGGCGAGACGGTCGCCTTCGAAGGGAGTGACGGCAGTGGACGGACGACGCTTGCCCGCATTGTCTCCGGCGATATTGCACCGACCTCCGGCCAGATCCTGATCGACGGCCACGATCTCTACGGACCCGACCACCGCCACCTGCGCCGCCACATCGCCTATGTCGGCAATGACGCGCAGATGTTTTCGGGAACGATCCTGCAGAACCTGACCCTGTTCGGCTCCCGGTCGACACCGCAGAAGGCGCGCATGGCGGCGGACCTGATCGGACTGGAAAAGGACATCCACCTGCTTCCGCTCGGCTATGACACGCCGCTCGGCAACGCGATCGAGGAAAACCTGACCGGATCCATGCTCCAGCGCATCGCGATCGCAAGGGCGCTGGCAGGAGAGCCCAGGATACTGATCCTCAACGACGCCAACGGCGCGCTCGACCACAAGAGCGAGGCCCAGCTGGTCGAGGCCCTCAAGCGGCTCAAGGGACAGCTGACCACCCTGATCGTCAGTCACCGCCCGTCCTTCCGCGCCATCGCCGACAAGCAGTTCCATGTTGAGGAGGGGCGTGTCAGCACGGTGCGCGCGCCGGCCGGCAAACCCCGTTACCAGATCCGCCAGCGCCGCCCCGCCGGCGACGGCACCCGGCAAGTTTAGGAGCGCGACATGTCCCTGGCCGCGTTTGAAAACTCCGATACGATGTTTCAGACCGTCAATCCGGCGCAAAGCCGGATGAATCTGGAGACCCGCGTCCAACAGCATTCCGAGAACACGGCCGAACGGGCCTCGGCCGCGGAAGCCTGCCTTCTGCCCCTGCTTGAAGCGCTCGACTGGGACGGCATGGAGCGGCATCTGTTTGAAGCCCTGCCTCACCAGGAAGGCATTCGCGGTATCTTCGACCTGCGCGCGGTGCTCACGCGCCTGAATTTCCGGACAGCACCCTCCCGCCGCGCGTCCGGACAGCTTTCAGGCGAACAGTTTCCCTGCGTTGTCCAGCTCGGCAGCGATACGCTGGTCGGGCTGGGCCGGACCCGTGACGGCCGCTTCCAGGCTTTCAGCGGCGAGATGCGCCGGACGGTCACCCTCGCTCCCGGCGACCTGAAGGACGCCGATATCTACCTGATCGAACGGGAGGAGGAGACGACTGCCGCCGGGTTCCAGCATTGGTCGTCCCGGCTGTTTCACCAGTTTCGCGGCACCCTCGTGTCGATCATGGCCGTCGGCTTCCTGTCCAATATCCTCGCCCTCGGACTGCCGCTCTTTGTCATGACTGTCTATGACAAGGCGATCGGCGCGAAATCCGTCGCGGTGCTTGTCACCCTGCTGATCGGCATGGCCGTTGTCCTGTGCATGGACTGGATGGTCAAGGGCACCAAGTCGAGACTGCAGGCCTATCTCGGAGCCCGCCTCGATGCCGTGGTTGCCAACTCCACCTTCCGGCACTTTCTCCATCTGCCGCTGCCGCTGATTGCCTCCGCGCCGATCGGCACCCAGATCACCCGGCTGAAGCAGTTCGACGGCGTCCGCGACGTCTTCCACGGCAATCTCGCCAATGCCCTGATCGATCTGCCCTTCTCCGCGCTGTTCGTGTTCGTTCTCGCGCTCATCGGCGGGCCGCTTGCCCTGCTGCCGGCGGGGCTGCTGCTGATGTATGTGCTGGCCGCGCTGATCATCGTTCCGCGCATGAAGATGGCGATCAATCTGGCGGGTGACGCCAAGTCCCGGATGCAGAACATCACCGTGGAGATCCTGTCAAAGCGCGACGCCATCCGCGCGCTGTCCGCGGACGATATCTGGATTGAGAAATACCGCGCCATCTCGGCGGATTTTGCCCTGAAAAACCTGAAAACCAGGCAATTGTCCCAGGTCATGCAGGTGATTTCGCAAATGCTGATGACCCTGTGCGGCATCGGCGTTCTCGGGATCGGCGCCATTCTGGTGATGAACCAGCAGCTCACCCAGGGTGCCCTGATCGCGGTCATGGCCCTGTCCTGGCGCGCGCTCAGCCCCATGCACCAGGCCTTTCTGAGCCTCTCCCAACTGGGTCAGGCACAACAGACCATCGAGCGCATCAACGGCCTTTTGAAAATCGATATGGAACGGCAACCCGGCAAGCTGCCAAGCCTCTACCGCCAGTTCCACGGCGCCGTCCGCCTCTCCAATGTCGTGCTGCGCTATCCCTCGCGGCAGGAGCCTGCCCTGCGCAATTTTTCCCTGCAACTGGATCAGGGATCGGTCACCGCGATCACGGGTCCCAGCGGTTGCGGCAAGACTTCACTGGTGCGGGCGGTGCTCGGCCTGTACCGGCCGCAGATGGGTGCGGTGCTGGTGGACGATCTCGATATCCGTCAGCTCGATCCGGGCGAATGGCGCAATGCCATCGGTCACGCGCCGGAGCATTACGACTTCTTCTACGGGACGGTCGCCCAGAATTTCCGCATGGCCAATCCGCAGGCAGACAACGACCAGGTGCGCATGGCCTTCGAGGAATTCGGTCTCGAATCCTATGGGGATCTGCTGCCGCAAGGCGTGGAAACCCGTCTGACAGGGCATCTGATTTCCCTGCTGCCGGACAACGTCAAGCAGCGCCTGCTGCTGGCGAGAGCCTTTGTACGCCCTGCCCCGATCTATGTTCTCGACGACCCCGCCGGCAATCTGGATTTCGTCGGCGACAAGCTCCTGATGAAGAAGATCGAACAGGTACGCGGCAAGTCGACCGTCTTGCTGACCACCTACCGGCCGAGCCACATGCGCATGGCGGACAATCTCGTCTACATGCAGAACGGCATGGTGGCGATGGCCGGTTCCCCGACAGAAATTCTCGAGGACGTGCTGAAACAGCAGTCCCGATAGCCGACCGGACCGCCGCCGGCCGGCGGCACCCGACAAACGCCGAGGACACTCCAATGGCCACCAGAGACGATCCGGACACACTTCGCACTGCCGTTTACGGCCGCGTCGGTCTGCCGTTGGAACTGGAAGACGGCGTTCCGCCGGCATTCTATTCCCGCCTGCTGACCGGACTTGTGATCGCAACGCTCGTTCTTCTCGTCTGGGCGGCGATCGGCCAGATCCGCGAGGTCGCCAGCACGATCGGAGAAATCACCCCGGCCGGGCAGATCCTCACGGTCGAACACCTCGAAGGCGGCATCGTGAACGAGATTCTGGTGGAGGAAGGCGAACTGGTGAGAGCCGGCGATCCCATCGCCAGGCTGGAGAAACAGGACACGACGTCCGAACTCGCCCGGATCGAGAGCCGGCTCACCTATCTCGAACTGGAGGAACAGCGCCTCCTGGCCCAGGAATACAGCAATGCCAACACCGTCGGTCTGCGCCTTGATCCGGCGGTCGAGGGATTGAGCACCCAGCAGCGGGCGGCCCTGACCGCGAACCGCAAGGTGGTCTCCGACGAACAGGACGCCTTCACTGCCCGCGTCGCGCAAAAACGCGCCGAAGTGGTCAGCCTGGAGGCGCAGATGGAGCTTCAGAAATCCCAGGTCGACCTTGAGAAGGAGAAATTCCAGATCCAGGAAGGTCTGCTGCGGGACGGCTACACATCCCGGCGCCGCTATCTCGAAGCCAAGGGCGAATACCAGCGCTCCCAGGTGGCGTTGGAACAGCTCATCGGCAATCTGGCCCAGGCCCGCGAGATGCTGATCGAGGCCCGGGCAAGCCTTGCCCAGGCCGGCGCCGAAGTGAACCGGGTCGTCGCGGACGAACGGGCAAGGATCGCCCAGGAACGGGCGGAACTGAAACAGGAAATCAGCAAGCTGAAGGACCGGCAGGACCGGCTCTTCGTCAAGGCGCCGGTCGAAGGCTATGTCAAGACGCTCGGGCAGTCAGGCCGGGGGGCCGTGGTCGGACCGGGCGACATGATCGCCGAAATCGTTCCGCTGTCCGAAAACCTCGTGGCAGAGGTGAAGGTCAATCCCAGGGACATCGGCCATATCAATGCCGGGGACACGGCCGACATCACCATCACCAGTTACGATCCCAACATCTACGGCACCCTGTCGGCCGAGGTCGAGACGATTTCGGCGTCCAGTTTTCAGGACGAATATGGCGAATACTATTTCAAGGCCACCCTGGCCTTCCCGGGCCAGACGATCGGGTCGGGATCGAACGAGCGGCCGGTGCGCCCCGGCATGCAGGTCAACGCGCAGGTTGTCACCGGCTCCAAGTCGATCCTGATGTATCTGCTCAATCCGGTCACCCGCGCCGCACGCACGGTCTTCACAGAACGCTGACGGCCGGGAACGGCATCGTACAAAAAAAGCCCCGGGGAGACCCCGGGGCTGTTGCGTTCAAACCGGCCCCGGCACGGGGCCGGGCCGGAGAAGCCGGTGGCCGTCTCCTCAGTGAGTTGCCGGCGTCACCATCGCGTAGATCGTGTCGTGGACATTCAGCACGCCGATAGGCGTGCCTTCCTGATTGACCACATTGGCTTCACCGTGCCCGGTGTCGGCGAAGGTTCTCGCGGCCTCCTCCAGCATGATTCCGCTGGAAATCGTGGGGCCATCTTCAAGGGTCTTGGTCTTGTCCATAACCGTGTCCACGATGATCACCCGGCCGCGGTTCACTTCCTTGACGAAGTCGGCGATGTAGGAATCCGCCGGCTGAAGCACGATTTCCTGTCCTGTTCCCTGCTGGATGACCGCACCGTCCCGCAGGATGGAGATCTTGTCGCCGAGGCGCAGGGCTTCATCCAGGTCGTGGGTGATGAAGACGATCGTCTTGTGCAGTTCTTCCTGCAGGTCCAGAAGCACAGATTGCATGTCCATGCGGATCAGCGGATCGAGCGCGGAGAAGGCCTCGTCCATGAGCAGGATATCGGCGTCGTTGGTCAGCGCGCGCGCCAGACCGACACGCTGCTGCATGCCACCCGACAGCTGGTTCGGATAATGATCCTCGAAGCCTTCCAGCCCGACCCGGGCGATCCAGCGCGATGCCCGCGCTTCGGCTTCCTTGATCGGAACACCCTGGATCTCCAGACCGTAGACGGCATTCTTGATCACCGTGCGGTGCGGCAACAACGCGAACTTCTGGAACACCATCGCCGTCTTGTGGCGGCGGAATTGCCGAAGTTCGCTCTGGGACATCTTGCAGACGTCCTCGTCGCCATAAAGAACCTCGCCTGCGGTCGGGTCGATCAGCCGGTTGATGTGCCGGATCAGGGTCGATTTACCGGACCCGGACAGTCCCATCACCACCTGGATCTTGCCGCCCGGCATGGAGATGTTGATGTCGTTGAGCCCGAGAACATGATTGAACTTTTCGTTCAGCTCGGCCTTGGACATGCCGTCCTTGATCTTCTGGACCATGTCCTCGCCGTTCGGACCGAAGATTTTATAGAGACCCTTGATCTCGATGCCGGTTGCCTCACCCATGGATCACCTCCGAGTGTTTCTGCAGACGCTTGCCGTAGGCCTGGGTCGCGCGGTCGAAAATGATGGCGATTGCAACGATGGCAAGTCCGTTCATGACGCCCATGGTGAAATACTGGTTGGCGATGGCGTTGAGCACCGGCTGGCCGAGGCCTTTCACGCCGATCAGCGCAGCCACAACAACCATGGCCAGAGCCATCATGATGGTCTGGTTGATGCCGGCCATGATGGTCGGCAGGGCCAGTGGCAACTGCACGTTCAGCAGCTTCTGGCGGGCACTCGACCCGAATGCGTCGGCGGCCTCCAGGACATCGAGGTCGACAAGCCGGATGCCAAGATTGGTCAGGCGGATCATCGGCGGAATGGCGTAGATGACGATCGCGATCAGGCCGGGCACCTTGCCCAGGCCGAAGATCATCACCACCGGAATGAGATAGACGAAAGCCGGCATGGTCTGCATCAGGTCGAGGACCGGATTGACGATCCCCTGGAACCTGTCGGAGCGTGCCATCAGAATGCCGATCGGAATACCCAGAAGAATCGCGAGCGTGGTGCACACGGTCACCATCGCGATGGTGCGCATGGTATCTTCCCACATGCCGAAGACGCCGATCAGCAGCAGGGCCACCAGGGAACCCGCCGTGATTTTCACGTCGCGGCTCATCAGGAACACGATGCCGACGAGAACCGCCAGCACCATGGGCCAGGGCGATTCGATCAGAAGGTGCTCGAGCAATATGAGAAAATCTTCCAGCGGATCCGTCGCGCGTTCGAGAAATTCGCCATAGGCGCGGGTAAACTCCCTGAACCCGCTATCGATCGTAACGCGAATGTCTCGCAAGGTGCCCCGGCTGAGCGAGGGAAATTCTATCCAGTCCATCTTCTTTGTCCCGACGGTTTCTTGTGCCCCGAAGTGAAAGGCCCGCACGTTTCGCGCGGGCCCCGTTTTTTTTCAAATCAGCCGATCAGAGGGCTGCCTTGATCTTTTCGGCAACTTCCGGCGTGACCCATGTGGTCCAGATGTTCTCGTAGTTTTCCAGGAAGTAGTACGCACCGTCTTCGTTGGTCGCCTGGTTGTCCTGCATCCAGGCCAGAACCTGGCCGACGGTCCTGTTGTCCCAGGTCCGGCCCTTGATGTAATCCATGGTCGGACCCGCCTTCGTGGAGAACTCGTCGGTCACGACAGTGTAGACCTCGGATTTCGACCAGGCGTTCGGCTTCGGCTCAAGGCAGTTCTCGATCGAGGTGCACTTGTCCCACTCTTCCTTGTCGTGTTCGACTTCGAAATCGAGCAGGGTCATGTCGTACTTGCCGAGAATGGCCGTCGGTGCCCAGTAGTAGCCGAGCCAGCCGGTCTTGCGCTCGTAAGCGCGCGACAGGGACCCGTCGAGGCCGGCTGCAGAGCCTGAATCGACAAGCTCAAATCCGGCTTCTTCGAAATTGAACGCGTTGAACAGGTTTCCGGTGGTGATGCGGCAGTTCCACCCGGTCGGGCAGGTGAAGAACGCACCCTTGCTTTCGTCTTCGGCGCCCGGAAACAGTTCCGGATGCTTGAGCACATCGGCGATGGTGTGGATGTCGTGTTCGTCAGCGATATAGGTCGGGATCCAGAAGCCCTCGACACCACCTTCGTTGAGGATTTCGCCACCGATGAGCAGGGACCCTTCGGCCACGGCCTTGTCGAGCGGCTCGCGAATGGCATTGATCCAGAGCTCAGGCGCCATGTCGGGTTCGGCCTTCTCCTTCATCGAGGTGAAGGTCGGCATCGTGTCGCCGGTCACCAGCTCCACCTTGCAGCCGTAACCGTTCTCCAGAATGATCTTGTCGATTTGTGCGATCGCGCCGGCCGAAGCCCAGTTCATTTCGGCGACGGTCACCGTGCCGCAATCTTCGGCCATGGCGGATGACGCCATGCCGACAAACGCGGTCGCTGCGACCGAGACAAACAACTTATTCATGAGGATACTCCTGTGCAGTCTATTTGCTTTATTTCCAATTGGGCGCAACGTGCAAACACCCCGAAAGAGGTATTCAGCATCGAGCGCATCCAACGAAAAAGTATAATCGGACAAGAACGCAAAACAGCTGCGAAGGCCACTAGATTAAACTTGTTTAATTTAGCCTTCACTTGACGCATATACGCTGTTCTTGCTCCAACACCCGTGAGATGACCATGACCAAAGGGAAATAATCGCACCCGGTATTTGGTCCGGCTCAGGGCTTTACGGTCGACACCATTGCATTATGCAGCCGTCAGTACAACAGTATAGACGTAATTCCCATGGCAATCATATCGTAAATTTCAACAACAAGCCCGTAAACGACATTTTCATGCCTGTATTCGCCGCTACGGATAACATCCTTTCCAGAAAATGATTCTTCCGTGCGGCGCCAGCCGCCAGCAAGCCCCGGCTTTTCGCGTCAAGCTTGCAGTTCCCGACTCTGCGCGGCTTTCCCGCATGCCTTCTGAAGACCCTCTCGCCGCCCCGGATGCAGAACGGCCCGGCCGCTTCCGCTGGAGTTGCATCGGCAGCCGCAACATTTTCATTGTATTGCGCGAATTCTGCTGCCAAGAGACCTTCAACACATGGGAGACTCCGATGCAGCCGTGCTTTCATCTTGCCTATCACGTGACCGATCTTGACGCGGCCCGCGCTTTCTACGGCGGCCTGCTGGGCTGCGCGGAGGGCCGCAGCACCGGCACCTGGGTCGATTTCAATTTCTTCGGTCATCAGATCTCGCTTCATCTCGGCACGCCGTTCCGGACCGGCAACACCGGCAAGGTCGGCGACCACATGGTGCCGATGCCTCATCTCGGCGTCGTGCTGGACATGGCGGCATGGAAGGCCCTCGCAACCAGACTGACGGAGGCCGGGCTCACCTTCATCATCGCGCCGACAATCCGCTTCGAAGGCGAGCCCGGTGAGCAGAGCACCATGTTTTTTACCGACCCATGCGGTAACCCGATCGAAATCAAGGGCTTCGCCGACGAGTCCGGAGTTTTCGCCTCATGATGCCGATTGTTCCCTTCGTTTCCCCGCCCGAGTCCGGTGAACGGACCACCTGGGAGGAAATCCTGCCCGCGGCCCTCTCGGGAATTGTGCAGGTCAAGCCCTTCGATCAGCTGTCGCAGGACGAACGCCGCGCGGCAAAGGTGGCGATCGTCGCCAACCCGAACCCTGCTGATGTGGCTGCGCTGCCCGGCCTCGTCTGGGTCCAGAGCCTGTGGGCCGGCGTCGAACGCCTGGCGGCGAACCTGCCCAAGGACGGCCCGCTGATCGTGCGCCTCACCGATCCGCGCATGGCGGAAACCATGTCGGAAGCCGTGCTGGCCTGGACGCTCTATCTCCACCGGGACATGCCGCGCTACATGGCCCAGCAGCGCGCCCGGGTCTGGCGCGAGCATGACCTGACGGGTCCGGAGGAACGCACGGTCGGCATTCTCGGTCTTGGCAAGCTCGGCAGCGCCTCCGCGCAACGTCTCGCAGCAAACGGTTTCAACGTTCTGGGCTGGAGCCGCAGTGAGAAGACCCTGGACGGCATTCAGTGCCACCATGGACCGGACGGCCTGCGTGCCGTCCTGAAGCAATCGGACATCAACGTTCTGCTGATGCCGTTGACGGACGAAACCCGCGGCCTGATCGGCGCCCGGGAACTGTCGGCCTGCAAGGAGGGCGCGGCCCTGATCAACTTCGCCCGCGGTCCGATACTGGATGAAACCGCCCTGCTGAGCGCTCTCGACGACGGCCCGCTCAGCCACGCGGTGCTGGATGTCTTCAACGAGGAGCCCCTGCCCGCGTCCCATCCGTTCTGGCAACACGAGGGCATCACGGTCCTGCCGCATGTCTCGGCGCCGACCACCAGGGCCACCGCCGCAAAGCTCGTCGCGGAAAACATCGCCCGGTATTTCGCGGAAGGCATCATCCCTCCGGCTGTTGACAGACGTCGCGGGTATTGAGATTTCCGGCTGCGACGTCGCAATAGTGTCAAGGAAACCGATCTATCTGGCAAACACTCACTCCGTTTTCCCAGACCAGGTATCCTCATGTCCGATCTTCCCGTCCTTGGCGCCGCGCTCACCCTCAAGTCCCTTCAGATCCACCACAAGCTGATGCTCGACAAGCCGAGGGATCTTGAGCTGCAGGATTTCTGGCCGGCGGAAGTCCTGAATGGCGACTGGAAGCCACAAGTCGAACTGGCGAGAAAACTGCTGGACGGCCACCAGGGCCGCCTCGGCATCCATGGGCCGTTCTGGGGGTTCACCATCGACTCGCGCGACGTCGATGTCCGCCAGATCGTCAGGAAGCGGCTGCTGCAGGGCCTGGAGGTCTGCGAGGCCCTTGGCGGCACCCACATGGTGGTGCACAGCCCCTATTCCACCTGGGACCACAACAATCTCGACAATTATGAGACCGGACGCCAGGACAAGATCGCGCTCTGCCACGACACCATGAAGGACGCGGTCAGGCGCGCCGAGGACATCGGCTGCGAACTGGTGATCGAGAATATCGAGGACAAGGATCCCCATGCCCGCATCGAACTGGCCGAAAGCTTCGGCTCGGAAGCGGTCAGGATCTCCATCGACACCGGCCACGCCCATTATGCCCACGGCACCACCGGTGCCCCGCCGGTCGACTATTTCGTCAAGGCCGCCGGCAACTCTCTGCGCCACATCCACCTGCAGGACGCCGACGGCTATGCCGACCGCCACTGGACCCTCGGCGAAGGCACCATCAACTGGCATTCGGTGTTCGACGCCCTCGGCAAGCTTGACAGCGACCCGCGTCTGATCGTCGAACTCCGCGACCACTCCGGCCTCCCCGCCTCCATCGCCAACATGTCGGCGCTTGGACTGGCGCAGTAAAGAAGCCTACGGACTTGTGATCGAACGTTAGCGGACAGACAAATGCGGATGACCTATCTAGTTGCCTGAGCGGCCCAGCGACTGATTGGCCGGCATCAGGTGACAATCATCGAAGGACCGCACAGATCACATGCTTGAATTGCCGCTTGCGTATCTCGCCGGGCTATTGACGCTTGTAAATCCCTGTGTCTTGCCCGTCCTGCCGATTGTCCTGGCCTCCGCGCTAAGCCAGGACCGACGCGCTCCTCTGGCTTTGGCCGCAGGTATGAGCGTCTCATTTGTGGCGGTCGGCATGCTTGTGGCGACTGTCGGCTACGCCATCGGCCTGACGGTCGATCTCATGTCCAGGATCGGTGCGGTCCTCATGATGGTGTTCGGTACGGTGCTGCTTGTACCAGCCTTTTCCCAGCGCTTCGAACTCGCCTTTGCCGGCCTGTCAGGCTCGGCCGGTCAGAAGATGACCGACACCGGCCCGGATGGCCTCAAGGGGCAGTTCCTCGGCGGTGTCCTGCTGGGGGCTGTCTGGTCACCGTGCATCGGCCCGACCCTGGGCGGGGCGGTCGCCCTTGCCTCGCAGGGGCAAAATCTCGCATGGGCGGCGCTCATAATGGTGTTTTTCGCACTCGGCGTATCAACGTTGATCGTTGGACTCGGGCTCGGCGCCCGGGAAACGCTGCGCAATCGGACGGACAAGCTGCGTGGCATCGCCGAACGGTCGAAGCCTGTCATGGGCGCCGTCTTCCTGACTGTGGGCCTCCTGCTCTTTTTCAACGTCAATCACATCATAGACGCATGGGCCATGCAGATCATGCCCATCTGGCTTCAGGACCTCTCGGTCCGGTTCTAACCTCTGCAATGGAAAGGGAATCCGATGAACAGACGTATGTTTATAGGTTTGATGGCCACGAGCGCGCTTGGCACCGGCCTTCTCCCGGCCACAGCCCTGGCAAACGGGCTGGTCGACTACAAGCCCGGTCTCATTGAACAGCATCTGGCCGCCGGCAAAACCGTGTTCGTCGATTATGCCGCCAGCTGGTGCAGCACCTGCGCCCGGCAGGAACGCGTGATCAGCGCGCTGCGCGCCGCCAATCCTGACTATGATCAGGCCATGGTGTTTGTGCGGGTCGACTGGGACGACTACAGCAACCACGAGGTGGCGGTTTCACGCAGGATCCCCCGCCGCTCCACATTGCTTGTCCTGAAGGGCGACAAGGAGCTCGGCCGCATCGTTGCAGGGACAAGCGAAGAGCAGATCAAATCCTTGCTGGACACCGGTTTACAGGCAGGCACTTGACCTGAATGCCCCGCATGCTGCGGGGCTTTTCCATTCCGGGCCTGGCTACCCCATCGCCCAGGGGCCATGGTAGCCGCTGCCGTCCTTGTCGGTGCGTTCAAAACCGTGGGCGCCGAAGAAGTCGCGCTGGCCCTGCAGCATGTTGGCGGTGGAGCGGGCCGTGCGCATGATGTCGAAATAGGACAGCGCCGCGGACAGCGCGGGCACCGGCAAGCCGTGCAGGGCCGCCTGTGCCACCACCTGGCGCAGGCTCGCCTCGGTTTCCTTCAGCTTTTGCGAAAAGAACGGCGCCAGCATCAGGTTGCGCTCCGCGTCGTCGGCAAGCGCCGACGACATGTCGTTGAGCATGGCGGAGCGGATGATGCAGCCGTTGCGCCAGATCCGGGCGATTTCGGGAAGCGGCATGGCCCAGCCATATTGCCGCGCGGCTTCCAGGATCAGGCCGAAGCCCTGCGCATAACAGATGATCTTGCCGGCCACGAGCGCTGCCTCCAGCGCGTCGATGGTGACCGCTTCGCGGTCGATCGCGTTGGGTGCCGCGCCGAACGCGGCCTCGCCCGCCTTGCGCTCGTCGAGTCGCGCCGACATGTTGCGCGCTGCCACCGCAGCCTCGATCGCACTGGCTGGCGTGCCCAGCATCAGGGCCTCGATCGCGGTCCAGCGACCCGTGCCCTTCTGGCCGGCCTTGTCCAGGATGATGTCCAGCATCGGCCTGCCGGTTTCCGGATCCGCGGTTCCGGCCACCTTGCCGGAAATCTCGATCAGATAGGACTGCAGGATACCGCCGTTCCATTTTTCGAAAACACCGCCGGTCTCCGCCGCCGACAGGCCGAAGCCGTCGCGCATGACACCATAGACCTCGGCAATCATCTGCATGTCCGCATATTCGATGCCGTTGTGCACGGTCTTGACCAGGTGCCCCGCCCCGGCTTCGCCGAGATAGGCCGCGCAAGGCTCGGAGCCGTGCTTGGCGGAAATCGCTTCAAGAATATGCCCGACCTGGTCCCAGGCATCCTTCGCACCGCCGCCCATGATCGACGGGCCGAACCGGGCACCTTCCTCACCGCCGGAAACGCCGATGCCCATGAAACGCGGACCGTGTTCAGCCGCTTCCGCAGCGCGGCGGTTGGTGTCGTGGTAATTGGCGTTGCCCGCGTCGATGATCAGGTCCCCGGCATCCAGCAGCGGCCTGAGCGCCGCGATCTGCGCATCGACGGCTTCGCCCGCGGGCACCATCAGGATGACCGCACGCGGCGACCTGATCGAAGCGACGAAGGCTTCGAGCGTCTTCGACGGTACGAGCTTGCCCGCAAGATCGCCGGCTTTTGTGACGAACTGGTCGGTCTTTTCCACCGTCCGGTTGAAAACCGCGATCTGGAACCCGTGCTCGGCGATATTGAGCGCCAAGTTCCCGCCCATCGTGCCGAGGCCGATCAGGCCGATTTCAGCAGTCGCACCCTGTGAGCTCATGAAAACGCCTTTCTCAAATCGATTAATGTCTGGTGCGGGGGTGATAGCGGACCGGAATGCATCCGGCAATGCTCGCATTCGGGCGAAGCCGCGAAGTGTCCCGGCACAGGCCGCAATACGGGAACGCGCGATTCAGCTCATTCGGCAGGGTTCGGTACTTTTGCCGGGCAGGTAAAAAAAATCTGTCACACAAGCCTGTTACCGCAATGGCTATCCGCAACCCCCTTCCGCGGTTCCGCGCAAAGGATCTGTCACATGAAAAATCTTCTGATTGCAGCCGGCCTCCTGGCCGCCGTGTCATCATCGGCTTTCGCCGGGGATGTTTCCGGCAAGCTCGTTGTCTACACGTCCCAGCCGAACGCGGACGCCCAGGCGACCGTCGACGCCTTCACCGCGACGCACCCGGGCGTCGAGGTCGAGTGGGTGCGCGACGGCACCACCAAGATGATGGCCAAGCTGCGCGCCGAATTCGAGGCCGGAGCCCCCAAGCCCGACATCCTCCTGATCGCCGACATGGTCACCATGGAAGGCCTGAAGCAGGAAGGCCGCCTGATGGCCCATGAAGGCGCCGATGTGTCCGCCTACGATCCGGCGATCATGGACACGGACAAGAGCTACTTCTCCACCAAGCTGATCACCTCGGGCATCGTCTACAACACCAATGCACCGATGAAGCCGGCCTCCTACAAGGATCTGCTGAAGGAAGAGGCCAAGGACAAGCTGGCAATGCCGTCGCCGCTGACGTCCGGCGCCGCGACCATCCACATGGCCGCCCTGACCGCCAACCCGGACCTCGGCTGGGCCTATTATGAAGGTCTCGCCGACCAGGGCGCCAACCCGAAGGGCGGCAACGGCGGCACCTACAAGGCAATCGCCGGCGGCGAGAAGCTCTACGGCTTTGTCGTCGACTTCCTGCCGATCCGCGAGCAGCTGAAGGGCGCTCCGGTCGCATTCGTGTTCCCGGAAGAAGGCGTTTCCGCCGTCACCGAACCGGTCGCGATCCTTTCCACCGCGCAGAACCCGGATGCAGCCAAGGCCTTTGTCGACTTCCTGATTTCCGAAGACGGCCAGAAGCTCGCCGCCTCACAGGGATACCTGCCGGCGCATCCGGGTATCACAGCTCCGGAAGGCTTCCCGGCCCGCGACCAGATCAAGCTGATGGCGTTCGATCCGGCTGTGGCCCTGGAACAGGACCAGGCCAACAAGATCAAGTTCACCGAAATCTTCGGCGGCTGATCCGCTCAAGGCAACCAAACCGGGCAGCGCGGCAAAGGCTGCGCTGCCGTTCTCTCACTTCGGACGTCATTCTGGACTGGCGCGGCACAAGCCGCGCGTCGATCCGGAATGACGTCTGAATATTATAGTCGGGTCCAGTGCAGTCCTCGCAGCTTTCCGAAAGATCGACCCTCGCGCTCCTTGTTCTCGGCGCCACGCTGATCTGCGGGCTGCCTCTCCTGCTGCTGTTCAGGACCGGGCTGACAAGTGACGCCGGGCTCGATCTCGGACCGTTGCTCGAGGCCGTTCAGAGCCGGTCGGTGCAACGCGCGCTCTGGCACTCCATCGAAAGCAGTTTTCTGTCCGCCCTGGGCGCCACGGCGCTCGGCACCCTGCTGGCGCTTCTGGTCGGGTTGACGGATATCCGCGCCAAGGGCCTGCTGGTGTTTCTGATCCTGCTGCCGATGATGATCCCGCCCCATGTGACCGCCATCGCCTGGATCCAGGCGCTCGGTCCCGCCAGTCCGGTCCTGCGCTGGCTCGGTCTGGCACCGGAGCTGGGTTCCACCCATCCGCTTTATTCCCGCGAAGGCCTGGTGCTGCTGCTCACCCTTCAGCACAGCCCGCTGGTGTTTCTGCTGGTGCGCGCCGCCCTGCGGTCTCTTCCAAGAGAATTGTCGGATGCCGCCCGCGTTTCCGGAGCCGGGGCGGTCCTGATGCTGCGCCGGATCACCCTGCCGCTGCTGGCCCCGTCCCTGCTGGCGGGCTTCGCGCTTGCCTTTGTCGCAGCGCTCGGAAATTTCGGCATCAACGCACTGATCGGCATTCCGGCACGCTACACCACGCTGCCGGTGCTGGTCTGGCGACGGCTGGCAAGTTTCGGGCCGGATGTCCTGCCCAATGTCGCCGTGATCTCCGTGATCCTCGCCCTGGTCGCGCTTGGTGCCATTGTGCTGCAAAGCTTCCTGCAACGGCGCATGCGCACCAGCCTGATCGGACTGCCCCAGGCGCCGCTGGTTCTTTCCCTGGGCAGAAAGCGCCCCTACGCCGAAGCGTGCCTGTGGGCGTTCGTCGCGTCCGTCCTGTTGCTGCCGGCCGCGTCGCTGCTGGCGACCGCGCTGGTCCAGACCTACGGCCTGCCGCTGTCTGCCGCCACCCTGACCCTGGACAATTTCACCGAGGTGCTCTGGCGCCAGTCGGTCACCTTGCGCGCCTTCGCCAATTCCACCTTCATCGCCGGTCTCGCCGCCGGTGTCATCGCCCTCGCCAGCCTGTTCCTGGGCTACTTTCTTTCGCACCGGCGTGCCGGTCACCGGCGCTGGGCGGGACTGGTGCTGACCCAGGCCGAAATCGCCTTCGCCGTGCCCGGCCTGGTCATGTCGATCGCCTTCATCCTGGCCTTCATCCGGCCGCTGCCCGTGCTGAATGTCTCGCTCTACGGCACCCTCTGTATCATCGGGCTGGCCTATCTGTCGGTATTCATGGCCGTCGGCCTGAAGCCGGTCGCCGCCGCCTTCCTGCAGATGGACGGCGCCCTGGAGGACGCCGCCAGGGTCTCCGGCGCCGGCTTTTTCCGCCGCATGCGGACAATCTTCGCACCGCTGGTCGCACCGTCGGCCACATCCGGCGCCATTCTGGTCTTCCTGACAGCCTATAACGAGATCACCGTGTCGGCCCTGTTGTGGTCCACCGGCAACGAGACCATCGGCACCACCATCTTCAACTACGAGGACGGCGGCTACACCACACTGGCAGCGGCCATGTCCGTCGTGGTGGTTGCCGCGACGGTCCTGATCATGCTGGCGATGAACACCCTGGCCGGACGGGTTCCGGCGGGAACGGTTCCCTGGAAGGATTGAAAAGCAGCGGTAGACAACCGGTGTCATCCCGCACGCAGCGAAGCGGAGATGCGGGACCCAGGACTCCGTGCGCTGTATTTCTTGTCCGGTGCAATTCGATAATCTCATTCCTCCCCGGAGTCCCGGGTCTCCGCTTTTGCGGAGATGACACATTGGAGTGTGTCCCTACCTCGGCAGCACCCACCCGCGCAGAACGGTGAGCCGCAGCAAGTCACCCGGCGCTGCCTTGCGAGGCATTGTCATCATCAGGGGCTGATCGAGGCCCTCGACCGAGACGAAAACCTCCCAGTGGCCGCCGCGATAGATGATCCGCGCAACCCGCCCTTCAAAGCCGGTCGCTCCGGTGGCCGGCACCACATGTTCGGGACGCAGAAGCAGCGTGGCCGGACCGGGTGCGGTCCCGTCCGGGCAATCCACCTCCACGGTGACGTCACCGAAGCGGATCACCGCATTGCCGCCATCCACCTGCTCCACCGTGACCGGAACCAGCGAACTGCGCCCGATGAACCCGGCCACCCGTTTCGAGTTCGGCCGGCGATAGAGCGTGTCGGGATCGCTCACCTGCAGGATCTCGCCGTCCCACATGACGGCGACCTGATCGGCCAGCGCCATCGCCTCGCGCTGATCATGGGTGATGAACAGCGTGGTTGCGCCGCTGGCCTTGTGAAAGGAGGCGAGTTCCTCTTCCATGGCACTTCTGAGATGCGGGTCCAGATTGGCGAGCGGTTCGTCCATGAGCACGGTGGCGGCCCCTTGCGCCAGGCAACGCGCCAGAGCCACCCGCTGGCGCTGACCGCCGGACAGCTCCGCCGGCTTGCGCTGCACGAACGGTGTCAGCGCGACGGTCTCCAGGCACTCGGCCACCCGGGCTGAGACAGCGGACCGCCGCTTGCCCAGGGTTTCCAGGGGAAAGGCGACATTGCCGGCAACGCTCATGTGCGGCCACAGCGCATAGGACTGGAACACGACGCCGACCTGCCGGTCTTCGGGAGCCAGGTGAAATCCGTCACGGGCGACCGGCAATCCGTCCAGCAGGATTTCACCCTGATCGATCGGCTCCAGCCCGGCGATTGCCCTGAGCAACGTGGACTTGCCACAGCCCGACGGCCCCAGAACGACAAAGAAACTGCCCTCCTCGATCGACAGGGAAATGCCGTTCAACGCCCTGTGCGGACCGAAAGATTTGGATACGGAGGCAAGCTGGATGGACATGCTTTCCGGTAGCGCCCTCCTGTGACAGCTTCATTACATTGTCACAATTTACGATAAACACATTCATCGCAGGCGCAACAGCAGATCGACTTCCTCTTCCAGCGCCCGGCCATAGGCGCGCGCTGCCGGCGCGTTGCTGTGCATCAGGGTCTCGTGCCGGAACAGGCAATAGGCGGCGAAGCACCAGTGATAGGCGCCGCGCTCCTCAACAAACCGCCCGACCGTCGTCTGATCCGGATAGTTTTGCAGGAACAGGTCCTCTACGTGGGCGACGAGCGGATGCAGGCCGTACAAGGTGGCAAGACCGGGAGACACGAAACAGGCGATGTCCTCGACCGGATCGCCCAGTCCGGCGAACTGCCAGTCGATCAGGCGCGCACCGTCCGCCGTTGCCTGAATGGTCCCGAGGCAGAAACTGCGGTGCACCAGCGCGCGCGCGACCTGCCTGCGCATTACTGCGGCTTCGGCAGGCCGCAACCGTTTCAGGTTAGCCGCCTTGCGGCTGTCGGGGATGGCCGCCAGCATGGCATCGCCGCGCTTCAGGACCTCGTGATAGCCGGCAGGCGTGGTCTGGTGACCGGGCACCGGCTCCGACAGCGCGGCGAACCGGCCGATCAGGTCGGCGACCTCGCCGATGTCGATCTCGTTGTCCAGCGGACTTGGATAGCCATAGACCAGAAGCGGCGTTCCGGCCGGGCTTTCCTCGAACAGTTCCAGGTCGGGAGACAGGTCGTACCGGGCCAGCACGGCGAGCGCGTCGGCTTCCTGCCGGGGCAAGGTCGGGTAAAGCGGATTGTTCTCGCTTTCGGGAAAGAACTCCTTGACGACATAACTGCGCCCGGGAACGTCAAGGCGCCAGAACCGGCAGGTGTAGGCCACCGGCAACGGGCGCAGACGGGCCCCTGACCAATCCGGCACCGGCAGCCGCACTTTCAGAAAATCGAACAGGTCTGCATCCGAAAGCTGTGCGTTCACGCCAGATCCTCAAGTGTCGTTTCTCCTGTTCTGATCACCCCGGCAGGCCTGTCCGTCAAGCCAAACTTTGCAATGCTCCGGTGCCCGCGGCCCCCACTGGCGCAGATGTCGGAGACGGAGCACTGCTGGTCGTTCTGGGACCACCCGGAAAATCGTCTGCTTCCGCTAGGGTGTGGGTTACCGGGCCGGGCCCGTGTTCAGCGGCCAGGCCTGGCCCTGATGCAACATGGCGGACCAGACAATGACGGACATGGAGACAGCATCCCTGAGAGCGGCAGCGGAAACGCAACCCGCACGCCGCGGCCGTCGGCGCAGGGGGGGCGACAAGCCGGGCCCTGAACTGTTTCCGCAAAAACCGTTCAGACAGCCGCGCCACCTTTTCAAACCGCTGGAAGCCGTCTCCGCGGACGAACTCGAGGCCATTCACGATGCCTCCATGCGCGTTCTGGAAGAGATCGGCATCGATTTCCTGCATGACGACGCCAAAGCCATGCTGAAAGCCGCGGGTGCGGACGTGAAGCCGGGCGAGGACCGCGTCCGCATGGACCGCGCCATGGTCGCGGAGCTTGTGGCGAAGGCCCCCGCCGAGTTCACCCTGCGAGCGCGCAACCGCGCCCATGATCTGCAGATCGGTGGTAACGCCATCGCCTTTTCCTGCGTCGCCAGTGCCCCCAACGCGGTCGACCGGGACGCTGGACGGCGGCCCGGCAACCAGGAGGATTATCGCAACTTCCTGAAGCTCGCCCAGTTCTTCAACATCATCCATTGCGTGATGGGTTACCCGGTCGAGCCGGTCGACATCCACGCGTCCGTCCGCCATCTCGACTGCATCGCCGACATGCTGCGCCTGACCGACAAGGTCTTTCACATCTATTCGCTGGGCCGCGAGCGTAATCTGGACGGCCTCGAGCTGACCCGGATCGGCTACGGCCTTTCCCCCGAGGAGTTCGTCGAGACGCCGTGCGTGGCGACGGTCATCAACACCTCCTCGCCACTGCGCCTCGACACCCCGATGCTGCAGGGCCTGATCGAGATGGCCAGGGCCGGACAGGTCTCCATCGTGACCCCGTTCACCCTGGCAGGCGCCATGGCCCCGGTGACGGTCGCCGGAGCGCTCGCCTTGCAGAATGCGGAAGCCCTCGCCGGCATCGCCTTTGCCCAGATCGTCCACCCCGGCGCCCCTGTCGTCTATGGCGGTTTCACCTCCAATGTCGACATGAAGTCCGGCGCGCCCGCCTTCGGCACCCCGGAATACATGAAGGCGGCCATTGCGGGCGGACAACTGGCCAGGCGCTACCATCTGCCCTACCGGTCCTCCGGGGTCTGCGCGGCCAACACCGTCGACTATCAGGCCGCGCTCGAGACAACCCTGTCGGAATGGGGTGCGATCAACGGTGGCGCCAACATCATCAAGCACGCTGCCGGCTGGCTGGAAGGTGGCCTCAGCGCAGGCTTCGAGAAATTCATCACCGACATCGACCTCCTGCAGAAGATCGCCGAGTACCTGATGCCGCTTGACGTTTCGGAGGAAGCTCTGGCCGTGGAGGCGATCCGGGACGTGGGCCCCGGCGGGCACTTCTTCGGCACCCAGCACACCCAGGATCGCTACAAGGAGGCGTTTTACGCGCCGATCGTGTCCGACTGGCGCAATTACGAGACCTGGGCCGAAGCCGGCAGCCCGACCGCCCACGACAAGGCCAACAGGCTCTACAAGAAGGCGCTCGAGGCCTATCAGCCCCCCGCCCTTGACCCGGCCATCGACGAGGAGATCACCGCCTTCGTCGACCGGCGCAAGGCCGAAGGCGGCGCCCCCACCGATTTCTGACTTTCAGGCAGAAGAACGAACAGACCCGTCTTTCAGAAAACGGGATTTCCGGAGCGCATTTCATGAAGACCCATACGCAGGTTGTTGTCATTGGCGGCGGTGTTGTCGGCTGCAGCGTGCTTTACCATCTGACCAAGCTCGGCTGGAAGGATGTCACCCTGGTCGAGCGTGACGAGCTGACCTCCGGCTCGTCCTGGCATGCGGCCGGCGGCTTTCACACCCTCAACGGTGACCCGAACGTCGCCCAGTTGCAGAGCTACACCGTCGATCTCTACAAGGAGCTGGAGGAGGTCTCCGGCCAGTCCTGCAGTCTGCACCTCACCGGCGGCGTCATGCTGGCAGATACGCCGGAACGCATGGATTTCCTGCGCCTCGCCCAGGCCAAGGGCCGCTATCTCGGCATGGACCTGGAGCTGATCTCGGTTGCCGAAGCCAAGACCATGTTCCCGATCCTCGACGAGAAACATTTCATCGGCGCCCTCTGGGATCCCGTCGAGGGCCACCTCGATCCGTCGGGCACCACCCATGCCTATGCCAAGGCGGCCCGCGTCAACGGTGCCACGGTCCTTCGCCACACCAAGGTGGAGGAACTGGTGCAGACGCCGGACGGCACCTGGGACGTGATCACCGACAAGGGCACCATCCGCGCCGAGCATGTGGTCAATGCCGGCGGCCTTTGGGCGCGCGAATGCGGCCGCATGGTCGGTATCGAGCTGCCCGTGCTGGCCATGGAGCACATGTATCTGCTGACCGACGAAATGCCGGAAGTGACCGCTCACAACGAGGCGACCGGCAAGGAACTGATCGGCGTGCTCGACTTCGGCGGCGAGATCTACACCCGGCAGGAGGGCAAGGGCGTGCTGCTGGGCACCTATGAGCAGAACTGCCGCCCCTGGAGCCCGCGCGAGACGCCCTGGGATTTCGGCCACGAGCTGCTGCCGCCCGATCTCGACCGCATCGCGCCGGAACTGGAAGTCGGCTTCGAACATTTTCCCGCGCTGCAGAACACCGGCATCAAGCAGATCATCAACGGTCCCTTCACCTTCGCGCCCGACGGCAACCCGCTGGTCGGGCCGGTCCGGGGTCTCAGGAACTACTGGGTTGCCTGCGGCGTCATGGCCGGCTTCAGCCAGGGCGGCGGCGTCGGCCTGACGCTCGCCAACTGGATGATCAACGGCGATCCGGGCTATGACATCTGGGGCATGGACGTCGCCCGCTACGGCTCCTGGGCGACGCTTTCCTACACCAACGCCAAGGTGCGGGAGAACTATCGTCGCCGCTTCCGCATCCGCTTTCCCAACGAGGAACTGCCCGCCGGCCGGCCGCACCAGACCACCCCGCTCTACGATCGCATGCTGGCGCAGGGCGCCGTCATGGGCGACAGCTGGGGATTGGAAACACCGCTCTGGTTCGCGCCGGAAGGCGTCGCGCAGAAAGACATCGTCTCCTTCCGCCGGTCCAACGACTTCGATCCTGTCGGCGCCGAATGCCGCGCCGTTCGCGACAGCGTCGGCATCACCGAGATCGCCAACTTCGCGAAATACGAGATCACCGGGCCAGGTGCGGAAAGCTATCTGTCTCACCTGATGACCAACACCATGCCGAAAGTGGGCCGCATCGTGCTGACGCCGATGCTGAACGAAAACGGCAAGCTGATCGGCGATTTCACCATCGCCCGCGCGGACAGGGAAAAATTCTTCATGTTCGGCTCGTCCCAGGCCGAAATCACCCACATGCGCTGGTTCGAGCAGCATCTTCCAGGCGACGGCTCGGTGACACTGCGCGCCATCAATCTGGGTTGGGTCGGGCTGTCGATTGCCGGGCCCAACGCCCGCAAGGTGCTGGCCAAGGTCACCGGCGACGACGTCTCGGGCGACGCCTTCCGCTTCATGGATTTTCGCGAGATGGACGTCGCCAGCGCCCCCTGCAAGGTCAACCGCATCTCCTACACCGGCGATCTCGGCTTTGAGATCTGGATGACGCCGGAATACGAGCGCCAGGTCTATGAGGCGCTGATGGCCGCCGGCACCGAATTCGGCATCCGCAATTTCGGCATGCGCGCGCTTCTGTCCCTGCGGCTTGAAAAGAACTTCGGCACCTGGTTCCGCGAATTCCGCCCGATCTACGGCCCATTCGAGGCCGATCTCGGCCGCTTCGTGAAACTCGACAAGGCCGACTTCATCGGCAAGGACGCCGCCCGCAAGGAATTCGAGGAAGGCCCGAAGCGCCTGCGGGTCAGCTTCGCAGTCGATGCCGCGGATGCCGATGTCATGGGAGACGAGCCGGTCTGGCACGAGGGCAAGGTGATCGGCTGGGTCACGTCAGGCGGCTATGCCCACTTTGTCGAAAAATCGCTGGCACAAGGCTACATACCGGCAGACATCGCCAAGGACCTCGGCGAAGGCGCTTTCCAGATCGAGATCCTGGGCGAACGCCGCAAGGCGACCATTCTGACCGAACCACCGTTCGACCCGAAGGCGGAACGCATGCGGATGTAGTTGTTGCCTTCAGGAAGCCTGGCCGCCGCCACCGCGTCAACCCGCTGAACATCTCCGGAAAGCTCATGCGGCCAGGGACGTGCGGGCATCTACTCCTTCGGGCCAACAGCTTTTGCATGCTTTGCTGGCCGAGTAGATCAGGTCGACGCCACCAGGATCACAGCCATCGCGATGCCATAGGCCAGCACGCCACCGATGATCCAAAGATGCTGATTGTTGAAACCGAGTTTCTTCTCCACCCGGTCCGAAAACAGCTTCAGGAGTTCGGGCCACGTGTAGGAGACGAAATCACCCTGAGTCATGATCGACACGAGTTTTCCCGCATCGTCCACGACCGGGAGACGGCGGAACCGCTCGTTCGACATCACCCGCAACCAGTCGATGACGTTGTCGTCTTCGCGTGCCATACGCAGATTGGTTGTCATGATTTCAGAAAGTTTGGTCTCATCCGGTTTTTTGTTGTCAGCCACGATCCTGCGCATGAGATCGCGCTCGGTAACCAGCCCGACGACCTTGTTTTCCGTATCCGTGATGATGACGGACCCGATGTTCCGGGACGCCATTTCACGCGCGGCCTCCAGGACTGTCTGGTCAGGTCCTGCGGTAAAGGGCTGGGGTTTGGAAAGATACTCGATCCGTTCTCTGATCTTCATGGCCTGACTCCTGTGTTGCATCACAGGACTTACGCCGCGGACGGAATGCCGGTTTACTGAAGGTCACAGACTCATAAATGAAAAGGAAACGGCAACAACTATTGCGAAATCTTGCAGGTAAGTGTTTGCAGGGCGGGCTTTTGCCCGCTCAAGAGGGCAGACACAGCGAGCAGAAACCGTTCAGCCTGCACGATCTGCCTATTTCAGCCGGATGATCTTTGCACCAAGGTGACGAATGTAGTCGTCCTGGTTGGCGATCACCACCACGTTGGTTTCACGCACCTCGGTCTGCTTCAGTTCAAGCGGCGTCTTGCCGTCCGGATTGACGATCACCTTGCGTGTAGGCGGCAGGCCGCGGAACACCAGCACGCCGGCCTCCTTGGTGACGATGGCACCATAAGCCTCGTCATGGAGAATGCGGACCGTTCCGCTTTCCGCCTGAGCGGCGACACCTGCCGCCAGAGTGAACCCGGCAGCGGCGATCAGGGATTTCAGGACCAGTCTCATGGCACGTCTCGCTGTTAACGTTTCATTTACCATGAATCGTAACCGCTCGTTAACCATTGCGCCAGCCGCCTGGCGGTTTTGCGCTGTTGAAAGGCGAATTATGGTTAATGCCGGGAGAGGCCCCGGACCGGCACAGACCTCCGCAACGGCGCGTCATGCAGTTCATGCAGTTCAGGCAGTTCAGGCAGTTCAGGCAGTTCAGGCAGTTCAGGCAGTTCAGGCAGTTCCGAAGGATGTGCCCAGACCCAGTTCCCGGAAACACTCTTCGACATGCTGCGCAAACGCGTGGGTCGCCTTGCCGGCTTTCGCGCGTTCGCGCATGACGATGTGATAGTCGCCGATTTCCGGCAGCCCGTGACGCGCGTCCAGAACCTGCAAGGGCGGCTGGACGACGCTGGCGGGAAAGGGCGCAACCGCGAGGTCGGCCAGCAGCGCGGCTTCCTGACCGGCACTGTGAAAACTGGTGTAGGAAACCCTGTAGGGCTTCTGGACATCGTCCAGTGCAACGCGTGCCGCGCGCCGCCACGGGCAGCCTGGCGTCGACACGGCCAGCGGCAGCGGGTCGCGTTCATGGGCAATGCCGCCTTCCAGACCCACCCAGACCAGGGGTTCGGTGAAGACGATTTCGCCACCGCGCGAAAGTCCGGTTCCCGGACGCGCGGTGAACAGCACCAGATCCAGCTCTCCCTTCTTCGCCTTTTCGTCGAGCATCGGGCTGCCGTCCAGATGCACATCCACATTGACCCCCGGATGGGACCGCGCGAAACGCGACAGGATGTTGGGCAGAAGACGGGTGCCGAAGTCGGACGGCGCACCGAAACGCACCTCACCCTCCACCTCGGGTGACAGGAACAGAGACACCGCCTCTTCGTTCAGCATCAGGATGCGTCTTGCATACCCAAGCAGGGCTTCCCCCTCGGGCGTCATCCGCACGGACCGGCCTTCCCGGACGAAAACGGCAACTCCCAACATGGTTTCCAATTTCTTAACCTGCATCGACACCGCCGAAGGTGTCCGGCTCACGAGCTCGGAAGCCTTTGAAAAGCTGGACGTTTCCGAGATCACCACAAATGTGCGGTACAGCTCGAGATCGATCAGCGGCATTCCGGTACCGGGCAGTTTTTCCATGAAATGGCCTTACGGAAGGTGAGTTCAATTTTTTTGATCGAATAGATGAATACTATTCGTTTGATTGAAAGGCAAGATAGACACATATGGGTGGCAAGGGGCCTGATCGAACAGCAGTGGCCCGCCTGTCAACAAATCAGAAAACTCAGGATTGGAAACGCCATGACCTATCTTGCACAAGCGCTCGGCACAAACCTCATGGGGCTGGTGCACGGCAACAGTGCCGCGCATCTGGCCCGCATGGAAGAGGCTCTTCGTCTGCGCGAAGGCGTCAGAAAACAGGGTTCCGCCCGCTGATAGGCGGAGTTCCCGCGATCTAGGCCAGGACGGGATATCCCAGGCCTGCGGCCTCCCTCTCCATGGAGAGGAGGCCGGTATAGTCGCCGACGTCAAGTTTCGAGAAGCCGCGAATGCCCAGGCGTTCGCGGCTTTCTTGCGTCTCAGGCCCGGTCAGGACCGCGTCGATGGTGTCGGCGATCAGATCAGCTTCCCGGTCGGTAAAACGGAGCGAGGTGATCAGCGGCAAGCCCGGCACGGAGGCCGTCCGGCCAATCGGCCGGAGCCGCGCCGTCAGATCCGGCACCTCCCGGCAGGCAAGCCACCAGCAGATGGCGTCTATACAGGCGACGTCCGCTTCCTGAGCCGCCACCGCCCGCATCGATCCCAGATGACTGCCGCTTGCGACCACGTCCGAGAAAAACCTGTTCTCGTTCTCGCTCCCGCCCCCATCCCGTCCCCGGAGCCCGGCGACCGCATGCCGGAACGCATTCATGCCCGACTGGCTGTCTGCCCCGTTGTAGACGG
This sequence comes from Roseibium sp. AS2, assembly GCF_038900065.1. NCBI lineage: Bacteria > Pseudomonadati > Pseudomonadota > Alphaproteobacteria > Hyphomicrobiales > Stappiaceae > Roseibium > Roseibium sp. AS2. The sequence continues at coordinate 354,490 of NZ_JBBMQN010000003.1, forward strand.
CGCGCCGGCCGCGCAGGTCCTCAAGGCACCGGTGAGAACTTTCGGCGAAAACCACAAGCTGGCTGCAATAGGTGACCCCGTCACAGCCGGGCGCAGAATAATGCGGCGCCCCGAGCAATCGGACCCTGCCGGCAAGGGCATGAGTTAGCGGGTAGCCGCAGGTCTGGGTCAGCAGGAGATCCGGGTCAGTCCAGACCTCGACCAGCTCGGCGTTTTCCGGCCGCTCGCGAAATCCGGAAGGATCAAGATCCAGAACGGCGCAGAGCGCGCCTTGCAGCGCGCGCTCGAGCCGCAAGGTCTCCGCCTTGACTTCCGGCCAGTCATACATCGGCAGCCGGACCGGCAGGAACCTCCTGCCGGTCAAGACGCGGCCTTCGCCGCATCCCGGGGATCGCGGTCCTGCCTGTGCCGGATCGGATGGACCACCGGCTCCTTCACCTTGAAGAGGAAGTGTCTCGCCAGCTCGAAATAGGTGGCATAGACGTAGCCGCCATTGCGCTGCTGCCAGTCATCGCGCGCCGCGCGGTAGAGTGCCGGCAAGCGGTACCACGGCGTCCTCGGATAGGCGTGGTGGACCACATGAAGATTGTTGTTGAGGAACAGGAGCGAGAACAGCGGGCAGAACTCCACGATGATGGAACGCGCCTCGGCACGCTCGTGAGCACGGTGTTCGGCAAAGGTCCGCAGCATCAGCAGGCTCATGGCCGGATAGGAAACACCGGCCAGATAAAGCCACAGCGGCATCTCCGCGACAAGGGTGACGAACACCAGCACAGGCAAGGCGCCCGCAAGGTGATGCAGCCAGGCCCGCAGCACGGCCCGGTCACCGGCCAGGACCATCCGGATCTCGGCGCCCAGAAAGCCGACCATCGAAACGACGGGCCCGAGCAGCAGGCGCCCGAGCAGCACATTGTTGAGCGTCAGCACTGCCCGGATCGGCCGCGGCAGCTTCTGCCAGTCCGCCCAGGCGAGATAGAAGCTTTCCGGGTCGTCGTAAGGATCCGTCAGGCGGTCGTTGTTGTGGTGGCGCAGGTGCAGGGACTTGAAGCGGCGGTACGGGATCCAGAGACCGAACGAACAATAGACCAGCGCCTCGTTCATGGCCGGCGAACGGGTCGGATGGCCGTGAAGCACCTCGTGCTGCAGGGAAGATTGCAGCGTGACCGCCAGGGCGGCCAGGGGACAGACAATCCACCCTCCCAACTCCGTATAAAAGCCAATCACCAGAATCCAGGTGGCCGACGTGGCCAGGACAAGAGCCAGCGTCGGCCATTCGCAAGCATTTGCGCGTGGCACATATTTCTCCAAATATTTGAAAACACGGCGAAAACCGAATGGTGTCGCGACTATGGGCGTCCTGCCGGCAGAGCGCAAAGGGAACCTTGGGAACAAATTCCACAAATGATACCAAGTTCATCCATTTGACTAATTTCCTAAACAGATGATGCTTTTCGCCCCCAAATATGGCCTTTGATCAAACGGCGATGACCGGAACACGACATCGACTGGCGTTTTTGGTTCTGGACAAACCCGACCTTGTCTCCTGTTCTGGGACCCTTGTGAACAAGGACAGTCTCCATGCCCCTGCCGACCGAGCCCGACCGCCCCTACGACGCCATCATCATCGGCGCCGGGATCATCGGTTGCGCCATTGCCCTGTCGATGACACGCAAGGGCTACCGGACCCTCAACATCGACGCGCTGCCCGCCGCGGGCTACGGCTCGACATCTTCATCCGCGGCCGTGATCCGGACCTATTACTCCACCCTGGACGGCACCGCGATGGCTCTGGAGGGCTATCACGACTGGTCCGACTGGCGCTCTTGCCTGGAGGCTTCGGCGGAAGAGGAAGACGGACTGGCGCGTTTCATCGAGACCGGCACCCTGGTCATGAAAACCCCGGCGGACAATCACCAGAAACAGGTCCTTGAACATGCCGACACCCTGAAAATCCCCTACAGGCACTGGACCGCCGACGACATCCGGAATGCCTTGCCGGGCTATGATCTGACCTGCTTCGCCCCCGCCAGAACCATGGACGACGATGCCTTCGGCACGCCGACGGGCGGCGCACTTCAGGGCGGCGTGTTTTTCCCCCTTGGCGGCTATGTCGACGACCCGCAGCTTGCAGCGCGCAACCTGAAGGACGCCGCAGCCCGGCGCGGCGCGGATTTCCGCTTCAACACCAGGGTTGTGAGCATCCCGGTCACGGCCAACCGCGTCACCGGTGTGGTCTGCGAGAGTGGCGAGACGATCAGGGCCGGCATCGTGATCAACGTCGGCGGACCTCATTCGGGTAGGATCAATGCCCTGGTGGAGGGCGCTCCCGGCATCAGGATCGGGCACCGGCCCCTGCGCCAGGAAGTGGTCCAGATCAGGCCGCCCGAAAGTCTCGGGTACTCGCGCCAGGGCCTGATCGTCTCGGACAACGACATCGGCTGCTACGTCAAGCCCGGCAGCGGCGGCCAGCTCATGATCGGCAGCCAGAACCCGCCCTGCGATCCCCACCTGGAAATGGACCCCGACGACTTTTCCAGGGACCTGACCGACCGCGCCCTGACCTATGCCTACCGGTTTTCGCAGCGCCTGCCCGGCCTCGGCGTGTCCCAGCATCCCGTCGGCATCGCCGATCTCTATGACGCCACCGACGACTGGCTGCCGATCTACGATCGCAGCGACATCGACGGCTATTACCTGGCCATCGGCACCAGCGGCAACCAGTTCAAAAACGCACCGGTCGCGGGCCGCCTGATGGCCGATCTGATTACCCGGTGCGAAGACGGTGGCGACCACGACCGGGATCCGCTGCAATTCCGGCTGCGCCATGTGGACCACACGCTCGACACCGCCACATTCTCCAGAAAACGGGAGCTGACCAGGCAGAGTTCATTCTCCGTGCTGGGGTGAGCCCCGGCCCGATTGCCTCTTGGTCGAATCGCACAAATCGGGGTAAGCAACCGGGGAACGTCCCAAAGGAGCTTTTCCGTGGCCTGGTCCCCTCAACAAGACGACGCCCTGAAGGAAACCGCCGCCTGGCTCAAGCGCGGCGACCGGCAAGTGTTTCGTCTGTTCGGCTATGCCGGAACGGGCAAGACCACACTCGCGCGTCATCTGGCTGAAGGCATCGACGGCGACGTCTGTTTTGGTGCCTTCACGGGCAAGGCCGCCCATGTCCTGCGCCAGAAGGGCTGCGCCGACGCCGGCACGATCCATTCGCTGATCTACCGTCCACGCTCCGCCAAGGAAGAGGAAGACCGCGGCGACGACGAAGAGGACACCGGTCCCCAGTTCGCCATCAAGCGCGACAGCGCGGCGGCGACCGCCAGCCTCATCGTGATCGACGAATGCTCCATGGTCGACGAGGATCTGGGCAAGGACCTTCTGTCCTTCGGAACGCCTGTGCTGGTGCTGGGCGACCCGGCACAGCTGCCCCCGGTCAAGGGCGGCGGCTATTTCACCGAAGCCGAACCGGACGTGATGCTGACGGAAGTTCACCGTCAGGCCCAGGACAACCCGATCGTGCGCATGTCCATGACCATCCGCGACGGTGGCCAGCTGGATTATGGCACCTTCGGCGAAAGCAAGGTCATTCAGCGCAGGGACATCGACAAGGACCAGATCCTGGCCGCCGACCAGGTTCTGGTCGGCACCAACAAGACACGGCGCCTGTACAACGGCCGCATCCGCGAACTGAAGGAATTCGCGACCCCGATGCCCGCCGTCGGCGACAAGCTGGTCTGCCTCAGGAACGACAAGACCAAGGGGCTCCTGAACGGCGGCCTGTGGACGGTCAAGCGCCTGCGCCCGCCGCGCGGCAACACGCTCCGGTTCGACATCGTTTCCGAGGACGAATTGTCACGAACCGCCGTCAAGGTGAAGGTGTTGCCGTCGATGTTCGAGGACGGTGCCGAAAGCATCCCCTATGCCATTCGCCGCAAGGCGGACGAGTTCGACTACGGCTACGCGCTGACGGTGCACAAGGCCCAGGGCTCGCAATGGGACAGCGTCGTGCTGTTTGACGAGAGCTGGGCCTTCCGCGAACACAAGAGCCGCTGGCTTTACACGGCCGTGACCCGGGCAGCGGAACAGATCATTGTCGTAAGATAGGCTTGGCCTGTGCCTGGGTCTCTTCCGGCAGCACGGCGTTACAGGTCGGAATGACCCCGAGGCAGGTATCGATGAAGGCTTTCATGTCCGGTTCGCTGATACCGCTGCGCCCCAGAATGGCGATTGCCGAAAACTGCCCGTCCAGAAAGATTGCCAGCCGATCGATCTCGGCATCGGCCGGCACGTCCCCCGCCGCAACAGCCTTGAGCAGACGTGTGCGGATCGCTTCCAGACGCGACTCGACCAATCCCTGCACCACTTCCTTGTGACGCTCCGAGCCATACCGGCTGTCGATCACGGTATTGACCAGAAAGCACCCCGTCGGCGTGGTCTCGTCCAGCGTCAGATCGGCGACCGCTCCGAAGAACGCCCTGAGATCATCGACCACATGCCCGCCGCCCGGTCCAAGCTTTTCGAAGATCGGGCCGCCATAGGCGTGGAAATAATGCATCAGGGCCTTTTCGAACAAGGCTTCCTTGTCACCGAAAGCCGCATAGAGACCCGGCTTGGCCATGCCGGACGCCTCGGAAAGATCCGTCATCGACGTTGCGGCATATCCGTTCTGCCAGAACGCGATCATCACGTCATGGAGTGCATCACTCGGGTCGATTTTTCTGGGTCGTCCCCGTGCCATGCGTCGTGTCTCCTGTCAGCAAACCGTTTGAACAACGGCGCGCTGTCGAATGGATGCCTTGGGTCCGGGTGTCAGAAACCAAGTGAAATCGTGAAGTTGGAACTCAACAATAACGACGTTTTCGCGACTGTGAACACATTTTTCGTTGCAGTGCGTACAAGATTCCGGAAAATTCAACCATAGGAGGCAAAATTCCTTCCGGGAAGCCGCGGCATCGATACGGGAACATGTTTGCACCCGGTTCACGCAGGTCACCCAATGCGGCCGAGCGGCCTGAAAAGCTGCGAAATTTGTCAGTGGACGGGACCCGCGCTTGCCTTTCCCGTCTCCTTGAGGAGGCGTATCTTCTGCGGTCCGGATTTCAAACCTGAAAGCATCTGCGTCCATGGACATCGTCACAGCATCCGAACCCAAGCGATCCGTTTCCCCCGATGAGACCGCCTTGCGCATCGCGCAGCGGATCGCCGATGAAATCGGCTGCAAGAGTGGACAGGTCAATGCCACCGTCCAGCTGATCGACGAAGGCGCGACCGTGCCGTTCATCGCACGCTACCGCAAGGAGGCGACCGGAGGCCTCGACGACACCCAGTTGCGCAAGCTGGAAGAACGGCTGATCTATCTGCGTGAACTGGAAGACCGGCGCGTCGCCATCGCCAAGTCCATCGATGAACAGGGCAAGCTGACCGACGCACTGAAGCAGGCCATTCAGGCGGCGGAAACCAAGTCCCAGCTCGAGGACATCTATCTTCCCTACAAGAAGAAGCGCCGCACCAAGGCCCAGATCGCCCGCGAGGCGGGACTGGAACCCCTGGCTGACCTGTTGCTGTCGGATCCGTCCAGGGACCCGGAAGCCGAAGCTGCCGCTTTTTTCAACGAAACCGCCGGTATTGCCGACACCAAGGCCGCGCTGGACGGCGCGCGCCAGATCCTGATGGAGCGCTTTGCGGAAAATGCCGGACTGGTCGGACGCCTGCGCAGGCATATCGAAGAGCGCGGCATCGTCCAGTCGAAGCTGATCGACGGCATGGCCGACAAGGGCGCCAAGTTCGCCGACTATTTCGACTATTCGGAAAAATGGTCGAAGATCCCGAGCCACCGGGCACTGGCCCTGTTCCGCGGCCGCAATGAAGGCATACTTTCCGTCGATCTGACCGTCGACGCCGACGACGTCTCTCCGGTTCTGCCCGCCGTCAGGATGGTCGCCGACACCTATGCCATCGCCGATCGGGGCCGCCCCGCCGACAAGTGGCTGATGGAGGTCGCGCGCTTCGCCTGGAAAGTAAAGCTGGCCCTGCATCTGGAACTCGACCTGATGGGCGTGCTGCGCGACAAGGCCGAGGAAGAGGCGATCCAGGTGTTCGCGCGCAACCTGAAGGATCTGCTTCTGGCCGCCCCGGCCGGCGCCACCTCGACGCTCGGCCTCGATCCGGGCATCCGCACCGGCGTCAAGGTGGCCGTGGTCGATGACACGGGCCGTCTGGTCGACACCACCACCATCTATCCGTTCCAGCCGCGCAACGATATCTCCGGCTCCCGCGCGGTGCTTCAGGCGCTCATCGCCAAACACAAGATCGGCCTGATCGCCATCGGCAACGGCACCGCCAGCCGGGAGACCGACAAGCTGACCACCGATGTGCTGGCCGACATTCCCGCGGCGCAAAGGCCGGTCAAGGTGATCGTCAACGAGGCCGGCGCATCGGTCTATTCCGCCTCCGAGCTCGCGTCTGCCGAAATGCCGGATGTCGATGTCTCCCTGCGCGGCGCGGCGTCGATCGCCCGTCGCCTGCAGGACCCGCTCGCCGAACTCGTCAAGATCGAGCCGAAATCAATCGGCGTCGGCCAGTACCAGCACGACGTCAACCAGACCCGGCTTGCCCGCGCCCTCGACGCGGTTGTCGAGGATGCGGTGAACGCCGTCGGCGTCGATCTCAACACCGCCTCCCCGGCTCTGCTGTCGCGCATTTCCGGCCTGTCGGACAGCCTTGCCCGAGCCGTCGTGGAACACCGCGAAGAGATTGGCCGTTTCGACAGCCGGTCCCAGCTCAAGAAGGTGCCGCGTCTCGGCGCCAAGGCCTTTGAACTCTGCGCCGGCTTCCTGCGCATCAATGACGGCAAGGAACCGCTCGACGCTTCTTCCGTGCATCCGGAAGCCTATCCACTGGCCAAGCGCATCGTGAAGGCCTGTGGCCGCGATGTGCGCCAGATCATGGGCGATGCGTCTCTGCTGAGTGGCCTCGATCCGGTGGAGTTCACGGACGAGAAATTCGGCCTGCCGACGGTGAAGGACATCCTCTCGGAGCTTGAAAAGCCCGGCCGCGATCCGCGTCCGGAATTCAAGACCGCGGCCCTGCAGGACGGCGTCGAGGAAATCGCGGACCTGAAACCGGGCATGAAGCTGGAAGGCACGGTCACCAATGTCACCAACTTCGGCGCCTTCGTCGATGTCGGCGTTCATCAGGACGGTCTGGTGCACGTCTCCCAGCTCGCCGACCGCTTCGTCGACGACCCGCACAAGGTCGTCAAGGCCGGCGACATCGTCAAGGTGACCATTCTGGACGTCGACGTGCCGCGCAAGCGCATTTCCATGACCATGAAGTCCCAGGCCGATTACCAGGAGCAGCGCGAACGCACCCCGCAGAACCGGGGCGGTCCGGGAGGACGAGGTGACGGCGGACGCGGTCCGGGCGGAAAAAGCCCCGGCGGCAATGCTCCCCGTGGCGGCCCCGGCGGCGGGAAAGGTAGCCCGCCGAAAGCTTCCGGCAGCGACGGCGGCAACAATGCCATGGCTGCGGCCCTGGCGGCGGCGATGAACAAGAAGAAGTAGTCTGGTGCAACTCCCCTTGCACTTCCGTCTCCGGCACGGCAGTCACCCCACCCCACCCCCTCCCCACCCCCAACCCACAAGGGGGAGTGGGGGTGCGCGCTGAACCGCCTTGGCAATTTCACAAATTGAACGCCGCTGAAAATCAATGTGGTGACGAAGGTTCCCGGCCAAATCCCCCTCCCCCCTGTGGGGAGGGGTTAGGGGTGGGGGCAAGTCTCGGGAAACCCTTCCGTTAGAACCTGTTCGCCGCGAACGGCGCCGGATCGACCGCCGGTGTCTTGCCCTCGATCATGTCGGCGATCATCTCGCCGGTGATCGCAGACTGGGTCAGTCCGTGGTGAGCATGGCCGAAGGCATAGAAGATGCGGTCGTGGCGGCTGGCCCGGGAGATCACCGGCAGGCTGTCGGGAAGGGATGGACGGAACCCCATCCAGCGCTTGCCGCCCGCCGTATCGAGATTCGGGAAAAACAACCGCGCTTTCGCGGTCATGGCCTCGACGCGGTTCCAGTTCGGCGGCAGATCGAGACCGCCGAACTCCACCGCGCCGCCGACGCGCAGACCTGTCGACAGCGGGGTCATCACGAAACCGTGGCCGGGCAGCATGATCATGCGCTTCACCAAAACACCCGGTTCCGGCACGGTGATGTTGTAGCCGCGTTCGGTATCGAGCGGGATCTTGTCACCCAGCCGGGACGCAAGGGTTTTCGACCAGGCGCCGCAGGCAATGACAACCCGCTCCGACGCGATCCGGCCGCCGTCCTTCAGCACCAGATCGCACCCTGCCGCGTTCGGCTGAAGGCCAGCCACCTCGCCGACCGCGAAAGCCACGCCCTGGCCGCGCAGCCAGTCCGCGAGTGCAAGGCAAAGCTGCTTCGGCTCGTCGACCTGCATCCAGCCCGGCACCAGCGCGCCCCCGACGACCCGTTCGGACAGATCCGGCTCCAGTGCCCGCAAGGCCCCCGCATCAAGTTCCTCGACCTCGATCCCGTAGAGACGCTGTTCCGCCCAGCGGCCCCGCGCCCTTTCAAGGCTCGACAACGCATCGAAAAGCTGCAGGCAGCCGTCCCTGCGGACCTGGTTGTGGGTGCCGGACACGCGCCACAATCGCTCCCACGCGGGCACCACCGCGCTGTTCAGGTCCACCAGCGCCTCGGTGCTGCGGGCCACGCGCCGCGGGTTCGAGGCGGCCATGAACCGCAGCATCCAGGGAAGAATTTTCAGCGCATAGGCGGGCCGCACCGTCAGGGGTCCGAGCGGATCGGCAAGCCATTTGAGTGCCTGCTTCCACAGTCCCGGCGAGGCCATGGGCGCCACGTCCGTCCAGGCGATCGCCGCCGCATTGCCCTGGCTGGCACCGGCCGCCGGCCCTTCCCGGTCGATGATCGTGACCTCGTAGCCGCGCTGCACCAGGCTTGCCGCTGTTGCCAGTCCGACAATCCCGGCGCCGACCACATGGACCTTTGCCTTGCTCATGAACTTTGATGCCCGCCCCTGCCTGAAATCGAAATCCGGGTCAGCGTCCTTCCCCGGCCGGGGAGTTTTTGGTCAAGTGGGGCGTGGTGTCAATCGCATCCGATACGCAAAGCGAAGCAATGGCCCGGGAAGCAGGGAAAATACCGCGTCATCAATTCAGGTACCCGAATGGAACCAATCGAGAGGCTGAACACTGCCCGCGCAATGTTCAGCCTGGACCGGTGCGTCAGCGCCGCCTATGCGGCCGCCGGAAAATGAGAGCGCGTCCTGTTGGCAAAGGCCACGAGGGACAGCATCACCGGCACTTCCACCAGCACGCCCACGACCGTTGCCAGCGCCGCGCCTGAATTCAGCCCGAACAGGCTGATGGCGACCGCAACCGCGAGCTCGAAGAAGTTCGAGGTTCCGATGAGCGCAGCCGGAGCAGCGGTATTGAACGGCACACGCCAGAAATACCCCCAGGCATACGCAATGAAGAAGATGCCATAGCTCTGGATCAGCAGCGGCACCGCGATCAGCACGATGACCATCGGTTTTTCGAGGATCGTCTGCGCCTGAAATCCGAACAGCAGAACGACCGTCGCCAGCAGGCCGATCACGGAAAACGGTTTGATCTTCGCCGTGAACTCGGCAATGCGCGCGTCATTGCCCGTTCCATCCAGCGCCTTGCGTGTGAAGTACCCGGCGATAAGCGGAATGATCACATAAAGAACCACCGACAGAAGCAGGGTCTGCCACGGAACAACGATGTCGGTCACACCAAGCAGCAGTGCCGCGATCGGCGCGAAGGCGAACACCATGATGATGTCGTTGATCGAGACCTGCACCAGCGTGTAATTGGCATCGCCGCGGACCAGCTGGCTCCAGACGAACACCATGGCCGTACAGGGCGCGACGCCGAGCAGGATCATGCCCGCGATATATTCCTTCGCGGTCTGCGGATCGACGAGGCCGGCAAAGACATGCTCGAAAAACAGGATCCCGAGCGCCGCCATCGTGAACGGCTTGATCAGCCAGTTGACGACGATGGTGATGCACAGGCCTTTCGGCTTCTTGCCGACGTCCTTCAGGGACGCAAAGTCCACGTTCACCATCATGGGATAGATCATGACCCAGATGAGGACGGCGACGACGAGGTTGACGCTGGCATATTCGATCGACGCGATCGTCTGGAAAATTTCCGGAAAGACAGCGCCGAGACCGACGCCGGCGGCAATGCACAGGGCAACCCAGAGCGACAGATATCGCTCGAAGAGGCCCATGGGTGAGGAGGTTTCCTGGCTCATAACAACTCTTTCTCAATACGGCTTTCAAGCAGGCTATAGGCTTCGTCAAAGGCAGCCCTGATGTCGCTCTCGGCTCCCCTGGCGTTTGCCGGATCGGGTATGCTCCAGTGAAGCACGGCGGGATGTCCCGGCCAGACGGGGCAGGCCTCTCCTGCGGCGCTGTCGCAAACGGTGATGATCTGATCCATTTCGGCTGCGCCCGCCCCTGCGAATTCTTCCCAGCTCTTGGAACGGAAACCGCCGGTGGGGAGCCCCTTGCGCTCAAGACAGTCCAGAGCGTAGGGATTGACCGTGCCTGTCGGTGTCGAACCGGCCGAGAATGTCTCGAAACGGCCTTGCCCCGCGTGGCGCAGGATTGCCTCGCCCAGGATCGAACGGGCGGAGTTCGCCGTGCAGACGAACAGGACACTACGTTTTTTCACAAGCGCACCATGTCGGAAATTCAGCGCCCCTTGGCATCGTCATCCGACACCGGGTTCGCCATGTTGACGAAAGGAGCACAGAGCTCCGGATTGCCGCCGCAGCAGTCCTGCAGCAGGTAGGTCACCAGAACTTCCATGGTCTCCAGGTTCGCCCGGTAACAGATCGAGCGACCGTCCCGTTCGGCGCGCACAAGACCGGAGCGGGACAGGGCACCCAGGTGGGTCGACAGGGTGTTCGGTCGTACCTCGAGCGCATCGGAGATCGCGCCCGCGGACATGCCCTCCTGTCCGGCCTTCACCAGCAGGCGAAAGACGTCGAGGCGTGTTTCCTGGCCGAGCGCCGCCAATGCGTTCAGGGCATCTTCTTTTTTCATAATTCGAGAATACCCGAAATATCGAACAAATCAATCCTCTACCGCCGGTTTTCGCAAGGCGCTGTTCTTTTGTCCGCTCGCCCACGGCCTTTACGGTTGAATGCGGTGATCATCTGAAAAAAGGCTCCCGGAAATCTCCGGGAGCCTGCTTGAAGCCGAGAAACGATGAACCTGTCCGGCGACGACAGCCCCGTTCACGCCGCCTTGGTGGCCAGGCGTTTCCGGATGCTGTCCACGTCCGCCTTCGGTGTCGCCGCGAACAGGGTCCTGGTGTACGCGTGCTGAGGGGTCTCGAAGACCTCCTCCCGCGTGCCGTATTCCACCACCTCACCGAAATACATCACCATGACCTTGTCGGCGATGTAACGGACCACGGACAGATCGTGGGAGATGAACACGTAGGTCAGGCCCATCTCTTCCTGCAGGTCGGCCAGCAGGTTGAGGATCTGTGCCTGCACCGACAGATCGAGCGCGGAGACAGGTTCGTCGAGCACCAGCAGCTTCGGTTTCATCATGATCGCGCGCGCAATCGCGATGCGCTGGCGCTGGCCGCCGGAGAACATGTGCGGATAGCGGCCGTAATGCTCCGGCTGCAAGCCGACCTTCTGCAGCATTTCCAGCGCAAGGTCACGCCGCTCCGCCGACGGCGTGTCGGTGTTCAGGAGCAGCGGCTCTTCCAGCACGTGGCCGATCTTCTGGCGCGGGTTGAGCGAACCGTAGGGGTTCTGGAACACGATCTGCACCTTCTGGCGCATTTCCCTGGAGATCCCGGTCCGGGAAATGTCGATCGGCAGGCCGTCGATCTCGATGGTCCCCGACGTCTGTGCGTCGATCATGGTCAGCATGCGCGCAAGTGTGGACTTGCCGCAGCCGCTCTCACCGACAACCGCCAGTGTGCTGCCGCGCGCCACATCGAGATTGACGCCCTTGACGGCCGTCAGCGTGGTCGGCTTCCTGAACAGGCCGCCCTTGATGTCATAGGTCCGGTAGAGATCGCGGACCTTGAGAATAACGTCGTCGGACATGTCTCAGAACCCTCCCGCTTCGGCAAAGTCGCTCACGGTCGGCAACCGGTCGCCGGTGGCATTTTCCGGCAATGCCGAAAGCAATGCCCTGGTGTAGGGGTTCTGTGGGTTCTCGAAGAGAGACAGCACGTCGGCTTCCTCCATCTTGCGGCCCTGGTACTGAACGATCACCCGGTCGGCGGTTTCAGCCACGACGCCCATGTCATGTGTGATCATGATGAGGCCCATGCCGCTGTCCTGCTGCAACGTGACCAGAAGATCCAGGATCTGTTTCTGGATGGTCACATCGAGCGCGGTCGTCGGCTCGTCGGCGATCAGCAGCTTCGGCGAACAGGCAATCGCCATGGCGATCATCACCCGCTGGCACTGGCCGCCCGACATCTGGTGCGGGAAGGCATTGTACCGGCTCGCCGGGTCGGGAATGCCGACCGAGGTCATCAGTTCGATCACCCGCTCCTTGATCTGCCGTCCCTTCAGCTGCGTGTGCGCCTTAAGGGTTTCACCGAGCTGGAAACCGATGGTGAAACATGGATTGAGGCTCGCGATCGGCTCCTGGAAAATCATCGAGATATCCTTGCCGATCACCTTCCGGCGTTCCCTGGCCGACAGGGTCCTGAGGTCGAGCCCTTCGAAGTCCATCTTGTCCGCGGTGATCGTCGCGGTGCCCGGCAACAGCCCCATGGCCGCCAGCATGGCGACGGACTTGCCCGATCCGCTCTCGCCCACGATCGCCAGAACTTCACCGGCATCGACCGTGTAGTCGACACCGTCCAGTGCCTTGAACGATCCCCTGGCCGTGTCGAACTCGACTTTCAGGTTCCTGATTTCAAGAAGCGGCATTGCCTCAGCTCCTCTTCAGTTTCGGATCGAGCGCATCGCGCAGGCCGTCGCCGACCAGATTGATGGCAATAACGGTGATCAGGATGGCAAGACCCGGGAAGGTAACGACCCACCAGGCGCGCAGGATGAACTCGCGTGCTTCGGCCAGCATGGTGCCCCATTCGGGCGTGGGCGGCTGTGCGCCCATGCCCAGAAAGCCGAGAGCCGCCGCATCCAGGATGGCGTTGGAAAACGACAGGGTCCCCTGAACGATCAGCGGCGCAAGGCAGTTCGGCAGGATGGTCTTGAACATCAGCCGCACGTGCCCGGCACCCGCGACCTTCGCCGCGACCACATAGTCGCGGGAGCGCTCCGACAGCACGGCGGCGCGGGTCAGGCGCACGAAATGCGGTTGCAGGACAAGGGCGATCGCGATCATCGCATTGGTCAGCCCCGGGCCCAGGATCGCCACCAGCACCAGCGCGAGCAACAGCGAGGGAAACGCAAGGATGATATCCATCACCCGCATGATGAAGGTATCCACTGCCCCGCGCACGTAGCCCGCGATCAGCCCGAGCACGATGCCGCCGACCAGCGCGATGGTGACGACGACCACACCGATGAACAGCGAGAACCGGGCGCCGAAAATCAGGCGGGAGAGCATGTCGCGGCCGACCGCGTCGGTTCCCAGAAGGAACGCGGACTTGCCGCCGTCTTCCCAGACCGGCGGCACAAGGAAGCTGTCGCGATACTGGACGTCGGGATCATGCGGGGCGATCAGGGGCGCGAACACCGCCATCAGCACCAGCAGGGTGAACACAACAAGACCGACCACGGCGCCCTTGTTCTGCGAGAAATAGTACCAGAACTCGGTCATCCGCGCCTTGACGGCATTGCGGCTTTCTTCTTCGAGTTTGGCAGTGTCGGCCTTGGCGGCCGGGGAGGTATTCGTCATGTCTGGTCCCTCGGCTCAATTATAGCGGATACGCGGATTGATCAGGCCGTAAAGAATATCCACGATCAGATTGACCAGCATGACGATCCCGGCAATCAGCAGGAGACCGCCCTGCACGACGAAATAGTCCCGTCGCGAAATGCTGTCGAGCATCCACTTGCCGATGCCGGGCCAGGAGAAGATCGTCTCGGTCAGGATGGCGCCGCCCAGAAGAACTCCAACCTGAAGACCGATTGTCGTCACCACGGGGATCAGCGCATTTCTGAGTGCGTGCAATCCGATCACTGACTTTGGAGTGAGGCCCTTGGCACGGGCCGTCCGCACGTAATCTTCGCCCAGAACCTCAAGCATTGCAGACCGGGTCTGGCGTGCGATCACGGCCAGCGGGATGGTCGCCAGCACGATCGAGGGCAGGATCAGGTGACGGACCGCGGACAGGAACGCGCCCTTTTCCCCCGACAGCAGGCTGTCGATCAGCATGAAGCCGGTCACCGAGGGAAAGAAATACATCAGCGAGATGCGGCCCGAGACCGGGGTCCATTGCAGGATGCCGGAAAACAGGATGATCAGCAGCAGGCCCCACCAGAAGATCGGCATCGAATAGCCGATCAGCGCGGTGCCCATGATCGCCTGATCGGCGACCGAGCCGCGCTTCACGGCCGCGAAGATACCGGCGGGAATACCGATGCAGACCGCAAGAATGATGGCACAAAGTGCCAGTTCGGCGGTCGCCGGGAACAGCGTCATGAATTCGTCGAGAACGGGCTTCTTCGAGGCAAAGGAGGTGCCGAGATCGCCCTGAAAGACGCCGAGAACATAGTCGAAATACTGTTGCCACAGCGGCTTGTCGAAGCCCATCTGCGCCATGAGTTCGGCTTTGCGCTCATCGGAGATTCCGCGCTCGCCCGCCAGAAGGTCGAGCGGATCACCTGGCAGCAATCGAATGAAGGAGAAGGCGACCAGGGTGACACCGATGAATGTCGGTATCAGCAGGCCCAGACGACCTAGAAGAAAGCGCAGCATGTCAGGTTCCAGATACGAAGAACCGGCGGATACCGTCATGAGCCATGAGGCATCCCCCGGTCAGAATGACTGAAGGCGCTGGCATCGCTGCCAGCGCCTCCCTGAGATCAGGCGGATTTACTCCGCAACGTCGACGCCGTCAAACCAGTGGCCGCCGAGCGGATCCATGACGTAACCGGTGACCTTGGAGGACATCGGCATGAAGACGACGGAGTGCGCGATGGTTGCCCACGGAGCCTGGTCCTTGAACACGACCTGTGCCTCTTCGTAGAGCTTGGTGCGCTCCGCCTTGTCGGTCACGGTCTTGGCCTTCTGGATCAGTGCTTCGAACTCGTCGTTGCACCACTGGGCACGGTTGGAACCGCCGACACCGTCACAGCCGAGCAGAACGGCCAGGAAGTTGTCGGGGTCGCCGTTGTCGCCGGTCCAGCCGAGCAGGACGGCACCGTCGCGGTCGACATCCTTGGAACGGGACAGGTATTCACCCCATTCGTAGGAGACGATCTCCACGTTCACACCGACCTTCGCGAAGTCGGCCTGAATGACTTCCGCCATACGCCGTGCGTTCGGGTTGTACGGACGCTGCACCGGCATCGCCCAGACTTTCATGGACAGGTCTTCGACACCGGCGGCTGCCAGCATTTCCTTGGCCAGCTCCGGGTTGTAGTCGTCGTCCTCGATCGCATCGTTGTAGGACCACATGGTCGGCGGAATCGGATTCTTCGCCGCCTGGCCGGAGCCCTGGAACACGGCGTCGAGGATCGCCTGCTTGTTGATCGCGTGGTTCAGTGCCTTGCGGACATCCGCCTTGTCGAACGGAGCCACCTTGGTGTTGTAGGCGAGGTAACCGACATTCAGGCCCTGCTGTTCCATCAGGGTCAGATTGCTGTCGGCCTGGATATCGGCAACATCAGCCGGCGCCGGATACGGCATGACATGACATTCGCCGGCCTTCAGCTTCTGCAGGCGGACGGCGGCATCCGGGGTGATGGCGAAGATCAGGTTGTCGATCTTTTGCTGGCCGTTCCAGTAGTCCGGATGCGCCTTGTAGCGGATCACGGCATCCTTCTGGTAACCGACGAAGGAGAACGGGCCGGTGCCGACCGGCTCCTGGTTCAGCTGTTCCTTGGTACCGGCTGCTTCGAGCTGGGCCGCATACTCGGCCGACAGAACGGAAGCGAAGTCCATCGCCAGGTTGGCGATCATCGGCGCTTCCGGACGGTTCAGAACGAACTTCACGGTGTAATCGTCAACCTTGACGATTTCCTTGATCAGGTCCGGCATGGACATGCCGTTGAAGTATTCCCAGGCGGTGCCCGGCGTATACTCGTGCCAGGGGCTGTCTTTCTTCAGCTGACGCTCGAAGGAAAAGATCACGTCGTCGGCGTTGAAATCACGGGTCGGCGTGAAGAATTCCGTTGTGTGGAACTTGACGCCCTTGCGCAGCGTGAAGGTGTATTCCTGACCGTCCTCGGAAACTTCCCAGCTTTCGGCGAGGCCCGGCAGCACTTCGGTCGTGCCGCGCTTGAACTCGACAAGCCGGTTGTAGAGCGGCTTGGAAGAAGCATCGAACGTGGTCCCGGCGGTGTAGAGAGCGGTATCGAAGCCTTCAGGCGATCCTTCCGAGCAATAAACCAGGTTTTTTGCGGAAGCACCGGTTGCCGCGATCACGGCGAGACTGGCACCAAGAAGGGTTGCCTTCAAGGTTTTTTGGAAATTCATCAAACTGTTCTCCCCTTGATGAAGTGCGAGGGCCTTGCATCATTGAACGTGCAAAGGAGTTAAGCCCAAGCCAGCGCAAACTAAGGCGTTTTTTTGGCAGAAAATCAACCGCCAGCATATTTCTAATTTATGTCGTTTTTTGAAATTTTTTTGCTAGGTAAGAGTTGCTGCCGTAATTTTTTAACACCGCAGGCGCTTTGGAATGGAAACTGATACTGCCACGGAACTGATTTTGGGGATTTATGTAACCAGTTGAAAACAAAAAGCTCTCTCTTGCGAGAGAGCTTCTGGTCGGCGTCAGTCCTGCGTTGATCGCGTTCTTCTTACCGCGTCCTGCCAACCGGTCAGCAACCGGGACCGATCACTTTCCTGTAAGTGCGGTTCGAACCGTTTCTCCAGCTTCCATTCCGCTGAAAAGGCCTCGGGACCCGGCCAGATTCCGGCCTTGAACCCGGCCAGCCACGCAGCCCCGAGCGCGGTTGTCTCGGCAACTGTCGGACGGTCGACCGGCGCCCCCAGAATGTCGGCCAGAAACTGCATGGTCCAGTCGGACGCGGTCATGCCGCCATCGACCCTGAGCACCGGACGCCCGGCGTCCGGCCAGTCGGCATGCATCGCCTCGATCAGGTCGCTGGTCTGGTAGCCGACACTTTGCAGCACGGCCCGGGCAATCTCCTTCGGACCGGTGTTGCGGGTCAGGCCGAACAGGGCGCCACGGGCGTCCGCGTCCCAGTAGGGGGCACCGAGCCCGACAAAGGCCGGCACCAGATAGACTTCCTGATTCGGATCCGCCTGCTCGGCGAGAGACTGCGTGTCGCCTGCATTCTCGATGAGGCCGAGGCCGTCGCGCAGCCATTGCACCGCCGCCCCGGCGATGAAGATCGACCCTTCCAGGGCGTAGGTTGTCTCGCCGTTCAGCCGGTAGGCGATCGTGGTCAGCATCCGGTTGCGGGACCTGACCGGCGTCTTGCCGGTGTTCATCAGGGCAAAGCAGCCCGTGCCATAGGTGGACTTGACCATGCCCGGCTTGAAACAGGCCTGGCCCACCGTCGCCGCCTGCTGGTCACCCGCCACACCCGTGATCGGGATCGCCCGGCCGAACAGCTCGGGGTCGGTCTCGCCGAATTCATCGGCGCTGTCCTTGACCTCCGGCAGCAGGCTCAACGGAATGTTCAGATGAGCGCACAGCGCCGCGTCCCAGGCGTTGTCGTGGATGTTGTAGATCAGCGTTCGAGCCGCATTGGTGGCATCCGTCGCATGGACCCGGCCGCCCGTGAGCTGCCAGATCAACCAGGTGTCGACCGTGCCGAAGACCAGCTCGCCCCGTTCGGCGCGCGCGCGCACCCCATCGACATTGTCGAGGATCCAGGCGATCTTCGTTCCGGAAAAATAAGGATCCAGCAGCAGGCCGGTGCTGGCGCTGAAGGCCTCTTCAAGACCGTCTGCCCGCAGCGCCGCGCAGAAATCCGAGGTTCGCCTGTCCTGCCAGACAATGGCGTTATAGACCGGCTCGCCCGTGGACCGGTCCCAGATCAGCGTGGTTTCGCGCTGGTTTGTTATGCCGATCGCCACCACATCCGCGCCACCGTCCGGAGCCTTTTCCAACGCTTCCCGGCAGACCCTGAGCGTGCTGGTCCAGATATCGGCGGGCACATGTTCCACCCATCCCGATTTCGGAAAATGCTGCTGGAATTCCTGCTGCCCCGCGCTGAGGGGTTGAAAATCGCCGCCGAACACAATGGCCCGGCTTGACGTTGTGCCCTGGTCAATCGCCAACACGCTTCCGGCCATGGCCGCACCTCCCGTTATTCTTGTTCAATCCGAGGAAACCACCGATGATGCCCGGCGGGTTTCGCACAAGCTCATGTGCGCCGGTTTGAGAAAACTATGCCGCAGCGCCGGCCTGCCCGGCAAGGCAGCCGGCCATGAAAGTGTCCAGCTCCCCGGCGTCCTCCCGGCTGAGCCGCAGGCCCAGCTTGGTGCGCCGCCACAAGACATCCTCCGCCGTCCGCGCCCATTCACGTTTCATCAGCCACCTGACTTCGCGTTCGAAAAGAGTGTGCCCGAACTGGCGTCCGAGGTCCGAAAGCTTTTGCGCGTCACCGAGCAGATTCCGCGCGTCCGTTCCATAGTGGCGGATCAGCCGGGTTGCGAAGGCAGTGTCAAGGAACGGATAGTCCGTTTCAAGCCGCGCGACCTCCGCATCGACCGCGTCCACCTTGAAATCGCCTCCCGGCAGGGGCGCAGCGGCCGTCCACACACCGCGCTTGAACGGCAGGAACGGTTCCAGCTTTTCCAGAACCTGCTCGGCCAGCTTGCGGTAGGTTGTGATCTTGCCGCCGAAAACCGACAGGACCACCGGCGTGTCTTCGCCGCCATCCAGTTCCAGCACATAATCCCGGGTCGCGGCCTTCGCGTCCTCCGCCCCGTCGTCATAGAGCGGCCGCACCCCCGAATAGGTGTGCACCACGTCGGTGGGCGTGACAGGAGTTTCCAGGTACTCGCTGGCGGCCCTGCACAGGTAGTCGATTTCGTCCTGCGAAATCTCCACTTTGCCCAGGTCGTCCTGATAATCGACGTCGGTCGTGCCGATCAGGGTGAAGTCGGTCTCGTAGGGAATGGCGAAAACGATCCGGCCGTCGCCGTTCTGGAAGATGAAACAGCGGTCGTGCTCGAACCGGCGCGGCACGATGATGTGGCTGCCCTTGACCAGGCGCACCCGCGAACTGCTGTTGGAGCCGACCACACCGTTGAGCATGTCGGCGACCCACGGGCCGGCGGCATTCACGACCACATTTGCCGTGACCGTCTTTTCCTCGCCGCTCGCCAGATCCTTCAGCACGGCCCGCCACACCCCGCCGTCCCGGCGCGCCGAAATGCATCTGGTCCGGGTGCGGATATCCGCGCCGCGGTCCGCGGCATCGCGGGCATTCAGTACGACGAGCCGGGCATCGTCCACCCAGCAGTCGGAATACTCGAACCCCTTGCGAAACAGCTTCTTCAGCCCTTGCGAAAACGGCGGCTGGTCGAGCCGGACGGTCTTCGTTGCGGGCAACAGCTTGCGTCCGCCCAGATGGTCATAGAGGAACAGGCCCATGCGCAGCAGCCAGGCCGGACGCAGGTCCTTGTGATGCGGCAGGATAAACCGCAGCGGCCAGGCGATATGCGGTGCGTTGCGCCAGAGCACTTCGCGCTCTTTCAACGCCTTGCGGACCAGGTTGAACTCGTAATATTCCAGATACCGCAGGCCGCCGTGAATGAGCTTGGTCGAAGCAGAGGACGTGGCGCCTGCCAGGTCGCCCATCTCCACAAGCAGCACCGACGCCCCGCGCCCGACCGCATCCCGGGCGATGCCCGTTCCGTTGATGCCCCCACCGATGACCAGAAGATCGTAATCAGCCGCCATGATCCGGACTCCGGCTAAATGAAATTGCGCGTTTCGACATGAAGTGAAAATAAAACGAAACTTACCGAAATTCAATCAGCATTGTGCGGAGAGGTCCGGAAACATGCGAGACCAACGCCCCGCAGCCCGGAGGCAAGCGGGAGAGACACTGCGGACAGGACATGACGCCGCTCGCGAATGAGCCGTGCGGGGTACGATCCGTGTTCAAATCCCTTCGTCCCCTTCCGGGGCGGACCAATGAGCGGAGCGGAGACACGGGCCGTGCCGGTCCTGGCGATTCAAGTCGTGAAAACGGACTGCCGCACCCGTCAGGTCGACGGTGAGACGCGGACCCGGGCGACCGCCCTTGCAGCACGCGTCATCCGTCGCGCCCGGGTTCGTCCGGATTGCAGGAGAACAATGCGATCTTGTTGCCTTGAGGGTCGCGAAGATAGCCGACATAAAAACGGGGCCCATACGAATCCCGAAAACCCGGCCGCCCCTCGTCAGAGCCACCTGCGGCAAGCGCAGCGGCGTGAAGATCCCGAACCTGCTGTTGACTGCGCGCCTCGAAAGCGGTCATGGCACCGTTGCCGGCCGAGGCCGGGCGCCCGTCGAAGGGAGGTTTGACGTAGAAATCCGGCAGAGCGGATGACTGCCCCGGTTGAACGGGCAGCGCGTAGCTGAGACCCTCCGGTCCCTCCTCCAGTTCGTAACCAAGGGCTGGCAGAAACGCTGAGTAAAACCGTTTCGCACGAGCGATGTCATCAGCACCGACGGTGACATAGGCAATCATGCCGCGCGATCCTTCTGGCAGTTTCGAGTCGTCAGGTGAATTGATTGCACCTTTGCGGGCAGGCGCGCAATACGCCTGAGTGAACGCCCTTTTTGCGACCGCTCCCCGAATCCTGATTGTCGCAAGACCCTAGTGCTCCCCGTCGTCCGCCGGCGCATCATCGGTGGCTTCGTCCGCCTCGCCGGGCAAGGCCCTGCGCTGCTTGCCTTTGGGGCCGGTGTCCGGCTGGCCCGGGGTCGCGCTATGGTAGGTGACCTGCGGGAACGGGATTTCGATGTCGCGCTCGTCGAAGACCTGTTTGACGAACTCGTTGTAGGCCCGGCCGACGGACCACTGATCCCCCGGCGTGGTCTTGATCCGGGCGCGGATATCAATGGAACTCGCGCCGAAATTGATGACACCGTGCATCTCCAGATCGCCGTGGATCTTGGAATTGAAATCCGTCTCCTGAAGCCTGCGGAAGGCCTCGAACATGGCTTCCTTGGCAAAGGCGATGTCCGTGTCGTAGGCAACGCCGATGATGGCGACATGATAGGAGAAGCCGCGCATGAAGTTGGAAACCATGTCGACCGACGAGAACGGGATGATGTGGGTGGTGCCGTTGAGATCGCGCATGCGCACGGAGCGCACGGTGATGCCCTCGACCGTCCCGGTTATGCCGGCGACCGTGACCACATCGCCCTCGTTGATGGCATTCTCGATCTGGATGAAAGCGCCGGTGATGATGTCCTTCACCAGCGTCTGCGCGCCGAAGGAGATCGCCAGGCCGACAACACCGGCACCGGCGATCAGGGGGCCGATATCGACGCCGATCTCCGACAGGGACAACAAAACGCCCATGACGATGATGACGACGGTAGAGGCATTGCGGAACAGCTGGAACAGCGTGCGTTCGCGGGCGGTGACGATGTAGCCGGACCGGGACTGTAGCCGCAGATCCACCCAGGACATCACCGCCAGCCAGACCATGAACGCGACCAGAACCACCATGAAGGCCGAACCGTAATCGCTCAGCATCCGCACGCCCGCTTCGCTGGCGAGCCAGTCCAGCACGGACAGGACGCCCCAGATTTCCAGCAACAGCAGCACGGTCGCGACGAAAACCGCGAACCGCATTATCTTGAGCAGGCGCGGGACAAAGGCGTTCAGTCTGGATTGCAGCGCCGGCAGCCTGGCATAAAGATCATCAGGCAGCCGGATCCCGCCCTTGATGGCCCTTGTCATGACCAGGGAGATGGCGATGCCCGCCATGATCGTCAGGATGGACAGGCCTGTCGCGCGCAGGATGATGGTCGTTGCATCGAACGGACGCATCACCCAGATGAAGAAGACCGCCAGAACATAACCGAAGGCCGCCAGGTGCCAGATCCGGCCCACCACGGACAGCGCCTTGCGAGCCAGCAGGCTCTGCAGGGTCTGCGCGTAGTCGTCCGCACCCCGTTTCACCCTGCCCCGGTTCCTGTGCACCAGCGCCAGCAGATAGACCAGGCCGGCCACGGCGAACAGGAAGCGCAACGCATTGCCGAGAACAAAGGAGACAGCCAGGTTCGCCAGCGGAACCACCAGGAACACGCCGTAGATCATCCAGTACATGAACAGGCGGAGACGGCGGTACCAATAGGCCGCGCTGCCGTCCGCAAACGGCAGCAGGCGCAATTCGGGACGGCCCGGCGCGAAGATGAACCGCAGCGCCACATTGGCCGTTCCGACAAGAAAAAATGCATTCAGCGCCAGGCTCTCCTCAAGCGTGACACCGGCTTCGAACCCGCCATAAGTGGCAAGCGCGGCGGCGTTGCCGACGGCCCAGCCGATGCCGACCGTGACCGCGTCCGCAAGCGAGGACAGCACAAGAATGAAACTGCGCATCAGGCCGCCGCCGTAACGGGCATGAACAGCGAAGCGGGGATAAAACCGCCTTGTGACGGCCTGGCTCAGCAGAAATCCGGCATAGGCGGCCAGCAATACGACCCCGACCTGAACCGCGCTCTCCCAGACCCGCTCCCATTTGATCGGGATTTCGCCGCGCGCGATCAGCACGAGCCCCTTCAGCGAGCGCAACGCCTGTCCGACCAGCAGTCCCGCGTCATCCGCGAGGACCCGGGTGTATTCGCCCACGCGAAGCGCGAAATTCTCGTCCCGCTGCGCGGAGCCCGCCTCCGCAGACGGATCCGGAGCGGATGCCGGGGCATCGTTTGCGGTGGCCTGCCCGCTCGGAGCGCTCTTCTTGAGAAGTTCGATGAAGGCCGCCCGGCTGTCCGGATCGTTCAGAACCTTGATCAAGGCCTCGTTTGCCTGCTCGACCTCCTGCGAAGCCGTTTCCTGGCCACCCGAATCCCGACTGGCTTCACTCTGACTGGCCACCCCCGGAACGACCGACTGCTGGGCGAGTGCGGGGGCCATGCTCGCGAGAAACAGCGTCACCAGGGCAAAAAGGCTGCAGCGCAATGTCATCATGTCGAACTCGATCCGGTTTTCTGTCTGGCGAGCTGTCCGCCCTGGCCAGGACAATAGAAAACAAAACTGCCCGATGGAAAGTGGCAACGGACAAGTTCACCTGATTTTGCACTGCACAAATATCGGAAAAGAAAAAGTCTCGAAAAAACTGCCGCGCGCCATCGTTATTCACAGGAAAAGCACTATTATCGCCCCGATCTGCAATTTACTGCAATGCTTTAACACCCCAACACCCAAACAAGTAACGTAATAATAACAATATGGGTTGCAATTTATACTCGAACGGAGACTGGATGACGAGATCCTTGATCAAACTTGCCCTCGAAGGCACGAGCGAGGCGCGCGAACGTTTGTTCGCGCGGGTGAGCGAGTTTGTGATCAAGGACCTCGATCAGCGGACCGACCGCGAACTCGGCATTTTCGCCGAGGTGATCATCAGGCTCTACAGTGACGGATCGCCCAACGACCGTGCCAGGCTAGCCCAGAAGCTCGCCTCGCAGGGCAACACGCCGATCGAGCTGGCACGCAGGATTGCCGATGACGACATCACGGTCGCCGCGCCGATGCTCGCCAGTTCCCCGGTCTACACCCAGGAAGATCTTCTCGGTTTCGTCGAGTGCCTCGGCACCGCCCATCTTCAGGCCATCGCAAAACGCACCGATCTGTCACAGGATGTGTCCGACGTCATTGCCGAAAAGGGCGACCTCCCCGTGCATCGAAGTCTGGCCGGCAACCGTGACGTCAGACTGTCCCGCGAGACAATGCTCACGCTGGTCAGGCACGCGGCGGAAGACCTGGTGTTGAGAGAGGACCTCGCCTTGCGGTCGGACCTGTCTCCTGCGGTATGCCGGATGCTGCTGCCTCTCGTCGACGGCGAGACCCGGAAACGGCTGCATCGCATCATCGAAGGCGCGCTCTCCGAGGAGCAGCTCAATCAGATTGCCAGACTGAAGGTCTTGCGCCAGGAATTCGGCACCACGCTGAAGACTTCCGACATGATCGAGTTGTGGCAGGAAGCCGAGCAGGCGGACATCACCGTCAACGAGCTGATGATCATGCTGTTGCAGGACGGCCGCCTGACACACGCGATCGAACTGCTCTGCGCGCGCGGCAGGACCGCGCTGACACCGCTCAGGGATGCCATCTTCAACGACAAGCTGGATCTGGTCATGAGAACGGCCGCCAAGGCGGGGCTCGACCCTGCCACCTTCTCCTTGCTCGCGAAGGTCCGCTGCGACCACATGAAGATACCGACCACCCAGGTGTCCGAATGGACGGCGGCCTACAGGAAACATCTCGAAAGCAATTCAACGGCGAAACAGTCCCGCTGCGGCGATTTTCAGGCCAATCGCGGTCCCCGCAAGTCCCGGCCCGCAGGCGAACGGAACACGCGCTCGCCTGCGCTCTGAACAACGGGCGCAAAGGTCGCTTCGCTCAGTTCCTGGAACAGAGCGCGGCGGCGAGTGCCGTCGAAAGGGTCGCACCGGCATAAAACCACAGGCCCGGCAGGATCGCGGCCGCGGCCAGGCCGCTGGTCTTCGCCGCGAACAGCACCAGCGCCACCAGCATCACGTCCAGCATCGACCATTTGCTGACCATCGACAGCAGCGCGAGCGACCGGGTCTTGACGCCGCTCAGCACCGCAACGTGTATGAGCAGGATCTTGAGCGCTGGAAAGCCGATGGAAAACAGCGCCACGATCGCCGCAAGCACGGCATTCCCTTCGCGCCACAAACCCAGCACCATCTCCAGAAGGGAAGGCCGGTCTTCCAGAAAATACAGCCTTTCGAAGCGCATCAGCGGCTGCGTCAGGCCAAGGGCGAAGGAAAAAGTGGCGAAGGGAAGCAGGAGAGCCAGAAAAAGTCGCATGAAATGTGCCGGGAGCTGGCTTTCGGGTGGATTGGTCACGGTCGGCGCACATGTCGGCGCTTGCCGTCCCTATACCACCATAGCCGGAAAGCACAAAACCAGATCGCCGGCAGCAACGATCGGGCACACGTATCCGGTCAGCAGGACCTGCCGCTGCCGCAACGGTGCGCGTCGCCTAGCGCAGCCTGGCCCGGGCGGCAACCTCGTCAAGCAGATCCTGTTCCGCCATTTCCTGAGCAGTCCGCTCGCGTTGCTGGTCGCGTTCCTCCAGCTGTTCGAACTTTTTCAGTTCCTCGATCGCCTCGCCCAGTTCGTCCTGGGCACGCTGCAACTGGTCGTCCAGTTCATGCGCGGAATTGCGCAGGTTGTCGCGCCGGTCAGCGGCGGCCTTGGCAAAGGTCGGATAGGCGAAATGGGTGACATCAGTGATGCCGACCCGCTCCTGTTCGGACTTGATCTGATCGTCCAGTTCGTCGGCCATACGGTTGAATTCGGCGATCATGCTCTCGATCTGAGCAAGCTGGCGCCGCTTTTCATCAACCTGAAACCGCTTCAAGCGGATCAAACTGTCTCGGGTTTTCATTACTCAATACTCCCCTAACTCGGGCAGTCTACCCCGGAGTCATTTCCAAAAGGTTGGCAAGTTGCCGATACCCGTCGGAAAGCGACGTCGCTTCGTCCTTTCCCTGATTCAGGAAATCGTCGATCAGCGCGAAACGGTGAATGGCCTCGTCAACGGTCGGGTCCGACCCCTTGCGGTAGGCGCCCAACCGGATGAGTTCTTCCATGTCCGTATAGGTCGCCAGCAATTGCCGGGCCTTGCGCAGAGCCGGAAGCTCTTCGGCGGGCACGCAGCGCGGCATGGTTCGGGAAACGGACTTCAGCACGTTGATGGCCGGATAGCGGCCGCGCTCGGCAATGGTGCGCTCCATCACGATATGGCCGTCGAGAATGCCGCGCACCGCGTCGGCGACCGGTTCATTGTGGTTGTCGCCCTCGACCAGAACCGTGAACAGCCCCGTGATCGAACCGCTGTCGGCCTTCCCGGGGCCGGCCCGTTCCAGCAGCCTCGGCAATTCGGTGAAGACGGTCGGCGTGTACCCTTTGGATGTTGGCGGCTCGCCGACGGACAGGCCGATCTCCCGCTGGGCCATGGCGAATCGGGTGATCGAATCCATCATGCACAGCACGTTGCTGCCCTCATCGCGAAAATGCTCGGCAACCGTCATTGTCAGATAGGCCGCCTGGCGGCGCATCAGCACGCTTTCGTCCGAGGTCGCCACAACGACGACCGACCGTTCCAGACCCGCCTCGCCCAGATCGTCCTCGATGAACTCCTGAACTTCCCTGCCCCGTTCGCCGATCAGGCCGATCACCGCGACATCGCAGTTGGTGTTGCGCGCCAGCATGGACATCAGCACCGACTTGCCGACACCCGAGCCGGCGAAGATCCCCATGCGCTGGCCCTCGCAACAGGTCACGAAGGTGTTGAGAGCCCTGACGCCGAGGTCGAGCGGTGGCCCGACCCGTTTACGTTCGGACGCCGGCGGTGGCGAACTTCGCAATTTGCGAGGCACACCGCCATTGGGAAGATCTCCTTTACCATCAATCGGTTCACCAAGTGCGTTAATGACTCTGCCCAGCCAGGCGTTGCCGGGATGCACCACGCTGTCGCGCGCCAGGATGACCGCCTTGCAGCCCATGCGCACGCCTTCGAGCCCGGAAAAGGGCATGCACAGGGCGTGTCCGTCCCGGAACCCGACAACTTCCGCCGGCACTTTCGGATTGTCCTCGCCGCTGTCGATCAGAAGACGCGAACCGACGCTCATTTCGTGAATCGGACCGGCAATTTCCACGAGAAGGCCCTGAACCGCGGTAACACGACCGTAAATTTCGGTGTGCATAAGCGAATCAATCTCTGCAAAAAGCGCCTTCACGGAAGATTCCTTCGCTCGTTAACGGTTTTGGTAACCTATCGTTTACGACTCTGGTTAATCTTAACCTTTGGAAGGCTGACAAGCGAGGGCCATTTCGAAGTCAAACCGGCTTTGTCGAAAGGAATCTGAACGGAATCGGTTAGACCCGTTTCTTAATGTTCAACATTAAGCTTTGTGAATCCGGATTATTTCTGGGGATTCAACAAGTTGGCCGTTGTTCACAGATTCGTTTCTTCGGAGCTTGCCGCTACGAATCATATGTTGTTAACCATTAACCGGTAGCTTTGTGTCGGGGTTAACAAGCAGTCCTTCGTAGCGCACACCGACAGAGCCGTTGCGACTTGCCCAGAAAAGGCAGAATAAGGGGATTGGCATGCGTGTATTGTTGATTGAGGATGACAGCGCCACGGCGCAGAGCATCGAATTGATGCTGAAGTCCGAGAACTTCAACGTCTACACGACAGATCTTGGCGAGGAAGGCATCGACCTCGGCAAGCTGTACGATTACGACATAATCATGTTGGATTTGAACCTGCCGGACATGTCCGGTTACGAGGTTCTCCGGACGCTTCGCGTTTCAAAGGTCAAGACACCGATCCTGATCCTTTCCGGAAATGCCGGCATAGAGGACAAGGTTCGCGGCCTCGGTTTTGGCGCAGACGACTACATGACCAAGCCGTTCCACAAGGACGAGCTGGTTGCGCGTATCCACGCGATCGTCCGTCGCTCGAAAGGCCATGCACAGTCGGTGATCGTCACCGGCGACCTGAAGGTCAACCTGGACACCAAGACCGTCGAGGTCGGCGGCCAGCGCGTTCACCTGACGGGCAAGGAATACCAGATGCTCGAGCTGCTCTCGCTGCGCAAGGGCACGACGCTCACCAAGGAAATGTTCCTGAATCACCTTTATGGCGGCATGGACGAGCCGGAGCTGAAGATCATCGACGTCTTCATCTGCAAGCTGCGCAAGAAGCTGGCAGCCGCGACTTCGGGCAAGAACTACATTGAAACGGTTTGGGGCCGCGGCTACGTCCTGCGCGAACCCGAAGTGGAAGCCGCCGCCTGAGCGGCAGCCTCCCGATCGACCAGAAAAAGCCCCGGCACCACCGGGGCTTTTTTCGTTGATCCGCCCCTGTGGCAAGGAACCGGGCCGCAGCCCGGCGGGAGGTCCTCCCCCGCCGGCCCTCGCTGAGGCAGGCCCGTAATACATAGCGGAACTACGCTATGTATAAGCCCCTCAGAGTTGCAGCTGATAGGACGCCGGAACGTAGTGGAAGCCATCGCCACGGGTTTCGACATAGCCGACAGCCGGGAAAGGCATGTGGTAGCCGACAAACGGGATCTTGTCGCTGGCCAGCATTCCAAAAACGGACTTCCGCGTGGCCGCAGCCGCTGCCTTGTCCATGTCGAACCGGACTTCCCATTCAGGGTGCGCCAGAGACCAGACATAATGGTTGGCCGTGTCCGCGGCCAGCACCAGTTGCTTTCCGTCGCTCTCGATCATGTAGATCATGTGCCCGGGCGTGTGGCCGTTGGCGGCCATGGCGGTAATGCCCCCGGCCACCGACCCGCCGTCCGCAAGGAAGGACGTTTTCTCGGCAAGCGGCTTGACGTTTTTCGCCAGCAGCTTGGTCACGCCGTTGGCTTCCGGATCCATCGCCGCCCAGAAATCATATTCCTTCTGACCGGTCACGTAGCGCGCATTGGCAAAAGTCGGCGCACCGCCTTCCATCAGGCCGCCAATATGGTCCGGATGCATGTGGGTCAGCACCACCACATCCACCTGTTCCGGCGAATATCCCGCATTTTCCAGCGCGGCGCGCATGGTGCCGCGCCCCGGACGGGCGCCTTCGCCATTCCCGGTGTCGAACAGCACCAGTTCCGTTCCCGTGTTCACGAGCGTCGGCGTGAAGCTGATCTGAAATCCGTCGTCAGGCAGGAAATTTTCCGCATTGGCGGCTGAAAACGTGTCGGCATCGACATTCATCGCGAAGGTTTTCTGCGGATCCTGAAGCGCCACAACGCCATCATGCAGCGTGGTCACCTCGAACCCGCCAACGGCATACCGCGCGGCAGCTGCCGGCAGGGCGCCCTGCGGCTCCGCGGCGGCCAGTGCGGCACCCGACCCGGCCAGGCTCGCGCCCGCAAGCGCGCCGCCCGCCCCCAGAAGCGCGGCGCGCCGCGTCAATTCAACTTTGATCTCGCTCATATTCCCGTTCCCTGCCAATTCTCATGGTCGAAGCAGACCTCAGCGTGAAAAATATCGATTTTTCGAGGTCTGACGCATCTTACGCAGGTGAAAATGGGATGGAAGGCAGCCTGGGCAAGTGCTTTTCTAAGCTGACCGGGAACAAATCCGGAAGCGAAGAAAATACAAACAATTTCAATATGTTGAAAGAACCACCTGATCAGGAACGACCGGAATCGCCAGATCACTATCTCGTGAAAATGAAAAAGGCGGCCGGAGCCGCCTTGAACTTGTTCTTCGCTCGAAGCCGCGCCTAGCGTGTCCCGATGCCCGCGCCGACGGCGAGTCTCGGTCTGTCCACGGTGCCCGTACCTGCCTGCACGGCCTGTTTTTTCTGGAACAGTCCGCGCTTGCCCGGCACCGGCTTGAAAGCATCCGTCAGGCCGACAACCGTTTCCGCGGCACCCAGCACCAGGAAACCGTCGTCGGGCATCGACTTCGCCAGCCGGCCGAGGATATCGCTCTTGGTAGCCTGGTCGAAATAGATCAGCACGTTCCGGCAGAAAATGATGTCGAATTCACCGAGATGGTTGAAGTTTTCAAGCAGGTTGAGCTTCTTCCACTCGATCATCGCCCGCATGCCGGCATTGATTTGCCAGATGTCGCCTTTCTGCTCGAAATACTTCAAGAGCATCTGGATCGGCAGCCCGCGCTGAACCTCGAACTGGCTGTAGAGACCGGTCTTGGCTTTCTCGAGCACTTCCTGGGAAAGATCGGTTCCCAGGATCTTCAATCTCCAGCCACCTATTTTGGCTGCCTGTTCCTTCAGGCAGATGGCAAGCGAATAGGGCTCCTGGCCGGTCGATGCCGCCGCGCACCAGACCTTGAGCTGCTTACGCATGCCTCTGCTCTCCAGAAGCGCGGGCAGCATGGTTTCGTTGAAGTGGTCGAACGGTGTCTTGTCGCGAAAGAAAAACGACTCGTTGGTTGTCATCGCTTCGATGACATCCGTTTCCAGCGCCCGGTTCCCGGACCGCTGAAGCTGCTGGATCACCGCGCTCAGCGTTTCCAGTTTCGCGTTCCGCGCGATTGGCAACAGCCGGCTCTCCACCAGATATTGCTTGTCGTTGGAAAGGACCAGACCGGACCGCGTTTTCAGGAAGTTCTTCAGGAATTCGAATTCGCTCGGGGTCATCGTGTGTTCCCCTTCAATATGCGCGCAATCTTGGGCCCGATATCCTTGAGCGGCAGAATGTCACTGCACACGCCGGTTTGCGCTGCCGCGCCCGGCATGCCCCAGACCACACTCGTCGCCTCGTCCTGCGTGATGATGCTGCCGCCACCGGCGGAGATCGTCTTCACGCCGTCCGCGCCGTCATGCCCCATCCCGGTCAGGATGACGCCCAGAGTGGCGGACCCGTAAGCCTTGGCAACGCTGTCGAACAGCGGATCGACCGCAGGCTTGCAGAAATTCACCGGCGGACCGTCCGTGAGGCGTATCTTTACCGCCCCGGCGTCCTTTTCCAGCACCATGTGCTTGCCGCCTGGTGCGACGTAGATGTTTCCAGGCTTCAGAACCTCGCCGTCCTCGCCTTCCTTGGCCGGCCGAAGCGCTGCCTTGCCCATATGTTCGGCCAGGATCGCGGTAAACGTCGGCGGCATGTGCTGCGTGATGACGACCGGAACGTCGTTGATGGCCGTTCCGATTTCCTTCATGACTTCCTGCAGCGCCTGGGGGCCGCCCGTGGAAGAGCCGATCGCGAGGATGCGCGGACGGGCTGCGGAATAGGGCTTGGTCTGAAGCTTGGGCGTGCCGACGGCAACCGCCGCGGGCGCCGCGCCGCGAAAGGACGCACGTGTGTCGGTGGCCGGACGCGGGGAGACCGGTGTTACCGGCTGTGTCGTGCGGCCCGCATTGGTTTCAGCACGCATCGTGCGTGCCGGACCGCGCATGCGGATTGCCCGCGCACCCAGCGCCTTGACCTTTTCGACAAGTTCACGGCGAAAATCGATGGACGTCGTGACCTCGGAGTTCGATTCAGGCTTGGGCACGTAGTCGGCTGCACCCAGCGACAGGGCCTTCAGGCTGATTTCCGCGTTCCGGCGCGTCAGCGTCGACGCCATGATCACGATCAGGTCGCGTTTCTTGGCCAGCATGAGCGGCAGTGCCGTCATTCCGTCCATCTCCGGCATCTCGATATCGAGAACGACCACGTCCGGATTGCTTTTTTCTATGTCTTCGACAGCCAGCTTGCCGTTCCTGTGGGAACCGACAACGGTCAGGCTCTTGTCTTCACCGAGCCATCGGGTCAACAGGCCGCGGATCACCACAGCGTCGTCGACGACCATCACTTTGATCGGGTCACTGCCCGGGCTTGTGCCCGCAGTGATGCTTCTTTGCGCAAACGCCATGGGGAACCGCCCAACTCAATACTAGATAAGACCGACTTCCTGAAACTTCGCTTCGACAATTTCTCTGTCGAAAGGTTTCATGATGTACTCGTTTGCACCCGCACGGATGGCGCGCGCGATGTGCGCGACGTCATTCTCGGTTGTGCAGAAGACGACAATGGGATTTTCGCCGCCTTCTTCCGCCCGCAGACTGGTCAGGAATTCCAGGCCATCCATGACCGGCATGTTCCAGTCGAGGAGGATTGCATCCGGCATGGTCTTTCTGCATTCGTCAAGCGCCTGCTGGCCGTCCTCGGCTTCCCTGATCTCGAATTCCATATCTTCGAGAATGCGGCGGGCGACCTTTCGGATGACACTCGAGTCATCAACTACTAGGCACTGTTTCATCGGACGTAACTCCAATTAGTCGGCCAGGAGCGGCCCACTTATGCTGCGACCTGGGGCTCGGTGAACATCGAGCCAAGCAGGCGATCGACATCCAGAATGACCATCAGCTGCCCGTCCAGACGGTGCACGCCTCCGGAGATCTCGGCCCAGCGCCGGTCCAGGTTCGACGGATTGGCTTCAGCCGAAGCCTGCGACAACGTCAGAACCTCACCGACGGTGTCGATGACAAGCCCGTAACTTTCGTGCTTGTACTCGATCCCGACGGCCATCATCTGCCCGTCCTTGAGCGGCGGCAGATGCAGGCGGCGGCGCATGTTGATCGCCGTGACGATACGGCCGCGCAGATTGAGCACGCCAGCCACTTCGGGTGCCGACATCGGCACCCTAGTAACGCTCTCGGGTACGAAAACGTCGTGGACCTGGGAGATCGGCAGGCCGAACAACTGGCCCCCGATCACCACGGTGACATATTGGATCATGTCACTGGCAGCGCCCTGATCTTCGGACAGTTTGTGCTCCAGAACACTCATGCTGCAACTCCCATTTCACCGGAGAAGACATCTTTCAGGGCGGCAATCAGGCCCGGACGGTCGAACTTCGCGACATAGTCGTCGAAACCGGCCTGGCGCCCGCGTTCGATCGAGGCCGGCGTCACCATGGACGACAGGGCGAGGATCGGAATGCTGCGGAACCTCGGATCACGGCGCAGCGTTTCACAGAACTCGAAGCCGTTGATCTGCGGCATCTCGATGTCGCTGACGATCGCGTGGAACTTGTCGCCGTTTTCCAGAAGGTCGAGGGCCTGCTGCGGACCGATACAGGTGGTCACGTCATATCCTGCCGCCTTCAGAACCGGCGTCAGCATGTTGCGGAAGAAGGACGAGTCATCGACGAAGAGAACCTTCTTCGTCAGGGACGCGATGTCCATTTCCTTGCGCATGAACCAGTCCTCGAAGGCCTGCGGCAGATAGAAGCCGAGGTCGATGATTTCCGTTGCGCGTTCCTTGACGATCGCGGACCCCAGAACGCCAGGGCGTTCCGAACCGACTTCGATGTCCATCTTGTCCTCGACAATGTCGACGATCTCGTCGACCACGAGGCCCATGGACCGGCCCGCGTCGGAGAACACCAGCATCGGCTGCGTGCCTTCCGTCTTGTGACGGTCGCCTTCGTTGACATAGACCAGCGGCATCAGCGCGCCGCGGTATTGAACAAGATCGCGGCCGTTGGACCGTTCGATCTTGGAGACTTCGAACTCCTCGAGACGCGTGACCAGCGAAAGCGGCACGGCCTTCGGTTCCGCAGCACCCGCACGGAACAGCAGGAGCGAAATCGAACTCTGACCGGACATCGCCTTGCGTTGCAGATCCTCTTGCTCTTCTTCCTGGTTCTCGGCAACCGCGCTGGAAGCGTAGCTTGCCATGGCTCCGGCAATGCCGTTCGGATCGATGATCATGATCACCGAGCCGTCGCCCAGGATGGTGTTGCCCGAGAACATGTCGAGGTTGCGCAGCATGGTCGACATCGGCTTGACCACGATTTCTTCCGTATGGAAGACACCGTCGACAACAACACCGAATGTCTGGCTGCCGACCTGCATGACGACAATGAAGCCGTTGTCGGAGTCGATCGCCTTCTCGACGTCTTCGCCCTCGTAGATGCCCAGCAACTGGGACATGTGAACCAGGGGCAGCAACTTGTTGCGCAAACGCAGGACCGGTGTGTCCTTGATCCGCTCGATGCGGTGTTCCGAGTTGGTCTGTACGCGGACCAATTCGACCACGGAAAGCTGCGGGATCGCGAACCGGTCGCCGGCCGCCTCGACGATCAGCGTCGAAACGATGGCCAGGGTCAGCGGGATCTTGATGATGAAGCTGGAACCCTTGCCCTGCGTGGAGCGCAGGTCGACGGTGCCGCCGATCAACTCGATGTTGTTGCGGACCACGTCCATGCCGACACCACGGCCGGACACACTGGTCACCTGCGCCGCGGTCGAGAAACCGGCAGCGAAGATGAACTTGTGGATCTGGGCGTCCGTCATCTTGTCGACTTCGGCCTCGGTGGCCAGGCCGCGCTCGACAACCTTGGCCTTCACCCTGTCGACATTGATGCCCGCACCGTCGTCGCGGACCTCGATGATGATATGGCCGCCTTCGTGATACGCGGCAAGGGTGATCGTACCCTTGTCGGCCTTGCCGGCCGCCCGGCGATCTTCAGGACGCTCCAGGCCGTGGTCGGCAGAATTCCGGACCATGTGGGTCAGCGGATCCTTGATCATCTCAAGGACCTGACGATCCAGTTCGGTCTCGGCGCCGATCATTTCCAGTTCGATCGGCTTTTCGAGTTCCTGGCTCAGGTCACGGACAATACGCGGCAGCTTCTGCCAGGCATTGCCGATCGGCTGCATGCGCGTCGCCATGACGCCTTCCTGCAATTCGGCGGTCACATTGGACAGCCGCTGCAGCGGAACCTTGAATTCACTGTCTTCGTGACGGCGCACGATTTCAAGAAGCTGGTTGCGGGTGAGCACAAGCTCGGACACCATCGTCATCAGGTGTTCGAGTGTATCGACCGCGACGCGGATGCTTCCGCCACTCTGGGATTTCTTCTCGCCGTCGCCGCTCGCTTTTTTCTTCTCGGGGGCCTTGGCTTCAACCTTCGGAGCCTCGGGAACCGGAGCAGGTGCTTCGACTTCAGCAACCGCTTCTTCGGGCTCCGGGGCTTCCGCTTCCGCACCTTCGACTTCGCTTTCCGTCTCGCGGAATGCGCGCTCCAGTTCGTCGAGCGAAACTTCGCCCGGACGCAGGGGTCGTTCAATCGACTGGTCGACTTCGTCGCTCTCTTCGGCGGGAGTTTCCTCCTCGGCCGCGGCGTCGGGTTCGGCTGTACCACCGGCCATCGCCTTGTCGGCCTTTGCCGACATGTCTTCGAGCTCGCTGATCAGAACGCTGTCGTCACCCGCGGGTTCGTCACCTTCACCGGCTTCAAGTTCACCGAGAATGGCCTTGATCTGATCGATTGACGTCAGAATGAGCGACACGGCTTCCTGCGTAACGGGCGCGCCGTCACGGAACTTGCCCATGAGGGTTTCCGCAGCGTGGGCAATTCCTTCCAGCCGGGGAAGGCCGAGGAAGCCACAGGTGCCCTTGATCGTATGCACCAGACGGAAAACGTTATCTAGTATGGTGGCGTTGTTCGGTTCCTGCTCGAACTTCACGAGCTCAACATCAACAACGTCGAGACTTTCATTGGTCTCGGTAATAAATTCCCTGAGGAGGTCGTCCATGGCCCGCTCTCACCCGACTTGTTACTGGTTCCGCATCCCGCAAAGGATGTCTGGACCGAGAAGTCCATGAGAGCTAGGTTGGCGTCAAACAGTTAAGATACGCTGAAGCCAACGGTATCTTTTGTCGGCCAATTTTATTCTGTTGGCAGGGCCGTTATTTTTACCAATTCTTCGAGTTTATCTATTGTTAAGACCATACCACTTTCACGAGCAAGCAGCAGTGTGTAAATCGGCTGAACGGAATGCGCATCCACCCGTTCGGGCTCCTCACCGCCCAGAGTTTCCCTCATTCCCAGAGGGATTCGCGGGTTCAGGCCGCTTGCGTGAAGCGTGAATGACGGCGATTGTGGTTCACCTGTCATTTCAACCTTGATCTCTCCGCCACGCGGAACGCACTGATTGGCGATTAAGATAAGATTAAGTAGAAGTTTTACATAGTTCTTCGGCATCAGGTGCCGGGCAAGTTGCCAGTTCAGATCAGATTTTTCATTTTCCATAAAGCCCGTGGCGACGACTTGAGCGTCGCCCAGATCGATCTCGGCGCCGGCGGACCCCGCCGCGCCGAAGGCCAGCCTGGCGAACTGAAGCTTCGCGGATGCCTGACGCGCGCTCTTGCGGATCAGGTCCATCGCGAATTCGCGCATGTCCTCCGAGCCTTCCTCGTCGAGCACCTCAAGCCCGTTGGTGATTGCACCGACCGGGGAGATGATATCGTGACAGACACGACTGGCCACCAGGGCGGCAAGGTCAAGAGAGGACAGCTCTTTGAGTGCGGACATGGTGTTTTTGGGCTCTTTTGAAGATCACGGGAATTGATTCGCAATAGTGTGCGCAAAAGTTACACATCCTCAAAGCCCCTGCCAAGACGAGCAGGCGCGGCAAAGCGTGTCATCCAGATGAAAGTTGGCGCTGCCGCGCCTGCGGCAAGGCTCACGGCGGCTTGCGGAAGACAGCGGCTGCCTTGCGCCGTTGCTCCGGTGGACCAAGCAACCTGACCTAGTTCAGGGGAACACAGCCGACGTTTCCGGCGTTTTCGCTGGCAGCCTTCAGGAGATGGCTCTTGTTGACGACAAAAAGGAAACGGTTCACGACCGAATGAAAAAACACGAGCCGGCCGTCAACGACCGCGTAGATGAAGGGATTTCCGGCAGTGGCGAACCCTTCCGACAAGGCATAGCCACCGCAGCCCGCGAAAAGCGGGGCATAGGCTTCCGGATCGCGTTCGAAGGCGGCCTTGTTGCCTTCGTTGACGAAGATCCATTCCGCGCCGCCCCATTTGTATTGATGCTTCCGCTGTCCCTTGCGGGGATAGCCGTCAACAAAAAAGCTAACCGGATCGTGTCCGCCGATGGCGTACCCCGTGATCGGATCCGGAACGAACGCCTTTTGCCGCGCGCTGACTTTTCCCGCCCAAACACACGTGAGCAGCAGCAAAACTGCGGAAAGACACATCCTTGTCTTTTTTTCAGGCCAGCTTTTCATCGAGTCGGCTTAAGTAAGGTGCACGAGGGCATGCGAATCAGCATGATATCGCGTCAGTTTAGCATTGCGGTCTGACCGTACCGCAACAGCCCGCAATTCCGGACCTGATTATCGGGAGTTTCTTGAATGGCAAAAAGATCCTGGCGCGTTGCGTCGCAGATATCCGCCGCGTTTTTCATCTATTGTTTGATTGCCTTCCCGCACCCGTCCTTCGCCCAGGCAAACGGCAACGAGCCGATCCCGCCCGGATCGACCTACGGCGAAGATGAAATCGTCAAGACCGGCCACCAGTTTTTCGGGTCCGTTTCCGGAGGTCTCGCGTCGGTGGTCGAAAAGGCCTTTTCCCGCTATGGCGAGCCGAACGGCTACATTCTCGGCGAGGAAGGCTCCGGCGCCTTTGTTGCCGGGGCACGCTACGGCGAAGGCCACCTCTACACCCGCAATGCCGGCAATCACAAGATCTACTGGCAAGGCCCCTCCGTCGGATGGGATTTCGGCGCGGACGGCGCCCGGGTGATGATGCTCGTTTACAATCTGCCGACAGTGAATTCGGTCTATCAGCGCTTCGGCGGTGTCAACGGATCGGCTTATCTGGTGGGCGGCGTCGGCATGACCGTGCTGGTGAAGGACGATGTGGTCCTGGTTCCGGTCCGCGCCGGCCTCGGCGCACGCCTGGGCCTGAATCTGGGATATCTGAAGTTCACCCAGAAACCGACCTGGAACCCTTTCTAGGTCACGGGTTCAACCGGGCGGACACGGGAAGTTGCAATCGTGACAAATGACGAGACTTGGCGCCGGTCCAGGTCTCGTCTATTGATGTCATGTTGGCTTTGAGAGTTGACCGGGAGCCGGATTTGATTGAAGCAGCGATGTATGTGGCACTGGGGTTTTGCACAGCCGGCCTGATCGGCCTGGCGATCCTGCCCGCATTCTATCGCCGGGCTGCCCGCCTCACCGAGGAAGCCCTGCGCGCCGTCAACCCGGCCAGCTATGCGGAAGTCAGAGCCTCGCAGGACCAGGAACGCGCGCGGTATGCGGTTGAACTCCGGCGCGTGGAGATACGGCTGGACAAGGAACGCGAGAAAGCGGCGAAGTTCCATCAGGAGACAACGCGGACGCTGACCGAGATCGAAGCTCTCAGGAAGTCCCATCAGGAAAGCATTGCCGAACTTGAAGGCAAGCTGGCCGAACAGGACAGCGACCGCCATGCAGTCGACATGCTGTCGGCGGAAGTCAAGACGCTGAAACAGAAACTCTCGGACACCGAAAAGGCCCTGAGCGAAAGCTGGGCAAGGACATCCGAAGGTCCCGCTGCGGACGAAGAGGCGACCGGCGCCAGCCAGGAAGACCCCAATCAGGAAGACGCCAGTGGCTGGCTGCCTGCCACGGCGACGATGGAGCTTGCGGCCATCACCGGCCTGGAGGCCGAAGTCGCCACACTCAAGGCAAAGCTTGCGAAATACGAACCTACGGTTGCCGGCGAAATCGAGAGCGCGCTCAATGAAGCGGCAAAGACCCGCCATGCCGAGCTGGAGGCGCAGCTTGTCGATACCGAAGCCCAATATGTGTCCGCCCAGGCGGAAGTGACCCGCTTGTCCCTGATGCTGGAAGCGTCCAATGTCGCAGACACCGGCTCCGACGAGAGGCTGCAAAAGCAGCTTGAAAAAATGACCGGCGAAATCGCGGCGCAGCGCGCCGAACTCCAGGACCGGGAGCGCAAGCTGCGGCGCCTGACTGGACAGATGCAGACACTCCGCAGCGATCTGGCCTCCGCCCCCGAACTGACGGAACTGCGCAAGGACTTCCGCGCCCTCGCCAGGCAATTGGCGCAGGACGGCTCCATTGCGATCAAGCCGGCGGCCGCCTCCCCCGCGCGGCGGACATCCCGGGACGATGCGAACGCCGCACCCGAGGCCGGCCCCCCGCCCCCTGCATCTGCCACCGGCACGCGCGCCAACGGCAGCGGCAGCCGCTCCGGGACAGCGCGGGCGCCGGGAGAAACAGGCAATAGCGCCGGCGGCCCCGCCGCATCTTCCGCCAGGACCGCGGACATCGCCTCGGCAGCCGAAGCGCTTGTCAGCCGCATCGTTGCGTCCAGCCGGGCAAAATCCGGCGATGAGCCTGATGGCACCGTGACGCCCCCTGCCTCGCGACAGAAGTCCGCTCCCAAGCGCGGTACGGGCACCGCGCCGAAGTCCAAGACGGCCAAGCCGAAAAAGAAGGATGTCGCCTGATCCCGACCGGCATTTCCGCCTGATCGGACGGGTTCCGACAAGACAATGCTGAATGTTGATTGAACGCCACAATTCCATCCTGGAGCTGGCTCGCCAGCTGGGCCGGGTCAGCGTCGACGATCTCGCCAGGCGCTTTGATGTCAGCCCCCAGACCATCCGCAAGGATCTGAACGAGTTGTGCGAGCGGCGCCTGCTCGCCAGGACCCATGGCGGCGCGCTCTTGTCTTCGGGCATCGAGAATGTCGGCTACGAGGCGCGCAGGATCATCTCCAGCAGGGAAAAAGCGGATATCGGCGAACAGGTCGCCGGTCTCATTCCCGACAACGCCTCGATCTTCATCAACATCGGCACCACCACCGAGGCCGTCGCCCAGGCCCTGCTGCAGCACCGCGGGCTGATGGTGATTACCAACAACATCAACGTCGCCAGTCTGATGCGCGGCTATTCGCAGATCGAGGTCGTCATTGCCGGGGGCGTGCTGCGTCACTCGGACGGTGGCATCGTCGGTGAAGCCGCCGTGGATTTCATGCGTCAGTTCAAGGTCGACTTTGCCGTTATCGGCGCATCCGCGATCGATCCGGACGGCTCCCTGCTCGACTACGACTACCGCGAAGTCAAGGTCACCAAGACGATCATGGACAATGCCCGTCATGTCATCCTGGCCGCCGACAGCACCAAGTTCGAGCGCACGGCCCCGGTGCGGGTCGCGCATCTGTCGCAGATCGACACTTTCGTCACCGATTATTGCCCCAATCCGGATTTTGAACGCATCGCCGCCGAGGCGGAGGTGGAGCTGATCCAGACCGGCAGGCAGGACGCCGGCGCTGCCGGTGTATGATCAGCGCCAACTGCTATGGGGGGCTGCAAGCTCCCTGCTGCTTCGCTCAGGACACCGGGATCGGAGGGTCAGGACATGCACCTCGAACGTCATCGGCAATGCCGGATTTTTTTTCAGGAGAAGGTTTTCAGAAAGCTCTCGCGGGCGGCCATCTTGCTGACAACTCTGATCGCCGTGCCCGCCTGGTCGCAACCCCATTCCGTATCAGGCGTAAATGCGGACGATGTCCTGAATATCCGGGCGGATATCGATCTGACACTGGATGTCGGCAGTTCTGATATTGTTGGAACAATTCCGCACGACGCCTCCGATGTCATGGTAACGGGACTCTCGGTGTACATCGGCGACACGCAGTGGCGTGAAATCAGGTATGACGGCACCGTGGGATGGGTAAACGCACGTTACCTGACGCCCACCAACATGTTGTTGGAGCGCCCCGAAGCGTTGCAATGCTCAGGTACGGAGCCGTTCTGGAACGTCGCAATCGATGACGACGACAGCACGTTCATTTCGCAGGACCTGGAAAGCCCGATCGAACTTGACTACTTGCGCCTTGCGCCCGGCATCGGACGGACAGACCTTTGGGCACACTATCTGGACAGCGCAGACGGCGCATATTCCCTGACGGTCGTCGTCCGTTACACCGAAGCATGCTCCGACGATATGTCAGACCTGACATATGATTTCGAAGCCCTGCTGCTCGGCCTGTATACTGCGGGGGCGCCGGCATACGGATGCTGCAGTATCGGGCGTTGAAACGACACGGATCCGGCTGGCGGTGACGGCGGTCACCCCAGCGCGCACCCCTGGGGGCAGGGTGTGGCAAGTCTGTTCAAATTGTGTGGAAGGTTTGTGCAGTTCTCAGGGAGAACTGGTACGCCCAACGGGACTCGAACCCGTGTTTCCGCCGTGAAAGGGCGGCGTCCTAGACCGCTAGACGATGGGCGCGCGGTGCATGGAGGCAAGAGCCTCTAGCCAAGGTCCGAGCGTATTAAGGCTGCATGAGCGAAGACGCAAGCGTTATTTTTCATTTTTCCGACGATCGTCCGGGTTTCGCACAGGCGGGTCCGCCGCCGGAAAACAACGCCGCAGAACAGCTCACGGCTGGCGCGCAACGAAGTCGGTCCGGCCCAGTTGCCGGCCGGTCACCGGATCGAAGCGCAGCAGCGCCGTCTTGCTGCCCTCGCGAACCAGAACCAGCAGCATTCCGTCTTCAAGGCTGGTCTGAACGATCTGCGCATCTGCGCCGACGGAAATGGTTGCCGCGAAGGGTGTGTCGGACGGATCGGCCGAGTTGGTATTGATCTTGTAGACAATTGCTGCAAAGACAGCGATGAAGCCGGCAATCATGACGAGGGACGAGCCGAGCAGCAAGCGCTTCAGTTTCGCCTGGATGCGTTGGGCATCCGGATCAAGCGGCGCCTCACCCGGTCCTTCATCCCGAAAATCAGGTTGTGACATGACAGACAATTCCCTCCAAGATCCGGCCGGACAGGACCAGGATTTCAGTTTAACGGTTGATGCAGCCGATGCCGGAAAGCGGCTGGATGCGGTTCTGGCGGCTCATCTTGAAGCCCTTAGCCGTAACAGGGTTCAGTCTCTGATCAAATCGGGAGACGTCACCGTCGGCGGCGCGAAAGTAGTGGAGCCGAAATACCGGGTCAATGAAGGTGATGAACTCAATCTCACTTTGCCCGAGCCGGAAGATCCGGAACCCAGGGGCGAGGACATTCCCCTGAACGTGGTTTTCGAGGATGACCACCTCATCGTGATCGACAAGCCGGTCGGCCTCGTTGTCCATCCCGGGGCCGGCAACTGGACCGGGACGCTGGTCAACGCCCTGATCCACCATTGCGGCGACACCCTGTCGGGCATCGGCGGGATCAAGCGCCCCGGCATTGTCCACCGGATCGACAAGGACACCTCCGGCCTGCTTGTGATCGCCAAGACGGATCGGACCCACCAGGGCCTGTCCGCGCAGTTTGCCGACCACGGCAGGACCGGCCCGCTTGAACGCGCCTATTCCGCGCTCGTCTGGGGCGCTCCCTCCGGCCTGAAAGGCACCATCGATGCCAATCTGGCCCGCTCCCACAACAACCGCCAGAAGATGGCGGTGGTCAAGACCAGCGGCCGGACCGCCATCACCCACTGGCAGGTCAAGGAACGCTTTCGCCACACCGGCGAACCCGACCTTGCCTCGCTGATCGAATGCCGGCTGGAAACGGGCCGCACCCACCAGATTCGCGTGCACATGACCCATATCGGTCATCCGCTGATCGGCGATGATGATTACGGCTCCGGTTTCAAGACCAAGATCAACCGCCTGGAAGACCCGTTGAAAAGCCTCATCCGTGACTTCGGAAGGCAGGCCCTCCACGCCGGCCTGCTGGCCTTCGAACACCCTTCCACCGGCGAAACCTTGCGTTTCGAGAGCCCGTATCCCGCTGACTTCGCAAAACTATTATCCGGATTACAAAAATTTTAGGATGCATTTCCGGCTTGCGACCATGCAATCGGCCAAATTCAAACCTATATCTACAATTCATGTGTGCCTGAACGGACACTTATGTGCGTCCATCTTTCCTCCGACATGGCTTGCTTGCGTAAATCTGCGGGGCAGCAGGAGGACAAGGGACGCAAACCTGACAAAAGGGGGTGCATGCCATGGCCCAGAACGTACCGATGCTCACAGCCGGAGAAGGCGGCCTCAGCCGCTATCTGGACGAGATTCGCAAGTTTCCCATGCTGCAGCCGCAGGAAGAGTACATGCTCGCCAAGCGCTACAA
Organism: Roseibium sp. AS2; assembly: GCF_038900065.1. Taxonomy (NCBI): domain Bacteria; kingdom Pseudomonadati; phylum Pseudomonadota; class Alphaproteobacteria; order Hyphomicrobiales; family Stappiaceae; genus Roseibium; species Roseibium sp. AS2. Next base: position 397,209 of record NZ_JBBMQN010000003.1, read on the forward strand.
GGAGCATGAGGACCCGGCGGCAGCCGAACGCCTGGTGAATTCCCACCTGCGTCTCGTCGCCAAGATCGCTATGGGCTACCGCGGCTACGGCCTGCCGATCGGTGAGGTCGTTTCGGAGGGCAATGTCGGCCTGATGCAGGCGGTCAAGCGCTTTGAGCCGGACAAGGGATTCCGGCTCGCGACTTACGCCATGTGGTGGATCAAGGCCGCGATCCAGGAATACATCCTGCGCTCGTGGTCCCTGGTCAAAATGGGCACCACGGCCAACCAGAAGCGCCTGTTCTTCAACCTGCGCCGCCTGAAAGGCAAGATCCAGGCTCTGGACGAGGGTGATCTGAAGCCGGAACATGTTTCGGAAATCGCCACGCGTCTGGGTGTCAGCGAGGAGGAAGTGATCTCCATGAACCGCCGCCTCGGCGGCGATGCCAGCCTGAACGCGCCGGTGCGCGCGGAAGCCGATGCCGGCGAATGGCAGGACTGGCTCGTTGACGAGAGCGAAAGTCAGGAGACCCTGCTCGCCAACCAGGAAGAGCTGGACATGCGGCGCAAGATGCTGAGCGAGGCGATGGACGTCCTCAACGACCGCGAACGGCGCATCTTCCAGGCAAGACGCCTGTCCGAGGATCCGATGACGCTGGAGGATCTCTCCGGAGAATTCGGCGTCAGTCGGGAGCGCGTCCGCCAGATCGAGGTTCGTGCCTTTGAAAAGGTTCAGAAGGCGGTGCGCAACAGCGCCCGCTCGGCCGATCAGCAACCGGCTGCCTGATACCCGCTGGAACCCCACCGACAAAAACGCCGGAGCTGCTGCCCCGGCGTTTTTTTTTGGTTCAGACCTTGTTTCAGCGGACCAGTGTCAGCGGATTTCGACCGCGTAGGTCTCCACCGGAACCACCTTGCCGATCAGGCCGGCTTCGGCCATGAATTCCGCGAAGCGCTGGTAGCGGCCTGCATCCAGAGCGGCCGGACGTTTGGCGAAACGCGGCAGCGTATCGCTCCAGGCGCGCTTGTTGAGTTCGTCATCGAGATGTGGATAGGCCTCGATGAACGCCTCCCAGGCCTCGTCGGGGTGGTTGGTCAGATAGATCGTCGCCGCTTCCACCGCGGCGAGAAAGCTGACGAAGCGCGGGTCCTCGGTCTTTTCGTTGTTGACCACATAGATCAGCTCGTCAAAGACCGGAACGCCGTTTTCCTCCGGGTAGAAGGCGGTGCCTTCCTTGCCCTCGATTTCGATCTGGGTCAGCTCGAAATTGCGGTAGGCGCCGATCACGGCATCGACCTGGCCGGACAGCAGCGACCCGGACAGCGCGAAATTGACATTGACCAGCTCTACGTCGTCGATCGACAGATCCACCGAGCGCAGCATCTGGCCCAGCATGGCGTCCTCGAACCCGGACACGGAAAACCCGACGGTCTTTCCCTTGAGATCCGCCAGGGTCCTGATCGGGCCGTCCTTCAGCACGATCAGCGAATTGAGGGGCGTCTCCACCAGGGTCCCGATCCGTGTCAGCGGCAGCTCTTCCTCGATCTGGGCATGAAGCGTCGGCTGATAGGAAACGGCGATATCGCCGCGTCCTGCCGCCACAAGCTTGGGCGGCATGGCCGGATCGGCCGGCTCGATGATTTCAACTTCAAGGCCCTCGGCTTCGAAGAAGCCTTTCGTCTGCGCCGTGATCAGCGGCGCATGATCCGGATTGATGAACCAGTCCAGCAGCAGGGTCAGCTTTTCGCCGGCCTGTGCCGGTGCGGATGCGAGCAGGCCCGCGGTCAGGGCAATGAACAGAAGTTGTTTTCTCATTCGGATTCTCCGTTGTGGCAGCCTGAACTTCAGCTCACAGGCTGCCAGGGCACTAAAAACTGGGTGAGTCGATTTACGGCGAAACGCATGATCAGCACCATCGCCGCCAGCAGGATCAGGGCGGCGAACATCAGATCCGCCTGCATTCGGTTGCTGCTTTGAAGCATGATGAAAGCGAGGCCGCCCTTGGCACCGGCCCACTCGCCGATGATGGCGCCCATGGGTGCGAACACCGCGGCCACCCGCAGTCCGGACGCGAAGGCCGGCAGACCGGCCGGCAGGCGGAACAGCCACAATTCGCGCAGCCGCGACAGCCGGTAGAGCCTGGCCAGGTCACACAGGCCCTGGTCAAGCCGTTGCAGCCCGTCAAAAAAGGTCGATGTCACGGTGAAGAAGATCACCAGAATGACCACGACGATCTTGGAGGCAAGACCGAATCCGAGCCACAGCACCAGGATCGGCGCAATGGCAAAGACAGGCAAAGCCTGAGTGACGAGAATGGGGGGCATCGCCAGCCTTGCAGCGGCCGGAAACAGCCACAGTAGAACGGAAAGCGCGGCACCGGCCGCGGCACCGAGCACAAAGCCGAGCACCGTCTCATAGGCCGTGATGCCCGCATGGCTCAGCAGGAAGCCGGCATTTCCGGCGAAGGCCTCGAACACCCGGACCGGCCCCGGCAGAATATAGTGCTGGGTGTCGAACACCACCACGATCGCCGCCCAGACGCCCACCGCGAGAGCGATGCCCAGCAGCGACCTGATCAGCGATGTCAGGAAGGATATCATGCGGGGCAATCCCCGCTCTGTCGCCCCAACGGGGTCGGGCTGGCCGGGACCGGCATGAACGACGATGATACCTGCCGCGTTGGCAGACAAATACACATAGGATCTCCCGTCTTCGGACATGCCGAAAATGACATTGGAGATCCGGGAAAGGCTAAGGTTTCCGTCCCTTCGCCGGCATGACCCGGATCAGGTTCTAAGGGTTCGGCTGTTCGCCATCTCAGTTCCGGAAACCGGAACACCCCTCGGACCAGGACGGACCATGCCCTCTAGGACGGAAAAAGGCAAGACACTGCGCACCGCTTTTTAAGCAGAACGACTTGCAGGCAAAAGACATCGGCGACATGCCGCCAGGGCTGAGGCAACCTCATCAGTTGCCGACAAGCGGTGGCCGTCAGCCGGCCTGCCAGGCGGAGATCGCCTGTTCGACCGCTTCCGATCCGGGCGTGCCCTTTTCCAGGGTCAGGATGCCCCTCTTGCCGTTTTCATAGAGCATCGGAATGTCGATCCAGCCGCGTTCGCGCAGCAAGGCCAGATTGCGCTGCTGTTCGTTCGGAAGGCTCGACAGCGCGATCCAGAAGAACCCGGGCGACACCTTGACGGATGCCCCGATGAGGGCATCGCCGCGTGCCTCCTCGGTCGGTTTCATCACCAGACCGGGCACATTGACGACATCGCCGGCGGCAAAGCTCTCCGGGAATTCGTATTTTATCTCGACGAGGTGGCTTGCCGGCAGCGAATTGTCGTCATTCGGCTTGATGCGGATTTCCACCTTCACATCCCGTTCCGGAATCTCGACGGCCGCACTCAGAACAGCCTGGGCCTGGCCGTCGAGATTGGTTTCCTCCTCGACATTCCAGACCACGGCTCCCTGTGCCGCAGTTCCCGCACCACCGGTCTCCTCGCCTTCCTCGTAGAGGATCGAGCGCTGTACGCTGTCTTCAGCAACAACGGCCGGATCCGAAGGTGCGCTGTCTTCCGGTGAAATGGCGGCCAGATTGTCTTCGGGAACGGGCACCGGTGCCTCTTCCGGTGCCGTGGGCACGCGATCGTTCTCGGCAGTAGTCACGATGGACGGCTGCTCGGGATCGGGCGCCTCGGTCTGGGGGGTGATCGTCGTTGTGGTGACAGTGCGGGCATCCGGCGCCACGACATCGGCGCCATCACCGTCATTCAGCAGCCGGTCTGCGATTTTCGAGGTATCCTCGTCGGCAGCGGCTTCAGGCTCGGCTGGTTCCACCACGACCGGCTCCGGCTGGGCATCCGGCACGCTTTGCGTCTCTGCGGTCTGCGTCTGGCCGGCGCCATCGGCGGTCGGGTCATTCGACCCGAGGAAAAAGTATCCCGCCCCGGCGGCAAGCAGCAGTGCCAGAACGCCCGCGGCCGCAATCGGCACAATCCGGTTCGTGGCGCCAACACCCCGCAAGGCCTCCGAGGCACTCGGCTTCGACCGCTTGTCCCGACCGTTCCTGAAGGTTGCGGTCTCCGGCGCGGCCCGGTTCCCGTCGCCTTCTTCCGGCCGCCGCTCCCGGCCTGTGTCGGTGTCTGGTGCAGGTTCGAACAGGCCGTCATCGGACGCCGTCTGCGTGTTGAAAGCAGGGTCCTGCCGCCCGGAAGCCGGGTCGGCGACGATCGGGTCCGCGGCAATCGGGTCGGCAACGTCCCTGGCGCCTTGTACCGCCTGACCGGCGGCAGATCCGAGCGCCCCGGCGTCCGTCAGTGTTTCCTGCAGCGGCGACGGAATTTCGGCCGCCGCGGGCTCCACCGCCGGAGCCTCGTCAAGCGGCGCGGCTGCGGCTGCCTGGTGCGTTTCGGTTGCGGCCGGCCCGTTTTCCGGGGCTGACACATGTGCCGTAGCCGCCGGTTGCGAAACCGGGGCCGATGGCGGGACCGGAGGCGCGGCCTTCGCAGCAGGCGTATTCAGGCCAAGGCTCTCGCGCGCGGCTTCGGCCTCGACCTTCCGGATGGCTTCTTCCAGGCGCAACTGCTCGGCCGTGATTTCGGATGGCGCCAGCGGAGGCTCATAGGCTTTCAGCTGATTGACAATGGCGTTGCGCGCGCGGCTGTAGACGCTGCGGCGCGCGGCACCATTGTTTTCAGGCAAAGACGCGATCGTTTTCTTCAGTATCGAATAGTAATCAGCCATCTTCCCGCCTACCGGCCGACTGCAAGGATCTGTTTGCGGCCCGAGGATCCGTCTCAGGCTTATAACAAGTTTTTAATGTGCGGCGCCAATTCTTCGGCAGATGCACACCGCCAGCTATCCTTACAGCACTCTTTTTCAACCATAAATCCGAACGAACGGCACACGAGAGCGGGCCGCCGGCCCGGTGAAAACACGCCGGGGTGATTCGCGGCGCGTTTTCATGGACCTCAATTGTGTGCTTTTAACGCCACTGATCTCAATCCTGGAAGGGATTCTGCACAAGAATTGTGTCATCCCGCTCCGGACTGGTCGACAACAGGGCCACCGGAGCCCCGATCAGCTCTTCCACATGACGCACGTATTTGATCGCCTGGGCCGGCAGATCCGCCCAGGTCCGGGCCCCTTCGGTGGATTCCTTCCAGCCCGACAGCGTTTCGTAAATCGGCTTGACCCGCTCCTGAGCCCCCTGGGACGCCGGAAGATAATCGATCCTTTCGCCATCGAGTTCATAGGCGATGCAGATCTTGATCTCGTCGAGACCGTCCAGAACGTCCAGCTTGGTCAGCGCGATGCCGTTGATGCCGGAAGTGCAGACCGTCTGGCGCACAAGCACCGCGTCGAACCAGCCGCAGCGCCGGCGGCGCCCGGTGACCGTGCCGAACTCGTGACCGCGGGTTCCAAGAAACTCGCCGACTTCGTTGTGCTGTTCGGTCGGGAACGGACCTTCGCCGACGCGCGTCGTGTAGGCCTTGGTGATGCCGAGAACATAGTTGATCGATCCCGGCCCCAGGCCGCAACCGGCAGCCGCCTGCCCGGCAACCGTATTGGAGGAGGTCACGAACGGGTAGGTTCCGTGGTCGATGTCCAGCAGCGCGCCCTGGGCGCCCTCGAACAGGATGCGCTTGCCCTGACGGCGCAAGTCGTCCAGCAGATACCAGACCTTGTCCATGTAGGGCAGAACCTTGCCGGCGATGCTGGCCAGTTCGTCGTAGATGGCCTGAGCGGAGATCTCTTCCTGGCCAAGCCCGCGGCGCAGGGCATTGTGATGGGTCAGAAGACGGTCGATCTTGGCGGGCAGCGTGGTCAGGTTCTTCAGATCCATGAGCCGGATTGCGCGGCGCCCGACCTTGTCCTCGTAAGCCGGGCCGATGCCCCGCTTTGTCGTGCCGATCCGTGTCCCGGTGTTCGAGTTTTCACGGAGCGCATCGAGTTCGCGGTGCAGCGAAAGGATGAGCGTCACGTTCTCCGCCACGCGCAGGTTCTCGGGAGTGACCACGACACCCTGCTGGCTCAGGCGCTCGACTTCCTCTGCCAGCGCATGCGGATCCAGCACCACACCATTGCCGATCACCGAGAGCTTGCCCTCGCGGGCCACCCCGGACGGCAACAGCGACAGCTTGTAGCTGACCCCGTCGATCACCAGCGTGTGGCCGGCGTTGTGTCCGCCCTGGAACCTCACGATGACATCGGCCTGTTCCGACAACCAGTCGACAATCTTGCCCTTGCCTTCGTCACCCCATTGCGAACCGACAACAACCACATTCGCCATCTAGACTTTGCTCTCCTGAAGCAGCTTCTCTGCATCCCCTGAACGGATTCGGGATGTCAATATGATACGTCCCCGGCAAGGGCATCCCGCGTTCGCTCGAAAGCGGACCGGATGCTCTACCATTTTTGGATCGATCAATGTCTGGATGACCAATAGCGTCCGGCTGGTTATCCGTTGATCTAGCGACCGGGGCAAACGGCGCGGACTATAGACAGGTTTCGCTGAGCGCGCGAGTCTCCGAAAGGAAATTTCGCGCCCCTCCGGCCGCTTTTTCAGACCTCGTTCAATCAGGGCAGTTTGGCTTTTTTGGGGTCGGCGAAAAAGCTGCGCAAAAGGTGAGGTCCGCTGCGTCACGCAAGACCCATCAGCCGGATTGTGAAGACTGCTTCGCCATGGCTCGCTTTTCGGGTATTCCGCCGCCGGCCCGCGTGATAGGCCAGTCCGGGACACACAAGCAGAAAGACTGTCGGAATGCCCTTGCGCAACTGGATCATGCTGGCCGTTCTCGGCGCCATATGGGGCGGGGCGTTCCTGTTCGCCAAGGTTGCCGTCGCCGAAATACCGCCGCTGGTGCTGGTGTTCCTGCGGGTCGCTATCGCCTGTTGCGTTCTGCTGGCCGTGCTCTGGCATCAACGGCTGCTGCACCATCTGGAACCGCGCCTGGCGGTGCCGTTCCTGATCATGGGTTTCCTGAACAACGCCGTTCCGTTCTCGCTTCTGTTTGCCGGACAGACGGTGATCGGCGCCGGACTCGCATCGATCCTGAACGCGACCACGCCGATCTTCACCGTCATTGTCGCCAGCCTGCTGGTCAAGCAGGAAGAATTGCGCGCTCATCGGATCGCCGGGGTCGCCCTGGGTGTTGCCGGCGTCGCCATCATGTTGTGGAGCAGCCTGACAGGGCTGGCCACCGACCCGGTCTGGGCGCAGCTGTGCTGCCTGGGCGCGGCCGTGTCTTATGCCTGCGCCGCGACCTTCGCCAGACGTTTCAGGTCGCTGCCGCCCCAGGTCGCCGCAACGGGTCAGCTCATGGGCTCCAGCACCCTCATGTTGCCGGTCGCGCTGGTCTTTGCCGGCGGCTGGATGCCCGCGGACGCCGGCCTGACCACGTGGCTCAATGTTGTCGCGCTCGGCGTGCTGGGAACCGCGATTGCCTATCTGATCTATTTCCGTTTGCTCGCGGAGGCCGGGGCGACCAACGCCTCTCTCGTCACGCTGCTGGTTCCCGCGAGCGCGCTCCTGCTGGGCTGGCTGGTTCTGGGGGAAAGTCTCGGTCCGCTCCAGCTGGGTGGTTTCGCCGTGCTATTGTGCGGACTGATCGTCCTGGACGGCAGGATCCTGCGGCGCAAGGCAGCCACACCGGGCCAGTGAGGCGACCGGCGGCGCAAGAGCGCCGCCGGGTTTCCGGTAGGCAAAGTCAGAACTTCAGCAACTTGACCTGTTTGACATGCGAAACCGCCTCCAGGCGGCTCATGACGTCCCGCGACACTTCGCCGTCCACTTCGACAAGACAGATGGCATCGTCTCCCGCCGCCAGCCGGCCAAGGTGGAAAGTGGCGATATTGACGCCGCTGTTGCCGAGTTCCATGCCGAGCTGACCGATGAAGCCCGGCTTGTCTTCATTGGTGATATAGAGCATGTGCGGCCCAAGTTCGGCTTCCATGTTGATACCCTTCACCTGAATGATGCGCGGTTTGCCGTCACCGAACACCGTCCCGGCGACCGAACGTTCCTGACGCTCGGTGATCACGCTCAGGCGCATATAGGTTTCATAGGCGCCCTGCTTCTCGCGCCGAAGCTCCTCGACCTTGATGCCCCGTTCCTTGGCCAGGATCGGTGCGGACACCATGTTGACCGTCTGCAGGAGCGGCGTCAGCAGCCCGGTCAGGGCGGCGGCGGTGAGCGCCTGAACGTTCATTGCCGCAACCGCGCCGGCATACTCCAGCCGGACGCCCTCGATACCCGTTTCGGTCAATTGCCCGGCAAACGATCCGAGTTGCTCGGCCAGACGCACGAAGGGCGCCAGCTTGGGGGCTTCCTCGGCAGAAATCGACGGCATGTTGAGCGCGTTGCGCACCGCGCCCTGAAGAAGATAGTCGCACATCTGCTCGGCAACCTGCAGCGCGACATTCTCCTGGGCTTCCGTCGTCGACGCGCCCAGGTGCGGCGTGCACACGAAATTGGGCGCACCGAACAGCGCGTTGTCCTTTGCGGGTTCCTCGGCGAACACGTCGAAAGCAGCGCCGGCCAGCGTGCCCGCGTCGAGCGCAGCCCGCACGGCCTCCTCATCGGCCAGCCCGCCGCGCGCACAATTGATCAGGAACGCACCCCTGCGCATTTTCGCGATGGCGTCCGCGTCGATGATATGCCGCGTCTTGTCGGTCAGCGGCGTGTGCAGGGTGATGAAATCCGACCGGCCCAGAAGCCCGTCCAGTTCCACCTTTTCGACACCCAGTTCGACCGCCCGTTCCGGCGTCAGGAACGGATCATAGGCGATCACCTTCATCTTCAGGCCGATCGCCCGTGCGGCAACGATCGAGCCGATATTGCCGCAGCCGACCAGTCCGAGGGTCTTGCCGGTCAGTTCCCGGCCCATGAAGCGGGACTTTTCCCACTTGCCGGCCTGGGTCGAGGCATCCGCAGCCGGGATCTGCCGGGCCACCGCCATCATCATGGAGATCGCGTGTTCCGCCGTCGTGATCGCATTGCCGAAAGGCGTGTTCATGACAATGATGCCACGGGCCGTCGCCTTCTGGATATCGACGTTGTCGACGCCGATGCCCGCCCGGCCGATAACCTTGAGGTTTTCCGCCGCCGCAATGACCTTTTCGGTCACCTTGGTGGCGGAGCGGATCGCAAGACCGTCATAACGGCCGATGATCTCCAGAAGCTTTTCCTTGTCCTTGCCGACATCGGGCAGGAAATCCACTTCAACGCCACGATCCTTGAAGATCTGAACGGCAGCGTCGGACAACTTGTCTGAAATCAAAACCTTGGGAGCCATGTGAGCTTCTCCTTGAACAGGGAACACGTCCGGGCAGCGCACCGCCCGGAAAGATCTTCACGTTTGGAGAAAAACTCAGGCGGCCTGAGCCAGTTTCGCTTTTTCGCTCTGGTAGGCCCAGTCGAGCCAGGCCGTCAGCGCGGCGAGGTCCGAGGTCTCGATGGTCGCTCCGGCCCAGATCCTGAGACCGGACGGCGCATCGCGGTAGGCGCCGATGTCATGGGCGACACCTTCGCCGTCCAGCGCGCTGACGATGCCCTTGGCAAAGGCGGCCTGAGCGTCGGCGGCAAGCGCCTGGACTTCCGGATCGGTCACCTTGAGACAGACGGACGTGTTGGATCGTGTCGCCGGATCGGCGGCAAGAAAGTCCACCCATCCTGTTGCAGCAACCCAGTCGGCCAGAACCTTGAGATTGGCATCGGCCCGTCCGCGCAAGGCCTCGAGACCGCCGAGACCGTCCGCCCATTTCAGTGCATCGAGATAGTCTTCCACGCACAGCATGGAGGGCGTGTTGATGGTCTCGCCCTTGAAGATGCCCTCGATCAGCTTGCCGCCCTTGGTCAGGCGGAAGATCTTCGGCAGCGGCCAGGCCGGCGTATGGCTTTCCAGCCGTTCGACGGCACGCGGGCTCAGGATCAGCACACCATGGGCCGCCTCCCCGCCGAGCACTTTCTGCCAGGAAAAAGTGACCACATCGAGCTTGTCGAAGGGAAGGTCCTGGGCGAAGGCCGCCGACGTCGCGTCGCAGATGGTCAGGCCGTCCCGGTCCGCCGGAATCCAGTCGCCATCCGGCACCCGCACGCCGGATGTAGTGCCGTTCCAGGTGAAGACAACATCGTTGGAAAAGTTGACGGCGGACAGGTCGGGTAGCTGGCCGTAAGGCGACTCCAGGGTCCGGGCGTTGTCCAGCCTGAGCTGCTTGATCACATCCGTGACCCAACCGGAGCCGAAGCTTTCCCACGCCAGCATGTCGACGCCGCGTGCACCGAGCAGCGACCAGAGCGCCATCTCGACGGCGCCCGTATCGGAGGCCGGAACGATGCCGATCCGGTAACCTTCGGGCACCTGCAGCACCTTGCGGGTCAGCGCGATGGCTTCGGCGAGTTTCGCCTTGCCCGGCTTGGCGCGGTGGGACCGGCCAAGCGGCGCGTCGCCAAGCTGGTCGAGCGACCAGCCGGGACGTTTGGCACAGGGACCGGACGAAAAATTGGGATTGGCCGGACGCACGTCCGGCTTGACGGTAAGCTTGGTCATATCAGTCTACCCTTTCAGATAGGAGCCCCTCGTTGGGGAGGGGTGGCCCACCTATGGGGATAAGACGATAGCGACCCGGGGTCAATTCAATTCACGAAGGAGGACTGCGCGCGAGACCGGCTTCCGCATCTTCGGGAACCGCGCGCGCCTCCCGAAGAATTGCCGCCCGTCTCTGGCGGCGGCCACGGCGGTGCCGGCCCGGACACAAAAAAGGCCGGTCAGAAGACCGGCCTCTTGAAGACTGCTGATCGGTGGATCAGAAGTTGCTTGTGATCGGGCCCTGCGGCTCGTAGTAGACCGGACCCGATGCCGGTGCACCGGTGCTGCCGAAGCTGTAGCGCACACCGAGGCGGATTTCGTGAGCGGTCAGGTCTTCCCACTTGACGCGGGTCTCACCGGTGCCGGCATCATGCAGTTTCACGGTCGCGGCATCGCCGAGATCGCGGTACTGGTAGCCCGCATCAAGCGCCCAGTTGTCGGTCACCGCATAGGACGCACCGGCCATCAGGGCCCAGGCGAAATTCCATTCGCTGTTCTTGCCGTCATAGTTGGTGCGGCCGCCACCACCCGGGTTGATCGAGTAGGTGCTGTTGGTGGTCACGTAGGACGCGCCGATACCCGCGCCGACATAAGGCGTGATCTTGTGCCAGGTGCCCAGATCGACATAGCCGTTCAGCATCATGGTCCAGACGTCAATGTCTGTGGCTTCGGTCGAGAAGCCGCCGGCGCAGGTGCCGCAGACTGCATAGCCCTTGGCCTGAGCTGCGGTCTCGTAGTCCAGCGTCACATCCGTGCGGAAATAGTCGTTGAACTTGTAGCCGACACCCACGCCGATCATCCAGGCGTTGTCCATCGACTCGCGCTGAAAGCGCAGGTCGCCGATCACGGGGTCGTTAAAGCTTCCGCTCGGATCATTGTAAAACTTGTAACCGATGTCGCCGCGCAGGTACCACCCGCCGACTGCCGGAATTTCCGGCACGTGCTCGATAACCGGAGTTGGCAAGTCCGCAGCGAAGCCCGCAGTGGAAAGCACAACAGCAAACCCGGTCAAAGACAAACGCTTGATGAAATTGTCCATGTCCTCGTCCTCTTCCAGTGAGCGTCCGCCTCATCTATTATTCGGACACATCAAACTTGAAAGCATACTGAGGCGAATTCATTAATTGTGCCTTAACTCTGTTAATTAACCGCGTTTTTTTACCTTAAGAAAACCTTAATGGCAGCAAACCTTGCTTACAGATGAAGACCTTGGTTTCCGTGAAGGAACAGATCCACCTGCCGAGAGCCCCGGTCAGGACAGAATGAATCAGATTCTGATCACCGCTGCGCCGGTCACGGACCAATTTGGCAGGAGACTGCGCAGCATCGTCGAAGAGGCCCGGCCCGACGTGTTTCCGGCAGGCGTTTCGGTTCGGTTCATTTACGACCATGACGCCGGATTTCAAATCCGGAGCGCTCTTTCAAAAGCCGGATCAGGAAGGATAAATTGCAAAAAGTCCGGCGTGCCCGAAATTCAGGTATCGACGCTTTGAAACGGGAGAGGCCGTGCAGCCTCCCCCGCTCTTGAGCTCATGGCGCGACGTGAACGCTCTGCACGCCATTTTTCTCTCGTATGCCGTCGCGAATGACCGCTTTGACGAGCGCAAACGCCATCAACACCATCACCAGGCTGAAAGGCAGGGCTCCGATCACCATGGCGGTCTTGATCGCGCCAAGGCCTCCAACGATCAACAGCCCACCAACCACCAGACTGAGGGCGGAGCCCCAGAAGATGATATGCGGACGTCCGCTTGGATTTTCTGCGCCTGCCGCATTGATCGTGTTGACGATGAGGATTGCGGAATCTGCCGTTGTCACCAGGTAGGTCAGCAACAGCACGACAACGATCATCGCCATCAGCCAGGCAACACCGCCTGACAGGATCAGGTCCAGCATTACGAAGAGCTGGCTTTCCTGCCCAGCACTCGAAATCGCGTCGCCTGCAGATCCGTTCAGGGTCAGGTCAATCGCGGTCCCGCCCACGACCGTGAACCAGACGAAACACATCAGCGACGGAACGACAATCGAGCCGACAATGTATTCGCGCAACGATCTGCCGCGTGAAATACGGGCAAGAAAAACCCCGACAAACGGTGCGAAGGCAATCCACCAGGCCCAGTAGAACACTGACCAGCCGCCCTGCCAGGCGGCAAGTGCGTCGCCGGTTTCGGTTCCATCCGGACGCCAGACGGTGACAAGAAGTTGAGGCAGTGAGATCACGTAGTCGATCAGACCGCTCAGCAGTGCGTTCATACCGAAGAAAGTCGACCCGAATAGCAGGAAGAACGCGAGCAGAAAGAAGCTCAGCCCCATATTCAGGTTGGACAGCCATTTGATGCCTTTTCCGACGCCTGACAAGGCGGACAACGTCGAGGCCCCCATGATGACAAGCAGCGCAAGGATCACGCCCGCTGCCGTCGGCTTGCCGTCAGGCTGGATGATCCAGTCACCAAGTCCGATCCGGCTGAGACCGGACACGAATTGCTCCACGCCAAACCCGAGGGTCTGCGCGACGCCCAGGATTGTCGCGACGACTGCAACAACATCGACCACGTGGCCGATGGTTCCTGACAGACGTTCCCCGAAAATGGGTGTCAGACCGGAGCGAATGGTAAGCGGCAGGTTCCGCCGATACGAGAAGTAGGCAAGCGAAAGCCCGACCAGGGCATAGCAGGCCCAGGCCGAAAAGCCCCAATGCAGGAAAGACCAGACATAGGCGGGCGTGACATTGTTTGCCGAAAATCCTTCCGCTTCACCCAGGATCACATTTGGATTGGTGGCGAAGTGATACATCGGCTCCGCCGTTGCAAAGGTCAGCATGCCGATGCCGATCCCTGCTCCGAACATCATCGAGAACCAGGAGAAATTCGAAAACTCCGGCTTGTCCCCGGCTTGCCCGAGTTTCAACTTTCCTGTGCTCGGTATCAGCGCCAGGATGAAACAAAGAACAAGAAAGAAGGCAACGGTATAGATGTACCAGCTGGCAAAATTCTTGAGCAGCAGGCCGTTGAGCGCATTGAGAACGGCAGCCGCATTTTCCGGCACGGAAATCGCCCAGACAATCAGTGCACTGACCAGCACCTTGGATGTAATCGCGACATTCTTGCTGAAGCCCGAGTAAAATCCGCTGTCCGCGGTTTCGATGGACAGGTGCATCAAAGGGGGTTTCTTCGCCATGGTTCCTCCCATATGGCTGGTAAGCACGAGACAAACAGGATCCGTTGCCCCCCGCAGGGAGCTGCCGGCTGTCTCGTGTCGTTGGGAAGGCGCGCGTTTTCTGATGTTCTGATGCACGCCCGCAGGGCTCGGGGCGGACCGCCCTCCAGCGATCCGCCCCGCTCAAATATCAACTTGGCAAATATTCATCGCTCCAGGAAACACTGAGATCGCCGGATTTGAGCATGGTCTCAATGGCCTGATCCGCGTAGCCGAGTTCCTTGAGAATGACGCGGGTCGACGCCCCGAACTTTTCTGCCGGAGACACGGAACAGACCTTGCCTCTCACCGTGCGCACCGCGTACGGGTCCAGTTGTGTGATCTCGTGCCCGCTGGGATGATCGGGGTAGATCGAGAAGGAAAAACTTCCGTTTTCAACGCCCGACGTTCCATCGGCGATGCGTGAATTTTCAGCGCGCAATGCATCGATGTTGTCGCAGATCGCGACACCGATATCGGCAGCACGAAGCCGCTCGACCCACTCGGTTGCCGGGAATGTCTGGAACGCGGTCGCAAGATAGGCGGCGCGCTCTTCCGCCGGCACGTCCGGCAGGTCCTCCATGCCCTCGACATTGCGGAACCGGGGCAAGTCGCTCTCGTAGGCACTGAGCAGCACATAGACACCCGATGCCGTGCTGTAGAAACGGCTCAGGTCATCATGGCCATTGGCTTCCGGACCCGACGGCTCGTCAAACAGACCCCGGCCGCGGTAATCGTAGCAGTACGGGATCTGCAGCAACCCGCTGTTGGCCGCGAGCGACGTGCGCCCGCGCCCGATCCGGCCGAAACGGTGCTTCTGGTAAAGTGCGGTCGCCACGGCAAGCGCTCCACCGAAGCCGCACATCACATCGATGGTGCCGACATGCGCGTGCTCTTCCGGCGTATCCATAGCACCGCCGAAGCGCAGCATGATGCCGGTGATCGCCTGGACCAGATCGTCATAGCCGATGTAGTCCGTGCGTGTGCCACGCTGAACGCCACTGAAGCAATCCAGCTTGCAGAACAGCGCATTGGGGTTCAGCTTGCGCAAACGCTCCGCATCGAGCCCCACCCGTTTGATCTGTGTGTCCGGCGCGTTCCAGACGATGACGTCCACGGATTTCACGATATCCTCGAACACCTTGCGGCCGTGTTCCGCCTTGATGTCCGCCAGGATCGACCGTTTGCCGCGCATTTGCGACATGCCATAGACCACGGTGTTCCAGCTGTCGTAGAGCGGCTTGGACGGGTCCAGCTTGATCACTTCCGCACCGAAGCGGCTCAGATAGCTTGCAGAGTGCGGGCCGGCGATCACATTGCAAAGATCGAGGACCTTGACCCCCGATAGCCAGGCTTCCTGGGCAGTGTCCTCGGAGGGCTCGGGAATCTCTGTCCGGAGCTTCTTGAGGATCTTCAGCGCCTCATCGAATTCGATCCAGCGGCGCGGTTCGGGCCGCAGGGCCTCCTCGCCGCTTTCTTCCATCCAGACGACCGGCCCGGGCTGGGTCATGTCGCCATAGACCGGGTCCCAAACGTCGATCATCAGGCCGGAGGTTTCCGCATACTCGTCATGGATCCACTCCTGCAGCCAGCGCTGCGGAGCTCCCGGGATGCCGCTACGGCCGAACAGCTTCTTCCATTCATGAGATGTACGGGTGATGAAGACCTCTTTCATCCGCGCGGCAATCCTGTCGGCCCATTCCTTCGGCATGGGATAGACACCAAGCGAGGTATCGCTGCTCCACTCGGCGTAAGGCTTGTAGGTATCGTCTTCCTCCGTCAGGCCTTCCTCGACGAACTCGTCGTAGAGGTTGAGCACTTCAAGGCAGCGGCGCGCGTGATGCTTGTGGCTCGGGCAGACGACGTAGAACATGCGGCCGTCCTTGCACATGTAGCTGCGGAAGAACGGATCGAGGAGTTCCTGCAGATCCTCGTAGCTGACGTTCATCGGCAGACCTTCGATGCGCCGGCGCTCGATCTCGATCTCGCGCTGCGTCAGATAGCGCGCGGGCATATCGTTGATCTTGATCGAATTGTAGCAGAGCCCCTCCATCACGGCAGCGGCCAGAGGCACCTCGATCTGATCGCCAAGGCCCGTTACCTGCCGCGACTGCAGCGCCAGAACCACCGAGGAGGCCGCGATCTGGGAGGCATAGGCCGAAGACAGAGGCAGGGGGGAAAAGGACGGATTGAGCCCCATGAGAACCCGGTTCAGCCCCATATCGGTAAACACACCCGACGTCGCCGACACGATGCTTTCGAAGGCCCGCAATTCACGGCGCTGTTCGTCATTGGAGGCAAATCCGGGGATCGACAGGGTGATCAGTTCCGGACGATCCTGGCGCATCGCCGTAAAATCGATGCCCAGCTTCGCAAGCTTGCCCGGCCGGAAGTTCTCGATGACAATGTCCGCTTCGGCGCATAGCGCAAGTGCTTTTTCCAGGCCGTCATCGGACTTGAGGTCAAGGTTGACGATCACCTTGTTGCGGTTCAGCGTCGCATTGGCCGGACTGTCCCACATTGCCCCTGCCGGCGGATCGATATGGACAACTGTCGCCCCGAGGTCGCCCAGCAGCATCGCAACCGCCGGCCCGGCAATATACTGCCCGAAATCGACGACCTTGACCCCTGTCAGAGGTAGGTTTGAAAAGGAACGGGTCATTTTTTCTCCAGAAAAACGAACGGGCTCATGCCCTGTTGCTCTGCGTCTTCAAGGCGTCCTGCGACCGGTCGGCCAGGATCCAGCCGGCGGCTTTCTCGGCAATCATCAACGTCGGTGAATTGGTGTTTCCGCTGGTGATTTCCGGCATGATACTGGCATCCACCACACGCAGGCCGGCCACGCCTTTCAGGCGCAACTGCGGATCGAGAACTGCGTCCGGGTCATCCTCCCGGCCCATCTTGACGGTGCCCACGGGATGGAAAATCGTATTGGCGATGTCGCCTGCAAGCTTGGCAAGATCCTCGTCACTCCGGAACTGCACACCCGGCTTGAATTCCTCCGGCTGATAAGCCTTCAGGGCGTCCTGGGACATGATTTCGCGCACCTGCCGCAAGCTGTCTGCCGCGATCTTCCGGTCTTCTTCCGTTGCAAGGTAATTAGGTGAAATCTTCGGCGCGTCCCGGAAATCCGCCGAGCCTATCCGCACGGATCCGCGGCTGGTCGGGTTGAGATTGCACACACTCACCGTCATGGCGGGAAAGTCGTGCAGGTCTTCCCCGAAGGCCTCGAGGCTGAGCGGCTGAACATGGTACTCGAGATTGGCGTGGGCCCGGTCCGGATCGGAGCGGGCGAATGCCCCCAGTTGGCTGGGGGCCATGCTCATGGGCCCGGAGCGTCTGAGCACATATTCCAGCCCGATCTTTGCCTTGCCGGTCAGCGAGTTCGCCAGTGTATTGAGCGTGCGGGTTCCGGTCACCTTGTAAACCGCCCGGATCTGCAGATGGTCCTGAAGATTGTCGCCGACGCCGGGGGCATCAAGCACGACATCGATGCCATGGGACTTGAGAAGATCCGCCGGACCGATCCCCGAAAGCTGGAGGATCTGCGGAGAATTGACCGCGCCTGCCGACAGCACCACTTCGCTCCTGGCCGAAACGGTCACCGAATTGCCTTTGAGGTTCACACGCGCACCCGTGCAGCGCGGATAGCCGTCGGACACGGTCTCGAAGGTCAGTCTTTCAACCTGCGCCTCGGTCCAGATCGTCAGATTGGGACGTGACTTCGCCGGGCGCAAAAATGCCTTCGACGTATTCCAGCGCCATCCGGACCTTTGATTGACCTCGAAATACCCGACGCCGGCATTGTCACCGCTGTTGAAATCATCGCTTTTCTCGATACCGATCTGTTCCGCGGCCTCGGCAAAGCTGTCGAGCACGTCCCAGCGCAGGCGCTGTTTCTCAATGCGCCATTCGCCGCCATGTCCGTGCATGTCGGAAAAGCGGCTGTTGCCGCCCGTTTGCGGATCCGCGCCGTCATCCAGTTTGTAGTGGTGTTCATGGGCCTTGAAATCCCTGAGGGAATTCTCCCAGGACCAGGCATCCTCGCCGGTGAGCCTCGCCCAATTGTCATAGTCCCGCGCCTGGCCGCGCATGTAGATCATGCCGTTGATCGACGAGCAGCCACCGAGCGTCTTTCCTCTCGGATAGCGCAAGGTGCGCCCGTTCAGGCCCTTGTCCGGTTCGGTCTGATACATCCAGTCGGTGCGCGGATTGCCGATGCAGTAAAGGTAACCGACAGGAATATGGATCCATGGATAGCTGTCGGACTTGCCCGCTTCAAGCAGAAGCACGCGCGTTACCGGGTTCTGGCTCAGTCTGTTGGCGAGCAGGCACCCGGCCGAGCCGCCGCCCACCACGATGTAATCGAACGCCCCGTCACTCTTTGAGCCAATGGCCATAAGCTCTCACCTTGCTGCGGTTGGACGCGTCTGCAAGAGCTTGAAAAAGCACCGGAGGCCCGCATGAAAGAAGGTCTGCCTCTTTCGGCGCGCGTGGCCCAGGTCGATGCGATCCTCCCAGGACGCGTTTTTCGAAGTCTTAGGCACAAGAGCTGCACAAAGCTAATGACGAATCTCACAGAGCTATATTAGAATTTTTAATATGGATCGTTTCCCGAACACGAACATACTGCTGGCCTTTGTAACGGTTGCCCGCGAGGGCAGCGTCTCGCGTGCGGCCGAGGTTCTCAATCTGACGCAGCCGGCCATAAGCCATCAGATCAAGCGTCTCAGCATCGACACCGGCATCGACCTGTTCGCGCGCACGGCGACCGGGCTTCGGATCACCCGGGACGGCGCGGCGCTCTTGCAGAAGGCAGAGCTTGTCCTGGAGGCAATGGCCGAGTTTCGTCGCAGTGCCCGTCAGCGCGCCGGCCGGATCAGCGGAAGGCTGAGGATCGGCACCATCGTGGATCCCGAATTCATTCGTCTGGGGAAATTGCTGAATGAATTGCGGGTCGAATATCCGGACATCGAAGCCGAGCTGGTTCACGGTGTCAGCGGCAATGTGCTTGTCAGAACCAAGCGTGGTCAGATCGACGCCGGATTTTATCTCAGCGGCCGGGATGAGATCGACCAGCTGGGCCAGGAGGGCGAAGACCAGATCCACGCCGTGAAGCTGGCCGATTTCGACTACAAGGTCATCGCACCTGTGGGCTGGCAGAACCGGATTGAACATGCGGGATGGCCGGAGCTGGCCCAGATGCCCTGGATCGGCACACCCGAGGTCTCGGTTCACCACCGTCTGCTTGGCGCGATTTTCGAAAAACACGGCTGCAAGCAGAACGTGGTCGCGCTGGTCGACCAGGAGGCCTCCATGCTGGAGATGGTGCGCTCAAGCGTCGGCCTGAGTCTTGCCCGCGAGTCCATCGCTTTGCATCAAAGACAGTCCTTCGGCCTTGCGGTCTGCAACGCGGTCTCGGTCCCGGCATGCCTGAGTTTTGTGACCTTGAAACGCCGAAGGAAAACGCCCGCCATTGCTGCGCTGTTTGAGCTCTTGCAGACCATCTGGTGAAGACCGCCCCGGATCAGGCCGCGGCAGTGGCCACCACCCCGGCAATGTCGTTGACGACCTGCTTCACAAGCTCGGCGTCGTCGCCTTCCGCCATCACCCTGATCAGCGGCTCCGTGCCGGACGCCCTGATGACCAGTCGGCCGGATGTGCCCAGGCGCGCTTCGCCGTCCACGATCGCCGACTTGACACGATCCAGCTCAAGCGGCGCACCGCCCTGGAAACGCACATTCTTCAGGATCTGGGGCACCGGTTCGAAACGGCGGCAGACTTCCGACACGGGCTTGTCCTGATCCTTGACGCAGGCCATCACCTGCAGGGCTGCGATCAGGCCGTCCCCCGTGGTGGCGAAATCGGACAGAACGATATGGCCGGACTGCTCGCCGCCGACATTGTAGCCGTTTGCCCGCATGTGCTCGACCACGTAGCGGTCGCCGACCTTGGTCCGGGCCAGTCCCAGATCCAGGCTTTGCAGATAGCGCTCCAGCCCGAGGTTCGACATCACCGTCGCGACGATGCCCGGTGCCGACAGCCGGTTGTTGGCCTGCCAGGACTGGGCCACGACCGCCATCAGCTGGTCGCCGTCGACCACCGCGCCGTTTTCATCGACGATGATGACCCGGTCGGCGTCGCCGTCGAGCGCAATGCCGATATCGGCACGCGTTTCATGAACCTTCGCCGACAGGGCGTCGGTCGAGGTCGAACCGCAGTCCTTGTTGATGTTGAAGCCGTCTGGGGACACCCCCATCGAAATGACATCGGCTCCAAGCTCCCAGAGCGCTTCGGGGGCCACCTTGTAGGCGGCGCCATTGGCGCAATCGATGACGACACGCAGGCCTTCCAGGTTCATCTCCCGCGGCAGCGTGCGCTTGGCAAACTCGATGTAGCGTTGCTGGGCACCGTCAATGCGTTTCGCCCGGCCCAGGTCGCTCGCCCCGGGAAGCCGCGACGTCAGGTCTGTCTCGATCAGCTTCTCGATGGTTTTTTCAATCTCGTCGCTGAGCTTGAAACCGTCCGGACCGAAAAACTTGATGCCGTTGTCCTCGAAGGGGTTGTGCGAGGCGGAGATCATCACGCCGAGATCGGACCTCAGCGACCGGGTCAGCATGGCAACCGCCGGCGTTGGCATCGGGCCGAGCAGGAATACATCCATGCCCACGGACGTGAAGCCGGCAACCAGCGCCGTTTCCAGCATGTAGCCGGACAGGCGGGTGTCCTTGCCGATCACGACCCGGTGCCGGTGGCCCCCGTTCTTGAACACCAGCCCCGCGGCCATGCCAATCTTGAGCGCCATCTCGGCGGTCATCGGATATCGGTTCGCGCGTCCGCGAATGCCGTCGGTGCCGAAAAATTTACGCATGCATGATGCCTGTCTGAGAGGTTGTCGTGCGCCCTTATTAGCTCAATCGGGCCGGAAAACGATTCAAAAAATATTTGTGATTGTTACCAAATGCGCCCCTGCGGCCGCCCGCAATGCAAGATGCCCGGCAACGCCGGGCATCCAGTTGTTCGGTTTGCCGGGTCCGGTCAGGACTGCGGCTGAGGCTCCATGCCGCCGCTGGCTTCGTCGCCGCCGCGTTTGGCTCCGGCGGTCGGAACCGCAGAGGAACGTCCGACCGGCTGATCGTCGTCGGTGTCGCGCACCGGCGGCTTGCCATCCAGCAGCCCCTTGATCTCGTCCCCGGAGAGGGTCTCGTATTCCAGGAGACCCTTGGCGATCGTGTGGAGCTGGTCCTCGAAATCGCCCAGGATTTTCTTCGCGGTCTCATAGCCCTGATTTACGAAGGACTTGATTTCCGCGTCGACGATCTTCTGGGTCTCGTCGGCGACATTCTGGTTCTTGGCGACCGAATGGCCCAGGAACACCTCTTCCTGATTCTCGCCATAGAGCAACGGCCCCAGCTTGTCGGACATGCCGAACTGGGTCGCCATGGCGCGGGCCAGTTTCGTCGCCATCTGGATGTCACCGGAAGCCCCGGATGTGACCTTCTCGTAACCGAAGATCATTTCCTCGGCGACGCGTCCACCCATGGCTACCGCAAGATCGGCCTTGCACTTGGCCCGGGTCAGGGACACCTGATCCTTCTCCGGAAGGCGCATGACCATGCCCAGCGCGCGCCCGCGTGGAATGATCGTGGCCTTGTGGATCGGATCGGACGCTTCCTGATGCAGAGCGACCAGGGCGTGGCCTGCCTCGTGATAGGCCGTCAGTTTCTTTTCTTCCTCGGTCATGACCAGCGTGCGCCGTTCCGCACCCATCATCACCTTGTCCTTGGCATCTTCGAATTCGGCCATGGTGACGAGACGCTTGGACCGCCGCGCGGCAAGCAGTGCCGCCTCGTTGACCAGGTTCATCAGATCCGCGCCGGAAAAGCCCGGAGTGCCGCGTGCCAGGGTTCTCACATCGACATCCGGTGCCAGCGGCACCTTGCGCATGTGCACCTTGAGGATTTTCTCGCGGCCGGTCACATCCGGGTTGGGCACAACGATCTGGCGATCGAAGCGGCCCGGACGCAGCAGCGCGGGATCGAGCACGTCGGGACGGTTGGTCGCCGCGATGATGATGACGCCTTCATTCGGCTCGAAACCGTCCATCTCCACGAGCAACTGGTTGAGCGTCTGCTCGCGCTCGTCATTGCCGCCGCCAAGACCGGCGCCGCGATGACGGCCGACCGCGTCGATTTCATCGATGAAGATGATGCAGGGCGAGTTTTTCTTCGCCTGTTCGAACATGTCGCGGACACGGGAAGCGCCCACACCGACGAACATTTCAACGAAGTCGGAGCCGGAGATGGTGAAAAACGGCACATTGGCCTCACCGGCGACGGCACGGGCCGTCAGCGTCTTACCGGTGCCCGGAGGACCGACCAGCAGAACGCCGCGTGGAATGCGACCGCCGAGGCGCTGGAATTTCTGCGGATCGCGCAGGAACTCTACGATCTCCTGCAGATCTTCCTTGGCTTCGTCGATGCCGGCAACGTCCTCGAAGGTCACCCGGCCATGGGCCTCGGTGAGGAGCTTCGCCTTGGACTTGCCGAACCCCATGGCCTTGCCACCGGAGCCCTGCATCTGGCGCATGACGAAAATCCAGATACCCAGAATGATCAGCATCGGCAGCCAGGAGAACAGGGCGCCGAGCAGCGGCGAGCTTTCCGCAGGCGGCCGCGCGTTGATCAGCACGCCGTTGTTGCGAAGTTCGTCCACATACTGCGCGCCGTCCGGAGCATAGGTCTGGAAGGCACCGCCGCTGTTGTAGGCACCGGTGATCTTCTGCTCCTGGATCGTGACCGACCTGACCTCGCCGTTATCGACCTGCTTCATGAAGTCCGAATAGGCAATGTCATTGGTTGCGCTGTGCTGAGCAGGGCTCTGGAACAGCTGAAACAGTGCGATCAGCAGCAGCGCGATGATCACCCAAAGAGCAAAGTTGCGAAAATGTGCGTTCATTTCGTTTCCTTAACCGCCCGACGCGACTTAACTCACGCGGTCACATTTCTTTACAGCGAACATAGGTCGCCCGATGCCCGCTGCCAAGGCGGTGCGCCATTGTTGCGCAGATGCACTGACTATTTTATTAAGCCGGCAGGTCTATCAGATGATCGGCGCCGAGAAAACGTCAGTTTTCGCCCTCATCGTCGCCGTCATCCGCAAAACTGGCCGTCAGGCGCTCCTGAAAGGGCAAGCGCTCCAGTTGCGCGCCTTCGAACCCGTTAAAATTACCGATGCCATCTGCCGCCGGCAGGCAGGACGAGCAGAGATCTCCGGTCTCCGTCCAGACGACAGGCACGCAATCGAACGCGGCTTTCGGCCAGCCATCCGGCCGGACAACCTGCCGGACACTGCCTGGCGCCGCAAGCAGCGGCCCGAGACACAGCGCCGGCAGCGGCGGGCCGCCGTCCGCCCGCTGGGGCACACGGTAACGGAACCGGTTGTCCCAGACCCCCTCACCGGTCACGCCGGCCAGCGTTTCGGGGGGAGTGCGCCCCGGCTCTCTCCAGCAGAACAGCGTTTCCGCGTCACCATGAAAAAGCACCCCCGCAAGGGTGTGGCGGCAGGCGCCATCCGTCTTGAGCACACGGTCCAGGGCCGCCAGCTTGCGCAATCGTAGCCGCGGCGCGGCGCCCGTCGCCCGGCCAATCAGCGCCGACAGCAGCCTCAGCCGGAGTTCCTCGGCAAGCCCGCGGAACGCCGCACGCTCAAGTTTGAGCGGCCCGGCCGGATGATCGGTGACCAGCCGCCTGAAAACATCACCGACAGCCCGGTCAAGAGCGTCTCCGGCCCGGCGGATATTTCCGGCGGTCCGGGCGATGCGTTCCACGGTGAGACCCTCGTCCTCAAGAAGTGCCATGATCGCCCTCAGGCGGCTTCTCTTGTATTTTGTGTCCGTGTTGGCAGGATCGGTGCACCAGATCAGACCGCGCTCGGCAAGACTGGCCTCGAGCCGGGCCCTGGGCACACTCAGGAACGGCCGCAGCAGCCGCAGGCCTTCCGGACCTGCCGGTTCGTCGTCCGCCATAGCGCTCAGGCCGACGACACCGCTGCCGCGTGTGAGCCGGTCCAGAAAGGTCTCCGCCTGGTCGTCCAGATGATGCGCCAGCAACAGCGCCTGCGCACCGGATCGGCCCATATGCGCCGCCATGAGCCGGTAGCGCGCAAGCCGCGCCTGCTCCTGAATGTTGCGTCCGGGCCTGTCACCGGTCCAGTGCAGGATGGTGCAGGAAAGATTTCGCGCGCCGGCGCATTTCGCCACGAAGGCAGCCTCCGCGCCACTTTCCGGACGCAGTCCGTGATCGACGCAGAGAACCTCCAGCGTGCCGCGCCAGCCGCTGCGCCGTTTCCATTCGCTCAGCAGGGTCATCAGGCACAGGGAATCCGCGCCGCCGGAAACGGCAACCGCAAGATTTGAAAAAGGAATCAGCCGGGAAAAAAGGGCATCGACTTGATCGTCCGGGAGCCAGGCGGGCTCGACCGGTGCGTCAGGCGCATTGGGCACGGCGACGCTCATCCCGGGCCTGTGACAGGACTGCGGGAGCGGCATTCGGATACTTGTTCAGGAGCTCGGAAAACGTCGCGCAGGCAGCTTCGGATTCGCCCAGGCCATGCAGCGACATGCCAAGTTTCAGCAGGCTGTCCGGACTCTTGTCGTTCCCGGGATGGTCGGTATAGGTCTTCAGGAAAGCATCCGCCGCTTCCCGGTAGTCCTTTTGCGCCAGCAGGCTCTCGCCCAGCCAGTATTGCGCATTGGCCGAAAGTCCGCTGTCCGGGTAGCTCTCCAGAAATTCGCGAAACCCGCGCTCGGCGCCGGCATAATCGCCGTTCACCGCAAGGGAGTAGGCCGCATTGTAGTCCAGTTGGGGATCACCGCCGCCGATGACATTCGCGATCTGGTCGTCATCGGTCGCCAGGCCCGGATCGGGTGCGATGTCCCGGCCGGTGCCCGGAAGATTTTCCAGGCCGTTGGCCAGCGCGGACAGGTCGATCGGCCCGTCGGTGGGCAGGCCTGTCTCATAACCGCCCGTCTGGTCCCAGCCACCATCTCCCGAACCGCTTGCGGGCAGCGTCGCCAGGTCTCCTCCCGGGGCAACCAGCGCGCCGCTCTGCGGCACGCCATCCCGGTCAAGGCCCGGAGCCGTCGAACCGGGCGCGATGTCGGATCGTTTGCCCGGCGTGCCGGTTTCGAGCTGCTGGAAGCGGTATTCGTTGTCCTCCTGCATGCGGCGCATCTGGTCCTGCAGCTCCCGCATCTGAAAGGACAATTGCTCGATCTGCCCGGTCAGCACCCGGATGCGTTCTTCCAGTTGGCCGATCCGCACTGATGAATCGTTGTTCTTGCGTCCGAACAACTGGGCTTCGGACGGTGTGGCAGCGGCGATCATCACCATCGCCAAAAGGAGACCTGTCAGTCCCTTGAAATGTCGCATTCGCTCCTCCGGTTGGGAAATATAAGAGCGGCCGGTCCGCAACCGTCATCGGCGGCTGTCCGGTCGGCCCACGGTTCCTTCCGCATGATGTCTTATCATGACCGGCTTCGTACTCAAGGGCACACAGCGCCCCGACTTCGGCTAAATTTTGACCAAGGCGGCCTCCCGGGCGGAGTTTTCCGTCAATTTCACCGGCCGCAACGAAAAAGGCCGGGCTGTCGGCCCGGCCTTCGCGTTCGCAAAACTGCGCCGTCAGTTGGTGGCGTTGTTCAGGACCGTCACAGCGCGGCGGTTCTGGGACCAGCAGCTGTTGTCGTTGCAGACCGCGACCGGCCGTTCCTTGCCGTAGGAAATCGTCTTGATCCGCGACGCGTTCACGCCTTGCGAAACCAGATAGTCACGCGCGGCCTGCGCACGGCGTGCGCCCAGCGCGATGTTGTACTGGCGGGTGCCGCGTTCGTCCGCATGGCCCTCGACGGTAATCGTGTACTGCGAATACTTGCTCAGCCATTTGGCCTGGTTCGCCAGCGTGGCCTGCGCCTGGGAGTTCACGACCGACTGGTCTTCCTCGAAGAACACGCGGTCGCCGACATTGACCACAAAATCCTGCCCCGTGCCCGGCTTCACATTGCTCGACAGTCCGTCCGGCTTCGTCTGGGCACATGCCGCCGCGAACATCACGGCAAAACAGACAGCCAGCCAGCGCGCGCCCTGTGTGGCGATTACACTTTTGATCATTCCAGTCTCCTAAGCCCCAACCCCGAAAACCTCGTTTTTTGAGAACCTCGGCCCGGGACCACCCGGTTCTTGGTAAACGCTTTCTAGCCAAAACCGGTAAAAAACGTCTTTTCAAACGTGGTTAGTGAAAACTTAACACGACCTGCTCCTGCAGGCCGAACCTCTTCTTCAGTCGATCAGCGGCGACCAGGACGGATCCGATGCAAATGCCGGTGTCTCGACGCGCTGTTCGTTGTAGCCGGTCAGGTCCACGGTCCAGACCTGCGGCCCGCCGTTGGCGCCCGGCGTGTCGCGGAAGAACACCAGGACACGGCCGTTGGGCGACCAGGCCGGCCCCTCGTTGTGATAGCCCTCGGTCAGGATCCGCTCGCCCTTTCCGTCCGGCCGGATGACACCGATCATGAACCGGCCCTGATGCTGCTTGGTGAAGGCGATCAGGTCGCCGCGCGGCGACCAGACCGGCGTGGAATACCGGCCCGGGCCGAAGGAAATGCGCTGTGCCTCGCCGCCGCCCGCGCTCATGACATAGAGCTGCTGGGTGCCGCCCCGGTCCGATTCGAACACGATCCGTCCGCTGTCCGGCGAATAGGACGGGCTGGTGTCGATCGCCGCGGTGTTGGTCAGGCGGGTGGTGCGGCGCGAGCGCAGGTCCATCTTGTAGATATTCGCGTTGCCGCCCTGCTGCAGGCTCATGACGACGCTCTGCCCGTCGGGCGAGAACCTGGGGGCAAAGGTCATGCCCGGGAAATTGCCGACGATTTCACGCTGTCCCGTCTCGATGTTGAGCAGGTAGACGCTCGGATCGCTGCCGCCATACGACATGTAGGTGACTTCCTGGCTGGTCGGCGAGAAGCGCGGTGTCAGCACAAGGTCATCGCCGCGCGTCAGGTAGCGCACATTGGCGCCGTCCTGGTCCATGAGGGCCAGACGCTTGACGCGCTTGTCCTTCGGACCGGTCTCGTCGACATAAACGATACGGGTATCGAAATAGCCTTTTTCACCCGTCAGCCGCTCATAGATCGCGTCCGCGATGATATGTGCCAGCCGGCGCCAGTTTTCCGGCGTGGTGTAGAACTGCTGACCGAGCATCTGCTCCTGCGCGAACACGTCCCAGAGACGGAATTCGGCTTTCAGGCGGCCGTCCGCCTGCTTGATCACGGTGCCGGTCACCAGGGCCTGGGCGCTGATCTGGCGCCAGTCCCCGAAACGCGGCGTGGAGTTCACGCTCATGTTCTTCTGGATAAAACTGGCCGGGTCGAGCGGCTGGAACAGGCCGGACCGTTTCAGATCGGCGGCAATGACGTTGGTCATGTCGCCGGCAAGCCTGTTGTCGCCGCCTTCCGCGGAAAAGGATGGCAGCGCGATCGGCAACGGCTCGATGTTGCCCTGGGTGATATCGATCTCCACAAGCGCGGCGGCCGGCAGTGGCCCCATCACGGCCAGGGCTGTTGCGACAAATGCGAGCCCCAGGGCCTTCCGGCCGGCAAGAACAGAAAGTCTTTTCAGAATTTCGCGCATGAGCAGTACAGCTCCCTCATTGATTTGAAATCCGGCCCGGCCGGACTATCCCCCGAGCATTTCTCTCGGGTCGAAATTGATGATGACTTCCTGCCACGCGTCATACTTGGCAATTGGCAGAGAATATGGCTGACAGCGCATGATCGCACGAACGGCGCTGCTCGCGGCGGCCCGGAAGGCCGGATTGCCGCTTGAGTTGAGGATTTCCGGCGAGCTGGATACCTCGCCGCTTTGCGACAGGCTGAAGCGCACCCGGACCTTGAGTTCATCCGCGCCGACGGCCCCGACCGGCGGGCTCCAGCATTGCGCCACCTGACCGCGCAGCGCGTCGAGTTCGGACTGGCTCATGCGCACATCCTGCGCGCCTGTGCGCGAACCCAAAGAGGCTGGCTGCTCGGAGGCCTGGCCAGTCTGCTGCGCGGGTTCCACCTTGTTGAGCAGCGCCGCGATCTGGTTGCTGTTGAAATCGTCACTGGGCGGCTCGGGCGTCCGGCGCGGCGGTGTCGGCTTCGACCTCGGCGCGACGCTGGTGACGATCGGCTGCGGTGCCGGGGCGGCCTCCTGCTGCGGCTCGGGCTCGGGCTCGGGCTCGGGCGCCGGTTCCGGCTCGGCGGCCGGCACCGCCTCGGCAGCGGGGGCCGGTTCCGGGGCCGGCGCGGGCTCGGGTTCCGGCTCCGCAACCGGTTCAGGCTCGGGTTCCGGGGCGGGAGCCGGCGTCGGCGATGGCGTCGGCGGGGTCGGCTGCTGCTCCTGGCTTTCGCCCGGTTTGTCCGCCGGCTGCGGTGGATCTTCCGCAGGCGTCTCGCTGGGCTGAACGGCGGCCACCTCCCTGACTTCGGCGGTCTTCTCGCCGATCCGGAGCCGGGTGAACTCCTCCACCGGAACCAGGTCCACCGGCAGGGATTCCACTTGCGGAACGGAAAAGCTCTCCGCGTCCGGCAAGGCGATCAGGCCCCAGAGCAAAATTGCCGAATGACCGGCCAGAGACGCGATGAGACCAGCGCGCATGACGCGTTACGAGTCCCGTTCTTCCAGAGTGACCAGACCGAGCCGTTTGAACCCGGCCGCGCTTATCCGGGCCATGAGTTGCATCATGGTCCCGTAGTCCGCATCCTTATCGCCGCGCACATAGATGCGCTCCTCGTAGCCGTTGGCCGCGATCGCCTCCAGCTTCGGCACGATCTCGTCGATGGTGATCGGCGTGTCCTGAATGAAGAATTCTCCGGCCGAGTTCACCGATATCGTTATCGGCTCCGTGTCGCCTTCAAGCGCCTTGGCCCGGGTTTCGGGCAAGTCGATCGGAACGCCGACCGTCAACAGCGGAGCGGCAACCATGAAGATGATCAGCAGAACCAGCATGACATCCACGAAGGGGGTCACGTTGATCTCGCTCATGGGCGCATGTCTGGCCCTGCGGCGGCCGCGCCGCCCTCCAGACTGTCCGGAACCGACCTGCATGGCCATGGTCAGGCCCTCTCATCGATCTGGCGGGACAGGATGGCGGAGAATTCGTCGGCAAAGCCTTCCATCCGCGCGACCGCCTTGCCCACGTCCGAATTGAACTTGTTGTAGGCAATCACCGCCGGAATCGCGGCCAGCAGGCCGAGAGCGGTCGCAAACAATGCTTCCGCAATGCCCGGTGCGACGACCGCAAGGTTCGTGCTTTCTGACGCCGCGATCGCCTGAAACGCCGTCATGATGCCCCAGACCGTACCGAACAGGCCGATGAAGGGTGCGGCAGAGCCGACCGTCGCCAGGATCAGCAGCCGGTTTTCAAGCCGCTCCGCCTCACGCTGGATGGTGACGTCCATGACCCGGTCGATCCGCTGCTGCAGACTGCCGATGGCCGGACGCGCGCCCTCGTGGCTGCGTTTCCATTCGCGCATCGCGGCCACGAAGATCGCCGCCATGGAATGGTTCACACGGTTGTGAAGCGTGTTGTAGAGCTCTTCCAGAGACTGGCCCGACCAGAACACGGTCTCGAACCGGTTCATCTGCCGCCGGGTCCGGCCGACCAGCATGAGCTTGTCGACGACGATCGCCCAACACCAGACGGAAGCGCCCAACAGGCCGACCATCACGATCTTGACGACGATATGCGCCTGCCAGAACAGCGAGAAGAACGAAATGCCGCTGTCCGGCGTTGCCAATGTCGATTGGACGAGTGTTTCCATAAATTCAATGACCCCTGGGTCGTCTGTCGCTGTGATGCGTTCATGGTTCCGAAAACGGCAGCGAGGAACCGGGAACGATCGACCGGTTCATGTGACCAGCCGCCTCTCTGACGTTCGATTTTGTCAAAACTGGGACTTTTCCGGCCAAAGGAAGTCCCGCTCTAAAGGAATCAATTAAGGTTACTGCCAGATTAACGCAGTGTTTTGTATTGAAAGTTATTTTTTGGCCGCGTCAATGGCCCGGACACGAAAGAAACCCGCAAGGGCTTTCAATCACGTCCAGATTCGCCGGGCGAATGCTCAAGAAGCTTTTCCGCCAGTGTCTTCGGCAGGCGGGCCGGACGCCCTTCCATCGTGATCACGGCGACCGTCACCGCGGCCGATACGAGAAGCTCTTCATCCCGGTAGATCAGCTGATCGAGCCGGATACGGGCGCCCTTGCATTCGGCAAGGCTGGTGCGCACCTCCAGAACATCGTCGATGCGGGCCGGCTTTTGAAAATCCAGCGTCATCGAGCGCACGGCGAACGCCAGCACGGCCCCATGGCTGCCGGATGCCATTTCCTTGTGATGAATACCGATCAGGCGCAGGAAATCGGACCGGGCCCGCTCGAAGAACCGCACGTAGGCGCCGTGATAGACGATGCCCGTGAAATCGGTGTCCTCGTAGTAGACCCTGACGGGAAGAACATGTCCGCCCGCTTCGAGGCGGCCTGCAAGGTCCGGCCAATCCGACACAATGAACTCCTGTTCCCGTTCAAAAAAATGCCGCCCGGTCAGCCGACCGGACGGCACCTCGTCCTACCTATCGCCGCAATCAGGCCGCCGCAACCTCGGAAAGGAATTTCTCGACCGAGCCGCGCAGCTGTTCTGCCTGCTGTTTCATCTCCAGCGTCGCCGTGAGCATGTCGCCCACCGCTTGCGAGTTTTCGGCAACGCCCTCGTTGAGGGAAGCCACCGTCGCGGCGACGCTGCGCGTGCCGTCGGCTGCCTCCGCCACGTTGCGCGAGATCTCGCTGGTCGCCGATCCCTGCTCCTGGACGGCACCGGCGATGGTCGTCGTATAGGAATTGACCTCCTCGACGGAGTCCGACACCCGGGCGATCTCCTTCACCGCTTCCGAGGTGGAGGCCTGGATCGCGGCGATCTGTGTCGAGATTTCCTCGGTGGCCTTGGCGGTCTGACCCGCCAGGGATTTCACTTCGGAGGCAACAACAGCGAAGCCCTTGCCCGCATCGCCGGCCCGGGCCGCCTCGATGGTCGCGTTGAGAGCCAGCAGGTTGGTCTGTTCGGCGATCTCGGAAATCAGCGAGACCACGTCGCCGATCTTGTTTGCGGCGTCTTCAAGACCGGAAATCTTGGAGTTCGAGCTTTGTGCCGCTTCCGTGGTCTTTTCCACGATGGAGGCGGTCGTCTCGACCTGCCGGGAGATTTCGGAGATGGAGGCATTCAGTTCCTCGGTCGCGGAGGCAACCGCCTGCACGTTCGAGGACGCGTTTTCGGAAGTGGAAACGGCCGCCTGCCCCTGTTCGGAAGCGGAAGCGGACCGGTCGTTGAGCGACGAGGACACCGCTTCGACACGGGCAATGTTGGTTTCCACGAGTTCGAGCACGGTCTGGGACTCGGCCCGGAACGCCGCGATCAGGGAATCGATCAGTTTTTCCCGATCCATACGGGCGATATGCCCCACCTTGCGCTCGGCCGCCAGGCGCTCGCGCTCGACGGAATTGTCCTTGAAGACCTCGATGCAGCGCGCCATGCGCCCGATCTCGTCCGGTCGCCCGGTCGCCTCGACCTCGACCTCGAGATCGCCGTCGGCGATCTTTCGCGCCGCGCCCGCCAGCCGTTCCAGCGGTGCGAACATGCGCCGCGTGACGAACCAGATCAGGCCGACAATCGGGATCAGGCAGAGAAAGCCGGAAAGGATCGCACCGAAGGTGATACGGTCCGCTGCCGCCGACAGCTCCGTCTGCCGAAGCGCCTGCACGACACCATAGGGCGTTTCCTGGAAGCTGCCGGAAGCCTCGGCATACCGGTAGTTGTCGCCGTCAAGCACGATCTGGCTGTCGCCCGCGGAAATGCTCTCGAGCGAATGCAGGCTGCCGGCATCTCCCCTGGCATCAAGAGCGGCGAGCTGGCCGCCGGCCTCCATCAGGAACACCTGTTCGCTGTCGCCCAGTCCGGCCGGTTCGTTCAGCAGAGCCGCCAGTCGTTCCATGTTGGCCGAAAAGGCGACCGCGCCGAAAAACCGGTCGAGATAAAAGACCGGAGCCGCCAGAACCAGGGACACCTTGCCGTCCTGTCCCGCAATGAAACCGGAAGAAAAGATCTGTCCGGCGGCGAGCGTCTCGTCTCGGGAGGCATCGAACAGCTTGCCGAGTGCGATCTGGATCGGCAGGCCCCTGATGTCGGCGTCGTCGACATGAAACGCAAACTCCGCGCCCTTGCCGTAGGTATAGGTGATGAAACCGTCGGGATTCGTCAGCGCGGCATCGGAGAACAGGCCCTGCCCGACCACGTCCTGATAGATCGGATGGACCGCCTTGTGATTGTTCACGTAGTAGTTGGACTCGGCCGGCTCGACCAGCAGGTACCGTTCATGCGCCGGATGCGGATTGTCGGTCACGAAGATCTTCCGCAGGGTCTCTTTCTGGCCCTCCTTCAGGTTCTTCCACCCGACCAGGGTCTTCATGAGACTGTCCTTGGCCTCTTCCAGCGAGACGAAGAACGTTGCGCTCGTCGTGACCTGATCCAGCGCCAGTTCCAGCACCTTCTGCTTGGCCCTGGTCGCGCTCTGCAAACCGGCATCGGCCTGACCGTTCGCCACATCCCGCGAAATCGTCGATGTCACGGTGACAATGGCAACGCACATGGTCAGCGCGCCTGCCAGAAACATCAGCACCAATTTAGAAGAAAGTCTCTTACGCATGAATCCCCCCGCGTGGTTAACGGGACGATAGGCCGACAGGAAAGAATAAATGCTTAATAGTAGCGTTGACCATGACGAAAATGACAGTAACGGAAATAGTTCTCCGTTTTCGACTTGAGACAGGCGCGGTGAAAGCCTGCGTTGCTCGGCCCCTCTCTCCCGAGCAGGCCCGGCTCCGGCGGTTGGGTCAGGCGGTCAGGCGGTCAGGTCCAGCAAGGTGAGGTGCCGATTCCGAAGTTTTATCGGCCCTTCCTCAACAAGTCCCGAGGCTTTTGTGCATCTGCGAAATAAACTGTCAGCAACGTTTCGAAACCGACCAAAAGGAACCTGAAGACAGAAGACCATTTGCATTCAATTTCAGAAAAATTCACCCACAAGCTACATCAGGAAACTGTTTTTTCGGCACCCCGGACAAACGAGGAGAAAGTAGAAAAACCAATCATCCAAATTTATTCACTAGTTCAAATTAAATTAACAATATCAAACGACTATAATGAAAACGCCATCACCATTAGGACCTTCGACATGCTCCTCGATAAATTCCGTATCGGATTCAAGATCTGGATCCCGGTCGTCAGTCTGGCCGTCTTCACACTTGCGCTCGTCACATATGATCTCTTTTCGCTGCGATCGATCCTCTACGGGGAACGCACCGCAAAAACCCAGACGGTTGTGGAGATCACCAACTCGGTTCTGAATTATTTCCACAAGCTGGAAACTTCCGGAGAGTTGAGCAGGGAAGAAGCCCAGGAGTGGGCGCGCAACGTCGTTCGTGCGATCCAGTTCGATGGCAACAACTACGCTTTCGTTCAGAGCTATGACGGAACGCGCATGGTCAGCGCCAACAAGGCCAGTGAAGGAACAAGCGCATGGGATTCGCAGGACAAGAGCGGCAAGTACCATGTGCGCGAGATCATCGAGGTTGCCCGCAACGGCGGTGGCGTCGTGACCTACACGTGGAACCGCAAGGGAGAGGAAGCGCTGAGCCCGAAGTCCACCTGGTCGGCAGCCTTCGAACCCTGGGGCTGGGTAACGGCCGCGGGCGTTTATGTTGACGACGTCTCGAAAGCTTTTTGGACCAAGGCCAGCACGATGCTCGGCTTCCTGGCCGTGGCCGGCATCATCGCCGGCATCATCGCCATCGCGACGATCCGCAACATCGTTGTGCCGCTGAAAGGCCTGACACGCAGCATGAAGACACTGGCTGACGGCGACACCGCAGTCGAAATCACCGGCATGCGGCGCGGCGACGAGATCGGCGAAATGGCGGAAACCATGGAAACCTTCGTTGCCAACGAAAACGCACGCCGGGAGCTGGAGCACAAACAGAACGAACGCCAGCAACTGGATCTGCAACGCTCGGACAACATCCAGGATCTTTCCTCGAAATTCGACATCCAGATCACAGGTCTGCTGAACACGATCACCGGATCGGTGGAAAGCCTGCAGCATGCCTCCACCAATCTGAATTCGGGAGCCCAACAGACGACGGATCAGAGCGAAGCCGTCGCGTCCGCAGCCTCGACCGCTTCCGCAAACACGGAGACGGTTGCAGCCGCCGCAGAGGAACTCGCCGCGTCGGTTGCCGAAATCAGCCGCCAGGTATCCGCTTCCAGCGAAATCGCCTCGCAGGCCACGGAGCAGGCCTCCTCCACGAACGAACGCATCCAGGGCCTGTCCGAAGCCGCCGCAAAGATCGGTGAAGTCGTCACGCTCATCCAGGCGATTGCCGAGCAGACCAATCTGCTGGCACTCAATGCCACCATCGAGGCCGCCCGTGCCGGTGAGGCCGGCAAGGGCTTCGCGGTTGTCGCGGCCGAAGTAAAGGAACTGGCGACACAGACCTCCAAGGCAACGGAGGAGATTTCCTCGCATATTTCGAGCATTCAGGGCGAAACCAGTCACGCGGTCGAAGCCATCGGCGCCATCACGGGCACGATAAGCAAGATCAACGAGATCACCAGCGGCATTTCGGCTGCGGTGGAGCAGCAGGGCGTCGCCACCAACGAGATTGCCTGCAACATCCAGCAGGCTGCCGCCGGTACGCAGGAAGTGACTGCCAATATAGGCGGCGTATCGTCTGCCGCCGGCGTCACCAACGAGGCCGCCGACATGGTCAATGCTGCCGCCCAAAGCCTTGACCGGGAAGCCAGGGAACTGCGCTCGAGTGTCGGAACGTTCCTGTCCGGCATCAAGGAAAACTCCGCAAGCGAGGCGGCCTGACCCTTAACCCGGCTCACCGTCGACCCGAAACAGAGGCAACGAGGCCGTCCCCTTGGACGGCCTCTGCTTTTCGACAAAGGGTCGAAGCGGGTCAGATGGAAGGCAGGAAACTCTAGTCAGGATCCTGGAACAGACCTATCTGCCGCAAGTCAGCCCTTGCCGGAGCCGCCAGGCCGAGATGCTCGAACGCCATCGGCGCCAGCACCCGGCCGCGCGGCGTCCTCTGCAGAAAACCGTTCTGGATCAGATAAGGTTCGACGATCTCCTCGATCGCGTCTCTGGGCTCCGACAGCGCCGCCGCGATCGTCTCGATCCCGACAGGTCCGCCGCCGAAATTGGTGGCGATCTGGGTGAGATAGCGCCGGTCGAGACTGTCCAGGCCGGCGCTGTCGACTTCCAGCTGCAACAGCGCCTTGTCCGCCAGCGCCCGGTCGACGCGTTCGATACCCGCGACAATCGCGAAGTCCCGCACCCGCCGCAGCAGGCGGCCCGCGATGCGCGGTGTTCCGCGCGAGCGCCTGGCGATCTCGCGGGCACCATCCTCCGCGATACCGATACCCAGGATGGCCGCGCCCCGTTTGACGATGTGTTCCAGCTCCGCGACCGTATAGAACTGCAACCGGACCGGAATGCCGAACCGGTCCCTGAGCGGCGTGGTCAGAAGACCCAGTCGGGTGGTTGCAGCGACAAGCGTGAACTTGGCCAGGTCGATCTTCACCGACCGGGCCGCCGGCCCCTCGCCGATGATCAGATCGAGCTGGAAATCCTCCATGGCCGGATAAAGCACTTCCTCGACAGCCGGACTGAGCCGGTGGATCTCGTCGATGAAAAGCACGTCCCGCTCTTCCAGGTTGGTAAGCAATGCGGCGAGGTCGCCCGCCTTGGCGATCACAGGCCCGGAGGTGGCCCGGAAGTTCACGCCGAGCTCGCGCGCCATGATCTGGGCAAGCGTGGTCTTGCCGAGGCCCGGCGGGCCGACGAACAGGACATGATCGAGCGCCTCGCCGCGCGCCTTGGCCGCTCCGATGAAGACCTTCAGATTGGCGCGGGCCTGGGCCTGGCCGACAAAATCGTCCAGCACCTGCGGCCGCATGGTGCTGTCGATCTCATCGCCGCGGATTTCCGGCGTCACGATCCGGCTGTCATCCGACATGGCTTACGACCACGAACAGGAGCACCAGCAGGGCGGCGGAGTAAGCCACCCTGATCGCATAGAATTTTCTGTACTGGCGGCGCACGAAAGGATCGTCGGTCTCGATCCGCCTGCCCTTCATGGCAAAGGGCCGGTCGCCCACGGACAGGGAGAACCGGTGATCGAGATACATGATCCCGCCGATGCCGAGAGCGACAAAAACGATCGCAAGGACTGCGTAGGCAAATACAATCATCCGGCGAGTTCCTTAAGGCCGAGGCGGATCAGTGTTTCCGTCTTCGCGTCATCGCCCGCGGACTGCATTGCCCTGGCGACCGCCGCGCTTGCCTGTGCGGGAGCGTAGCCCAGATTGGTCAGCGCGGACACCGCTTCGGCAACCGGACGCGCGGCGACATTGTCGGCCACCGTCTGCGAAACCGAAATCGTGCCCTCGTCGACGGTCGCAAGGCCCGGCGCCTTGTCTTTCAGTTCCGCGAGAATTCGCTCCGCCACCCGCTTGCCCACACCCGGGGCCCGGGTGATCGACGCCTTGTCGCCGAGCGCGATGGCGTTTGCCACTTCGCCCGCCTTCAGGATGCCCAGGATGCCGAGCGCGACCTTGGCACCGACGCCCTGCACCGTCATCAGCATGCGGAACCATTCCCGCTCCGCTTCCGCTGAAAAACCATAGAGCCGGATCATGTCCTCGCGGACAATGGTCTCGATGAACAGGACCGCCGCCTCGCCTGCCCGCGGCAATCCCTGAAGGATCCGGGAGGGGCAATGAACCTGATAGCCGACCCCGTGAACGTCCAGAATGACGTGATCCTCGCCGTAGCTGTCGATCGTGCCCTTGAGTTTTCCGATCATGCCGCCCCCATCGCCGCCAGTCTTGCCGCTGTGCTCGCCCGGTGCTGCGCGTGGCAGATGGCGATCGCCAGCGCGTCCGCAGCATCGTCGGAATTGAATGTGGCACGCGGCATCAGCACCTTCACCATCGCCCGGATCTGGTCCTTTTCCGCATGCCCCGTGCCGACCACGGTCTTCTTGACCAGGTTCGGTGCGTATTCGGCCACCGGCAGGCCGGCGAGCGACGGCACCAGCAGCGCGACCCCGCGCGCCTGGCCCAGCTTCAGCGTCGCCCCGGCGTCCTTGTTGACGAAGGTGAGTTCGACCGCGGCTTCCATCGGATCCTGCAGGCGCACGACCTCGCTCAGGCCGTCGTGCAACTGCACCAGCCGTTCGGCGAGGCTCTTCTTGTTGTCTGAAGTGACCGTGCCGGACGCGATGAAGGACAGGCGGTTGCCCGCCGCCTCGATCATGCCCCAGCCGGTGCGCCGCAGTCCGGGGTCGATGCCCAGCAATCGAATCGCATGTGTCATGGAACAAATCGGTAACAAAACTTGATCGTTGACGCCAGCCAAAGCACGGCTTACGAGCAGGAAGCCTGTCGAATTCGACCCGGAAGCCGCTGTCCGGGAGCCGTTCCGCCCATCGCACAATAAAATTTCGCTGTTTCTTCCCCCCGTTCGCCGTTTTCCCCGATGCGCACACCGTGAGTTCCATGTTCGAGATTTTCAGTTCCTATCCGCCGAACCTGCTGATGTTCCTGGCCGCAGTGCTCTTCGTCGCCGGATGCGTGCGCGGATTTGCCGGCTTCGGCGCCGGCATGATCTTCATGCCTGTGGCAACCAGCGTGATGCTGCCATCGACGGCAGCCGCCGCATTTCTGTTCATAGACGGCATCGTGGCGTTGCCGCTGGTCGTCCGGGCGCTGCGCCTGTGCAACTGGGCCACGGTGCTTCCCGCGGTCCTGGGCGCGGTGATTTTCGTTCACTCCGGCGCGTGGCTGCTGGCCAATACCGATGTCCTGCTGCTGCGCTGGGTCATCTTCGCCATCGTCAGCGGCTTGCTGCTGCTGCTCGTGTCCGGTTGGCGCTACCACAAAAAACCCACCCGGCCGGTGTCCTTCGGGATCGGCGCGGTCGCCGGCGTTCTCGGCGGGATTTCACAGGTCTCCGGGCCCCCGGTTGTCGCGTTCTGGCTTTCCAGCGCCAGCGAACCGGCCATCGTCAGGGCCAACCTGATCGTGTTTTTTGCGCTCGCCAGCATCGGCACCTTTGCCGCCTATATCCTCAACGGCTTTTTCACGCTCCAGGTCTTCCACCTTTTGTTGATCGCAATCCCGGTCTATGCCCTTGCAATCTATATCGGCTCGAACGGTTTCAAGGTCGCCAGCCCCGCGCATTACCGCAAGCTCGCCTACGGGCTGATCGGCCTGGCGGCACTCACCAGCATGCCCGCGCTCGATTTTCTATTCCGATAGTTTTTCCTGCCATTTGGAGCATTTCAACACCATCAGGCGATCAAGCTCGGCATCGAAATCCTCGCGGCTCGAAGACGCCTGCGCCAGGATGCTCAGCGCCACGATGGCCGCGTCCACGGCCTCCTCGCGCACATCGCCAAGCGAATGGGCCTTGTATTCGCTGCCCGGCGCCTTCGTGACCGAGAGCACCGCCTGCGCCAGCTCCCCGGCCTCCTCCGCCAGCTTCAACGCGCGCTCCTGGAGAGACTTCGGATCCTTTTGGGTGAGGTCGTAGATATCGAACATCGCTGCATCTCCTGTACACGCGGCAAGGCCGTTCCCCCACCCTAACCCTCCTCACGAGGGGGAGGGGATTAGTGCCGTGCCGTCGTCAAGGCCCCGATTTCGCGACGCCTCGACAAGGCAGAGATATCCGGAAAACGATGAGCCGGTCCCCCTCCCCCTTGTGGGGAGGGGTTAGCGGTGGGGGGCCCGCATTACAAACAAAAAACCCCGGCCGAACCGGGGTTTCCAATTCACAATTCCTCTAGTCCGGTCAGGACGCCAGCGCCGCCATGGTTTCCTCGTCGACGTCGAAGTTGGAATAGACGGTCTGGACGTCGTCGTCGTCTTCCAGCATGTCGATGAGTTTCATCAGTGTCTGGGCCTTGTCCGCGTTGACCGGCGTCAGGGTCTGCGGTTTCCAGATGATCCGGGTCGACTCGGCTTCGCCCAGGGCATCTTCCAGCGCCTTGGCAACCTCGTTGAGGTCTTCAAAGGCCGTGTAGATCGTATGACCGTTTTCATCGGATTGCACGTCTTCGGCACCGGCCTCGATTGCCGCTTCCAGGACGGCTTCCGCTTCACCGGCTTCAGGCTTGTAGACGACCTCTCCGACCCGGTCGAACATGAAAGACACCGATCCGGTCTCGCCGAGAGATCCGCCGCATTTGGTAAAATAGGAGCGCACGTTGGACGCGGTGCGGTTCCGGTTGTCGGTCAGCGCCTCGACCACCACGGCGATGCCTGCCGGACCGTAGCCCTCATAGCGGATTTCTTCGTAGTTCTCGGCATCCCCGGTCTGCGACTTGTTGATCGCCCGCTGGATGTTGTCCTTGGGCATCGACTGCCCCTTCGCGTTCTGCACGGCAAGGCGCAGGCGCGGATTGGCGTCAGGGTCCGGGTCGCCCATCTTGGCGGCGACGGTGATTTCCTTGGACAGCTTGGAGAACATCTTGGAGCGGACGGCGTCCTGGCGTCCCTTGCGGTGCATGATGTTCTTGAATTTTGAATGGCCTGCCATGGCTCTTTCCGGTTCTCTGCGGATGAATTCGATGAAAAACTGCGCCGCTTATAGGCAAGTTGGCGTGGAAAATCCAGATCTGTGAATTTCGGGGCTCGCGGCTCAGCCGTCTGAGGGCCAGAACTGCGGGAGCACGGGCTCCAGCCGCCCGCCGATCCTGACAGGGGCAATTCGCTCGGCCAGCCCGGTCCGGTCATCCGTTTCAATGGCAACGCCGCTGATGGTCGCCTCGCCCGTCGCCGGCGTGAACCTGCCGCCCGGTATCTTGCGCTGGAACCGGTTGACCGGTTCCTCCTTGTCCATTCCCAGAACGCTGTCATAAGCGCCGCACATGCCCGCGTCGGACATATAGGCGGTCCCGTTTTCGAGAACCTGGTGATCGGCGGTCGGAACGTGGGTATGCGTGCCGACGACGAGGCTGACACGTCCGTCCAGGAAATGGCCCATGGCCTGCTTTTCGCTGGTCGCTTCCGCATGCATGTCAACGATGATGGCATCGGCGACCTGTCCGAGCGGACAATTGTCGACCACCTTGTCGATGGCGGCGAACGGATCGTCCAGCGCATCCATGTAGACCCGTCCCATCACATTCGCGACCATGACCTGCGCGCCGTTGCGGGCGGTGAATAGATGCGCGCCCCGGCCCGGCGTTCCGGACGGGTAGTTGACCGGTCGCAACAACCTGTCCTGCCGCTCGATATAGACGAGCGTATCGCGCTGGTCCCAGGCATGGTTGCCCGTGGTCACCACATCGGCGCCCGCGTCCAGGACATCCTGGACAATGGCTTCGGTGATCCCGAATCCGGACGCCGCGTTCTCGCCGTTGACGATCACGAAATCAAGCTGGTTGGCCTCCACCAGTTCAGGAAGCTTTTCAATCACCGCGGTCCGGCCCACACGCCCGACGAGATCGCCCAGAAACAGAATACGCATCAAATCCTCACTGAACGAACGGCCGTGGCCTCGCTGCCTTTCAGCCGAACGCCCGGTAGCCAAGTTCGGTCAAAATTCCATCCAATGGTTTGTCATGCGCTTCCGTCGGCACGCGGTCAACCTCCTGCGCGGCAAAGGCCAGTCCGATACACAGGAGAGGACCCGTCTTTTCCAGCGCGGTAATCGCCGTGTCATAATGGCCCTTGCCGTATCCGATCCGGTTTCCCGCATCGTCGAACCCGGCCAGGGGCATCAGCAGGACCCGTGGCTGCACGGTGGCCGCTGCCGGTCCCGGCGCGACGGTTCCGAAGCCGGCGTCGACAAGCTCGGCGCCGGGCTCCAGCGTTCTGAACACCAGGTGAGGGTCGGCGACGACCGGCAGGCACAGCGGATGGCCTTTCCGGCGCAGACTGTCCAACAGCGGTCTCGGGTCGATCTCGTCGCGGATGGGCCAGAATCCCGAGACAATGGCGCCTGCCGGGATCGGCAGGGTGCCGGCATGATCTGCCAGCGCGAGACTTTTTTCGATCCGCTCGAGTTCGCCCATCGCCGCCCGTTTGGCGAGCGCCTGCTTGCGGAGAATGTTTTTTTCAGTGGCAGGAGAAGACAGGTCGATCATGGGACCTCAACAACCGGGCCATAAAACCAGGCCCGCGACGACAGTGATATCGACGACAAATACATCGACCAGTGAAGCGGAAAAATCAGAAGCGCAGCCGCCCGATCGTTGGATCTGCAATCCCGGAGAACCTACAATGTAGGTGGGCGCCGTATGCCGAGGACCACGGCCCAAAGCAGGGACAGCTCCCTTAGGAATGCGTAAGGCCCCGGGGATAATGGTCCTGACGTGTCGGGCAGCCACAGCTACCGCATATAGTCGGATGTGGGCGCAATTTCCAGAGCGGCCCGGATTTCATCGCAAACGAATTGGGAAAAACCTCGGCGCTTCGGCCCGACTTCAGGAAACATCGGGGTTCCTGAGGCTCTTGGAAAGGCTGTCGGCGAGGCTTTCGATTCGCGCGGCGGCCGTGTTGACAGCCCGGGAAAGCTGTTCCTCGTTCTGGCTCATGTCGTCCAGGGCAGCCACTTGCTGGTTTTGTGCATCGGCCAGTTCCCCTTCCAGCCTGGCAACCTTGCGCTCCAGTTCGGAGACCTGGTCGGTTGCCATGATGCCCGCCATGACCGTGAGCCGCTGGTCACCGATCTCGCCGAACGAGCCCCGAAGGTCCGAGATCCAGTTGTCGAATCGCGCGGCCAGCCCGGTGAGCCGCTCCTCCTCGCCGTCGTCGCATGCCATGCGGAAGGATTTGCCGTTGATGGTGACCGTGATCTGCGCCATGGGAAATCAGCCTCCGTGCGCGTCGAGCACGCTGCGAATGGTTTCCATGGCCGAGACGAGACGCCGGGAAACATCCTTGTTGGCCTCTTCGAGCCGGGACGCACGCGCTTCGCTTTCATCCAGCGTCACGGCGAGCTGGGAGCGGTCCTCGCCCAGTCTTTGCAGATCGTCCTGGAGGGCGTTCAGCGACCGGTCGGCGTCCATTCTGCGCTGAATGGAGGTTTCCAGATGGCCGACCGCCTGATCCAGGCGCCTGACCGCGTCGGTGAGGCTGGTTTTTTCAATGCAGTCGACATCCGCCATAAATTTCATTGTCCCAAGTGTTTTTTTGCGGCGGTCCGC
Source organism: Roseibium sp. AS2 (assembly GCF_038900065.1). NCBI lineage: Bacteria > Pseudomonadati > Pseudomonadota > Alphaproteobacteria > Hyphomicrobiales > Stappiaceae > Roseibium > Roseibium sp. AS2. Next base: position 439,340 of record NZ_JBBMQN010000003.1, read on the forward strand.
GCATTCCTTTCAAATATCAGACTGGCCTTTCAAACATCCTGCCGGAGAGCCGCCGTTTCAAACTCCGCAACCGCTGCATAAACAAAACACAAACAGAACGAAGCTTCACGGCGCATGTCCAACGACGAAAAAGCAAATCTTTATCAGGCGATCAAGCTTAGGCACCGCAACTTCTTCCAGTCAATGCCGCCTTCGGCAGAATCCTCAACTCTGTAACCCCTCGCCGGATATTTTTCTGCCGATGCGGCCCGTTCACGTCCCCAACCAGCTTTGTTGACTCGTTGACGGTTCCTGATATTTGTCTGGCGCCTGATCGAAACTGACGACAGTTAACTTTTGAGCAACGTACCTCAAATTTGCCTTGCCGGGCGCTCCGCCCTGGCCAAGGGAGGCTTCAAAGCAAGCAACGGGAAGAAGATGACCGATCTTGATAAACACCAGCGCATGGCAAATGCGATCCGCTTCCTTGCCATCGATGCGGTCGAAAAGGCCAAGTCCGGTCATCCCGGACTGCCAATGGGCGCTGCGGATATCGCGACAGTGCTGTTCACCGAGTTCCTGAAATTCGACCCGACCGCCCCGAACTGGGCCGACCGCGACCGGTTCGTCCTGTCCGCCGGTCACGGCTCGATGCTGCTTTACAGCCTGCTGTATCTTCTCGGCTACGAGGACTTCTCGCTCGACGAGATCAAGAACTTCCGCCAGCTCGGTTCGCGCACCGCCGGCCATCCGGAATACGGCCACGGCGCCGGCATCGAGACGACCACCGGTCCGCTCGGCCAGGGGCTCGGCAATGCCGTCGGCATGGCCATTGCCGAACGGCTCCAGTCGGCGCGCTTCAGCGAGAAGCTGGTCGATCACTACACCTATGTGCTGGCCGGCGACGGCTGCCTCATGGAAGGCATCAGCCAGGAAGCCCTGTCCATGGCCGGGCACCTGAAGCTGAACAAGCTGATCGTCATCTGGGACGACAACGGCATTTCCATCGACGGCAAGGTCGAACTCACCGACAGCACCGATCAGCTGGCCCGTTTCGCCGCATCGGGCTGGAACACACTCAGCGTCGACGGCCATGATCCGGTTGCGATTTCCGCCACCATCCGACAGGCCCAGGCAAGCGACCGTCCGACGCTGATCGCCGCCAAGACCACCATCGGCTTCGGTGCCCCGACCAAGTCCGGTACGGCCAAGGTGCACGGCGCCCCGCTCGGCGCCGAGGAAATCTCCGGCACCCGCGCGGCACTCAACTGGCCATACGAACCCTTCGAGGTTCCGAGCGAGATCCTGGACGCCTGGCGCATCGCCGGCCTCAGATCCGCCCACGCCCACAAGGACTGGCAGAAGCGCTTCGCCGAGGCCGACGCGGAAACCCGGGCCGAGTTCGAACGCCGCAACCGCGGTGATCTTCCGGCGGCCTATGCCACGGCCATGATGGACTACAAGAAGAAACTCGCCGAAGAGCAGCCGACCATGGCGACCCGAAAGGCCTCCGAGGCCGTGCTGGGTGTCATCAACGAGGTCGTGCCGGAAACCATCGGTGGTTCCGCGGATCTGACCGGTTCGAACAACACCAAGACCAAACAGACATTGCCGGTCACGCCGGACGACTTCTCCGGCCGTTACATCCATTACGGCATTCGCGAGCACGGCATGGCTGCGGCCATGAACGGCATCGCCCTGCATGGCGGCCTCATTCCCTATTCCGGCGGCTTCCTGATCTTCTCCGACTACTGCCGCCCGTCGATCCGCCTTGCCGCACTGATGGGCCAGCGGGTCATTCATGTGATGACCCATGATTCGATCGGCCTCGGCGAAGACGGCCCGACCCACCAGCCGGTCGAGCATTTCGCCGCCCTCAGGGCGATCCCGAATCTGACCTTCTTCCGTCCCGGCGACATCACCGAGACGCTGGAATGCTGGCAGCTGTCCCTGGAAAACCGCGCCGGCCCGTCAGTCCTGGCCCTTACCCGCCAGAACCTGCCGTCGCTGCGCAAGACCTTCGAGGAAGACAATCTGTGCGCCAGGGGCGCCTATGCGCTCATCGACAGCGACGAGGATGCAGCCGTCACGATCTTCGCTTCGGGCTCCGAGGTCGAGATCGCCGTGAATGCCCACGCGGCTCTCGCCGAGGCGGGTATCGCGGCACGGGTCGTTTCCGTTCCGTCTTTCGAACTGTTCGAGGCCCAGTCCGACGACTACAAGGCAGACGTCATCGGCACCAGCCCGGTCAAGATCGCGGTGGAAGCCGGCATCCGCATGGGCTGGGACCGCTTCATCGGCAACGACGGCGCCTTTGTCGGCATGACCGGCTTTGGTGCAAGCGCTCCCTACAAGGAGCTCTACGAACATTTCGGCATCACCAGCGAAGCCGTCGTGGCGGCTGCGAAGGAAAGGCTCGAAGCTTAATCGAGATCAATACCCGGCAGCATGATTTCCTTTTATGTTGCCGGACCCCGGGCACGGGTGTGCTCTTAAAAACACCACGGCATGTGGTTTTCAGATCGGCGGGAGCCTGCGACGGCACGCCGAAGATTGCGGGAGTGGACTATGGTAACCAAGGTAGCAATCAACGGATTTGGACGCATCGGCCGCAATGTTCTGCGCGCCATCGTCGAATCGGGCCGCACCGACATCGAGGTCGTCGCGATCAACGATCTCGGTCCGGTGGAAACCAACGCGCATCTGCTGCGCTACGACAGCGTTCACGGCCGGTTCCCGGCCACGGTCACGGTGGACGGTGACGCCATCTCCGTCGACGGCGGCAAGCCGATCAAGGTCACCGCGATCCGGGACCCGAAGGACCTGCCCTGGGGCGAGCTCGGCGTCGAAGTCGCGCTGGAATGCACCGGCATCTTCACCGCCAAGGACAAGGCGTCCTTGCACCTGGAAGCCGGCGCCAAGCGCGTCCTTGTTTCCGCCCCCGCAGCCGGTGCCGACAAGACCATCGTCTACGGTGTCAACGACGACGCGCTGACGGCCGGCGACCTGGTCGTCTCCAACGCCTCCTGCACCACCAACTGCCTGGCTCCGGTCGCTTATGTCCTCAATGAGGCCATCGGCATCGAAAAGGGCTTCATGACGACGATCCATTCCTACACCGGCGACCAGCCGACGCTGGACACCATGCACAAGGATCTCTACCGCGCCCGCGCAGCGGCGATGTCGATGATCCCGACCTCGACCGGCGCCGCCAAGGCCGTCGGTCTGGTGCTGCCGGAACTGAACGGCAAGCTGGACGGTGTCGCCATCCGCGTCCCGACCCCGAACGTCTCGGTGGTCGACCTCAACTTCATCGCCAGCCGCGAGACCACCGTTGAGGAAATCAACGCCGCGATCCGGAGCGCGGCCGACGGCAAGCTGAAGGGCATCCTCGGCTACACCGACGACAATCTGGTCTCCATGGACTTCAACCACGACAGCCATTCGTCCGTGTTCCACACCGATCAGACCAAGGTTCTGGACGGCACCTTCGTGCGCATCCTGTCCTGGTACGACAACGAGTGGGGCTTCTCCAACCGCATGGCCGACACCGCCATCGCGATGGCAAAGCTGATCTGATGGGTCGGATGACCGAACATCCCTGTTGACCTCAAGGGCGGTTGCGGCAGAGCTGCATCCGCCCTTTCAATGCGAGCGGGCCGGAGGAAAGCATGACTTCGTTGGCCATGATATTCGGGTTTGTCGTCCTCCTGGGCGTCGGCTTTTATGTCCTCGATCGATACATCGAGCGCAACAAGAACCGGAGCCATCGCCATTGGCAACCGGATGTCGACAAGACCAGGGCCGAGATCATGAAGAACCTCGAAACGCCCCCGGACCGCTGATCAGCCTGCTTCCAGAACATCGGAGACTTCGTGCTCGAGCTTCTCACTGTCATTTCCCTGACCGTTGTCGTCGCGGTCGTGCCGGGGCCGGACTTCGCCGTGGTCCTGCGCAACGCGCTGATCGGCGGCCGACTTGCCGGCATCATGACCGCACTCGGCATCGCCCTGGCGCTTGGCGTGCACGTCACCTACGCCCTGGCCGGCATCGGCCTGATCGTGTCCCAGTCCATTTTCCTGTTCAACGCGCTCAAGCTGATCGGCGCCGCCTATCTGATCTTCCTCGGCGTGACCATGTACCGGACCGCCTCGCGGGAAATGCCTGCTGAAGATGCGCTCACCGGCATGCCGCCGCTGAAGGCGCTACGGTGGGGCTTTTTCACAAATGTGACCAACCCCAAGGCCACCATGTTCGCGCTCTCGGTGTTCCTGCAGGTCACATCCCCGGCAACCCCGCTCTGGACCCAGATCGGCTATGGCGTGATCATGGCGAGCGGCGTGTTCGTGTGGTTCGTGCTGGTGACCCTGTTCTTCACCCTGCCCGCCGTCCGGCTCCGGTTCATGCGCCTCAAGCTCTGGATTGAGCGCTCCTTCGGTGTTCTGCTGACCCTGTTCGGCATCGGCATCGCCGTCTCAACCAATTCGTCCCGTTCCTGACAACAGGTGTTTCCATGGCTTTCAAAACACTCGATGACCTGACTGACATCGCCGGCAAACGCGTTCTGGTGCGTGTCGACCTGAATGTTCCGATGAGCGGCGGCAAGGTGAGCGACACCACGCGCATCGAACGTGTTCTGCCGACCATCACCGAGCTGTCCGGCAAGGGTTCGAAAGTGATCTTGCTCGCCCATTTCGGCCGCCCCAAGGGCGAACGCGTTGCGGACATGTCCCTTGCCCCGGTTGCCTCGGCCGTTGCCGCCCTGCTCGGCAAGCCGGTTGCCTTCGCCGACGATTGCATCGGCCAGCCTGCCGCCGATGCAGTAGCGGCCATGGCCGGCGGCGATGTGCTCCTTCTGGAAAACACCCGCTATCACAAGGGCGAGGAAAACAACGACCCGGACTTCGCAACAGCGCTGGCCGCCAATGGCGACATCTATGTCAACGACGCCTTTTCCGCCGCCCACCGGGCCCACGGCTCCACCGAAGGCATCGCGAAGCTTCTGCCGGCCTATGCCGGCCGGACCATGCAGGCCGAACTCGAAGCCCTCGGCTCGGCCCTCGGCGCACCGGTCCGCCCGGTCCTGGCCGTTGTCGGCGGCGCCAAGGTTTCTTCGAAGATCGATCTTCTGGAGAACCTCGTCACCCGGGTCGACATGCTGGTGATCGGCGGCGGCATGGCCAACACGTTCCTCGCCGCCAAGGGCATCAACGTCGGCAAGTCCCTTTGCGAGCATGACCTTGCGGAGACCGCGAAGACGATCATGGCCGCGGCCGACAAGGCCGGTTGCGAAATCGTGCTGCCCGTCGACGCCGTCGTCGCCCGGGAATTCAAGGCGGGCGCCGCCAACGAGACCGTTTCCCTCGATGCCATTCCGGAAGATGCCATGATCCTGGACGTCGGTGCGGCGTCCATTGACACCGTCAGGACCAAGATCGACGCCGCAAGAACGCTGGTCTGGAACGGCCCGCTCGGCGCCTTTGAAATCGCCCCCTTCGACAAGGCCACCGTCGCCGCGGCGCAGCACGCAGCCGAAAACACGAAGGCCGGCAAACTCAATTCCGTCGCCGGTGGCGGCGATACGGTCGCGGCGCTGAACCACGCCGGGGCAACAGACGACTTTTCCTACGTCTCCACCGCCGGCGGCGCCTTCCTGGAATGGCTGGAAGGCAAGGACCTGCCGGGCGTGAAAGCACTGGAAGCCTGATAGGCGCAGGCGGCAAGCCGGCCGTCTCCTCGGCCGCTTTCCCTCGCCCGGCCGCCTTGCTTTCCACGCCGTGCCGGCCTTGCGCCGGGACCTGTCCCTTCCGGAGCAGGGGCCCCGGTTCAAGGCCGGGGCAGCAGCCTGTCTCTCGGGATATCCGCCTGAATTAATTCGCAGATCGAATTAATCTCTACCTGTGAATTTGACGAAAACCCTTGTATTTAAATTGATTTAGGCGGTCACTACCCTCTTTCCATGTCCGAAAATCTTGCTAGAACCACCGTGGATTGACGCACAGCAACACCGGCCGCGCGATTTTTTGCTAGCTTCCACGGCTACACGAATACGGACACTCGGGAGAGACTTAATGGCACGCATTACCCTTCGCCAGTTGCTTGATCACGCCGCTGAGCACGACTACGGCGTCCCGGCGTTCAACATCAACAACATGGAACAGGCGCTGGCGATCATGGCGGCCGCGGATCAGACCGATGCTCCGGTGATCATCCAGGCCTCGCGCGGTGCCCGCGCCTACGCCAATGACATCATGCTCAAGCACATGATGGATGCGGTCGTCGAAATCTACCCGCACATCCCGGTTTGCGTTCATCTGGACCACGGCAATGCCCCGCAGACCTGCATGACCGCCATCCAGGCCGGCTTCACGTCGGTCATGATGGACGGTTCCCTGGAAGGCGACGGCAAGACCCCGGCCGACTGGGACTACAATGTCGGCGTCACCAAAACGGTCACCGACATGGCCCATCTCGGCGGCATCTCCGTGGAAGGCGAGCTTGGCGTGCTCGGCTCTCTCGAAACTGGCATGGGCGACAAGGAAGACGGCCACGGCGCGGAAGGCAAGCTCAGCCAGGACCAGTTGCTGACCGACCCGGAAGAAGCGGTCAAGTTCGTCAGGGAAACGAAGGTCGATGCCCTGGCGATCGCCATGGGCACCAGCCACGGCGCCTACAAGTTCACCCGCAAGCCGGACGGCGACATTCTGGCCATGCACGTGATCGAGGAAATCCACCGCCGCCTGCCCGAGACCCATCTGGTGATGCACGGGTCGTCCTCCGTGCCGCAGGATCTCCAGGACATCATCAACCGGTATGGCGGGGAAATGCCGCAGACCTGGGGCGTCCCGGTCGAGGAAATCCAGCGCGGCATCAAGAACGGCGTGCGCAAGGTCAATATCGACACGGACAACCGCATGGCCATGACCGGGCAGATCCGGAAGATCCTGAGCGAGAATCCGGGCGAATTCGATCCGCGCAAATATCTCAAGCCGGCCCGCGATGCCATGCAGAAGCTCTGCATCGAGCGTCTGGAGGCCTTCAACACCGCCGGCCAGGCATCCAGGATCAAGAAAATCGTCACCTTGTCCGACATGGCCGCCCGCTACCAGTCGGGCGATCTCGACCCCAGGATCGCCTGATCCCGGCCAGCCAGGGCAGCACCGGGGCGGCGCCGGCGCGTTCCGACTTTCTTCATTTTCTTGAAAGAGGGGCCTTGCGTCCCTCTTTCGCCGTCTTTAGGGACAAGAACCCTTATTTCCGAAGATCAGGACCGCCGCCGTGAATCGCCCCCGCCTCTTTCTCGTGACACCGCCGGAATTCGCTCCGGGCGACTTGGCCGAAAAGCTGAAACTGGCTTTTGCCGGCGGCGATGTCGCCTGTGTGCTGATCTACATGCCCGGCGCGGCGACGAAGGACATTCAGGCCGCCGCGAGCGTGCTGGTGCCGGTCATCCAGGAAGGCGGGGCCGCGGCCATCGTCTATCAGGACACCCAGGCCACCGGCCGATGCAACGCCGATGGCGTTCATGTCGACACCTCGCTGGAAGACCTGAAACTGGCAATCGAGAGCTTCCAGCCCGAGCGGATTGTCGGTTCGGGCGGCACCAAGCTCAAGCACGACGCCATGGAACTTGCGGAAACCGGGGTGGACTACATTTTTTTCGGCAAGCTCGATCTCGCCGAGAAGGAAAACGCGCATGCCAAGACCCTGACCGGAGCCGCCTGGTGGGCCGAGCTGTTCGAGACCCCCTGCGTGGCGATGGCCGGCAACACGCTGGACACCCTGGGCGAGGTCGCGGCGACCGGCGTGGATTTCGTTGCATTGAAAGATGCCGTCTGGCAGTCCGGACCGGAAATTTCTGCTACGATCGCCGAAGCAAACCGTATTCTGGAGACTTACCCGTTCCCCGAGGCCGACTAACTTATGATTAGCCTGCGACAGAACACGCGGACCGCCTTGCGCCTGACCGCCGCGATTGTCGCCACTGTCGCGGCGGGTCCCGTCGTGGCGCAGGAAGCGGATGCCGCCAGTGAGCCTGTTGCCCCTGCTGCGGCAAGCAGTCTCGCCGCCCCCGTGCCGGCGCTGGTTGACGCCACCACTCATGACAAGACGCTCCGCAGCATCGTCGACGCCGGTCCGCCCAGACTGGCGGACGGCGAGGAGGCCGGGTCCGACATCGCCTATGCCGCTTTTCAGCGCGGCTGGTTCCTGACGGCTTTGGGCCTTGCCACGCCCCTGGCGGAAAACGGTGACATGGCGGCGCAGGCCCTGATGGGTGTCCTGCACGAGGCCGGGCTCGGCATCGTTCAGGACAAGACCAAGGCGGCCGACTGGTACGCGCTTGCCGCCGCCAAGGGCGACGCGGGCTCCGCGATGCAGCTCGCACAACTTTACCTGCTGGGCACGGGGATCGAGGCGGACAAGAAAAAGGCCGCCGACTATTTCGAACAGGCCGCCGAAACCGGCAATCCATCCGCGCTCTACAATCTCGCGCTGCTGTACCAGGAAGGCGAAGGCCGGCCGTTTGACGAGAAAAAGGCCCGGGAGCTTCTGGAGGAAGCAGCCGGTCTCAATGATCCGGAAGCCCAATATGCGCTCGGCTTGTCCTATATCGAAGCCCAGACCGGATTGAACGATCCCGGTCAGGGGGCCTTCTGGATGGGCCGCGCGGCCCGGCGCGGGCATACGTCCGCGCAGGTCTATTACGGAATTCTGAGGTTCCAGGGCAAGGGGGTCGATCCGGACGAGGCCGAAGCGTCCGACTGGTTCGAGCGGGCCGCGACGGCGGGCAATCCTGTCGCCATGAACCGGCTGGCGCGGATCTACGCCTATGGGCGCGGCCGGCCGCAGGACTTTGCCGCGGCCGCCGGCTGGCACCTGATCGCCAGAACCCTCGGCGTCTCGGACCACAATCTCGACCGGATCGTGGAGAGCCTCGACGAGACCACCCTGGCCGAGGCGCGCAAGCTCGCCGAGCAATATTCGGCCACCCTGATGGCACCGACAGAGGATCCTGAACGGGAAAGTCCCTAAGTTCGCTGCAGATCACTTCCGGTCGCTGCGACCGGTGGATCCAGACCGTTCCTGACGATCAGCGTTCCTGGAACGGCGGCAGCAGCTTCCCGGCGGCAGCCCTATTTGCGCACTGAATCGCCTTTTTCCTTGAAACTTCCGGACATTTGTGGTGGACAGGCGCGAACAAATTTCCGGCGCTCCGGCCTTTGCAGGCATCCGCGCCGCTTGTGATCCAAACCAATCAAAAGTCGGTCGTTCCATGAAAATCAACGGAAACGAAATCAAACCCGGTAACGTGCTTCAGCATCAGGATACGCTCTGGGCGGTTGTCAAGGTCCAGCATGTCAAGCCGGGCAAGGGCGGTGCCTTCGCGCAGGTCGAGATGAAGAACCTGATTGACGGCCGCAAGCTCAACGAGCGTTTCCGCTCCGAGGACAAGGTCGAGCGCGTCCGCCTGGAACAGAAGGACTTCCAGTACCTCTACACCCAGGACGACATGCTGATCTTCATGGACACGGAAACCTACGAGCAGCTTGAATTGCAGGCGGACTTCGTCGGCGACCGCGCCGCCTTCCTGCAGGACGGCATGATGGTCACCGTGGAAATGCACGAGGACCGGCCGATCGGCATCACCCTGCCGCAATTCGTCACCTTGCAGATCAGCGAAGCCGATGCGGTCGTCAAGGGACAGACCCAGTCCTCGTCCTACAAGCCGGCGCTGATGGAAAACGGCGTGCGCGTCATGGTGCCGCCGTTCATCAAGGCCGACGAGAAAATCATCGTCGACACCGGCACGCTGGAATATGTGCGCCGCGCGGACTGATCCGCGGCACTGAAAAAATCAATTTGGCGCACCCGGACACCTTCGGGACCCGCCCAACAACAAGAGACAATCGATGGCCCGCACGGCAATCCTCAATGTGATGGTACAAGCAGCGATCAAGGCCGGCCGGTCTCTGGTGCGCGATTTCGGCGAAGTGGAAAACCTGCAGGTCTCGCGCAAGGGGCCCGGAGATTTCGTCTCCGCCGCCGACCGCCGCGCCGAGGAAATCGTGAGCGCCGAATTGACGAGGGCGCGGCCGACCTTCGGTCTCGTGATGGAAGAAAGCGGCGAGGTCAAGGGTACCGACGGCCAGCACCGCTGGCATATCGATCCACTCGACGGCACCACCAACTTCCTGCACGGCATTCCGATCTTCTCCACGTCCATTGCGCTTGAACGTTCCGGCGAGATCGTCGCCGGGGTGATCTTCAACCCGGTCATGGACGAGCTTTACACCGCCGAACGCGGCCGGGGCGCCTTTCTCAACGACCGCCGCTTGCGGGTCGCCGGCCGCGCCAACTTGCCTGACATGGTGTTCGCAACCGGCCTGCCCTTCATCGGCCAGGGCGACCATGGCCGCTCCTTGCGCGAATTGCGCTACATCATGCCGGAAGTCGCCGGCATCCGCCGCGCCGGTGCCGCCTCGCTCGACCTTGCCTGGACCGCCTCCGGCCGCTTCGACGGCTACTGGGAGCGCAATCTCAATTCCTGGGACATCGCAGCGGGCCTTCTGATGGTCCGCGAGGCCGGCGGTTATGTCAGCGATCTTCAGGGCAGAGCCAAGATGCTGGAAAGCGGCGACGTCGTCGCCGGCAACGAAGACGCCCACAAGCATCTCCTGCGGCTGCTGAAGAAGGCCGAGGCCCCGGCGGAGGGGTGACGCCGCCCTTCAGGAAGCCGCCGGCGCAGGCGGAAGCACCGAGCGGATTTCCGGGTCCCAGGCGACGATGCGCGCCTGCAAAGGGACTGTCGATTTTAAAAAGGCAGCGACGTCGTCGCCGGCATCGGGGGACCAGCATCCACCTGGGCCGCAAGGTCCGCACTGTGCCCTTCCACATCAAAAATGCAGATACGTCTCCACATGCGCCCGATTGGCGTCAAACTCCTCGGCCGTGCCGCTCCAGACGATCTCGCCCTTTTCGACAACGTAGTACCGGTCAGAGATCCGTGAGAGTTCGTCCAGGTTCTTGTCGATCAGCAGGATGGACAGGCCGCCTGCCTTCAAGCGGGCAAGCATGGACCAGATCTCCTCGCGGATGAGCGGCGCCAGTCCTTCTGTGGCCTCGTCGAGGATCAGAAGGTTCGGGTTGGTCATCAGAGCCCGCCCGATGGCCAGCATCTGTTGCTCGCCGCCCGACAACTGGAAACCGAGATTGCGTCTGCGCTCCGCAAGGCGCGGAAAGGCTTCGAAAACCTTCTCTACCGTCCAGCCGCCCGGTGTGGGACGCGCGGTTGCCAGCAGGTTTTCAACGACGGAGAGCGAGGGAAAGACCAGCCGCCCCTCCGGCACCAGTCCCAGCCCCGCCTGGGCAATCCGATAGGGAGGTTCGCCCGTCAGGTCTTCGCCCTTCACGAGGATCCTGCCTTCGCTGGGCTTTAAAAGACCCATCAGGCATCGCACCGTGGTCGACTTGCCCATGCCGTTGCGGCCCATGAGCGTGGTCACCTGGCCTTCGGTCAGGTCGAGATCCATTCCGAAAAGGACTTCGGCATTGCCGTATCCGGCATGCAGGTTCGTAACGGTCACGAGCGCGCTCATTGTGCCGTGTCTCCGAGATAGGCCGCCCGGGCCGCAGGGTCGTTTCGCACGTGATCCGGGGCCCCCTGTGCCACGACCTTTCCGTCGACCAGCACCGAAACCGTATCCGCCAGCTGAAAGATCGCATCCATGTCATGTTCCACCAGAAGCATCGGAACGCTGCGGCGAAGATCGGCCAGAATGTCGATCAACATGACACTTTCCACCCGCCCCAGGCCGGCCATGGGTTCGTCCAGGAGCAGGAACCTCGGAGCCCCCGCCAGTGCGATGGCCAGCTCCAGAAGCCGCCTTTCGCCGTGCGAAAGATCGGTGGCGGGCACAAATGCCCGCTCTTTCATTCCAAGGCGCTCCAGCATCGCCATGGCTGTTTCGTTCAGGTCCTTTTCCCGCGCGGCCGGGCGGAAAAAGCGGAAACTTGATCCGGACTTCGCCTGGGCCGCCAGCGCCACGTTTTCCAGAACGGAGAACGACGGCAGAACAGAGGTCAGCTGAAATGTGCGACCGAGACCGGCTTGCGCGCGCTGCCATGTCTTCTTGGTCGTGATGTTCTGTCCTGCAAGAATGACATCGCCTGCGTCCGGCTGCAGGACGCCGGAGATCTGGTGGATCAGCGTTGTCTTGCCCGCGCCGTTCGGCCCGATGAGTGCGTGGCACTGACCATCCGGAACAGACAGCGAAATGTTCCGACTCACATGCACCGCGCCGAAGTGCTTGTTCAGATTGCGGATTTCCAGAACATTCATCACGCCTGCTCCCCGTTCACCCGGGTCACGCCTGCCTTTTCGGTTCTGTTCGCCGGAAAAAGCAGGTGGCTCAACCCACCCTTGGCGTGGAGTGCCATGAGCACCAGCAGCGGGCCATAGATCAGCCGCCACTCGTGAAGGAACGAACCAAGGACTTCTTCGACGATGACAAGGAACAACGCACCGAGCAGCGCACCGTTGCGCGTGCCCAGCCCTCCCAGAACCACGATCACAAGGAGGTCGCCCGAGCGCTGCCAGGCCGCCATCGCGGGGCTGACGAACTCCGCATGCTGCATTGTCAGAAGGCCGGAGACGGCGGCGATCATCCCGGCGATGACATATGCGGTCAGGCGGAAGCGGAAGATCGAAAAGCCCATGATCTCCGTGCGGTCGGGATTGTCGCGCGCTGCGCGCAGCACCCGTCCGAACCGGGCATTGCTCAAGCGGTGAACGCCCCACCAGCTGGCCAGCAGCGTCAGCAGGATAATCAGGTAAAGCTGACCGCTGCCTTGGACCACATCGCTGCCAAAAAAGGTTGCCAGGGACCAGAGCGTCAAGCCGTCGTCTCCGCCGTAAGGGGCAAGGGACGTCAGCGTGAAATAGATCATCTGGCCAAAGGCCAGCGTTATCATGAGAAAGTAGACCCCGGTTGTTCTGAGCGCCAGTGCACCGGTGACCAGAGCACAGAGCCCGGAGACCAATAGCGCCAGCAGCAGCAGAACCAGGATGTTCTCGATGCCGCTTTCCAGACCGATGGCCGCCGTATACGCGCCAATCGCGACGAAGGCCGCATGGCCCAGACTGATCATCCCGCCGTGGCCGACCAGCAGATCGAGCGATATTGCGGCGATCGCCAGCAGCATGGCCTTGATCAACAGGCTCAACAGGTAGCTTTGGCCCAACGGCGGCAGGACGAACGGAGCGGCCAGCAACAGCACGAAGACAAGCGCCATCACCAGGAGGCTGCGATCCATCCGCATCAATGAGCTCCCTTCGCCGGCAGCAGACCTTGCGGACGGACAACCAGCACGGCGGCCATCAGGATGTAGATCAGCATCGACGCCAGCGCAGGCCCCACCTGATTGGAGAAGGACGGCGGGAAGACGACCTCCAGCCCCTCGGTCAGGAGTGTGCGCCCGACCGTGTCGAACAGGCCAACCATCAGGGCGCCCAGGAAAGCGCCCCGGATCGATCCGACACCGCCAATGATGATGACCACGAAGGCGATGATCAGGATATTGTCTCCCATGCCCGGCTCGATCGCAAAAATCGGGGCGGCGATCACGCCGGCAAAGCCGGCAAGCATCGCGCCGACGCCGAAGACAATCATGAACAGTCTCTGGATGTTGACACCAAGCGCGGAAACCATCTCCGGCGTTGTTGCGCCGGCACGGATCAGCATTCCCACCCGTGTCCGGGTCACCGTGATGTACAGCAGGACGGCAACGGCGAGGCCGGCCAGGATCGTGACGAAGCGGTACACGGGATAGCGCAATTGCTCTGTCAACTGGACAGACCCGGAGAGAACCTCGGGCGGTTCGATCGACAGCGTTCCAGGCCCGAAGATGACCTTGGCCAGCTCGTTGAGAAAGATGATGATGCCGAAAGTCGCCAGCACCTGATCCAGGTGATCGCGCCCGTAAAGATGCCGGAAAACAAAATACTCCAGCAGCAGCCCGAGCAACAGCGCGGCGACCAGTGACAGGACAACCGCAACGAAAAAGTTGCCTGTCAGTTGCTGAAAGGCAAAGACCAGATAGGCTCCCACCATGTACTGCACGCCATGGGCCAGGTTGATGAACCCCATGACCCCGAAGACAAGCGTCAATCCGGCTGCGATCAGAAACAGGAGCGTTCCGTACTGAAGCCCGTTCAGGCACTGGATCAGAAAGAGGGTCAAGGACACCGCGTCTGCCTTTCCATACATCGAACGCGCCCGCTCCCTGACGGAGCGGGCGCAATCCGGATCCTACATTTTGCACTCGGAATGGAAGCTGTCGGCGTAGTCGGTGACGATGGTCTGCTTGGCCGTGGTCCAGAACTTGCCGTCGTCGCGTTTCGCCACTTCCAGCAGATGGAAATCCTGAACCGGATAATGGTTGTTGCTGAAGGCGAAGGATCCGCGAACGGAGGTGAAGTCCGCGGCCTCGAGGGCTGCCCGCGTTGCGTCCTTGTCGCCCATGTCGCCGCCGGTCTTTTCCAGCGCGCTGGCAATCAGGTTGGCCGTATCAAAGGCCTGGGCGGCATAGGACCCCGGCACATAGCCGTATTTTTCCTCGAAGGCCGAGACAAAGGCAAGATTGGCGTCGTTCTTCATGTCCGGAGCCCAGGCACCGGCCGACAGGAAGCCGACAGCCGCATCCTTTTGGCCCGGCAGCGTGGTCTCGTCGGTTGTGAAGACAGACGTGAACTTGACGCTTTCATCAAGGCCCGCAGCTTCGAACTGCTTGACGAGGCGCACGCCCATGCCACCCGGCATGAAAGTGAAGAGCGCATCTGCGCCCGAGGTGGAGATCTGTGCCAGCTCGGACGAGAAATCCTGATGGCCGAGGGGGGTGAAAATCTCGTCCGCGACCGTGCCCTTGAAGGTCTGCTTGTACCCGGCGATGTTGTCGCGCCCGGCTTGATAGTTGGGCACCATCAGGACGACGTTCTCGAAGCCCTCCTCATTGGCGATCATGCCGCTCACTTCGGCGTTCTGGTTGTTTTGGTAAGAGGTGACAAAGAAATAGGGATTGCAGTTCTTTCCGGCGAAGGTCGACGGCCCTGCATTCGGGCTGATCAGGAAGGTGTCGGATTGGACGATCGGCTTGAAGATCGCCTGCAGCATGTTCGAGAAGACGGTCCCGACGACAAAATCGACCTCGTCACGCTCGACCAGCGACTTTGCCTTGAGCAGCGCCACGTCCGGCTTGAGTTCGTCGTCCTCGACGATCAGGGAAACGGACTGGCCGCCCAGTTTGCCGCCGTTCTGGTCCAGTGCGAGCTGGAAACCGTCCACGATCTGCTGGCCAAGCGCGGCCGGCGGACCGGACAGTGTCACGACCATCCCGATCTTGACATCCTCGGCAAGGGCCGCCGAACACAATGCCGTATTCATCGCCAGCATGGCCGCAAGGCTTGCAATCGTGAATTTCGAGTTTGCTTTCATGATCATTTTTCCTTTTCTGCCCCCCTCCGGGGCTGGTTGAGTGCGGATAGGCAATTGTCGGGACCGGTTTGTTTTTGTTTTCCCCTGGTCCCGGACGGGCGTCCTTATACCATTAAGCGGTCATGCCTCAGGCGTCTTCCTTCGTGGCGAAACCGGCCATCTTCGCGTACCCTTTTACTATCGCCTTGCGGTCTTCATATCCCAAAACGTCGTCCACGTTCTCAAAACGGCGCGGGCTCAGCTTCTCGACCTCGTCGATCACCCGTTCGGGCCCGCCGATCCGGTTGGTGCGCACGACTTCGGCGGTTTTGGGCAGGCGGTCCCGTTCGTACCGATAGAGTGCTTCGCGCGGATGTTCCGCGGCGGCCAGTTCGTCGGCCAGACAGCGTGCATCCAGAATCGCCTGCGCTGCGCCGTTGGAGCCAACCGGATACATCGGGTGCGCCGCGTCTCCCAGCAGCGTGACCCGCCCATGGGTCCAGCGCGGCAAGGGATCGCGGTCGGCCATCGGGTATTCGTAGATCGGCCCGCTGGCGCGTACGAGCGCCTCAAGGTCCATGCCGGGCACGTTGAAACGCCTGGCGTAAGGCAGCACCTTGGCAAGAGACGCCTGTTTCGACCAGCTTTCCGGCGGTGGCGGCGAAACCGAAGCGTCGGCCATGCGCACGTTCACCACCCAGTTCATCAACTGCCGTCCGTCCCTTGCGGGCGCGATCGGATAGAGCACCAGTTTCCCGCTCAGGCCCCCGGCGATGGCCATCGTCTCGCCATCCTCCCAGACCGGCCACTCCGCTGCGCCGCGCCACATCACGACACCGGCCCAGCTCGGCACGCCCTCGTCCGGATAGAACTGGCGACGGCCAACGCTGTGAATGCCATCCGCGCAGATCAGCACTTCACTGCGTATCGTTGTCGAATCGAGCCCGTCAACCGTGTTGGTGAAATGCGCCGTGACACCGGCCTCATCCTGAATGAAGCCGGACAGGCGCAGACCCGTCAGAACGGCATCCGGCCCCATGCGTTCGACCGCTGCATCGAACAACACCTTCTGCAGCCGGCCGCGATGAATGGAGAACTGAGGGTGTTCGTGCCCGGCATGAAGGCCGCGCGGCTCACGCCAGACCTCCTGACCGATGCGGGTCAGATACCTCAGTTCACGGGTCCGCAACCCCACTTCGTCCAACCGCTCCAGCAGGCCGAGTTCGGCAAGTTCGGCGATCGAATGAGGCAGCGTGTTGATGCCGACCCCGACTTCGCGAACCTCCGGAGCCTGTTCCACAACCCTGACCTTGATACCGCGCTTGTGCAGCATCAGGGCCGTGGCCAGCCCGCCGATCCCGGCACCCGCGATCAGCACGGTCATTGCGCCGTCTCGTCTTCGGGCGGCAGAAAGTCGATGGCATGGGCCGCGGAGACGGCCACGATCTCGGCGGGATCTGCCTCGGGCCCCAGATTGTGCAACGCCCAGAACAGGTCATAGAGCTGGGCGGACGGCGTCACCCAGAACAGCGTTTTTATCGTGTTCCCGGATTTGTTGAAGATGCCATGCGGAATACCGCGCGGCAGTTTCACCAGGTCTCCAGGCTCACCTATGGCTTCCTGCCCGTCCAGAAGGAAGTCGAAACGGCCTTCCAGAATATAGAGAAATTCGTCCTGGTCCGGATGGATATGCGGCGGCACGAAGGTTCCCGGAGGCAGGGTCGCATGCCAAGAAAAGCACTCCTCGGTCATCTGCTTGGGCACATAAGTCTGGCCCAGGATGTTCCAGCTGATCTCATCGAGACCGTGACGGGACTTGACGATCCCGGGAGCCATGGCTGTCATTCTGTTTCCTCCGTCTCTCGACCGGCTGCAGGTTGAAATTCGAGCGCTCACGCAAGCTTACCGTCACGGTCCCTCTTGCGGAACAGGACCGACAAAGGCGGTCGTGATCGGCGAGCCCGGTTGCTTGAGGCCTTCAAGAATCGTGAAGTGGTTGTGATTGCCGTCAATTTCGCAACGCACAGGCACGTCCAGTCCCGTCCACATGTCGCTCAGGAGGCGTGCCTGGCGGATGAATTCGGGCCGTTCACCGCCCCCGACCCAGCAGGTCAGCGGCGCGGCTGCCGCCGGCTGCGCCAGAACCGCGCTTTCAGCGCGGGCCTCTTCCAGATCCAGGTTGAGTGTCCGGTTCATCCCGGTATGCATCAGCGGCCGCAGGTCGTGAAGACCGCTGATTGACAGGGTATGGGCGATGCGCATGGAAACGCTGCCCGACAGCGGGCTGTCGGAGCAAAGCATGCGCGTTACCAGATGACCGCCTGCGGAGTGCCCGGACAGGCGGATGGGGCCGTCCACCAGTCCGGCCGCAGTCGATATGGCCTGGCCGATCTGCGCGGTGATCTCATGGATGCGCGCCTCCGGCGCCAGGGTGTAGCTGGGCACGCAGACGGCCCAGCCTTTCGCTCGCGCGCCTTCGGCGAAATCCGTCCAGTGTGCCTTCTCCAGCCGCATCCAGTAGCCGCCGTGTATGAAGACCGCAAGTCCCTTCGGTGTGCCGTCCGGCCAGACAATGTCGAACTTTTCCCGCGGATGACTGCCGTAGGCGATATCCAGGTCCAGCCGGTGTCCGCTCCTCGTCAGGTCTGCCCTGTAACCAGCGGCGCGCGCGGCCCAGAAGTCTGGCAACTCTGCGGAATTTTTCACATGCTTCATGTTTGCGAAGGCGTCGTCCCAATCGCACAGAGGTGACAAACTCATTCTGGCCTTCCTGCCGGGCGCGCGGCCTTGTTCTTGTGTTTCGCACGGTTGACCAACCGCAAGGCGCCCGGCCCAATTTCACGCCCGGCGCCGGTGTTGAAAGAGTGACCGGGATCAGCCGGCATCCGGGGGCGGCAGGAAGTTGACTTCGCGCAATGCGGAAAGACGCACCAGTTCCTGCGGATCGCTCACCCCATCCAGTTCGGTGAACAGCTTGTAGAGTTCACGCGCCGGCGACACCCCGAACATACATGCCGCAGTCGCGCCGGAACGGTTGAAGATGCCATGGGCGATGCCTCGCGGCATCCTGATCGTGTCGCCTGGCCTGGCCTTGCAATGCTCATCGGGAAATTCGATTTCCAGTTCGCCTTCCAGGAGATAGATCCACTCATCCTGTGTCGGGTGGATATGCGGCGGCACGAACGTGCCCTCGGGAAGGGTCGCGTGCCAGACGAACGCATCCTCCGTCAGGAGCTTGGGGACATAGGTCTGCCCCACGACGTTCCATGTCAGACCGTTCATGCCGACATCGGCCTTCAAGACGCCTTTTTCCATTGTCCGGGTTCCTGTTGTTCCAGTTCGGGACTTGATGCCCGGACTACACTGCAATGATTTAGCTCAATCAGTTATCCGAAAAACGAACCCGTCTTCCGGTACAAATTTTAAGCTTGAAGCAAATTGGCAGTCATGCACTAAATCGAGTTGGATCAACCTTGAACCGCCCTGCAGGGAAATCGATGGCCCCACACGAGGCTTTGCCAACGAAAGAATTTTTTGCGCTGAATCCGGTGGTTCGAACCCGCGACCTGGATGAAGCGCGGCACATCACGTCCGCAAAGCTCTGTGATCACAAGCTCGAGCTCGTCGGCGGCCGGTCCGATCTCTTCGTCCGCCACAATGCGGTACGCGGGCAGAGCATCTCCGCGAACTACCTGCACTATGGAGCCGATGTGACGGTCAATCCGGGACAGCTGGGCTCTTTCTATCTGTTTCAGGTGCCGCTGTCCGGATGTGCGAAAATCCGGCACCGGGGCGAAGAAATGACGGCCACCACCCAGATGGGCACCATTTTGAACCCGGATCGGGGCGCGCTGCTGCATTGGACGCGCGACTGCAGCAAGCTTTTGCTCCAGGTCGACAAGAACCAGCTGGAAGCGGTTGCCCGGTCGATAACGGGTGCGCCCCTGCCCGGCCCCATACGCTTTGAAATGCAGGTCGATCTGACCAATGGAGCGGGACGCCAGCTGAAGCGGTTGGTCATGGCCTGCGCCCAGGGCATTGAGAACGGCGACCTGTTCCAGGGTCAACTGGCGGCACGGGACCTCAGGGCGGAGGAGGATCTGGCGCACGCGTTGCTGACCCTTCAGCCAAGCAACATCTCGCACATCATCGCGCGCTCGGACCGTCGCGCCAATCTCAGGGAGATCCGGATCGCGCTTGAGTATATTCACGCCAATCTGGCAGAACCCATCACCCTGGCCGACATCTCGAAGGCGGCGCGCATGAATGTGCGCACACTTCAAAAGGGCTTCCAGCGCATTTACGGCCAAAGCCCGATGCAGGTCCTGCGCAATGCACGGCTGGATACGGCGCATTACCTGCTGGCGGCGCGGCGGCATCCACCCAGCGTGAGCGAAGCGGCCTATTCCTGCGGCTTCTCCCATCTTGGCCGGTTCTCCAGCTTCTACAAGGAGCGCTTCGGACATTTGCCAAGCGAGCAGCGCTGAATTGCTGCCCGGCCTCCGCTTACCCCGATCCTTCCACTTGCAGCCGCATGCAGACCATGGGCGGGAGATCCGTGCCCGTGCAAAGTGAATGCCCCCTAGGCGAGTAAGGGACCGAAGCCCGCCAGCGCCCTCCGGTTCCCCCCCTTTTTGGCACCCTCCCCGGCCCTTTCCCACCCTTATTCCCGCTTTCCCTCCGATAAGAGGTTTCCAAGGGGTTAAAAATCACGCTATCAATCGGTTACGTCTGAAACAGGTGACTGATTGCGCAATATGGCCCGTGAATTCGACCCCTACAGCCTGTCCAGCCCGCGGGCGTATCTGACCTTCATGATCATCTTCCTGGTGATCGTCGCCTTCATCGCCTTCATTCTGTTTCCGCAGATCTCCACCGCCTTCATGAGCAATCCGGGCCTCAACGGTCTGATCGTTCTGGTTGGTGTTTTCGGCGTGCTGCTGCTGTTCGGACGGGTGATCCGGCTGTTCCCGGAAATCACCTGGGTCAATTCCTTCCGGATCGGCGATCCGGCGCTGGACACGCGCGCGCCCGTTCTTCTGGCCCCGATGGCAGCTCTCCTCGGCAACAAGGCCGGCGACATGGCGCTGACCCCGACCACCGCCCGCTCGATCCTCGACAGTATCGGCATGCGCCTTGAGGAAAGTCGCGAGATGTCGCGCTACCTGACCGGCCTGCTGGTGTTCCTCGGCCTGCTCGGCACCTTCTGGGGCCTGTTGCAGACCGTCAGCTCGGTCGGCGCCACCATCCAGTCGCTGGATGTCGGCTCGGGCGATGCCAACGTGATCTTCGAGGATCTGAAAGCCGGGCTGGAAGCCCCGCTCTCGGGCATGGGCACCGCGTTTTCGTCCTCGCTGTTCGGTCTGACCGGCTCGCTGGTCCTGGGCTTCCTCGACCTTCAGGCGGGGCAGGCGCAGAACCGGTTCTACAACGAACTGGAGGACTGGCTGTCAACGGTTACCGACATCGATCCGGAAGAAGGCCTGCTCGGCGGGTCGGAATCTTCCGGCGTCGAACAGATCCGGGCCTCCCTGAGCTCGCTTCAAAAGAGCGTCGAGGAAGGCGGCAGCAAGAACGCCTCGCAGGCCATGGCCAATCTCGCCGAGGGCATCCAGGGCCTCGTCAAGCATGTGCGCTCCGAACAGCAGATGATGCGTGACTGGGCCGAGTCCCAGGGCGAACAGCAGAAGCGGATCGAGAGCCTGCTGACGTCGATTTCGGCAGCCTTCGACCGGGCCAAGGAGTAGGCGCGGTGTCTCAGGCTGATCAGGGAGCGGATTGAATGGCTGGAGGACTGCGCGCCCGACGCCGGGGACAGACGACCGACTACTGGCCCGGCTTTGTCGATGCCATGGCAACGCTGCTGCTCGTCATCATCTTTCTGCTGTCGATCTTCATGATCGCCCAGTTTTTCCTGTCCCAGCAGCTCTCCGGCCGTGACACGGTGCTCAACCGTCTCAACATCCAGATCAGCGAACTGACCGAGTTGCTGGCGCTCGAGCGCGCCAATTCCGGCGAGCTGGAAGACACCATTCTCGGTCTTCAGGCAAGCCTCAGCGATGCCCAGTCCGAACAGACCCGCCTGCTCGGCCTGCTGGAAAACAGCGCCGGAGCGGCCGATGCCGCGGGCGGGCGGGCGACCCGTCTGGACAATCTGCTCGACGACGAACGCCAGATCAGCCAGGAAGCACTGGCGCAGGTCGAACTGCTCAACCAGCAGATCGCCGCCCTGCGCCGTCAGATCGCCGCCGCCAACGCCGCCCTCGAAGCCTCGGAAGCCAAGGAAGCCGACAGCCAGTCCAAGATCGCCAGCCTGGGCAAGCGCCTCAATGCGGCCCTGGTGCAACGGGTCCAGGAACTGTCGCGCTACCGGTCCGACTTCTTCGGCCGGCTGCGCGAGATCCTGTCCCAGCGCTCCGACATTTCCGTGGTCGGCGACCGCTTCGTGTTCCAGTCCGAGGTGCTGTTCGACAGCGGCCAGGAGGACATCAATCCGGACGGCGAGCAGGAACTCGACAAGCTCGCCGCCGCGATCCAGGAACTCAGCGCCCAGATCCCGGACGAGATCAACTGGGTGCTCCGGGTCGATGGCCACACCGATGCCCGGCCCCTTTCCGGCACCGGCCGCCTGCGCAACAACTGGGAACTG
This sequence comes from Roseibium sp. AS2, assembly GCF_038900065.1. Classification (NCBI taxonomy): domain Bacteria; kingdom Pseudomonadati; phylum Pseudomonadota; class Alphaproteobacteria; order Hyphomicrobiales; family Stappiaceae; genus Roseibium; species Roseibium sp. AS2. The sequence continues at coordinate 461,438 of NZ_JBBMQN010000003.1, forward strand.
TCGGCAGCCCGTGCCATCTCCGTTGTCCGCTACCTGATCGAAAAGGGGGTCGACCCCAAGCGCCTCGTCGCCGCCGGTTTCGGTGAATTCCAGCCTCTGGAAGACGGCGAGACGCCCGAGGTGCTGGCCAAGAACCGGCGCATCGAGCTGAAACTGACGGAACGCTGACGCGAGTCGCCCCCGCCCCCGCCCGCTGCCCACCTGATGCCCATCCTTCGCCGCCCTGCCATGGCATGACCCGCTGCTGACCGGTCAGGTGGCAGTCTCATCCCTGATCAAGCACCCGCCGCCTGCGGCGCCCACCCTTGTCCTGCTGGGAGAGCGCCGGCGGCCGCGCCAGGGATCGCAGGGCCCACCGCCCCCAAAACTAAGAAATTTTTACAGTGTTGATCGGGATCAACTCGCTGCCCGGCCCGCCTGTTACTGTTTCTGCGAGCAGCATTGCTTCCATCAGAAGCGGCTGCTCCCGGCCGAAACATTCGGCCCCAGAACACGAATTTCATAGTCATTGGGAGCAGGAAGCAATGAGCAAGGGTATCATTCCTGAAATGGTTGCCGAGGGCATAGGAACGTTCATTCTCGTTCTCTTCGGCGTGGGATCGGTCGCGGTGTCCGTGTGGACCGGCGGCCTCAGTCTTTGGCCGGTATCGATGATGTTCGCGCTTGGCGTGGCTCTCGGCGTCTATGCCTCGGGCAAAATCTCCGGCGGCCACATCAATCCGGCGGTCACGCTCGCCCTGGCCGTCTTCACCGGCTTTCCATGGGCCAAGGTCGCGCCTTACATCGTCGCGCAGTTCATTGGCGCCATGCTCGCTTCCGCAGCCATCTACGGCTTTTATTCCGGCATCATCGAGCATTATGAACTCGGCGCCGGTCTGGTGCGCGGTGCTCCGGGCAGCCAGTTGAGCGCCATGGGTTTCGGCACCTATGCGCCGAACCCCGCCTTCTTCGGCACCACGGAAGAAGCCTTCGCCCAGGTCTCTCTGACGAAATGGTTCCTCTCCGAGGCCTTCACCACGTCGATTCTCGTGTTCGGCGTGCTGTTCCTGACCGACCAGCACAACACATCCGCGCCGTCGGCCAATCTGGCCCCGTTCTTCATCGGCCTGCTTGTTGCGGCGCTGGTTGCCTATGAGGCGCCGATCTCCATGACCGCCATGAACCCGGCAAGAGATCTCGGTCCGCGTTTCATCTCGTTCATCTTCGGCTGGGGTGAGATGGCCATTCCCGGCCCCCGGGGCGGCTGGTGGATCCCTGCCGTTGCATCTGTTGCAGGCGGTCTCGTCGGCGGAGGGTTCTATCGCGGCTACTACCGCGCGGTCTTCCAGACCTACGACACGGAAACACCCGAATGGGAGAAGACGCCATGAAAAAGCTGATCAACAATGCCGAGGACGTCACCGTCGAACAGCTCAGGGGCTTCGGGCTCGCCCATGACGACATCGACGTGAATTTCGACCCGAACTACGTTCGAGTGGCCGGCGGCGTGCAGGACCGTGTCGCCATCATGTCCGGCGGCGGATCCGGACACGAACCGCTGCACGGCGGATATGTCGGCATGGGCATGCTGGACGCGGCCTGCCCCGGCCAGGTGTTCACCTCGCCGACCCCCGACCAGATGCTCGAGGCGGGCAAGGCCGTGAACGGCGGCAAGGGCATCTTGCAGATCGTCAAGAACTACACCGGCGATGTCCTGAACTTCCAGATGGCGGCAGACATGCTGCGCGATGAGGGAATAGAGGTGCGCAATGTCATCATCGACGACGATGTGGCGCTCAAGGATTCCCTTTACACTGCGGGCCGCCGCGGTCTCGGCACCACGGTGATCGCCGAAAAGGTCTGCGGGGCGGCCGCCCGCGAAGGTTATGATCTCGACCGGCTGGCCGCGCTCTGCAAGAAGGTCAACATCCACGGCAAGAGCATGGGCATGGCCCTGACGTCCTGCACCACGCCGCAGAACGGAACGCCGAGCTTCGACCTGCCGGAGGACGAGATGGAGATCGGCGTCGGCATTCACGGCGAGCCTGGCATCATGCGCGACAAGATCAGGAGTGCGGATGAAGTCACCGGGATACTGACGGACCATATACTGGATGACGAGGCCTACAAGCGCTCCTTAAGTGAATGGGATCCGGAAAAAGGCGACTGGGTCGATGTCGAAGTGACCGACATCACCCTGCAAAAGGGAGACGAGGTCATCGCCATCGTCAACGGCATGGGCGGCACGCCCCTTTCGGAGCTCTATACCGTCTACGCCAGGCTGGCCGAACTGACGGCACAGCGCGGCGTGAAGATCGTCCGCAATCTGGTGGGCAACTACATCACCTCGCTCGAGATGGCCGGCGTCTCCATCACGCTTGTGAAAACGGATGAGGAAATCCTGCGTCTTTATGATGCCCCGGTGAAAACGCCGGCGCTTCGGTGGGGAGTTTGATCATGACGGATCCGCTTGACGAGGCCGGAACAGTGACCGGCCCGATGGTGCGGGCATGGATCGAAAAATCGGCAGGGGTGCTCGCGGACAACCGCGCACACCTCACCGAGCTCGATGGGCCGATCGGAGATTCCGACCATGGCAACAACATGGATCGCGGCTTCAAGGCCGTGGTCCAAAAACTGCCCGCAGGCGATGATATCGGTGCCCTGCTCAAATCGGTGGCGATGAGCCTTATTTCCAAGGTCGGCGGCGCCGCCGGACCGCTCTACGGCACCATGTTTCTCGACGGTGCCAAACCCCTGGTCGGCAAGACTTGCCTGACCGGAGAGGACCTGGCGCAATTCTTCGATAACGCGGTCGCCGGCGTCATGAAGCGCGGCCGCTCGGAGGCCGGCATGAAAACGATGCTCGACGCACTTGTTCCCGCTTCGGAAGCCTTCAAGGCGGAAATCGCCAAGACCGACAACATCGCGGACGCCCTCAAGGCTGCGGCGGAGGCGGCCAAACAGGGCATGGAGGCCACCATCCCGATGCTGGCCCAGCGCGGGCGCGCAAGCTATCTCGGCGAACGCAGCATCGGCCATCAGGACCCGGGCGCCACCTCAAGCTACCTGATCCTTCAGGCCTTTTCCGACGCTGTTGAAGAGGCGGCGAAGTGATCGGACTGGTTATCGTCTCCCATAGCGGCAAGCTGGCCGAGGGCCTGAAGGACCTCGCCGACGCCATGAGCGGGCAGCCGGTGCCGATCGCCGCGGCCGGCGGCCTCGACGATCCCGAACAGTCGCTTGGCACCGATGGCATCCGGGTACTGGAGGCCATCCGCGAGGTCCTGTCGGATGACGGCGTCCTGGTTTTCGCCGACATCGGTTCGGCGCGACTGAATGCCGAGATGGCCATCGACCTGCTTGAGCCTGACGAACAGGAAAAGGTCCGGTTCTGCGACGCCCCACTTGTCGAGGGTGTTCTGGCCGCCACGGTCCAGATCGGCGCGGGCAGCTCCCTTGAGACCGTCCTGCGGGAAGCCCGCCAGGCAGCGCTGCAAACGGCACCGGGCGAAGACCAGCCAGAGACCGCCGGGACCGCCGAAAGCGACGGTGTCACCCGCGAGTTCACAATTTCCAATCAGCTCGGCCTGCATGCCCGGCCGGCCGCGCTTCTGGTCACCGCGATGAACCGGTTCACCGGCGAGATCCGTCTGGCCAATCTCAGCAAGGGTCGGCAGCCGGTCAATGCCAAGGGCATCAACGGCATCATGCTGTCCGAGGTCGCCGGGGGCGAGCGGATTGCCGTGACCGCGGACCCTGCCGAGGCCGACGCCGTGTTCGCCGCAATCGAGGACCTGATTGCCTCCAATTTCGGCGAGGAAGGTTCCGCGCCGGCCGCCCCGGTGCCGGTGCAACGAACCGCCCCGGCCGCCCCCCCGCCGCCCTCACGACCGGCCCATCCCGCCGCGCCTGCGGGCCCCGGCGCGTTTGCCGGCATCCCGATCGCCGGCGGATATGCCCTCGGCCCGGTGCATCATGTCCGGCGCGATCTTCCGGCAGTCGAGCCGCTGCGGATCTCCGATCCCGCTGCCGAGATCGATCGCTTCAAGACAAGCCTGTCAGATGCAAAAAAGCAGATCGTGGACTCCCTTGCATCCGCCGGCACACGGATCAGCGCCTATGACCGCAAGATCTTCGATGCCCATGTCACCTATCTCCAGGACCCCGAGATCATTGACACCGTGGCGGCGCGCATTACCGATGACCGCATTTGCGCGCAAGCGGCCTGGCGTGATGTCGTCGCGGACCTTGCCAGGACCTACGCGTCCCTCGAGGACCCCATGTTCAAGGCCAGGGCGGACGACGTGATCGATGTCGGCCAGCGGGTCCTGAGCCTCCTGACCGGCGACGGCCTGTCGGCCGACCATCCGTCCGGGCCCGCGATCCTGGCGTTTGAGGATCTGCGTCCGTCGGACATCCTCACCCTCGACGAAGACAACGTCCTGGGCATCTGTTCAAGCGCCGGCGGCAAGACCTCTCACGCGGCCATCCTCGCCGGGGCCCTCAGCTTTCCGGTTGTCTTCGCCCTCGGCCCGGCGCTCGCGGGTGTCGCGGAAGGCACCCGGGTGCTGCTGGACGGCACCGCGGGAAAGATCATCGTGGCACCGGACGCCGAAATCGTCGCGGCCATGGAACAGGACCGCAAGACACTGGCAGATCGCCGTGCCCGGGCCGAGGTGGTCAGAACGCTTCCGGCCGAGACATCGGACGGCCACCGTGTCCGGGCCGCCGCCAACATGGCGTCACTGGAGGAACTGGATGCCGTTGCCGGCAGCGGCGCCCGGGAAGTCGGCCTGCTGCGCACCGAATTCCTGTTCATGACCCGCGACACGGCACCGACGGAAGACGACCAGTTTGGGGTCTACCGGGCCGTCGTCAACGGCCTCGACGGACGCCCCCTGACCGTGCGAACCGCCGATATCGGCGGCGACAAGCCGGTTGCCTACCTGGACCGGCCTCCGGAGGCCAATCCCAATCTCGGCTGGCGCGGTCTGCGCTACAGCCTGGGCGTTCCGGAGTTTTTCGATCCCCAGCTTGCCGCGATCCTGCGCGCCAGCGCGTTTGGCCCGGTGCGGATCATGTTTCCCCTCGTCAGCACGCTCGACGAGGTGCTGGCGGCGAAGATGCACGTTCGCCGTGTCATGGACCATCTGCGCGCGCGCGGCCTTGCCTTTGACGAAGGTCTCGAAATCGGGCTCATGATCGAGGTTCCGGCGGCGGCCGAAATGGCCGATGTCCTTGCCCCGCATGTCGATTTCTTCAGCATCGGCACCAACGATCTGACCCAATACGTCATGGCTTCGGATCGCGCCAACCAAAAGGTTCAGGATCTCTTCGATCCGTTCAATCCCGCCGTGCTGCGCATGATTGCCCGCACGATCAAAGCCGCCCGCGCAGCAGGCATCTGGACAGGCATGTGCGGCGCCATGGCCGGCGATCCGGTGGCCGCGCCCATCCTTGTCGGCCTCGGGCTGGACGAATTCAGCATGACACCTGCCGACATCGCCGAATTCAAGCTGACACTGCGGGGCCTGTCGCTGCCGGCGTGCCGCGGCCTGGCGGCGGAGGTCCTGGATCTGACTTCGGCAAAGGCCGTCCGTGACCGGGCCGCCGGTTTTCTCCGGCAGTGAGCCGATGCAGGGTGTCCCGGGGCCATGCCCCGGCACGAGTTCAACCGGAGCAACCACTTGGCTTTCGCCCGAGATTTCGGGCGGGCTTTCCTCCGGAATTACGCGTGACAAGATAGACGCCGAGAAGGATCGTCGGGATCGCGATCCAGGTGTTCCAGCCCGGTTTCTCTCCCAGGAACGCGATGCCGAGCAGCGTGCCCAGAACCGGAACGACATAATTCACCTGCTGCATGCGGCCCGCGCCGATACGCGGCACAAGGTAGAAATAGATGATGGCGGCAAGACCTGTCGAGCCGACACCCAGATAGATCACCGCAACGACCGGCGCGGTGGACAGGTCCCCGAGGCCGCTTTCCCCTGATCCGCCCGCAAGCAGACACGACACGGCAATCGCTCCGACGAGAACGGACGCCGCCGCGATCTGGAGAGGCCTGGGATAGGCGAATTTGCGCGAAAAAAGCGTGGTGAAGGCATAGCACAGGGCGGCCAGCACAAGCGCGAGCTGTGCCTGAAGGCTGCCTGAGAAGCCCTGAGCCGCTTCCGGTCCGACCAGCATGCCCACGCCGGCGAAACCGGCCGCCGCGCCGGCCACCTTCAAGGGTCCCAGCGTCTCCTGCGCATGGATCAACGGCGCCACCGCCACCGTGACAATCGGTGCGATTCCCATGATCAGCGCGGCCAGGCCCGAAGTGACCTCCTGCTCGGCATAGCTGATCAGAAGAAAGGGAAAGACATTGCCGGTCAGCCCGACAACGGCAGCGATCCCCCAACCCGCCGCTCCCAGCCGGAGCCCGCCGTCCTTCACGAAGACAACGGCCAGCAGCAGGAGCGCGCCGATGATCATGCGCCCTGTGACCAGCGGCAGGGGCTCGAAGCCCCGCAGGGCGACCTCGATGGCCAGATAGGAACACCCCCACAGGAGTGTGAGCACCGTCCAGAGCCCGAATTCCTTTGCACTCACACTCGCGCCCTCCTAGGGTCTGTGGACAATCAGGATTGCTATGACTTCAATAGCAAGCTATGAAAAACATAGCAACAGGAGAGGCAGTGGCAGGCATTCCCGTCCCCGGAACAGCTGTGCGCGGATCGCGCAGCGGCAGTCCGATCATGGCGATGTTCGACCTGCTCGGCCGCCGCTGGGCCATGGGCGTGCTGTGGACGCTCGCCGAAAGGGGTCCGTTTACATTCCGCGCGCTCCAGGACGCCTGCGAGACAATTTCTCCAGCTGTCCTGAACGCCCGGCTGAAAGAACTGAAAAGCGCGGAGTTCGTTTGCCAGGGCCCGGGCGGCTATCAGGTGACGGACCTGGGGCGCGAGGTCTACCAGGCCCTGCTGCCGCTCTCCCGTGTCTCCGGAACCTGGGCGGAACAGCTTGCCCGGACAAACAATGCGGACCGGCCGGAGCGCGACGACAGCGCATGAGCCGGACGGACCCGGAGAGACAGGACCCCGAATGACCTTTCTGAAAGGCCACTGGCAGCTCATCGTGATCCTCTCGGTGCTGTTCCTGTTGTGGAACACGCCGGTCGCGATCCCGCTCAAGATCCTGATCGTCTATCTGCATGAACTCGCACACGGACTGGCCGCCGTCCTCACAGGCGGCTCCATCGTTGAAATTTCGCTGTCGCCGCAACAGGGCGGCCACGCCATCACCCGTGGCGGCAGCCGCTTTCTGACGCTGACGGCCGGATATCTCGGCTCGCTGCTTCTGGGCCTCGCGCTGCTGCTGATCGCACTGCGCACCGAAGCCGACCGGCTGGTGCTGGGGGCATTCGCCGTGGTCACCCTGCTGGTGGCCGTGTTTTACGTCCGGGATCTGTTCGCGCTGGCCTTCTGCATCGCCATGGGCCTCGCCATGCTTGGCATCGCCCGCTATCTCGATCATTCTGTCAGCGACATGGTGCTGAGGGTGATCGGTCTGGCGAGTATCCTCTATGTCCCCTACGACATTTTCGACGACACCATCCGCCGCTCGGGAGCCCGCTCGGACGCCTATATGCTGGCGGAGGAATTCGGCGGCCCGACGATCTTCTGGGGCGGCCTCTGGTTGATCATCAGTCTCGCGGTGATCGTTTTTGCCCTGCGCCACGGCCTTGGCCAGGCCAGCAACATAAGCTTTCGAAAGACCTGACAGCGCCGGCTGCCCTGCTTGCTGCTTGCCGCGCACCGTTCGACTCGCGTTTGCCCGGTGCACGGCTGGATTGGCCTGGGGTACGGACCCACAAATTCAAATGGGCCCGACTTACCGAGATTGGATCAGTCCCGCAGGACTGCCATAGCTTCCTGCGACCAGCTGGCCCAGACCGGCGCTTCGCCCAGTTCAGTTGCCAGCGCCGTTTCCACATAGGCGCGCATGGCGAAATCGGGAGCGTCTTCCGCACGCAGGTCCAGCTCGGTCCGGCTGCCCTTGAAGGTCCGTCCCGCAACCCGCACTGCGATCGAGTTGGGCAGGTCCCCGGGCCTCTCGAGGGACAGCTTGAGGCCTTCGAGACGGATTGAGGCTGCGACCTGCTTGCCGGGCTGCAAACCACCGGTCACGGGCGGTCGTCCCGCCAGCTTCAAGCCCTGCCAGTCAAGCATGACATCAGAACCACTGACCGCGTCGACACGCCCCTCGATCAGGTTGGTCTCTCCCACGAACTCGGCGACAAAGCGCGATGTGGGATGGAAATACAATTCTTCCGGCGTTCCGTCCTGTTCGACCATCCCGTTGTTCATGACCACGATCCGGTCCGACATGGTCAGTGCTTCGTCCTGGTCGTGGGTCACGAAAAAGAAGGTCTTTGACGTCCGGCGCTGGATCGACTTCAGCTCCGCCTGAACCTGCCCGCGCAGCTTGGCGTCCAGCGCGCCAAGCGGCTCGTCAAGCAGCAGCAGCGCCGGGTCGGGAGCCAGCGCCCGGGCAAGGGCCACGCGCTGGCGCTGCCCGCCCGAAAGCTGGTCGGGGAGACGATCTGCAAGGGCCGAGAGTTCGAGAAACTCCATCAGTTCGTTGCAGCGCCGCACGATGTCCCCCTTGCTGAGCCCTTTCAGTTCCAGGCCGAAGGAGATATTGCGGCGGACCGTCATATGCGGGAACAGCGCATAATCCTGAAACACCATATTAACCTTGCGCCGGTTGGGCGGAAGCCTGGTGACGTCTTCGCCGTTGACGATCACCCGTCCGGAGGTGGGAGTCTCGAAGCCCCCGAGAATCCTCAAGGTGGTCGACTTGCCGCAGCCGGACGGCCCCAGGAAGGTGACGAATTCGCCCTCCCTGATCGTCATCGTCAAGCTTTTCAGAGCCTCCGTGTCGCCAAAGCGCTTGTTGACCGCTTCCAGGCGAACAATCTCCCCGGCACCGTTTTCTTGGGAGTCTTTCATGATTGTAATTTCCCTTGTTTCATCCGGCGCGTGGTCCGTTCGGCCCAGATGCCGAGGAGGCCCGTCAGAACCAGAACCACGGTCGCTATTGCGTTTATTTCCGGCGACATGCCCGAGCGGAGCTTGGCGAAGATGAGCACCGGAAGTGTCGGCTGGTAACCTCCCAGGAAGAAGGACCGGACGAAGTCATCGAAACTGATCAGCATGCAGAACACGCCGCCGCCGATGAGAGCCGGCCGCAGATAGGGCAACGTCACCCGCATGAAGGCAATGATCGGATCGGCGCCGAGATCCTGGGCCGCGTCGAGATGGCTCCTGGGCAGAGTGCTCAGCCGGGCCGCGACGATCAGCACCACGAACGGAACATTGTGCACCGCATGGCACCAGATGATGGCGCCGGTTCCCGGCGGAATGCCCCAAAGCTGCGCATAGATGCGGAAGGAAATCGCCGAAATGATGCCGGGAATGAGCGCCGGCAGCAGCGTCAGTCCGTAAATGAGGCCCTTGCCGATGAAGCCGCGTCCGTTGAGAAGCACGGCGATCCACACGCCGACAGCCAGGGAAACGAGCGTCGACGAGATGCCGATCAGCATGGAATAGCCGAAGGCCGACAGGACTTCCGTGTTCTCGAACACTTCAAGGTACCAGTCCAGGGTCCAGGAGCGGATCGGGAAGCCGATGAATTTGGAATCCTTGAATCCCATCGTGACCATGAGGATCAGGGGAATGAAGATGTAAAGAACGAACGCCCAATAGATCATCGACATCACGAGACGTGTATGACGAGTCATTTGCGCACTCCCTTCTGCAAGCGGGTCATCAAACGCCCGAAGGCCAGGCTGATCGCCAGCGCCGTCACGAACATCAGGCACGCGAAGGCCGCACCGGTCGGCCACTCGTCGCCGGCCGTATGGAAGAAGCCTGCAATGGTTTCGGCAAAAACCGTCGTCGAGGGGCCACCCAGAAGAACCGGCGTGGCGTAATATCCCGTCGAGATCAGGAAGACGAGCGTCGCTCCGGAGGACACGCCCTCCAGCGACAGCGGCAACGTCACCTTCCAGAAGCGCGTCCAGGGTCCGGCACCCAGGTCGGCCGCGGCTTCCGTGTAGCTGCGCGGCAGCTTCTCGAGGGCCGAATAGAGCGGCAACAGCATGTAGAGCGCACTGAGATAGATGATCCCGACCGACAGGGAAAAGCCCGTATACATGAAGGGAATCGGCCGGTCGATCAGGCCCAGCCACTTGAGAGCGAGGTTCACCGCGCCATTGTTGCCCAGAAGGATCATGATCGCGTAAGTCCGCACGATCTCGCCGACCCAGAATGGAATCAGCAGCAGCAGCAGAAAGACCATCTGGTTCGAGCGTTTGACGTGGCGGGCCAGAAAATAGGCAACCGGATAGGTCAGCACAAGCGTCGCCAGGGTCAGTGTGGCGGCGAAGGCCAGCGTCCGGAAAAACGGCATGATGAAGATGGAGCTGCCGAAGAAGCGCCCGTAGTTGTCGAGCGTGAACTCATTTTCATAGCCGCGCGACACCGGATAGGCATCGACAAAACTGACGTAGAACATCTGCAGCATGGGACCCAGATGCTGGGTCAGGACCCAGAGCACGGGAAACGCAAGCAGTATGGCGAACTGGCGCCGCGGCGAACTCAGGAGCGCGTTCGAGAACGCTTGATAGAGCTGCGAGGCCGCTACCGCTCCCCAGAAGGATCGCCCGCCCCGCTCACCCGCCCGGTCCCCGGCGCTGCGCTCTCCCGCCAGTATCGCAGCGCTGGTTTGAACCTTTCCAGACATCGTTTTTCCTTCGAACAAGACTGCGGCACCCGGTCGGTGCCACGGTTGTTTCAATTTTATCCGGATTTCGAAAATTGCCGTAACCGATTGCGCGGCGCCTTCCCCTCGAAGGCTGAACGCAACGGCACCGGGGTGCCTGCCGGCGATGACATCCGGGGACGCGAAACGCGCCTCCGGATGCCCGTCCTGCCGGCACCCCGCCCCGGACAGTCTCGATCAGATGACCGGGACGGTGCACTTGTGTGTTGACAACCTGATAGCCGTTTGCCGGCAATCAGGCAGCCTTGATCTCTTCCACCGCCGGGTCAACAAGCTCGTATTTCATCTTGTTGGCTTCCGCACGGAAGAACTTCATGTTCGCAAGTTCTTCTTCCGGGAAGCTGGTCGAAGCCTTTTCCGCATCCGTAAGGTGCTGGGAGGCGTCCTTGTAGGTGGATATGAAACCGGACGCCCGGCTCATGGACGCGCCAATCTCTCCCGATGCGAGAATGGCGTTCAGGAAGGTATAGGCGTTGTCCTGGTTGGGAGCGTTGTTGGCGATGTTGTAGGTATAGACAAAACCGTAGCTGCCTTCCTTGGGAATGGACATGGCGACCGGGAAGCCGTCGTTCATGAGCGCCGCGATCGGACCGTTCCAGGCACAGGCAAGAGCGATGTCCTGGTTGACGAACATCTGCTGCACTTCGGCGCCGCCGTCATAGTATTTGCGCACGAGTGGCTTTTTCTCGATCAGGAAGTCCCGGGCTTCGGCCACGATCGCCGCGGCTTTTTCCGGATCGTCCAGATAGGCGACCATGTTGCCGTCGTAGCCCTTCATCAGCATGACGATGGACAACATGTCCTGAAGGACATAGGCCGTCTGACCGGCATATTTTTCAGAGAAAAGCGTGTCCCAGGTGGTCGCTTCCTCGGCCGAGACCAGTTCGGTGTTATAGGCGAACACTTCCATGCCCGAAAGGATCGGCGCGCCCCACTTGTTGCCGTTAATCGTCGACCAGTCGCTTTCCGAGTAAACCGGATTGATGTTGCCCCAGTTCGACAGGCGGGTCGGGTCCATCGGCGCCAGAAGATCGCTGTCGATGAACTGAAGGAACCGGTGGCCGGCGACCGTCATGATGTCGACGGTGGGATTGTCGGCTTCCGCGGCCAGCAGGTTGAACTGCTTGCCCTGATCGTCGACCAGCCGAACATTGACCTTGATCCCGGTTTCGCTCTCGAACTGCTCCTTGAACGCGTCCGGAACGAAGTTGGCATAGGTCCAGATATTCACTTCCCCGCCTGCGGCATAGGAGCTGCGCAGATAGGCCGGAGAAGCCAGAGTGGCTCCCGTTGCAGCCGCTGTACCAAGGAATGCTCTACGATTTAATATCAACTTTTTCATGCAGTTTCTCCACTGTTTGTCCACGTGATGATCTTTTATATTTTGTGGACCGATCCCCTCTAATGGCCGAAACGAACTATGCCCGCTCGCCCGCTTCCGACAGGTGGCCGGTCAAGGCCGCCTGACACAAGTCGTCCAGATTCATGTGCTCCAGGCCGATGGCCGGAAGCAGGTCATTCTCTCCAAAAAAGTCTCGCCCGTACATGGCCGAAAAAATTTCAACCCCCGCCTGGTGCAGCACCGCGGGACAACCCGCCATCCGACCCATTGCGACCGTGACCGCCAATCCGAAGGGAACGTCTTCGGTCACGTAGCGGCTGTCCGCCGTCGACGGGCCCATGCCCCCGCGGCCCTCTTCATGCATTTGCCGGTTCATTTCGCTGATGGACGCCACCGGCACGTGAAACGACAGGTGAAAGTGCTCGAAGATGGTCCTGACGGACAGGCCAAGCTTGTCTGCGATGGCAAGCCGTTCCCGGTCCAGAGCTTCCAGAAGACGCCCGACGTTCGGCGTCACGTGGTCTCCCTGGCCCCAGGTTTCACCCTTTTCCATCCGTGTGGCATTCGCCAGGGCGATGCCCATGTGGTTTTGAGGATTGAGGTTGGAAAGCGTGATCGCCAGCAGCCCGTCGCGGAGATTGAAGCGCTCTCCGAACAGCTGCTCGCACAAGGCCTTGCCGGCGTCACTTTCCGCCGCCGGAACCGTACACAGGTCGACAAGGGACCTCACCGTATTGACCTGAACCTGATCGCCCGCCTGTTTGCGGCCCGTCACGACCGTGGTGCCCCATGCGGTAATCGGCAGATGGACGCCTCTTGCCCGCAGCCTGTCGGCGAGGTAGAGCGCACCGAAGGAGGCATGCGAGGAAATGATGACGGCCTGTCCATCGCGCAGATGCGGCACCAGGGCGTCCATGACAGCTTTGTGGCCGTAGCCCGGGATGGCCAGCACGATCACGTCGTTTGCCGACGCAAGCTCCTTGGCATCCCCGGCCAAGGCGGGTGTGAACGTCGCTTCGATGGCACCTGTCGCCTTGAGCGGTCCGCCCGCGCGCAACGCCGCGGTTCCCGCGCCCGACGGCGACCAGAGCATGGACGCATGCCCCATCTTGTGCAGCAGCGCTGCCGTACCGAATGCGATGGAACCCGCGCCGGCGATTCCCACCTTCAAAGACGTGTCTGCCATCAGGTTCCGCCTTTCCGGACGGGATCGCCGAGAACATGCATGAGCCTGTTGGCCCAGCCGAACAGGGCGGCGGACAGGATCAGGTCGAGAATTTCCGCATCGTCCAGTCCCGCCTCCCGCAACGCCGACATCTGCTCCGGGCTCGCCTCGGACGGCGTCTGGGACAGGGCATGGGCGAAATCGAAAATCGCCCGGTTGCGCGGCGAAAGGTCGGCTTTCGTTCCCTTCGCAAAGAGCTCGTCCGTAACGGTCGTCTCCTTGGCGATCTGAGCATGCCGGCTGGCGTGAACCGCCGCGCAATAGATGCAGTGATTGACCATCGAGGCCGCCAATGCACCAAGCTCGCGTTCCTCGCGGGACAGTCCACCCTTGTCGTACATGATGCCGTTGAACAGCGGCGAACGCACCTTCAGGGTCTCCACGTCATGAGCCAGTGTCAGCACATAGGCGGAGATTTTCGTGTTTGAGGGTGTCACCTGAAGCGCATCCAGCTGTTCCGGTGTCGCATCCTCCAGCTTGATCGGTTCGACCCTCGGCCGCCAGTCGGGAACGGAGCGGGTGAATTTGCGGATGACATCGCTCATGCCCGGGCCCCCTTCATCAGCCGGATGCCGGCCAGGACACGAACCTGATAGGCCATGAAGGCGTTGATTTCGCAGAGCCGGACAATATCGGCGTCCGACACGCCTGATTCTTGCAGCGACTTGATGTCGGGCGCGTCGACGTCGCGTGTCTGCACCGCCACCTTGTCCATGAAATCACATATCGTTTCGAGGCCCTGCGCTTTGCCGGAACGAAGAGGATCCGCCAGATCGGCGAAGCTGGCATCTTCAATAAGCGAGCAATAGCGGTCGACCAGGGCGGTCTCGCCATTCAATGCCGCGATACGCGCGGCAAGCGCGGCGCGGATATCGTGGGACCATGCCCCCGTCTCCAGCGGTTTGAGCACCGCGTCCTCGGTCGTCTGGGACAAGGCGATGATGTTGGCGCGCCCGTCGATGGCCTCCGCGACCGGACTGCCTGCCGGTATGCCCGACACTTCCAGAATGCTGCTTTTCGTCAATGTCTCACTGCTCACGATAGGGCCTCTGCGGCTTCCGGTTCGAGTTGCGGCAAGGGCTCGGGTGTCCATTCCTCGCCGGTCAGTTCCGGAGTGTCATAGTCCTGAAATGCCTGCCAGTGCGCGCCGATATCCTCGCGATAGAGTTCGGCGGCGATGGTTTTGGCCAGCCAGGCGGCTCCTTCCGATATGCCCGGAATGTCACCGGACACCTTGCCGAGGCTCGCCGTCGCACCGTAGTTGAAGCAGTAGACGCCGGACAGCCAGGGCGCATTGCCCGGTTTCTTTTCCTGGAAGGTGAAGTCCGGGTTCAGATAGGGGAACATTCCCAGATCCCGGTTTTCTTCCCCGGGAGGGGGCTGATAGACATCGCGCCAAAGCGCGATTTCGCCGGCTGCGGGACCGAATTCGGCGCGTGCCATGGGATCGACGCAAAACCCGGTCCCGAGGATCAGATAATCCGCATGGTAGACGGAATTCTTGCCGAGACTCAGCTTCAGGCCACCGCCTTCTTCCTCCACCTTGCGCACCGGCAAGTCGAAATGGAAATGCGCGTTCTCGTGGCGGGAAACCCGCAAGGTTGACCCGTGCGGAGGAGGCGTCTGGGTGACGAAGGAGTAATTCATGAAGCGCCAGCGCCAT
Source organism: Roseibium sp. AS2 (assembly GCF_038900065.1). Taxonomy (NCBI): domain Bacteria; kingdom Pseudomonadati; phylum Pseudomonadota; class Alphaproteobacteria; order Hyphomicrobiales; family Stappiaceae; genus Roseibium; species Roseibium sp. AS2. The sequence continues at coordinate 476,477 of NZ_JBBMQN010000003.1, forward strand.
TCGTCCGGCATGGCGCCATAGCCGGCCGTGAACCCGAAGCTGCCGATGCCCATCATTTTGTTGATGGTAGGCATCTCCTTGCGGCGAACCAGGTGACGCACCTCTGCGGCGCCATGCTCGAGAGCCTCGGCGGCATTGTCCACGGCCGATGCGCCGACACCGATCACCGCCACCTTTTTTCCCTTGAGTGCCGGAAAATCGATCTCGTCGGCGCTGTGGGCCCACAGCCCCCGGGAGATCCCGTCCATGAACACCGGGATGTTCGGAACGCCGGTGCCGTCCCGGCCCGTCGCCATGACGAGCTTGCGGGTCAGGATCGAGGCCGTCTCGGCACCGCCCAGGTGAAGGCGCAGCAGGTCCCCTTCCGGTTCCACGCGGTTCAGGGCAATCCCGTTTTCAACAGGAATACGGAGGGCTTTCCGGTACCATTTGAGGTAGTCCATCCACATGGGACGCGGCGCCTTGTCCAGAGTGTCCCAGGCCGCCGTACCGAATTGCGCCCTGTACCAGGCTTGGAAGGTGAGCATGCCGTGGCCGAAGGCCGGGCCTGTAAGTGTCTTGGGCGAACGCAGCGTTTCCATCCGGGCATAGTTCAGCCAGGGGCCCTCGAACCCTTCCGGATTGCGGTCCAGAATCCGTATGTTGGCCACACCACCGGTGCGCAGCGCCAGCCATGCCACCATTCCGCACATTCCGCCGCCGATGACGACCACATCTTGCACCCGCTCACCGTCCACCTGTTTCGGTGGCACCCAGGACTTGCCCGGCCAGCACAGGTATTCCAGGTTTTCCCGCAAGCGTTCTTCCAGCACCGTGAGGCCGGCACCGTCCAGGGGAAACGCGGAACTCGATTCAGACATCAATCAATCCTTCAATACGCCGAAAGGCGTGGTTTTCAGGCATCCCAACGCGGATGCAGTTCGTCGATATAAAAGGGATGGGCGTGGACGCCCCGGTGAGAACTCACGATATGCGGATGATCCTGCGGAAGATTCGGGTGGCTGTGTTCACGCAGATCCGGATCCTTTGCCGGCCACACCGCCAGACCGGCGATTGTCACCAGTGTGGCCAGGATCGCCAGCATGACCAGGGCAGTCGCGGGAGCAAACACCGCACCCAGCCAGCCCGCGAGGGGATAGGCCACAAGCCAGCCGGCATGAGACAGGGAAAACTGTGCCGCGAACACGGCCGGCCGGTCGGCATCTGAGGCCGAACGCGTCAGCACCAGCCCGCCGGGGGTCAGGGTCAATGTACAGGCAGCCCCGAATGACGCCCAGAGCACCACCAGTCCGGGAAGGGACGGTTGCAGCAGGATAAGCGGCGACAGTATGGCAAAGGTGAAGGTTCCCGCCGCCATGACCCGCCGCTCCGGAAAAGCGCGCAGCAGGGACGGCAGCGCGACGGCCGCCAGGGCGGCGCCAACGCCATAGCCTCCCATCAGCCAGGGGAAGACCTGCTCGGCATTTTCGAACCGGGTGCCGGCATAGACGATGGTGTTGACCAGTATCCAGGCCATGACCAGGGACAATCCGAAATTCATGACGAACAGGCCGCGCAGCCGCGGCGTCCCGGCATAGATCCAAAGACCGCGCACCGCCCGCGTCAGGAACGGGTCCTGGTTCTGGGCATGCACGTCATGGCCACCGCGGCGAGACAGCAGCAGACAGAGCGCGGATCCGGCGAAACCCATCGCCGCAAGGACGAACAGGTATTCCGTGTGCATGAACATCAGCGCCGCTCCAACCAGTATGGGCGTCAGAATACTCTCCAGCGTATAGGCAATCCGGGAGAGGGAAAGCGCCTCCGAATAGGTTTCCTTGTCCGGCAGAACAGAGGGAATCAGGGCCTGAAAAAGCGGCGTGAAGGCGGAGGAAACCGCGAAGAACAGAAAAGCCAGCACCGCGATCGTCCACCAGGACGACACGAAGGCCAGTGGCACCATGAACAAGAGCCGGGCGGCGTCCAGACCGATCAGGGCGCGCACTCGCGGCAGCCGCGCCAGCGCGGCCTGAGCCAGGGGCGAAAAGCCGACATAGGCAATCATCTTGAGGGCGAAGATCAGCCCGAGTATCGGTCCGGCATGACTCGCTCCGCCGATCTGCCACGCCGCCAGCGACAATCCCGCCGTCATCAGTCCCACGCCCGTAAGAGACAAGACCTGTGATGCGAAGAGGAAGCGGAAAGTGGTGTGACGGAGCGGGTTCAGCATGTCAGGGCCCGGCCTTTTCAAGCAGCGTCGCGGAAAACCGGCCGTTTGAGATGTCGGCCACATAGTATTTGGAGAACGCTGCCTGTTCCCGGGCCAGCCGATCCACCGATGCAATGACGAAATCGACTTTTTCATCGCACATCAACGGCGACAAGTTTAACCGGACCCATCCCGGCTTTTCAATCTCTTCACCCGCATCCAGGGACGCCCTGATTGCGACGGAGGCCTCCAGGTCGATGTCGAGGAGCGCATGGGCATAGGACCCGGCGCAGGCGCATCCGCCGCGCGCCTGGATCCCGTAAACATCTGAAAGCATCCGCGTGAACAACTGATGATGCACCAGCTCCCCGTTCGCATCGCGCACCTGGAAAGAAAAAATGGGCAAGGCCTTCGCATTCTGATGGCCAAGCAGGTCGAGATGCGGATTGTTGCGCCAGACGGACAACGCACGCACGCGCATTTCTTGCTGACGTTCGGCCAGCCACGCCGGGTCGATCGCATCCTTGACCATCAGGGCAAGGCCCGCCCGGATGTCTCCCAGAACATTTGGCGTACCGCCTTCCTCGCGGTGCACCAGGCTGGTGGAGTAGATGTGGTCCCAGGGAGACACGAAGGACACGGTACCGCCGCCCGGCAGAGTCGGTGTCAGGCGCCGCGCGATTGCATCGCGAATGATCATCACGCCGGACCCGCCCGGACCGCCCGGAAACTTGTGCGGCGAGAACACGATCGCGTCTTTGGCGGCATCCGAGCCCGCCTCCATGCGCATCGGCACATAGGGGGCCGCACAGCCATAGTCCCAGACCGCCAGAGCCCCGTGTGCCTTCAGCAAACGGGTGACAGCAAGGTCGTCGGTCAGTATTCCGGTAACGTTTGAGGCGGCCCCGAACGCACCGACAATGAGTTCGGAGCCGACATTCTCGCGCAAACGGATTTCAAGAGCCTCCAGATCCACACCGCCACCGGGACCCTCCGGAACTTCGACCACCTCTGCCCCGCTTTCGCGCCAGGGCAACAGGTTGGAGTGATGTTCATAGGGGCCGATCAGAACCACGGCGCGCTTGCCGGACGCAACGATCTTCGGAATGTCCAGGAGCATGACGATCCGGTTCAGCCCAGCGGTTGATCCAGCCCCCGTGAAGACGACGGAATAGCCCTCGCCTGCCCCGGTGATGCGCGCGATTTCCGCCCGAATCCCAGCCCTCAATTGCGTGACAAACGCGCCGCAAAAGGAAGCCTGCGTATGGCTGTTGGCATAGTAGGGAAGCACCCTGTCGCGAATGAAGTCCTCAACCTGGCCCAGAGCACGGCCAGAGGCGACATAATCCGCGTAGACGAGTTTCTTCGGACCACCGAGACCTGGGACGAGGGCATTGTCCCCAATCAGGCCTTCCCGAAGCGACTCGATGAGGTTCGGGTCACAAAGCGTGCGCCGAAACCCATCCAGGACATCCTCTCGGTGCAGGATGGCGGACCTTGTTTCCGGGGTGTGTAAAATTTCGTTCATGAATGCAATCTTGACATTCGGAATGAATGAATTCATCACATATTTTTAGCAATATCGCTTTCATATTGGGTCATTGAATCGAACAAACATGATTAAACTAGATCAAATCGATTGCCGGATTCTTGAGGAACTGCAACGGGACGCGGCCCAGTCGCAACGGGAACTGGCAAACCGGGTCGGCCTGTCCCAGAACGCTTGCTGGCGGCGCCTCAAGGCGCTGGAAACCGCCGGCGCGATCCGCAACCAGACAGTCCTGTTGAACCGGGAGAAACTGGGGGCCGGGCTTGTGGTCATCATGATGATCCGGACGCGGCATCACTCCTCGAGCTGGCTGGCAACGTTCCGAGAGCATGTCTCCTCGATCCCCAACGTCGTCGATTTCTACCGGATCGGCGGGGACTACGACTACCTTATCAAGGTCGTGACACGCGACATGACCAGCTATGACGCGATCTACCAGCACCTTATTTCACAGGTTGAACTGGAAAATGTCACCTCCTACTTCGCCATGGAAGCGATCGCGGAACAGCGTCCGTTTCCGGTTTGCCGAACGGACGCGCCGTAGGGTCCGAGGATCGGCAGCATGTCGCTTTCAAGCAGGGCTCCCGGCAGCTTCGCTCCAGCCTAAATAAGCGTGCCACCCAGGAACATTACGGCCAGACCAACCCCGACGGACAGGAGCCGTTTCCAGGGCTTCCTGAAGCCGATGATGCCGAAGGAGACGAGACCGAGACCAGCACCGATCTTGACTGCGGACCCGACCGCAGCGACCGGCGAGGACGCCAACCCGATGACAGACGGATTGGCGATCATGGCCAGCGGAATGACATAGAGGCCGACGCCAAGTGCCATTGCCGTTCCCGCGACCTTGAGCCAGTTCTCGCCGACCATGCCTGCGGCGATGAAGACGGCGCCGCACACCGGCGGCGTGATGGTGGAGATCAGGGCGAACCAGAACACGAACAGATGCGCCTGCAACGGCTCCAGCCCCTGCTGCATCAATGCGGGACCGGCAACGGAGACACAAATGACATACGCGGCGGTCGTCGGCACTTCCATGCCCAGAAACAGACAGGCCAGCGCGGTCAGGAACAGCGACGGCCACAGATACCCGCCCGACCCCGACAGGATCAGCGACGTGATCTTCACGCCCAGGCCCGTGATCGCGAGAACGCCGATGATGATCGAGGCACAGACAATGATCGCGGCGATGACGGAGACCTGACGCGCTGCGGTCAGGAATGCGCCTTCCATCCGGCGCAGGATCTCGGCGGGATCGAACGTGCCTTTCGCGTTGAAGAACAGCAGCACGAACCCGGCCAGAATGGCGAGGCAGGCCGCGTATTGCGGCGTGTAACGCACGACGAACATGCCATAGAGCAGGACCAGAAACGGCACCAGGAAAAAAGCGGACGTGATGGCGACCTGCTTCATCTGCGGCCGGTCCTCGCGGGCGATCGAGGCAAGGTCGTAGCGGCGCGCATAGGCATTGATCCCGACCCAGACGGCAAAGAAATACAGGACGGCGGGAAGCAGCGCGGCCGCCATGATCTGTGTGTAGGGAACCCGTGTCAGCTCGACCATGACAAACGCGCCCGCGCCCATCAGCGGTGGCATGATTTGCCCGCCTGATGAGGCCACGGCCTCAACCGCCCCGGCCAGCCTCTTTGGATAGCCGAGCCGGGTCATCGCCGGCAGGGTGATCGCCCCGGTGGACGCCACATTGGCGGACGCCGACCCGGAAATCGATCCGAACAGCGCCGAGGACAGCACGGAGACCTTGGCGGCACCGCCCTTCAACCGGCCGGCCGCGGCAGCGGCAACATTCATGAACCCCTGCCCGGCCTCACCCGCATTCAGGACCGCCCCGAAGATCACGAAGATCGCGACCACATTGACCGAAACCCCGGTCAGACTGCCCCAGATGCCGCCTTCCGCGATGGTCAGCGTTCCCAGAAAGCTTGCGACCGGCGTTCCGGAATGGCCGAACTCGCCCGGTATGTGCTGGCCCAGAAGGCCGTAGGCCAGTGAAAGCGCGGCAACGATCGGCAGCGGCCAGCCGATGGCCCGCCGGGCACCTTCCAGAACGGTCACCAGCAGGACGACCGCAACCACCCGCTGGAAGCTGCCTTCCAGAAATCCGTACTGATCGGACAGGGCCGACTGGTTGACGGCGACCCAGAGGCAGGCCGCGATGCCCGCGCAGCAAAACACCACGCCGCTTGCCCTTTGAAGACCGCCACCGCCTGCGAACAGGAAGATCCAGGGCAGCGCGAGCGCAAGATGCACCGGACGGCTGACCAGATTGGGAACGAGACCCGAAAAGATCAGTCCGAGGTGAAAGGCGACGAGCGCGATGGCCAAAAGGAGCATCGCCGCGCGCCATGGCGGCGTGGCGGCCTGTTCGCTGGAAATCATGGAGTGCTCGTGTGACGGTATTTGAATGAAAAGGGACCGGCGCCGGCCCCTCTGACGGGGGCCGGCGCCGACCGGTATCGACCGCTGCGGCGTTTACTTCTGCGCGTCGGTCAGGTCAAAACCCGCTTCGGTGTAATAGCGGACCGCTCCCGGATGCAGCTTGCCGGTGATGTTTGCCATCAGCGCCTCGTCGACACCGTTCCACCACGGCGCGTCGGCCCCCATAGCGGCCTTCTCGTCCCAGAAGGTCTTGGTCAGAGCATAGGCGGTGTCGTCGTCCATCGCCGTGGTCGTGAAGGCGGCGACCGGAAGCGACGTGGTCACGATGTCCTCTTCCTGACCCGCGTATGTGCCTGCCGGAATCACCAGTTTCGCGCGTTTCGTCTGTGCAATCTGGTCATCGTTCAGCGACAGCACCTGGACGTCGGAGGAAGCCGCCGCCTCGATGACATTCGGCGCCGGCCACGAACCGGCGGTCACGAAACCGTCGATCTGACCGTTTTTCAAGGCTGCGACGGCGTTCGAAAGTTCCACTTCGGCAAGATCGACCTTGCCGTCAAGGCCGAACAACTTGAGGTATTTCGCGCCTTCATTGGCACCGAACGACCCCTTGCCGAGCAACAGGGTCTTGCCTTCAAGATCGGCGAAGTCGGTCACGCCGCTCTTGGCCGACATCACGAAATGCATGGTCAGCGACGGGATCGGAAACAGAGCACGGATTTCGTCGAATTTCGGATCGCCCTTGCCTTCGAACATCGCCTTGCCACCCTGGGCCAGGGCGACGAGCACCGGCGGCGTGGTGAAGACATAGTCGCCGCCCCGCACGCGGGCTTCCATCACGTTCTGGACGGAGCCCTGGCTTTCCTCGACGGTCACGATGATCCCGCCGTCGCTGCCGGCCTTCACCGCCTCTGCGATCTGAACACCCATCTGGTAGTAGGATGAGGTGGATTTCGCGGATTTGTAGGTAATGCGCGTTTCGGCCTGTGCCTGTGTGACACCGAGGGCGAGCGCCAGGGTCAAGCCCAGCCTTGTCAGTTTGTTCGACATTTTTATACTCCCAGAAAAGGCCGGAAGACTATGTCGTCCGCCGCGACCTGACAACGCGTATTCGTCTCCCGAACAGGATTTCCGGGACGCGCAACGCAAAACCGCCGGCTGTGGCCAGCCGGCGGTCGGGCAATTCGTCAGGCGAGCGATCGAACGCTTATTTTTCCACGGGGTCCGTGGCTTCGTCCGCTTCAGACGCGTCGCCGGCTTCAACATCGCCGTCAGCTTCGAGCACTTCACCCGATTCCACGGCTTCGACAGCCTCGATCACGTCGTCGGCGTCGACACCTTCACCGGATGCCGTCTCCGCCTCAGCCGGGTCTTCAACGGGAGCATCAACGGGGGCGTCAAACGTGACTTCGGCGTCGGCAGCTTCCTCCGCCTCGACACTCACGTTTTTCGGCAGGCCGATGTTTGCGAAGACCGCTTCCGCGTCGATTTCCTCTTCTTCCTCGCGCTTGATCGGCTTGCTCGTATCAAACGAGAAGGCCGCGGCAATTGCATCGTCGCTGGTGCTGTCCTCAACCGGCATCAACGTCTCGACAGGACCGCCGACGACCGCCTGCGGCGCGTTCTTGGCACCCTTTTCGACTTCGATATCCAGTTCAAGCTGGCTGCACAGGCCAAGGGTAACCGGATCGGACGGCGTGAGGTTCGCCGAGTTCCAGTGCGTCCGGTCGCGAATCGCCCCGATGGTCGGCTTCGTGGTGCCGACGAGACGCATGATCTGCGCGTCCTTGAGTTCGGGATGATTGCGGACCAGCCACAAGATGGCGTTCGGGCGGTCCTGGCGGCGGGACACCGGCGTGTACCTGGGGCCCTTGCGCTTGGTTTCGGGCACGACCACCTTGGATCCCTGCAGCTTCAGCTGATAGTTGGGATCTTTCTGAGCATTCTCGACTTCTTCGCGCGTGAGCTGACCGGTCAGGATCGGGTCCAGGCCCTTGATCCCCTGAGCGGCTTCGCCGTCGGCAATCGCCTTGACCTCAAGCGGGTGCAGCCTGCAGAAGGATGCGATCTGCGTGAAGCTCAGCGCGGTGTTGTCCACGAGCCAGACGGCGGTTGCCTTCGGCATCAGCGGCGTGTTCGCCATCGGATAAATTCCTCTCGTCTGCTCCCTCGCCCGGCGGGGCAAAAAAGCGGTGTCCTAACTAGGTTTCCTGGGAAGTGGCGGGAATATAGGAGAATTCGGGTTGAAACGCAATCGGGAACACCGCACCTGCGCACCGCCACGATCGCCCCCGCATTCAGTCCTCAACGGTCAGGACGATTTTGCCAATGTGGCCAGAGCTTTCCATGCGTCTGTGCGCCTCCGCCGCTTGCCCCAGCGGAAACACCGAATCCATCACGGGCCCGATCCGGCCGGGCCCGATCAGCGGCCAGACCCTCTCCAGCAGGGTGTCGGCAATCGCCGATTTGAAGGAATCACTGCGCGGCCGCAATGTCGATCCGGTATGGGTCAGCCGCTTCACCATGAGACGGGAAAAGTTCACGCTCTCCGACACGCCGTTCAGCGTCGCGATCTGGCAGATGCGTCCTTCCACGGCCGCCGCTTTCCAGTTGCGCTCCACGTACTCACCGCCCACCATGTCCAGGATCACGTTGACGCCCTCGCCGCCGGAGATCTCCAGAATGGCCTTCTCGAAGGCCTGCTCTTTGTAGTTGATCACATGGTCCGCGCCAAGCTTGCGCGCGGCGTCCGCCTTTTCCCCGGAGCCGACCGTGGTGAAGACCTCGGCCTCGAAAGCCTTGGCGAGCTGGATGGCCGTTGTGCCAATTCCGGACGTGCCGCCATGAACGAGGAAGCGTTCGCCTGTCGCAAGTCCGCACCTGTCGAAGACATTGGACCAGACGGTGAAGAAGGTTTCCGGCAGCGCGGCGGCCTCCACCATGGTCAGGCCCTCCGGTACAGGCAGGGCATGTCCTTCCGGGACCTTGCAATAGGCCGCATATCCGCCACCGGGAGCCAGGGCGGTGACCCTGGCGCCGATTTCATGCCGTCCGGCGCCCTCCCCGCGCGCCACCACCTCTCCGGACACCTCCAGGCCTGGCAGATCCGAGGCGCCGGCGGGCGGCGGGTAGGCGCCCTTGCGCTGCAGCACATCCGGCCGGTTCACGCCCGCCGCCGCGACACGGATCAGGATCTCGCCCGGTCCCGGTTCGGGAACGGGCCGTTCCTCCATGCGCAGAACATCCGGGCCACCGGGTTCCTGGATGGCGACAACCGTCATGCTGTCCGGCAGTTTCTGCATGGGAACCTTCCTTCGTGGTTCATTTTGGGACTGGCTAGGTCAACTGTGCCTGGCTTAAGGTAAACCGGCCCCGGCGTGTGTGCCGGGCGGCGGCGCGACCAGGCATCCCCGTCAGGGACCTGACTGACACATGCCAGGGAATGAGACAATGGGCTTATTTGATGACGATGTCCCCAGAAAACCCGGCACGGGCGCGATCTCCGTCGGAGAAGATCTCTCGCAATTATCAGAGGCCGACCTGAGAGATCGCATCGAGGCTCTGACCGGAGAAATTAAACGTACGCAAGGGGAGCTGGAGCAACGCGGCACTATTCGCCATGCGGCGAACGCCATTTTTGACAAGTAGGCTCCCAAATTATTCCAATATCTGCGGAAATTTCAGTATCCACACGGCAACTATGGTAAATATCATAGCTCTGAATTTAATCATTTACTTCTTGTTAATCTTTCCAAAGTATAAATTTTCATATCCAGTCATCTGGATGTGAGTGGCTCCTGTCCACTCTGTTTGACGCCTCCCTGTTAAAGACTCAGAGCCGCCCTTCGCGGCTCTTTTTTTTGCTCCCGCCTCATAGTATCCTGTCCGGGTTCTGGTTAACCGCCATATTCCATCCGACTGGCACGCGCCTTGCTGGATAACAGGCATGAAGACCGGCATCGTTCCAAAAAGGAACACTTGAAACGGGGTGTCATATCCCGGGACAGCTCAGGAAGAGATGCGGGTCAACCGGAAAGTGTAACTGAGGCGTAGCAATCCAATGACGGAAGACACAAAAAAAGCCGGCGAACCCATTGGCGCAGTGCATATCGCGCACCATCTTGCCAGCTCCGACAACTTCCAGACCCTGTTTCAGGAAGGTATGTCGCTGGTTGAGGAAACCGCGATGTACCTGGATGGCGGCGGCCGGGACGAGGCCAAGCAACTTCCGCGGCCCGCCTCGCTCTCCTATGCAACCGAGTCCATGCGCCTGACGACGCGCCTGATGCAGCTTGCCTCATGGCTGCTGCTGCAGCGCGCGGTGAACGAAGGCGAGATGTCGCGTGAACAGGCAGGCAGCGACAAGAACAAGGTGCGCCTCGACAAGCTCTCAAGCGCAACAGGCGGTCCGTCCTGGGACGAGCTTCCGGAAAACCTGCGCGAGCTGATCGAACGGTCCACCCGGCTTCAGGAGCGCATTGTTCATCTCGACACGATGCTGTACCGCAAGTCCGAGGAACCGGTGGAAGAGGCCAACAACGACAATCCGGTGGCCTCCCAGATCAGCAAGCTGCACGCAGCTTTCGGCAAGCTCGCCTGAGCTGACCGGGTCATCGAATTGCGAAGCCGCCCCCGGGCGGCTCTGACTGCAGACAAACTCACCGGGTTATTCCGGCCGGTCTGCAGCGAAAGCTGCATGGCCAGAGCCGGGATCCAGCGGTTACTTCGCGCCGCAGGCGCGTCTTTATCCAAAATTTCAGAGCCTTGTTTGGTTTTGTGCTCGCTTGCGCTCGCGCTGACACGCTGGGTCCCGGATCAGCGCGCAGCGTCGCTGCACTTGTCCGGAAGGACCAACTGAGAGTTTGTCAGCAAGCTGAGCCGCCCCCCGGGCGGCTTTTTGCTTGCCGGGTCCCGCGCCTTTTTCCTGCAAAGCAGCGCCATTCGAGACGAAAGGCGGGCTGTCATCGGACGGATACATCACACCCGTGCCTGATCTCTGCGGTGCGGGAGGTCAATCGTCCCGTCCATGACGCCAGCAGGGACGACCGGCCATGGCCGCTGGGAGAGAACTGAAGCCCGTCGCCGTCAAACAAAAAACCCGGCCGCGAGGCCGGGTCTTTCGTGTTGAACTGTCGCGTTTCGAAGGTTCAGGAACCCAGGAAGCCTGCGAACTTGTTCTTGAAGCGGGACACGCGGCCGCCGCGGTCCATCAACTGACGGTCACCGCCGGTCCATGCCGGATGGGACGTCGGATCGATGTCGAGCGTCAGGGTGTCGCCTTCCGATCCATAGGTGGAGCGGGTGGTGTATTCGGTCCCATCGGTCATGACGACCTTGATGGTGTGGTAGTCGGGATGGATATCCGCTTTCATGGCCGGTCCTCTCAGGCGCTTCACAGCGGCTTTCCGAAAATCCGGAAAAACCGTCAGGTCAACGCGAAACGAAATGAAGGCCGCCGGTCCGCGCACGGACGCCGCCTTCAGAAACATGAGGCGGGGATATACCCCAAGGAAGCGGGCAAGACAAGGGGCTAAATCCTCCAATTTGGACCTGTCCTCGGCAGACGAACCAGGGTCGGGCCAAGGGCCGCCGCCTCGGTGGAACATGACAGGCCCGCAGGCGGGCGGAAGCGGTCTCTGCAGCGCCCGCTCCGGCGACCGGACTGGCCCTGGCTGTTCGCGCTCAGGCGTAGAGCGTCCGGTCAGCGGACAATTGAACGCAGGCCTGCCTCGGCCATTGAGTGCGGACATGAACGTGCTAAAGACGGAGAAAGAACGACGAGGAGAGCCCTGTGGCCGACGCCCCACTATCAGATCAGCCGTCCACCCCGAACCCGGCACGCGGATCGCTGCGGCCGCTGACCCGGCTGCTGCCCTACCTGCTCCGGCACAAGCTCATGGTGGCAGCCGCCATCGCCGCACTGTTTTCCGCTGCGATCATAACCCTGTTGCTGCCGGCGGCCGTCCGCAGAATGATCGACTACGGCTTCGGCGCCGACGATCCCGCACTGGTGAATTCCTATTTCGCCGTGCTGATCGTGGTCGTCTGCGCCCTCGCGCTGGCCAGCTCGATCCGCTATTTCCTGGTCATGTGGCTCGGCGAACGGGTGGTCTCCGAAGTCCGGACCGACGTTTTCGCCCACATGACCCAGCTCAGCCCGGCCTTCTACGACAGCGCCCGGTCCGGAGAGATCCTGTCCCGGCTGACCGCGGACACGACCCAGATCAAGGCCGCCTTCGGCGCCAGCGCCTCGCTGGCGATGCGCAACCTGATCATGTTCGCCGGCGCGGCGGTCATGATGGTCGTCACGAGCCCGCGCCTGTCCGTGATCGTTCTGGCCGCGATCCCGGTCATTCTTGTTCCCATTCTGGGTTTCGGCCGGCAGGTACGCAAACGGTCCCGCTTCGCGCAGGACACCCTTGCCGACGCATCCGCCTATGCCAGCGAGATGTTGGGTTCGGTCAGAACCCTTCAGGCCTTCACCCATGAGGCCAGAAGTGCGGGCCACTACGCCAGCGCCGTCGAGCAAGCCTTCCAGGCCGCGCGCAAGGCGATCGTCGCCCGCGCCGCCCTGACCGGCTTTGCGCTCATGGTCATCGGCGGCAGCATCGTCGCGGTTCTGTGGATCGGCGCGAGCGACGTGTTCGCCGGCCGCATCACCGGCGGCGAACTCAGCCAGTTCCTGCTCTATTCCATTCTGGCCGCCGGGTCCCTTGCCGCCCTGTCCGAGGTCTGGGGCGAGCTGTCCCAGGCGGCGGGCGCCGCGGAACGCCTGTCCGAACTCCTCGAGATCCAGCCGGAAATCGGCGCGCCGGCTTCTCCGGCCCCCTTGCCGGAAAAGCCGCGCGGTGAAATCGTCTTCGACCGCGTTTCCTTCGCCTATCGCAACGCCCGGCACATGCCGGTGGTGCAGGAGCTGGACCTGACCGTAGCTCCGGGAGAGACCGTCGCGGTTGTCGGTCCCTCCGGCGCCGGCAAGTCGACCCTGTTCAGCCTGCTGCTGCGCTACTACGATCCCGACACCGGCGAGATCCGCCTGAACGGCGTCGGCCTGACCCGGCTCGATCCCCGGGACCTGCGCCGGCATATCGCCATCGTTCCCCAGGACACCGCGATCTTCGGCGCCAGCATTGCCGAGAACATCGCCTACGGGCGGCCCGACGCAAGCCGCGACGAGATTGTTGCCGCCGCCCGCGCCGCGCTCGCCGCCCCGTTCATCGAAGCGATGGCGAACGGCTACGACACGATGGTCGGCGAACGCGGCATCACCCTGTCCGGCGGCCAGCGTCAGCGGATCGCGATCGCCCGCGCCGTTTTGAAGGATGCACCCGTCCTGCTGCTTGACGAGGCCACCAGCGCCCTGGACGCGGAAAGCGAGCGGCTTGTCCAATCCGCTCTCGATCAGCTGATGGAAGGCCGCACCACGCTGGTGATCGCCCACCGGCTGGCAACCGTCCTCAAGGCGGACAGGATCGTCGTCATGGAAGATGGCCGGATCGCCGAAACCGGCACCCACGCCGAACTCAGCGCCGCCGGCGGGCTTTATGCCAAGCTCGCCCGGCTTCAGTTCGGCGCCGAACAGGCGGCCGAGACGGTCTGAACCGGCATCCCCGGCGTGAAGCCGGGGCAACGGCCCGCGGAACGCGGCAACCGCGAACTCAGTCCTCGTCGGGAACCGCGACCGTGTAGTTGAGCGGCATGCGGCCGCCATCGGCAAAAATCGTCTGCCCGGTGACGTAGCTGGCGTCGCTTGACGCCAGGAACGCGGCCACGCCGGCAATTTCGGCCGGCTCGCCGATCCGCAGCATCGGAGTGCGCGACATGATCCGGTTCTTCGCGGCCGGGTCGCTGTTCACCGAGGCCAGCATGTCCGTCATGATCGAACCCGGACCGATGGCATTCACGCGGATGCCGTATTGCGCCAGCGACAGCGCGCTTGTCTTGGTCAATTGCGACATCCCGCCCTTGGAGACGCAGTACGGAATTTGATTCGGGATGGCGAGCACCGAATTGATCGAGGACATGTTGATGATGCAGCCCGGCTCGCCGCCGCCCTCCACCTTCTCGACCATGTGCCGCGCGACCGCCTGCGAGCACAGGAAGGCGCCCTTGAGATTGACGGACAGGACTCGATCGAAATCCTCTTCCTCGAGGTCCAGAAAGTCGGCGCCCGCGACGATACCGGCATTGTTGACCAGAACGTCGATGTCGCCATGGGCGTTCAGGGTCGCGGCAACCAGATTGCGCACGTCAAGGCGCTCGGCGACATTGCAATGCACATACATGGCCTCGCCCAGGCCTTTCAGATCCGCGGCAGCGGCCTCACCGGCGTCATCGTCCACATCGGCAATGACGACTTTCGCGCCGTCCTCGACGAAACGCCTGGCAACGGCAAACCCGATTCCACGGGCTGCGCCGGTAATGATGGCGACCTTATTCTCCAAAGACACGGAACCCTCACGGCTGCTGGATTATGAACGTGCCGCGCCATTGGCACGGGCCGCGCTGCGGCGGCCCGACATTAATTTGCAAAACCCGCCATGTCGATGGCCGATATCGGCCACCGGCAGGGTCACGTCATTTATCAGACGAAAATTCCGTGTGTTTTCAAGGCATCGCTGATTTCATCGAGGATCGCAGGGTCGTCGATCGTGGCAGGCATCTTGTAGGTCTCGCCGTCGGCTATCTGACGCATCGTGCCCCGCAGGATCTTGCCCGACCGGGTTTTCGGCAAGCGGTCGACCGTGATCGCGATCTTGAAGGCGGCCACCGGGCCGATCTTCTCGCGCACCAGTCTCACCAGTTCCTTCTCGATATCCTCATGGGATCGTTCCGCGCCCGACTTCAACACGACGAATCCACAGGGAAGCTGCCCCTTGAGCTTGTCGGCGATGCCGATCACGGCACATTCCGCCACGTCCGGATGGGTGGCCAGCACTTCCTCCATGCCCCCGGTCGACAGACGGTGACCGGCGACATTGATGATGTCGTCGGTCCGGGCCATGATCGAGAGATAGCCGTCGTCGTCGATGATCCCCGCGTCCGCGGTCTTGTAGTAGCCCGGGAAGTCGGCGAGATAGGATTCGAAGAACCGCTCGTCCGCATTCCAAAGTGTCGGCAGCGCCCCCGGCGGCAGCGGCAGCTTGATCACGATGTTGCCGAGCGTGTTCGGCCCCAGCGGATGGCCGGCATCGTCCAGCACCTGCACATCGTAGCCGGGCATCGGCACTGTCGGCGAGCCGGGCTTCACCGGCAACTGGCCGAGACCGAGCGGATTGCCGACAATGCACCAGCCGGTCTCCGTCTGCCACCAGTGGTCGATGACCGGCACCTGCAGTTGCTCGATCGCCCAGTTGACCGTTTCGGGATCCGCGCGCTCGCCCGCCAGGAACAGCGAACGGAGCTGGGAGAGATCGTATTGGCCGATCAACGCGCCCGTCGGATCCTCCTTGCGAATCGCCCGGAAGGCGGTCGGCGCCGTGAACAGCGACACCACGTTGTGATCGGCGATCACACGCCAGAACACACCGGCGTCCGGCGTGCCGACGGGCTTGCCCTCGAACAGGATCGTGGTGCAGCCATGCAGCAGCGGCGCGTAGCAGATATAGGAATGGCCGACCACCCAGCCGACATCGGAAGCAGCCCAGAACACCTCGCCCGGCTGGACGTCGTAAAGGTTCTTCATCGACCATTTCAGCGCGACCATATGGCCGCCATTGTCGCGCACGACGCCTTTGGGCTGACCGGTCGTTCCGGAGGTGTAGAGAATATAGAGCGGGTCCGTCGCCCTGACCGGGACCGGTGCGATCCTCCGGCCCGCGGCGATCGCGTCCGCCTGCAGGGCGCCGAGATCGTGGTCCCGGCCGGCCACCAGATCCGCAAGCTGCTCTTCGCGCTGAAACACAAGACAGCTTTCCGGCTTGTGCGACGCCAGCTCGATCGCCCGGTCGATCAGCGGCTTGTAGGCAATCACCCGGCCCGGTTCGATGCCGCAGGAAGCGGCGATGATCGCCTTCGGTGTCGCGTCGTCGATGCGGGTGGCCAGCTCGTTCGCGGCGAACCCGCCGAACACCACGGAATGGATGATGCCAAGCCGGGCGCAGGCCAGCATGGCCATCACCGCCTGCGGGATCATCGGCATGTAGATGATCGCGCGGTCGCCCCTGCGCAGCCCGAGGTCATCGAGGACACAGGCCAGGGCTTCGACTTCTTCCAGAAGCTCAAAATAGGTGTAGGTTGCGGTCTTGCCGGTGATCGGGCTGTCGTAGATCAGGGCGGGCTGTCCGGGCCGTCCCCGCTCCACGTGCCGGTCGAGGCAATTGTAGCAGGTGTTGCATTCCCAGTCCGGGAACCAGCTGCCGTATCGGCCCTGATCCGGATCGAACACCTTGTCGGTTGTCGAAATCCAGTCGATTTCGTCGGCGGCCGACTCCCAGAATCCCGATGGATCCTGCTTCCAGCTCTCATAGGTCTCGCGATACCGGCTTGCCATGACCAATCCTCCCAATCACCGCGCGGACGTCCACCGGGCGTCTCCCGTACGCCGTCCAGACTTTTGCTGCATAGAGTGCTGTAAGCGAACCTGAAAAAGCAAGCCTCCCGCCTTAGGCAATTAGGAGGTCGGGACTTTACGTAAACCTTGCAACGTGATTGTCTGCCGGTCTTCCCAGTGTCCCCTCACACCCATTCCGGCCATGACCCCCATTACCGATCCCTGGTTTTACGCAGCCGCCATTCCGGCGGTCTTTTTCGTCGGCCTGTCGAAGGGCGGGTTCGGCGGCACCTTCGCCATGCTGGGCGTTCCCATCATGGCCCTGGTCATCTCACCGCTGCAGGCAGCCGGCATCATGCTGCCGATCCTGATCGTGATGGACGTGGTCGCCCTTCTCGCCTACCGCGGACAAGCCGACTGGAAATGCCTTTCCCTGTTGCTGCCCGCCGCCGTCCTGGGCATCAGCATCGGCTGGGCAACCGCCGCCTATGTCCGCGATACCGTTGTGCTCTTCCTGATCGGCTTGATGTCGCTCGCCTTTGTCGCGGATTACGTCTTCAAGCAGCGCAAGGCCGTGCACGCCAGCAGCCACAACGTGCCGAAGGGCCTGTTCTGGGGAACCGTCGCCGGTTTCACCAGTTTCATCAGCCACACCGGCGGCCCGCCCTACCAGATGTACACACTGCCGCTGCGGATGGCGCCTGTGCTCTTTGCCGGGACGGCGGTGATCTTTTTTGCCACGGTGAACGCGATCAAGCTCGTGCCCTATTTCTACCTGGGCCAGTTCGACACGACCAATCTGTCCACATCCGTGACCCTGTTTCCGGTCGCTCTCGTTGCGACCCTCATCGGCGTCAGGCTGGTGCGAATCGTCAATGTGAAGACCTTCTACGCCATCATCTATGTCTTCATGGGCCTGATCGGCGCCAAACTGACCTATGACGGCGCGGTCGGGCTGCTGTAACACGGCCAGAGAGTGTTGATCAGGTCCCATCTGACGACCCGTTCCCCGCTGCCGCGGTCGCTCCCGGCGGCGCGCCGCCAGGCCGGATGAGGCACGATCAAAACGCTCTGGCACAAACGGCCAGCGACAGCGCTGTTCGCAATGAGGAATTGCGAAGGCGGGCATTTCCGGTTTTCATACCGGAGCGACACACTCGGGAGGATGATCATGGATGCCGCAGTCAGCCCTTTCACACGGGGCCTTGCCAAGACCACGGCCAATTATGCCGCGTTGAGCCCGCTGAGTTTCCTGGCGCGCGCGGCGGATGTCTTTCCCGAGACGACGGCGATCGTGCACGGCACCCAACGGACCGACTACGGCACTTTTTACCGCAGGGCGCGCCGGCTCGCGTCGGCGCTCGCCAGCCTCGGCATCGCCCGGAACGATACGGTCAGCGTCATGCTGTCCAACGTGCCGCCCATGCTGGAGGCGCACTACGGCGTGCCCATGGCCGGCGCGGTGCTGCATTCCATGAACACGCGTCTCGACGCGGCGGTCATCGCCTTCCAGCTTGACCATGCCGATTGCAAGGTGCTGATCACCGACCGGGAATACGCGAAGGTGGTCAAGGAAGCCCTGGCGCTCGCAACGGTGTCGCCGAAAGTGATCGATTATTCGGATCCCGAGTTCCCGCAGGACGGAGAGCGCCTTGGCGCGCTCGACTACGAGGACGTCGTGCAATCCGGCGACCCGGACTTCTCCTGGTCGCTTCCGGACGACGAATGGGACGCCATCACCCTCAATTACACGTCCGGCACCACCGGAAATCCGAAGGGAGTGGTCTATCATCATCGCGGCGCCTATCTGCTGGCCCAGGCGAACGTGATCACCGCGGCGATGCCCAAACATCCGGTCTATCTGTGGACCCTGCCGATGTTCCACTGCAACGGCTGGTGCTTTCCCTGGTCGCTGTCCCTGGTGGCCGGGACCCATGTCTGCCTGCGCTGGGTCCGCCCGCAAACCATGTGGGACCTGATCGCGGACGAAACGGTCACGCATCTGTGCGGCGCACCGATCATCATGTCCACCCTGCTGAACGCCCCGGCGGACCAGAAACGGACGCTTGACCACGTGGTGGAATTCTACACCGCCGCAGCACCACCCCCCGAGAGCGTCCTGGCCGCCATGAAGACCGCCGGCTTCAACGTCACCCATCTTTACGGTTTGACCGAGGTCTACGGTCCAGCCGTCGTCAACGACTGGAAGCGCGAGTGGAACGATCTTCCGCCCGACCGGCAGGCACAGAAGAAGGCACGGCAGGGCGTGCGCTATGTCGCGCTGGAAGACCTGGCCGTGCTCGATCCGGAAACGCTGGAACCGGTCCCGGCGGACGGCGAGACCCTCGGTGAGGTGATGTTCCGCGGCAATGTGGTCATGAAGGGATATCTGAACAATCCGGAAGCGACCGAAAAGGCCTTCCGGGGCGGCTGGTTTCATTCGGGCGACCTGGGGGTCATCTATCCAGATGGATACATTCAGCTCAAGGACCGGTCCAAGGACATCATCATATCCGGCGGCGAAAACATCTCCTCGATCGAGATAGAGGAGGTTCTTTACAAGCACCCCGACGTCCAGGCCGTGGCGGTCGTCGCCCGGCCGGACGAGAAATGGGGCGAGACACCCTGCGCCTTTGTCGAATTGAGACAGGACGCGAAGACCGGCGAGAACGATCTCATCGCATTCTGCAGGGAGCATCTCGCGGGCTTCAAGACCCCCAGGAAGATCGTGTTCTGCGACCTGCCCAAGACGTCGACCGGCAAGATCCAGAAATTCGCGCTGCGCGAACAGGCCAGGGCGCTTTAGGGTCTATAAACAAAAAGACGCCGCGCATTGCGCGGCGTTTCAAAAAACCTCAGGTCCGTCCGCCTAGTGAAGCGTCACGTCTTGCCGTATTCGCTCGATCTCGTCCTTGATCTTGAGCTTCTTTCGTTTCATGTTAGCCAATTCCAGCGAGTCAGTACTCGGATGCAACAGAGCGTCTTCAATCCTGCGTTCCATTTCCGCGTGACGGCGCTCGAGTTCTGAGAGATGCGACTGCATTGACATGGAAAAACCTCCTGTCTGTTGGCTCAACACGATCATGCTGCCATAGAAATTCCGGGCTTGTCGATTGTTGATTCCACATAGTCCGGGCGATTTGTCGACGAATTATGCATTCCCGCGATTATCCTTACGAAACCCTGAAAAAATGCCCCGGGCTAACAGGCTCAAATCTCTCAAAAATTTCCCATGAAAGATTTGCCAGTTCACAACTTCTCCCAAGGCGAAACTTTTCAGGTGATTACCCGGCTTGTAATCCACCGCCCCGGGCGGTAACCAACCGCAGGCTTGCCAAAGATGTTATCTTGCCCGGTATCGCTGAAATGCATTAGGACT
This sequence comes from Roseibium sp. AS2, assembly GCF_038900065.1. NCBI lineage: Bacteria > Pseudomonadati > Pseudomonadota > Alphaproteobacteria > Hyphomicrobiales > Stappiaceae > Roseibium > Roseibium sp. AS2. The sequence goes on from NZ_JBBMQN010000003.1 coordinate 496,482, forward strand.
GATGTCCTGCTTTGGGGAACTTGAATGGCGCGACAGGACAGTGAGGCATTGCGGGTGGAACTCGCCCAGCTTCGTCAGGAACACCGGGATCTTGACGTGGCCGTGGAAGCGCTGGCCGCCACAGCCAACCTTGACGCCTTGCAACTGCAGCGGCTGAAAAAGCGAAAGCTGATGATCAAGGACCGGATTTCGGTTCTCGAAGACCAGTTGTTCCCCGACATCATCGCCTGACGCCCCTCCGTTCACGCGGAAAACCGGACGCCGCCGCAAGCGAAACCGCAATTGCCGGTTCCGCCGAGATTCGCGCTTGCGATGCGCGGTCTCCTGCCTATACTCCGCGGCTCTTCCGGGCCGGCCGATAAATGGAGCGCACTATGGCACAAGCGGATGTCGCAATCCTCATGGGCAGTCAGTCGGACTGGCCGACAATGAAACACGCGGCGGATACGCTCGCCCAGCTTGGCATCGGCTACGAGTCCCGCATCGTGTCGGCCCACCGGACCCCGGACAGAATGTATGAATTCGCCAAGGGGGCGAAGGCGCAGGGTTTCAAGCTCATCATTGCCGGAGCCGGCGGTGCCGCCCACCTCCCGGGAATGACGGCGGCCCTGACCTCCCTCCCCGTATTCGGTGTTCCCGTCGAGAGCCGGGCCCTGTCGGGCGAGGACAGTCTTCTGTCGATCGTCCAGATGCCGGCCGGGATTCCTGTCGGAACCCTGGCAATCGGCAAGGCCGGCGCCACCAATGCCGCGCTCCTGGCCGCGGCCGTCCTGGCACTGACAGACCCCGACATCTCGACCGCCCTGGACGCGTATCGCGCCGAGCGCACCGCCGCGGTTGCGGAAACCCCTTCGGACACCGACTAGAATCTTCAGCTAAGGTGTCCCCGTTCGAACAGGAAGGTCCGGCATGAGCGAAATGTCACGATTGCGCCCCGGCGACACGATCGGGATCCTCGGCGGCGGGCAGCTTGGCCGCATGCTGGCGCAATCGGCCGCCAGTCTTGGGCTGAAGACCCATGTATTGTGCCCCGATCCCGACAGCCCAGCCTTCGAGGTCTGTACCACTTTTACGGTCGCGGCCTATGACGACATGGAGGCGCTCGATCTCTTTGCGGGCTCGGTCGGCGTTGTCACCTATGAATTCGAGAACGTCCCCGGAGAGACGGCGGCATATCTTGATGCCAGGGTCCCTGTCCGGCCCGGTGCGCGCGCGCTGGAAATCGCCCAGGACCGCCTGTTCGAAAAACGGTTCCTGTCCGGCGCCGGCGTCCCGATCGCCCGATTCGCCGAAATCGCATCCCAGGCGGATCTGGAAACGGCCCTTGCGGACTTTGGCGGAAAGGGTGTTCTGAAGACCCGGCGTTTCGGCTACGACGGCAAGGGCCAGCAGATGATCCGCACGCCTGCCGACGCGGCGGGAGCCTTCGACAGGCTGGGCGCCGTTCCGGCCGTTCTGGAAGATCTCGTTTCCTTCGACTGCGAGGTCTCGGTGATCGCCGCGCGCGATGTCAACGGCGACACGGCCTGCTACGATCTTGCCCGCAATCATCATGAAGACCACATCCTCAAGACCTCGACCGTGCCCGCCGGCGTTTCGCGGGAAACGGCACACGCGGCCCGATCGATGGCCGAGCGGATTGTCTCCGGACTGGACTATGTCGGCGTCATGGGCGTGGAAATGTTTCTCGTCAAGGACGCCACCGGCGAGAAGCTGCTGGTCAACGAAATCGCGCCACGGGTGCACAATTCCGGCCACTGGACCCAGGATGCATGCCTGTGTTCACAATTCGACCAGCATGTCCGCGCGGTGGCCGGCTGGCCGCTCGGCACCGCCGAGCGCCATTCGGACGCTGTCATGGAAAACCTGATCGGTGCCGACGTGGACGGCTGGGAAGCTGTCCTGGCCGATCCTTCAGCGCGGCTGCATCTCTACGGCAAGTCGCAAACGCGCGCCGGCCGCAAGATGGGCCATGTGAACCGGATTTCGACCCGGATTTCGGCCCAGGTTTCGGCGAAGACCGGCTGAGCACACTCAGCTCATAATCAGCCCCAGTTTTTCCCGGCGCGCGAAACGCAGATTGGCAAGGACCGCAACCGAGGCCAGACCGCCGGCCAGGCCGCACCAGACGCCGACGCCACCCCAGCCGGCGGCGAAACCAAGGCCAAGCGACAGGCTTATGCCGACCACCCAATAGCCGAACAGCGCATAGAACATCGGGATGGTGGTGTCGCCGAGGCCGCGCAGGTTGTTGACACCGATGATCTGGCCGCCGTCGGCCAGTTGAAACAGCGCCGCCACCAGAAGAAACGAAACACCATAGCGCAGCACGTCGCGGGCCTGCGGATCGTCCAGGTCCAGATAAAATCCGACAAGCATTTCGGGGATCGTCCAGAACAGAACCGCAAAACAGCTCATGAACACCATGGTGACGAAGAGCGCGGCCCAGCCGGCCCGGCCGATACCCCGATGGTCCCCGCGCCCGGCGGCAAGGCTGACCCGGGTCATTGCGGCGACCGAAAAGCCGACAGGCACCATGAAGGTAAGCGACGCGATTTGCAGGGCGATACCATGACCGGCGAGCGGCAGGGTCCCCAGCCAGCCGATCATGATCGACGAAGCGGTGAACAACGAGCCTTCCGCGACAATCGTCAGCGCGATGGGCGTGCCGAGCCGGACGATCCGCAGAATGACCGGCCAATCCGACCGCCAGATCCTTCCCATGATGTTGTAGCGCCTGAGCTTTGGATGCAGCAGCGCGTAGCCCATCAGGAACAGGAAGGTTGCGGAGGCACTGAAGACAGAGGCGATCCCCGCCCCGGCCAGTCCCAGTCTTGGAAATCCGAATTCGCCGAAGATCAGCAGATAGTCGAGGATCGCGTTCACGACGGCGCCGGCGATCGTCGCCCACAGCACGATCTGCGTCCGCTCCATCACGGTCAGAAACCCGCGAATCGCCATGATCAGCAGCCCCGGCAGCATGGTCCATTGCAGATAGCGCATGTAGTCTTCGGCGAGCGCGGCCAGCTCCGGTTTCTGTCCGAGCATCAGGAGGATGGGTTCGATGAAGAACAGGATTCCCCAGACCGGAATGCAGAACAGAACCGACACCCAGAACCCCATGCGCACGACGCGGCGAAGATCTCGCGGCTTGCGCTGTCCGCGCGCATGGGCCGCGATGGGGATGACCGCCTGAAGCAGCCCCATGCCGAAGAACCACAGCAAGGTGAAGAAGTTGAATGCCAGCACCGAAGCTGCCAGCTCCTCTGCGCCCAACCGTCCGATCATGAGGACGTCGGTCGCATTGATGGCCATCTGTGCCAGTTGGGCACCCGCGAGCGGCAGCCCGAGCGACAGGGTCGGCAGAATATCGCTGCGCCACAGCGAAACGTTCTTTGCCGGTTCGGACACCCTGGACAGCTGTCGCGCCATTGTTTCCTCCAGGAATGCAGCCGGGGCCGCGCCGGATTCTGTGTGAAAGGTTCTTCTGGTAAGACAGTCACCTCTAGTCCTGATACGAAGTGGTGTCCACACTCATCTGCGCCCCGTCCTTGGCAGCGTGCCGGCGCACCGTTCCGGCCCGGCATTGCCCGATTTCGCCTGTTTCTTTTCGAATGGCTGTGGACACATCACAACTGCTCTGGTATCAAGCTGGCCAAAGTGAGCGACGCGTCAGCGGCGATCAGGTTACTGTACACGGGCAAGTGCTCGGTGCATCGGTGAGTGTTGACTGCATGTTTCCAGAGCAGTCACATAAGTTTGTCGGGCAGACCTCGCTTAAATCATAGTCCATTCCAGCTGCGGATTGGCCGCGGCACATTAAGAACGGGAAAAAACGCGTGCAGGTTTTGGTTCGCGACAACAATGTCGATCAGGCGCTGAAGGCGCTGAAAAAAAAGATGCAACGCGAAGGCATCTTCCGTGAAATGAAGCTTCGCGGTCATTTTGAAAAGCCGTCCGAAAAGAAGGCGCGCGAGAAGGCTGAAGCCATCCGCCGCGCACGCAAGCTGGCTCGCAAGCGGGCACAGCGCGAAGGCCTGCTTCCGGGCAAGCCCGCCGCTCGCCGTTAATCCGGCTAGAGCGGGTCTGGCGGCTCCGGCCGCCACTCTCGACAAGACTGTCATCAGGCCGACCGAAGTCCCGGTCGGCTTTTGGCGTTTTGCGGAGAATGCTAGGGATATGGCCCATGCTGCCGGCGCATAGTCACATTACCGCCCTATTGAAGGCAGAGGAACGGCATGTCTGAGCGCTTGACTGTAGGGGATCGAATGGGCCGCATGCGCAAAATTCTGCCGCTCGCCACTGGGCTGGGCCTGGCAACAATGCTGGCTGCCTGCAATTCGACGGGGGTCTACAATGACGTCCCGGTCAACACCTCCGCAGGTTCCTCCACCAACATTGCTTCGCTGACAGCGGTGATCGAGGCCAATCCTTCGGACGCGACCGCCTACAGCACGCGCGGTATTGCCTACGGACAGGCCGGCAAGCTCGACAAGGCCGTGGAAGATTTCAACCGCGCTCTGCAGCTCAACCCGCAGTCCTATCAGACCTACGCCAACCGGGCTCTGGTTTACCGGCGCCTTGGCCAGAACCCCCAGGCTGTTTCCGATTACACCCGCGCGATCAACATCAAGCCCGATTATGACGTGGCTTATGTCGGCCGCGGCAACATCTATCGCCAGCAGGGCAACTACAGTGCCGCTCTTGCGGATTTCAATTCCGTCATCACCCGTGACAGCAGCGACGCGCGCGCCTTCTACAATCGCGGCCTGATCTATCAGGCCCAGAAACAGGATCAGCGCGCGATCGAGGATTTCGCCACCGCCATCGGTCTCAATCCGAAGGCCAGCGCGCCCTACATAGCCCGCGGGATCTCCTATCTGGCCGTGAACGATCCCAATGCCGCCTTCTCCGACCTGTCCATGGCCGTCAATCTCGACCGGGATTCCTCGGTTGCCTGGGCCAACCGGGGCCTTGCGCTGGAAATGCTGGAAAAAAAGACGGATGCACGCCGCAACTACACCCGCGCCATGACGCTGGACAATTCCAACCAGATTGCCCGCGAAGGTCTGGGCCGCCTCAGCCGCGGCTGATCGCCTGAACCAAACGTGCTAGCATCCGCAGACCCGATTCCCGAATCCGGTCGCGCGGTTCTGTGACCATAGCCAGCACGGTCCCATGTCAGCGCCCCTTTTTGTTGCTTCCCCGACCACCCGCTCCGGTACCACATTTCTACAACGTCTGATCACCAGTTCGGACAACGGCATTTGTTATGACGAATTCACGGGTCGCCGGATCGCCGAACTGTGCGACTTCGCGCACAAGGAAATGCTGCTCATTCAGAAGAACGAAGACAGGCAGGCCGTTGAGTGGAAGAACGTGTTCAGCGGCGACGTGGACTACTGGATGGCCGGGCTCGATCTGCCGGGAGACTTCAGCAAACATGCGCTCGTCGGCGCCGTGCAGTTTTACAGACAGCACCATGACGAAGCGACCAGATTGGTGAACAAGGAGATCTGGGCCGTCAAGTTTCCGAAGCTCGAATTCACCCGGGTGGTCAGGATCGCCGATCTGATCAACGACCTCAAATGCATCTACATTTACCGCAACGTCTTTGACGTCATCAGGTCTCAGAAATCGAAGGGCTGGATTTCAAACCGGCAAAACGTGATCGAATCCTGCCTGGAATGGGTGAAGAACACGGACGTCATCGCCGCCTTGAAGAAAAACGATTTCCAGAAAACCAGCCTGCAATGCTGCATGTCGTCCAGTATGAGGATCTCGTCCGGAACCTGGACAGCAATCTCAAGGCAATCGAGGCCTTTTCCGGGCTGCGCGGCATCAAGCCTCCGGTCGCGGACACCAAGGTCAACACCTGGATCACGGCATCGGGGGAGGACATGACCCCGGTCGTGTCCTACCAGGAACCGGAGCCGTTGACCGAGGAGGAAGCCGGAACCATCGCCACTATTTGCGGCAGCCGCATGGACGAGCTTTATCCGGGTTTTGAAACCCCGGCTCCATAGAACGGAGACACACGGCCGTTTCCGCGCCGGTTCTTACGGCGCTCAGAACGGAACTTCAGCGTCAAATGTCCATCTTGCGCCATCCGCCGGATGGTGCAGTTCCAGGCTTTCCGCGTGAAGGGCCAGCCGTCCGCATGCCGACAGGGCCGCGCCTTCGGCGTAGAACCGGTCCCCGAGGATCGGATGGCCCAGGGCCAGCATGTGAACGCGCAACTGATGCGACCGCCCCGTGTGGGGAAACAGCCTCACCCGGGTGCAGTGGTCCTTGCGTTCAAGCACCTGCCAGCGCGTGAGCGCCGGTCTTCCCGTCTCGTGACTGACCATCTGTTTCGGACGGTTCGGCCAGTCGCAGGTCAGCGGCAGGTCGACCTCGCCTGTTTCTTCTGCAAGCTGTCCCCAGATCTCCGCAATATAGGATTTCCGCGTTTTCCGGCGCTCGAACTGCAACCCCAGATGCCGCAGAGCCGCAGGGTTCATGGCCAGCACCATGACACCGGACGTGTCCATGTCCAGACGGTGCACGATGCGCGCCTGCGGATACCGCTGCTGCGCCCGCAATTCAATACAGTCCGCGTGCTTGGCAGCCTTGCCCGGAACACTCAGCAATCCGCTCGGCTTGTCCACCACGAGCAGATCGTCATCGGCATGCAGAACCTGAAGATAGGGCTCCAGCGGAGGCGCATAGACGAACTCGGACGGTGCGGACTGGGTCATGGCATGTGGTTTTCGAAATCTCTCACGGCCAGGCAAAACAAAAAGGCGCAGCTCGCGCCGCGCCTTGTCCCGGTGACAGCAATCAGCCGGTTTTCCCGGCTGTCAGACCGCCAGGATTGTCAGGATACCGGTCAGGACAAACACCACCGTCGGCGGGATCCAGCCGGAAGCGCCAAGCGCGAGGCCAACGACGGTCGTGACCAGGGTCGCGATCAGCATCAGCCAGCCGAACACGGTGGCAGCCGTGCCGCCAAAAGCGAACAGGATCAGGCACAGAACAATGTTCAGGACCGCGATCGTCCCGATCTTGGAGAAGTTGATGAACCCCTCATAGGTCTGCTCGTGAGCGTCATAGTCCATTGCGGGTGCGTTATCGTCAGACATCATGTCCCCCAGGGAAATTCCAAAGTCGGCAGCCTACATACAATAAAGAGCCCCGGTTCGGCAATGACCGGATTCGCCGTTTCGCTCCGTCCGCGCGCGACGTTTTGACTGCCATCGCAATTTCTGCGGCCTGCCTGTCCGTCCTCAGGCAGCATTCGAGGTTCCGGCAAGCCCGGCGGCGGTCATCACTTCATGCTGGCGGTCGCGGACGGCCGCCGCATCGAAGCCGTCGATCTGTTCGTTGAACAGCTGAAAGAAATTCAGTTCTGCCCTCAGATGCAGGAAGACCCCGCCCAGACCGATGGCCGCCCGGTCCATGAAGACGAATTCCTGGGGCACCGTCACCGGGCCGAGCTGCTTCAGCGCCGAATGAACCCGGAAAGCTTCCTTGCGGCCGTATTCGGCCGCCGAGACGCCATCGGCGATCGACCGCACCCGGTCTGTGAGAAGAGGTCCGTAAATGAACCGCGCCCAGATATTGAGGATTTCGATCACTTCCTTGCTGAGGTTCTTGAAGCCCCACCGTTCGTAGGCGGACACCACCCGTGCCTCGTCTCCCTCCAGAAGCCCGCGGTAGAGATCGACAACCCCTTCGACGAACCCGTCCGGAAAGATCCGGATGCAGCCGTAGTCCAGAAGATTGATCCCCGCAGGCGCCCCGTCCGTTTCGAAGACCGTGTAATTGCCTAGGTGCGGGTCGCCGTGAATGACGCCGAAATGACTGAACGGATGCCACCAGGCGTGAAACATCGTCCTGGCCAGGTGGTTCCTGTCTTCCTGGCTGTGATCCTTGTAGTCCAGCAACGGCTGGCCGGTCAGCCAGCCCATGGTGAGCAGCCGTTTGGTCGACAGTTCTTCGACCACTTCAGGCACCCGGATCTGGTCGGCATCGGCAAGGATACGCCGGTACATGGCGATATGCGCCGCTTCGCGGACATAATCCAGCTCTTCGCGGACCCGGGCGCCGATCTCCTTGGCTATCTCGCGCGTGTCGATGGCCGGGCTCATGCGCCGGTGCAGCGAGAACAGCATCTGCAATTGCTTGAGATCGGCTTCGACGGCGGAGGCCATGTCCGGATATTGCAGCTTGCAGGCCAGAACCCGGCCGTCATGGCCGGTGGCCCGGTGTACCTGCCCCAGCGAGGCGGCCGCCGCCGGTTCCCGGCCGAACTCCTCGAACCGGCCTTGCCAGTCCGCGCCGAGTTCCGCGCGCATCCGGCGCTTGACGAAGGCCCAGCCCATCGGTGGGGCATTGGCCTGCAGTTTGGCGAGTTCGGTGGTGTATTCCGGCGGCAGCACATCGGGAATGGTCGACAGAAGCTGCGCCACCTTCATCAGCGGCCCCTTGAGCCCCCCCAGCGCTTCGGCCAGTTCCGCCGCGTTCTTTCCGTTGTCGAGTTCCATCCCGAACAGACGTGCCCCGGCCACCTTGGCGGCGATCCCGCCCATATTGGTTCCGACCCTTGCATAACGCCCCATGCGGGCGCTGAGCCGGTTGCTTTCACGGTCTTTGGATTGCGGCATGCGATTCTGGGCTCCGTCGTCGGGGCGCCGTGCTTGGCCACCCGAAACTGTCTCTTCGCCTAAATATGCACAAGCGCGGTAAAATCCAGATCCGCCGGCGCTATTGCGCTGCGGCGAAAAGCCCGTCGAGTGCCTCCGCAAGCGCGTCGCGCGTGCTGACCAGCCCCTTGTAGGCGAGCTGGTCCGCATCGAGATCGAGAAGCTGCCGGCGAAGGTTCCGGGCGAGTTCCGCGCGATCCTCGGACGCGGCCAGCGCGGCCAGCGGATCATGATGGATCTTGATCGTGAACAGGATATCGCCGCTTCCGGGAAGCCTGCGCAGGGTCTGGCGCTCCACCCGCAGGAACAACCGGGCCAGCGCACTCCCCGAGATTTCCGGACGGATCTGTTTCGGGCGCGGGTGATGCAGGTCTCCGTCCGGGTAGACCGACCAGTTGAAGCGCCCCACAAGTTGCCCCGTTTTCATGTTGTCGAAGATCCGCGCGACCATCTGGCCCATGCGGCCGCCATTGAAGCCCGGCACGTTGTCGTGAATGCCCGTCATCGACTGGCCGAATTTTTCCGCCAGCGACCAGGAGGAGGGAAAACACAGGGAAGCCGCGGCAAGACGGTAGCCGTCCGGCCCGGGCCGCATGAGGATGAGGTCTTCCTGCACCAGCCGGGAGGCGGTCAAAAGCGCCGGCGTCTCCTCGAGGCCGACACGCTGCCCGCTTTCGAGCACTTCGACGGCCCCCCCGGACAGCCGATGGCTGCCGGTGTGAAAGCGCTCGAGGTTGTCGGCAACAAGGTTCAGGACCTCGCGCTGCGCGGCGTCGGTCGCCGGTTCGGCCCGGAACACCGTCTCCAGGGCATTTGTGAAAAGGTGTTCCTTCTCCGCAAGATACCTTGTCAGGTTGGGATCGGGTTCCAGCCACGTCTCCTCCGTCACCGGTTTCAGGCCGACGGTGAAAGGCTGGCTCGAGCCATCATAAGGCGTGTGCCGAAACGGCGGCGATGCCGGCTTTTGCATGCGCTACTCCGTTTCGAGCGCTTCGAGTTCGTCGATCAGCCGCTCGATGACGGCAAGGCCTTTCTTCCAGAAATCCGGATCCGATGCGCTCAGCCCGAAGGGCGCCAGAAGTTCCGAATGATGCTTTGTGCCACCGGCCTTCAGAAGGTCGAAGTATTTTTCCTGAAAGCCGGTTTCCGCTTCCTCGTAGACCGCATAGAGCGAATTCACCAGGCAATCGCCGAAGGCATAGGCATAGACGTAGAACGGCGAGTGGATGAAATGCGGAATATAGGTCCAGAAGCTTTCGTAACCTTCGTTCAGACTGATCGCCGGCCCCAGGCTCTCGCTCTGCACCGAGAGCCACAATTCGCCGATTTTCTCCGATGTCAGCTCGCCGTTGCGTCGCTCCGTGTGCACCTTGCGCTCGAACGTATAAAACGCGATCTGGCGCACCACCGTGTTGATCATGTCCTCCGCCTTGGAGGCCAGCATGACCTTTCGGGTCTGCGGATTGTCCGCCGTCGCCAGCAGCGACTTGAAGGTCAGCATCTCACCGAAGACACTCGCGGTTTCCGCCAGCGTCAGCGGCGTCGGCGCCATCAGCGGTCCGTTCGGTGCGGCCAGGACCTGATGGACGCCGTGGCCCAGTTCGTGGGCGAGCGTCATCACGTCCCGGGTCTTGCCCTGGTAGTTGACCAGAACATAGGGATGCGCGCTGGGGACAGTCGGATGCGCGAAGGCGCCCGGTGCCTTGCCGGCGCGGGCGGGCGCGTCGATCCAGCCTTTTTCGAAGAACCGGCCGGCAATCTCCGCCATGTCCGGGGAGAAGGCTTCATAGGCGGACAGCACGGTCCGCCTGGCCTCGTCCCACGGGATCACCCGCGTATCCGCGTCGGGCAGCGGTGCGTTCCGGTCCCAGGTGTTGAGCTGGTCCATGCCCAGCCATTTGGCCTTCAGCTTGTAATAGCGGTGCGACAGGCGCGGGTAGGCGTCGCGCACCGCGGCCACCATGGCGTCGACCACCTCGCGCTCGACCCGGTTCGACAGGTGACGGCTGTCCGCGATATCAGCGAAATTCCGCCACCGGTCGGAGATCTCCTTGTCTTTCGCCAGCGTGTTGGTGATCAGCGTGAAGGTTCTGAGATTTTCCCCGAACGTTTTCGCAAGCGCCTCGGACGCCATGCGCCGCTTTTCCGCGGACGGATTCACCAGCATGTTGAGCGTCGGCTCGATCGCCAGCTCCTCGCCGTCGACATCGAAGGACAGCGAGGCCATGGTTTCGTCGAAGAGACGGTTCCAGGCACTCGCGCCGGTGACCGACTTTTCGTGAAACAGCTGCTCCACCCGGTCTTCCAGCTGATACGGCTTGCCTTTCCTCAGATCCTCCACCCATGGCCGGTAATGCGCGAACTGCGCATCCTGGAGCGCCGCCTCCATGACCGCGTCGTCGATCTTGTTCAGCTCCAGGGTGAAAAACAGAAGATGCGATCCCGCCGTGGTGATCTGCTCCTGGACGTCGCCATAGAATTTCTGCGATTCGGGCCGAATGGTGTTTTCCGCATACACAAGTCCCGCGAACGAAATCAGCCGGCCCATGACATCTTCAAGATCTTCATAGGCTCTGACCGCCGTGACCAGAGCGGCGACATTGTCCCCGGCAAGGTCCGCGAGGCGCCCCTTGTAGGAGGTCTCGAAGGTTTTCGCCCGGTCGAGAATCTCCTTGAGATCCGCCGTCACCTCGGGCGCGTCAACCGACGGGTAGAGATCGGTGAGATCCCATTCCGGAAGATTTTCAAGTTCCGTGGATGCTGACGACTGAGGCGCGAATACGGGAAGCGGCATCGGTGCGGTAAACTCCGGTGAACGGTGGCCGGCAGGAGGCTGCGGCAGGAAACTGGTTCTGAATTTGTAGGCTTGGTCCGGTCCCGCCGCAATCAGGCTTGGCAAACTTTTTTGACCCCGCCTGGACGATTTGTTTACCCAATTGCCACCAGAATGGTTCGAAACGAGACATATTTGCGGAACGAGTGACACAGGTTATGCAGGCAATCAGCGGCAAAATTCTCATCGTTGACGACGACCCGATCCAGCGCAGGCTGCTGCAGGAAGCCGTCAAGAAGTTCGGCTACCGGTCGAAGACCGCGGAAAACGGCGTCGAAGCCGTGCGTATCATGTCCGGCCCCGAGGCCAGCGAAATCGACCTGATCATTCTGGACATGGTCATGCCGGAACTGGACGGGCTCGGCGTGTTGGAAAAACTGCGCGGCGACAAGAACGCAACCCCTGTGATCGTGCAGACCGCTCATGGCGGCATCGACACCGTGGTCACCGTCATGAATGCGGGCGCCCAGGATTTTGTGGTCAAGCCGGTGGCCCCGGAACGGCTCAATGTGTCGATCCGCAATCTGCTGAAGACCTCCGCTCTGGAAGGCGAGATCACGCGCATCCGCAAACAGGCTTCCGGCACGCTCACATTCAACGACATCATCACCCACTCCCCCGCCATGGAACGGGTGATCAATCTCGGCAAGCGTGCCGCCGCTTCCAACATTCCGATCCTGATCGAGGGGGAAAGCGGTGTCGGCAAGGAAATGATCGCCAGCGCCATTCAGGGGTCGAGCGACCGCAAGTCCAAGCCTTTGGTCACGGTCAATTGCGGCGCCATTCCGGACAATCTGGTGGAATCGATCCTGTTCGGCCACGAAAAGGGCGCCTTCACCGGCGCCGTCGACAAGCATGCGGGCAAGTTCCAGGAGGCTCATGGCGGCACGCTGTTCCTCGACGAGGTCGGCGAGTTGCCCCAGGACGTACAAGTGAAACTGCTTCGGGCGATTCAGGAAAACGAGATCGACCCGATCGGCGCAAGGCGTCCGGTGAAAGTGGATTTCCGCCTGATCTCGGCCACGAACCGGCGCCTGGTCGACCAGGTCAAGGAAGGTGCGTTCCGGGAAGACCTCTATTACCGTCTCAACGTTTTTCCGATCTGGATCCCGCCCCTGCGCGACCGGCGCGAGGACATTCCCGCACTGGCCCGGCATTTTCTGGCGCGGTTTACCGCCGAAGAAGGCAAACCCCAGGTCTCGGCCATCTCCTCCGACACGCTTGCCATGCTTCAGGAGTATCATTGGCCGGGCAATATCCGGCAGCTGGAAAATTCGGTCTTCCGCGCGGTCGTCCTGTGCGACGGCCCCCAGTTGACGATCAACGACTTTCCCCAGGTTGCCGCCGCGACCCATTCGGCCGCGCCGGTGGCGCATGCTCTTCCGGCAGCAACGCCCGAGGCGCCCCGCCCGGCAGCGCCGGCCTCGGCCCAGGCCCATAATTCAGCCGCCAGTCTGGGCGCAAGTCAGGCCGGAAATCAGAGTGGAGTGATGCCGGCCGCCCCTGCGCCCGCCGGTTTCGAACAATCCGCTCCCTTCGGCTTCATGCGCAGCCTCGATCAGGACGGGCACATCCGCAAGCTTGCCGATATCGAGGAGGAACTGATTCGGGCTGCGATCAACCATTATTCAGGCCGCATGACGGAAGTTGCCCGCAGGCTCGGCATCGGAAGGTCCACACTTTATCGCAAGCTGAAGGAATACGGCCTCGAGGACGATGGCAAGGACGCCGCCGCCTGATTTGAGCAGGATCAAGGCGACAGGGTGGAAATTGACGATATTTTGACGCATTCTCCGGATATCCATCATCGCCGGGGTGCAGTACCGGAATGAATATGCGGCGTTGCATTTCCGTCACGATTTTCAGGCAAGTGAATTTAGGGTAAAAACTTCTTAACTTGCGGCAGCTAAACTGGTTCCCTGCTGGGGAGCACGGGATGGGTGAAAACCCTCGGAAACGGCGAGAAAGAGATTGCGTAACCGGTTTGTTGATTTCGACGCCGTCGGATGGCTGAAGCGTGCCGTGACAACGGCAAGCGCGTTTCTGGTCGTGTCGGTCTGTCTGACAGCCGCGGCCCAGGCTGAAACCCGTACGCTCAAATTGTACAACACCCACACCAAGGAACGTGTGTCCGTCACCTTCAAGAGGAACGGACGCTACCTGCCCGAGGGTCTGCGCGAGGCCAACCGCTTCCTGCGCGACTGGCGCCGCAACGAAATCATCAAGATGGACCCCGAGCTGCTCGATCTTGTCTGGGAGGTCTACCAGAAGGTCGGCGCACGCGATCACATCAACGTCGTTTCCAGTTACCGTTCCCCGGCGACCAACAACATGCTCCGCAAGCGCTCTTCCGGCGTCGCCAAGAACAGCCAGCACACGCTGGGCAAGGCCATGGATTTTTATATCCCGGGCGTGAACCTGTCCAAGCTGCGGGCAGCGGGCCTGCGCAAGGAAGTGGGCGGCGTTGGCTATTATCCGCGGTCCGGCTCCCCTTTCGTTCACATGGATACCGGACGGATCCGGCATTGGCCACGCATGAGCCGTTCCCAGCTTGCCAGGGTTTTCCCCGACGGCAAGACCTTGCACATTCCTTCAGACGGCAAGCCGCTCAGCGGCTACAAGGTCGCCCTGGCACAAAGCAAGTCCGGCAGTTCGAGAACCTCCCGGCCGACGATTGTCGCCTCGAACAGTCCTTCCAGAGCCACCACCCGCAACCAGAGCCTGACCAACCCGGCCGCACCGATCCCGGTCAAGCCGGCTGCTGACGGCGCCGGCGACGGCAATCTGTTCGCCCGTCTCTTTGGAGGCGGTGGTCGTGACGGCAATGAAACAGCCCGGCCCGGCGCGGTCGGCAATGCTCCGAAGGCGACCCAGACGGCAAGCGTATCCCCGGTGGTCGACAATCCGCCGGTCCCGGGCCGCAAGGTTCGCAGCAGCGCGCCGCCGCTTGCCATTGCCGGCACGGAACCGGACCTGCAACCGCAGACCGCGGCTCCTGTTGCCGTTGCCAGCGCGGCGCCTCTGCCACCTGCAAACACGCTCGACGCCCAACGCACGGCCCTGGAAACAGGCCAGCCGGCAGCGCCGAGCCAGACCATCAATTCCCGGTTCCAGATTGCGCGCGCGCCGGCTCAAAAGCCGAATTCGGGCCTGAGCGCGGCGGCCCGGGCCGCGGCCGCGACACTTGGCCAGACAGCTACAGAGCCTGACAGCCAAGCGGAAACCGTGACCGCGGCATTGCCGGTTCCAAATCCTGTTTCTTCTCCGGCCCCTGTTTCCGCTCCGGTGACGGATCCGGTAGCGGCGATTGCCGCGGCGACGGGAACATCCGTGCCCTCGCCGACACCCGCTCCCCGGCCGGGAGCGACACTTGCCTATGCATCGGCGGCGGCCACACCGCCTGTCCTGAACCGGTCGCTGCGTCCTTCCGCCGGATTGCAGAAACACACTCCCGGGCCGCGGCCCGGCAGCACGGCCACCACCGGTTCGGACCAGGCCAAGCGTCCGTCCGTCTCCGGGCGGATCCCGCAGGACCAGATCGTCGATCCGCTTTCAGGTTTTGCCAGCCTGCCTGACAAGTCGGAGCCGACACTCCTGTCCGGCGCCGGGACCACGCGCCATCAGGCATTCGCCTGGCTCAAGCACCCCGATCAGCGTGCCTTGAAAAACGTCATGCTGCCCGGCAACCGGTTCGTTGCGGCCAGTTTCGACCACACGCCCTACGGCGGCCTGCGCACCGACCGGTTCGACGGCGGCCCGGCCGTGATCGTGCTTCCCGTGCGCTTCGCCCGATAGACGACCCTTTCATCAAAAACAATAAAGCCCGGCATCACTGCCGGGCTCTGTTTGTCAGCTATCTGGAGTGGCTCGAAAGCCGCTCGATCGCTTGGCACGATTTACTCTTGCTCAGCCTTCGGACGGCACTTCGGCGGCCATTCCAAGCGCATGCAGGTAAAGGTCGAGCACGGCCTCTTCCTCTTCACGCTCGTGGGGCTGTTTCTTGCGCAGCGAGACGACCTTGCGCAGGATCTTGACATCATAACCGTTGCCCTTGGCCTCGGCATAGACATCCTTGATGTCGTCGGAAATGACCTTCTTTTCTTCTTCCAGACGCTCGATGCGCTCGACGAATGCCCGCAGCTGATCGGCTGCCACTCCACCCGGATCGGACATGTTCTAAAGTCTCCTTGTTGTTTCTTATTACCTGTCGGATTGCACGGCACGGACGGGCGAGCCCTGACCGCGGTTCTTGAAATCGTGTTGTGCCCTGCCAGAGTCGGCCGGGACCGTCAAGCTGCCGCCCTGCAATTTTGAGCGATGGTTCAGTGGGCCGGATTGTTTTTCTCGAAAGCGGCCTTCTGATCGGCGGTCGCCTCGGACTGATACCTGGCTTTCCAGTCGTCATAGGGCATGCCGTAGACGATTTCCCGGGCCGACGCCTTGTCGAGTTCCAGCCCCTTTTCCCCGGCAGCGTCCTGGTACCAGTTGGACAGGCAGTTGCGGCAAAATCCGGCCAGGTTCATCATGTCGATGTTTTGAACGTCCGTTCGTCCCTGCAAATGCGCTACAAGGCGGCGGAAGACGGCTGCTTCCAGTTCCAGTTTGGTCTGTTCATCCATGGCTTGCGGCCTCCTCGTTTTGTCTCGCCGCCCTTTGCAGGGCACTCAGTCCGTGTCACTGCGCGACTTGAAATGCTGGATGCGGCGGCAGTCCAGACTTGTCACTATGGTTCGCAGGACCGGTTCCAGACGGTCGGCCCATTCTGTAACGCCGTGCGGATCGGCGATCAGGTCCTGGCGCAATTCCAGCAAGGCATGCGCCAGACCGCGGCTGGTTGCGTGGCGGTACATTGTGTCGTTTTTGAGAGCGCCGTCGTAAGGTTCATTGTCCCCCACGACAAGATCCTCCTGAGCTCTCAGACCATCCAGCATCGGCCGGGCGGCTCTTGGATCGCTGTCCCAAAGCACCGTGATGTGCCAGGGCCGGGGCACCCCGCGCCAGACCGGCGTGAAGCTGTGAATCGAAACAATGACAGGAGGCGGCGCCTTGGCGATCATCGTGTTGAGCGACCGGTCGATCAGGTCGTGATACGGCTTGTGGAACGCCTCGATCCGGCCGGCACGCTCCCGCTCGTCGACCTGCGCGTTGCCGGGCACGACCGCGCCGTCGGACAGGCGCATGATCAGGGTCGGGTCGTCTTCTCCCCGGTTGGGGTCGATCAGCAGACGGGAATATGTGGTCAGGCAGGCAGGTGCGTTCAGGCGCCTTGCCAGTTCGAGCGTGACCGCGCGGGCGCCGATGTCATAGCCGATATGGCGCTCGAACTGCTCCGCCGGGACCCCCAGGTCGCCATAACCGGGCGGCACCGTGTTGCGCGCGTGGTCGCACAGAAGCAGGAGACCCGAATCGGGATCCCCGCTGATATATTCGACTGGCTGAAAAGCCACACCGGGTTCGGCTGCAGTTTCTTTCATCTCTCGCTTCATGGAAATGCGTGCGGCTCTCGATATGCAGGCCGTCAGGTGTACGGCAATCAGGCATCGGAACCAAGACCCAAATCACCGCCCCGCGGGCCGGCGGCTGCAGATTCCGGTGCCCGCGGGAAAAGATCCACACGCCGGTCACCGGCACTTTTGCCTGGGAACGTACAACCCTGTATACGCTTTATTGTCAGCGAAAATCGCTCGCGGACCAAACGGTCATGTTCCCGCCCCATTTCTAACCACAAAGGGTTGGGATGGTCTGATCGGGCGCGTATTTTCAGACGGTCGGGAAAACAAGTTTGGGCGAAAGCTTCCTGATCCTGTTAACGACGTTGACAAGTCCCCCTTGTCCACGCAAAAAACGAATGTCTGTGAAGCAGCAAAGTGAACGACTGCATATGTTTAAGGTTGGGGAACGGTACCAGGGCAGGGATCGGGCACGTATGAACGCGCCCGCCAAGGTTGCCTGCGCCGGGGCTCTCGCCATGTTGTTTCTTTCTGCCGCGAGCAACGATGCCAGGGCTGATCTGCGTCTTTGCAACAAGACGGACAGCCAGGTCGGGGTCGCAATCGGTTACAAGGACAAAACCGATTGGGTGACCGAAGGCTGGTGGAATCTGGCATCCAATTCCTGCGAGACTCTGGTGCCCGGCGCACTGGTGTCACGATACTATTACATCTACGCAGTTGATTATGACCAATTCGGCGAATGGGGTGGCCGGGCATTCATGTGCACCCGGGAAAAGGAATTCACCATTCGCGGAATTGAGGACTGCGTGGCTCGCGGATTTGAGCGGACAGGCTTCTTTGAAATAGACACGGGTGAGCAGAGCAGCTGGACGGTCCAGCTGACCGAACCCGTGCAGCAGGGGACAGGTGGGCGATGAGGCGTAACCGACGAGTCAAGATACTGGCAACTCTCGGACCCTCCTCCTCAGAACAAGACATCATCGAAAAACTGTATCGCTCGGGTGCGGACGTGTTCCGCATCAACATGAGTCATACCGATCATGATCGTCTGAAGATGCTTGTGGAGCGCATCCGTTCTGTCGAGGAGAAAATTGGACGGCCGATCGGCATTCTGGCCGATCTGCAGGGACCGAAGCTGCGTGTGGGCACTTTCGCAAACGGCCCGGTCGTGCTGGAAAACGGCGCGAGTTTCACGCTCGACGCCGACACGTCCGGCGGCGACATCAATCGTGTTCATCTGCCGCACCCCGAAATCCTGAAGGCACTGGAGCCGGGTCACCGCCTGTTGCTCGATGACGGCAAGGTCCAGCTGAACGTCACGGAAGCCAGCGCAACCAGAGCGGTCACGAAAGTCGTCGTCGGCGGCAAGCTGTCGGACCGCAAAGGCGTCAGTGTTCCCGATTCGGAAATCGCAACCAGCGCCATGACCGAGAAGGACCACAAGGACCTGATCGCCGCGCTCGAGCAGAACGTCGACTGGGTTGCGCTGTCCTTCGTGCAGCGTGCCGACGATATCGCCGAAGTGCGCAAGATCGTCCGCGGCCGCGCCGGTGTTCTCGCCAAGATCGAGAAGCCTCAGGCGATCGGTCGGCTGGACGAGATCATCGAGCTGTCCGATGCCATCATGGTCGCCCGCGGCGATCTGGGCGTGGAGTTGCCGCTGGAACAGGTTCCAGGACTTCAGAAACGGATCACCCGCGCCTGCCGCCGAGCCGGCAAACCTGTCGTGATCGCCACCCAGATGCTGGAATCGATGATTACGGCACCGGTTCCGACACGCGCCGAAGTGTCCGACGTCGCCACTGCCGTTTTCGAGGGCGCAGACGCCGTCATGCTGTCGGCCGAATCCGCCGCCGGCGACTTTCCGATCGAAGCCGTGTCCACCATGGACAGGATCGCCCGGGAGGTGGAGCAGGACACCAACTTCCGCAACATCATCTACTCTCAGCGGACCGAGCCGGAAGCAACCGGCGCCGATGCGATTTCCGCGGCCGCCCGGCAGATCGCCGAAACGCTCAATCTCGCGGCTGTGGTGTGTTACACGACGTCCGGTGCCACGGGCCTGCGCGCATCGCGTGAACGGCCGGCCAGTCCGGTGATCGTGCTGTCCCCGGTCCTGGCGACAGCGCGCCGCCTGTCCCTCGGCTGGGGTCTTCACTGCGTTGTCAGCGAGGATGCCGCCAACGAGGAAGACATGATCGATCGTGCCTGCCGCATCTCCTATTCGGAGGATTTCGCGAAACCGGGGCAGAGAATCATCGTGACGGCCGGCGTCCCTTTCGGCACGCCCGGCTCCACCAACATGTTGCGGATTGCCTTTGTCGGCAAGGACGGCCAGGGCGGCATTTGACGCTCTAACCGATTAGATTGAAAAGGCGGCCACCCGGCCGCCTTTTTCATGCCGGCTGCGGCAGTGCCGCCGGCCGGTCCTGCATCTCTTCCCGGCCGTCCGCTTCAACCCGCAGCAGCAGCCTGTCGAGCGCCGTGACGATGGCCTGGGTGTGCGTGTGATGCAGCATGTGCCCTGCCCTGTCCAGAACGACGAGTTCCGCATCGGGAAGATCGGTGAGCAGTCCCTCGCAATGGATGGACGGCCACACCACCGCATCCTCCGTGCCCGTGACGACAAGCGCCGGACGGGTCAGACCGGGGTAGCGCGGCGCCTGGCTTGTGAGCGCCCCCTTCAGGTCATGTATGTGTCTGGCATTGGCGCGGAAACTTTCCGGCCGGAACAGCAGGGGGAGACGAATCGACCGGGCATAGCCGTGAGGCGCCGGATCCGGAGAAAAGGCGTTTGTCATGGCCGCCGGCGCCAGCCGCTCGGCAACCGGCAGCGTCAGGGTTCGGACAAACAACCAGCCGACAACGGGCAAGGCGGCGAGCGTGTAGTACCAGGTGACACCGCCCGGCCAGACATGCGTGACAGGCGCCAGAAACGCCAGGCCCCTGACCCGGTCCGGCGCCGCCAGTCCGAGAGCCGCTGTCACTGCTCCCGCCAGCGAGTGACCCACCACCACCGCCTTGTCGATCCGAAGCTCCTCAAGGAGGCCGGCAATCAACCGGGCCTGACCGTCCGGAGAGCGGTGAACGGCGCGCCCGCGTTCGGAAAAGCCCAGGCCCGGCCGGTCGACGAACAAGGCGGCGACCCGGCCCCGGAAGGACGCTTCGAACGCAAGCCTCATGTCATAGGCATTACCGCTGGCACCGTGGAGGAACACCAGCATGGGCGCACCCGGCTTTTCCCCGCCCCCCGGAAGGAAATGATAGTGAAGCCGGACACCGTCCACGGTTGCAAAGGCGCCGTCCGGCGTCAGCCGGCGCGTGATCCGGCCGGTCCGCAAGCGGGTATAGGCGGCCAGCAGCGCCAGACCGGCCACAGCCACAAGAAAAGTCGTCATCATGAGAGCGACATAGCACCCCGAAGGCGGCAATCGAGGGCCAGACCGGTCACCCGGCACTTATGCAGGCGTACCTTCCGCGTCCTTTTCCAGGGTTTCGACCGCCTTGGCGGCGTTCTCCAGACCGGGATTGACCTCCAGGGCACGCCGGAAAGTCGTCAGCGCTTCGGTTTCGAACCCGAGACGCCGCTGAATGATCGCAAGTCCGGACAGGGCGCCCCAGTGCCGCGGTTCCAGCGCCAGCGTGCGCTCGATGTCGACGAGAGATTTGCCGAAATCCTCACGCATGTAGTGAACGGTCGCCCGCCTGTTCCAGCCTTCAGCATAGGACGGTTTCAAGATCACGACCGCGTCCAGAAGGTCAAGGGCAAGTCCGTGGTCCTCCGCCTGGATCGCCTTGCCGGCCCGGGACATCAGCACGTCGACGGTGTCGCTGCCGGACGCCATCCAGATCAACTGGATCTCGCGGGCGATGCGCTCGGCCGACTTGGGCGTATCCACTTCGGCAAGATCGGTGAAGAGCTCGTCCAGACGCGATTTTTCCTCGTCCGGATCGGTGTCCTCGACAACAACCTGACCGCCCTCTTCAGGCAGGTCTTCCGGAAGCGGGCTGAAGTCCTCCGCCGACGGCGGCGCGGCTTCCGGGCCGAAGTCCGGCACGGTCTGGGCGCCGGCAGAAGGCGCTCCGAGAAGGACAAGAAGGGTAAACACAAAAATACGCATGCAGCGATTATGGGTCGCTGCATGCGGCGGTCAATCCGGGAATTTGACACATCTTCGTGCGCCAACTGCTCAGCTCGGTGAACCTTCCACAATCAGTCTACACAAGCAGCTGATACAAAAGGCGAATTCAAACCGACGCCGCAGATCGGCGCAGCAACAGGATCAGCCCTGGCGTGCTTTGAAACGCGGGTTTTTCTTGTTGATGATGTAGACGCGGCCTTTCCGGCGCACCATGCGATTGTCGCGGTGGCGGGTCATGAGCGCTTTGAGCGAGTTTTTGATCTTCATGTCAATGTCCCCCCGGAGGGTCCTGCTACTTTAAACCAAATGAGCGCCAGAGGCGCTCACATTCGAGTGGATCGGCCTGGAAGCAGCGGCAGCAGATGCGCCTGTCTGTCAGATCAATCCGCGCTGCCTGAAACCATCAACCAGCGAAACAATGGTGGGCGTGACAGGGATTGAACCTGTGACCCCTTCGATGTCAACGAAGTGCTCTCCCGCTGAGCTACACGCCCGAATTTCTCGGTCCCCGGCGCCCCAACGCCGTGGTGGAGTGCGATATAACGGGGTTCAGCAAACTGTGCAACCCCCCTTGTTCACCGAACCGTCAAAAATTCCCCAGTCTTGTGAGTGTCCTGCGAATGTGCCGGCAGCTCCCGTCGGAACGGGGGCTCAATCCTCCAGCATGCGCTCCACTTCCTGAACCAGATCCTTCAGATGAAAGGGCTTGGACAGCACCTTTGCGTCCTTCGGTGCATCGGATTCGGGATTGAGAGCGACGGCGGCAAAGCCGGTGATGAACATCACCTTGAGGTCGGGATCGAGTTCGGTTGCGCGCCGCGCCAGTTCGATCCCGTCCATTTCAGGCATCACGATATCCGTCAGAAGCAGCGAGAACGGCTCCTCGCGCAGCCGTTCGTATGCGCTCTTGCCGTTGTCGAACGACACCACGTCGTGCCCGGCATTCTCCAGCGCCTTGGCCAGAAAGCGGCGCATGTCATCATCATCTTCTGCAAGCAGGATACGCGGCATCGTTGTCGACCAATTCCCTTAATCATCGGTTGTGGTACGGGTTTCCCGACTGCCGGTTATAGCTCGAATTCCAGAGAATGGTAGGGAGAATTGGTTCTCCTGAGGTTTTGAGGCCGTGACTGTGGACTGCGTGTTGATTCCTTGGCACCATAGGCGCTCGTCCGAACCGGACGACATACGGGAAACACCATTTGACGGACCTCGACCAGCCCTCTTCGACAGCTCCCTTCGAAGCCGACTTCAACGGGCTGCCCGCGTTCGATATCCTGTGTCCCGCCGATCAGAGGATTCCATTCGTCTTCAACTCCCCGCATTCCGGCCGCCAGTATTCGAAAAGATTCCTGGCGTCTTCCCGGCTGGATGAAAAATCCATCCGCCGGTCAGAGGACGCTTTTGTCGACGATCTGTTTGCCCATGTCGTGCCGCTCGGCGCGCCGCTGCTGCGGGCGCATTTTCCCAGGGCCTATCTCGACGTCAATCGGGAACCCTATGAACTCGACCCGAGAATGTTCGACGGACGCCTGCCGGCCTATGCCAATGTCCGCTCGATCCGGGTCGCCGGCGGGCTTGGCACCGTGGCGCGGATCGTCAGCGAGAATCACGAGATCTACCGTCACAAGCTTCCCGTGGCGGAAGCCCTGCACAGGGTCGAGGAAATCTACAAGCCGTACCATTCGACCCTGCGGCGCCTGCTGGCCCAGACTCACGTCACCTTCGGTTACGCGGTGCTGATCGATTGTCACTCCATGCCGTCGAGCGTCAAATGCCAGGCGACCGACACCCGCCCGGATTTCATTCTCGGGGACCGCTACGGCACCAGCTGCAGCAGTGACCTGACCGAGTTCGCCTGCGCGGTGCTGAAGGACATGGGCTACAGTGTCAGCAGGAACAAGCCCTATGCCGGCGGCTTCATCACCGAGCACTACGGCAGACCCTCCAGCGGCCTTCACGCGTTGCAGATAGAAATCAACCGCGGCCTCTATATGGACGAGACGACCCAGGAGCCGTCCGCCGGCTTTGCCGATCTGTTCCACAATCTGCGCAGCTTCGCCCGTGAACTGACGTCCATCCCCGACGCGGCACTGCCCGCCGAACCCATTGCCGCCGAATAGACGCTGCCGATAGACAAGACGGAATAAAAATCCCAAAAAAAGAGGCCGCACTCAAAGAATGAGGCGGCCCGAGTCTAGGGAGGAAACGCCCAAGGAGGGCGGCGCGACACAACGTATCGCACTGCAATAAAATCGCATCGCACCGCACAAAGGTCAAGTCTGCACATGGGGCCATACTGAACAAACTATGAGCATTCAGGCCGGTTTTACCGACACTTTTTTTTGCAAAACACGCTATACAGGCGAAAAGCCGCAACATCCGCGGATGCGCGGCCGACCGTTTTATGGAGATCTCGATGTCGTCACAGCCTGTTTCCGGCTCCCATGAACTCGCCCCGTTTCTGGAGCAGCTCGCGGATGCGGCGGGCAGTGCGATCATGCCCCATTTCCGCCAGAGCTTCGACATCGACAACAAGTGGGACACCGGGTTCGACCCGGTCACCATCGCCGACAGGAACGGCGAAACGGCGATGCGCGAGCTGATCAACCGCACCTATGCGGACCACGGCATTCTCGGCGAGGAGCACGGGCCGGAAAACCTCGATGCCGACCAGGTCTGGGTGCTGGATCCCATCGACGGCACCAGGGCCTTTATCACCGGACTGCCGACCTGGGGCACCTTGATCGGCCTGAGGACGCACGGAAAACCGAGCCTCGGCATGATGGCCCAGCCCTATATCGGCGAACGCTTCTTCGGGGATTGTGACACGGCCTGGTATCGCGGACCGCTCGGGTCGCGCACACTCGGCAGCCGCTCCCGTGACCGCCTGGATGACGCGACGATCTTCACGACGACTCCGGCGCTCTTCAACGAAACGGAACGGCAGGCCTTCGACCGTGTCGAGGCACAGGTGCAGCTCTCCCGTTATGGCACCGATTGTTATGCCTATTGCATGGTGGCCGCCGGACTTGGCGATGCGGTGATCGAATCCGGCCTGCAGGCCTACGACATTGTCGCACTGGTGCCGATCGTCGAAGGCGCCGGCGGGGTGGTCACCACCTGGACCGGCGGTTCTCCGGCCGATGGCGGCCAGATCGTGGCCTCCGGCGACCCGCGGTTTCACGACATCCTGCTCAGGGAACTGGCCAAGGCCTGATCCGGCCAGATCCGGCCGGTTCCGGCCTGAGACGAGCTGAAAGGGCCGTGTCCTAGAGTGCCGCGCGGTCCAGCTCGTGCTCCACGTCCAGACCGGGAACGAACGCATCGAAGGCCGCCCAGAACTGGTCCCGGTAGGCATCCCGTTCCATCATCAGTTCATGCTCCGCACCGGCGATTTCCAGATAGGCCGCGGCCTTTGTTCTGGCAACGAAGTCCTCGATCATCGGTGTCGACACGATCCGGTCCTTGCCCGCCGCAATCACCAGGCAGGGCAGGTGCATGTTCGGACCGGCCTCCCGCCGCCTCAGGACTGTCATCGCTCGACCGGCGGCGCCCAGCCAGCCGAGCGTCGGCGCGCCGACGCCGAGTTCCGGCACCTGTTCGAGCACCTTGTTGAAGCGTTCGAACCGGGTCCGGTCCGAGGTTTGCCGATTGGTCTCGAAAGGCACGAAGATGTCCTTGTTTCCACCGGGAACAAACACCCTGCCGAAACCGGCCAGAGACAGCGCCCGCGCGGCCGGATAGCCGATCCTTTCGATGAACCACGATGTTCTGGGCGCTTTCGCCTTGAGCGGCACACGGCCCAGAAGACCCAGAGAGAGCGTCCGCAGGACCCGTCTGCGCAGGCCGTTCAGACCAGGCAGCCACGCGCCGGGGGGCAGGCCCAGAAGCGGCGCTGTCAGAACCGCCCGATCCAGCATGGTCCGCAGCCGGGCGGCGTCGGAAAGCAGCACGAGCGCGCCCGTGGAATGCGCCAGGGCGAAATGCGGACCGGGATAGGTCGCCAGCGCAACATCCTTCAGCACGGTTCTGAGATCCACGCGATATTTCTTGAAGCCGGAAACGTGCCCGCGTTTCGGATTGCGCGTCAGCCGCTGGGAGCCGCCCTGGCCGCGCCAGTCAAACGTCACCACGGCAAATCCCCGTCTGCGGAGATCGTCAATCACCTCGAAATATTTTTCGATAAATTCCGCCCGCCCCTGCAACAGGGTCACCGTGCCCTTGCGCGGGCCTTCCCCTGCCGGCCAATGGGCATAGCGGATCCGTATACCGTCCGGCGTGGTCACGAACCCGGCCCGCGCGCCTTCCGGTACCGGGTTGTCCGGATGATCGGCCAGGGTCGCGTGCGCGCTGTCTTCCTGAAGTGCGGAGGATTTGATCTTCAATCGGTAACCCGTTTCCCTGAACACAGACGTTGGCCGCATTGACCGGCAGTGGCCGGCATCGGACCGGCTTCGGCAGCGCCTGGCGTCCGGTCGGCCTGCAGCCGTTTGACCCATCCTGTGATAGCGGGCTTGCCGCCTGCCCACAATAGCCACAGCCCGGCTCCATCGGGGTCATTCCCCCGGGAAACCGGACTGAAGGTTTGAGGATGGCGGGTTGAACTCAGTACCACGGGCCATACCGGCGCGGACCATGACCGATGGAACGGCTGCGAACGATATGCGCGGTCCGCGAGTCGACCACCAGCCGCATTTTCTGGCCGCCCCATGCCCGGGCCTTGACGATATAGACCGGACCCCGGCGATCCACGATTTGGATCTTGTGGAAACCGCGATGACGCAGGCTGCGGCGGATCTGACGCGGCTCCATGGCGAAGTGACGACCGCCGTGGCGCCCGCTCCAGCCCCCGTCGCGGCCGCGACGCCCTTTCCAGTCTCCGTGCTTGCCACGATGGCCTTTCCAGTCCTTGCGGCCGTTGCCCTTGCGGTGGTCGACCTTGACGACCAGTTCGGCCTGCGCGGACTGAACCTGAGCATCGGCGGCCCGGGGAGCGGCGGAAGCCGTATTGGCGAACCCGACTGTAACCAGCAGAATGGCGCCGGCGATCGGGGCGGACAATTTCGAAACTTTGGTGAACATGCGGGTCTCTCCTGTCTGATCCGCCAGCCCGTGCTGACGTTGTCCCGAAGATGCACCGGGCCACTTGAACGCAACCGGAAGGCACCGTTCAGGTGACATTCATGTTCAGGTCACCCATCCCGGCTGCCCCTTGAAATGAAAATCCCCAATTCCCAGATTCAGTCTTGCAGGCGCCAATCGGGTCTGCGCCGCAGTCCGGTCCCGCCAATGATGGGGGACAGGGGATTGCGCCTATCAGTGAAGTATCAGTTGCTCAAAGAGAGGACAGACACATGCGTCACTTGGACTTTTCTCCGCTTTACCGGTCCACCGTCGGGTTCGACCGTCTTTTCAACATGCTCGACAGCGCCGGCTCGGACGCGCCGAGCTATCCGCCCTACAACATCGAGCGCACGGGCGAGAATTCCTACCGCATCACCATGGCGGTCGCCGGCTTTGACGAAGCCGAGCTGTCCGTGGAAGCCAAGGAAAACGTTCTTGCAATCAAGGGCGAAAAACCCGAGGACGATGCCGACCGGGAAATCCTGTACCGGGGCATTGCATCGCGCACCTTCGAGCGCCGGTTCCAGATCGCCGAGCATGTCCGTGTGGAAGGCGCCAGCCTTGAGAACGGCCTGCTTCATGTCGATCTCGTCCGGGAAATTCCCGAAGCGATGAAACCGCGCAAGATCGAAATCACCTCCGGTTCGGCCAAGCAGATCGAATCGACGGTTCAGTAAAGCTTTCGCCTTCAATGGCAAAGGCATGACCCACGAGGCGCCTGGGAAACCAGGCGCCTCTCCACGTTTCGGCTCCAGGGGGCGGACCGGGGTGATATCGATGAAGCACTTCACGCCCTGAGCGGTCACCGGCCCGGTTCGATGCAATCCAGATCCAAGGGTCTCAGGCCCTTCTGATCATCCCCCTCGGCACGGAGCCTGACCGACCGCTGTCCGGGCAATTTTCGCAAGGTAACGACCGACCCTCCCCCAACCGTCCCTGCAAGTGCCGGATCCCTCCCTCACGTCGTGCCCGCAGGAAGCTGATTGGAGTGGCTCCATTGCCGGGGAGACTCCCCGTACAGGCGTTTGAACTCACGGCTGAACTGGGAGGAACTCACATAGCCCACCGCAAGAGCCGCGGCGTTCACGGTCATGCCCCCGGCGATCTTCGTGGCGGCGCTGTTCAGCCGCATGGACTTCGCAAACTGGATGGGAGACATGGTCGTGGCCTGTTTGAATTTGCGATGGAACACGGCCCGGCTCATCCCCACCTGCGCGGCCATATCCTCGATGGTGACAGTCTCATCCAGATGCATGGACAGGTATTCGATGGCGCGGGCAATTTCATTGCCCACACCGAAGGCACGCCGCGCGGAGATCCCTGCCTCCCCTTTCAATACGGCGTAATATACCTCGCGAAGCCGGCCATCCCCAAGGACCGCCGTATCAGCCTGGCTCTCGCCCAACTGCAGCAGCCGCCACAGCGCGTCCGTAAATGCCGCGTCCCAGTGTGCGAGCGCCAATCCTTGCGGGAGCGGGCCAGTCGAAGGTGTTCGTATGGCACCTGCCGCACTTTCCATCTCGATGGCCAGTTCCGTCATCACCCTCGTGTCCAGTGAGATCAGCACACCCAGAAGCGGATTGTCCGGCGACGCCTCGGGAGTTCCGGCTTCCACCGGCAGGGAAATCGGGCAACACATGTATTGATTGCTGTCATATACATATCTTTGACCATCCAGTATCGCTTCCTTGGCGCCGTTCACAATCGCCACCACGGAGGGCTCGTAGACCGCGGGAAGACAGCGAACCGGATTGCTCACGCGAAAAAGCTGCACCCCCTTCACTCCGGTTTCGGTGATGCCGTCCTCGCGGACCCTGTTTTCAACCAGGTGTTTTATCTTTTGTCTGTTCATGCGGCCAACTTAGCACTGCAAATAACGCAATTGAACGACACTGATATGATTGGGCATGTTTTTGCGACTAATCAGTCTGTTTTCATGCGCCATCGACAGCTATCTGCACTTCAGGAATGAACCAGGCGACGGTCGCACGATCGTCAGTCGCCAGCGGCAGGAGCATGGCTATGAACAACAACACATCTGGATCTGGCGGCTGGACCCCGGAGCAACTCGGCTCCCTTGCGGGCAAGACCTATGTCATCACCGGCGCCAACGCCGGCATCGGGTTCGAGGCCACGCGGGTGTTTCTGTCCAGGGGCGCGAAAGTGGTGATGATGAACCGCAGCGCCGGGAAATCACAATCCGCCATGGAGCGCCTGAAACAGGAATTCGGCACTGATGCCCAAGTGAGTTTCGTGCACATGGACCTGGCGGTACTGGCGTCAGTGCGGGACGCAGCGGCGGGGGTCACGAAGATCGCACCCCGGATCGACGCCCTCATCTGCAACGCCGCGATCGCGCAGGTTGCCAGACAGCAGATCACCGTAGACGGCTTTGAAAGCCAGCTCGGCGTGAACCATTTCGCTCACTTCCTCCTGTGTGGATTGCTGTTCGACCGGATCGAGCAGTCGCGGGGGCGCATCGTGGTCGTCGGCAGCAATGCGTACAAGATGGGGCTGAAGAGAATCCGGTTCGAAGACCTCAACTTCGACGCCGATTACTCCGCCTGGAACGCCTACGCCCAGAGCAAGCTGGCGCAGATGGTATTTGCCTATGAGTTGCAGCGCCGGATCCTGGCTGCGGGCAAGAGCGTTCAGGTCCGTGTCTGCCATCCCGGCGCGTCACGCACGAGCCTGATCCAGGGCCAGACCAGCCGCACCACGAAGGTTCTGTGGGCGTTGATGTCCCCCTTCGCGCAATCCGCCGAGAAAGGGTCCTGGCCGGAGGTCATGTGCGCGACCATGGAGGGGTTGAAGCCGGAAATGTATTGCGGCCCGACAAGGTTCGAGATGGTTGGCCCCATCATGGAGCGCCCGGTAGAAGATCTGGCGTTGAACAGGGATGCCGCTGCCAGGCTCTGGTCGCTCTCCGAGCAAAAGACATCCCTGAGCTGGTCACCGTAGGCACGCCGGACGATGAACCGGAAACCCGCCGCTCAGACCGTCTCCGACAACACTTTCAGGAAGGCCGCAACGTCCGCATCGGTGGTCGCGAAGCTGGTGACCATGCGCAGGCAGACTTCATCGGATGTAGGCGCATGGCCGGCCGGCAGATCGGTGGCCGGCCATTCGTAGAGCATCGCTCCCGCGTCCTGAAGGGCTTTGAACCGGTCACGCTTCAGGATCGGGAACAACTCATTGGCCTCGACCGGCCACGCCGTCCGTCCACCCAGACCGCGGATCCCCTCGGCAAGTCCGCCGGCCATGGCGTTGGCATGGGCGGCAGTGACAAGCCAGCCGTTGTCCTCGAAATAGCCCTCGAACTGGGCCGCCACGAAGCGGCTCTTGGAAAACAGGTGTCCGCCGCGTTTGCGGAAATATTCAAACTCCCGGCCGGCATCCGGATCGAAGAACACGACTGCTTCCGCGCACCAGCAGCCGTTCTTGGTCGCCCCGAACGACAACACGTCGACCCCGGCCTTCCAGGTCATGTCGGCCGGCGTGCAGCCCAGCGTCACCAGCGCATTGGCAAAGCGCGCTCCGTCCATGTGCAGCGGCACGGAGCGTGTCCGGCAGACGTCCTTGATGGCGGCGATCTCGTCGAGCGTATAGACAGTGCCGCATTCGCTCGCCTGGCTGATGGAGACCGAGGCCACCTGGCCGTGATGCACCACGCCCGCCGGGAACCCGGCCATGGCATCTGTCAGCCCTTCCGGGGTGATCTTGCCGGCCGCGCCATCGACACCCACCAGTTTGCCACCGCCGGTCATGAATTCCGGGCAGTTGCATTCATCCAGCTGGATATGCGCCGTGCGGTGGCAGAAAATGGCGCCACCGGGCCTGGCATAGGCCGTCAGGGCGAGCGCGTTCGCCGCCGTGCCGGTCGCCACGAAATAGACGGAAACCTCACGGTCGAAAATGTCACTGAAAGTCCGAGAGACCGACGCTGTCAGGGGATCCGTGCCGTAGGCCGGCACGAAGCCGGTATTGTGGCGGGCGAGCGCGGACATCACCGCCGGCGCCGCCCCCGCCCAATTGTCGCTTGCGAAATTCATACCCCGGTTTAATCAGGTCGCCGGTCGCCCGGCAACATGATTTTGCACCTGCCGGGGCCGGTCTCAGTCGTAGTACATTTCACGCCTGCGGTAGGACCGGCCGAGCAGCCAGTCGAGCGATACCACCCCCGGCCCCTTCAGGGTCGGCACCAGCAGCAGGAAGATCCAGAGCAGCCGGTCATCGGCGATCGTCGCATAGGGGTTGCCATCGAACAGGGCGCCGATCGTTTTGGCATCCACGCCGTGACCGGTGATGTCGACATAGGTCATGACGATGATGAAGACGATCATGCCCATGCTGGCAAAGCGCGTGAACAGCCCGACGACGACGAGCACCGGCAGGATGAATTCCCCCCAGGTCCCGAGCAGGACAATCAGGCCATAGGGGAAAAAGGCGATCTGGCTGGTGTCATAGCTGACCTGTTCCATCAGCTTCGGCAGCATCTGCGCATAGGCGCCGGACGTCGGCGTGAAGATATTCATGAAATTGCCGCCGATCTTGGTCATCGCGGAATTCAGAAAGAACTGAAGCAATACCGCCGCGAACACGAACCGGGCCGCAAGCCCCAGGAACCAGCCATTCGTCAGCCGCTCGAGAGCACCGAACACCATCGTGTACAAACGCACGAAAAATCCAATCAACGTACCCATTTGTTCCCCCTTCCCGGACGTGATCTCATTCCGGGGTCAGTCAGTTACATCCGCTGCCAGGCTCGTGAAGGCACCGTTCGAAAGACAGTCCGACAGACAGTCGGCCAATGAGAATTCTGCATGTTCATTCTGGGCCGCTCCAGCCGCTTCCGCCAGCGTCTCACCGTTGAACAGCGCGCTTATGAACACATCCGCGCCCGCGCGCAGTACCACAAGAGAGACATCGAGGTCCGGACGGACAACCAGAACCGGTTGCGACCTGCCCAGATCCACGGACACATCGCAGTCCGGTTCGAGCCTGTTGGCGCGCAGCAGGTCCGCGACCGGCCAGACGGAGCCGATCAGACAGGCGGCCGGATGCCTGGCGAAGCGGACGGACCCGATGCTCTCCGGCGGCACTGCGGCCAGGCTGGACGGGTCGAGCGGCGCGGCGTCCCCGGCGTGATAGGCCTGCAGCCAGGCCCACTCCACCCGTGCCACATCCGCCAGATAGGGATAGGCTTCCAGCGGTGGAAACGCCGCCAGAAAGCCGGCAAAAGCTTCGCCGTACCAGATCAGCACCGGCGACACCGGCGGATGTTCGGTCAGAAACGCGCGCGCAAGCGCGTTGAAATAATCCTCGCCCAGCAGCGATCTGACCGCGGGATAGGTCTTGCCCAGGGCCTCACTCAAACTGACGACCACATTGTTGCGGTAAACATTGAACCGTTTGGGTGCCGGCATGCCGTCCGGCCCGATCACGCCGTCCGGCGGCGCGCTGTCGGGATCGAGCAGCGCCTCGGCGAAGCCGGACGCATCGGCGCCTGGCAGGGTCCTGAGCGCGCTCATGTCAGCCCGTGCGCTTCAGGTGCCGGTCGGCGGCACCGGCAAGAACGCGCTCCGCGGCCTGCACTTCGGCCAGCAGCACTGGCCAGGCGGGCACGTCATTGTCCCATTCGATCAGGGTCGGCAGCGGACCGTGCTGCCGGATGAGCCCGTCATAGAGCGCCCACACGGCCGCGTCGACTTCCCGGTCATGGGCGTCGATCAGCAGGGGGCGTCCCGCGTCATCCGTATCGGGGGCATGGCCGCCAAGGTGGATTTCACCGACCGCCTGCATCGGAAACTCCGCCAGATAATCTTCCGCCGACCGGGCATGGTTGGTGCAGGACACGTGAACATTGTTCACGTCCAGCAGCAGACCGCAGCCGGTCCGGCGCGCGATTTCCTTCAGGAAATCAAGTTCGCTCATGGTGCTTTGTGCAAAGGCCACATATGTCGACGGATTTTCCAGCAGCATTTGCCGGCCGACCGTTTCCTGAACCTCGTCGACATGGTCGCACACCCGTTCGAGCGTGGCCTCGTCATAGGGGACAGGCAGCAGGTCGTTAAAATAGGTGGTGTCGTGTGTGGACCAGGCCAGATGCTCGGAAAAAAGGCCCGGCTCATAGCGTTTGTTCAAAGCCGCGAGCCGCTGAAGATGCGCCTTGTCCAGCGGCTGTACGCCGCCGATCGACAGGCCCACGCCGTGAAGGGACACCGGATAGTCCCGGCGGATCGCCCCCAGATTGCGGTGCGGCGCGCCGCCGGCACCCATGTAGTTTTCCGCATGGACTTCGAAGAAGCCGATCTCGGGCCGGGTCTCCAGAACAGCGCGGACATGCTCGCCCTTCAGGCCCGCCCCCGCATTGGCGGCAATGGCCGCGGCGGTGCGTGTCGCGGTGTCTGGCTGAGGCTCGGCATGCATTTGAGGGCTCCGGGGCGGAAGCGGGGTGTCGGGCAGGCGGCAATCGATCCGCCTGCCAGAAAAACGGGCCGCGATAGCGGCCGGGATCAAGCCTTCGGCAGATCGCGGTCGAGGGCGGTCAGGGAGCCGTGGCGGCCGTCCGGCACGTCCATGGTCGTGCAGGTGCCCTTGGGGACCAGCGTCCAGGCGTTGCCCTGATAATCGATGGTGGAGGTTCCGGCACAGGTGGTGCCCGGACCCGCCGCACAATCGTTCTGGCCCTTCAGCGACACACCGTAGCATTTTTCCTTTGCCTGGGCGTGCGCCGGCACGGTCGTGGAGATTCCGGCGACGGCGGTGGCAACAGCACCTGCGACGATCGCCGCGGACATGGCCTTGTGCTTCATAATCAACTCCTCTGGTCGTACTGTCTTTTCGATGCCGTCCGCCACCCGTTCCCGACGGCGCGACATGCACTTTAAATGAGCGTATCGCCGATAAATAGGAAATCAAACGGCTGTGACTGTTTTGCGAGCATAAGGATGCAAAGATTAACAAACGCAACAATCTTACCAAAAATCCGCCGGAAATGACTGTTACGCACGAATGGAACTTTTCGCGCGAAACTATTATAATACGCCGAAGCAGAAACACACTTGCCCACGCCGGTTAAATCTGTCATGTTCGCGCCGCTTGCAATAGGACAGGGATACTGTCCCAATTGCTGCGCGATGCCGGTGCGGCCAAGAGGTCACGGCAGGCGCGGCGGGCGGGCCGACCAGTCGGCGGATCCGGGGAGGATCCGGACGAAGGCGAGACGATTTGTTTCGGCAGCGGTGCAACCGCTGCGTCAATGCGGCGGTTTGTTTTCACGGACCGACGCTGTAGATACAATTACAGAGCCGGGGCATTATGAGCCAGGGTTCGCCGAGCCGCATTCTTGAAGGAATGCGACCCGAACGAAACCGGACGCTTCGAACCTCGACGACACTGGGGTAAACAGTGAGGGCGCACATGACGAGAACAGAGCTGACGACCAGCACAGCCATGCAGGCCGGGGGGGCGACGCTGACGCCCGCCATCCCTACACCGCTTGCAGAACGACTGGGCACGGCCGCCGACAAAGGGCTCTACGATCCGTCGCGCGAACACGATGCCTGCGGTGTCGGCTTCGTCGCCCACATGAAGGGCGAGAAATCCCACAAGATCATCGCCGACGGCCTCCAGGTGCTTGAGAACCTGACCCACCGCGGCGCGGTCGGTGCCGATCCCTTGATGGGCGATGGCGCCGGCATGCTGATCCAGATCCCCCATGCCTTCTTCGCCGAGGAAATGGCCCGGACCGGATCGCCGCTTCCAGAAGCGGGCGAATACGGCGTCGGCTTCATCTTCATGCCCCAGGACGATGCCCTGCGCGCGAGATGCGAAGAGATCATCGAGCGCATCATCGCCGACGAGGACAAGGAACTGATCGGCTGGCGCGATGTGCCGGTGGACAATTCCTCCCTGTCCAAGGCCCCCGACATTGCCGCGACCGAACCCGTTTCCCGCCAGGTCTTCATCAAGAAGGACGGCGGTGACCAGGACGATTTCGAGCGCCGCCTCTATGTCCTGCGCAAGGTGATTTCAAACACGGTCCGCGCCGAAACCGATGCGGTCTCGAAGGGCTTTTACATCGTTTCGCTGTCGAGCCGGACCATCGTCTACAAGGGTATGTTCCTGGCCTACCAGCTCGGTGCCTATTACGCCGACCTCAGCGACGCGCGCTTCACCTCCGCGCTGGCGCTTGTCCACCAGCGTTTTTCGACCAACACCTTCCCGTCCTGGGACCTGTCGCACCCCTACCGCATGGTCGCCCACAACGGCGAGATCAACACCCTGCGCGGCAACGTCAACTGGATGGCCGCCCGTCAGGCGTCCGTGTCCTCGGTGCTCCTGGGCGACGACATCTCCAGACTGTGGCCGATCTCCTACGAAGGCCAGTCGGACACCGCCTGTTTCGACAACGCGCTGGAATTCCTGGTGATGGGCGGCTACTCGCTGGCCCATGCGGCGATGATGCTGATCCCGGAAGCCTGGGCGGGCAATCCGCTGATGGACGACAACCGCCGCGCCTTTTACGAATATCACGCCGCCCTGATGGAACCGTGGGACGGCCCCGCCGCCGTCGCCTTCACGGATGGCCGCCAGATCGGCGCGACGCTCGATCGCAACGGCCTGCGGCCGGCCCGCTACATCGTCACGGACGACGATTTTGTCATCATGTCCTCCGAAGTCGGCGTGCTGCCGGTCGAGGAAAAGCGCATCATTCGCAAATGGCGCCTGCAGCCCGGCCGAATGCTGCTGATCGACCTTGAAGAAGGCCGCATCGTCTCGGACGACGAGATCAAGCGCCAGCTGTCCACCGCCAATCCCTACAAGGACTGGCTGCACCGCTCCCAGATCGTGCTTGAGGATCTTCCGGGCGTGCGCCAGCGCGCACCGGTCGCGGGCGAAAGCCTGCTCGACCGTCAGCAGGCCTTCGGCTACACCCAGGAAGACATCAAGCTTCTGATGACGCCGATGGCCACCGTCGGCCAGGAAGCCATCGGTTCCATGGGCACCGACACGCCGATCTCGGCGCTGTCGGACAAGTCCAAGCTGCTGTACACCTACTTCAAGCAGAACTTCGCCCAGGTCACCAATCCGCCGATCGATCCGATCCGCGAGGAACTGGTGATGAGCCTGGTCTCCTTCATCGGCCCGCGTCCGAACCTGTTCGACCTGGAAGGCATGTCGACCTCCAAGCGTCTGGAAGTGCGCCAGCCGATCCTCACCAACGAGGATCTGGAAAAGATCCGCGCCATCGGCGACATCGCCGACAACCAGTTCTCCGCCAAGACGCTCGACACCACCTACAATGCCGAGAAGGGTGCCGGCGGCATGGAAGGCGCGCTGGAGGAATTGTGCCAGCGGGCCGAGAGAGCCGTTCGCGACGGCTACAACATCATCATCCTGTCCGACCGGCTGATAAACCGCTCCCGGATTGCCATCCCTGCCCTGCTGGCAACCGCCGCCGTTCATCATCACCTGATCCGCAAGGGCCTCAGGACCTCGGTCGGTCTCGTTGTGGAAACCGGCGAAGCCCGCGAGATTCACCACTTCTGTGTTCTGGCAGGGTTCGGCGCCGAGGCGATCAATCCGTATCTCGCCTTCGAGACGCTGCTGTCCATGCATATGGAAATGGACTTCCCGGAGCAGGTCGACCAGTTCGAGGTGGTCACGCGCTACATCAAGTCGATCGACAAGGGCATCCTGAAAGTCATGTCCAAGATGGGCATCTCGACGTATCAGTCCTATTGCGGCGCCCAGATCTTCGACGCGGTCGGCCTGTCATCGGAGCTGGTGAAGAAGTATTTCTTCGGCACGGCCACGATGATCGAGGGCATCGGCCTTGCCGAAGTCGCGGAAGAAACCGTTCAGCGTCACGAGGAAGCTTTCGGCGACGTCGCGATCCTGCGCCGGTCCCTGGAAATCGGCGGCGAATACGCCTACCGCACCCGCGGCGAAAGCCACATGTGGACGCCCGATTCCATCGCGACCCTGCAGCACGCGGTACGCTCGAACCTGCCGGACATGTACCGGGCCTTCGCCAAACATGTCACCGAGGAAAGCGGCCGCTACACGATCCGCGGCCTGTTCCGCATCAAGTCGGCCGAGGAAATCGGCCGCGCGCCGATCGATCTGGACCAGGTCGAGCCGGCGGAAAGCATCGTCAAGCGGTTCGTCACCGGCGCCATGTCCTTCGGCTCCATCTCCCGCGAGGCTCACTCGACGCTGGCCATCGCCATGAACCGGATCGGCGGCAAGTCGAACACCGGTGAAGGCGGTGAGGAACCGGAGCGTTTCAACCCGCTGCCCGACGGCTCATCGAACCCGATGCGGTCCGCCATCAAGCAGGTGGCGTCCGGCCGTTTCGGAGTGACAACCGAATATCTGGTCAATTCCGACATGATCCAGATCAAGGTCGCCCAGGGCGCAAAGCCCGGTGAAGGCGGCCAGTTGCCCGGTCACAAGGTGGACGCGGTCATCGCCAAGGTGCGTCACTCCACGCCCGGCGTCGGCCTGATCTCGCCGCCGCCGCACCACGACATCTATTCGATCGAGGATCTGGCACAGCTGATCTACGATCTGAAGAACGTCAATCCGCAGGCCGACATCTCTGTCAAGCTGGTTTCCGAAGTCGGTGTCGGCACGGTCGCGGCAGGTGTTGCCAAGGCCCGCGCCGACCACATCACCGTATCCGGTTACGACGGCGGCACCGGCGCCTCGCCGCTGACCTCCATCAAGCATGCCGGCAGCCCCTGGGAAATCGGCCTTGCCGAAACCCAGCAGACGCTGGTTCTGAACGGATTGCGCTCGCGCATCGCGCTGCAGGTCGACGGCGGCCTGCGCACCGGCCGCGACGTCATTGTCGGCGCCCTGCTCGGCGCCGATGAATTCGGCTTCTCCACCGCGCCCCTGATCGCGGCCGGCTGTCTGATGATGCGCAAGTGTCACCTGAACACCTGCCCGGTCGGCATCGCCACCCAGGATCCGGTCCTGCGCAAGCGCTTCAAGGGTACGCCGGAGCACGTCATCAACTACTTCTTCTACGTTGCCGAGGAAGTCCGCGAACTGATGGCCGGTCTCGGAATCGCCGACTTGAACGATCTGATCGGCCGCTCCGACTTCCTCGACAAGGAAGCCGCGCTGGACCACTGGAAGGCCAGGGGCCTCGACTTCTCCCGGATCTTCTTCCAGCCGGAAGCCGCTCCGGAGAAAACCCGCTGGACCGAACGTCAGGATCACCCGATCTCGGACATCCTCGACCGGCGCCTGATCGCCGCCGCCAAACCGGCTCTGGACAGCAAGGAGCCGACGGTCATCGAGGAAACCATCTGTTCGGTCGACCGGTCCGTCGGGGCGATGCTGTCCGGCGAGATCGCCAGGCGCTACGGCAACAAGGGCCTGAAGAAACCGGACACCCTGACGGTCAACCTCAAGGGAACCGCGGGTCAGGCCTTCGGCGCCTTCGTTGCCCGGGGCGTCACCATGAACCTTTCCGGAGACGCCAACGATTATGTCGGCAAGGGCCTTGCCGGCGGCAAGCTGATCGTCCGGCCGCCGGAAAATGCCCGGATCGTGCCTGAAGAGTCGATCATCGTCGGCAACACGGTGCTCTACGGCGCGACCGAGGGCGAATGCTACTTCCGCGGCGTCGCCGGGGAACGGTTCGCCGTCCGCAATTCCGGCGCCCTGGCTGTCGTCGAGGGTGTCGGCGACCATGGCTGCGAATACATGACCGGCGGCGTCGTCGTCGTCATCGGCCAGACCGGGCGCAACTTCGCGGCCGGCATGTCCGGCGGCATTGCCTATGTGCTCGACGAAGACGGCACGTTCGGCTCCCGCTGCAACCTGGCCATGGTCGAACTGGAGCCGGTGACCGAAGAAGACGATCTTCTGGAGAAGCTGCACCACCATGGCGGCGACATCGAGCACAAGGGCCGCGTCGATCTTTCCTGCGACATGACCCGGCACGACGACGAGCGTCTGCGCCAGATGCTGACCAAACACGCGGACCTGACCGGTTCGACCAAGGCCGGCGCCATCCTTGACGACTGGACCGCCTACAGGCCGAAATTCGTTAAGGTCATGCCGGTCGAATACCGCCGCGCGCTGCGGGAAATGGAAGAGCAGCGCCTGGGAATGGTCGCTGCCGAATAATCCCGGCATCGGAACAACAGGGCTCTCGGCCGCGAGCGGCGGCCGATCGAGCCGCCTTGTGGACGCGAAAAGTTATAAGGAGGTCGCCTTGGGCAAGGTAACCGGTTTTTTGGAAATCGATCGGCAGGAACAGAAGTATCAGCCTGCTTCTGACCGTATCCGTCACTTCCGTGAGTTCACCATTCCGCTGAACGAACCGGAAGTCGTCAACCAGGCGGCGCGCTGCATGGATTGCGGCATTCCGTTCTGTCACGGCCCCGACGGCTGTCCGGTCAACAACCAGATCCCGGACTGGAACGACCTCGTCTATCAGGGCGACTGGGACATTGCCCTGCGCAACCTGCACTCCACCAACAACTTTCCGGAATTTACCGGCCGCATCTGCCCGGCCCCGTGCGAGGAAGCCTGCACGCTGAACCTGGAAGACGTTCCGGTGAACATCAAGAGCGTCGAACAGGCCATCGCCGACAAGGGCTGGGAACAGGGCTGGATCCTGCCCGAGCCGTCCGCGACCAAGACCGGCAAGGCCGTTGCCATCATCGGCTCCGGCCCGGCCGGCATGGCTGCCGCCCAGCAGCTCGCGCGCGCTGGCCACACCGTCCATGTCTATGAGCGGGAAGCCAAGGCCGGCGGTCTGCTGCGCTACGGCATCCCCGACTTCAAGATGGAAAAGCATTACATCGACCGCCGCGTCACCCAGATGGAAGCCGAGGGCGTCACCTTTCACTACGGCGTCAATGTCGGCGCGACCGTCAGCCTGGAAGAACTCACGGCGCGCCATGACGCGGTGATTCTGTGCGCGGGCGCCGAACGTCCGCGTGACCCCGGTGTCGGCGGCATGGAGCTGGAAGGCTGCCACTGGGCGATGCCCTACCTGGTTCAGCAGAACCGCCGCGTCGGCGGCGAGCCGGCCGGCGACGACGCGCCGATCTGGGCAGGCGGCAAGCATGTTGTCGTCATCGGCGGCGGCGACACCGCTTCCGACTGCGTCGGCACCGCCTTCCGCCAGGGTGCGCTCTCCGTCACCCAGCTCGACATCCGGCCGATCCCGCCGCTGAAGGAAGACAAGATGGCGGTCTGGCCCTACTGGCCGACCAAGTTCCGCACCTCCTCCAGCCAGGCGGAAGGCGCGGAACGCGAATTCTCCGCCGCGACG
The DNA here is from genome assembly GCF_038900065.1 of Roseibium sp. AS2. Lineage (NCBI taxonomy): Bacteria > Pseudomonadati > Pseudomonadota > Alphaproteobacteria > Hyphomicrobiales > Stappiaceae > Roseibium > Roseibium sp. AS2. The sequence continues at coordinate 536,033 of NZ_JBBMQN010000003.1, forward strand.
CTGGCGCTGGTCGGCGAGGACGGCAAGGTCACCGGCGTCAAATGCGCCCGTGTCGACGAGAAGCGCCATCCGATCGAAGGCACCGAATTCATCCTGCGCGCCGATCTGGTGCTGGCCGCCATCGGCTTCTCCGGCCCCCTGCTGGAGACCTACATCGCCGAGGCCGGCGATGCCCTGGAGCTCGACGGCCGCACCAACGTCAAGGCCAACACGGACGACTACAAGACCTCGATCGACAACGTCTTTGCCGCCGGCGACGTCCGCAAGGGCCAGTCCCTGGTCGTCTGGGCCATCCGCGAAGGCCGCCAGGCCGCCCGCTCGGTCGACGAATTCCTGACCGGCGAGACCGACCTGCCGCGGTAAGGGCATCCGGGAACAGGCGTGCCGGGTTTGCCCGGTCGAGGAACCGACCGTGACCGCAGGGCTTTGAAGTACGCCGTGCCCCGCAGGTCTCGTGAGACTTTCGGGGTTCGGGGATGCGTCAGTGGTTGGGAGTTCGGGTAGAAGCCGAGCTGGGTTTGGCGTTAGGTGGACATCGAAGATCAATTCGGGTCACTCCGCTTCGCGGCCCCGATTAGGACGTTCGTCCGTTTTCGTCTCACTCCTGAAAGCCGACTTTCATCGCAGACGCAGTGAATTTACAGATTGGGCGGGGTGAATAGCCCCTAGATCCGTAGACACCTTCTTCCCTAAACTTGAGGCAAGCGGCTGTGATTGGCAAAGTCAATTCTAGCGGCGATTTTAAACGCGATGTAGTACGCCAGTGGCAGGCACATCGAGAATATTGGCGCTCAGCCCGAAGCGGTTATTTTCCGCGCCACATTTAATGGTCGAGATGCGGGAAGCGGACTTCCGCTGCAAACCAAACAGATGGCCGTAATGGGCCGAAATTTGCCACTGGTCCGTTCAAGGTGAACGTCAGCTTTGCCTGTCCGTGGGCAAATCCCGCCAGTCCGCGCCCGGTCCCATTCCGGTAGCTTGTCAAGCTGCAACGAACGTCCCCGCCCCAAGTTGCCAACAGACCGTCGCTCAAAACCTGTCTTCCGTGCCCATGACAGTGCAGCCCGAAACAATTCCCCTTCACCCAGCTAAACGGCACATGCCCCCATGCAGCCCCGCCCGGAGCCCATCCCCCCCGTCACTGCCCTGCCGGCTGCAGCGTGACGGAGATCCGGGAGTCGTCTTCGCGGACGGTCGGGACGGACAGGAGGCCGTGCAGTCCGGGGTCCGGGGGCGCGGCGGGAGCGAAGGTGTCTTCGGCCGGCGGAGCCGTGGCGCTCTCGGCCGGCGTCACCTCCTCCAGCGCCGAAGCCCCTTCCGCCGGCAGGCGCGGGTCGTCGACGCGGCCGGTCATCGGCGGCAGGGGGTCTCCCCGGACGAAGAAACCGTAGGTCCCGCTGGCCGGGTCGATGGCCTTGTCGTCCTCGCCGCCCAGAAGCAGGGATTCCGGCGAGGTCGTGCGACCGGTCAGGACGATGAAGTTCGGATCGTCCTCCACGCCTTCGAAGGCCAGTCCGCCGTAACCGCCAAGCAGACGCGACAGTTCCCGCTCGACGAAAAACGCGACCTTGCGATACCCGGCCCAGGTGAAGCCGATCCGATCACCGGTCCTCAGCCGCGTGTTCTTGCCGTCCACATCCGGGCCATAGGACGAATAGCTGCCGTCTTCTGCCAGGAAAATGTCCCAGATATCCACATAGCGCACCCGCCGGTCCTGCGCGCCCGCCTTGAACAAGGAATTGAGCTGGGTGAAATCCGCGTTGACGAGCTCGTCGTCGCTGGGTGGAAGACCGGCCCAGATCAGCGGTTTCTTTTCCTGCCGGACCACCCGGACCAGCGCCGCAACCTTGTCGCGATAGATGTCCAGCCATTCGGCGGTCATGAACTCGACGGGCGGCTCGCCCGGAAAGGTCCTGCCGATGTCCTGCTGCCCGATCATCACCACCACGGCCTTGACATCGGCGCCGCGGATTTTCGACAGCACCTGCGTCGCCCAGTCCGGCGGCGGCGCGCCGGTGAAGCCCGCCTTGTCCTCGGTCACAGGTTCCACGCGGATCTGCGGTTTTTCCGCGAGCGTGAATTTCAGCCCGTCGGCGACACCGCGCGCCATCCGGTCACCGACCACCAGGATCAGGCCCGCATCCGGGTCCTTGGTCACGACCTCGAACCTGGGCGGCGTGCCGGCCGGCCGGACCACCTTCGGGGCCTGCTGTTGGGGCGCCTGCCGCTTGGAGCGCCGCTCGCCGCCGCCGAACAGGCGCTGCAGCGGCGCGAACGGGTTGAACCCGCGAAACGGGCCGTTCTGCGCAAGGATGATCTCTGCGTCGGGAGCCGATTGCGCGCTCACCGGCCCGCCAGGGACAGCCAGCAGCGCGATGCAGACGGCCGCCGCTGCCGGGATACGGCAACGCGCCTTCATGTGTCGGCTATACGGCTTGTGTCTGCGCACACTCGGCTCCGGATGGAAAGGGACCTTGCAGCCAGTCTATACCAGCCGCGGTCATTGGGAACCCATTTGACCGCGGTGGATGTTATCCGTCCATCTTCAGACGCGCCAGCAGGACGATGGAGGCATAGCCGTCCGGCACCATGCCGCGCGCCTGCTGATAGGCCCGGATGCCGCGCCGGGTCGCCGGGCCGACCTTGCCGTCGGCGCTGCCGACCGGATAGCCGCGCCGGTTCAGGAGCGCCTGCAACTCGGCGGTCTCCGACCGGCTGAGCGGCAGATGCTCCCGGGACCAGTCGCCGTCGAGCGGCCCGCCGCCGATGAGTCGGTCGGCCAGATGCCCGACCGCGAGCGCGTAGGCGGTGGCGTTGTTGTAGCGCTTGATGACATAGAAATTGCGCAGCATCAGGAAAGCCGGACCGCTGGCCCCCGCCGGCAGAACCAGGATGCCCTTGTCGGACGGACGCGGGAAATCCCGGCCGTTGGAGCGGCGCACGCCGTAGCGGCGCCATTCGCCGAGCGTCAGTGTCTTGTCGCCATCGGCCAGATGATAGTCGAAGCCCGCCGGCAGCTTGACCTCGTAGCCCCAGGTCTTGCCCGTCTGCCAGCCGTGTTTTTTCAGATAGGCGGCGGTGGAGGCAAGCGCATCGGGGATCGACGTCCAGATGTCGCGGCGGCCGTCGCCGTCATAATCGGCGGCATAGGCCTTCCAGCTCGACGGCATGAACTGGGTGTGCCCCATGGCGCCCGCCCAGGAGCCTTCCATGTCCTTGAAACGGACATGGCCCGCCTGGACGATGCCGAGGGCCGTCACCAGCTCCTTTTGCCAGAAGCTCTTGCGGCGCGGCGCGGCATAGGCGAGCGTCGCCAGCGCCTGGATGACATTGTGACGGCCCATGTAGCCGCCATAGTTGGTTTCCATGCCCCAGATGGCCAGCACGGCTTCCCGGTCGACGCCGTAGCGGGCCTCGATCCGTTGCAGCACAGTGCCGTATTCCTTCAGCAGCTTGCGGCCTTTCTCGACGCGGTCGTCGGAGACGGCGCTGTCCAGATAGTCCCAGATCGGCTTGACGAATTCGGACTGCTTGCTCATCAGGCGCAGCGTGTCGTCATCCGGCTGCATGCCGGAAAACACCGCATTGTAGGTCTGCCTGGAAATTCCGGCGGCCTCGGCCTTCGGCCAGAAGCCGCGGACGAAGCGGTCGAAGGCCTGGTCGGCCCGGGCCGGAAGCGCCAGGGTCACCATGGACATCACCAGGACCGCCAGCAGGGCGGCGCCCGGCTTCTTGCCCGGACTTTTGCCCGGACTGTTGATGGGCCGTCGGGAATGTTCAGTTCGGGGAAAAGGCATCACTTCTTTCGCGATCCGCCGTGCATGGCTCAGCATCAGGGCCTCCTTGACGCCCAGGTCCGTATCAGTGTCTGCCCCCGACCCATGAATGATCTTGATTTGGTTACCGTACAGTTAATGCCGGAATCTGAGGCCTGCTTCAACAGCGTTTTCGGTATAATCTCCACCGGACTGCGAACTGTCGAACCGCCGGTGCGTGTAATCCGCCGTCAGCGCCACGTTCCGGGTCAGGGCGAAAGTGACCCCGCCGAAGCCTGTCAGCGTCTGCTCTTCGATGGAAACGCCCTCGTAGGTCCGGTAGCTGTATCCAAGCCCGGTTTCGGCGACCACCCGGTCGCTGAAGCCGTGGGCGACCCGCAGGTCGCCGGAATAGATGATCGAGCCGCTGGCGCCATCGATGTCGGTTGCCTCGAAACTGGTCCCCAGGCCCGCAGTCACCGTGGTCAGGCGGCTGGGGGACCAGACCAGAGACGCGTCGACGATAAAGCCGGACAGAGCCTCCAGCCGGCTGTCGTCAATGTCCTCGATGCGCCAGCCGGCCCCCAGTTCGCCGCTCAGCTTGGGACCGGAAGCGATCGTCACCCCGCCCCGGAGCTGGTAGCCGTTGGCATCGCGTTTCTCGCAAAGGCTGTCGCTGCAGGTTTCGTCGAACCGCCTGAGCAGCAAGGCGCCTTCCACGAAGGGCGACACCACGCTGCCGGTGTTTCCGTCGAGCCTCAGGCTGGCCGAATAGAGCGTGTTGTTGCGCCCGCTTTCAGACCCGCTGTCGGTTGTATAAAGGTTCCGGTCCGCGCCGATCGCCGCCGTCGCCGCGATCCGGCCAACGCTGCGTGTCCCGCTCACATCCGCTGAAAGCGCATGATTGTGATCCGTACCGGACGCCGAGGCCTCGGCGCTGCCGTCCTCCTCGCGCGTGTAGGAATAGGCAAGGCTGGTGGTCACCTGGGTCGCTTCGCTGATGTCCAGCCTCAGATTGGCTGCCGCAAAGACGGAGGTGTCGTCGTCGTCCGGATTGGACGGATAGCCCGAATAGGTGCCGCGCAGGGAGACGTCGAGCTCGTGCCGGGACCAGTCGGAGGTCAGCGACAGATCCGGGGAGATCAGGTAAAGCGCGCCGGCTGTGCCCGAAGACGAGCCCGAGGTGTTGTCGGTCCAGCCTGTGGACACGGACAGTTGCGGCGTGAGCGTGAAACTCCCCAGACGGATGCCCTGCGCCGCATCGAAGGTGGTATCGCCCCCGAAGACACTGTCGTCTATGCCGGTTTCCGACAGCGGGACGGCGCGGGTAACGGCGGTGATCCTGTCCGCGAACGGCCGCACCGGGGTGACCCGCCCATTGGTGCCCAGTCCGCTGGAACCTGTTTCCGCGGCAGCGGAATTGAGACTGGAGCGCAGGGCGAAGACCCCCGCTTGCGTCGGATTGGGCGCCACGGTCTCCGCCGCCTGATCCGCGGCCTCTTCCGGCGCGAGCGCATCTTCCGGATCGCCGATACCGCGCAGGTCGTCAGGAACCGTCTGCGCAGCCGCGGGAGCGGTCTGCAACACGGCTAGACAGAGAAGCGTTTGCAAGAGACGGTGCATGAAATTCCGGGACCAGTCGACATCGTGTCCTCTCCAAACTGACCAAGGATGGTTAATGCTTCGTTTCTTCTTTGCAAAATGGGTGTTACAAAGTGCGGACAACGGCCCGAGCATTATCTAATCCATTTAAACAATCCCGGGTTCTTGATCCGGCGGAAGGTCTGGCATAGAGCTAGGCAGTCAATAACAAAAAAGACCTGTTCCATGCCCAATTCCCTGCCCGACCTGCCGTCCGAAGAAGAGATCGACAAGCTGTCCCAGTGTCTTGTGTCCGCCGAACGGACGCTTGAAACCGAGATTGCCGGTCTGAGCGCGGTTCGGGCGGCTCTCAAGAACGGGCTTTCGGGTCCCTTCGGGCAGACCTTCGAACTGATCCGCAAGAGCACCGGCCGCGTCATCGTCACCGGCATCGGCAAGAGCGGCCATATCGGCACCAAGATCGCCGCGAGCATGGCCTCCACCGGAACACCGGCATTTTTCGTTCATGCCAGCGAAGCCAGCCATGGCGATCTCGGCATGATCACGGACAAGGACGTCGTCCTGGCCATGTCCTGGTCGGGGGAAACCCAGGAACTGGCCGGGATCGTCAGCTACACCCGCCGCTTCAAGGTGCCGCTGGTCGCCATCACCTCCCGTCAGGACAGCACCCTGGGCCGGGCCGCGGATATCGTCATGAAGTTGCCGAGCGTCGCCGAGGCCTGTCCTCACGGCCTCGCGCCGACCACATCCGCCCTGATCCAGCTTGCGATCGGCGATGCGCTCGCGGTCGCGCTTCTGGAAGGCCGTGGTTTCACGGCACAGGATTTCCGCGTCTTTCATCCGGGCGGCCGTCTCGGCGCCAGCCTGAAGACAGCCCGGGACATCATGCATACCGGCGAGCGGATCCCGGTGGTCCCCGCCGAAATGCTGATGAGCGAAGGCATCGTGTTGATGACCCAGCGCGGTTTCGGTGTTCTGGGTGTCACGGATGAGCTCAGGCAACTGATCGGCATCATCACCGACGGCGATCTGCGCCGCCATGTCGGCTCCAACCTTTTGAGCAAGACCGCGGGCGAAATCATGACCCGGTCACCGAAGACGGTCAGCCCCGACACGCTGTCGGCCTCGATCCTGGAACTGGTGAACAGCCTGTCGATCACCTCGGTGTTCGTGATCGAGGACGGGCGTCCGGTCGGCATCGTGCATCTGCACGATCTGCTGCGGATCGGCGCCGCCTGAGGCACTGCCGAAGTCACATCCGCCTCACGAAAGGTCATTTCCTAACGTCCGTGAGAAGAACACGCGCCACATTAGGAATTGATTAGCCATAGGTCCCGTACACTGCATCCAAGTTCCCCTGGCTTGAAAGCCACAGACCTTGGTGTGTGTACAGAATGGATCTGGCGACATTAATCGGCATTGTCGGCGCGTTCGGCGTTGTTATCACTGCTATTTTTCTCGGTGGCAGTTTCGGTCAGTTTGTCGACGTTCCGTCGATGCTGATCGTGCTCGGCGGCGGCTTTGCAGCAACGCTCATCCGTTTTCAGCTCTCCGATATCATCACCGCCTTCGTGACCGGGTTCAAGGTGGCGCTCGCCGGCAAGAACGCCAACCCGCGTGACCTGATCTCGGAAATCACCAATCTCGGCGAAATCGTCCGCAAGTCCGGTCCCCTGGGCCTGGAAAACGTGGATGTATCCGATCCGGTTCTTGCCAAGGGCGTGCAGTATATCGCCGACGGCTATGAACTGGAGTTCATCAAGGAATCCATGGAGCGCGAGCGCGACCTGCAGCTGACGCGTCTTTCGGAAGGCAAGCGCGTCTTCAAGGCGCTTGGCGATTCGGCCCCGGCCTTCGGCATGATCGGGACGCTGGTCGGCCTGGTGCAGATGCTGGCCAACATGGACGATCCGGCAGCGATCGGCCCGTCCATGGCCATCGCCCTGTTGACGACCCTTTATGGCGCGCTTGTCTCCAACATCATCTGTCTGCCGCTGGTGGACAAGCTCGACGCCAAGTTCGACGTCGACGACCTCAGCCAGACGCTGATCATCGACGGCGTCTGCCAGATCCGGGAGTCCAAGAGCCCGGCCCTGATCAAGGAAATGCTGATTGCCTATCTGCCGGAGAAGGCCCGCGCCGAACTGGCTGACGCGGCTTAGAATGAAGACGGAACCGGACGCGCGGCATGGCTAAGAAAAAGAAACCGCAAGGCGGAGGCGGCGCTCCCGACTGGCTGGTGACCTTCGCCGACCTGATGTCCCTGCTCGTGTGTTTCTTCGTTCTGATCATCTCCTTCTCCATTCAGGACAAGGAGAAGCTGCAGGTGGTAGCCGGCTCGATGCGGGAGGCCTTCGGCGTGAAGGACACTTCCCGCAAGACCGGCATCATCGAGGTCGAGGGCATCCCCATCCGGGACTACATGAAGGACATCAGCCAGGTCGAGCAGGAAATGGATTCCGACTTTTCCCAGGAGCGCCATGAAAAGCGGCGCAAGCAGGGACCGGAAGCCAACACCCATGACACCCTGGAAGCCGATATCGAAAAGCCCCGCCAGTTCGCGACCGCGGCCGCGTCCCTCCGGCAGGCCTGGCAGGAGATGCCGGAAATCACCGAGATTTCCAACAACATCATTCTGGAAGAAAGCGAAGAGGGCCTGAACATCATGCTGATCGACCAGGACGGTCGATCGATGTTCCGCGAAGGGTCGAAATACCCCTATGAGACCACCCGCCGCCTGATCGCCAAGATGGCGCCGGTGCTTGCGCGAATGCCCAACCGCGTCGAGATCACCGGCCACACGACAGCCGGCCAGTTGTCCGCGAACCCGAGCTACACCGGCTGGGACCTGTCCAGCGAACGCGCCAACATCGCCCGGCAGATCCTCTCCGAATACGGCGTGCCCGAGGATCAGTTCTATGCGGTTGTCGGCAAGTCGGATACGGAACCGCTGTTTCCCAACGACCCCTATCTGGCCGCCAACCGGCGGATCGGCATTCTGCTGAAGGCGGAAGAACCGCCGCTTCCCCTCGGCCACAAACCCTGAGCGAAGCCGCGACTGGGACCAGGCTCTTCAGACCGGCTTCCCCGCCCTCATGATCACTCCGCGCGCGAAACCACCAGACGGACGCCGTCGATGGAGTCCACCCGCACCTTTGTTCCCGCGGGTAGATCCGGGCCGGTGATCCGCCAGATCGTATCGTCGATGGAAAGACTTCCGGCGCCTTCGCTCAAGGGAGCGGCGAGCGTGAATTCCCGATTGATGTAACGGCTGCCGCGCTGGTTCAGCCCCGGATCGCCCTTTTCCGACGACAGCCGGGACATCAGCCGCCGGCCGGCGAGAAGGCTCACCACGGACAGCACCATGAACAGTCCGACAAGGATCTGCCAGCTGAAGCCGAACACCAGCGCCACCACACCGACCACCAGCGCCGACACGCCGAACCACAGGAAGATCGTGCCGGGCACCAGGATCTCCAGCCCCAGCAGGAGCAGGCCCAGAACGAACCAGCTCCAGGGCCCCAGCAGAGCAATGATGTTTTCGGTCAGGCTCACGAGGTTTCTCCGCCGGACCCGCCGGTATCCGGAATGCGGGACGATGTGCCGCCAGACCTCTTGTCATCGCCGAACGCTTCCTTAGCGATTTCACCGATGCCGGACAGCGCGCCCAGCAGCGAGGTCGATTCCATCGGCAGGATGAGGGTTTTCTGGTTGCGGGAGGTTGCCAGTGCCTTGAACGCCTCGACATACTTGTTGGCGACAAAGTAGTTGATCGCCTGAATGTCCCCGGCCGCGATCGCCGCGCTGACCATCTGCGTCGCCTTGGCTTCCGCCTCGGCCTCGCGCTCACGGGCTTCCGCATCCCGGAACGCGGATTCCCGGCGGCCTTCGGCTTCCAGGATGAGAGACTGTTTTTCGCCCTCGGCTTTCAGGATTTCGGACTGCCGTTTTCCCTCGGCCTCAAGAATGGAGGCGCGCTTCTCGCGCTCCGCTTTCATCTGCCGTCCCATGGCATCCACCAGATCGCGCGGCGGATTGATGTCCTTGATCTCGATACGGGTGATCTTGATCCCCCAGGGTTCGGCGGCCGCGTCGACCACGCGCAGGATCTGGGCGTTGATCTCGTCGCGGTTGGACAGAAGACTGTCCAGGTCCATCGACCCCATGACCGACCGGATGTTGGTCATGGTCAGGTTCAGGATCGCGTTCTGGAGGCCCAGGACTTCATAGCTGGCCCGGGCGGCGTCGAGCACCTGGTAGAAGGTCACCCCGTCCGCGGTCACCGTCGCGTTGTCACGCGTGATGACTTCCTGCGACGGCACGTCGAGAACCTGCTCCATCATGTTGAGCTTGTGACCGATCCGGTCGATGAACGGGATGATGAAATTGAGGCCCGGCTTCAGGGTCTTCCGGAATTTGCCGAAGCGTTCGATGGTATAGTTGAATCCCTGGGGCACGGTTTTCACCCCGGCGAAGAAAACCAGAATGACCAGCACCAAAAGGCCGATCAGGACAATGTCTAATCCTGCGATAGGCATGGACGTCTCCCGTAAAGCAATCAGATAGCGCCGCCACTATGCGCTGAATCAACAAGCTGTTCCAGCCTATTCGCCGGTCGGGACGGCCCGGAGTGTCTTCCGGATCCCCCGCGCATATTGCACGCGCATGTGACCGCACGCACGGTGCATCAACGCCCTTGGATGGGTCAGATTTTGGACCTTCAACCGTCTCTGGCCGGTTATCCGCCGGTCCCGATCCAGCCGCCCAGTTCACGCCGGACGATATGCTCCAGCACGTCCATGCCCAGACCGCTGTCGTTGAGGCACGGGATGTGGCTGAAATTCTCGCCGCCGTTCTCCTCGAAAATCTCGCCGGCTTCGCCTGCGATTTCCTCCAGGGTCTCGAGACAGTCCGCGACGAAACCGGGGTTCATCACCGCAACATTCCTGACCCCGTCCTTGGCCAGTTGTTCCACGGTCTTGTCCGTATAGGGCTGCAGCCACTCCTCCGGTCCGAACCGCGACTGGAAGGTCACCCGCAACTTGTCCGTATCCCAGCCGAGCACCTCGCGCATCAGCCGCGTCGTTTTCATGCAATGGCAGTGGTAGGGATCGCCGCGCTTGAAATAGGACTGCGGGATCCCGTGGTAGGAGGTCAGCACCACGTCCGGTTCGAAGTCGAGACCCGCAACATGCTGCTCGACCGATTTCGCCAGCGCGGTGACATAGACCGGATCGTCGTGATAGGGCGGCACCGTGCGGATCGCCGGCTGCCAGCGCAGTTCCAGCAGCGTCTTGCACACGACGTCATTCACGGTCGCGGTCGTGGCCGCCGAATACTGCGGATAGAGCGGAAACACCAGGATCCGGTCGCAGCCATCGTCTTTCAGCGCCTTCAGCTTGTCCGGGATCGACGGCTGGCCATAGCGCATCGCCCAGTCGATCTTCAATTGCCCGCCGGCATCGCCCATGATCTCCGCGAGCTTGTCGGACTGGCTGCGGGTGATCGTCCTGAGCGGCGACTCGTTCTTCTCGTGGTTCCAGATTTCCTCATAGGCCTTGCCGGACTTGCCCGGCCGGGTCATCAGCACGATGCCATAGAGGATCGGATACCAGAGCGCCCGCGGCCACTCGATCACGCGTTTATCGGACAGGAATTCGCGCAGATACCGGCGCATTGGCCAATAGTCCGTTGCATCCGGCGTACCCAGATTGACCAGAAGCACACCAACCTTGCCGCTTTTCACGGACGGATGGTCCTTCGGCAGGTGTATTTTCCGGAATTCTTTTTCCTGGTCGGCAGCCAGGGCAGCGGACGGTTGAACGGTCATATGGGAGACATTCCTCGAGGCTTCTGTCACTCTGCGGTTTTACATAGGCCATGCGGCCATCAAGGCCAATGCGGCATTTTTCATACGCTCCTTGACGCGGCCGGATCAGTTTCGGGCGACCCGTCAGCCGAAGAAATAAAAATCGGCGCCGTTCCGGGCTTGAACCTGAACCAGGTCAAGGCCCGGGATCCAGTCCCCCATGCGCTGACTTCAGGTGTCTTACAGCTCCGTTCCTCGCATCACGGTCACCCCGGACGCTGCGTAAGCGGAGATCCGGGGCCTACTCGTTTGCAGAGCGGCCCGTCGAAAGCGCAGCCTGCGCCAGGAGGAAAGGCGAATGGGCCCCGGGTCTTCGTTGCGCTTCGCCCGGGGTGACCCCAGAGACGACGGGGCACGCCCGAGTTCCGGAACCGACTTGCTCGTCAAGCGACGCCTGGGACACCTGATGCCGGGCCATGCGGGATCAAATCCGGGCCGGCCGGGAGACCGTTTGAGAACAGCGAACGCCTGGCGTTCAACCGTACTCCCGTTCGTCGGCAATCACCTTGCCGTCGTTCGGCAGTCCGCCGGGAGCGACCAGTTCGACATCCCCCTTGAGGCGGGTCACATCGCGCAGGGTCGCGGCGACGCGGTCGGCAAGACCGTTCTCCTGCGTCTCGGTCTCGACGGTCAGCGTCATGGCGTCCGCATCGCCGCGCCGGACCACCGCCAGGCGGGCCTTGTAGATCTCCGGATGTGTGGCGACGATCTGGGCGATCTGGGCCGGGTCGACAAACATGCCCTTGACCTTGGTCCGCTGGTCCGCGCGCCCCATCCAGCCGGCAAGCCGCATGTTGGTGCGCCCGCACGCCGACTGGCCGGGAACAATTCGCGACAGGTCGCCCGTTGCAAACCGGATCAGCGGATAAAGACTGTTGAAGTTGGTCACGACCAGTTCGCCGACCTCGCCTTCCGCAACCGGGTCGCCCGTTCCCGGGCGGACGATTTCGACAATATAGTCCTCGTTGACGACCATGCCCTCGCGCGCTTCCGTTTCATAGGCGATCACGCCGAGATCCGCTGTGGCGTAGCACTGGCCGACCTGGATGCCCTGGTCTTCGTAGTTCTGCCGCAGGGACGGAAACAGGGCCCCACCGGACACAAGGGCTTTCCTGATGGAGGCAACATCCCTGCCCTGTTCGCGGCCGCGGTCCAGGAGGACCTTGAGATAATCCGGCGTGCCGACGAACCCGGACGGCTTCAGCACTTCGATCGCCTCCACCTGCGTGTCGGTGTTGCCGACCCCCGCCGGAAAGACGGTGCACCCGAGCGCGATCGCTCCCTGATCCAGAATGAACCCGCCCGGTGTCAGGTGATAGGAAAACGCGTTGAACACGACGTCCCCCTTCCGGAACCCGGCAGCAACCAGCGCGCGTGCACCGTTCCAGGGATCCGGCCCGGGTGCCTGCGGCTCCCAGATCGGTCCCGGTGACATGAACACCCGTGCGGCACCGGTCAGCTCCCCGGCCAGAAAACCGCCGAAGGGCGGGTTGGCTTTCTGCCGCTCCAGAAGGTCCGACTTGCGCAGAACGGGCAAGGCTGCGAGCGCGCGCCGGTCCGTGACCACGGCGGGATCATGCCCCGCCAGATGGGCCGCCCAGCCCGGAGCCCTGGTGACCGCGTGGCCGATCAGCTCCGGCAATCTGGCAAAAAGCTGCTGTTCGCGCTCGGCGGGATCAAGCCGCTCGCGCGCGTCGAACTGGGTGTCGCTCATGATCGTTTCCGCCTTTCCGGCCCCGGGTCATGGCCGATCAGGCCAGCCAGCGCTTCCGTCGTTTGTAGTGTTTCACGTTCCGGAACGACCGGCGGCCCTCGCCGCCCACGCCCAGATAGAATTCCTTGACGTCCTCGTTCTCGCGCAGCGCCTTGGCATCCCCGTCCAGCACGATCCGGCCGGATTCCAGAATGTAGCCGTAGGTCGCGTATTTCAGCGCCACGTTGGTGTTCTGTTCGGCCAGCAGGAAGGACACGCCCTCGTTCTGGTTGAGCTGTCTCACAATCTCGAAGATTTCCTCGACCAGTTGCGGCGCCAGACCCATGCTCGGTTCGTCGAGCAGGATCATCTTCGGCCGGCTCATCAGAGCGCGTCCGATGGCGCACATCTGCTGTTCGCCGCCAGAGGTATAGCCGGCCTGGCTCTGTCGCCGTTCGCGCAGGCGCGGGAAATAATTGTAGACCATTTCAAGGTCGGCCTTCACCGCACTGTACCCGTCCTTGCGGGTATAGGCGCCGGTGAGCAGGTTCTCTTCAATGGACAGATGACCGAAACAGTGCCGCCCCTCCATCACCTGGATGCAGCCCCTGCGGACCAGGTCGTTGGGCGACAGGGCCTGGACTTCGTCTCCCTCGAACAGGATCTTGCCTTTTGTCACCTCGCCCCGTTCCGCGCCGAGCAGATTGGACACCGCCTTGAGGGTCGTCGTCTTGCCCGCGCCGTTGGCACCGAGCAGCGCCACGATGCCGCCCCTGGGAACCGTCAGCGAAACACCTTTCAGAACCAGAATGACGTGATCGTAGATGACTTCGATATTGTTGACCGCAAGGATCGTCTCGGCCGCTTCCGCTGCCGTGTCAGTCCCGCTCTGTTCCATATCCGCTAATGCCATTCCGTGCTCTCCTGAGAGGCTCCGCCGCGCGCAGGTCGCGCGGCGGAGCAGACTGCCGTCAGTTCGGGCAGGGTTCGGTACGTGCCGGCCAAGGCGCGTTCTTCTCGGCATAGTCCTTTGCGGCTGCTTCCAGCAACGGACGGACGATGTCGGTCATCGGCTCGATCCAGTCCGAAGCCTGCTGCCACTTCTTGCCGTCCCACTGCTGAATGAAGACCGGATGGCTGCCGGCATGGTCCTCGCAGGTCACCTTCATCGGATGCGCAAAGCCTTTCAGGCCCAGCTCCTCGAGGCGCGCCTCGTCGAGATTGAGCGCTTCCAGTCCCATGCGCATGTCCGCGCCGGTGATGACCTTCTTGCCGGTCAGCTCCTGTGCGGTGCGGATGCCTTCCGCGATGATGACCGAGTTCAGGACGCCGCGGTTGTAGAGCGTGCCGCCGATGGATTTCGCGTCCGTCGAGCTCAGGCCCGCGTCGATGACATGCTTCTGGATGTCGGCGAGGGCCGGGAAGTCGCTGCCGACGCCGGAAAAGTTCATCGCCTTGTAGCCCTTGGCACCTTCGCCGCCGGCCGCTGCGTCATCGTCGCCCGCTGACCACCAGACGCCGATGAACTTGTCCATCGGGAAACGGATCTTGACGGCTTCCTTGATGGCGGTCGGGTTCATCGCACCCCAACCCCACATGACCATGTAGTCCGGACGGTCGCGCCGCACGTTCAGCCATTGCGAGGACTGGTTCTGCATTTCCGCGCCCGGCACCGGATACTGCAGCAGTTCAAAGCCGTATGTCTCGGCCAGCTGCTCCAGGAGCGGGATCGGCTCGCGACCGTAGCCGGCATCCAGGAAGATGTAACCGATCTTCTTGCCCTTGAGGTTGTCCAGGCCGCCTTCCTGCTCGCCGATGTACTTGATCACAACCGACGCGCCGTCCCAGTAGGTGTCCGGTACGTTGAAGACCCACGGGAAGACATTGCCGTCCGCAGCCGCCGACAGGCCGTAGCCCATGGACAGGACCGGGATCTTGTCGACACCGGCTTTCGGGATCAGCTGCAGTGTGATGCCGGTGGAATACGGGTTGTAGACCAGGGCGCCCTTGCCCTTGGTGGCTTCATAGCACTCCACGCCTTTCTGGGCATTGTAGCCGGTCTCGCACTCTTCCAGCTCCAGCTTGACGCCACCGATGCCGCCGTCACGCTCGTTCAGCATTTTCAGGTAGTCATGCATGCCGTTGGCGATATGGATACCGGACCCGGCATAGGGACCGGTACGGTAGGTCAGCAGCGGCACATAGTTGCTGTCCTGGGCCTGGGCCGCCGGTGTCATGAGACCGGTCAGTCCGACGCCGACGGCAACAGCCGCTCCCAACGCGAGTTGCTTGAAGTCTTTCATGTTTTTCCTCCCATGCGGCGAAAGTCGATAAACGCCGCCGGACCTGTTGCGCCATTCCTCACCGGCCTGGTCCAGGGTCCGGATGACGTACGAAAAGACTGGTCGCCCCAAGCCTAGTAGGGGAACGGCCAGACCCTGAGTTTCTGTTTCACGATCTGCCACAACCGCGCGAACCCGTGCGGCTCGACGATCAGAAAGAAGATGATCAGCGCGCCGACGATCATGAAGGTGGCATGCTCCACGGTCTCCGCCGCGATGTCGATACCCAACAGACCCGGAACGAATTTCAGCAGCACCGGCAGGATCCAGATGAAGGCCGCGCCCATGAACGCGCCGCCAAGGCTGCCGAGCCCGCCCAGGATCACCATGAACAGGATCTGGAAGGACAGCCGGATCGAATAGGACGACGGCTCCGCTGCATTCAGCCAGAAGAACACCATCATGGCCCCGGCGACGCCGCAGATATAGGACGACACCGCGAAGGCCATCAGCTTGGTCCGCAGGGGCTGGATGCCCATCAGTTCGGCGGCGATGTCCATGTCGCGGATCATCATCCACGAGCGCCCGATCCGTCCGCGCAGAACGTTGGCCATCAGCAGGGCCAGCCCGGCGGTGATGCACAGCACGACGAAATAACGGGTGATCGGCAAGGCCTCGGCACCGGAGACGATAAAGCCGAACATTTCCCGGCGCGGCACTTCGATGGCGCCGGAGGCATTGTAGTTGTAGAGCCAGGGAATGCGGATGAAGCACCATTCCAGGAAGAACTGCGCCGCCAGCGTCGTCACGGCCAGATACAGCCCCTTGATGCGCAGGCTCGGCAGGCCGAACACCGCCCCGATGGCCGCGGAAAACACCCCCGACACCAGCACCATGATGATGACATTGGCGTCCGGAAAGATCGAGGTCAGCTTGTAGGCCGCATAGGCGCCGACACCCATGAAGGCGCCGGTTCCCAGAGACAGCTGGCCGCAATAGCCGGTCAGGATGTTCAGTCCGATCGCCGCCAGCGCGAATATCAGGAACGGGATCATGATCGAGGTCAGGAAGAAATCATTGGCAAAGGCGGGAATGACCGCGAAAGCAATGATCAGGATGACGGCCATGCCGATCCGGTCCTGCAGGATCGGAAACAGCGCCTGGTCGGCCTTGTAGCTGGTCTTGAATTGTCCCGCTTCGCGATAAAACATGGAAGGCTCTCTAAATCCGCTCGATGATGCGTTCGCCGAACAGGCCCTGCGGCCGGAACAGAAGGAAGATCAGGGCGATGATGTAGGCGAGCCAGGATTCAATACCGCCGCCGACAAGACCACCCCAGTAAAGCTCGCCGATCTTCTCGCCGAAACCGATGATCAGGCCGCCGACAATGGCGCCCGGGATCGATGTGAACCCGCCCAGGATCAGCACCGGCAGCGCCTTGAAGGCGACGATCTCCAGTGCGAAGGAGACATCGGACCGCGCCCCCCACATGATGCCGGTCGCCAGCGCCACCAGACCGGCGGCGAACCAGACGATCGCCCAGATCTGGTTGAGCGAAATCCCCACGGACAGGGCCGCCTGGTGATCGTCGGCCACCGCCCTGAGCGCCCGGCCGATGCGGGTCTTGTTGAAGAAGATCCCGAGCGCCGTCACCATGATCACCGCGATGACGGCGGCGGCAATGTCGATATGCTGCAGGATGATCAGCCCGCGCTCGCCCATCTCGAACGCGGTCGAGCCGGTCGGCAGGCCGAGTTCCTCGGTAATCATCTGTTTCGGCTCGCCGCCGAACACGAACTCGCCGAAGCCGACCAGGAAATAGGTCAGCCCGATGGTCGCCATCAGCAGGATGATTTCGGGCTGGTTGACCAGCGGCCGCATCACCACCCGTTCCACCCCGTAGGCCAGAACCCCCATCACCGCGATGGTCAGGATGAGTGCCAGGAAAGCCGGCACGCCGTTCTCGTGAAGGCCCACCAGCGTCAGTCCGGCGAACACCACCATGATGCCCTGCGCGAAATTGAAGACGCCCGAGGCCTTGAAGATCAGCACGAACCCAAGCGCGATCAGCGCATAGAGGATCCCGGCGACGAAGCCTTCCCACAGAACCTGCAGGAAGAAATCCGGCATGTCGTACATCTGCACGAAGGGATCTATGAAAATGTCGTAGAGCATCACGTTACCCCCTTCGTTAGTGACTGACGCCAAGATAGGCGTCAATGACGGCCTGGCTGGCCTGAACGTCTTCCGGCGGACCGTCCGCGATCTTCTTGCCGTAGTCGAGCACGACCACCCGGTCCGAAAGATCCATGACAACGCCCATGTCGTGTTCGATCAGGGCGATGGTGGTGCCGAATTCCTGGTTCACGTCGATGATGAACCGGCTCATGTCTTCTTTTTCTTCCAGGTTCATGCCGGCCATCGGCTCGTCCAGAAGAAGCAGCTCCGGTTCCATGGCGAGCGCCCGGCCGAGTTCGACCCGCTTCTGCAGGCCGTAGGGCAGACGCCCCACCGGGGTCTTGCGGATCGCCTGGATTTCGAGGAAATCGATGATGTCCTCGACCTTCCTGCGGTGTTCGATTTCCTCGCGCTCCGCCGGACCGTGCCACAGCACCTGCCAGAAGAAATTGCGGCGCATCTTCAGGGACCGGCCGGACATGATGTTGTCCAGCGTCGTCATGCCCTTGAACAGCGCCACGTTCTGGAACGTGCGCGCGATGCCCTGGCTGGCTGCCTCGTAAGGCTTCATCTTGCGCCGCTCCCGGCCGCGCCAGGTGATGGTGCCTTCCTGGGGATGATAAAAGCCGTTGATGACATTCAGCATCGAGGTCTTGCCGGCACCGTTCGGGCCGATGATCGCCCGGATCTCTCCCTTGCGGATGTCGAAGGAGATGTCGGTGATCGCCTTGACCCCGCCAAAGGCCAGCGACACGTTGTCGACCCTGAGCAGGACCTCGGGCTCGGCGGCCGCATCCGGACCTGCCGGTGTCTGCGCCTTGTCGGCGACAAAAGCATTCATTCGGCGGCCTCCCGTGTGGCCGGGCCGGCATCATGGCGGGCCATGTCGCGGATCTCGACCGTCGCCTCGATCGCGCCCTTGCGGCCGTCCTCGAAGGTCACTTCCGTCTTGACGTATTTTTTGGCCGAACCGTCGTAAAGCGCCTCGATCAGGGGCCCGTAGCGGTCGGCGATGAAGCTGCGGCGCACTTTCTGGGTCCGTGTCAGTTCGCCGTCATCCGCATCAAGTTCCTTGTGCAGGATCAGGAACCGCCTGACCTGGGCACCCGCCATCATCGGCTCGCGCGACAGATCCCGGTTGACCTGATCGACATGGCTTTCGATCATGGCATAGACATCCGGATGTGCGGCCAGTTCCTGATACGAGGCGTAATTGACGTTGTTGCGCTCCGCCCAGGAGCCGACGGCGGTCAGGTCGATGTTGATGAACACCCCGACCCGGTCCCGCTCGTGACCGAAGGCCACCGCCTCCTTGATGTTTGGGAAGAACTTCAGCTTGTTCTCGATGTATTTGGGCGCGAACAGGGCTCCGTCGGTCAACTTGCCGACATCCTTGGCCCGGTCGATGATCTTCAGGTGACCGTTGTCGGCGATGATGCCGGCGTCGCCCGTATGCACCCAGCCGTCCGGCGTCTTGGTGTCGGCGGTTGCCTCGTCATTCTTGAAATAGCCGACGAACACGCCCGGCGAGCGGTACATGACCTCGCCGTTTTCGGCGATCTTCAGCTCCACATCCGGCGCCGGTTTGCCGACCGTGTCGCCATGGATCTCGCCATCAGGCTGCAGGGTGATATAGACGCTGGCTTCCGTCTGGCCGTAGAGCTGCTTCAGGTTGAGGCCGAGCGAACGGTAGAACTGGAAGATCTCCGGCCCGATGGCCTCGCCGGCCGTATAGCCGACCTTCATGCGGGTCAGGCCCATGCGGTTCTTCAACGGGCCGTAGACGCAGAACTCGCCGAGCTTGTAAAGCAGCCGGTCCTTGAGACCGACCTGTTCGCCATTCAGGATCTTCTCGCCGGCCCTGCGCGCGACATCCATGAAGAAGTCGAACATGGCGCGCTTGGTGCGGCCGGCGTCTTCCATGTTGACCATGATCATGGTCAGCATGGTCTCGAAGACCCGCGGCGGCGCGAAGAAATAAGTCGGCGCGATCTCGCGCCGGTCTACATCGATCGTGTCCATGTTTTCCGGACAGTTGACGCAATAGCCGGCCGTGAAGGCCTGGGCGAGCGAGAACACGTGATCGCCGATCCACGCCATCGGCAGATAGGCGAGCACTTCCTCGGTTTCATTCAGGTTGTCGAACACATTGCCGTTGCGCGCCGAGATCACCAGATTGTCGAAGGACAGCATGACGCCCTTGGGGCGCCCGGTCGTGCCCGAGGTGTAGAGCATCACGGCGATGTCCGCCCCCTTGCCGGACGCGAAACCCTGCTCCCACTCGCCCGCAAGCGAGGCCGACTGGCCCAGCAGTGCCCGTCCCTTGTCCTGGACCGATGCGTAATGGTGAAGGTGGGTGTGGTCGTAGTCCCGCAGGCCCCGCGCCTCGTCATAGATGACGTGTTTGAGTGACGGCACCTCGTCCGACATGGACAGCAGCTTGTCGACCTGCTCCTGGTCCTCGACAACCGCGAAAACCACTTCCGCATGGCCGAGCACATATGCCATTTCCTCGGCCACGCTGTCCGCATACACCGGTACCGGCACCGCCCCGATCGCCTGCGCGGCGACCATCGCCCAGTAGAGCTGCGGCCGGTTCGCGCCGACAATGGCGATCTTGTCTCCGGCCTTGAGCCCGAGTGACTGCAATCCGATGGAAAATGCGCGGATTTCCTCCGCCACCTCGGACCAGGTCCAGCTCTGCCAGATCCCGAAATCCTTCTCCCGGAACGCGGTCCGGGACCCGAACACCTGTGCATTGTGCATCAGGATCTTCGGAAAGGTGTCCTCCCCACGCGACGAAGCGCTGGCCGACCCAACCATATGTCGTTTCTTCCCCTGAAGCATCCCGCGTTCGAAGGAACGCGAACAAGATGCTTCATCCTTTTTTATGCGATCAACTTTGCCGCTTTCAGAAACTGAAAGCGCGCTGATCTTGAGCATCCCGCGTTCGAAGGAACGCGGACAAGATGCTCCATCTTTGTTCTGGAGGATCACCCCGGCCACGGTCATGCCGTGACGGCGGATTGATCCTTTGAAGGCGCCCCGGTTTTTCCGGGATCATTCCCTGCCGCCTATGAAACGCCCTGCCGCCGCAACCTTCAACCGGAAATTTCCGGAAATTGCGCTACAGCCCGCCTCATGACCGACGACAGGAGGCTAGGTCTGCGGATTTGCAGCAGTATGTTTCAATCATGTCGAATTGTTGCAATCGTGTTGCAGCTGCGAAAGGCGGGCAACCGCAGTGCAACGTGGCCAGACAATGCACGCCGTCGCAAGTCCACGCCAATTTGACGAACACGTTTATTTCCGGCAGACATGGTAGAAATTACAAGAATAGTCCGGGAACCAATCCGGATCTTGGGAGCCCCAACTTGATTGCTTTCGGTTTTATCTGAACATGGCGGACGGTACGAAAGACGGCTCCCGCCCGCGCAGCATGCGGTACCATTCGGCGACAATCGAGAATCCCGCAGTCCAGGCCTCGCTTCAGCCCTGGGTCGAGATGGAATGCGTCCAGTTGTCGGGCGGCTGCAGGGTGGCAAAGCTCGACAGGCTGGAAATCGGCAATCTGCAGTTCGTCCGGGAGGAACAGGACGTGTCCGTCCAGAAGCTGGGTGCGACACCGGCCGATTTCTGTACCCTTTCCGTCAGCACGGAACATCCGAAAACCCGCTTTTCCGAACACTGCGGCGAGCGGACCGAAACGATCTTTTTCCTGCCCGGCAATGCTGAATTCGACGTCCATGTTCCCGGCGGAAGCGGAACCGCCTACATCGGATTCAGCCAGGAGGAATTTTTGATGAGTGCACGCGTGCTCGACCCGGCTTTCTGGGAGCGCCCGCCAATGGGGGTGGCGCCGTTGACCAGCCGCCGGTCCGGTGAATTCAGGACAGTGGTCGACCTGTGTTTAACAGCCGCGCGCGAAGCGACCGCGCGCGGTGAAACCGGGAACCATGCGCACCTGCGCCGTCATCTGCTGCAGACCGTTCTGGAGATCGCGACAACGACAGAAGATAGCCCTGCGCCGTCATACAACGAGCGTATGCGTGCCTTCCAGGTCGGGCGAGACGCCCGGCGCTTCGTCGACGATCGCCTCGATGAGGACGTGTTGCCGAGCGTCATCGACCTCTGCGAAGTGCTCGGTGTCTCCGAGCGGACGCTGCGCTACGCCTTTCAGGAGTATGTCGGGCTTTCGCCGGTCGCCTATCTCCGCGCATGCCGGCTCAACAAGGTTCGCGCCGTGCTTGCAGCGTCCGATCCGGCGCACACCACGGTCACGCAAGTGGCGATGCGCCACGGTTTCCTCCATCTCGGCCGTTTTTCCGGCGACTACAGGCGGATGTTCGGCGAAACACCGTCGGCAACGCTCGGGCGCTGACACTTCGTTGTTGACGGATTGCCGCAGCATCCTGATTTCGCACCGCTTTGCCGGAATCGGATAGCTCGCCCCGCCGCTCGTTTCTTAGATAGCTCGATGATTTGAAACCTCGCAAGGGGCTGCGCCCTTGCGCCGAAAGGACGAGCGCCTGACCGAACACGATGCCCCGTCAACAGGATTGCGCCCGAATGCCGTCGGTGAACGCATCCACGGCCCATTCGACGGCAATGCGGCCGGCATCGAACAGACCGGCGGCGCAGCGGCGCTGACCGCATCTTCAATTTCCGAGGTCGCCGGCCTCTCCACCCTTGGCTTGCGGGCTCAAACCCGCTTCGCCATGGCCGGCGACGCCTTTGCCCGTCCGCATGGAGCCGTCGGCGCGCTCCATGCCTTTGGCGACACGGCCCCGCAGACCACCCTCGCCCTCGAAGGTGGCAGTGACTTTGCCGCGACGGGCGCCTCACTCGACCGGGACACCGCCTTCCTGCAAACCGGATTGGCGTTCGATTTCGGAGAAGGCGCCGCTGTATCGCTCGACTACAACGGCCTGATGGGGACCAGCACACAGGACCACGGTCTCGAGGTCGGATTGAAACTGGCGTTCTGAGCCTCCCCGATCCGGACAGATGCCCGGATCTCCGTCAGGTCCCCATCCACACCAGTTCCAACCGGATACCGCCCGGCTCGGCAAACATCATGTGTTTTCTCGGGCCCGTACCCATGAATTCCGGCAGGAACTCGACGCGGACCTCCGGGTAGGCGGCCACCTTGTCGGCGAGCTTTAGCAGATCGGCCTCACTGGCGACTTCCAGCG
This sequence comes from Roseibium sp. AS2, assembly GCF_038900065.1. Lineage (NCBI taxonomy): Bacteria > Pseudomonadati > Pseudomonadota > Alphaproteobacteria > Hyphomicrobiales > Stappiaceae > Roseibium > Roseibium sp. AS2. Next base: position 558,607 of record NZ_JBBMQN010000003.1, read on the forward strand.
CCAGGTGATGCAGGCCGACGTTCCCGCGGCGGTCGAAGCCGTTGACAGGACAGGCCGTATCGACCTGCCAGAGGGTCAGCCGCATCTGGTCGTCGGTGATCGTGGTGCGCGGGTAGCTCTCGTCCCTTGCAGTCTCACGCCACCCAAGCACATCGACGAAAAACGCCGTGGTCTTGTTCAGGTCCGCGACTGCAAGTCCCAGGTGGTTCAGTCCGAGCGTTTCAGCCATCGATCATCCTCTGTTTTTCACTTGTATCCGGATAGCTCGAGGCTACGCCACGCAGTCCGGCTCGCGCCACCAGCATACTAACGGCAAGCCCGCCAGCGCCGTCCTCGTGACCAAACAGCTGTACCCCGCGAGCAGCCGGTACATATCAGCGGCTTGCTCCAGTTCGGACCGAAAGCGTACAAAAATGTATATAGTGGCCGAAAAGACTTTTCGCTGGGGATGTGGGGGTGCACGATGAACTTGAAAAAAGGCTTTCTGATCTTGGCCTTCGCCATGGTCGCAGTGATCGCGCTTTTGTATGGAATCGATCCGGTCTGGTTTGCCGGAAACTTCCTGGGCGTCCCCGACCCGGGTGTGAACTTCGCCCACATCCTGAGAGCCGTGATGTGCCTTTATCTGGCGCTCGGGGCTTTCTGGCTCTTCTGCGCCCTCACGGACCGGCACAGGAATGCTGCGATCCTGACGACAATGGTGTTTGCGGGCGGGCTGGTCGCCGGGCGGCTGCTCAGCTTCGCCCTTGATGGCCTGCCTTCGCCTCTCCTGATTTTCTACGCCGCACTGGAATGCGCGATCGTTCCATTGGCATGGTGGATCTACAGGCAACCGGACTGAACGCCTGGGGCACGATGCCGACCTGCCCGGGAACCGGAGCCTCCGCCCTCCTGAGTGGCTCACTCGCCAATGGCTGTTATCCGGTCAAGTGCGAAGCGCTGGCGGTAGTCGCTGGGGGTCACATGAAGCAGACGCATGAAGCTTCGGCGCATCCGTTCGTCGTCCCCGAACCCGCACTGGTGAGCAATCTCGCTCACCGGCTGGCTGCTTTCCTCAAGCGACCGGCAAGCCGCTTCGACGCGCAAGCCTTCAACGGCCTTGGCAGGTGTCTGGCCGGTTTGCCGGGTGTATGATCGCGCGAAATTTCGCGGGCTCATGCCGGCTCTTGCAGCAAGTGCCTCGACCCGCAGGTCCCTGTCGAGATTGCTTGCGATCCAGTCATGAAGGCTGTCGAACCGGCCGGTTTCATCCAGCATCTGCCTGTCGAGGGTCGTGCTGAACTGGGATTGACCGCCCGGACGAACCGCGAATGACACCAGTTCGCGCGCCAACGAGAGGCAAGCGCGCCGGCCAAGGTCTTCGGCCACCATGGCCAGGGCCATGTCGATGCCAGCGGTCACGCCCGCAGATGTCCAGATGTTTTCGTCTTTCACGTAGATCGGGTCGGTTTCGACCTGCACGGACGGATGCGCCCGCAAGAGAGCATCGCAGGAGCGCCAGTGTGTCACAGCCCGGCGCCCGTCGAGCAGACCACAGGCAGCCAGCATGAAAGCGCCCGTGCAGACCGATGCAATGCGCGCCGCCTTTTTCGTGAGCCTCAGGACTTCGTCCACGACAAGAGGGTCCAGGGCCGCCGCGCGCGCGCCACTGCCACCAACGATGATCAGCGTATCGATCTGTGCGTCGGCCCAGGACGCCATCGCCGCTGTGGCAATGGAAACCGGCGTATCGGTCCTGATGCACCGGCCGTCCATCGAGACGACCTCAATCCTGTAGACATCACGCTCGGGCTCCGCGACCGCATCCGCGAAAACCTGAAGCGGGCCGGCAAGATCCAGCAGTTTGATATGCGGGAACACCACAAACAGGACTGTGCGGGGCGCGGAGGTCTTCATGACGATTTGGCAGTAATTGAGGGCATCTTGTCATTTATGCCAGAGAGCAGGCTGTTAGTCTACGCATGTTCCATCTGGTCAAGGGAGAGGAAAATGCTGAAACTGAAGCCCAACTGCGAATGCTGCGACACCGACCTGCCACCGGAAAGCCTGGACGCCCGCGCATGCTCGTTCGAATGCACATTCTGCAGGGAATGCGCGGAAACCCACTTCGACAATCTCTGCCCGAACTGCGGCGGAGAGCTGTTGCGCCGCCCGATACGTCCTGTTGAACACCTCGTCAGGAACCCGGCATCGACCGACCGTTTCCTGAAAGCGCACCCGGAATGCGCGCACCTCCAGACCTGAAGTGAGAAACAAGATGAAATCGATTGGCGCACTCGTTTTTCCGGGTTTCGAGACGTTGGATCTGTTCGGCCCACTCGAATTTTTCGGCTGGTTGCCAAATGAATTCAACATCAGCACGGTCGGCGACACCGCTGGCTACGTCACCTGCAGGAGCGGCCAGCGGGTCGCGGTCGACCACCTTGTCGGTGAAAGCGATGACTATGATCTGCTTCTGGTTCCCGGAGGTCCGGGAACGCCGGTAGAAGAGGTCAACGAAGCCATCAATGACTGGATCCGGGCGGCGTCCGGAAAGGCGGACATTGTCATGAGCGTCTGCACGGGCAGCGCACTTCTGGCGCGCACGGGTGTTCTCGATGGCCGCAAAGCGACAACCAACAAGATGAGATTCAATTGGGCGGTACAGTTCGGTCCGAAGGTGGACTGGATCGGCAAGGCGCGCTGGGTCGAGGACGGCAAGTTTTTTACGTCCTCCGGAGTGTCCGCGGGCATGGACATGAGCCTGGCCGTGATTGCCCGCGTTCTTGATCGGGAAACCGCAAGACACGTTGCAAGATGCGCGGAATACAGCTGGACCGAAGATCCCGCGTCAGACCCGTTCGCGGTTGAACATGAGGTTTCCTAAGCCGGCCCCGGAACGACATCGCTGGTCAGGTCCGCGGCCGGCCGGCACCCGGTGCTCACGCCACTTTTGAAACGCTCCGCAAATCCGTCAGCGCCTCCGATGCGATCTCGAACGAGCGTATCCGGGCCGCCGGATCGTGGATCATGCCGGTGACCATCAGTTCGTCGGGCCTGTGTTTTTCGATCAGGCCCTGCAGCCTGTCCCTGATCGTGGCGGGAGAGCCGGTCGCCGAGCAGGACAGGGCGTGGTTGACCTGCGCCATCACCGGCGCGGGGATCTCGGCCGAAAGATCATCCCTCGGCAGGGGCAGCTTGCCGGGACGGCCGGTGCGCAGGCGGGCGAAGGCGAGGATCTGCGAGGAGCGCAGATAGACAGCCTCTTCGTCGGTCTCCGCCGCGCAGACCCCGGCCGCCATCATCGCATAGGGTTCGGACAGCGTTTCGGAGGGTTTGAACGAGGACCGATAGATCGCCAGCGCCTCTTCCAGCATGTCCGGCGCGAAATGCGAGGCAAAGGCATAGGGCAGGCCGAGATAGGCGGCGAGCTGCGCACCATAAAGGCTGGAGCCGAGGATCCAGACCGGCACATGGGTCCCCTCACCCGGAATGGCGCGCACGGAAGTGCCGTCCTGCGTCTCCCCGAAATAGCCGATCAGCTCGGCCACATCCTGCGGGAAACCATCCTCGGGGGCCATATGACGGCGCAGCGCCCTGGCGGTTGCCATGTCGGTGCCCGGCGCGCGGCCCAGCCCCAGGTCGATCCGGCCGGGATAAAGCGTCGCCAGCGTTCCGAACTGCTCGGCCACCACCAGCGGCGCATGGTTGGGCAGCATGATCCCGCCCGCGCCGACCCGCAGTGTGCTTGTGGCCGCCGCGACATGGCCGATCACGACAGCCGTCGCCGCGCTGGCGATGCCCGGCATGTTGTGATGTTCGGCCAGCCAGTAGCGGTGATAGCCGGCCTTCTCCGCCGCGCGGGCCAGATCGACCGTGTTGGTCAGCGCGTCGGCGGCGGTCTTGCCTTCCGGCACCGGCGACAGGTCGAGCAGCGAGAAATGTTTCATGAGAAGCTCCTTGCTCCGGAGCTATTCATCCGCAGTGGACAATGCAAGGGTGGGAGCGGCATTTACAGAAGATTAGGCCGGTCTCCGCTCTGGCCAGAGGCGCTGTAATGGGGTCATATCTTCTTGCCCTGCCGCCCTGGAGCCCGCCGCGAATGCTCAAGCTTGACCATATCACCGTGATTGCCCCGACACTCCGTGAAGGAGTCGCCCATGTCCGCGACTGTCTGGCTCTCGACGTGCCCTTCGGAACCCGCCACCACTACATGGGCACCCACAATCACCGGCTTCAGCTCGGCAACGGGGTCTATCTGGAGATAGTCGCGCTCGACCCGGACGGCAAAACACCCGGACGGGCGCGCTGGTTCGGTCTGGACGATCAGGACGCGGTGAGGCAGGACTGGGACGAGGGAAGGCGGCTGCGGGGTTGGGTTGCAGCAACGAATGATCTGCAAGCGATTGTCGCCGCACATGGCACGGTCTTCGGCAACGAGGTTCCCCTGCCGCCGGAAGATCCGGCCTTCGCCTTTACCATCCCCGGAGACGGTACACTTCCTGCCGACGGCGCCCTGCCATCGCTGATCGACCACCGCGGCAACCCGACGTCGATGGACGACATACCCGAATTGGGCGCACGCCTTCGTACACTCACGCTCGAGCATCCGGACCCCGCCACCATCGAAAAACTGTACCGCGTCCTTGCGGTCGATCACCCGCCCAGGATCGTGAAGGGTCGCGAAATCCGCTACCGGGCTCAGATCGATACACCGGCCGGTGCGAAAGAGCTGACCTGATCCGATCCCAGCAATGAACCGTTGACGGACCCCGCCCTAAGGTTTCGAAAACTCTTCCAGAAACCGGACGATGCCCGGCACGAGATCGTCGTGCAGGGGCAGCGTGCGGTCCGTGTAGGTGACGAAAGGTTGCCCCGCCACATCGGTCTTGAGCATATGTGTGCCGCCGGGCAGATCGAAGCGCCGCGCCTGCGGCAGAGCCTCTTGGAGGAGGTCTGCGTCTTCGGGCCGAACCTGGATGTCCGCCTCCCCCTGAACGATCAGCACGGGGCCGTGCCAGTCCTTTGCGGCAATCGCCGGATCATAGGAAAACAGGTCGATCATGTAGCGCTGCAATCCGGTGGAAAAAAGCGGCCGCAGGATCGGTGTCAACGATGCCGGATCCCGGGTACGGCCTGCTTCCAGATCCGTGACGACTGCCTCGATCTCCGGCAGGAGCGGCGCGTTCGCGGGGTTGGATTCAAACTGCTCCCTCATCAGTTGCCCGATCGGACGTCCCGGCGCGGCCAGCAGTATCAGCCCGCAAAGGGATTCTGGCGCGGCCTGCGCCGCCACCAGCGCGACAAGACCGCCTTCCGAATGACCGGCCAGCCAGACGCAGGGCGCAAGGCCGGACGCCTTGTCGACCCAGCGCCGCGCATCTTCCGCATAAGCCTTGATGGTCACGTCGTTCGGATCGGACAGGGCGGACGCACTGCCGAAAAAGCCGCGCTTGTCGATGCGCAGGGAGGCCACGCCGAGGCGGGACAGGTCTTCGGCAATCATCTTGTAGCTGTCGGAGAACAGCCCCATCGATGCCGAATTGCCGTCCCGGTCCGTCGGCCCCGATCCGGGGATGATGACGACGGCATGCTCCGCGCCCTTCACGGCGATCATCTCCGCCTCGAGATGCCCCTGCGGGCCGGGGATTTGTACGGGCTCCGCGATCGCCGGCACCGGCAGCAGCAACGCCATCAGACAATACCTCCGCATGGCACCTTGGAACCGTCGTGTCCCGACGGCGCGTTTGCGATAGAGCACTTTAAGGAAGCGGCGGTCCATTTGAGGTGAATGTCCTTCTTTCTGAAACGATTAGAGCGCGCAGCGGAAGCGATTGTCTCTTTCCGCCTCACGCCGCCGACCGGTCGATGATGATATGCGCCTCGCCGCGCGAGCAGGTCTCGATGCGCGCCTCGACCCTGTAGATGTCGCGCATCAATTCAGGTGTGATCACGTCTCTGCTGGGGCCTGCCGCAACCAGCTTGCCGCCGGCGATCACCAATGTGCTGGCGCAGTAGCGCAGCGCGTGGTTGAGGTCGTGCAGGGCGATCAGCACGAGCATGTTCTTGCTCCGCGCGAGGTCGCGCATGTAGCTCAACACTTCCACCTGCCGGTAGAGATCCAGCGCCGACGTCGGCTCGTCCATCAACAGCACTTCCGGGTCCCGCACCAGCGCCTGGGCGATGGAGACGAGCTGGCGCTGCCCGCCGGACAACTCGCCGAGATTGCGAAAGGCGATATCGGTGATCTGAAGCGACGTGAGCAGATGGTCGATGGCGGTCAGTTCATGGTCCTGCACCCGCCAGCCGCCGCCCTGCTTGGCCGCCAGCAGGATCGATTCATAGACCGTCAGCACCGCATTGGCGCTGGTGTCCTGGGGCATGTAGCGGATGGCGTCCCCGGGCGCTGAGCCCGCACCTTCCAGATGCACCGTGCCCGGCCCGTTCAAAAGACCTGCGATGCGCTTGAACAGGGTCGACTTGCCTGCCGCGTTGGGGCCGATCACGGCGGTCAGTTCACCGCCGGCAAGCTCCGGCGTCGAGATGCCTTCGACAGCCAGTCCGGAACCGTTCCGTGCGCCGTATTTCGCGCCGAGATCGTCAAGGCGGAGCGCTACCATGAGTTTTTCCTGTCGGCGAAGATAAGCGCGAAGAAGAACGGCACGCCGACCAGGGCCGTGATCACGCCGATGGGCAGAACCGCGCCCGGCAGCAGCATCTTGGAGACAACCGACGTTGCCGACAGCATCAGCGAGCCGCACAGGATCGCCGCGGGCAGAAAGAAACGTTGATCCTCGCCGACCAGCATGCGCGCGACATGCGGCCCGACCAAGCCGACGAAACCGATGGTGCCGACGAAGGACACCGGAATGGCCGCCAGCAGGCTGACGCCGATCAGGGTCTTCAGGCGCAGCGAGCGGATGTTGACGCCGAAACTCGCCGCCTTGACGTCACCGAGCCGCAGGGCCGTCAGTGCCCAGGAATGGCGGGCGAAGAAGGGCACGCACACGATCAGCACAGCGAAAGTGGCACCGACCTTGGTCCAGGTCGCCTTGGTGAGCGAGCCCATGGTCCAGAAGATCACCGCCGCCAGCGCCTGTTCGGAGGCCAGATATTCCAGCAGCGACAGCAGCGCGTTGAACGTGAACACCAGGGCAATGCCCAGCAGCACGATGGTCTGCACGCTCACACCCCGGAAGGTGGAAAAGGCATAGATGAACAGCGAGGCGGCCATTGCCATGATGAAGGCGTTGATGGGCACCATGTACTGCACGGCGGCCGGAAAGATCGCGACGCCCGCCACCAGCCCCAGGGCCGCGCCGAAACCGGCTGCCGCCGAAATGCCGAGTGTGAACGGGCTGGCGAGCGGGTTGGCGAGGATCGTCTGCATCTGCGCGCCGGCCAGCGACAGGCAGCCGCCGACGGACACCGCCATCAGCGCGATCGGCATGCGGATATCCCAGATCACGACCCGCGTCTGCAGCGCAGCCTCCCCCGGAAAGAACAGCGCGCCGAGCACTTCCTTCAGCGGATAGCGCGCCGGCCCGAGCGCAAGATCGACGCAGAAGGTGGTCGCCAGCGCGATCATCAGACCGCAGATCAGCAGTACCCGTCGAAAGGCAAGGGCGCGGTAAAGACCGCGCCCTGTTCCGGCTGCAACCGTGTCGGCCACCGGCATGTCAGCCATCCGTTTTCAGCGACACGAAATAGCCGGGCCGGTAGTCGACCGGCAGGAAACGCTCATGCAGTTCCTGGAAGGTGGCATTCGGGTCCATGTCTTCAAACAGGTCCGGATGCAGCCACTTGGCGATCTGCTGGATCGCGATGAACTGGTAGGGGCTGTTGTAGAACTGGTGCCAGATGGCATGGACGTTGTTGTCCTGGACCGCCTGGATACCGGTGAAGCCCGGGCGTTCCATGAGATTGGCCAGTTTCGTGGCCGAAACTTCCGGATCCGCGCCGCTGCCGACACCCACCCAGTTGCCGCCGGGCACATAGAGTTCCCAGTTGGCACCGGTGACGACGACATGCGCCGGATTGGACGCTATGATCTGTTCCGGATTCACCGTGCCGAACGTACCCGGGATGATGTCTCCGGCCATGTTCACGCCGCCGGCGATTTCCACCATCTTGCCGAAGTTCTCGTTGCCGAAGGACATGCAGCAATCGTCGGAATAGCCGCCGGCCCGCTCAACGAATACGACCGGGCGCGTCAGGTTGCTCTGCTCCGCCAGCTTGCCGGTGACCTTTTCGATTTCCGCTGCGCGGAACGCGATGAAGTCCTCGGCCTTCTGTTCCTCACCGAAGATCTTGCCGATCAGGCGCATGGACGGCTCGGTATTTTCCATCGGCTTGTCACGGAAATCGACATAGACGACCGGGATGCCGACTTTCGCCAGCTTCTCGATGTAACCGCCGTCTTCCGTCGCGGCCTTGGCATCGATGTTCAGAATGATCACGTCCGGCTCGAGCGCGACCGCCTGTTCGATATCGAACGTGCCGTTCTTCATGCCGCCAAAGGTCGGCAGGTCGGCCATCTGCGGATATTTTTCCAGATACTGGTGATAGCCGTCATTGTCGGCTTTCTCGAAATCGTCCCGCCAGCCGACGACCCGCTTGAAAGGCGCATCCGTGTCGAGCGCCGCGGTGAAATAGATCTGGCGCCCTTCGCCGAGGATGACCTTTTCAGCCGGCACCTGCACGTCGACACTGCGCCCGGCGATGTCGGTCACGGTCACGGTGTCGGCAGCCATCAGGCCCGTCGGGAATAAAACCGCAGCAGCAAGCGCGGCAGCGGCTATCTGGAACTTGAAATTCACATCAACCTCGGATCGATTGTTAAACTTGAGTTTTATACTCTTGTTTTTTCCTATTTTTGCTGAATATTTGAGTCAACAATTATCTTCTGGAACCATTCCAGCCAGGCCCGTACCGAGTGAAATGGACATGCTGTCGAATTTCGATTTACGCGAGGAAATCAAGGACTACTGGGGCAAGCGGGCCGCAACATTCGACACACAGGCCGGCCACGAAATTTTTTCTGAAAACGAGCGGGTCGCCTGGCAAAAACTGCTGCGGCGTCATCTGGGGGCGGGCGAAGGCCGCACCGCACTCGATCTGGCCTGTGGCACCGGCGTCCTGTCCCATCTCATGGTCGACCTCGGTTTCCAGGTCACCGGGATGGATTGGGCCGGCCCGATGCTGGAGCGCGCCCGGACCAAGGCAGAGAGCCGACAGCGTGCAATCCGCTTCGTCCTCGGCGATGCCGAGCGGACCATGGAACCCGCGGATCACTACGACGCACTCGTCTGCCGTCATCTGGTCTGGACCCTGGTCGATCCTCCCGCCGCCTTCAGAGAGTGGCACCGGGTGCTGAAACCGGGTGGCCGGCTGTTGATCGTGGACGGCGATTTCGTGAACGCCGGTTTCGTCTCAAGGCTCGCCGCAGGTCTTGCAGCTTTTCTGGAAAAACGCATGCCCGCCAACCCCGCCTCCGGCCCCAAATCCGGTCCTGCGGACATGAGGGAGATCCACCGCAGCATTCTGGCGCGGGTGTATTTTTCCAAAGGTGCCCGGGCAGACGCAGTGGCCCGCCTGCTGCAGGAAGCGGGCTTCTCCGACATTCGCGTCGACACGAACCTGCGCGCCATCCACAGGGCCCAATCCCGTGACTTCTCGTTCCTGAAAGGCCTCGAACGCGCCGCCCAGCACCGCTACGCGATCAGCGCGGCGAAATAGCCCTGCCGGCTGCGGTCGCCCCCGGACGCTCCCTGACGCTCCCTGACCGACCGGCCTGTCTCCATTCGGACTATGCCAAACCAGTTCAGTCCACTCCGGTTTTGTTCTAGTCTTGCGCGATGGAGGAGACACAGCAGCTCAAAACGCAGCTCGACCTGATGCAGGCCGCGCTCGATCACATCAATCAGGGCTTTTCGGTTTTCGACGCCGATCTCCAGCTTATTGCCTGGAACCGCGGCCTGTGGGAAATGCTCGATTTCCCGCAAAAGCTTGCACGCCGCGGCACCCATCTGGAAGCTTTCCTGCGGGTGAACGCCGAGCGCGGCGAATACGGACCCGGCGATATCGAGGGCAAGATCGCCCGCCGGCTGGAACGGGCCAAACTGTTCGAGCCGCATTATTTCGAACGCATCCGCCCTAACGGCCAGGTCATCGCGGTCTCCGGCACGCCCCTGCCCCGGGGCGGCTTCGTCACGACCTATTCCGATGTCACCGTGGACCGGCATCGTCAGGAGAAGCTGGAGCGCACGGTCGAGGAACGCACCCGTGCGCTGCGCCAGTCAGAGGACTGGCTGCGCCTGGTGACCGACAATATTCCCGCGCTGATCGCCTATCTGTCGCCCGGTCCGGTGTTCCGGTTTGCCAACCGCCGCTATGCCGACTGGTTCGGCCAGTCCGTCGCCTCCATCACCGGACGCCCGGCCTCCGAGGTGGTCGGCGCGGACCTCTTCAAGATCCTGGAACCGCATATCGAACGGGCCTTTCAGGGCAACGCGGTCAGCTATGAATACGAGCGCAAGCGGCCCGACGGCACCAGTGCCTACATGCGTTCCACCCTGATCCCCGACATGACCCAGGATGGCCGCACGCTCGGCATCTTCGTGCTTTCGCTGGACGCCACCGACCAGAAGCAGGCGGAAGCCGCACTGGTGCAATCCCAACGCATGGATGCGGTCGGCAAGCTGACCGGCGGCCTCGCCCATGACTTCAACAACCTGCTCGCGATCCTGATGGGCAACCTGCTCAGCCTGAGCCGGATGGAGGGAGCGGTGGCCAAGGACACGCTGGACGGCAAGCTGTCGCCGATGCTGGAAGCGACCAAACGCGGCTCGGACCTCATTCAGCGGCTGCTGGCGTTCAGCCGCGGCAAGGCGATCGATCCGCAGACAGTGGCGCTTGCCGATGTGATCGCCAGTGCGGGCAGGCTGCTGGAGGGATCCCTGCCGTCCTCGATCGAGCTGAAGCTGAGCGCAACGGACACGGACATCGCCGCCTGCATCGACCCGACCCAGATGGAGACCGCGCTCATAAATCTGGCGTTCAACGCCCGCGACGCAATGCCGGAAGGCGGCGTGCTGACGATGTCACTGGACCAGACCGTACTGCCGCCGCAGGACGCGGACGATCTGGGAACAGCGCCCGGCGCCTATGCCCGCATCACTGTCGGCGACACCGGCAGCGGCATGGACGAGGACACCCGGCTGAAAGTGTTCGAGCCATTCTTCACCACCAAGAATTTCGGCACGGGCAGTGGCCTGGGCCTGTCGATGGTCTACGGTTTCATCCGCCAGTCCGGTGGTGCGATCCAGGTCAGCAGCGCACTCGGGGTCGGCACTTACCTGACGCTTCATCTGCCGCTTGTCCCGCGCGCGGCTCCGGCGGCAACCGGGTCGGAGGCAGGTGCCGCCGCGGCGGTCAAACGCGGCCGGGGCGAGCTTCTGCTTCTGGTCGAGGACGATCCCGATGTCGCCAGCACGGTTACAGACCAGTTGCAGAACCTCGGCTACAGCGTGCTTCAGGCCGAAAGCGCCGACGATGCCCGCGCGCTCGCCTTGGACTTGCCGGACCTGCGCGGCGTCCTGAGCGACATCATCATGCCCGGCCAGATCAACGGCCTGGCACTGGCCCGCGAGATCCGGCGCAAACGAACCGATCTCGGCATCGCCCTCATGTCCGGCTATGCCGACTGGTCCGCCCTCGCCGGTCAGGACAGTACATGTGAATTTCCGGTCTTGGCGAAACCCTTCGCTGATGATCAACTTGCAGACACCCTGCAGCGCATTCTCGCAACGAAAAGGTAACAACGATCTTGCGGACACGTCTCGCGACAGCAGCAAAACGTACCGTCTTCATCGTCGACGATGAACCGGAGATCGGCAATCTGCTGCTCGATGCCATGCTGCAGTTCGACATGGCGGGCAAGGTTTTTTCGACCGCTGCGCAGATGCTGGCGGCGCTCGACCTCGAAGACCCCGACGCCTGCATTGTCGATCTCGGATTGCCCGATATGGAAGGCATGGCCCTGATCAACGAGATCCGGCGCCGGTCTTCGGTTCCGATCATCGTGCTCTCCGCCCGGGGCCATTCGACGGACCGGGTGATGGGGCTGGAACTGGGGGCCGACGACTATGTGGTCAAGCCGTTCGATCCGCGCGAGGTCGTCGCCCGGATCCGCTCCATCCTGCGCCGCTCGGCTGACCCGTCGCCACCGCAGGCCCACGTGGAAATGGCCCGTTTCGAGGGCTGGTGCTATCAACCGTGTTCCCACTGTCTGACCTCTCCGGAAGGTGAGGAAACGTTCCTTTCCACGGGCGAGGCCACGCTGCTGGAAGCGCTCCTGCGCGCCCCCAAAAGGGTTCTGACCCGGGACTACCTGCTGGAACACGGCGGCCGGGATGAAAGTCTCGACCGGTCGATCGACGTGCGTATCTCGCGCATCCGCAAGAAGCTCAACCGCAAGAACGAGCCGGCTCATATCCGCACCATCTACGGCTCCGGCTACATGCTCGCCTGCGAGGTGAAGTGGAGCTGACAGGACTCTGCAGCAGTCCCCCACACGCCCGCCCTCCCTGAGGCGGTCTTCAGGCAAAAGGCCTTCCCCCCCAGTGGGCCTTCTAGGCCAAAGGCCTCCCCACCCCCAGGCGGCCTTCCAGGCAAAGACTTCCCCACTCCCAACGCGGCCTTCCAAGCAAAGGGCCACCCGCCCACAGGCGGCCTTCCCCGACTTGATCGGGGATCCAACCCACGTCGCATCCGGCACAAGGTTCGATCGTGCCCACAGGCGGTAACCGCGTCGAGCCTTCCGGCCGCTCTGCAAACGATTGGACCCCCGGTCGCGCTGCGCTTGCCGGGGGAGGCCCGGGGGGTGGGCAGCTATTGTGATCTGGAAGAACGGCCGTCATGAGGAGCGAGGCTGGAGCGGCGCTCAGGCTCTTGGTCCGCTTGGCAGATGGATGATCGCCGTGAAGGGGGTGTCTTCCGGTCCTCGGTCCGGCGATCCTCGCTGCCGTCGGGGAGAAACCGACGCTCACCGACAGGGGATGACCGCGTGCCGGTCCGCACGCAGAAACGGGAGGATCGCTCCTCCCGTTTTCATCCTCGTTTTCGGCCATGATCTCGGCCGACACCGTCAGAAACTCAGGCTGACATCCCTGTGCCCGGACAGGCAGCCCGCCACGTCCAGTGCCAGGTCGTCCGGCAGGCGGTCTTGTGCGCGCAGGCCGATCGTGGTGCCGACGGCAGCGTCATAGGCTTCGAGCGGCGGCAGGATTTCTTCCGCGGCCCGTTGACGCCAGACAAGATCGGCCTCGAGCGCGGCGATCGACTTGTCGATCTCCGCAAGCGCCTCCTGCGCATCCGGCTGCCGGCTGCGCAGGATCTTGCGCGCGTCCGACAATCCCTTGCGGATGTCACCGGTGCCTTCGGCACTGCCGATTCTGGAGCGCATTTCGGCGATGGCATCGACCGCCGCCTCCGGCTCCAGTTGAAGCACCTGTTCCTTCAACGCTTCGAGTTGCGGCCCGAACTGGGCGACGATGTCCGCATCGGCCAGGACGGCCTTCAGCTCGATGACCGGTTCATAGGCCTGATCGACGGTCCGGCGGTAGGTCAGTCGGGCCGTGTTCTCGGCCTTCTGGATCTTGGAGAACGTCTGGTAGGTGTCCTCCCAGCTCTCCGGGATCTGCGCCAGGATCGCATCGTGCTCGACGTTCAGTTCTTCGATGCGCGCCTGCGCGCGCGCGCCCTGTTCCGCCGTATAGACCGCATTGTCACCGGATCGCTGAACGATCACCTTCAGTTCCTCGATCTGTTCATCGATCCGCCGGGCATCCCGTTCCAGCGCCCTGACGCGCACATGGACCGGCTTGTAGTCGCCTGCAGCCGCCGCGACCTGGGCCTCGGCTTCCGTGATCGCCTCCATCAGCGGCAGCGCTTCGCGGGCCTTTCCGAACCCTTCGGACATGTCGTCCCTCAGGTCCTCCGGCAGATAGCTCATGTCGATGGCTTCCGCCGTCCCGATGGCGGAGAGAATGCCGTTGCCATTCGCCTGGTATTGCTCGTTGACGAGCTTTTCCATGCAGTATTGCAGACGCGGATTTTTCGGCGGCGGTGCGGTTTCCGACAGCAGCGACGACCGGTTCGGCAGGTAGTTCACCAGCTGCGGGTAAAGACCGACGATCCCCAGTGCCACAAGCTGCAGGCAGATGAAGGCGATCACGCCCTTGTACATGTCCAGCGTCTTGACCACGGCCGGCGCCACGCCGCGCAGGTAGAACAGCGCGAAGCCGAAGGGCGGGGTCAGGAACGAGGTCTGGATGTTGAGACCGATCATCACGCCGAGCCAGACCGCAGTGACGTTGGCGGACGGATCCGCCAGCAGGATCGGCGCCACGATCGGCACCACCACCACGGCGATCTCGATGAAATCGAGGAAAAAGCCGAGGATGAAGATCACCAGCATGACGATCAGGAACTGGGCCCAGAACCCGCCGGGAAGCCCCTGGAGGAAGTCCTTTACCAGGTCCTCGCCGCCGAACGCCCGGAAGGCGGATGTCAGCATGGCGGCACCGAGCAGGATGATGAACACCAGCGACGTGGTCTTGGCGGTTTCCACCATGACGCCGCGCAGGGTGTTTTCCAGTTTCAGCGTCCGCCAGCCGGACCAGAAAATCGCGATCACCAGCAGCGAGACGGCGATGAGTGCCAGCACCAGCGCGAGAAGATCGTCGCTGGTCTGGATCAGCTTGATGTTGACCGCGCCGAGAAAGCTGATGATCACGGCCAGGCCGAGCAGCGCCAGGATGACCATGATCGCAGGCGTATAGGCGCCCCGTTTGCCGTCCCGCAGCCGGTATCCGGCCATCACCATGGCACCGACAGCACCGATCGCGCCGGCCTGGTTGACGGTGGCGACGCCGGCGATGATCGAGCCGAGCACGAGAAAGATCAGCGCCAGCGGCGGCACCAGCGTGAGAACGACCTTGACCGCGAACTGGCGCGTGAACGTGCCTTCCTCGTGGACAGCCGGAGCCGATTTCGGGTTGAGCAGCGCGAAGCCCAGGATGAACAGCATGTACAGTCCGACCAGGACCAGGCCGGGCAGGAACGCGCCCAGGAACATTTCGCCGGCACTTGTCGAGACGACGGAAAAGTCCGACGGCATGGACAGTTCGCCGGTGCTCGACTTGAACAGCGCCTGGCGCAGCGAGCCCGCCTGATCGACCGCGCTGGCCAGCTGATCAGCCAGAATGATAAGGACGATGGAGGGCGGAATGATCTGGCCGAGCGTGCCCGACGCCGCAATCGTTCCCGTCGCCAGAGGCACCGAATAGTTGTTGCGCAGCATGGCCGGCAGGGAAATCAGCCCCATGGCCACAACGGTGGCGCCGACGATACCCGTGGTCGCGGCCAGCAATGCGCCCACGAAAACGACCGAGATCCCGAGACCGCCCGGAACCGGGCCGAACAGCCGCGCCATCGTCACCAGCAGGTCTTCGGCGATCTTGGAGCGCTGCAGCATGATGCCCATGAAGACGAACAGCGGGATCGCGATCAGCGTATCGCGTTCGGCCTCCCAGTAGATGCCGCGGAAGTTGGTCACCCCGGCGCTGAGCCATTGGCCCGGCCCGCCATGGGAAAAATAAGCGCCCGCGTCCCCCGCGAACAGATACCCCGACCCGGCGGCGATGCCGATGGTCAGGATGGCCGATCCCGGCAGGGCGAAGGCGACCGGGAACCCTGAGCCCAGCGCGAACGCCATCAGGACAACAAGGAGAAGAAGGAAGAAAAGTTCCATATCGGACGGTCTCGTCAGGCGCTAAAGTCTGGCGCTATTGAACAGAATGGTTTTCGTGATCCCGGCCGCCCGGTTCACCGACAATGTCGGCGATTGCGTCCAGGAAATAGGCCACGAACTGAACCATCATGGAAACGGCGAACACGCCGAGGAAACCCGCCATCAGATACTTCACGTACAGACCGAAACCGGCCTGCGTGACTTCATAGGTCAGGATGGGACTGTTGATGATGTTCTGTTTGCCGCCCATGCCGATGACCAGGATGACCGTGCACAGGCTCATCCCGAGAACCACCGATCCGATGGCGTTGATATAGCCCTTGGTGCGGGTCGTCAGGGCTGCGTAGAAAACATCGACCCGCACATGTCCCTCTTCCAGGAGCGTATACGCGCTGGCGAACAGGAACAGGGCCGCGTACCAGAACCTGACGAGATCCGCCAGGAAGGCCTGCTCGTAGGAAAACACGAACCGGCCGATCACGATCAGCAGTTCGGCGACGACGACCAGAAGCGCCAGCCAGGTGAACCCGAGCGTGCGGGTGAAGGCGGCGATGATCACCGACAGACCGATGAGCGGCATGTGTACATAGGCGCCGCGGAACCTGGATTTGCCCAGGTCGTCGGCGAGATCCTGACCGGTCAGCAGGGGCAGCAGGTCCTCGATGCGCAGAAACGAGATCACGCTGTCCACGAAGCCGACAATCAGAACGGCAAAGAACGCCGCACGGATCAGAAAGGCATTGATGGAACAGATACGCACGCTGTCCTGGCGCAGTGTCCGGCTGTTTTTCAGCACATAGGCCACGGCACCCAGCACAAGCGCGCCATAGACCGCCAGTTGCAGCCACGACCAGAGCAGCGGCAGCGATCCGTTCGCCGCGCCCCCGTAGATCGGCGCAATGCCCGGAAGGTCCTGCCAGTAGGTCAGATAATTGTTGATCAAAAACGCCGTCATGATGGCCAATACGATCCAGCCGAACAGGCGTGAGATGCGGGCGCTTTCCGGCAAAGGCGTTTCACCGGATTTCATGACAGGCGAGCCGTCTTGAACCATGTCCAAGGCCGTCATCGTCGCTGTGCCTTTTTAACTTTGTCTATGAAAGAGGGACGGGATTTCTCCCGTCCCTTTAACCGCTTTCCGATTATTCCGGAATACCGAGATAACGGTTGCGCTTGTTGCTGTAGGCCACATCGGAAATCGCCATCCAGCTGCCGATTTCCTGGCGCGCGTTGATCACGCTTTCGAAGATCTTCTTGGACAGCGGGGAGTGATCCATCGCTTCTTCGAGAACTTCCTGCGCAGCTTCACCGAAGCTGTCGTAGATCTCGTCCGAGAACTCGCGCAGTTCAACGCCGTGCTCTTCGATGAGACGCTTGAGGTAGACACCGTTGTTGGCGTTGGTTTCCGCCATCGTCAGTGCATTCTCTTCGTTGGAAGCAGCCTTGATGATTTCCTGATCGACCTTGTCCAAGCCGTCCCAGAACGCCTTGTTCATGCCGATCGCTAGCTGAGCGCCCGGCTCATGCATGCCCGGGTAGTAGTAGTACTTGGCCGCTTCGTAGAACTTCATGAAGTAGTCGTTGAAGGGACCAACCCACTCGGTGGCATCGATGGCGCCGGAAACGAGGTTTTCGTAGATCTGGCCGCCCGGCAGGGACACAGGAGACGCGCCCAGTTTCGCCATGACGTCGCCGCCCTGGCCCGGAATACGCATCTTCAGACCCTTGAGGTCGTCGGCGGTCTCGATTTCCTTGTTGAACCAGCCGCCCATCTGGACGCCCGTGTTGCCCATGGCAAGGTTCTTCAGGCCGAATTCACCGGCCAGCTCGTCCCACAGTTCCTGGCCGCCGCCGAACTTGGTCCAGGCGTCCATTTCCGTGTAGGTGAGACCGAACGGAACAGCCGTGAAGGCGGCCCAGCCCGGATGTTTGCCCTTCCAGTAGTAGTCAGCGCCGATATAGGCCTGCGCGTTACCGGATGCGACTTCGTCGAAGGAGTCAAAGGCACCAACGCGTTCGCCGGCGGCGAAATACTGAACGTTGAGACGGCCTTCCGTCAGCTCTGCGATGCGGGCTGCAAGACGCTGCGCGGGCACACCGAGACCCGGGAAATCCCGCGGCCAGGTGGACACGATGACCATTTCCTTGACGCCCTGCGCGATGGCCGGAGCGGCGAGCGCGGAACCTGCAGCAATACCGCCAGCGCCAAGGCCGGCTTTTTTGATAAACGAACGACGATCCATTAGTTTCCTCCCTAAACGGACCAAATAGCGGACCGGAAACACACTTGCACCGATCCCGGCGTATGTCTAGTTGACCGGAAGGGGCCTGCGCTATTCGTGGTTCTGCGCACCTTCTCGGTAATACTACTGAGATCTGCGCAACAGATCTCCGGTGCAAGGACCGCTTGCGTAACAAGAGGGCGAAACAGGTGACGTTCAAGACCAAATTGCTGCTGATCACGATCCTGCCGTTGATCGCGGTCTCCCTGCTGATCGGCGGTGCGACCTACTACCAGTCCCGCGAACTCATCAACGCCGAGACACGGTCGGTCGAACAACGCATTCTGGCCGCCAAGCGCCAGGAAATCCGCAACTACGTCGACCTGGCCCTGACCTCGATCCAGCAGATCTACGCCGACGAGCCCGGCGGGCCCGAAAGCGCCAAGGACAAGGTCAGGGAAATCCTGCACAACCTCACATTCGACTATGACGGCTATTTCTTCGTCTACACGCTCGACGGCACCAACGTCGTCCATCCGAAACTGCCGCATCTGGTCGGCGGCAACTGGTGGGACCTGCAGGACGACAACGGCGATTACGTGATCCGCAACCTGATCAGCCAGGCCACCGGCGGCGGCGGCTTTCATCATTATGTCTGGCACAAGCCGTCGACAGGCACGGTCGAGGAAAAGCTGGGTTACGCGATCCTGCTCGACAAATGGAACTGGATGCTCGGCACGGGTCTCTACACGGACGACATCGCCAAGGAAGTTGCCGCCATCCGGGCCGAGTTCACCCGCAGCATCCGCCAGACCCTGTTCGTGATCTTCATGATCACGCTGGCGACGATCATCATCGCCGGATCGCTGATCGCCGGCGTGCGCTTTTCCGAACAGCGCTTTGCCGACAGCAAGCTGAAGGAACTGACCAACCGGATCTTTCAGGTCCAGGAACAGGAGCGCAAGCGTGTCTCGACAGAGCTCCACGACAGCATTTCGCAGTTGCTGGTATCGGTCCGCTATGGTGTGGAACTGATCCACAGCGAGGCCAACCGCGACCCCGGCCTGCAGGGGCACGCGGCCAAGTGCCTGCAGACCCTGGACGGAACGATTGCCGAAGTCCGGCGGATTTCCCGGGATCTGAGGCCCAGCGTCCTGGATGACATGGGCCTGTCAGCGGCCCTCGGCAGTCTCGGCAAGGAATTCCAGAACCAGTCGGGCATCACGGTCAATGTCACCGCCGAGCAATGCCACAGCCGTCTGCCCGAGGGCGCCAAGACGGCGCTCTACCGGGTGGTGCAGGAATGCATGACCAACGTTGCCCGTCATGCCCGGGCCAGCGAGGTCACGATCAGCCTGAAGGTCGGTCTCCAGAACCTCGTTCTGTGCGTCGAGGACAACGGTGTCGGCCTGCCGCGCCCGCTGCCCAAATCCGGCGGCCTCGGCTTCCGCAACATGCGCGAGCGCATCGAGACCTACGGCGGCAAGCTGACCCTGAGCCGGCGCGGCCCGGGCGGCACCAAGATCAAGGTTCAGATGCCGCTCGACAACGTCTCGGCAAAGGCGGCATGATGGTGGCCATGACAATGCATTCCCCTTTGTCCGGAACCGTCACCCGCCCCATCCGGGTGCTGCTCGCGGACGACCACGAACTGGTACGGGACGGGATCCGCGCGCGGCTTCTGAAGATCCCCGAACTGGAAGTCGTCGGCGAAGCGACCAACGGCCGGGACGCGCTCGACCTCGCGGCCGAGCTGCGGCCGGACGTATTGCTGATGGATGTCTCCATGCCGGTGATGAACGGTCTGGAAGCCGCAACCCGGATGCGCGAGTCCCTTCCCCAGGTGGCGGTCCTGATCCTGTCTGTCTACGACAACCCGGAATATGTTCGCGGTGTCGTCCAGGCCGGCGCGCGCGGCTACATCTTGAAGGACATTTCGGCCGCGGAAATGATCACGGCCATCACCAGCGTCGCCAATGGCGGCTATTATTTTTCCTCCGCGGTCGGGCCGACCCTCGTGGGTGCCGGCACGTCGGCGCCGGTGGCGGACCCTTACGGGCTGACCGACAGGGAGCGCCAGGTACTGACCGCGATCGCGAAGGGACAGCCGAACAAGGAAGTCGCCAAGGAGCTTGGCATCTCCGTGCGCACGGTGGAATCGCACCGGCTGAACCTCCGCGAAAAGGTCGGCAACAAGAATGCGGCGCAGCTCTACAAGGTGGCGCAGGATCTGGGATTGCTGGACTGACCGGTCTTCCGCTACATCTGGGCTTCAAGTCCTCCGACCGGAACCGATTTTCTCTCTTGCGCAGGCTCTGACATGACCAAACCGCTCGTCCTGGTAACCGCAGACGTGAAAGCCTTTGAAGGCTACAATTGGCACGCCGCGACATCGACCTATCTTCAGGCCGTCGTCAGCGGATCGGATGCCATTCCGATGATCCTGCCGTCACTGGGGGCCGAACTGGACCTTGACGCGGTCCTCGATCAGGTCGACGGCGTGCTCGCCACCGGTTCGCGCTCCAACGTCAATCCGCAATTCTATGGCGAAGACCCTACGGAAGAAAACGGGCCGTATGATCCGGACCGCGATTCAACCACCCTGCCGCTTCTCAAGCGGGCCGTGGAGCGTGGCGTTCCGGTGTTTGCGATCTGCCGCGGCATGCAGGAGCTGAACGTCGCCCTGGGCGGCACCCTCCTGACGGAAATCCAGGCGCTGGAGGGCCGCAACGATCATCGCGCGCCCACTTCTGACAGGCAGGAGGAGCGTTTCCGCATTGCCCACCCGGTGGAGGCCAGGTCCGGCGGCTGCCTGGCGGACGTTCTGGGTGTGGACGCCTTCGACGTCAACTCGCTGCACCGTCAGGCCGTCGGCGCCCTGGGTGCGGGGCTGGTTGTCGAGGCCCGTGCGGAAGACGGCACGATCGAGGCCGTGTCCCTGAAAGACAGTCCGGGCTACATGCTCGCCACCCAGTGGCATCCCGAATACTGGGTAACCACGGATGGTCCCTCGAAGAAACTGTTCAAGGCCTTCGGCGATGCCGCCCGTGCCTACCGTGAAAAACGTCTGGGGCTGTGAAACCGGGCTGAAGCACGGGGGGGCCTATCCCCAGCCGACCGCCGCGATCAGCAAGGTCAGGCCCAGGAGAAAGACCACCGCCGCGCCGACGATCTCGATTGTTCGGTGGATCCGCACGGACATGGCGCTGCCTTCGCCGAAGAGACGGACCGCCAGGTCCTTCGCCCCGACCGCAAGTCCGGCCAGCAGCGACACGGTGATACCGGTCCCGACCGCCATGGCGAGCGTCGAGGTGATGCCCGCGGCGATCATGCCTTGCGACAGGGCGAACACCAGCACAACCAGCGCGCCGGTACACGGGCGCAGGCCCACCGCCAGAATGATGGAAAGCGCGCGCGTCACCGTGATCTTGCCCTGGATCATGTCCGGTGTCGGCGCGTGGGCGTGACCGCAGGACGAACACACGCCGTCCGCGCCGAAGTCGTGATGATGGTGCCCGTGTGAATGCCCCCCATGATGGTGGGAGTGGTCGTGGTGGTGATCGTGGTGCGAATGACCATGACCTGCTCCGGCCAGCGCCAGCGCGCCGTCGGCGGAGGAGACGGAGAAACGGACCAGGACGGGCCGGATGGCCTTCTGCCACAAGAGCCAGGCGCCAAGACCGGTGATCAGCACATAGGACCCTATTTCAAACCAGTGCGCGGTGTCCGTGATGGCGATGCTGGTCAGGTTGAACACGACCGCGAGCCCACCCACCAGAACGATGGCGGTCAATGCCTGCGCGAACGCGGATGCGAACGACAGAACGACGCCCTTGCGGAGTGTTTCGTTGTTGGCGACGACATAGGACGTGATGATCGCCTTGCCGTGGCCGGGACCGGCCGCATGAAAAATCCCGTAGGCGAAGGACAAGCCCATCAGCAGCCATCCGGCATTCGGGTTGCTCCGGAATGAACGCAGGCTGGCGACCAGTGCCTGATAGAATTCCCGCTGCTTGACGGCGATCGTGCCGAAGATACCATCGAGAAATCCGACCTGAACCTCGGGATTTTCCAGTCCCTCGATCACCGCGACATCCTGTTGTGCCGTTTCGGTGACGGCCTTCACCCGGTTCTGATCGGGGCCAGACGCCTCGGGCAGCGCCTGGCCGGCAGCCGCCACAGCGGCAGGCTCACCACAGGTCACGATCATCTGGTTGATCTGCGAGGCCGCCGCCGATTGCAGCTCAGGCGGCAGATCGCGCTGGTCCGGACCGATCTGGGCCAGCGCATAGGCGGTCGCGTCGTCCAGAGGCGGCGGCTCCCGGCGCGCCACATGGCAGCTTGACGGCGCGTTCACGGTCCCGATGGCCTCGTCTTCCTGGCCAAACCGGAAGTCGACGTAGTAGGTCGGATCGTAGACGTCCAGGGTGATCGCCTGCTGCGTGTCGCTCGCCTCCTTGAACGGCAGTGTGAAATGCAGTTCGAGCAGCTTGACGTCGTCCGGCATCGCGCCGCCATTCATCTGGACGTCTTCCTGCATGGCCTCGAAGTCCTCGGGCTTCATGACCCAATAGTCCTTGAGCGGCACGGTGGCGACCTCGAGCCAGTAGTCGGTCGGTTCGCCGAAATCGAATTCGACACGCGCGTTGTCGCCGAAGGTGAAAAAGCCGAAGTCCGCCATGCTCTCGACATTGACCTTGGCCAGCTCGCTCAGCTCCGCGCGCGAATAGACACCGTCGTTGTCTGTGTCGAAGCCCTGAATCGCGAAAGCCGAAAAGGCATCGTCGAACCGGAACACGTGATTGACCGCCACCGCTTTCCCGGCGCTGTCGAACACCAGTTTCGATCGCGCCTCCACAAACACATGGGGATGGGCGTAAACACCCGTCAGCGACGCCAGCAGGAGCACAAGTCCCAGGCAAAGCCGGAAGCCGGTCCCCAAACAGGTTCCGCACGTAGAGGCAACGAAAGTCCGCACGATCCATCCCGCCAGATTCAAGTGTCAGATGTAATATGTTTACATGGCATGTCCGTTCTCCCTTGACCAGAGAAGACGGCAGGAAGATGACCGGCCCTACAGTGCAGTGCAAAAATCGGATCGGAAAAATTTTCACAAGGAAGATCCAGATATGGATCAAAACAATCACATGCCCGAGTGAATCCAGAAGAAAAAAGACAACATTCCTATCGACAGGGCTAAAATATTCCCAGCAACAACGACCTTACAGAGCCAGACATGAACGCTTTGCATACATCCATCCACCACAGCACCGTGTTCGACCACCCGGAAATGAGCGGCCATGAGGACGTTGTCTTCGTGCACGACAGGACCAACGGCCTGCGCGCGATCATCGCGGTCCATGACACCACCCTCGGCCCCGCTCTGGGCGGCTGCCGCGTCTGGCCCTACGACCACCCGGGCGACGCCCTGACCGACGCCCTGCGCCTCTCCCGCGGCATGACCTACAAGAATGCACTGGCCGGACTCGATCTTGGCGGCGGCAAGGCGGTGATCATCGCTGACCCGCGCAAGGACAAGACGCCGGCACTGATGGAGGCCTTCGGGCGCCACGTGGAGCGCCTGTCGGGCACCTATATCACTGCGGAGGATGTCGGTGTGACAACCGGTGACATGGAAGCGGTGGCACGCCAGACCGATCACGTGCGCGGCACCAGCGCCACTGGCCTTGGTGACCCATCCCCCTATACTGCCCTGGGTGTGTTCGAGGGCATCAAGGCGTCGGCGCGGCACGTCTTCGGCAGCCCCGACCTCGACGGCAGAACGGTCTCTGTCCAGGGGCTCGGCCATGTCGGCCACGACGTTGCCCGGCGGCTCCACGAAGCAGGGGCCAGGCTCATCGTGTCGGATATTCACGTGCCCGCTGTCCTCAGGGCCGTGGACGCCTTCGGCGCAGCCGCCGTCGACCCCGCAGAAGCGCATATGGTCGAGGCCGACATTTTCGCGCCTTGCGCCCTCGGCGCCGGCCTGAACGCCAGAACCATCCCCCATATCCGGGCCCGGATCGTGGCCGGAGCAGCCAACAACCAGCTTCAGACACCGGCGGACGGGCATGCCCTGCGCAAACGCGGAATTCTCTACGCGCCGGACTACGCGATCAATGCCGGTGGGGTGATTTCCATCGCGCTGGCCACACCGGGTGGCGACGACACGGAGGTACGGCAAAAGACGCTCTCGATCGGCGAGACCCTGTCGGCCATCTTCGCCCGCTCCGCCAGAGAGGAAACAACGCCTGAACGGATTGCCGATGCCATGGCCGAAGAGCGGCTCGCCAGAGCAGCCAGGGCCTGAGGCCCGTTCCGGCGCAGGAAGCGGCGGGAACGCCGCCCGCTCCCCGCAGGTATCAGGAGAGTTCGCGCTCGTTCGCGGACTTGAACATCAGGCGCACCAGGGCCTTGGCATCCTCCACAGCCGCTTCGCCCAACTCGGCGTAGCAGGCGGTAACGCCTTCATGGAGCATATAGAGGGTCGCCGCAAACCGGTCCTGGCCGCTCAATGCGCCGAAAAAACCGAGCAGCTCCTTCTTGTGGCGTCTGACCATGGACTCGATGTCGGTGCTGTCGGGATTGGCTGACATAGCTTGCCTGAACAGGCATTCCTTGCCTTCGGTCAGGCGCATCCAGCCACCAAGCTTGTCGAAAAGCTGTTCGGCCGCCGCGAGCCCCGGCTCGACAGTGCCGCTGCGGACATAGTCCAGATAGCGGCGGTGACGGTATTCAAGCGCGCCCAGGATCATGGCTTCCCGCGATGGAAAATGACGGTAGAGTGTGCGCATGCTGACACCGGCCCCGGCCCGCAACTCGGGCACGCTCGGCTCCGCAAATCCCCTGTTCCAGAAAACCTGTTCCAGTCGGGCGGCGATTTGTTCCTGAGGCTCTTTCATCGCTGACATGTTGGGCTCCGGGCTTCCCCATTCAAGTCGTGGTGTCGCCGGACAAAGGTGCCGCATTCACGGTCACCGTTTGGCAGGCCACGAACCATTTGATCGGCCCCGAAGCCGCAACGACCATTGAGATCGCTGACACATGCGCCGGAATTCCGGTCCAGGCCGCCTGGCATCCGGCACTCGCCCTCCGTCACGGACAGGACTTTCTCGCAAAAGTCTCGACGAGAAAATCGACGAAGGCGCGGACCTTTGCACTGAGATGCCGCCTGTGCGGGTAGACCGCATATATGCCGCGCATCGGCTCCTCATAGTCCTCAAGCAGCGTGACCAGCCTTCCCGAGACGATGTCTTCGGAGACAAAGAACAACGGTGTCCTGAGAAAGCCCAGGCCACACAAGGCGGCTTCCCGGGCACCTGCCGCGCTGTTGATTTCCAGCGGCCCCTTGACCACCACGGAACTCCGCTGGCCGTTTTCCTCGAAAGCCCAGTTCTGCTTGTAGCGGTAATTGGTGTCGATCAGGCAGGGGCGGGTAGCAAGGTCGGACGGGACCTTGGGCGCTCCGTATTTCTCGATGGTTTGCGGACTGGCGCAGACCACAGTGCGGAAAGGCGCGATCTTGCGGGCAATCAGGCTGGAATCGTCCAGCTGCGTGACCCGGACCGCAAGATCGAAGCCTTCCTCGACCAGATCGACGAACCGGTCTTCCAGCCGCAGGTCGAGGTTGATCTCCGGGTGCCGGACAAGGAAGTCCATCATCGCCCTGTTGAGCAGCATATCCCCCATGGACCGGGGAGCGGAGATCCGCAGGCGGCCGCGCACTTCCTCGTGCGAGGACTGCACAGACGCCTGCAGATCATCAATTCGCTGCAGGATTTCCACCGCTTCCTTGTAGTAGGCTTCGCCGACTTCCGTCATCGAGATCTGGCGCGTGGTCCGGTTCAACAGCCGGACACCGAGCTCGTCTTCCAGCTCGCCGACATATTTCGAGACCAGCGCCTTCGACCGGCCCATTTCCCGGGCTGCAGCAGAGAACCCATTTGCGTCGACAACTTGAATGAAGCAGCGCATCCGCGTGATTGCGTCCATCCGGCATCCTTCCAGTGACCGGGTCCCCGATGACCCGTGTACGCCATGCCCCCGATGGGCACTAAAACCTGTTCCGGCCCAGCGCAGCGCCGGGAAAAAGGGCGTGCCGGCGGCCGGAAATGCCGGGTCAGCCGTGCCGCGGTCTGCGCCGGCGCCCGAGACGGCCAAAACCGATCAGGATGCGCATGACCAGGTACCCGGCAAACGCACCGGCACCGGCACTGGTGAACCCGGCAATCGTCACCGGGACGGCCGGTTCGTAGTCCTCGGCCGTCGCCTGGGCCAGTTGCGGATCGAAGCCGCGGGCAAAAATCATCAGCCGTTCGATCGGCCCTGCCGATTCAAGTTCAGCCTGTTGCTGCTGAAGGCGGCTGAGACGGATCTCGGCGTTCAGCATGCTGTCGCCCCGCGCGCGGACAAAAGCGTCCCCGGACGACTTCTGGCGCGCGATTGCCTCTGCGGAGGTCAAGCCGTGGTTTTGGGCATCCCTGTTGAAATCGGCCAGAATCTCTTCCAGCGCGTCGATGGCGCCACCGAGGCGCTGCCGGTACTGCTGCGAGAATTCCGGCAACTGGGACGTCGCCGTTCCGCTCATCAGCATGGCAATCAACAACAGTATCCGCGCCATCCGGATCTCCCGTTCGCAGTCCGGCCCGTCAATCCTGCAGACTGACGATACCGGCCTCGGCCGTCTCCGTTCCGAAGACCAGCCGCGTGCCGTCCGCGTCCCAGTCCATCGATGACACCGGGCCTTTTCCCGGCCGTCTCAACAGAACTTCCGCATTGTCCGTGAACCGGCTCATCATGATCATGCCATCCTGATAACCGATCGCAACGACTTCCTCTTTCGGATGGCACGCGACCGCCGTGACCAGTGCGTCCCCGCGCGTTCCGAGTTGCAACGGCGTCTGCCCCATCGGGCCGGTCTTTCCGAAAAAGGGCCACAGGATCGCGGCATTTGCCCCCGACGTCGCCAGATAGCGGCCCTTGAGCGACCAGCTGAAGGATTTCACCTTGGCCGGGTAGCCGGTCATGCGCATGTCCTGGGTGTCCGACAGCCGCCAGCCATGCAGCGCGTTTTCCTGCATCGCCGTGACAAGGTATTTGCCGTCCGGCGAAAAGCTGGTGCCCAGATGCGCACCTTTCCAGGAAAGCTCGACCGGCGCTCCGTCGGTATTGGCCCACCACAGGTTCGCCCCGTCATAGCGGGACACCGCCAGGCGCATGCCCTTGGGCGCGAACGCCAGACCGCCGACCGCGCGTTCATGCGCAAACTCCTTTTCCCGGCCGTCGCCGAACCGGATCCAGGCGGTGCGTCCGCTGGCGAAGGCGACCGCACCGGACGGACCGGCCGCAATCAGGTCGATCCACTTTCGCGGCCGCTCGGCAACAAGGGCGCTGGACCCGTCCGGGCCGGTGACATGGATGCAGCCATCGTCCCCCGAAGTGATCAGGCCGGACCCGTCACGGCTGATTTCCGCGGCCAGCAGGCCGGCCTTGTGCGGCCTGCAGCGATGCTCGCCCGCGGCGGAGAAAAGGACCTCTCCTTCCCCGGTCGCGAAACAGGCACAGTCTTTCAGGAAGCCGGCCCTGACGACAAAGCCGTCCAGCTCCAAAGGTGCAATCGTCGGCAAGTGTCAATTCCTCATTGCGCGGCACAAGCCTGGAAACTGTCCTTCAGCACATCCCAGTTGAGATCGCGCCCGATGAAGACAAGCCGGCTCTCCCGCGGCTCGTCGGCTTTCCAGTCGCGCTGGTGATCGCCCTCGACAATCATGTGAACCCCCTGGATCACATAACGCTGCGGATCGTCCTTGAACGCGATAATGCCTTTCATCCGCAGGATGTTCGGCCCCTGCACCTGGGTAACCTGATTGATCCAGGGAAAGAACATGTCGGGGTTGAGGTCTCCGGCTGTCAGCGAGATGCTCTTCACCGAATGCGTGTTCTCGTCATGATGATGGTGGTGATGACCGTGGTCATGGTCATGTCCGTGATGATGGTCATGATCGTGGTCGCAGTCCGGACCGCAGTCATCCGCGTGATGCCCGTGTTCCAGAAAATGCGGATCGAGCGACAGGATACGATCCAGATCGAATGCACCCCGGTCCAGGACCTTGGCGATGTCGACGCCGCAGCGCTCGCTGTGGTGCAGGACCGCATAGGGATTGATCGCCCGGATACGGGCTTCGACATTGGCCCGTTCCTCGTCCGACACGAGGTCGGTCTTGTTGAGCAGGATCACGTCGGCAAAGGCGATCTGGTCCTCGGCCTCTTCCGTGTCCTCCAGCCGCTGCAGCACATGACGGGCATCGACGACGGCGACCACCGCATCCAGCTTCGCCGAAGCGCGGACGTCGTCATCCATGAAGAAGGTCTGGGCCACGGGCGCCGGGTCCGCCACGCCGGTGGTTTCGACGATGATCGCGTCGAAGGCCCCCTTGCGCTTCATCAGGTTCTGGACGGTGCGGATCAGGTCACCGCGCACCGTGCAGCAGATGCAGCCGTTGTTCATCTCGAAGATTTCTTCATCGGATTCGACCAGAAGATCGTTGTCGATGCCGACCTCGCCGAACTCATTGACGATCACCGCATACCGCTGGCCGTGATTTTCGGTCAGGATCCGGTTGAGAAGGGTGGTTTTACCGGCCCCCAGATACCCCGTCAGCACGGTGACGGGAATCTGGGCCGGGGCGTCCTGTGTCGCAGTCATCGCGAAGCTTCCTGGCGTGATATTGCTTGATAAGGCCCGCATGGCGGGCGTCCTGGGCGCGAATATAAGCACATCGACCGGCTATTGGGAGAGCCGGGAAAAAAATTCCGCAATTGCCGCCCGTCGAACACCGCCTTGGGCGTTCACCGTTCCGCCTGTCTGTAGAGGAACCCGGCACGGGCTTTCGCAGTTTCTGGCCATCGCACGGTTTCAAATTGGCGAAACACGTTCTAAACGTCTGTCAGGAGCCAGAACAGGGGGAGCAACACGTGCTGAAGACAATTGCCGGTTTTGACCGGATTGGTGAGGAAAATGCCTTCGCCGTGCTCGCCAGGGCCACGGAACTTGCCGGCCAGGGCCGCGACATTATCAACCTCGGCATCGGCCAGCCGGATTTCAAGACGCCGGAGCATATCGTCGAGGCGGCGGTCAAGGCGTTGCGGGACGGCCACCACGGCTATACGCCGGCAAACGGCATCGCCCCCCTGCGCGAGGCCGTCAGCGCCGATCTTCTGAAACGGCATGGCGTTGCAACCGATCCCGGCAACGTGCTGGTCGTCCCCGGCGGCAAGGTGACCATGTTCATGGCGATCCTGATGTTCGGCGAACCCGGCGCGGAAATACTTTACCCGGATCCCGGATTTCCGATCTACAGATCGATGATCGAATTCACCGGGGCACGTCCCGTGCCGGTCCCGATCCGCGAGGAGAACGACTTCGCGTTTTCCGCCGAGGAAACCCTGTCGCTGATCACGGACAGGACAAGACTGCTTATTTTGAATTCGCCCGCCAACCCGACCGGCGGCGTGACGCCCCGCGCCGAGATCGAAAAGCTGGTTGCCGGCCTCGACCGCCATCCGGACGTCGCGATCCTGTCGGACGAAATCTATTCACAAATGACCTATGACGGCGCAGAGCACGTTTCCCTGCTGACTTTCGAGGCAATACGGGACAGGCTGATCCTCCTGGACGGCTGGTCGAAAACCTATGCCATGACCGGATGGAGAATGGGCTTTTCGCTCTGGCCGGATCAACTCATGGACAAGGCGCGCAAGCTGGCCGTCAATGCCTGGTCCTGCGTGAACGCACCCGCGCAGTTTGGTGCGCTTGCCGCACTGACCGGTCCGCAGACCGCCGTCGGGGACATGGTTCGGGAATTCGATGCCCGGCGGAAGGTTACCGTGGACGGTCTGAATGCCATTGAAGGCGTGACCTGCCGGACGCCCCTCGGGGCCTTCTATGCCTACCCGAACATCAAGAACACCGGCTGGAAAGCCAAGGAACTTGCGTCCGCATTGCTCGAACAGGCAGGTGTCGCAGTGATCGGCGGACCTGATTTCGGGATTTTGGGCGAAGGATACATCAGGTTATCCTATGCGAACTCTACCGAAAACATCATAAAAGCGCTGGCACGCATAGAAAATTTACTTGAAAACAACCAAGGAGCTTAATTAATAGGCACTATTACCAATCACCACAAGGGATAATTGTAAATAGGCTCCGAAATCGGTTGAATTCTTACGTTGCGTATCCCTTTTATTAAACTTTTATTGTCTTGTATGAAACCGAGGCCCGATCAAAGACGTGACTACGGGGATGGACATGGCTGAGTGCATCACATTGGATCTTCAACAATCGTTCGGCGACATGACCGACTGTGTTGTCGTCACCAATGCCGATCGGGAAATTCTGTTCGTCAACAAGGCCATGGAACAGCTCCTGCGCGTCAGCAGCGAAGACTGCGTCGGATCCACGACAGAGCGTTTCTTTTCAGACACCGACCAGTTCGAGAAATTGGGCGAGATTTACCAGTCGCCCGCGGACCGGCCGCAACAAAAAACTTACACGCTCGAACTGCTGCGCGGCGACAGCACCACTGTCTGCGCCGAAGTTGTCGGCGCGCCGCTTGTTGATACTGACGGCAATCTCTCCGGTTTCCTGTTCATTGCGCGGGACCTTTCCGAACGCAAGGCGCTCGAAAACAAGCTCAGCGATATCGCGCTCACGCTGGAAGACGCCGTGGATGCGATCAACGAGGGCTTTGCGATCTTTGACAATGAAGACCGCCTGATCATCTGCAATGACAATTACCGTGAGATTTACGCCCTGACCGCGCCCGCAATCTTTCCCGGGAACCGGTTTGAGGACATCCTGCGCTTCGGCCTCAACAAGAAGCAGTATGATACCTTCGACCTCGACAACGAGGCGTGGCTGGAGAAACGCCTGGCGGCACACCGGAACGCGAACGGATCCGTCATTGAACAAAGCCTCAGCGATGGCCGCTGGTTGAGAGTTTCCGAAACCCGGACAAGAAGCGGTGGCATCGCCGGCATACGCGCCGATATCACCGAGCTCAAACATGCCCGTGCCGAATCGGAAAACGCTTATCAGAACCTGTCACTGATGGCCGACAACATCACCGGAAGTGTTGTCGAGGTCGATCCGGACGGCAAGTGTATCTTTCTCAACAAGACCGCCTGCGAGTGGTTTGACGGCACGCCGGACAACCTGCTCGGCACCCGCCTGCGCGATCGCCTGCCCTGGAAAGAGCGCGAAGTCATGCGCTCCTTTCTGCAGGAGGCTTGCAAGGGCAAGAAGGTGTCCAGCGAAGTCGGCCTTCATTTCCCGGACGGCGTCCATCGCGAGTGCCAGATAGACTGCAATCCGCGCGTTCTTGAAAATGACCAGGTCAAGGGCATTGTCGTCCTGATTACGGACATTACGGACCGCAAGAAAACCGAGCGGACCCTCGCGGAACTCTATGCAATCACCTCCACGCGCGAATTGGGTCACGAAGACAAGATCGCTGAAATTCTGCGCCTTGGCACCGAACATTTCGACCTGCCCTTCGGCATCATCAGCCACGTGATCGATGACCACTACACGATCACGCATGCCAACAGCCCCAGTGGTGAGCTTGAGCCCGGCACGTCCTTTCCGCTTAAGGACACCTACTGCACCCTGACACTCGACGCCGACGGTCCCCTGGCCACGGCGAATGCGGCAAACTCCCAGTTCGCCAGGCATCCCTGTTTCGAAATCTTCGCGCTGGAAACCTATATCGGCGCGCCGCTGCTGGTAGACGGCGTCGTGCACGGCACGATCAATTTTTCCGCCGCCCAACCCCGCAAGCGTCCGTTTTCGCCGGCCGACATTCAGATTGTACGCCAGTTCGCGGACTGGGTCGGACATGAAATCGCCCGCCAGCGCGACCATCAGGCCTTGATGGATGCCAAGATCAACCTGGAGCGGGTTGCCAGTATCGACGATCTGACACAGATCCTGAACCGACGGGCCTTCCTGGAGCGCGCCAATACCGAGATTCAGCGCTTTCGCCGAACCAAGCGCCCGTTCACGGCCGTCATGATAGACATCGACAAATTCAAGCATATCAACGACCTGCACGGCCATGCCGCCGGAGACGAGGTCCTCAAGCTGTTTGCCGACACCGTTGGTGGCGCCTTGCGTGCGGTCGATGTGTTCGGGCGTGTCGGCGGCGAGGAATTCTGCATGATCCTGCACAACACCACTCTGGAAGACGCCATGCTGGTGTGCGAGCGCCTGCGCATCAAGATCATGGACGAATGCCAGATGGATCATGTCCAGCAAACGGTGACATGCAGCATGGGCCTGGCCGCGGCAGCCCGCGAGGACGTCGAGTTCTCCACGCTCATGCAGAAGGCCGACACGGCGCTCTATGAAGCCAAGTCGACCGGCCGCAACAAGTGCATGGTCTACCGGACCGAGATGGAATCCGCACCGGCTCTTTGATCCCTCCTGCGACACCTGCCTGCCGCATCACCGCCCCGCGATGGCGACCGCACGCGCGGGCGCTGTTTCTTTGACGCGGCCCCCCGTGCATGCAACACTGCCGCGCAGGGGCAGGGAGCGGCTCGAAACATCCTCATCGGCAACACCAACATTGCGGCCCCTCCGGCGGATGATCTCGGCAGCGCCCGGCGTTCGATCGAGCACAGACGCCGCGCTTCCGCATTTTTTGAAGCGCTCTTCCCCTGACCGTCGGATCTAATCCGGTCGGCCATGCGCCGAACCAGGGTGTGGACACAAATCTGGGAGGGACAGTTGTTCAACAAGATACTCATTCCGATAGACTTGAATCATGCCGAGAAACTGGAAAAAGCCGTTTCGGCGGGTGTTTACCTGGCCAGGCAGGACAGCCTTCCCGTGGTGTTCGCGGCCGTCGCATCCGCCGCGCCCGGGTCGGTCGCACACACGCCGCAGGAATTCCGTCAGAAACTCGACGCATTCGCGGCTGCGCAGGGCGTCAAATACGGGATCAATGCATCGGGTCACGCCGTTTTCGTCCACGACCCGGCGATCGATCTCGACACAGGTCTTCTGACGGCCGTTCGGGAGACCGGCGCCGATCTTGTGGTCATGGCGACCCATGTCCCGAACCTGGCGGATCACCTCTGGCCCTCCAATGGCGGCCGGCTGGCCAGCCATGCGGACGTATCCGTCTTCCTCGTCAGATAACCAAGTTTCCCGAACCACAAGGAACGCTCCCATGAGCGACAACTCAGAAAATTCGAGCATCCCCGGTCCAGAAGGGGACGCCAACATCATCGATACGGACTACGAGATCGGGCAGGACAACATCGAAGCCAGTGTTGGCCCCTTCAACCTGGACATCCACAATCCGGTCTTTCTGGTGTCCGGACTGACGATCGTCGCCTTTGTCTTTCTCACGCTGACGTTTCAGACCGAAGTCGGCCCGATCTTCGACACCATGCGCAAGTGGCTGACCTCGAACCTCGACTGGTTCTTCATATTGTCCGGCAACGTCTTCGTGCTCGTCTGCCTTGCGCTGATCGTCACGCCGCTCGGCAATGTGCGTATCGGCGGCAGGGACGCGGACCCGGACTACAGTTATTTCGGCTGGTTCGCGATGCTGTTCGCTGCCGGCATGGGCATCGGCCTGATGTTCTTCGGCGTGCTTGAGCCGGTTTACCACATGGCCTTCTCCGAACCGGTGGGCGTGCCTTCGCCCTTCGACGCGGACGGCAACCTCATCCCCGAAAACGTCGCCGCCGCAAAAGCCATGGGCATGGCCGCGACCATCTTTCACTGGGGCCTGCACCCCTGGGCCATCTATGCCGTGGTCGCTCTTGCGCTCGCGCTGTTCTCCTTCAACAAGGGCCTGCCGCTGACGATGCGGTCGGTCTTCTATCCGATCTTCGGCGAACGCACCTGGGGCTGGCCGGGCCATGTCGTCGATATCCTGGCGGTGTTCGCGACCCTGTTCGGTCTGGCAACGTCGCTGGGCTTCGGCGCGCAGCAGGCCAATGCCGGTCTGAACTTCGTGTTCGGCATTCCGGTGAGCGTCACAGCACAGGTCATCCTGATCATCGGCATCACCGCAGTCGCCCTGATCTCGGTGCTGCGCGGTCTCGACGGCGGCGTGAAGGTCCTGTCGGAAATCAACATGCTGATCGCGGCGCTGCTGCTGGTCTTCGTGATAGCGGCCGGGCCCACATCCGCGCTGATTTCGGGCTTCTTCTCCAACATCGCCTCCTATGCAAAGGAAATCGTTCCGCTGTCGATGCCGTTCGGCCGGGAGGACGACGGCTTCCGGCAGGGCTGGACCGCCTTCTACTGGGCCTGGTGGATCTCCTGGTCGCCGTTCGTGGGCATGTTCATAGCCCGCGTCAGCCGGGGACGGACGGTGCGCGAGTTCGTGATTTGCGTGCTCATCATTCCGACGATTGTCTCCGTGTTGTGGATGACGGCCTTCGGCGGAACGGCGATCGAGCAGGCCCTGACCCTGGAAGGCAGCAAGGTGCATGAATATGTCATCGCCAGCTACAGCCCGGAGTTGTCGCTGTTCGGCATGCTCGCCGACCTGCCGATGGCGTCAATCACATCGTTCATCGCCATTGTCCTGGTGATCGTGTTCTTCGTCACGTCCTCGGATTCCGGCTCCCTGGTGATCGATACGATCACGGCAGGCGGCAAGGTCGATGCACCGGTGTCCCAGCGTGTGTTCTGGTGCACCTTCGAGGGACTGGTCGCCATCGCCCTGTTGCTTGGCGGCGGGCTCGGCGCCCTGCAGGCCATGGCGGTTTCCACCGGGTTCCCGTTCACGATCGTGCTGCTGCTGGCGTGTTACACGATCATCAAGGGCCTGCTCGACGAGCCACGCTGACAGCGAACGCCCCGCGACCGGAAACGGGCGGCCACCGGCCGCCCGTCAGGTTGTTGACAGGTTCTCGGTTGGTCATCGCGGACAAGTGCAGCGACGTTGCGCGCTGATCCGGGATCCGGCATGTCAGCGCAAGCGAAGGCGAGCACCAGAGCAGTCAAATATCTGAAATCAGGAATGAAGCCGCGCCTGTGGCGCGAAGTACGCGCTGGTTTCCGGCTCTGGCCATGCAGCTGCGCTGCAGACCGGCCGGAAAGACCCTGCGGGTTTGTCAGCGGTCCGAGACATGCCCCGATCGATCGCGGAATTTTATCTATTCGGCCAGTTTCGGCGCCAGCCGGATCCCCGGCGGCGGAGAACTTTCACGGATCCGCAGGTCGGGCTCGATCACGATGGGCTTGTTCGGAACCCTGTCGCCGGCGATCTGGCGCAAAAGCGTCAAGGCGGCGAGGCGGCCGATCTTGTCGGGCTGGGCGGAGACTGTGGTCAGGGCCGGCGTGCGCGCGTCCGCGCCGTCAATATCGTCATACCCGGTGATGGCCATGTCCGGTCCCGGTTCGATACCGGCCCGCCGGAACGTGGTCATCAGGCCGAATGCGACCAGGTCGTTGAAGGCGACGATCGCGGTCGGGCGCCGCTCCGCGTCCAGGACCTTCGAAACAGCTTCCCGGCCATCGGCCTGGGTCATCATTTCCGGAAGGTCCAACTGCCTGTCGGGTTCCAGTCCGGCTTCCTCCAGGGCCTTGCGCCAGCCCGCGTTTCTGAAACGGCCGGTCGAACTCCCGCGGCGACCGCCAACCATGGCGATGTCCTTGTGCCCCTGCCCGATGAGATGCCGGGTGATCTGGTAGGCCCCGGCGAGATCGTCCCCGCGCACGCAAGGAGCCCAGACCCCGGGAACCTCGCGCGCCACCAGCGTCACGGGGATGCCCTGATCCACCAGCCGGTTGATCTCCTCGGCCGATGTTCCGACCGAGGGGCACAGGATCAGGCCGTCCGCCCGGTGCTGCAGCAGCGTGTTGACGAACGCGCGCTGGCGCTTCACATCGTCCCTGTGGTTGCAGATGAAAACCATCTGCCCCTGCTCCTCCAGCACATCCTCGAGCGCGGAGAACACTTCGGCGAAATAGGGATTGAGAATATCGTGCACCGCAACGCCGACGATCTGGCTGCGCGACGTGCGCAGGGAGGCCGCCGACCGGTTGTAGATATAACCGATTTCCTCGGCGGTCCTCTTGACCTTCGCCCGGGTTTCCTCCGCGACCAGAGGGCTGTCCCTCAGGGCAAGCGAAACCGTGGCCGTGGAGATGCCGAGCTGATCGGCGATATGCCCGAGAGTAAGCCTTTGGCCGGGCTTCAGCGGAATTTTCGGCGAGGAAGGCTTGGATCCGTTGTCTTCAGGCATTCACACTTCTCGATGACCGCAGCGGCGGTAAGGGCGACCGTCCAGGCCCCCGGGTAAGCCGGTATTCCGTTTGGGCGACAGCCCCGGAGCGGTGCACGGCCACAGGACCGCGCACCACTTTAGCGTTTCGCCTGAGGGGCGGATTCGTCGAACTCTTCCCTGAGATTGACGACCACCCGGCGGTTCTGCGACTTGCAGGTCACTTCGGCGCAATCCGTAACCGGGCGTTCCACTCCGTATCCCTTGACCCACATCCGGTTCTTGCCGACGCCGAGCTTGGCCAGTTCGGCCATGACCGCATCCGCGCGCCGGGTCGACAGGGTTTTCTGCGCGGCCTCGCTGCCCTGATCATCGGCATGACCCTGAACCTTGACCAGCCATTTCTTGTTGCTCTTTAGCCAGCGGGCCTGGTTCTCGATCGTCACGCGGGCTTCGTCGGTAACAACGGCGGAGCCTTGCTCGAAATAGATCCGGCGGCCGACATTGATGATGAACTCTTCCTCGGACCCGGGAGAAATGTTCTCGAACCCGGCGACCGGCGCATTGGTCACGTTCGGTGAAGA
The DNA here is from genome assembly GCF_038900065.1 of Roseibium sp. AS2. Taxonomy (NCBI): domain Bacteria; kingdom Pseudomonadati; phylum Pseudomonadota; class Alphaproteobacteria; order Hyphomicrobiales; family Stappiaceae; genus Roseibium; species Roseibium sp. AS2. The sequence continues at coordinate 595,458 of NZ_JBBMQN010000003.1, forward strand.
CAATCCGCCCGCGCTGTTGCAACCGGCGGCCCCAATTCCACATATCAGCGCGACAAGCGCGCTCCGGCCCAGCCGGCCAAACCTGTTCTTCAAAAGAAAGCCCCCAATTCCTTCTCGGTCGTCTTTACGACGAGCCGGCCTCAACCGGCATTCGCCCCCAGGTGCTCCAGCACCAGCACGCCTGTTCCCTTCGGGCAACGCTGATAGAGATCAATCACGTCTTCCGGGAACATCCGGATACAGCCGCTCGAAACGTCGTGACCGATGCTCCAGGGCTCAAGCGTGCTGTGAAGCCGGTAGCCCAGATCCCGTCCGTCCCGGTAGAGATACAGCGCCCGGGGACCAAGCGGATTGTTGGCCGCTCCGCCGTCGACCTTGCGCGGCAGATCGGGCTGGCGTTGCAGCATTTCGGGCGGCGGAACCCAACGTGGCCACAGAGCCTTGCGGTCGATCCGCGCGCGTCCGAACCACTGGAACCCCTCGCGGCCGACACCGACGCCATACCTGAGCGCGGTGTTGTTTTCCCAGACCCAGTAAAGGAAATGATTGTTAGTATCGACAACCACCGTTCCAGGCGGTTCGTCGCTGAGATATTTCACCATCTGGCGGTGCCAGACGGGATCGATGCGCTTGAAGTTGGTCCGGCGATATTCAAATCCGCTGTCCGGATGATAGCCGTTGAAATACGCATCGGCGGCGGCATTCGCCCGCGCCACATGCGGCATGGCAAGAGTTCCCGCGGCAGCGGCGGCGGCTCCGAGAAAAATTCGGCGGTTCAGTTCCATCCTATCCCCCAAAAAAGATCGGCTTTCAAACAGGTTGGCGGTCTTCACTCATGGGCGTAGTCCGACACAAGGCGCCATTAAGAGAGGAAGTCGCTGATCCCGTCAACCGCCCGCCCCGATTGATGGACCGATGCCTGCGCCGTTCGGGCGCCGTTCGGGTGCCGTTTTATGGAGTCCGGGAGCCAATCTGACCCGGAATGGCTCTAGAGACCCTTTACCCGCTCGCGATACAGAATATAGAGGCCGGAAGCGACCACGATGGCGGCACCGATAACCGTGGTGGTGGTGGGAACATCGCCGAAGACCAGAAAGCCGAGCGCGATCATCCAGACGATCTGGATATAGATGAACGGCGCCAGCACCGGGGCCGGAGCGATCCGGTGCGCCATGATGAACAGGTAATGCCCGCCGGCACCGAGTGCGCCGGTGGCAAGGAGCAGGACCCAGCTCAGGATGTCCGGCGGCGTCTGCCAGACCGAGATCCCGAAGGGAGCCATGGCCAGGCTGGCAACAAGGCCGGAAATGATAAGCATGCCCGCGGAGCCATCTGTCGCCGTGAGCTGGCGCGTCAGGATCGCATAGAACGCGTAGAAGGTCATCGCGCCGACCGAATAGATCGCCGCCCAGTGCATGCCGCCAAGGCCCGGCTGGGTCACCACCAGAACACCGATGAACCCCACAATGATCGCAACCCAGCGCCTCAGACCGGCCCATTCTCCCAGGAGCGGTCCGGCAAGCGCCGTGATCACGAAGGGACCGGCGAACATGATCGCCATTGTCTCGGCCAGTTGCAGGTGGCGCACCGCCAGGAAGTTGAAAACGGTGGTCCCGAGCAGACAGAAGGCGCGGACGATCTGCAGGAACGGCCGCCGGGTCTTCAGCAGCGAAGGTTTTTTCCAGACCTGGAACAGGACCAGAGCCAGCAGCAAATGACTGACGAAACGCATCCAGGCGATCTGCAGCGTCGGCAGACTGGCGGAGAGATATTTCGCGATCGCGTCCAGAATCGAAAAACTCAGGCAAGCCAGGACGATGAGACCGATGCCCGCAAGCGGCGCGGCCACCGCTGCGGTTCCGCGTGCAGGCTGTTTCTGTCTGTCTTGCGCCATTGGCAGCAAGCCTTTTTCGATTGCTCATCCGCAGATGAATGACACGGGAGGGACCGTTCCTGCTGGAACACTCCGGTTGCGACACGGTCTGCCAGCCGTTACCTGAAGAGGGAGACAAGCGGGAGAAGCCGGCATGCCTGTTGTGGAAATTGATACATCGCTGGGGCGCCTGTCGATCTTTGAAAGTGACGGCGCGATAACCCGGATACTATGGAATACCCCTTCTCGCCAAGACAAAACACCTTTGCTCGAAGAGGCCGCCAGGCAGATTGAAGCCTATCTGGCCGGAGACCTGAAAGATTTCGACCTGCCTCTCGCCCCGAAAGGCGGCGAGCTTCACCAGGCCGTTTTCAAGGCGATGCTGGCGATCCCCTATGGCGAGACGCGCACCTACGGGGACGTTGCACGAGAGTTGAACACCTACGGCCAGCCTGTCGGGCAGGCCTGCGGCGCCAATCCGATCCCGATCGTCATTCCCTGCCACAGGATCCTGTCGGCAAAAGGCCTCGGGGGCTATTCCGGCGACGGCGGCACCGAAACCAAGATAGCCCTGTTGAAGCTGGAGGGCGGCTATCCGTTCCTGATCTGATATCAGAGCCTGTGAGCATGGCCCATCTGAGCAAATGGATCAGATCGCACCGAGTGACCGTGCGGCGCCAACCCAGCGAATGGCAACCCTTCGAAGGAACAGACAAGAGCCATGAAGCACTATAAAATCGCAGCTATCCCGGCGGATGGAATCGGACCGGAAGTCATCGCGGCAGGGCTGCAGGCGCTGGAAGCGCTGGCGCGACGCGACGGCGGTTTTGCATTTGAGGTGACACACTTCGACTGGGGCTCGGACCGCTACAAGCGCACCGGCGCGTTGATGCCGGAAGACGGAACGCAGCAACTGAAGAAATTCGATGCGATCTTTTTCGGGGCCGTCGGCGCGCCGGACGTGCCGGACCATATTACCCTGTGGGGCCTGCGACTGCCGATCTGCCAGGGATTTGACCAATACGCCAATGTCCGTCCGACGAAGATCCTGCCCGGCATCTCGTCTCCCCTTGAAGGGGTCGGACCGGGGGATCTGGACTGGGTGATCGTCCGCGAGAACTCCGAAGGCGAATATTCCGGCCACGGCGGCCGTGCGCACAGGGGCCTACCCGAGGAAGTCGGGACCGAAGTCGCGATTTTCACCCGGGTCGGCGTCACCCGGATCATGCGCTATGCCTTCCGTCTCGCCCGGTCGCGTCCGCGCAAGTTTCTCACGGTCGTCACCAAGTCGAATGCCCAGCGCCACGGCATGGTCATGTGGGACGAGATCGCTGCGGAGGTTTCGAAGGAATTTCCGGATGTGACCTGGGACAAGATGCTGGTCGACGCTATGACCGTCCGCATGGTGAAGGACCCGAAGAGCCTCGATACGATCGTCGCCACCAATCTTCATGCCGATATTCTGTCCGACCTGGCCGGAGCCCTGGCCGGCAGCCTCGGCGTGGCCCCTACCGGAAACATCGATCCGGAACGCCGCTTCCCGTCCATGTTCGAACCGATCCACGGATCCGCCTTCGACATCACCGGAAAAGGCATCGCCAACCCTGTCGCGACCTTCTGGACAGCGTCGCAAATGCTCGAGCATCTGGGCGAGACGAACGCCGCGGAACGGCTTATGCGCTCGGTTGAAAAAGTCTGCGACGATGGCGTGCTGACACCGGATGTCGGTGGCACGTCGACGACGCAGGATGTGACCGACGCGGTCTGCGAAGCCATCCGCGTGGAAAACATCTGAACAATCGATCAGGCGGAACGCCGACCCATCTGCCGGGTCGGTGGCCGCCCCCCCTGGCGGAGGACAAAACGCTACAGGGCCCTGAACAGCATCATTCCGATGACGACAACCACAGCCGCCAGAGCGCTCCAGGCCAGAAATGAATGCAGTTCGGAGCGCCGCGAAGCGCCCACGTGCCGGAGGCGCTGTTGCGCGACCGGTCCAAATCCGAACCCGTCGCCGCGCGAGGCCTTGCTGGAAACCTGCGCGAACCGGCGCCGCAACTCCGCAGCGCGGCGGGCCCCCCTGTCCTCGTTGATCGACGTGTAGTTCATTGCCATTTCAATCTCGCTCCGCGATGCTCCGGATCTCGAGAAGAGATGGTTTCGAACGCGTCGGAATTCAAATGAGCAATTTTTAATCTTGGCGGCCGGCCGGTTGTCGAGGCGCCCGGTCCGTCGAGAACCGTTCCCAGGCAAAACCCGAAGACATCTTCCAGTCAGGCTGCGGACAGTTCCTTGGTCTTCCCTGCGTCCGGGGTCTCCTCGCCGTCCGTCTCGAAATCGGATTCGTGTTCGGGATCGTCGTCGATGGAGATGGACAGGTTCTTTTCCACCTGCCGCAGCAGCTTGCGCAGTTTCTTGCGGTCCTTGTCGTCGAGACCGGACATGGCCTCACGTTCAAGCCGCTTCCAGGCCTTGTCCACGAAGACCACCAGTTCCCGCCCCGTATCGGTCAGGTAGACCCGGGCCAGACGCCCGTCCGTGTCGGACACCTGGCGCCGGACATAGCCTTGCGCGGACAGGCGGGTCACCATTTTCGTTACCGTCGGCGGCTGAACGCCGAGAGCCAGCGCCAGTTGGCTCATGGTCCTGCCGTCCGCATCGGCGAGCACCTTCAGGACCAGCTCCTGCCCAGGATGCAGCCCGATCCGCATGAGATGCGATCCCGCACGGGCCCGTTGTGCCTTCGCCGCCTGAACCAGACGAAAGGTTATGCTTTTCTTGTAGTTGAAAGCCATTGCACCATCCCCGTCCCAAAAAACTCGAATCACGCTCAACGTCGACGCGGCGCACCCTAGACGGAGTATTTAACCGTCGAATGACACTGCACGAGCCGGGCATGATTTGGCCGCAGGGGCGCCGGCTGGCATGTTTTGGGCTGCGATTGGACGCGGCGGCCCGCACCGGGGATCAGCCCATGCCTTGGGGGTCCATCGCCGTTTGCAAGGCCGTCGAAACCTCCTGGCAATAAAGACTGTACTGCCGGGAATTGCGGAAGGCGTCGTCGCGCGGCTGCGAGGGCGTGATCATTTTCTCGCAGCTCACCCGGCCGGGCGCGGCCGCCATGACAACGATCCGGCTGGACAGATAGACCGATTCAAACACCGAATGGGTGACGAACAGCACCGTCCAGCCGAAGCTGGCCTGAAGGCGAAGGAGATCGTTGTTGAGCTTGAAGCGGGTAATTTCGTCGAGAGCCGCGAAGGGCTCGTCCATCAACAGCACCCTCGGGCGGGTAATCAGCGCGCGGGCGATCGACACGCGCATTTTCATGCCTCCGGATAATTCGCGCGGAAAGAGCTGCGTGGCGTCCTCAAGACCGACCGTCGCAAGCGCATCCATCACCTGCTCGCGGGCGCGCTCGCGTGAAACCCAGCGTGCGCGCAACGGCAACCAGACATTGTCGAAGACACTTGCCCAGGGCATCAGCGTCGGTTCCTGGAAGACGAACGCCAGGTCCCGGTCGATCAGGTCCCGGTCGTTCCGCTCCCGATCTATCTTCCTGTCCGGCTGCGCAGCAGGCCACTCGACGCCACCCGCACTCGGTTCCGACAGCCCGGCAATGATCCTGAGCGCACTGGACTTGCCGCATCCTGACGGTCCGAGCAGGGACACGAATTCGCCTTCGCGAATGTCTAGGGAGAAGTTGTCCAGCGCCGTCGTGCCGGTGTCGAAAGCCTTGCGGATATTTCTCAGCGAGACGACCACGGGCGCCTGATCTTGTTGTGACATGGGATCATGTATCCTTGCCTTGGGCCCACCTGGCCCGGGTGTCAGGGTTGGGATTTCAGGGCCAGGGTTTCAGGACCCGGGTTTCAGGGCCCGGGTTTCAGGAGCGCACCTTGAGGGATCCCGCCAGCAGCGGGATGGCCATGGTCAGGACAGCGACAACGGCAAAGGACGCCCGAAGCGACAGCAGGTCACCGACAAAACCCAGAACGGGAGGACCGAACAGGAATGCGCCATAGCCAAGAGTGGCAACGGCGGCAAGAGCCGATCCCCTGGACATGTGCGGATCGCCCGCGGCCCGGGACATGGCAAGCGGAAACAGCACCGCATATCCGAGCCCCATGATAAAGCAGCCCGCCCAGACCGACCAGATATTCAACCCTGAAACCAGCAGCAGGCAGCCGGCAAAGGCGACCAGGCCGCTCCAGCGGGCCACCCGGACCGCGCCGAAACGGGCGATGACCTTGTCACCGGACAGCCGCATGATGACCATGGCCGTGGAAAAGATGGTGAAGGCGGTCGGCGCGATCGCTTCCGAGTAACCGAGGTCCCCGATCTGATACAGCGCCGCCCAGTCGGTGACCGCGCCTTCGCCGAGCGCCGCCACGAGCGCCATCAGCCCGACCAGCACCAGCGCGCCTTTCGGCAGCGCGAACAATGGCGCCTTGGCCGCGTCCGAAGGCCCGGCGATCTGCGGCCAGGGCTGGCGCCAGAACCAGACCAGGAACGGCGCGGTCAGCGCCACCCACAGGATGAAATGAAGCGCAACACTCAGACCGGCCTCGATCGCGGCACCGCCAAGCAGGGCGGCTGTCGCCGCGCCAAGGCTGAACAACCCGTGATAGGAGGACATGATCGGCCGCCCCAGAGCGGTTTCGACTTCCGCGCCCCACCCGTTCATCGACACATCCAGCGCACCGAAGGAAAATCCCGCCAGGAAAAGGGCCGCGGTGAGCAGCGGAACGGATGGCGCCAGGCCGACCAGCAGAAAACCGACAACGGTGGCGGCAGCGAAGAACTTGGTCACGGGCGCCGCGCCCCTCCGGTCGATCAGCAGCCCGGCCAGCGGAAATGACGCGAACGCTCCGCACGCCATCACGAGCAGCAGAAGCCCGAAACCGCTCTCGTCGAGACCGGTCCCGGCCTTGACATGCGGGATACGGGACGCCCAGATGCCGATAAACGAACCGCACATGAAGAAGATCGCCGATACGACCCGGCGCGCGGCAGAGGCTAGGTCCTGGTGAGGATTTGTCATTGTCTGATGTTCTTGAAGGGCTGACGTGCCGAAAGGAAAAGCCTTTCTGTCACGCCTCCGCCCGTTAGACAAGTAACGGACGCGCGGCATGCGGACGGCCGCCGGATGCGCTGGAGCGAGAGCGGACCAGGACCGTCAGGACGCCGTTGCGATCAGGACACAACCAGCCCGTCCGCCCCCGAGACATCCGGGGATGCCGGATTCGATGTGGCCTGGGATGTGGCCTGGGATGCCGACCGGGACACAGCCTCATACGCGGCAATGGCGGCGCTGGTATCGGCGCGGCGTTCCGAACCTTTCGCCCTGGCAGGCGCATCGTCTTCGGTCGCCCCGGCAACGCCCTCCGGCGGGCCGGTTTCGGCCGGGGCGGCCCCGGAACCGGCGGCATCCTCGTCTCCGGACAGCTCCTCCGCCTTTTGCTGACGCAGTTCGGCCTGGGCCTCGGACAGTTGCGATCTTGCCTGCTGCGCCACCTTGAGGTCCTGCGAAGACGGCTCCGCGGGCGCGGTCGCCGCCCGGATGACGACCTGCATCTTGCGGATGGTGGCCTCGGGTGAGCGCTCCGTTGACGTGTCGATCTGCACCTCGCCGCCGATCGCGTAGCGCTTGCCGTCGGGTCCCTGCTGGAACGTGTAGCTCGGCGCCCCCGCGTGAGCACCGCCGACACGGGCATGGGCCTGTTCGTGTGCCCGCACCTCGGCGTCACGCTGTTTCAGGTCCGAGACCTGCTTCTCCTCGGCCTCATTCAGGCCGTCTCCGTCCGGATCGTCCTCTTCATCCTCGGTTTGCTGTCCTTGCACCGCGCCCGCGCCCACCTGACCGCCGGCATTGGCGTCCGTCCGGTTCCGGCTGCCCGGCGCTGCGTCCGTGTCGTCGCCATTTTCCTCCGACGCCCGGGTCTGCGCCCCGGGGACGCGTGCCTTCGAGCCGCTTGAACTGTCGGCCTCCTGCAGCACCATGACCGCCTCTGCGGTCAGCGTCGGACTGCCGCCGGCCCGCAGGGACGCGGCCCTCTGACCGGCCTGACTTTCGCGCGCGCCCAGCCCTTCCCGGCCCGGGTTTGTCTCCTCCGGGCTGGACCGTGTTTCGCTGGCGACACCATTGCTTTTCAGAAGGGTCGCTGGCGTGTTTGACAAGAGCGCGCCGATCATGGCGCAGATTGTCCCCGACAGGAGTCAGTAAACTCTAAACACCGGTTAAGAATCCGGCATCATATCCTCGTGAACGGGGCCGGTAGCCTGATTGCGGCCACGTCCCCCTTGCCTGCTTTCTCACGATGTGCAAATCAGGTCAGACGGTTAACAGCGCGCGAGGCGGTCCGACGTGATGCTTCCCAGCCCCTATTGGCAAGACATGACCACGCGCGACTTCCAGGCGCCAGGCCACGAGAGCTGGATCGCGGTTCTGCCCGTTGCCGCGGTCGAACAGCATGGACCCCACCTGCCCGTTTCCACGGACCTGACCATCGCGCAGGGCCAGGTCAGCCGTGTGCTGGAACTTCTGCCGCCGGATCTTCCGGCCACATTCCTGCCGGTTCAGGCAGTCGGCAAGTCGGACGAGCACCTGTCTTTTCCCGGAACCCTGACGTTGTCCTGGGACACGGTGACACGATGCTGGCTTGAGATCGGTGAATGTGTCGCCCGCGCGGGTCTGCGCAAGCTCGTGCTGATCAACTCCCACGGCGGCAACGTCCCGGTCCTGGACATTGTCGCCCGCGAACTCAGGACAAGGCACGGCATGTTCGTGACCGCAACCAACTGGCTGCGCTTCGGCCAGCCGGAAGGTCTGTATCCGGAAGATGAATTTGTCTACGGCATCCATGGCGGGGACATCGAAACCTCGCTGATGCTGCACTTGCGCCCCGATCTCGTGCGTATGGATGCGGCAACGGACTTTCTGTCCGAACAGCAGCGTTACTTGACTGATTTCAAACACTTGCGCGGGCACGGCAAGGCGCAATACGGCTGGATGGCCGAGGATCTCAACCCTGCGGGGGCGCTCGGGAACGCGGCCCGCGCGACGCCGGACAAGGGCCGCAGCTCGCTCGATCATGCGGCGCGTGGCTTCATCGAACTGCTGCAGGATGTCAATGCCTTCGACGTCGGCCGGCTCAGGATCCCGGACGCGTAGGGCGCCGGAAATCGCCCTCCGGAAACGGGGACACCTTACGAATTTCGGAAGGTAATTATTTTTGGAACATAACTAATATTTCGGATTGTTATTTTTGATTAAATAAAACTTACCAACAATACTTAAGTCTATTCTGGACAAAGCATTCAGCATAGTGTTGACCTTTACCTGAATAGGCGACACATTGTTTGATTGTAACTCTGGAGGGCGGTTCTCGCAGAACCATGAATCTGTCAATTCGGCAATTGTCGACCTTTCGTGAGGTCATGCGCAGCGGCTCCATCTCGGAAGCCGCCCGAACGCTCGGCCGAACCCAGCCTGCCGTCAGCTCGACCATCGCCGGACTGGAAACGGAACTCGAACTGAAACTGTTCGTGCGCGAACAGGGCCGGCTGGTACCGACCCCCGAAGCAGAGTTTTTCCTGGAGGAAGCCGAGGCAATCCTGAAGCGTCTCGAGGTCTCGAAACGGACCCTGCGCGGCCTCGCCAACCGGGAACACGGCCAGTTGCGGGTGGCCGGCATCCCGGAAGCGACCGCCGACTTTCTGCCGAACTGCCTGTCACGCTTCATTGCCGACAAGCCGAGCGTGAAGGTGGCCCTCGCCAGCCGGAGCTCGGCGGAGATCGAGGACCTGATCGCGGGGCAACAGTTCGACATCGGCTTCGCTGAAACACCGCGCGCGCGCAATTCCTTCGACCAGATCGATTTCGACCTTGAATGCATGTGCGCCATTCCGGCGACCGATCCGTTGGCCTCCAAGGAGGTGATCACGCCCACGGAACTGGATGGCTACCCGCTGGCCCTGCTGCAGTCCGAGCACCGCAGCCACAAGCAGACGCTTGCGCGTTTCCGCGATGCCGGCGTCCGCTTCAATCAGCGTTTCGAACTGCAGACGGCCTGGCCGGGACTGCAATTCGTGGAAGCCGGCCTGTGTGCCCTGATCTGCGACATGGTCACCGCCTACAACGCCCAGCAGCAAAGCCGGCGCGGAATGGGACCACCCCAGATCGTGTTTCGGCCGTTCCGGCCGCGCATCCACAACAACCTGTCCATCCTGACACCGACACACAGGCCGATCTCGATCGTCGCGAAGGATTTCTGCGATTTTCTGTCCGAAGAGGTCGCGCTGGTCCGGGCCGCGATGATCAGGCGAAGCGCCTGAAGGCCCATCCGGTCACCTCGACAACCGAGACTTCGATTGACCCCACGGGCCGGCGCTCGTGAGGTTTGGACCGGTTGGCAGTCGCCGCCTTTTCTCAAGCACCTCTGCCGGGTGCCTTGTCTTGTTCTGGGCGGCGTAGCCGATAGGACAGCCGATGGGGCGGTGCACAGCTCAAGTTGCAGGGGGGAAGCCGGTCAGCCCGCCGCGTTCTGGAAAATGGCGGTGTTGGCGGCGACGATAGCCACGGCATTGGTGCGGTTTTTCGCCCCCAGACGGGTGATGGCATTGCGGATATGCGCCTTGACCGTCGCAATGGAAACACCGAGATCGTAGGCAATCTGCTTGTTCACCTTGCCCTCGCACAGCTTCAGCAGAATTTCGAGTTGCCGGGGGGTCACAAGTTCGCTCAGGTTGAGCGGCCATCTGATGCCGGCAGCGAAACCGCTGGTAGCGCCGTCCCGGGCGGCACAGGGCGTCAGGGCGAAATGGGCTGTCATCACTCTGCTCCTTGGGGTTCGGACACTGTCCGTATCGCGGGTCGGTGGACGGCCGATCGGACCTGATCGGCATTCCCCGGCTGACCGCGTTGAATGCATTCGGGCATCTTGCCGGTGTTTTTTTGAATGTTTGATGCTGCGGCACTGTTCATGATTACCCGGCTATTGTAAAATGTTAAAATGCATATTGAATATTGCAAATAATTTGCAATATGACTTTGGAGAACACCGGCGTGAGCAAAAAGCTTTTTTCAGGCCACACGCTGCGTCAGATCCGATCCGATTTCGGCCTGTCCCAGGTTGAATTCGCCAGGAAGATCGGCCTGTCCACCGCCTATGTGAACCAGATCGAGAACAACAACAGGCCGGTGACCGCGTCGGTTCTGCTGACGATCAACCGTATCTTCGGCGTCGACCTGTCGGCCTTCGAGAAGAACGATCTCGACCGGGTCGCCCAGGATCTGCAGGAGATCTTTGCAGACACCCAGTATCACAGTGCCTCGGTCGGACGGCAGGAGATCCACGAACTGGTGACCCGGGCGCCCGGCGTGACCAAGGCGATCATGGATCTCTACGGCGCGCTGCGGACCTATCACGACCGGGAGGCCATCGCCGACGACCTGGTCCAGCAGGGCGGCTCCGACGTGGAGGGGCCGGGCCTGAAGCAATCCGCGTATGACGAGGTCCGCGACTATTTCCACTACATGGACAACTATGTCGATTCGATCGACCGGGCCGCGGAAAACCTCGCGGGCGAGATCGGCCTTGCCCGCGCCCCATCCAAATTCGCGGCCCTGACAGGCTGGCTGAAGGACCGGTTCGCCATCTCGGTCACCCAATTCCCCGACTACGACGGCACCCTGATCCGGCAGGAAGAGCATGCCCGCACCATCGCCCTTTACCGCGCGGTCCCCCAGTCGACCAGAAACTTTCTTCTCGGCTCCGCGATCGCCGAACTCTGCGTCCGTGACCTGATTTCGGAGGAAGTTGAACGGGCAAGGTTCAAGACGAAGTCGGCCGAGAGCATCGCGAGGCTGGCCCTCAGAAACTATTTTTCAGGCGCGCTGCTGCTGCCTTATGACGACTTCCTGAAAGCGGCCTCGGAAAGCCGGCACGACATCCAGCTTCTTTCCAACCGCCTTGACGCCAGCATCGAGACCGTCTGCCACCGGCTTTCAACCCTGCAGCGCCCCGGCGCAAAGGGCCTGCCGTTCTATTTCGTCAAGATCGACCGGGCCGGCAATGTGGTCAAGCGGCACAGCGCGACCCGCTTCCAGTTCGCCAGGTTCGGCGGATCCTGCCCGCGCTGGAACGTGCATCAGGCCTTTGAACAGAACTCCAACAAGTTCACCGCGCAGATTGCCCAGATGCCGGACGGCGTGCGCTATCTGTGCGTGGCCACAAGCGTCACCAAACATCAGCCGGACTACCGCAGCGGTGAACGCCGCTACGCCCTCGGCATCGGCTGCGAGGTCAGATATGCCGACACCGTGGTCTATGCCGACGGTCTCGCTGTGGAGGACATCGCCTCGCCCGAACCGATCGGTGTCAATTGCCGGATCTGCCCGCGCGACACCTGCGACCAGCGCGCCTTCCCCGCTCTGGACAAGGAACCCTTTATCGAATCCGGCCGCCGCGGCATCGTGCCGTATCAGGTCGACGCCATCGACTAGGCGCTGAAACGGATTGCAGCCCCTTGCCCGGGCGGTCCGGAAAGGCTGGCCGGTTCGGTTCGGCCGCAAGCCGTCATCATCGGCAGACGGCATTCCGGGCTGTTGTAAAGAGTTCACGAAACCAACAAGTTCCGGTTACCCGCGAAACATAAACAAGCACCATTCGGACAGTGAACAGTGACTGGATGTGCAAAATGCTTGTCGACGTTGAATCCTATTATGCCATGCCGCGCTGGGTGGCGGGCATGATTGCAAGGGTCTTCGGCCAGGACCGGACAAACCGGAAGTTGACCAGCTCGTTTTTCGGCCCCCGGCTTCCGCTCAAATCCGGATATGTGCGTCGGCTCCTCGAAAACTGCGAATACAGCTACAAACTCAATCCGGACTATCTCTCCCGCATTCCTACGAGCGGCCCGGCGCTGTTTGTCGCCAATCACCCTTCCGGCATTTTCGATGGTGCCATGCTCTAAGATGTTATTTCAGAGCTGCGCCCGGACGTGCGGATCGTCGCCAATCGTTTCTTTGAATGCCTGAAACGGACAGATGGTTTCCGTCAAGATCCGGTGCGGATCAGGGCGGGCAACGCGACCGGCCCTGATCCGTTCTTGTGCGGGATCAGCCCAGCGCGCGCAGGCGCTTGAGCAGGGAAGAGGTGTCCCAGCGGCCACCGCCAAGTTTCTGAACATCCTTGTAGAACTGATCGACAAGAGCGGTTACCGGCAGGCTGGCCCCGTTCTCGTTGGCCGTTGCCAGACAGATACCGAGGTCCTTGCGCATCCAGTCGACAGCGAAACCATGCTCGAAATGGTCGTCGAGCATCGTCTCGTAGCGATTGACCATTTGCCAGCTTCCGGCAGCGCCACCGCCGATCACATCGATCACCGCCCGCCCGTCGAGGCCGGCCTTCTCGGCAAAATGCAGGCCCTCAGAAAGGCCCTGGACCAGCCCGGCTATGCAGATCTGGTTGACCATTTTTGTCAGCTGGCCTGCGCCGCTTTCACCCAGGCGAACGCATTTCTTGGCATACGCATCAATCAGCGGTTCGGCCCTGTCGTATGCGGCCTGATCCCCGCCGCACATGACAACGAGCTGGCCGTTCTCGGCGCCGGCCTGACCTCCCGAAACCGGTGCATCGACAAAGCCGATTCCACTTTCCTTGGCCAGCTCGAAAAGGTCGCGCGTAACTTTTGCGGACACCGTGGTGTGATCGACAAAAAGCGTTCCCGCCGCCATGCCGCTGAAAGCGCCCTGATCTCCCGTGCAAACGCTTCGCAGATCATCGTCGTTGCCCACACAGCTGAACACGATATCCGCGGCGGCGGCAGCTTCGCTCGGTGTTGCGGCAAAACGGCCGCCGTACTCGCCGGCCCATTTTTCAGCCTTCGCAGCGGTACGGTTGTAAACCGTCACTTCATGCCCTGCTTTCTGCAGGTACCCTGCCATCGGGTAGCCCATCACCCCAAGGCCGAGAAACGCAACTTTTGCCATACCAGATTCCTCTTTTTCTAAAATGCGTCGCGTGGTGTCTCACCCGCGAAAAATGCGTCCAGATTGTCCAGCGCGCGAAAACCCATCGCATCGCGCGTCTTGGCAGTAGCACTGCCGATATGTGGCAACATGAATATGTTGTTGAACTCTGCGAATGCCGGATTGCCACCCGGCTCGGTCTTGAAGCAATCAAGACCCGCTCCCGCAAGTTTTCCCGACCCGATCGCTTCCAGCAACGCGGTTTCATCGACCAGCGCCCCGCGGGCAGAATTGACGAAAACGGCACCGTCGGGCAACAACCCGAACCGCCGGGAATTCATCAGATCGACCGTGTCAGGAGTCGCCGGACAATGAAGCGACAGGAAGTCTGAAACCGGCAGGAGGCTCTCGATCGTCTCGTGGAAGACCGCCCCCTTTTCCAGCCCTTCCGGCAACCGGGACCGGTTGTAGTAGTGTATCTCCATATCGAAGCCGCGTGCCTTGGCCGCAAACGCCCGGCCGACGCGCCCCATTCCGACGATCCCCAGACGTGAACCCGACACTTGCTTGCCGACCATGAAGGCCGGGCTCCAGCTGTCCCAGGAACCGGTGCGCACCAGCCTCTCACCGTCGACAACCCGCCGCGCGGCCCCAAGCATGAGCAGCATGGCAAGCTCGGCCGTCGCATCCGACAGCACATCCGGCGTGTTCGTAACCACGATATTGCGCGCCTTGAGCGCAGGAATATCGCAATGATCCATGCCGACAGAATGATTGGCGATGATCTTCAACCGGGGATCAAGACGCGCAACGACGTCGGCACTGAAATGCTCGGAGTGGCAGGGCATCATCGCGTCGGCCTTCGCACTCATGGCAACGATCTCGTCGGCGGTACCGGGCATGTCGGTCTCCGTCACGATGACATCGTAATTCCGGTGGGCGCGCGCAATTGTCGAATCGGAAACACGGCGGGGCAACCACAGAACGGGTTTTCCACTCATGGGATCAGTCCTTTTTCCGGAATGCATCTTCCCAAAGATTGAACAGCGCCAGCCCAAGGACAAAGAGGACGATGATCGTAAAGGGCAGCCCCCCCAGGATGCCGGCGAATCCCGTCGAGATGCTTTGCGACAGGCCGAGAACGAACACCGCCATCAGGGCGGTGCCAAACGCACCCAGGATAATGTTTGTAAGGCGCGACATGCTGTTACTCTCCATTTTCACTTTGGTGGCCGGCGAGGCTGCGTTGTATCCAGGCAGCCGTCCGCAGCAATCGGTCATCCTCTTCCGCGGCACCGATCAGCTGCACCCCGACAGGCAAGTCGTTTTCGCCGACGAGCAGTGGAAGGCTCAGGCTGGGCAAGCCTGCAAGTGTCCAGGCGGTGCAGTAGACGGCATCGCCAGTATGCCCTTCGCAGATCAATGGGGCCTCCCCGGATGCGGCAGGTGACAGGATGGCGTCGAAATCATTGAAGAACCTGGCAAAGAACTGTTCGGCCGAGGCCTTCACCGCCAGGGCATCCTGATATTGATCGAGGCTGATCGACTGCCCGCGCCCAATCGCATCCTGGAGCTCCTGGCTGACTGCGCCCGTGTTGGCCGCGACAGTCTCAGCGAAGATTTCCGTGATCTCGTAGTCGTAGATCGTCTTGTGGACGTTCACCAGATCGGCGAGCTCCGGTCTCGCCGAGAACCGTTCGACGCGTGCCCCGAGAGTTGAAATCACGGTTTCCAATCCGGCCTGTGCATCCGGGGCCAGACGGTCATGATAGGGCATGTCGAACCACGCGATCGTCGGCTCCACGGGAACATCTGCTTGGGCCCCCTTCAGCAGCCCGGCCCGGGGACGGGCAAAGCTGGCGGGATCGCTCTGGTCGTAGCCGCCGATCACATCGACCAGCAGGGCCGCATCGGACAGCGAATTCGCAAAGACCCCCACCTGGTCCAGCGTCGCGGACGTGCGCAGGAGGCCGCTTCTGGAGATCGTGCCCCGTGTCGGCTTGAATCCGAACACCCCGCAGAACGACGCGGGCCTGATCACGGAGCCGCCGGTCTGACTGCCGACGGCAAGGGGAATGTGACGCGCCGCAACCGCCGCAGCGGAGCCGCTGGAAGAGCCGCCGGGTGTGTGCAGGGTATTTGCCGGGTTGCGCGTGGATGACGGCCGGAGATAGGCAAACTCGGTGGTGACGGTCTTGCCCATGATCACCGCACCGGCCTCGCGCAAGCGCTCTACCAGCCTCGCATCAGCATCCGGTCTCCGTCCCGCATTGATTTGAGATCCCTGTTCGGTGGGCATGTCTTTCGTATCGACAATGTCCTTGAGACCAACCGGCACGCCATGCAGAGCTCCGGTCGCCCGGCCGCTCTTGCGAATAAGATCCGCGGCGCGCGCCTGCTCGAGCGCCTCTTCCGGGACAAGATGCGCCCACGCTCCAATGTCCGGTTCGCTGTGCCGGATCCTGTCAAGACAGGTTTTGACAAGTGCTTCGGACGAGATCCGGCCGCTGCGAATGGCCTCCGCAGCCTGAGCCGCGGAGAGCAAGGAGAGTTCGTGCTTCATCAAGGTATCCACTTGCCGAACAGGTAATCCGGAAGCCAGAGAGCGATGCCCGGGAACTGGTACATCAGCACCATGCACAGCATCACGATCGCCAGATACGGCATGAGACCCTTGAATATCTCGACCAGTTCGATCTGCGCCTTCAACACGCCCTTCAGATAGTACGCGGACATGGCCATGGGGGGCGTCAGGAACGAGGTCTGCAGGTTCAGGGCGACCAGCATGGCAAAGAAATACGGGTTCACGCCGAACGTATCGAGCATGGGCAGGAAGATCGGCACGAAGATGATCAGAATTTCCGACCATTCGAGCGGCCATCCCAGGAGG
This sequence comes from Roseibium sp. AS2, assembly GCF_038900065.1. Lineage (NCBI taxonomy): Bacteria > Pseudomonadati > Pseudomonadota > Alphaproteobacteria > Hyphomicrobiales > Stappiaceae > Roseibium > Roseibium sp. AS2. The sequence continues at coordinate 612,195 of NZ_JBBMQN010000003.1, forward strand.
AATATGATCAGCTGCACCATGATCAGGAACTGCCACGGCTCAAGGTCCATGCTGAGGACCCAATGCTCGATCACATCATGTCCGCCGAGATAGGAGAAGATCGAAGCGAACGTCCACGAACCGACAAACAGCCAGCACACCATCGCGGTTGCCTTGGCGGTCAGAAAGACGCTTTCCTTGACTTTCTGCCAGGTCAGCGACCGATAGGCCACCGCCAGGACCAGCCCGCCCAGCGCACCCATGGCGGCGGCTTCCGCAGGCGTTGCCAGGCCGCCCAGAATGGATCCCAACACCAATAGAATGAGTACCGTGAGCGGAACGAACGAGACCAGCAGATTGAAATAGATTTCGCGTTTGGGCGGGATGTCCTTCTTGTCGGGCATCGGCGCAAGCGCGGGGTTGATCTTGACCCGGATGATTACGTAGACGATGTACAGCCCGGCAAGCAGCAGTCCCGGAAACACCGCGGCCGCATAAAGCCGCAGCGGAGACAATTCTGCGATCGCCGCATAGACGATCAGCATGATCGAAGGCGGGATCAGGATGCCGAGCGTGCCGCCGGCGCAAATGATGCCCGAGGCAAAGCTCTTGTCATACCCCGCCTTGTTCATGGCCGGGTAGGCCAGAAGCCCCATCAGGGTTACAACGGCACCCACGATACCGGAGGCCGTCGAAAAGACCGCGCAGGTCATCAGCGCTGCGATCCCCAGTGATCCGGGAAGATTGTGCGCAGCCTGATAGAGGGAAAAGAACAGTCTGTTGACGATGTTCGCGCGCTCGACCACATACCCCATGAACAGGAACAACGGTATGGCGACAAGCGTGTCGTTTTCCATCACCGAATAGGTGTTCTGGTTCAGCAGATAAAAAATGTTGTTGTTGAAGAAGTCCGCGATGCTGTCAGGCGCGCCCTGATAATAGGCATAAAACCCGAAGCCGACGCCCATGGCGATCAGAGTGAATGCGATCGGGAATCCGAGCAGCACCAGCACAATGAACAGGCAAAGCATCAAGATGGCGACTTGTGGATCGGTCATTTATTGTTTTCCTTGTTGCTTTCCACATGCGTCACCGAACTGAGATCTCCTTCAGTCATGTGCATTAACATGTCTTCCGTTTCACGGACGTCATCGATCCGCGCAGGCCATTTCCCCTCCCGCATGGCGATCCAGCAGCGCATCATTTCAGCCGCGCCCTGAACCATCAGCAAAAGACCGGCAACCGGTATCAACGTCTTGAAGAAATAGATCTGAATCCGGGCCGGACTGTTCCAGCTGACCTCCTTGTAGCGCCAACTGTCGGCCGCGATTTCCCAGCCGTACCAGAACAGCGCGATCATGCCGGGAAAGAAGAAGAGTATGTAGAGGATGAAATCCACGCGCGCCTGCCAGCGCACGGAAAACAGTCTGTAAAGCACGTCCCCGCGAACATGCGCGTCCTGCGCCAGCGCGTAGGCGCCTGCCATCAGGAACAGGGCACCATACATCTGCACCATCACGTCAAAGGCCCAGACGGTCGGGGCGTTCAGCACGTATCGTACGAACACCTCATAAGATACCGACAGTGTCAGGATGAGAATGCACCACCCGAAGGCCTTGCCGATCCACTGGCTCAGCCCTTCGATGGCGTGAATTGTCTTGATCAAGGTCTGCCCTCACCAACTCAGCCGCAGCTATTGGAGGTCGCGAAACCGCAACCTCCCCTTCAAACAATCATCAGCGGACAGATCAGCCGAAGTGGTGCTTGTAAGCCAGCTTGTAGTCGGGCTGGTTCAAGTTCAGGTAGTTCATCACCGTCTTGGCATAGGCCATCTGGCTTTCGACGACCTTGGCGAAGAAGGGATCTTCTTTCGAGATCCGGTCGACGACGACATCCCATGCTTCCAGCTGTGCCTGCATCACGCTGTCCGGCGTGCGATAGACGTTGACACCCTGCTCTTCCGCGAGGGTCACAAGATCGTCGGCATAGCGCTTGGTGTTGTGCCAGTAGAAGTTGGAGTTCTCGGCTTCGGAAGCGTATTTCAGGATCGCCTGAAGCTCCGGCGCAAGAGCGTCGTACTTCTTCTTGTTGAAGGTGACTTCAAAGAATTCCTGGCTCTGGTGGAACGACGCGAGATGATAGTGCTTGGACACGTCCTGCATGCCGAAATCGCGATCCGATGTCGGATTGTTGAACTCCGCAGCATCAATCAGTCCGGATTTCATCGCCGGCTGAATTTCGCCACCGGGCAACTGGACGACGGACATGCCCATTTCCAGCAGGACATCCGCGGCCAGTCCGACGGTACGGTATTTCAGGCCGCTCATCTGATCGGCATCGGTGATCTGCTGCTTGAACCAGCCGAGCGGCTGTGCCGGCATCGGCGAATTGAAGAACGAGACCACATTCAGTCCGAGAGACGCCATAAGCTCGTCGAAGAGTTCCTGGCCGCCGCCATAGTTGACCCAGCCCAGCACTTCCTGGCTTGACCAGCCGAAGCACGGACCGGTTCCGAACAACGAGGCGGATTTCGACTTGGAGTACCAGTAGGCCGGCACATAGTGCGCCGCATCCAGAACACCGCGGTGAACCGCGTCCTGCATCTGGCTGGTTTTCACGACCGAGTTCACGGGCAGAAGCTCGATTTTCAGGGCGCCACCGGTCATTTCGTTGACCCGGTTCACATATGACTGTGCGTTTTCAAGAAAGATGCCGCCTCCCCAAGCGGCCTGCATTTTGAAAGTCTGACCCTCCTGCGCATGAACAGCCGGTGCTGCAAGTGCGCCTGCGCCGACAACGGCGGACCCACGCAGCAAGTTTCTGCGATTGATAGATTTAGACATGTTTCCTCCCAATGGAATGGTGCGCTGCCGCCGTTATCCTGACGGTCAGGCCCAGCCCGCGGCCATGCGGACCCCCCAAAGATAGAACACCTCGCAAATTTGTCAATTTTTATGAAAAACCTATTTTCAAACAGGCAAAATTACTGGTAAGCCATTGCTTTAAAAGTGTTTTTATTTTTCATTTTTTGATCTGAAAATGCGTTTTGGTTTGGTATACTCTCGCTTCAAAATCAGGTGGCAATAGGCTTATGGCTGGAAAACTACAACCTTCTCGAAGAGGACGCCCAAAAGGGACCACCCGCGCGCCCAACACCCCTACCCAGACGGTTCAGGCCCTGGACCGCGGATTGAAAGTGCTTGTCTTTCTCGCCGACAACCAGAAGGCTACACTGTCAGAAATTTCACGCAACACCAATACCCCTGTCGCGTCAACTCACCGTATCCTTGCAACCCTTCAACAACGCGGCATGGTGCTGTTCAATGAACAGGACGGACATTGGTGCGTGGGAGCGCAGGCCTTTCGCGTCGGCAATGCCTACCAGGCCGGTTCCAACCTGATGACCGCCGCAACTCCGGTAATGGAGGAACTGGCCCGTCTGACAGGAGAAACCGCGAACCTTGCGATCGAGGACGGCGGAGAACTGCTTTATCTGATCCAGGTGGAATCCGACAATCCCATCAGAGCGTCAATCAAGAACGGGGCGGCGAGTTACTTCCACACATCGGGCGTTGGCAAGATATTGCTGGCTCATATGGACAACAGCCAGTTGGACCGCTTCCTGAAAGACAGGAAGCTTGCAAGACAGACGTCCAAGTCGATTACCCAGCCCGATCATCTCAAGTCGGAACTTGCAAAAATAAGGGACCTCGGCTGGGCGCTCGATGACGAAGAGCGCTACATGGGCATGAGATGTATCGCTGCCCCGGTTTTCGACACGCTCGGGAAGGTAATCGCCGGGGTGTCGATCTCCGGCCCGAGCGTCCGTTTTCCCGACAATCAGCTGCAACGCATTGCCGACAAGGTCCAGTATGCGGCGAACCGGATCACGTCGGCGCTGGAATCCACTACAGTTTGAGCTTCCGGAACGCCAAAATCCCCGTTCATTCTGGTGAGTGGGGGCGTTTGTCTGATTGGGTTGCGGAAGCCTGAGGTCATGAGCAGCCGAGCCATCCTTCGCGTGCCATGGGGCCTGCGGAGTGGGCGCGCGTATCTTCTCCGCGACCGGACTGCCGCCATGAAGACCCCGTGAATTCAACGCGAACCCGTCACTTGCTCATTTAAGCCCGTTCACGTTCAGAAAGACCGAATAGAGTGACGTGGTTCCGGCAACAAACAGACGGTTCAGTTTTGCCCCCCCGAAACACACGTTGCCAACCATTTCGGGAATATGGATCTTGCCGATCAGCGCCCCCGTCTTGTCGAGGCAATGCACGCCGTCTGCGGCGGATGTCCAGATCCGGCCGTCGCGATCAAGCCGGAAGCCGTCGAAAATGCCGTTGCTGCAAACCGCGAACACGCGCCTGTCCTCCACCGTCTTGCCGTCCTTGCCCAGTTTCAGTTTCTCGATATGGGCGGGACCGTCCTCGTGATGGGTGATGCCGGTATCCGAGACGTAGAGCCATGCCTCGTCCGCTGAAAAAGCCAGACCGTTGGGCTTGAAGAAACCGGTGGCGACCACCTCGACCTTGCCCGTTTCCGGATCCGCCCGATAGACATGGCAGTCCCCGATTTCGCTGTCCGCCCGCTCTCCCTCATAGTCCATCAGGATGCCGTAGGACGGATCGGTGAACCAGACCGATCCATCGGACTTCACCACGACATCGTTGGGTGAATTCAGTCGCTTGCCCTCCCAATGGGAGGCGATCACCGAAATGGACCCATCGTGCTCGGTCCGCGTCACCCGGCGTGTCAGATGCTCGCAGCTCACCAGCCGTCCTTGCGTGTCGACCGTATTGCCATTGGCGTTGTTGGAAGGCGTGCGGAACTCGGAGACGGAGCCGTCGGTTTCGTCCCAACGCAGCAACCGGTTGTTCGGGATATCCGACCAGACGAGATACCGCCCGGCGGGAAACCAGGCCGGCCCTTCGGACCAGCGGGCACCGGTCCACAGACGCTCGACCCGCGCGTGGCCGATGAAACAGGCCGCGAATTCCGGTTCGATCACTTCAAACCCGGTTCCTTCCAAAACACCAAACATCATGCTTCCCGCTGTTTTTCCAAAAGAGTTCGAAGGGGACGGGGCGGGTGGTTCCCCAGCCCTGCTTCTTCATACGGTTTCCAGGGTGACTTGAATCCGAGCCCCGGATTGCCTGATACGTATCAACGGCGCGTCCGCGCATTTGAAGGTTGCCAGCTTCCGGCGCGCGGGTCCGGTACATGGTTGATATCCCTTCAACCGCAGCGCCCGCAACTTGCTGCAAAGGAACGCTCCGGATCCAAACGCTACCGATCCGACAAGACCGGTAGCGTTGCTTTGACGGCTTCGATCAACTCAGGTCGATCCCGACAGAAGCTTGTCGTTCTCGACAGGCTGCAGGATCAACGCTCCAGGGCACCGACACCGGAAAAGCGGAACGCTTCCTGTTGCAATGCGTCGAGTTGTTCGGCTGCCATCTGGTCATGGGCAACAGTGATACGGCCCAGGAACACGAGCGGCAGTTCACCGGCCCGATCCTCCAGATCCGCCTTGATGGCTTCCGCCGTCGCCGCGCCGACATCATCGCCCATGCGCATCGGTGTTGCATCCAGCTCGCCCCGCCGGATGGCGTCCAGCTCAAGGCCGGTGCCGCCCCAACCCGTCGAGAAGATTTCTTTCTCCTTGCCGACGGAAACCTGGGCTTCAACGCTGCCCATCGCCATGGCCGTGTTGGCATTGTGAATGATCGTGGCTTCCGGATAGGCCTGCAGAATCAGGCTGGTGCCTTCGAAGCCGCCTTCGCGCTGATATTCGCCATAGTGTTCGTAGGCGACGGTCCAGTCACCCTTTTCCATGACGCAATCCTTGAAATCACCGGACCGCTGATTGTCCGTGATCCCCGGGATACCGCGGTTCATGGCCATGGTGATGCCGTTGCCGAGCCGATCCAGCATGTAGTCGCACATCACCAGCGCACCGGCGGCCGAAGAGAAATCGAACCAGACATCCGGCTGGTTTACCAGATCCTTCATCGGGGTATGGAAGGCCCAGACATATGTCCTGAAACCGTCTGCCCCGGCCAATTTGTCGATGTTGTCGGCCTGGATGGCGAGTTCCGAAGGACCGAAGATCACGTAATCGTAAATATCGCCGTCCTGCAGCACCTGATTGGCATAGGTCGACTGCAGCGAGTGCTCGATCTGACGGCTTGCGAACTCCGTGGTGTTGTACTTGATGCCCAGCTCTTCCAGCCTCTTGGTCATGGCCAGAAAGTTGCGCGCCCAGAAATCCGAGGTGTCTGCCGAGGGGTAGATCAATGCGATTTCAATCGGCTTTTCCTGGCTGCCAGCAAACGGCACGCCTTCCGATCCGACGACGGCTTGCAAAGCCTCCAGCTTGCCCTCGGCGTTGACTTCGCCGGGAACCCAGTAGTCCCTGTCCGCGATCCCCGGCAGTTCCCTGAGCGGCAGTTTGTCTTCGGCCTGGCTGCCGGTGCCCGAAAGCACCAGAAGACCGAGTGCGGATATCAGTAGCTTGTTCATCATTTTCCTCCCTGGTGATGAATTTCCGCGAACATGGATCTCAGCCGCTGGCAACGGTGTTGCCGGCGAGCAGAGTTCCAATGAGAAGCAGGAGTGCGAGCGCTGCGAGCAGGCCGCCTGTAAGGCGCAGGAGCTTGAGACTTTCCGGGGTCGTGAACCCGGCAACCAGTCCCCTGGCGCCGTCCCGGTCCTTTTTCTGCAGCCAGGTGTAGAGTGCGACCGAGGCAACGATCACGACACCCGAGGCCACGGACTGCCAGAAAAACTCGATCCGGAGCGTGACCAGCGCGTTGATCATCATCGACAGCAGCAACACGCCGGCGAGCGAGCCAAGCATTGACGCCCGTCCGCCGAACAGCGATGTGCCGCCGACGACGACGGCCGCAATCACGTGGAGATTGAAATAGGGCGCGGAAGTCGCCTGAATCGCATTGAGCTTGCCGGTCAGCATGACGCCGGCCAGGGCCGCTGCCGCGCCCATCAGCACATAGGCATAGACCTTGTAACGGTCGACCGCGATACCGGTCATCTCGGCGGCTTCCGGATTGGAACCGATCGCGACGGTGTAGCGGCCGAAATACGTTCGTTTCAACAGCCAGTAGCCGAGCGCCATCGTCAGAAGGCCGATCACGACGGGAACGGGAATGAAACCGGGGATCTGGCCCCTGCCGATTTCGGTCAGGAGTTCAGGGAACCGTGCAAGCACGAGACCCTTCGCGATCACCAGCGCCAGGCCGCGATAGACAAGATCCATGGCCAGCGTGCCGATCAGATCCGGCACCTTGAACTTGGTGATCACCAATCCGTTGACCAGACCGCACAAGGCTCCGAGAACCAGGGCGACCGTGATCGCGACCGGCGTGGAGAAGCCGTACTGCTTGATCAGAAACGCCATGAGAATACTGGTCAGGGCGGCGACGGATCCGATCGACAGATCGATGCCGCGCTGGGTGATCACGAAGGTCATTGCCATCGCCATCGGCATGTAAAGCGCGGCGTCCAGCAGGATCAGGTTGAGATTGGAAAGCCTGTAATAGCGGGCCGGGTCGGCCACGCCCATGAACAGGAGAATGGCCAGGATCATGACCATCGGTCCGATGATCGCCAGGAACGGCTCGATCCGTTCGGAGAACTTCACCGGCTGCCCCGGATGCGTTGTCGTTGTCATTGTTTTCTCCTAAGCCGCTTCTTCGGCGCCAACGATCAGGCCCAGAACGTCCTGCGGGGAGCTCTGCGATACACTCACGACGCCGGCGCATTTGCCGCGCCGCTGCACATGCACCCGGTCGGCGACCTCGAAAACGTCGTCAAGGGAATGAGAGATCAGAATGACGGCCAGTCCCTGGGCCTTGAGGGCCATGATCAGTTTCAGGGTGCGGGCCGTTTCCTGGGGTCCGAGCGCTGCCGTCGGCTCGTCCATGACAAGCACCCGCAGGCCCTCGTGATAGACCGCGCGGGCAATGGCGACGGCCTGCCGCTGTCCACCGGACAGGCTGGCCGTCGGCACATCGAGAGAGCGCAGCCTGACCCCGAGACGTTCAAAAAGGACCCGTTCCGTCTCTTCGCGCATGCGCTTGTTGTCGAGCACGGTGATCCCGAGAACCGATCTGGTCAGTTCGTTGCCGAGGAACATGTTGGACGCCGGGTCCAGATGGTCCGCGAGCGCCAGCGTCTGGTAGACGGCGTCGATGCCTTCCGCGATCGCGTCGGAATGACTGTTCATCACCAGTTTCTTGCCGCCGACGAAGACGTCTCCCTCCGTCGGCTGATAGACCCCTGTCAGGATCTTGATCAAAGTCGATTTTCCGGCACCGTTGTCGCCGACGATGGCAAGGACCTCGCCCGCATATGCGTCCAGATCGACGTTTGAAAGCGCGGTCACGCCGCCGAAGCGTTTCGTGATGTTGCGCATCGACACCAAGGGACCGGAATTGTTGTCGCCGGTAGGCATGTGTTCACCCCGAATTGAAGACAAACCTTCCCTGTCCGCGGCCAAGCCCCGGCAAAAATGATTTGCAGTTTCGTCAGTTGGTTCGCTAAGCGGGCCGCCCGCGGCTGCTGCCGGCGGCCCGCACCAGGAAGACTACTTGCCCCAGATGGCGGCGTAGGCTTCGCGGTAGGGTGTGTCCGGGTCGAAAGCGTTGCTGTCGCCCATCTTCTCAAGCCCGTCCCTGGTCACCAGAGCGGGGGACGTGACGTAGCCCGAGCAGGCTTCGCCCTGTACGGCACGGTTCAGCTCGTCCACAAGCTGCCAGCCCTGAAGGTTCAGCGGCTCGGCAACCGTGATGGCCTGATAACCACCGGTTCGAATGCGCTGGAACGCGGCTTCGGACCCGTCACCGGCAGAGCCTGCCTGCGGTCCATCAGCGGCGGCAATGCCGGCCGCCGCAAGAGCCGGACCCATGAAATCGAAATAGAGATCGTTGATCGCAAGCGCATGGGTCCAGCTGTCACCGTATTTCTGCAGAAGGGTCGTGGTCAGCGGCCCCATGCGGGTCGAGGTGTCGGCAATCGGCGTGTCGACATATTCAAGCACTTTGCCGCCGGACGCCTCGACGGTCTCTTGCAACCGGTCTGCCTTGTCGATGGCGATCTGATAGGTGGAATCGGTGAAAATGATCACCCCGATGTCCTTGCCGCCGTCGTCAATCGCCCAATTCGCGGCGACTTCCGAAACACTCATCGCATCGGTCGAGATGTTGGCGAAAATTCCTCCGGGGGCGTCGCAACCGATTTTCGGACCGGAATGCCAGGCGACCATCGGAATGCTGGCTGCGACCACGCCTTCCAGAGCGGCCTGCTGTTCCACCGCGTCGAAACCGTTGATGACGATGCCGTCGGGCTGCAGGGCCATGGCCTGGCCGATTGCCGCCGTGCGCCCCTGTATCGAGCCGGCGCCATCAAGCACGCGCACGTCCCAGCCGATCCTGGCAGCAGCCTCTTCCACCCCATTGGTGACACCCAGAATGCCCCCGTTTTTCAGGTCGGCCGCGACCACCACGACGGTCTTGCCGTCGGCGGCCGCCGGTCCCGTTGTCGGGCCGTCCCACGCTGTCTGTGCAAGAGTGGGAACCCCCATCCCCGCCAGCATTGTTGTTGCAAGAAAAACCTTCAGGAAATCACGTTTCTGCATAGTATCCTCCCAGAGCAAGAACGTTATTTTTTCAACGCCCCCCGTCGGCGCTGTGCGTAGCCGGCGATGCCGATCGCGATCAGCAAAGTGACGCCGTTGAAAAGCGGTTCGACCCAGAACGAGCCGCCGAATTGCTGAATTCCGGAGATGCCGACGGCAAGGATCGCAACCCCGACCACCGTGCCCCAGACATTGACCCGTCCCGGCTTGATCGTCGTTGAGCCCAGGAAGGCACCGACCAGGGCCGGCAGCAGGAATTCAAGTCCAACGCTCGCCTGGCCGATCCGAAGCTTGGACGCCAGAAGCACGCCGGCGAGAGCTGTCATCATTCCGGAGGCCATGAACGCGCCAATCACGAATTTGCGGGTCGGAATGCCGTTGAGCTGCGCGGCGCGCTGGTTCGCACCGATGGCGTAGAGGTACCGGCCGACGGGCGTGTATTCGAGGACAAGCCACATGAAGACGGTGATCGCGATCAGATAGAAACCGGTGATAGGAAGGCCGAAGACGAATGTCGTGCTCAGCGCATAGAAGCCATCCGGCAGGACGCCGACCATCTGCCGCCCGCCGGTGTGCCACAGGGCGATCGCGTAAAGAACCGTGCCGGTGCCGAGGGTTGCGATGAAACTGTCGATCTTGGCGACTTCCACGAGCAGACCGTTGAAGAACCCGGTCATCGCCCCGAGCAGCAGCACGATCATCACCGACATGGGCCACGGAATTCCGAACAGGGTCTGCAGGCTGATGGCCAGAATGTGCCAGAGCACGATGCCGTAGCCGACGGTCAGATCGATCCGGCCGGCGGCCATGGGGATCATGGCCCCCAGGGACAACAGCGCGATAATGGCCTTGTCCGAAACGATCGCCCGCAGGTTCAGGAGTGTCGGAAAGGTTGTCGGCAACAGGATCGAAAACAACACGATCAGGAAGACGGTCAAAATCACAAGACCATAGACCGGCAGCAGCCGCAGGAGTTTCCCCCGGATCGAGAGACCTTGGGTTTCGGCCTTGGTGGGCTCGAGCGCATGGGATTCAAGTGATTGCATTGTTGGTGTCCTTAGGCCGCCGCGGCGTTGCTGGCTGACGCAGCCTGAATCAGGTTTTCAGTCGAAAGCTTGGTGCCGGAGAGTTCGTCGACGATCTGTCCCTGGCTGAAGACGATGGCGCGGTGGCAAATTGTTGCGACCTCCTCGAAATCGGTCGAAACGAGCAAAATGCCGACCCCTTCGCTCAGTGCCTTGTTGAGCAGGGCGTAGATTTCCGCCTTTGCGCCGACGTCGACGCCCGCGGTCGGGTCCTCGCAGATCAGGAGTTTCCGGTTTGTCGCCAGCCAGCGCGCGATCACGACCTTCTGCTGGTTGCCTCCGGACAGGGCCTCTATGGCCATGCTCTGGTCATTCGGGCTCAGCGCCACCTGCCGCCCGATTTCCTCGGCCATTTTGGCCTCGGCACTGGGAGACAGGATCGAAAAGAGACCCCGGCCCGTGGCTTGCGGGTTCAAAAACGTGTTTTCGCGAATGGTCAGCGGCAGCGCGACCGATTCTTCGGTTCGGTCCCGTGCAACCAGACCAATTCCGGAATCCAGCGCCGTTTTCGGAGACTTCAGATCGGGGACTTCGCTGTTTGCGAGCGTCACCTCGCCGCGATGATCTTCCAGGCCGTAGAGCGCCCGGGCAATTTCCTCATGCCCTGCCCCGCGCAATCCGACCAGGCCGACCAACTCGTTGCGGCACAGCGTCAGGTCGACCGGACCGGCGGACTTGGTCTGAAGCCCCTTGACCGTCAGCAGCGGAGCCCCCGGAGCTTCGTTCAGCTTGCTGACCTGGCGGGTCTTGCGCCCGACGATCATGTGAACCAGCTCTTCCGTGGTCGTGTGCTGGATCGCACGCACACCGACCAGTTCGCCATCCCTGAGGACCGCAACGCGGTCGGCAATCTGGAAGATTTCATCAAGGCGATGGGACACGTAGATCATGCCGACACCGCTGTCGCGCAGCGGGCGCAGGGCTTCGAAAAGCCGGACAACTTCATCGGTGGGCAGGGAGGCCGTCGGCTCGTCGAGAACCAGAAAATCGCAATCGACCGCCAGCGCACGGGCAATCGCGACAAGGGACTTTTCCGTCCGCGAAAGATCCTGGACCCGTGTCGACGGGCAGAAATCGCATCCGACCCGTTTCAGTGCCACTTCGGCGAACTGCTCCGCGTCGTTCCATTTGATCAGTCCGAATTTTTTTGAAAAGCCCAGCGCCAGAGCCATGTTCTCCGCCACGGTCATCCACTCGATCATCCCCAGGTCCTGGTGAATGAACGCAACGGCCTGCCGCTGGCCGAAGCCGCCCGGACGATGCTCATAGGGCTCACCGTCGATCAGCACCCTGCCCGCATCCGGCTTGTGGATGCCGCCCAGGATCTTGATCAGCGTTGACTTGCCGGCACCGTTTTCGCCCAGAAGAGCGACGATCTCGCCCCGGTCGATCGACAGCGAGACGTCTCGAACGGCATAAGTTCCACCGAAATGCTTTTGGATACCGTCAAAGAAAAGACGGTTCTTCAAACTTCCTGGCACGGTCTTCCTCCCATCGTTACCATCCCCAACCTTACGGCCTTCTCCTCAAGACAGTGATTGAGTTACCGGTAACGTAGGATTATCATCCGCCCGTCACAATTCGAAGTCAATCAAAAAGTTACCGGTAACGTAAATTTTGTCAGAACCTAAATTACAAAATAAAAACAATAAGATAAGCCTCGCGGAAGTTGCGAAGGCCGCCGGCGTCTCGAAAATGACCGCAAGCCGTGTGCTGCGTGACGAAGGCGGCTTCTCCGAAAAAACGCGCGCCAAGGTGATGGCGGAAGTGGAGCGCCTGGGCTATTTGCCGAACCGGCTCGCGACGGTCTTCGCGGGCGACAAGAAGTCGACATTCATAGGTGTCAGCATTCCCGATCTCGGCAACGAGGTGTTCACCCACGTTCTGGAAGGGATCGACCGCAAGCTGGCCAGCTTCAATCACCAGACCGTGCTCGGCATGACCCAGCATGTTCAGAGCGAGGAAGAGAACTGGATTGAAACGGTGCTGTCCTGGCAGCCGGCCGGCCTGATTCTCACCGGCCGCGCCCACTCGCCCCGGGCCATCCAGATCCTGAGAGGCGCGAATGTCCCGCTCGTTGAAATCTGGGACCTGAATTCAAGCCCCGTGGACATGTGCGTCGGGCTCAATCATTTCGACAGCGGATACGACATGGGGCGTTTTCTGCTGACGAAAGGCTACACCCGTTTCGGCTATGTCGGAACGTCCCACGACGCGGCCAATGCGGCCACATCGCGCCTGAACGGCTACGCCAAGGCAATTCAGGATGGTGGCGGCAAGCTCACCAGGCAGCTTTGTCTCAACGACATTCCCGGATTTTATCCCGGATTTTACGGAACCGAGCAATTGCTGTCGTCAGATCCGCATGTGGAGGTGATCTTTTACCAGAACGACAACATGGCGGTCGGCGCGGTTCATTTCTGCCAGGCCCAACAGATCTCCATACCCGGTGACATCGGGATCGCCGGCTGGGGCGAGCTTCCGATCGCCTCGGTGCTGCCCTACCGCCTGACGACGGTCCATGTGAACCATCTGCGCATCGGCCAGCTTGCGGCCGAAAAACTTCTGCTCAAGGTCAATGGAGACAGCGCGACACCCGTCAGCGACGTCGGTTTTCAGCTTGTCCCGGGAGACACTGTCTGACGCCGCCCCACCAAGACTTTCCGACGCAGCCGAAACCGAAATCCGCCAAGTCTCGAGCAAAGCCTGATTACCCTAGGTCGTGTTGCCGGGGTCCAGCGTTAACGGACACAGAATGTGACTTTCCGCAACCTGTCCGCCGGCGCTTGCCAGAATGGCGTCGGCGACCGCCTCGCCGATCCGGTGGCCGTCGGTGCTGATTGTGGTCAGGCGGGTGTTGATCGTCTGCTCCCGCGACGTGCCGTTGAAACCCAGCACCCGGACATCTTCCGGCACCCGGCATCCGGCCTTCAGAAGAACTCTCAAGCCACCGATCGCCATGGCGTCGTTGAGATAAAAAATGCCTTCGACTTTCGGTCCCTCCTCCAAGAGCCGACGTGTGAGCAGTTCACCGCTTTCGGCTTGCCGCGGGACGTCCGGATCCGTCACAACGCTGACCTGCGCACCGGCCGCGTTCATGTCCGCAATGAAACTGTCCATGCGCCGGGACGCACACAGGTCCAGTTGCGTTTCCGCGCCGACGTAAGCGACCTTGCCCAATCCAAGCTCCAGAAAATGACGCGCGGCGATTTTTCCCGCCTCGACATGTGACGGACCGACAGTGACCTGCCCCTGGGGATCGTCGCCGTCCCAGATCTGAATATGCGGCACGTCAAATCGCTGCAGCAGAAGCTGTGTGCGCTGGGTGGACGCAATCCCGCCGCTGCGCACGAGAAAGGCTGGCCTCAGACTGAGCAGCTCCTGGATCTGGCGTTCTTCGACCTCCGGGTCCATCTGGCTTTCGGCTATGAAGATCGACAGCGAGGCCCGGTCCAGCAGACTGTGCAGACTGCTGATGATTTCCGCGTAGATCGTATCGGCGATCGAGGGGATAAGCACCGCAACCAACATGCTTTTTTGTGTGCTGAGCGATCCGGCCAGCCGGTTGGGGACATAGCCGAGTTCGTCAGCGGCTTCGAAGACGCGCGTCTTTGTCTGGTCTGAAATAGCGCCGGTTCCGCGCAGAACTTTCGAAACGGTCATGGTGCTGACCTTCGCGAGCCTGGCGACGTCCGCAAGCGTGACCATGTCTTGACCCTCCCCTCCGGCTGCGCTGGTTGCCGCGCCCGGATATCTGTCGCAGCTCCGTTGACAATCTAGCGTGTTACCGATAACAAATAAATCAGGTTATCGATAACCTAACACTGTTTCGCGCTTGAGCGGTCAACTTTCGGGAGGAAACGTTGGTTATTTGGCGGAAGTTATGGCGCGTCATTGATTGGACAATGGCGGCACTGCTCCTGGCAATGATCGTGTTGGTTTTCACCAACGTGGTCCTGCGGTACGGATTTTCATCCGGCTTGCGACCCTCGGTCGAATTGTCACGTCTGGGGCTGGTCTGGGTCGTCATGCTCGGGGCCGCCGTGGTGCTGCGCCGTGAAGACCACCTTGCGGTGACCGAAGTTGCCGAGGCGTTTCTGCCGCGACTGGTCCCCTTTCTGCGGCGCCTCGCCTATCTGGTCATTCTGATATCGGTCCTGATGCTGTTCTGGGGGGCGTTTCGCCAGATGAACGCCAACTGGAACAACATCTCCCAGCTCACCGGTCTCCCCTCTGCCCTGTTTTACCTGGCCGGTGTCATCTCAGCCGTTCTCATGACCGTGATCGCGGCTGTGCGCATTATCTCGCCGGACGCTCTGGATTTTGACGAAAACCGGGAGAACACCCCGTGACCCTCCTGCTTTTCCTCGGCGTCCTGATCGGCGCCATCCTGCTCGGACTGCCGGTAGCCTTTGCGCTGCTCCTGGCCGCCATCGCCCTGATGCTGCAAATGAACCTTTTCAGCGCGGACATCCTGGCGCAGGCGCTCATCAACGGCGTCGACAGCTTTCCGCTGCTGGCAATCCCGTTCTTCCTGGTCGCCGGCGAAGTCATGGCCACGGGCGGTTTGTCCCAACGCATCGTGCGCATGGCTGTTTCCATGATCGGCCACAAGAAGGGCGGTCTCGGCTATGTCGCCATTCTGACCGCAATCCTGCTTGCCGGCCTGTCGGGATCCGCCGTTGCCGACGCGGCCGCCCTTGTCGCCATCCTGTATCCGATGATGCAAAAGGCCGGCTATCCCGACGGGCGTTCGGTCGGCCTTCTGGCGGCTGGTGGTATCATCGCTCCGGTCATTCCGCCGTCCCTGCCGCTGATCCTGATCGGTGTTGCCGGCAACATCTCGATCAAGAACCTGTTCCTGGGGGGCATTGTCCCCGGCCTGATGATGGGCGCTGCGTTGATGCTCGTCTGGAACCTGCTGATGCGCCGCGAAGACCTCGAAACACTGGAACGGGCAACAGCCGCCGAACGCATGGCCGCCTTCACCGATGGTGTCTGGGCGCTTCTGTTGCCGGTGATCATTATCGGCGGTATCCGGTTCGGCGTCTTTACCCCGACCGAGGCGGCGGTTGTCGCCGCCGTCTACGCGATTTTCGTCTCGGCGGTCATCTACCGGGAAATGACGTTCCAGCGCTTTTTCCGCATTCTGGTGAATGCCGGCCGCTCGACGGCAATGGTCATGTTTCTGGTCGGCTGTGCCATGGTCGCCGCCTGGCTCATCACCGTTGCCCAGCTGCCGCAGCAACTCGCCGCACTGCTCGGACCGCTGGTCGACAATCCGCGCCTGCTGATGGCGGTCATCATGGTTCTGGTGCTGTGTGTCGGCATGGTGATGGACCTGTCGCCGACCATTCTCATCCTGGTGCCCCTGCTGATGCCCGTGGTCAAGCTGGCCAACATCGATCCGGTCTATTTCGGACTGATGTTCGTCATCAACTGCTCCATCGGACTGATCACCCCGCCGGTTGGAACGGTTCTGAACGTGGTGTGCGGTGTCGGCCGCGTGCCGATGTCTGCGGCGGTGAAAGGCTCATGGCCTTTCATCACCGCCTATCTGATGCTCCTCGCACTCTTCGTTGTGTTCCCGAGCATCATCACGGTTCCGATGAAATGGTTCATCGGTTGAGAAGGGAGGAACTCTCAATGAAACATCACTTGAAACAGATTGGCCTGGCCACGCTGGTAAGCCTGGGCATGGCGACGTCATCGCTTGCGGAAGTCACGCTGAAGTTTGCCCACGCGGCCCCCGAGACCGACCTGCAGCAGGATCTCGCCAAGTTCTTCCAGAAAGAAGTCGATGCGAGAACGAAGGGCGAAGTCAAGGTCCAGATCTTCCCGCAAGGACAACTCGGAAACGACGCGACGATGATCGACGGCGCCCGCGCCGGCATCATCGATGTTGTCATGGTCGGCCTCAACAACTTTTCGGGTCTGATGCCCGAGTCGGCAGCCTTCACCCTTCCCTTCATGTTTCCGACCCGTGAGACAGCCTACTCGGTCCTGGACGGTGAGGTCGGGCAAGGCGTTCTGGCCGATTTCGAAACCCACGGCCTCAAGGGGCTTGGCTTTCCCGAAAACGGCTACCGCAACATGACCAACAACAAGGGTCCGATCCGCACGCCGGACGACGTCAACGGCCTGCGGATGCGGGTCAACAATTCCAAGGCCCTCAACGACATGTTCGCGGCGCTGGATGCCAACCCTCAACAGATTCCGGTTGCGGAGCTCTATACGGCGCTCGAGACCGGCGTAGTCGACAGCCAGGACCATCCGATTGGCGTCACGCTGTCCTTCAAGTTCTATGAAGTCCAGGACTACCTGAGCCTCACCCAGCATGCCTATTCACCGCTGGCTGTCGCCATGAACCTCAACAAGTTCAACGGCCTGACGGAAGATCAGCGAAACACGATTGTCGAGGTCGCCGCCGAAGCCGTCGCCATGCAGCGCGAGCTGAGCATTGCCAAGGAAGACGAAATGATCACCGCGCTTGAGGAAGCCGGCATGAAGGTCAATCGCGATGTCGACGGCGCAGCATTTCAGGCAAAGGTCAAGCCGGTCTGGGAAGCCTTCATCTCGCAGAACGGCGATGCGCTCGTGAACGCCATTCAGGACGCTTCACAACAGTAAGCAGCCTTTACGCGCTGGAGCCTCCAACACTCAAAAGCGGCCCGATCTCAAGGCGGATCGGGCCGTTTGCCCTGACCCCGTCGCCACGAAGCAGCGAGACAATGATCTCACCGGTCTTGTGGCCGATCTCCAGCGGGTGAGGATCGACTGTCGTCAGGGTCGGCACGCAGATTGAAGAGATGTCATAAGCACCAAATCCGGCGATCGCGATGTCTTCAGGCACCTTCACACCCTTGCGCATGCATTCGGTGAGCGCACCGAATGCGGACAGATCCGAAACGCAGATGACCGCCTCGGTGTCCGGAAAGTTCCCCAGCAGCCTGGACATGGCATCGGCCCCTTCGCGCATTGAAATCGGCGGGTCGCCTGCGCCGATCAGCCGGTCGGCCGCCAGCCCCTGTCCGGTCATGGCATCGATGAAGCCACGCCGGCGGTCCGCACCGCGCGTGTCGCCATCCGTGTCGCCACCGATAAAGGCGATGCGCTTGCGGCCTGTTGTCACCAGATGCCCTACAAGGTCATCCATGGCGGCCGCATTGGAAAAGCCGACCACATGACCGATCGGCTGTTCGGGCAGATCCCAGGTTTCAATGACGGGAATGTTTGCGCGCTCGAGCAACTGGCGCGTTCTGTCGGTATGACGGCCGCCGGTCAGTACGATCGCTTCCGGACGGCGCCTCAGGAACTGTTCGACGATCCGTTCTTCCTCGTGAATGTCATAATTCGAATATCCGAGCAGCACCTGCAGATCGGCATCTTTCAAGACTTCTGAAAGCGCGCCCACGGTGTCGGCGAAATTCGCGTTGTTGATCGATGGAATCAGCACGGCGACAAAGCCGGTGCGCTGGGACCGGAATGTGGCCGCATTGCTGTCGAACACATATCCGAGGTCCTCGGCAATCTCCAGGATGCGCTTGCGGGTGTCCTCTCCGACCGACGCATGCTGCTTGAACGCCCTGCTCACGGTCATGACAGACACGCCGGCCCGCTGGGCCACATCCTTCATCGTTACGGTTCGCTGCATTCATTCCCGCCCTGAGTTCAGCCTGTAGTTACGCAAAATGGGCCTGTCGCTGCAATCGCAGCGACAGGCCCTATCCATACCGGTCCCGGTCCGTATTGTCTTGCGCCGGAAAACGCCGAAAAGACCCTATTCTGCGTATGCGTTCGCTTCGGTCACGTGGTGATGGATCCTGCCCTCAAAAAACTCGGAGACGATTTCGCCGGTCACCTCACGCGAGCGGTCCCGCACGTCGCTTTCAAGTGCCCCCGCCATCGCGGTCCTGTCCGGATAGGAGATTGCCAGGATCAACGGAAATTCCGGCGCTCCCTCGTCGCGTTCCTCGCCAAACATCACGCGGACATCGCTGTTTCCGGGAAACTGCGTCCACAGGGGAACCAGCCGTTCCTTGACTGCGGTGCGAAAGGCCTCGGTCTTGCCGGGTCTGACACTGCCTTCGAACAGCGCAAAACGGGTGATCATTTGAAGTGCTCCTTCTCTGGTCCCTTGAAAAACTCCATGAGCGCCGCCTGGTCCTCGCCGCCTAGTCCGGATGCGGTCAGCATTCTGTGAATTTCGGCACAAAGGGACGTCAACGGCATCGACGTGTGCGTGCGCCGGGCCAGATCCTGAGCCCCGTTCAGATCCTTGACCATGTTGTCGATCCGGCCGGTGCGCCGATAATCGCGCTCCACGAAACGCGGCATGTATTCCTGCAGGATCGCGCTGTCCGCACGCCCGCCCTTCAGCGCCTGCGGGATCTTTGCAGCGTCAACCCCCGCATCAAGCGCAAGCTGGGTTGCTTCTGCCACGGCCAGGAACCCCAGCCCGCACAGGACCTGGTTGATCAATTTGGTCGTCTGTCCGGATCCGACCGGGCCCATATGGGTGTAATTGGCGCTGACATGTTTCAGAACATTGTGCGCATCGGCGACATCCTTGGCAGAGCCGCCCGCCATCAGCGTCAGCTCGCCGACCAGGGCCTTGGGCGCTCCGCCCGAAAGGGGGCTGTCGACCCAGCGCAGGCCGGCCGCCCCGGCCCTGCCGGCCAGTTCCCTGGTTGCATCCGGATCGATCGAGGACATGTCGATGATCAGCGTTCCTGGCCTTGCGCCACTGGCAATCCCCTTTTCGCCGAAGACCGCAATCTCGACGATTCCGGGCGAATTGAGACTGGTGATGACATAATCCGACCGGCTCGCGGCGTCAGCGGCGGACGCCGCAGCTAGCGCGCCCTTGTCCACCAGCGCGGCCACTTTCTCGCAATCCGGATCAAAGACCATCAGCCTGTTGCCCGTTTCGGCAAGTCGCGCACCGATTGCGCCGCCCATGGCCCCCGCTCCGATCAGGGCTACATGTTCACTCATTGCGTTTTTCCTCGAATTCCGGCGAGCAATTCGGCGACCACCAAATCAGGCGCCTGGTCTATAGACGCCTTGACCGACAGCTCGTCCGGCTCCGGCGGCTCCAGTGTTTCAAGTTGACTGTCCAGCAGGGCCGGCGGCATGAAATGCCCTTCCCTTGACGTCATTCGTTCGCTCAGGACGTCCCGGGTGCCTTCAAGATAAAGGAAGATCACCGGACCTCCGGCCCTGTCGATGATCCGCTCGCGGTAAGCGCGCTTGAGTGCGGAACAGGCCACCACCGTCGGTTCACCGACGTCTTTCAGGCGCAATCCGACCCTGTCGAGCCAGGGTTCGCGATCCGCATCGCTCAATGGGTCTCCGCGGCTCATCTTGGCAATGTTTTCCGCCGGGTGCAGGTCGTCCCCATCGAAGAACTTCCCGCCGATCGCTCTGGCAAAACCGCGGCCGATCTCGCTTTTCCCGCAGCCGCTCACCCCCATGACGACAAAGGCGGTCATCACAGACACGCCGAAATGCCGCCATCGACAAACACGGTGGTGCCGTTGACAAAGGAGGACGCCTCGGAAGACAGGAATATGCAGGTGCCGACCAACTCTTCCACATTGCCCCAGCGCCCTGCGGGTGTCCGGTTGGCAAGCCAGTCGCTGAATGCCGGATCATTGACCAGGGCGGCGTTCAACGGGGTATCGAAGTAACCGGGCGCAAGGCCGTTGCATTGCAGCCCGTGTTTGGCCCAGTCCGTCGCCATGCCCTTGGTCAGATTGGCAACGGCGCCCTTGGTTGCCGTGTAAGGGGCGATGCCGGGCCGCGCCAGTGCCGTCTGGACCGAACAGATGTTGACGATTTTTCCCGCGCCGCGCCCGATCATATGACGCGCAACGGCTTGTCCGACATGAAACACGGAGGCGACGTTGGTCTGCAGCAAGCGCTCGAACGCCTCTGCCGGAAAATCCTCAAGGGGCGTCCGGTGCTGCATGCCGGCATTATTCACCAGGATGTCGATCGGACCGGTTTCGGCTTCGAAGCGGTCAATCGCGGTCCTGACCGCATCGTGGTTCGTGACGTCGAAAGACAATTCCTCGACAGTGTGGCTCTCCGAACGCAAGACAGCGCCGGCTTCACGAAGTTTCGACAGGTCACGGCCGTTCAGAACGATTTCCGCGCCTGCCTGTGCCAGGCCGCGCGCAAGTGCAAAACCGATCCCCTGGGATGAACCGGTGATCAGCGCCCGTTTGCCGGACAGGTCGAACAGAGCCAGGCTCATTTGATTTCCCTCCACATGAAGTGATTGACACTTTCTCTTGTTATGTTATCGATAACATAAATTGTCAACCCAGGGAGGGATCAAAATGACCAAACCCGACATTCTCCAGGTCGGCCCGTATCCGGAATGGGACCAGGTCCCGCTGGAGGAAAGCTTCACCCTGCACAGATATTTCGAGGCGGGTGATCCGGATGCGTATCTGAATTCAGTCGGAGAGCGGATCCGCGGGATCGCGACACGCGGGGAGCTCGGCGCCAGCCGTGCGATGATCGAGGCCTGTCCCAATCTCGAAGTCGTCTCGGTGTATGGCGTCGGTTTTGATGCGGTTGACCTCGAGGCCTGCAAGGACCACGGCATCCGGGTCACCAACACGCCGGATGTGCTGACCAACGACGTCGCAGACCTCGGCATAGCCATGATGCTTGCCCAGTCGCGGGGCATGGTCGGCGCTGAGACCTGGGTGCGGGACGGCAGTTGGCAGGCAAAGGGGCTCTATCCGCTGAAACGCCGGGTCTGGGGAAGAAAAGCCGGTGTGCTTGGCCTCGGTCGGATCGGGTTTGAAGTGGCAAAGCGCCTGGCGGGATTTGACCTGGACATCGCCTATTCGGACATTTCCGAAAAAGACTACGGGCAAGACTGGACCTTCATCGCCGATCCGGTGGAGCTGGCAGAACACGCCGATTTCCTGTTTGTCACGCTCGCAGCGTCCACCCAGACCCGTCATATCGTCAACAGGCAGGTGATCGACGCCGTCGGTCCGGACGGCATGATCATCAATATCAGCCGGGCCTCCAATATCGACGAAGCCGCGCTACTGGACGCGCTGGAGAGCAAGCGGCTCGGCGCCGCAGCGCTTGATGTCTTCGAAGGCGAACCCGCGCTGAACCCCAGGTTCCTGGAGCTCGACAACGTGCTGCTGCAGCCGCACCACGCTTCAGGCACCATTGAAACCAGGAAGGCCATGGGCCGGCTCGTGCGCGACAATCTCAGCGCGCATTTTGCAGGCAGGGACCTGCTCACCCCCGTATTGTGAGGCTTACATGAAATCCATCGTCATACACGCGGCAAAAGATCTGCGCATCGAAGATCGTGAAGAAGCACAGCCGGGCCCGGGCGAAGTTCAGATCAGACTGTCGACCGGCGGCATTTGCGGCTCGGATCTGCACTATTTCAATCATGGCGGCTTCGGTCCGGTGCACCTGAAGGAACCGATGATCCTCGGTCATGAGGTCTCGGGGCACATCACGGCCCTTGGCGCCGGTGTTTCGGGGCTTGAACCCGGCCAACTGGTCGCCGTGTCACCCTCGCGGCCCTGCCGGAAGTGCCGGTTTTGCGATGAAGGCATGCACAACCAGTGCCTCAACATGCGTTTTTACGGCAGCGCAATGCCCTTTCCGCATATTCAGGGCGCATTCCGGCAGGTTCTTGTTGCCGAGGCCGGCCAGTGCACGCCCGCGGACGGCCTTTCCGCCGGCGAAGCGGCCATGGCCGAGCCCCTGTCGGTCTGCCTGCACGCAACCCGCAAGGCCGGCGACATGATGGGAAAGTCGGTTCTGGTCACCGGCTGCGGACCGATCGGAATTCTGTGCATTCTGGCCGCGCGCAGGGCCGGTGCGGACCTGATCGTCGCCACCGACCTCAGTGAGTTTACACTGGCAAAGGCCCGGGAGGCAGGGGCCGACCTGGCGCTCAACATGGCGGACGACCCGAGTGGCCTGGACAGGTTCATGCCCCACAAGGGCACGTTCGATGTGCTTTACGAATGTTCCGGCGCAGCGCCCGCCCTTGCCGCGGGGATCTCGTCCATGCGCCCGGGCGGCACGATCCTGCAACTTGGCCTCGGCGGCGACATGTCCCTGCCGATGATGGCGATCACGGCAAAGGAACTGTCACTGAAAGGCTCGTTCCGGTTTCACGAGGAATTTCCTGTGGCCGTCAGCCTGATGCAGAAGGGCCTGATCAATGTCAAACCCTTCATCACCCAGACCTTCCCGCTGGAAGACGCGGTTGCGGCGTTCGAGATTGCCGGTGACAGAAGCCAGGCGGTCAAGGCACAGATCGCATTCGCCTGAGCGCCGGCCACCTGAAATTGGCGGAGTGATGGAGGTCTCCCCTCGCGTGGTTTCCAACCGGAACACAACGGTCTCGCACGCACTCCGCCAGTCTCCTCGCAGCATCGATATTTTCAAGCCGCGCCGCAGACCTGCCGCCCGGAACCTGGTTTCCGTCCTGACCCATTCGCAGGGGCCGTGACCTGCGGCAGCAAGCCGGCGCGCCATAGCAGCGCCCTACAGCCCGGTTGCAAGCAACGAGACCTCAACAGTCCGCTCCGATTGCGCGCAGGCCGGCCAGGGCGACGTCCCTGTCCTGCTCACCTGTTCCGGATCCAACACCGATCCCTCCGACCAGGCAGCCCTCGACAACAATCGGCAATCCGCCCGGCAGCCCTGTCACGCAGCCATCCGTGGCAAGCCCGATCAGGGCGCGCACCTCTTCCGGGATACGCGCCGTTTCGGCACCAGTCGAAGACGCCGTCAGCGCTTTCGCCAAAGCGCTTTTCCTGCTCAGAAACTTGGCGCCTGTCATCCGGACTTCTGCCAGCACCTCACCGCTTGCATCGACGATGACGATGCACTGGGGTTGTCCGATCTCTTCGGCCTTGCCGACTGCAGCGCCCAGCATCGCCAGCGCCCCTCGATGCGTCAAACATTTCATGTCTTTAAAAAATGTCATGCTCTATTCCGGGCGGCTCAAAAAGTTATCGATAACATATCAAGCCAAATACCTGAGCACAAGGCATCATGGCCGATTTTCACCGGGAACCGACCCGTGATCAGGATTTGGGTTTTCTGCGCTTCTGCGTCGGGCTTTGCCCTTCTTGATGGGGCCCGGACATGTCAAGATCCACGACCCCACGGGCAAGTACGCCAAGGGCCGGACGTTGGGGCCGCGTGACCGTTCCCGCGCCAGCCGGGTGTCGATTAGCCTCCGTCTGCCGTAAATCCGGCGGCCTCTATTGCTGCGATTGCGCAGGTTTCGTCATTGTCGGACGAGTCACCGGTTATTCCAACTGCCCCGAGGACTTCGCCATCCTCTTTGATCAGAACACCACCGGGAACCGGCACCAGCGATCCTTCGGCAATGCTGTTCATTGCCTGAATAAAATAGGGCTGTGACTTTGCCCGTTCAAACAGGGCACGCGAGCCAAGCCCCATACCGATAGCCCCCCGCGCCTTGCCCTGCGCAATGTCAGGACGCAGATTGCTGGTGCCATCTTCGCGGGCCAGCGCAATCAAGAATCCACCGCTGTCGAGAACCGCGATTGTGATGGGTTTCATCTCATGGGCGCGCCGCCAGTCCAATGCGGCCGAGACAATTTTTTGCGCTGCATCTAAAGCAAGTTTCATTCCGATCCCCGATCTGCGTGTTCACCCTGGCCTATTGGCAGACTACGCCGCTATGACGGCCCCGCTTTCTATCAGGCTTGCGACAGTTTCTTGATCATACCCAAGCTTTTCCAACACCTCTCGGCTATGCTGTCCCAACACCGGAGCGGCTCTGGCAACTTTGGCAGGTGTTTTGCTGAATTTGACCGGGTGTCCAATGGTTTTGACATCGCCCGCGATGAGGTGACTTGTCTCCACGATCATATCACGCGCGACCGCCTGAGGGTCCTCGTGCATCTCCAGAATGCCCAGCACCGGACCGGCTGGAAGCGCCGCCGCTTCCATCTTGGCCAACCAGTTGGCGGTCGTGTCCCGCTGCAGTTTTTCATTCAGGATTTCGACGAGCGCGGGCAGGTTTTGCATCCGCGCCAGGTTCGACGCAAACCTCGGATCCGCATCAAGCTCAGGTGTATCAATGACATCCAGCAAACGGAGCCAGTTGCGCTGGTTCGCGGCACCAACATTGATCCAGCCGTCGCTGGTCGCGAACGCCTGGTAAGGCGCATTAAGCGGATGCGCGGAGCCAAGCGGCTGGGGATTTTCACTGGTGGAAAAAGCAATCGCCGATTGCCAGTATGTTTGCACAATCGCAGCCTCAAACAGCGACGTGTCGACTTTTTGACCCCGGCCGGTCTTCATCGCGTTTGCGTATGCCGCGCTCACACCCATGGCCGCCAGAATACCGGCATTGATGTCTGAAATCGGTGCGGCCACTTTGATCGGCGGACGCCCCGGTCCCTCGCCGGTGATCGACATCAGACCGGCCATGCCCTGGGCAATCAGATCAAAACCCCCGCGTTCCGCGTACGGGCCAGTACGTCCAAATCCGGAGATTTCGCAATAGATCAGGCGCGGGTTGATTGCCGCCAGATCGTCATAGCCAAGACCCAGCCGTTCCATTGTGCCCAAGCGATAATTTTCTATCACGACATCCGCATCTGAAAGGAGCTTGTGCAATACGTCTCGCGCCGACGGGTCCTTGAGGTTCAGCGCTATTCCCCGCTTATTGCGGTTCATCATCATGAAGGCGGCGGATTCGCCTTCAATCTGGGGTGGGACAAACCGGCGAGAATCATCGCCTTGTGGCTTTTCCACCTTGATGACATCCGCGCCCATGTCCGCCAGCATCAGGCCACACACCGGACCTGCCATGATATGCGCAAGCTCGACGACCTTCATACCGGTCAAGGGCCCGGTTGCGGCCGTCATTTTCCGGTCCACTCCGGTCTGGATTTGCTCAGGAATGACTCGATGCCAATGTGGAAATCATCGCTGGTGTAACACATCGCGATCAGGTCGTCGTCTTCAACCTTAATCGCGGCACGCCGGCGCCGCATGGCCTCTTTTGTGGAGCGCAAGGTCAGGGGCGCCATGGTGCCGACCAGTTGCGCCAGTTCCCCGGCGCGAGCCATAAGCGCCTCCTCATCCGGCAGAACCTCACTCACCAAGCCAATCGCCTGGGCTTCTTCAGTCAGGATCAGCCGCGCAGTGAAGATGATTTCGCGAACGCGGCCTGCTCCCATCAGATCCGACAGGCGGGCAAGGTTATCGCTGGCAAGGCAGTTCCCCAAGGTGCGTGCGATAGGAAACCCGAACTTGAGGCTGGCAGAGGTGATACGCAGATCACACGCCGCCGCAATCGCGGCGCCGCCGCCTGTGCACGCCCCATTGATCGCTGCGATCGTCGGTACCGGACAACGCTCCAGGTCGTCCAGCGCTTGCGCGATGCGGGCTTCGTAGTCCAGCGCGTCCTGCGCAGTCTTGAAATCGCGGAACTGGCTCATGTCAGTGCCGGCCGCGAACGCCTTTCCGCCCTTGCCGGAAATGACGATGGCCCGGACCGATCCGTTGGTTGGCAGCGACGTGCAGAGATTTGCGAGCGCGTCGTACATCGCAAATGTCAGCGCGTTGCGCGTCTCCGGGCGGTTGAACGCCACCCACAAGACACCGTCACTCAGGTGTTGGGTAAGGTCTTCGGTCATCGATAGAAATACTCAACGAGGAACATCGGCACCGCCGGCACATAAGTGCAGAGCATCAGCACCGCCAACAGGACCAAGACAAACCAGATATTCACCTTGGACACGTCCCAGATATTCGCCCGCGCCACCGAGCAGGACGTGATCAGAACGGATGCGACCGGCGGTGTCTGTTGGCCAATTGCAAGGTTCAGGGTGACGACAAGACCAAAATGCACGGGATCAATGCCCGCGGCGGAGATCAGCGGGATCACGATCGGGACAACCAGAATGATCGCGGCGGCCGAATGCAGAAAGAACCCGATGATCAGGAAAAAGAAATTCAGGATCAGCAAGATCGCCCATTGCTGCGTTGTGACAGACAGAATGCCTTCAGCCAGTTGCTGAGGGATCTGCGCGCGGGTCAAGAAGCCGCCCATAAGAACCGATGCGGCAACCAAAAGCATGACCACGGCTGTTTGAATGCCGCCGTCAAGCATTGCGCGGCGCAAATGCCCCAAGTTCAGGTTGCGATACCAGGCAGAGACAACAAGTGCGGCAAGCACGGCCAGGCCTGCGGCCTCTGTTGCCGTGACAAATCCGCCGAAAATCCCGCCCAGAATGATTACCGGCAACGCAAAAGCCGGCATTGCGTCCTTGAAAGTCTCGCGGACGCGCGGAAGGTTGAATGCCTCTTCCACCGGATAGTCATAGCGTTTGGCGAAAGCATAGGCGACGCCCATCAACCCGGCAGCACCCAGGAGTCCCGGCACAACGCCGGCCACAAACAATTGCTCGACTGAGGTGTTCGCGGAGGCGGCATAAAGGATCATGGGGATCGACGGCGGAATGATGATCGCCAGAGAGGCAGAGGACGACGTGACAGCGGCGGAAAACTCCTTTGAGTACCCGCGCTTTTTCATTTGTGGAATCAGGATCGAGCCCATTGCAGCGACATCGGCCACAGCCGATCCCGAGATCTCTGCAAAGAACAGCGACACGCCAATGTTGACCATCGCCAGACCGCCACGGATGAAGCCGATGATCGCGGACACAAAATTGATCAGCCGATCCGTGATCCCGCCTGCATTCATAATGGCACCAGCCAATACAAACATCGGAATCGCGATCAATGAAAACTTGGTGGATCCGTCATACATGTCCAGGGCAATAGTGACCAGACTGCCTGTGCCCTCGGTCACCAGGAGTCCGATCACGCCGCACATGGCCAGCGAAACTGCAATTGGCACATTGATGCAAATCATCGCCAGCAGGGCGCAGAAGATCGCGGCAATCAGCATCAGGTACGATCCTTGTTCTTGACCATCTCAGCCTCAACCTCTTCCTCGATCTCCGCGTGTTCCAGGGAAACACCGTCAGCGGTAGCTTCCCAGTAACTCGGCAAGCTGAGAAGCTGGCACAGGATGAACAGGATCGCGCCGATCGGAATAATCGACTGGGTGAATTGAACCGGAACCCAGGTCAGCGAGATCAGCGTGTCACCCGCGAGCACTTCGAGAACCTGAAGCCCGGCTCGTGCCATCAGCACAAAGAAGATCAACACGATTGCCTCGCCCACCAGCAAGGCAGCCAGACGTGCCTTGACCGGCATCGCCAGAAGCACTGTGTCAAACCCGATGTGACGACGGTGAAGTGCCGCAAGCGCCGAGCCATAATAAGTTATCCAGGCGAGCATGATCGCGGCAACTTCATCGTACCACGAGAAACTCTGACCCGAGATCCGTGCAATCACCGCCGAAACCACGACGATGGTCAGCAGCACCATCAGCGAGATCGTGATCCATTCCAGCACTTTGCCGAGGGTTGTGACAATCCGAGGTAGGAGTGAGTTTGAAAGCTGGTGCACGTCGGGCCTTGTCTTCTTGCAGGAGCCAAAGGGGCGCTCACGCGGATCTGTATAGCCACAGGAACAAATGGGCAGCGGATTGCCCGCTGCCCGTTACAAGCGTCAGTTTGAGTTCGCCAGGCCCAGAACCAGGTCAATCATTTCCTGCCCGCCTTCAACTTCGGCGGCGAATGCACTGTAGATCGGCGCAGAGGCCTCGACGAATGCATCCTTGTCAGCCTCATTCACCTCGACACCGGCAGCCTTGATGACCTCCAGCAATTCGGTTTCCAGTTGGGCCGCTCTTTCGTAGGTGAAGTCCTGCGTGGACGCCGCACAGGCGGACAGACCGGCCTGGACATCCTCCGGCAGCTTCGCGAACCCCTTCTGCGAAGCGAGGATATAGGCAGGTGTGTAGACATGCCCAGTAATTGACAGGTACTTCTGGACTTCCTGGAACTTCGCGGATGCGATCTGCGCATAGGGGTTTTCCTGGCCGTCCATCACGCCGGTTTGCAACGCGGTAAACACGTCCGAGAAGGCCATTGGGGTCGGGTTTGCGCCGTATTCCGAGAACATCTTGACCCGCCACACGCCATTGGGCGTGCGAAGTTTGATGCCTTCGAGGTCACTCGGCACATTGATTGGCCGCGTGTTGTTGGTGATGTGGCGGAAGCCGTTCTCGGCCAGGCCAACGATGTGAAATCCGCCACCGTTTGCAGCCGCCTGAAACTTGTCCATCATCGCGTCTTGGACACGGCGCATGTGGTCGCGGTCACGGATGATGTAGGGCATCTCGAAAACGCCGAACGCATCATCGACGGAAGACATAACGGATGACGGAAGCGCGAAGTCGATCTGCTCCAGCTTGAGCCTTTGCAAGAGCTCCTTGTCCTTGCCCAACTGAGAAGAGCCGAAGGTCTGCACCTCGACTTTGCCGCCCATCGACGAATTCACACATTCCGCGAAATTGTCGACGCTTGCTTCAAACAGCGAACCAGGATTGCCGACATGGCCAAACTTCAGCGTGATGTCGGCGGCGAAGGCACCGCTTGTTCCGCCAATCGCAGCGGATGCGGCAATAAGAATTGCTTTGATGGTCATGAGTGATTCCTCCCTAGGAAATGTGACTGCTTTCGTCACTCTGCCGCGATCTGCGTGCCCTCCAGCAACGCCATCGCAGCTCCGACTCCCCCATCGTTGTGGGGAATTTTGGCCTTTGCCAGACCCATTTCAACGCCTGCCAGTGTTGCGACCAACATGAGGTCGTTGAAGTCACCGAGATGGCCAATGCGAAACACTTTATCGGCAACCTTCGACAGGCCGTTACCCAAAGAAATATCGTAATGTTCCAAGGTCGTTGCCCGGAACCCATCCGCGCTATAGCCTTCCGGAACCATAACAGCCGTCAGCACGCCACTTTCCTGCCCCTGCTTGTTGCAAAGAACTTCCAGGCCCCAGGCGCGAACAGCAGCGCGTGCAGCTGCCCCGTGACGTGCATGTCGGGCAAAGACATTTTCCAGCCCTTCTTCGTGCAACATGTCAATGGCGACATTCAGTCCGTAAAGAAGGTTCGTGGCGGGCGTATACGGGAAGTATCCTGTTTTGTTCGGACCGACCATGTCCGCCCAATCCCAATATGATCGCTGTAACGTGGCCGACGCGTTCGCCGCCATGGCCTTGGCACTTATCGCGTTGAACGAAAGGCCCGGCGGCAACATCAGCCCTTTTTGCGATCCGGACACGGTGACATCAACGCCCCATTCGTCGTGCTGGTAGTCCAGCGACGCGAGACCCGAAATTGTGTCGACCATGAACAACGCAGGATGTCCGGCGTTGTCGATGGCCTTGCGGACGGCAGCAATCGGCGAGACGGATCCTGTCGATGTCTCGTTGTGAACAACGCAAACGGCCTTGATC
Organism: Roseibium sp. AS2; assembly: GCF_038900065.1. Classification (NCBI taxonomy): domain Bacteria; kingdom Pseudomonadati; phylum Pseudomonadota; class Alphaproteobacteria; order Hyphomicrobiales; family Stappiaceae; genus Roseibium; species Roseibium sp. AS2. The sequence goes on from NZ_JBBMQN010000003.1 coordinate 642,345, forward strand.
TCGTGATTTCTGTCTTCAGCCAGATACGCCTCGATCTGGTCCGGATCTGCACCGCCGCGCCAATCGCCTTCAATGAACTCGGGCTTCAAGCCAAGTTTCTCGGCGATCTTTTTCCACAACGTCGCAAAATGTCCGGTTTCAAACATCAGCACCCGGTCGCCCGGCGACAACACATTGACAAGCGCTGCCTCCCATCCGCCGGTCCCTGACGAAGGATAGATCACGACGTTCTGTTCGGTCTTGAAGATGGTTTTGATCCCTTCCAGGGACTGTGTACCGACTTTGGCGAACGCTGGCCCCCTGTGGTCGATCACTTGACCGGAGATCGCGCGCAATATGCGATCCGGGACCGAACTCGGGCCGGGAATTTGCAGAAAATGACGACCAGCTTGTCTCATAAATCGAACCTTGTGGGACCTGCGTTTCAACTTGCATCACAGAATGACATTGAAGTTGTGAATATACAATTTTTAATTCATAATTCAATTTAAGATTTTTCAGATCAAGGACGCCACCGTTGAACGATATTGCTCGTGAGCTTTCCAAAAGAGTGTCGGGCGATCTGATGTTCGATCCGTTTTCGCGCGGTCGCTACGCAACGGACGCATCGATTTATCAGATGATGCCTGTGGGCGTGCTGGCACCCAAATCAGAAGACGACATATTGGCGGCGATTGACTGCGCACGCGATCAAGGTGTGCCGATCCTGGCACGCGGCGGGGGTACATCGCAGTGTGGCCAGACCGTCAACGAAGCGCTGGTTTTGGATAATACTCAGTATTTCAACGAAATACTCGAACTTGATGTCGCCAACAGGCGCTGCGTCGTGCGCCCGGGCATCGTGCTCGATGAACTGAATCGGGTGCTCAAACCGCATGGGCTTTGGTTCCCGGTCGATGTCTCAACTGCTTCGCGCGCGACCATTGGCGGGATGACGGGGAACAACTCCTGCGGCGGGAAATCCATTCGATACGGCATGATGCGGGACAATGTGCTGTCGATCGACGCGATTTTGGCCGATGGCAGCAAACACCGATTTGGAACGGGTCTTACCGACCAGAACGCGGGCTACAACGCGCTCTCCAGGGATCTTGCTGCGATCGGCCAAAGAGAAACGGCTGAAATCGCCGCCCGGTTCCCCAATGTCATGCGACGCGTGGGTGGCTACAACATCGACGCACTGACTTCTGGATCGAACGCCCAGAACCTGGCGCATCTTCTTGTCGGTTCGGAAGGTACGCTTGCCTACACAACCGCGATCGAGCTGAAACTCTCCCCGCTTCAGGACGGCAAAGCCCTGGGCGTGTGTCACTTCTCGACCTTCCATCAGGCAATGGATGCCGCACAACATCTGGTGACGCTTGACCCCAAGGGCGTTGAGTTGGTCGATCATACGATGATCGCGCTGGCCCGGGACATTCCGCTTTTTGCCAGGACAATCGAAAATTTTGTGACAGGCACGCCCGAGGCTTTGCTGCTGGTGGAATTCACGCAAGCCAACGGGGCACAAAAGTTAAAAGACCTCGACCGGATGATGGGCGATCTCGGGTTTTCCTGGACCGGAACCGGCAAGGCCTGGGGCGGTGTCACCGCGGTGACGGATGCAGACCTGCAGGGACAGATCGCTGAACTGCGCAAATCCGGCCTCAACATAATGATGTCCATGAAGAGCGCCGGGAAGCCCGTGTCGTTTGTCGAGGATTGTGCGGTCGAACTGCCTGACCTTGCCGCCTACACGGCCGGGCTTACGGAGATTTTTGAACGCCACGGCACCACAGGCACCTGGTACGCACATGCGTCGGTCGGATGTCTGCATGTGCGCCCGGTGTTGAACCTGAAGCTGGACAATGACGTCGCCACAATGCGCGCGATTGCCGAGGAATGTTTTGACCTTGTCGCCCGCTACAAGGGGTCGCATTCAGGCGAACATGGTGACGGCATCGTCCGCTCGGAATTTCATGAAAAGATGTTTGGCTCCCGGATGGTCGCGACCTTTAAGGAGGTCAAGGATCGTTTCGATCCGACCGGCGTGTTCAACCCAGGCAAAATCGTCAATGCGCCGAAGATGGATGACCGTAGCCTTTTCCGCTATGGACCGGACTATCAGACCTCACACCTGAAAACCGAACTGGATTGGTCCGAGTGGTCCGGAAAAGATGGCGGATTTCAGGGCGCCGTTGAAATGTGCAACAACAATGGAGCCTGCCGCAAACTGAAGGGGGGCGTCATGTGTCCCTCGTTTCGGGTAACGCGCAAGGAACGAGACCTGACCCGCGGTCGCGCCAACACCCTCCGTCTTGCGATATCCGGACAGCTTGGGCCTGACGCACTGGTGTCCGAAGAGATGGCGGATGCGATGAAGCTTTGCGTGTCCTGCAAGGGCTGCAAGCGCGAGTGCCCGACAGGCGTGGATATGGCGCGGATGAAGATTGAGGTGCTCTCTGCGCGCGCCAAAAAGCACGGCCTGAGCATTCATGATCGGCTTGTCGGCTATCTGCCGCGATACGCGCCCTGGGCGGCAAAATTGCCTTTTCTGCTGAACCTGCGGGACAAGGTGCCCGGTTTGGCCAAAGCAACAGAACGATTGACGGGTTTCACCGCAAAACGCCCCTTGCCCAATTGGGTCGCCAATCCGTTCAAGGACACCGAGGTCAGCGCGACCTCAACGCCGGACGCCGCTCTGTTTGTGGACAGTTTCAACCGCTATTTCGAGCCTGAAAACCTGCGCGCGGCAGTCAGGGTTTTGAACGCGGCCGGCGTTTCGGTTGATGTGGTGAAACCTGCAGACACTAGCCGTCCATTGTGTTGTGGCCGTACGTTTCTGTCGGTCGGACTGGTTGACCAAGCGCGGCAAGAGGCCAAACGGCTGGTCGATGCTCTTTTGCCTTATGCAGAACTTGGCATTCCCATCATCGGCTTGGAACCAAGCTGCCTGCTGACCCTTCGCGACGAGATACCGGTGTTGTTGCCCGGAGAAGACAGTGCAAAGATCGCCAGACTGGCCCTGATGTTCGAGGAGTTCATTGCCGATCAGAGGGACAATCCGCAGTTCGTTTCGCGCCTTCAGTCTCCGACGCCTGAGGTCAAGTTGCACGGGCACTGCCACCAGAAAGCAATGGGGGTCATGCCGGCAATCGAACGAACGCTGGCCCTCTTGCCGGACACCAATGTTACCAAGATCGAAAGCAGCTGCTGTGGCATGGCAGGCGCATTCGGCTACGGTGTGGACACATATGACACGTCGATAAAGATGGCCGAACTGGACGTTCTCCCGGCTGCGCGCGCCGCATCCAGTGATGCAATCATCGTGGCCGATGGCACGTCTTGTCGCCACCAGATCGCAGATAACACCGATTGCAATCCGATGCACATAGCCCGACTTCTCGACTTGGCACTGAAACGAGTGTAAACGCTGCAAATGACTGATGTATCCGCAAACATGATAATCGAACGAAGGTCGCTTCACCTTGAATTGGTGGAGCGTCTGCGTCCTTTGATCATTGAAGGCCAGATGGCCGCGGGCAAAAAGGTCCCGGAAAAGGCCCTTTGCGAACAATTCAGTGTATCACGGACCCCATTGCGCGAAGCGTTGAAGGTTTTGGCCGCAGAGGGGTTGGTCCGATTGGAACCAAATCGCGGAGCATGGGTCACCGCCGTCACAATGGAAGAGGTCGAAGAGGTGTTTCCGGTGCTCGCCGTTCTTGAGGGCCTGTCGGGGGAGTTGGCCTGCGAAAAGATCTCTGATGAGGAAATCACCAAGATCCGCTCACTTCACGACGCAATGATACAAAGCTATCGTGACAAGGACTTGGCCGCGTATTTCAAGTTGAACCAGGAAATCCATCTAGGCATACTTTCTGCGGCAAGAAACGAGACCCTGGCCAACTCCAGCATGGCTTTGTCAGCACGTATGCTGCGCGCACGATATGCGGCCAATATGTCTGACGAGCGCTGGCGCGAAGCCGTGGACGAACACAATGAAATCATTCGAACGCTGGAAGCGCGCGATGGCAAGAAGCTGGCGTCAATCTTGTTTGTTCACATGAAAAACAAGCAAACTTCGGTGCTGCGCTGGTTGCAGAACGCACCCGACGTTGAAGCCGTTTAAGGCTCACTGGTCTCAGTGTGCCTTTGACTTGCCGCTGTCAGAATGACATCGCCGGCATCGCTTCTCACGCGGAAGCGCTCCGAACAAACGCATTCTCAGCCTTTTGCGCGTTCATCCGGAAACGGAGCTGGCAACCCGCAATCAGCAGCAAGCACATTCAGGTCGCGCCGCAGAGCGGGGTTCAGGGCAAGGCCGTTGGTCCGGCGCGCATCAGCTGCCGCGGTCTTGCCGTCACCCGGCAAACGCACGGGATCATGACCCGGAAGCGGCTCCGAGGCACGCATCTCGTCAAAGACCCGGCTGGCGGTGCTCGCAAAATCGTCCCCAATTCCAAAGGCGACAGGATCAAGTGCCATGACAAACATTCCGGTATTTGTGGAAGAGGTCGTGTCGTTCGTGAAATCGACGACGTCTGATCCGAAGGCAGCCCCGTTGAGGACACCTGCCATTAGCCCGATTGCAACCGACAGGCCGAACCCTTTCGCGCCGCCGATCGGCAGGAGGAAGCCCTCCGATTTCCGGGTTGGATCCGTAAGCGGTTTACCGTCCCGCCCAACCATCCAGCCTTCCGGCATCTCCTTGCCCTGTTGCAGAAGCGTCTTGATCTTTCCCATCGCTGCAACGGTGGTGGCCATGTCGAATACGAAGGGATCGGCACCGGCGGCAGGCGCCGAAAACGCAATCGGGTTGGTGCCAAGAAGAAGGTCGGTTCCCCCGTACGGAGGAACGTGGTTCGCGCTTCCGACTGCCGCCGCCATGCCAAGCAGACCAGCCTCGGCTTGTGGCCTCACATAGAGCGCCAGGGGCCCGGCATGATTGCCGCGGCGAACGCCAACCCAGCCGATACCGGCAGCGCGTGCCTTTTCGATGGCCAGATCACGCGCCGTGGACATTGCAAGATGACCAAGTCCGTCGTCCCCGTCGATCACCCCCGTGGCAATTGTTTCATGCGCCACGGTCACCGACGGGGTCGGGTTGCAGCCGCCCCCGTCCAGACGCGCCAGATACTGCCGCAGGCGAAAAACACCGTGTGTGCCATACCCGAAGATGTCCGCCTCTACCATGAGTGTGGCGACTTTGACGGCATCATCATGCGGGACGCCCTTCGACTGCAGCGCCGCCGAAACGAAATCGCGCAGGGTATGCACCGGTATGGTGGATGCTTCAGTGATCGTGTGCACCTACGGATTCCTTCTGCCAGAAGACGACCTTGCGCTGCGTCCATTGCACGATCAGGTACAGCGCCAGCCCGACGAGGCTCAGATACAGGATCAAGGAGAACACGCGCGGCGTATTGAGCTGGGATGCAGCGACCCGGATCAGTTCGCCAAAACCTTTGCCGCCGCCCAGGAATTCGCCCGTGATCGCGCCAGCCATCACGCCAACGGCGCCGATCTTGAGCCCTGTGAAGATCTGCGGAAGCCCGGTTGGAAGCTTCATCTTGATCAATGTCTGCATCCGGCTCGCGCCCATGGTCTTGAAGAGCATGCGGGCATTTTCATCAGCAGAGTGAAGGCCCGCTGCCGTTCCAACCACGATCGGGAAGGTGGCGATAAACGCCGCCAGCGACACTTTGGATTCGATGCCAAAGCCCAGCCAGGCCACAAAGAGGGGCGCAAAGGCGACCTTCGGCATGGTGTCGATGGCCACCAGGTAGGGCATGACAGCTTTTTCCCCGAACACTGTTTCGCCGACGAGGACGCCAAGCGAGAAGCCGATGGCGATGGCAAGCGCGAAGCCGTAGAGAACCTCCTGGATCGTGATCCAAAGAGAGCCAAGCATATAGCCGCCGCTAAAAAGATTGCTTCCAACAAAAATCATATCGTCGAAGGTTTCCCACGGCGTGGGCAAAATGATCGGCGAAACGAGCTCGAGACGCGTCACCACATCCCATGTGCCGATGAAAACCACGAACACAAATGTCATGGCGATCCAGCGGGGTATGGAATCGATGAAAGCAACTTCCTGAACCCAGACGGTATCGTCCGCAGCCCCGGCTTCTGGTTGCTGATTGATCGGCGCATCAGTCACATGCCTTCTCCCTTGTCCAACATGCTGCGAATGTGATCCACGATTTCGCCAAATCTCGGTGTCGTCATCAAGTCAAGCGTGCGCGGCCGGGGCAGATCAACCTTGACGATCTCCGCAATTCGGCCAGGACGTGGTTTCATCACGACGATCTCGTCCGACAGGATGACCGCTTCTTGAATGGAATGGGTGACCAGAAAGGCCGTCGCGTCCTGCTCACGGCAAATTCTTTGCAATTCCATATTCATCATGTCGCGAGACAGCTCGTCGAGCGCGCTGAACGGCTCGTCCAGAAGCAGAACCGCCGGTTCAGTAATCAGCATCCGGCAAATAGAGGCGCGCTGCGCCATGCCGCCAGACAATTCGTTGGGATAAACGTTCTCAAACCCCTTCAGCCCGACCATGTCGAGAAGGTCATGCGCCTTTTTCTTCGCTTTCTTGGCAGCCGCTTTTCCATCCCGTATCTCGATCGGCAGCACGATGTTTTCAACCGCAGTCTTCCATGGGAAGAGCGTGGCCTGCTGGAACATCATTCCGATGTCCCGCCGCGGGCCGGTAACAGGCTTGTCCTGAAGGACCACACGGCCTTTTGTGGGAGGAATGAGACCTGCCATGATCTTCAACAGGGTCGATTTCCCGCAACCGCTTGATCCGATGATCGACGTGAAGCTCCCGTGGCGCAAGGTGAGATCCACGTTCTCCAGCGCGACCACCGAATTGCGTGCATAGGTTTTACTGACGTTGGTCAACTCGTAAACCGGCGCATCAGATGATGCGCCGGAGTATTCATATGCCAATGGGGCGTTCATTTGCCGACAGCCGAATTTCCGAGTTCAGCGAACTCATTGGTCCAAACCGCGCTCAGATCGTCGAGAGGACCTGAGATTTCATTGCCAGCGACAAGAGCATCCTGCCACTCTTCCCAGACTTGCGCCGGATACCAGCCGAGATGCGGGCTGTCGCCACCAGCAATCGTCTTGGAGCGTACCGCGTCGAACAGTGCCGCCTGGAACTCCTTGTCTTCACCTTCCTGCGGGTTGCCTGCAGCAAGGTGGGCAAGGACAGCATCGCGATTGGCATCGTCAAGTGCAAAGGCATGGCCCTTGGCAAAGGCCCGGCTCCAACCTTCGACAAGCTCACGGTCGTTTGCGATCGTATCGGCCATGGTGGCAATACCGTTGCCGAAGAAGCGGCCGAACTCGGCGGGCGTGATGTCACGCACCTTCATGCCGCGCTGGTTGAGAACGGCGGTATCTGCGGTGGACGCAGAGTAGGCGTCAATCTCGCCGTTCAGGAACGCCGCGGTTGCCGGGCCGCCGTCACCGACAGTGAGGAACTCAAAGTCGGTGCCTTCGACCATTCCGGCACTCGACAGCACGTTGCGGGCAAAGCCCACCTCGGCACCGTCCGCTGTACCGGTCCCGATAACTTTGCCGCGCAGGTCCTCGATCGACTGGTAGTCGGATCCTTCCTGGACCGCGATTCCAAAGTTGCTCCGTGCAGCCACGTTGTAGATATGCACGGCGTTCACGCCGCGCGAGCGCGCTGCGATCATCGGGCCGGGGCCCGGACGGCCAAAGTGCGCTTGCCCTGCCGACAATGCCTGCAAAACCGCACCCGAACCGTTGATGGCTTCGACCGTAACGTTCAGGCCTTCGTCTTCAAAATAACCTTCGCCGATGGCGACGAAGACCGGAAATGAGTTGATGGCAGACGGGCTCGGCTGCACGAAAGTGATTTCGCGCAGGCTTTGCGCAAAGGCACCTTTTCCTAGCAGTCCCGCTACCGGCACCGCCGACAGCAACGACGTAAATGTTCTACGATTCATCATAACGCTTAGTCCTCCCTTCGCGTTCTTTCCAATCCCCCTCGTCCTATCGGCGTCTTCGGAAGATCGCTTATACGGCGCGCACCGAGTTCGTGAGCGTGCCGATCCCTGAAATTTTACAAGTGACGGTATCGCCATCTTTTAGGAAACTTGGTGGGTCCATGGCGTATCCCACGCCCGACGGCGTGCCGGTCGCGATGATGTCACCGGGCTCCAAAGTCATCCCCTCCGACAACGAGGCGATGAGTGTCTCGATATCGAAAATCATGTCCGCGGTATTGCCGTCCTGCCGGGTCTCACCATTCACCGTGAGTGAAATCGGCAATGCATGAGGATCTTCGATAGCGTCCGCGGTCACGATCCAGGGGCCCATGGGGCACGAGCCGTCAAAGGCCTTTCCCTTGAAATTCTGCCCGCCATGGCGGCGCTGGACGTCGCGGGCGGAGATGTCATTCAAAATGGTGTAGCCGAAGACGTGTTTCATTGCGTCCGCCCTGGCGATATTGCGCCCCGGCGTGCCGATAATCACAGCCAGTTCAACTTCGTAGTCAGTCTGTTTTGAGACGCTCGGAAACGTCAGCACATCGCCCCCCGGGCCCACGATGGACGTCGGTGGTTTGGTGAAGAAAACCGGATATTCGGTTACGCCGACCTTTTGCTTTTGTGCCCGGTCCCCCTCGGCGATGTGTTCCGTGTAGTTGCGCCCGACACAAAGAACATTCTTGCGAATGACCGGAATTGGCGCCAGCAACTCTGCTCCTTCGGTCAAAATTGCCGTATCAAGAGCACCGGCTTCGGCGTCTGCCACAAGACTGCGAGCGACATCGAGCGTCTCTGGCGGTCCGCCAATCAGAAGGAGCATTGAATTTGCCTTCAATGCCTCGGCGGCAGCTCCCGTCAGATGCTGCGCGGCTTTGGACAGGCTCAATAGGCGGTCGTCATTCAGAACGGCCGCACACATTTGCTCTCCACCCGCTGACACTGTGGCTAGTCGCACGATATTTTCCTCCCGACACTGTCTTTTTTGCAGCAGAGTGTCGCGATATCCTGCGATCTCTTGCTAACCTTGCCGATAAGAGTTGATTGACTCTCGCTGTAATTCAATCAACCAATCAGTAAATTGGGTGGCGATATGAATGAGACAACCGCGGTATCACAAAGACTGCGTGACCTGATCGACAGTGCCGGATATCGGTTGAATGACCGCATCTTGCCCGAGCGCGAACTGTGCAAACGTCTGGACACGACACGCAACCAACTGCGCAAGGCCCTTGCCGATCTGGAGGCGCAAGGGTTGATCTGGCGGCATGTCGGACGCGGCACATTTGTTGGCTCGCGGCCCGTCCTGAACCTTCAGGATGTTACCTACCTTCGTGACCAGATAAAGCCCGAACAGGTGATCACGGTCCGATACAGCATTGAGCCGGAACTGGCGCGGCTTGCGGCCAAAAACGCGAGCAAATCCGACTGTGAACAAATGAAAATATGCGCCGAGAAGTGCTGCGAAGCAAAGGATTGGCGCGCTTACGAAGCCTGGGACAACAAGCTGCACCACGTGATCGCACGCGGCACACGCAATCAGCTTTACCTGTATTTTTTCGAAACGTTGAACTCGGTACGCCGCTCGATTGTCTGGGGCCAACCGCGCGATACCCGCAAGCCCGGACCCGGCTATACCAGCTTTGTCGAACACGATGCGATTGTGCGCGCAATCACGGCCAGAAACGGAGAACTGGCCATGCAGATGATGCAGCAACATCTTCGTTCAGTTTATTCGCGGATGATGCCGGAAGTCGTTTTGGGGGAGGATTGAGGTCCGACCAATCCAGGAAATGGTTGACCTCAACTCACTGCCGACGAGTCTGTTTCTTGCGTATTCGGTCCAGATCACAGAGCAAGTGATCCTAAATCGGCATCGCGCGTCCGTGGGCCTGGCAACAACCGATTCGAGGCGAGGAAAGCTATGTCTGAGCATGTTATCGAGACATCAAAGGTACACGTCATTCCCACAAGCAACGGAAGGTGAACCGCACCGGGTTTCCCGGAGACCGTTTGGTTTAACTTTTGCGGCCATGGCCGCCTGATCCAGCATGGCGTAGTCTCGTTCTTCAGCCTCGGTTTGCGGTAGGGTGCCGATAGGCTCCGGACGTCGTCGGCGGTTCATGTACCAGTCGATCCATTCCAGCCTGGCGAACGCCACGGCTTCGAAGTTTCGATAGTGTCCCGGCCGATGGATGACCTCGGCCTTGTAAAAACCGTCGATCGTTTCGGCGAGTGCATTGTCGTAACTGACGCCAACGCTTTCGACAGACGGCTCGATACCCGCTGCTGTCAGCCCTTCAGAATAGCGAATGGACCTGCTGCCGATTTTCACCGGGATCCGACCCGTGATCAGGACTTGAGATTTTCGCGCTTTGGCTCTGGTCTTTCGCTGGACTTTCAGGTCCCCGTTTTTCCGTTCGCTTTGTTGCACCTCGGCATTTGAACGTGAGACAGCCCTGGGGCTTTCTCCGTGCGGTCTTTTGATTTGTTTTCGTT